>NZ_JBITKE010000006.1:0-706341 GCF_044460705.1 Nonomuraea sp. NPDC050022
TGCGTGAAAGGTAGCCATCTGGATCACACCTCCAACGGTGATGACTAGGGCTGGTCAACGCGGGGCTTCAAAGCACCTGACGGCACCTCAAGCCCTCTCCTTCAGGAGGGGATCGTTGACGATCGATGCTAGCGCCGACACCGTTACTGAAGACTGAGCGGGAGTGGGCCCTGTTGTCAGGGCGCTCATGCTCAGCCGCGCGCCCCGAACGGTGGTGGGCGTGCTGGTTGCCCGCGTTGTGGCTGTGTCCGGGCGGCGCGGATCGTGTCTGTGGTCCGGGGGTGCGGGCGGGGTCCCTCACGCCTAAGAGCATCCGGTTCGGCCTGGACGCTCCGATGCCCGCGACGATCGCTCTGGTCATCGCGGGGCGGTGTCGTCCGTCGCCGGATCGCATGGCCTTGGGCGCGCCTGCCGATCGCGATGCTCTCGGCATCGTGCCGGCTGGTCTTACGGTTGTTGGAAGTGAGGGGCTGTTGCCAGTGCTGAGCCCCCCACTTGGAGGTGTAGGCCGGGTCCACCGCGATGATCGCGATGCCGCGCGCCTTAGCCATGCGCGCCGGGCGGGCACAATGGCCCGCCAAACGGCGACCATGCCAGTGGGCGCACCACGACGTCACCGCCTCCGCTGGGAAAGCCGACCCGTGCGCTCGCATGACCCGCACCTCCCGACTTTCACAGACAGTGACCGTAAGATTACCAGCATTTGGCTGCGTCGGGTAGAACATATGAGCGACACGTGAACACCACTCGCCGCACACAACCCATGCACGACATCACGACCGACATTCAGGGCTGGTAGCCGCACGGCAGGCCGGACCGTGTGTGAGGCCGGCGAACGAAAACAACGCCGCGCCCGGCGGGGCCCGGCGTTGATAGCCGGACCCTAGGACCGCATAGGCGATCTGAAACGGCAGGTCGCCCGGCCACCGGCGTGCACGGCGAATCCAGTAACCGTGTCGTGCGACTGGCATGCGAGATCCCGGGCCGCACCGGCCTCCTTAGGACTCACACAATCGCACTTGCATCTACCCACTCAATCTTAAAGATGAACAGTTGGATGCCCCCTAAACGGTCTAGACCTTTTAGTGTAGCCTCGCCCGCATGAGCGACTCGGCCCGCATCGTGATCATCGGCGGCGGCGTGGGCGGCGCCTCCGTCGCCTACCACCTGACCCAGCTCGGCGAACGCGACGTCCTCCTGCTGGACCGCGACGAGCTGACCAGCGGCTCGACCTTCCACTCCGCGGGGCTGGTCGGCCAGCTGCGCGCCGACCCCACGCTGACCAGGATGAACCAGTACTCGGTGGAGCTCTACCGCACGCTCGACGCCGGCTGGACGGAGTGCGGCGGCATCAAGCTGGCCGGCACACCGGAGCGGATGGCCGAGATCCGCCGCCAGATCGGCTGGGCGCGCACGTTCGGCCTGCCGCTGGAGGAGATCTCCGTCGCCGAGGCGGTCGAGCTGTTCCCGCTGATGGACCCCTCGGGCGTCGTCGGCGCGGCGTACCTGCCCACCGACGGGCAGATCGACCCCTCCGCGCTCTGCTACGCGCTGGCCACGAAGGCCCGCGAGGGCGGCGCCCGCGTCAGGACCAGGACCCGCGTGCTCGGCATCGACACCGAACGCGGCCGGGTCACGCGCGTACGCACCGACCAGGGCGACATCGACTGCGAAGTGGTCGTCAACTGCGGCGGCATGTTCGCCGCCGAGATCGGCCGGATGGCCGGGGTGCGGATCCCGATCGTGCCGATGTCGCACCAGTACGTGGTCACCGACGCCTTCCATGAGCACACCGGCCTGCCGACGTTGCGCGACCCCGACCTGCTCGTCTACTACCGGCAAGAGGTGCAGGGCCTGGTCATGGGCGGCTACGAGCGCACCTGCGCCCCCTGGACGGCGAACGAGACCTCCTACGACGCCATCCCGGCCGACTTCAACGGCCGCCTGCTCGCCGAAGATTGGGACCGATTCACCGAAATCTCGGAGAATTCGCGGATCCGTGTCCCGGCCATGGCCGACGTCGGCATCCGCAAGATGATCAACGGCCCGGAGGCGTTCACCCCCGACAACGAGTTCTGCCTGGGCGAGACCGAGGTCGGCGGGTTCTTCGTGGCGGCCGGGTTCTGCGCGCACGGCATCGCGGGCGCCGGCGGCATCGGCAGGGTGATGGCCGAGTGGATCGTCGAGGGCGAGCCCGCCATGGACGTCTGGCACATGGACATCCGCCGCTTCGGCCCCCAGTACCGCTCCCCGTCCTACACCCTCGCCCGCGCGGTGGAGAACTACGAGACCTACTACGACATCCGCTACCCCGGCCACGAGCGCTCGGCGGGCCGCCCGCTCAAGGTCTCCCCGGCGTACGGCTGGCACGCCGCGCACGGCGCCGAGTTCGGCGAGAAGGCGGGCTGGGAGCGGGTCAACTACTACCGGTCCAACGAGCCGGACCGGTCCAACGAGCCGGATGGTGGCCGCGATGAGCGGCCCCAAGGGTGGGCCGGACGGCTGTGGTCGCCCGCGATCGGGGTCGAACACCGGGCCGTGCGGGAGACGGCGGGCCTGTTCGACGAGACCTCCTTCGCCAAGATCCAGGTTACCGGGCCGGACGCCGCCGAGCTGCTCGAATGGGTCTGCGACAACCGCGTCGCCCGCCAGGTGGGCGCGGTGACGTACACGCAGGCGCTCAACCGGCGCGGCGGCATCGAGTGCGACTTCACCGTCACCAGGCGGGCCGAGGACGAGTTCCTCATCGTGACCGGCACCGCGTTCGGCTCGCACGACCTGGGCTGGCTGCGCAAGCAGGCCGCGCTCAGAGGCGCCGACGTGCGGATCGCCGACGTGACCGGCCAGTACGCCTGCTTCGCCCTGTGGGGGCCGCGCGCCCGCGACATCCTCGGGACGCTCACGCCCGACCCGCTCGGATTCCCGTTCATGTCGGCGCGGGAGCTGACCGTGGGTGACGTGCCGGTGCTGGCGCTGCGGGTGACGTTCGTGGGGGAGCTGGGCTGGGAGTTGTACTGCTCCAGCGAGTACGGCCTGGCGCTCTGGCAGGCGCTGTGGGCGGCCGGGCAGCCGTACGGGCTGCGGGCCGGCGGCTACCGGGCCATCGACAGCCTGCGCCTGGAGAAGGGCTACCGCGTCTGGGGCGCCGACATCGGGCCCGAGACCACACCGTACGAGGCGGGGCTGGGCTTCTGCGTCAAGCTCGACAAGGACTTCCTCGGCAAGGACGCGCTCGACCCCCACCCCGAGCGGCGGCTGCGCTGCCTGACCCTGGAGCCGGGGGCGATCGCGCTCGGCAACGAGCCGGTGCGCCTGGACGGCCAGGTCGTGGCCCGGATCACCTCGGGCGGCCACGGCTACACGGTCGGCTCGCCGATCGCCTACGCCTATCTGCCGGTGGGGCCGGGCGTCAAGGTCGAGGTCGAGGTGGAGGGCGCCTGGGTGACCGGGACCGTCGTCAGTGACCCGCTCTTCGACCCGGCGGGGGAGCGGGTGCGCTGAGGCCGCCACGGGCGGGTGCGCTGAGGCCGCTGCGGACCGAGATGCGCACCCGGTCGGAGCGGAACAGGTCGCGGGCGAACTCCACCGGCTCCCCGGCCGCCGCGTAGGCGGTGCGCTCGATCAGCATGAGCGGCGTGCCCGGCTCGACGCCCAGCTCGGCGGCCTCGTCGGACCTGGCGATGACCGGGTCGAGGTGCTCGACGGCGGTGCGCGGCTCCAGGTCGTAGCGGGTGGCCAGCAGGGCGTAGAGCGACCCGTCGAGGTCCTGCTCCAGGAAGCCGGGCAGCGCGGGGAAGAAGGAGCGTTCGAGCGCCACCGGCGACTGCCCGGCCGAGCGTACCCGCGCGACGTGGTGCACCGGCTCGCCCACGGCGAGCTCCAGGGCGGCGGCGACGGAGCGGGGCGCGGGGACGGTAGTGGCGACCAGCACTCTGGCCTCGGCCTGGAGATGGGCGCGCCGCATCTGCTCGGTGAACCCCGCCAGCCCCGTCAGATCGCACTCGACGCGCGGGTCGGCGACGAACGCGCCGCCCGACCTGCCCGGCGTCCTGACCAGGACGCCGTCGTGCTCCAGCGTCGCCAGCGCCTGCCTGAGCGTCATCCGGCTCACGCCCAGGCGCGCCGACAGCTCCCGCTCGCCCGGGAGCCGGTCGCCGGGCTCCATCTCGCCGCTGCCGATGGACTGCAGCAGCCACCGCTCGATCTGCACGTGCGCGGGGACACCGGTGCCGCGCTCGACCTCGGGTGTCCCGACCACACGCGCATCGTAGCCGGTCACGCCGACAGCTCGGTCACCTCGACAGAGCGGTCAATCCGGACAGCCGCTCCACCGCGTCGGCGAACTCGCTCACCATCTCGTAGACCACCTCGCGAGCTGGCTTGACCTGGTCGAGCTGGCCGACGACCTGCCCGACGAAGTAGTTGGCCAGCTCCACGGCCCCCGGCTCGCCGCGCTCGGCGGCCGTGCCGATGCGGGCCATCGCGGCCTCGGCCACGAGCATCTGCAGCGGCATCCCGAGCGGGCCGGGGCTCTCCGGCCCGGAGTCCCACTCCTCGGTCCAGGCCGACTTGAGCTGCCTGGCCGGCTTGCCGGTACGCGACCTGGACCTGACCGTGTCGAGCGAGGAGGCGGCCAGCATCTTCCGCTTCACCGAGGGCGCCGTCTCCGCCTCCTCGGTGGTCAGCCAGACCGACCCGCACCACACGCCTTCGGCGCCGAGCGCCATCGCCGCGGCCATCTGCCGCCCCGAGGCGATGCCGCCCGCCGCCAGCACGGGCACCGGGGCGACCGCGTCCACGACCTGCGGCACCAGCACCATCGTGGCGATCTCGCCGGTGTGCCCGCCGGCCTCGGTGCCCTGGGCCACGATCAGGTCCGCGCCGGCCGCCACCTGCCTGTGGGCGTGCTCGACGGTGCCCACCAGCGCGGCCACCGGTACGCCCGCCGCCCTCGCCTTGGCCACCATCTCCGGTGGCGGCGGTCCGAGCGCGCTGGCGATCAGGCCGATCGGATGCTTGAGCGCCACGTCGATCAGCCCGGTCGCGCCCGCCGCGGTCACCCGCCTGCCGAACTCGTCCGTCGAGGCGGCCACCGGCTGCGGCGGGGCGTTCACGCCGTACTTGGACAGCAGGTGCGTGACGAAGTCGCGGTGCCGTTCCGGGATGAAGTCGGTCAAATGGGCGTCGAGATCGAGCGCCGACGCGTCGAGCTTGCCGGGCACCAGCACGTCGACCCCGTACGGGCGGCCGTCCACCCGCTCGTCGATCCAGGTGAGCTCGGTGTCGAGTTGGTCGGGGGTGTAGGCGACCGCGCCCAGGACGCCGAAGCCGCCCGCGTTGGTGACCGCGGCCACCACGTCGCGGCAGTGGCTGAAGGCGAACAACGGGAACTCGACGCCGAGACGTTCGCAAATGGCGGTCCGCATGGTCCGACGCTAGCCGCCAGAAGGTTGTTCGGTCTACAGCTTGGGCGGGGCGGGATCCACCGTCTGAGCGGCCGAGCTCAGGAGGCGGTGGCCTGCCGGTCCATGGCCAGCGAGATGCCCGGAGTGTGCCAGCCCAGCGCGGGATCGTAGCTGCGTACCAGCTTGGCGGGCACGCCCGCGACCACGCTGTGGTCGGGGAACTCACCGCGGACGACCGCGCCGCCCGCCACCACGCACTGACGGCCGATCCTGGTGCCGGGCAGGATGATCGCGCCCGCCCCGAGCCAGGAGCCCGCGCCGATCGAGACCGGACTGTTGCGTGGCCACTGCCGGCCGATCGGTGTCTCCGGGTCGTCGTAGACGTGGTTCTGGTCGGTGATGTAGACGTACGGGCCGGTGAAGACGTGCTCGCCGATGTCGATCGACTGGTGGGCCACGATGTGCGAGCCCCGGCCGATCGAGCAGCCGCCGCCGATCCGCAGGATCGAGTCCGGGCCCAGGTCGACGCCGGGGCCCATGCCGCAGGACAGCGACACGCGTTCGCCGATCAGCGTGTGGTCGCCGATCTCGATCCACCGCTCGCCGAAGATCGCGCCCGGCGGGAAGGCGATGCTGACCCCGTCGCCCAGATGACGGAATCTGGTGCCGCCCGGACTGGCCGGGGTGATCGCCCCGGCCGCGCGGATCGCCTTGTAGGCACGGTGAATCAGCGCGCCCGTTGCCCGCCGTACTAATGACATAGGGCCCAAAGTTACCGCTAGGTCATGCCGTTCGGGCATGTCGGGGGCGTTGTTTGATATCCTGAGAGCCCGTGGACGCTTCGACCACACATCGACCCACGGGAGCCCCTTTGCGCAGCGCATCGCAAACCAAGCATCTATTCGTCACCGGCGGTGTCGCCTCCAGCCTTGGGAAGGGGCTCACCGCCTCCAGCCTGGGCCGTCTGCTCAAGGGACGCGGTCTCCGGGTCACCATGCAGAAGCTCGACCCCTACCTCAATGTGGACCCCGGGACGATGAACCCGTTCCAGCACGGCGAGGTCTTCGTCACCGACGACGGATCCGAGACCGACCTCGACGTCGGCCACTACGAGCGGTTCCTTGACACCGATCTGCACGGTTCGGCGAACGTCACCACCGGCCAGGTCTACTCCAACGTCATCGCCAAGGAGCGGCGCGGCGAATATCTGGGCGACACGGTCCAGGTCATCCCGCACATCACGAATGAGATCAAGGACCGCATCCGGGGCATGGCGGGTCCTGAGGTCGACGTGGTCATCACCGAGGTGGGCGGCACGGTCGGTGACATCGAGTCGCTGCCGTTCCTGGAGGCCGTACGCCAGATCAGGCATGAGGTCGGGCGCGACAACGTCTTCTTCCTGCACGTCTCGCTGCTGCCGTACATCGGCCCGTCCGGCGAGCTGAAGACCAAGCCGACACAGCACAGCGTGGCCGCGCTGCGCAGCATCGGCATCCAGCCCGACGCGATCGTGCTGCGCTCCGACCGGCCCGTGCAGACGGCGATCAAGCGGAAGATCAGCCTGATGTGCGACGTGGACGAGGACGCCGTGGTCTCGGCCGTGGACGCGGCCTCGATCTATGACATCCCCAAGGTGCTCCACTCCGAGGGGCTCGACGCCTATGTGGTGCGGCGGCTCGGCCTGCCCTTCCGCGACGTGGACTGGAAGGAGTGGGAGGAGCTCCTGCGCCGGGTGCACCGCCCGGCCAAGGAGGTCACCATCGCCCTGGTCGGCAAGTACATCGACCTGCCCGACGCCTACCTGTCCGTCACCGAGGCGCTGCGGGCGGGCGGGTTCGCCAATGACGCCCGCGTCAACATCCGCTGGGTCAAGAGCGACGACTGCGAGACGCCCGAGGGCGCCGAGCGCGAGCTCGACGGCGTCGACGGCGTGCTGATCCCCGGCGGGTTCGGCGTGCGCGGCATCGAGGGCAAGATCGGCGCGATCCGCCACGCCCGGGAGGGCAAGATCCCGCTGCTCGGCATCTGCCTCGGCATGCAGGGCATGGTCATCGAGGCCGCGCGCAACCTGGCGGGGCTCGAAGACGCCAATTCCAGCGAGTTCGACCCCGACGCCAAGCACTCGGTCATCTCCACGATGGCCGACCAGGAGGACGTCGTCGCCGGCGAGCGCGACATGGGCGGCACCATGCGCCTGGGCAGCTACACCGCCAAGCTCGGCGAGGGCACCCTGGCCAGGCAGCTGTACGGCGGGAAGGCCAAGGTCGCCGAACGCCACCGGCACCGCTACGAGGTCTCCAACGCCTACCGCGAACGCCTGGAGAAGGTCGGCCTGGTGTTCTCCGGGCTGTCGCCCGACGGCCGCCTGGTCGAATACACCGAGCTGCCCGTCGAGGCCCACCCGTTCTTCATCGGCACCCAGGCCCACCCCGAGTTCCGCTCCCGGCCGACGCGGGCCAACCCGATGTTCAAGGGGCTGATCAACGCCGCGCTCGCCTACGCCGACAGCCGGGTGACCGCGAAGGTGGCCAAGTGAGGGTGGAAGACACGCCCGAGGCGTGGGAAGTCGTCGAATCCAAGGACCGGTTCGCGGGCCGGGTGATGAACGTGGTCACCGACACCGTCCGTATGCCGGGGGACACGGTCGCCGACCGCGACTACGCCGTGCACCCCGGGTCCGTCGCGGTCCTCGCGCTCGACGAGCAGGACCGGGTCCTGCTGATCCGGCAGTACCGTCACCCGACGCGCCACCTGCTCTGGGAACTGCCCGCCGGACTGCGCGACGTGGAAGGAGAATCACTGGTCACCGGCGCCGCGCGGGAGCTGGCCGAGGAGGCCGGATACCGCGCCGAGACCTGGCACACACTGGTCGACCTCTACACCTCGCCCGGTATGTCCAACGAGCGGATCCGGGTGTTCCTGGCCCGCGGCTTGTCGAAGATTCCCGAGGACGAGAACGGCTTCGTCCACGAACACGAAGAGATCGACATGCCGGTCGAATGGGTGCCTCTACCCGACGCGGTCGAAAGGGCGCTCATGGGAATGATCCACAATTCCCCGACCGTGGCCGGTATCCTCGCCGCATATGCGGCTTCGGTCGAGGGATTCGCCCTGTTGCGCCCCGCCGACGCCAAGGAGGCGTGACGGAAGGACCAGTTCGTGGAGGCAGTGCTCTCCAGCTACCTCGCCCACCTCACGGTGGAGCGGGGCCTGGCTGCCAACACACTGGCGTCCTACCGCCGTGACCTCGACCGTTACTTCGAGCACCTTCGCTCGCGCGGCCGCGTGTCGCTCGGCGAGGTGGGCGAGGCCGACGTCCTCGACTTCCTCGCCGCGCTGCGGGAAGGCGACTGCGACCACCCCGCCCTCGTGGCCAGCTCGGCCGCGCGGGCGGTGTCGGCCGTCCGCGGCCTGCACCGCTTCGCGCTGCGCGAGGGCGTCACGGCCCACGACCCGGCGCACCAGGTGCGTCCGCCGCGACAGCTCCGCAGGCTGCCCAAGGCGATCACCGTCGACGAGGTCGAGCGGCTCATCGCCGCCTCCGGCCCCGACGGCGCGCCGCTGACCCTCCGCAACCGCGCCCTGCTGGAGGTCCTGTACGGCACGGGCGCCCGCATCTCCGAAGCCGTCGGCCTGGCCGTGGACGACCTGGAGGCCGAGCAGGTACGGCTGCGCGGCAAGGGCAGCCGTACCCGCGTCGTGCCCCTGGGCCGCTACGCCCGCTCCGCGCTGGACGCCTACCTCGTCAGGGCCCGCCCCGGCCTCGTGGCCCACGGCCGGGGCACGCCCGCCGCCTTCCTCAACGCCAGGGGCGGCCGGCTCACCCGGCAGGGCGCCTGGGAGGTGCTCCAGGCCGCCGCCGAACGAGCCGGACTCGCCGGGATATCTCCGCACGTTCTCCGTCATTCCTTCGCAACCCACCTCCTTGACGGCGGAGCCGACGTTAGGGTGGTCCAGGAGTTGCTCGGCCACGCCTCGGTCACGACCACGCAGGTCTACACCCTGGTCACCGTCGACAAACTCCGCGAGGTGTACGCCGCCGCGCATCCCCGTGCCCGGCAGTGATCTATAGTCTTTTGCGACGTGCGGCACTTCGGCGTGCCGCCTTGCCGCGTTAAGTGGTGACGCCATAGTGTCCGTCCGGACGGTCCGGTTCGGGATCGTCAGGGAGGTTCGAGCTGGTGACTGTGAAGACCAACGGTTCGGCCCCGGGGACCCCCGACAACCCCTGGGGAGACACGAAGACCAACACGCCTTCCATAGGCGTGAATCTGGGCCCCACCCGGCGTCCCCGCCCGGTGTTCCCCGAACCTGTCGCGCCCGAGATCCACGGGCCCGCGCGGGTGGTCGCGATGGTCAATCAGAAGGGTGGGGTCGGCAAGACCACCACCACCATCAACCTGGGCGCCGCGCTCGTCGAATACGGCCTCAAGGTGCTGCTCGTCGACTTCGACCCGCAGGGCGCCCTGTCCGTCGGCCTCGGCATCAACCCGCTCCAGCTCGACCTGACGGTCTACAACCTGCTGATGGAGCGCAACGTCACCGCCGAGGACGTGCTGCTGGAGACCGGCGTCGAGGGCCTCGACCTGCTGCCCAGCAACATCGACCTGTCCGCCGCCGAAGTCCAGCTCGTCACCGAGGTGGCCCGCGAGCAGGTGCTCGGCCGCGTGATCAAGCCGCTGCTGCCGCACTACGACGTCTGCCTCATCGACTGCCAGCCGTCGCTGGGCCTGCTCACCATCAACGCGCTGACCTGCGCGCAGGGCGTCATGGTGCCGCTGGAGTGCGAGTTCTTCGCGCTGCGCGGCGTGGCCCTGCTCATGGACACCATCACCAAGGTGCAGGAACGCCTCAACGAGGACCTCGAGATCGAGGGCCTGCTCGCCACCATGTACGACGCGCGCACCCTGCACGGCCGAGAGGTGCTCGCCCGCGTCGTCGAGGCGTTCGGCGACAAGGTCTTCCACACCGTGATCAACCGCACCGTGCGCTTCCCCGACGCCACGGTCGCCGGCGAGCCGATCACCACCTTCGACCCGTCGTCCCTGGGTGCCAACGCTTACCGTGAGCTGGCCCGCGAGGTGCTGTCCCGCTGGCCGGCACCTGCGACAATGGCCAGGTGACGGAGACAGAGCCACAAGGGTTCAGGGTCCACCTGGACGTCTTCGAGGGGCCCTTCGACCTGCTCCTCGGCCTGATCTCCAAACACAAGCTCGACATCACCGAGATTTCGCTCTCCAAGGTCACCGACGAGTTCATCGCCTACATCCGGGCCCGTGGCCCCGAGTGGGATCTCGACGTGACCAGCCACTTCCTGCTGGTCGCGGCCACCCTGCTCGACCTCAAGGCGGCCCGGCTGCTGCCCTCGGGCGAGGTCGAGGACGAAGAGGACCTGGCTCTGCTGGAGGCCCGCGACCTGCTGTTCGCCCGGCTCCTGCAGTACAAGGCGTACAAAGAGGTGGCGAAGGTCTTCTCCGGCCGCATGGCCGAAGAGGCGCTGCGCTTCCCCCGCACCGCGCCCATGGAGCCGCAGTTCGCCAACCTCCTCCCGCAGCTCATCCTGGGCATCAGCCCGGACGACCTCGCCCGCATCGCCGCCCGTGCCTTCGTCCCCAAGCTGCCGCCCACGGTCAGCGTCGGGCACATCTATCAACCGCTGGCCAGCGTGCGGGAGCAAGCCGCTATTCTGGTTGCTCACCTGCGCCGCATGCGGCGGGCCACCTTCCGGGCCCTGGTGGCCGACTGTGACGGCACCATCGAGGTCATCGCCCGCTTCCTGGCGGTGCTGGAGCTCTTCCGGGAGTCCGCGGTCACCTTCGAACAGGTCGAAGCGCTGGGCGATCTGCACGTGACCTGGACCGGGACGGACGAGGGGGACGTCTCGGTGGGGGACGACTACGAGGAGAGCGCGGAGAAGACGGCTGATGACTGACCGCTTGGACGACACCCCGCCTCGCGAACCCGCCCCTTTGCCCGCCTGGATGACCCTCCCGGGGTCGCTCGCCGCCGCGAGCGCGGACGACGGCCTGGACGGCGGCCTGGACGACGGGCCGGACGACGGCCCGGAGGCCCCGCCTGCGGTCGATGAGGCGGAGGTCACGCCGTCCGAGCCGGAGGTGGACGATCGGCTCCAGGAGCCGTCTCCCGAGCCGGGTGATGGCCTTCAGGGCGCGTCGCCTGAGCTGGATGCGGACGACCGGCTCTTGTCCCCTGAGCTGGAGGACCGGCTCCAGGGGGCGTCCATCGAGCCGGACATGGATGATGAGCTTTGGGACGCGTCCCTCGTACCGACCGGTGCGGTGGTATCCGAGCCGGCCGGTCTGGACGACATACCCGATGAACCCGCCGATAGCGACCCCCAAGGCGGCGGCCCGACGCTCGGGGCGGCGCTCGAAGCCATCCTGATGGTCGTGGACGAGCCCGTCCCCGAAATGACCCTGGCGCAGGTGCTCGAACGGCCCACCCACGAGGTGAGCACCGCACTCCGGGCCTTGGCCGCGGAATACACCCAAGCCGGACGGGGTTTCGATCTGAGAGAAGTGGCAGGCGGTTGGCGGTTCTACACGCGAGCCGACTGCGCCGCGCTGGTCGAGCGGTTCGTCCGCGACGGCCAGCAGACCCGGCTCACCCAGGCCGCGCTGGAAACCCTCGCGGTCGTCGCCTACCGGCAACCGGTGAGCCGTGCACGAGTCGCCGCGGTCCGCGGCGTCAACAGCGACGGCGTCATGCGTACGCTCGTCGCCAGGGGCCTGGTCGAAGAGGCCGGCACCGACCCGGAGAGCCAGGCAGTGCTCTACCGGACAAGTTCATACTTCCTTGAACGCCTGGGACTGAAGGACATCGGCGAGCTTCCCGAGCTCGCGCCCTTCCTCCCCGACGACGTGGAAAACCTCGAGGAGAATACAAAGTGATCAACAGGCGCAGCACCCCGTCCGGTGATGGACGCGGTCGTGGACGCACCGGCGGCGCGAGCCGTGGCGGCCGTCCCGCCTTCCGCTCGGACGACTCGCGCGGCGGCCCCCGCCGTGAGGGGTTCAGCGGCGGTTCCCACCGAGACGATTCCCGCGGCGGACCCCGCCGCGATGACAGTGACCGCGGCGGAGCGCGCCGCGACGACAGTGACCGCGGCTACAGCCGCGACTCCGGAAGCGAGCTGGGCTCCGGCCGTGACTCGCTCCGCGCCGACCGTGGCGGTTCCCGCGCCCGGTACGGCAGGCCCGCCTCCGGCGACTCCCGCGACCGCTCCGGCTCGACGGGCGACCGGGGCGGCTACAACCGTTCCAGCTCAACGGGCGACCGTGGCGGCTACGACCGTTCCTCCCGTGACGACCGTTCGTCCCGCGAGCGTACGTACCGCGACGACCGCTCTCCCTCCCGCGACGACGACCGTCCGGCGCCCGGCAGCGACCGCGGCGGCTACTCGCAGTCCCGTGGCGGCTCTTCACCATCGCGCGGTGGCGACCGCGGCGGATATGGCGCGCAGTCGCGCGGCGACCGTGGCTACGGCGGGTCGTCCCGTGGCGAGCGCGGTGGCTACGGCTCGTCCGCCGGCGGCGAGCGCGGCGGATACCGCTCCGACCGTGGCGGCTCCGGCTCTCGGGAGGGTGGCGGCCGTGACGGCTACCGTCCCCAGCGTCGTGGCGACCGTGGCGGTTTCCAGGGCGCCCGCCGCGACGACCGGGGCGGTTTCCGTTCCGACCGCAGTGACGATCGGGGTGGCTTCCGTTCCGAGCGTCGTGACGACCGCGGTGGTTTCCAGGGTGCGGGCCGCGACGATCGCGGTGGCTTCCGTTCCCCGCGCCGCGACGACCGTGGCGGTTTCCAAGGCGCCCGCAGTGACGACCGTGGTGGCTTCCGTTCCGAGCGTCGTGACGACCGCGGCGGCTTCCGGCCCGAGCGTCGTGACGACCGCGGCGGTTACCAGAGTGACCGTCGTGACGATCGGGGCGGATCGCGTCCCGAGCGCACGGAGGACCGTGGCGGCTTCCGGGCCGACCGTGGTGGCCGCAGGGATGGCGGTTCCCGTACCGAGTCCCCGAGGAGCGGCTACAGCCGCGGAGAGTCCCCGCGGACCGGTACCGGCCGTGGAGAGTCCACTCGTGCCCGCTTCGGGCGGCGTGACGACGCCGGCTCGCGTCGCGACGCCGGCCGCCCGGCCCGTACCCCCAGGCGCGACGATGTTCAGACCATCGGCGGCGGGCGTACGTCCGGCGGACGGGACGGGGCGGCCACCGGTGCGCCGCGCGACCGGTTCAAGACCGCTCGCCAGCCCATGCGGGATCGCAACTTCTTCCCCGACGGCTACACCGACGAGCGCGACACCACCGAGGTGCCCGGCGGCGTACGGCTGCAGAAGGTGCTCGCCCAGGCGGGCGTGGCCAGCCGTCGCGCCTGCGAGGAGATGATCGGCGACGGCCGCGTCACCGTGAACGGGCAGGTCGTACGGAGGTTCGGGGCCAAGGTGGACCCGGCGGCGCAGGTCATCCACGTGGACGGCAAGCGCATCCCGACCGCCCCCGACCTGGTCTACTACGCCCTGAACAAGCCCATCGGCGTCGTGTCCACCATGGACGACCCGCAGGGCCGGCCGTGCCTGGCCGACTATGTGGAGGAGCTCGCGCCGAGGCTGTTCCACGTGGGCAGGCTCGACACCGAGACCGAGGGGCTGCTGCTGCTCACCAACGACGGCGAGCTGGCCAACCGGCTGACTCACCCGAGTTATGGGGTGCAGAAGAAGTACTGGGCGAAGGTTCCGGGTCCGATCCCGCGTGATCTGAGCCGTCGGCTCAAGCAGGGCATCGAGCTGGAAGACGGCATCGCCAAGATCGACTCCTTCTCGATCGTGCAGGAGCACGGCCAGCAGGCGCTGGTCGAGGTCGTTCTGCACGAAGGCCGCAATCACATCGTCCGTCGGCTGCTCGAAGAGGCGGGTCATCGCGTCATCGACCTGGCCAGGATCGAGTTCGGGCCGGTCAAGCTGGGCCGTACCAAGGCGGGCACCGTCAGGGCGCTGTCCCTGAAGGAGGTCGGCGAGCTTTACGCCGCTGTGAAGCTGTGACGCAGAAGCTGTAATCTGGCGGGAACGCAGGAGCCCGTGCGAACCTCCGCACGGGCTTCACCGCTATAGAGGGGTGTAATCACATGGTGCGGGCGATCCGCGGGGCGATCCAGGTGGACGCCAACGACCGTGGGGCGATCATCGAGGCGACCACCGAGCTGGTCAGCGAGATGATGGGGCGCAACAAGCTGACCACCGACGATGTGATCAGCGTGCTGTTCACGGCGTCTCCCGATCTGACGGCGGAGTTCCCGGCGCTGGCGGCGCGGAAGCTGGGCTTCCACGACGTGCCGCTGATCTGCTGCACCGAGATCGACGTGCCGGGCGCGCTGCCCAGGGTCGTACGCCTGATGGCCCACGTGGAGACGGACCGGCCGCGCTCCGACATCCAGCACGTCTATTTGCGCGGCGCCGTCGCGCTCCGCCAGGACATCGCCCAGTAACGACCGGCTCATCCGCTTTCCCGCTACCCGACCGAGCTACTCCGACGCCAGATAAATCAGGACATCTACATGGCCTCCGAACTCCGCACCGTGCTGGTAGTCGGCACCGGTCTCATCGGCACCTCAATCGCGCTGGCGCTGCGCGAGCGCGGGGTGCGCGTGCTGCTCGCCGACCACGACCAGGGAGCGGTACGGCTGGCCCGGGAGCTCGGCGCGGGCGAGGAGTGGCACCCGGAGACGCACACCCAGGCCGCTTCGGCCCAGGGTGAGTCCGCGTCGGCTCCAGGTAAGTCGGCTTCGGCCCTGCGCCAGTCCGCTTCGGCCTCGGGTGAGTCCGGCGAGACGATCGATCTCGCGGTGCTCGCGGTGCCGCCCGCGCACGTCGCCGGTGAGCTGCTGGCGCTGCAGCGCAACGGCACGGCCACCTTCTACACCGACGTGGCCAGCGTGAAGGTGGAGCCCATCGAGCGGGCCGCCCAGCTGGGCTGTGACATGTCCACCTACGTCGCCTCCCACCCACTGGCCGGACGCGAGAAGTCGGGCCCCGGAGCCGCCAGGGCCGAGCTGTTCCTGGGCCGCCCGTGGGCGCTGTGCCCCACCCCCGACGCCACACCGGAGGCCAGAGCGGCCGTGCTGCGGCTGGTGGAGCTCTGTGGCGGCAACCCCATCGAAGTGGACGCGGCCGAGCACGACCAGGCCGTGGCCGTCGTCTCTCACGCGCCCCACGTCACCGCCTCGGCTGTCGCGGCCCGGCTGGCGGACGCGTCCGACATCGCGCTCGGCCTGGCCGGGCAGGGCGTACGCGACGTCACCAGGATCGCGGGCAGCGACCCGGGCCTCTGGCTCGGCATCCTGTCGGGCAACGCGACGCCGGTGGCCGAGGTGCTGGAGGCCATCTCCCGCGACCTGGCCGAGGCCGCTACGGCGCTCCGCGCGCTGGCCGACGGCGACGGCACGGTCACACAGGAGATCACCCAGCTGCTCAAGCGCGGCGTGGCCGGTCACGGCCGCATCCCGGGCAAGCACGGGGGCCCCGCGCCGGCGTACGTGGTGGTCCAGGTCGTCGTCGGCGACCGTCCCGGTCAGCTGGCCAGGCTCTTCCAGATCTGCGACGAGGTCGGAGTCAACGTCGAGGACGTACGGCTGGAGCACGCTCCCGGCCTGCCCCTGGGCATCGCCGAGGTCTCCGTGCAGCCGGACGCGGCGGCCGTCCTCACCGAGGCCCTGCTCGAACGGGGCTGGCAGGTCCCCTAAAGCGGGCACCGCAGGCTCGAATCTTGCCGGGCACACGACGTCCGATCAGCGAAAAGTGCCTGACCAGCAGAAACGCCCCCCAAGGGCTTCTTCATGTGGCTGGTGACGTAAGACGGTCAGCGATCGTTTGCGGATGATCCTTCCCAAGGGAGTCACGCTTACCTTTCATCCCGATCATTGGACCGACCGGAGGCCACCGTTGCCCTCGATTCACGACTTCATGACCTGGGAGCCGCTGCTGAGGCTCCTGCAGGCGGGCAACGCGGAGAGGCTTGCCGCCCCTGGCGGTCACGTGGCGGGACGGATCGACCGCGGCGGCTGGAGCCTGCCACTGCCACGGAGATTCCCACGGCCCGGCCAAGCCCTCCAGGCGGAGGACATGCAAGATGAGGTCGATGCGGTGGAACGGGTGCGGAGCGCGCTCGCGGACGTTGGCGCCGACGGCATCTCGTTCGTGGTGGAGATCTCGCCGGCCGGGCGGACCGTGCTCTATCTGCTCAATCCCAGCCCCGCCGTCGAGGCCGGCATCGGGCCGCATCCGGGATCGCTCATCCTGGTCCAGGGCTCCGTCCCAGAGCCCTGGCGCCGTCTTCCCGATTCGGTGCCGGCAGCGTCGATGGATCTGGCGTTAGCTCTTCCCACTGGATCACCTGTACATCGCCGACGCGCCGTCACGTCCCTGCCCGTGGCGCTTCGCGGCGACGGCGGCGGTCGTCACCCCGCTCGACGCCGCGGTGCAGGGCCTGGTCGGCTCACCCGGCTGGATCGCCTTCGGCGACAACGGCGGCGGCGACCGGATCGCGGTCGACCTCACCCCAGGCCCGCGCGGACACGTGGGGCAGCTCATCGTGCTCGACCATGAGCAGAACATCGGCGCCGCCCTGCTCGCCGAATCTCTCACCGACCTGGTGGTGAACCGGCGCAGCGGCTGGCACGCCGACCGTCGCGGCGACCAACCGCCGGCCGTAGCCGACATCGGGAGCCTGACAAGCCTCCAGGCCGCCGCCCACCCTGAGCTGGAGGTCCTGAGCATCGGTGGCTGGGATGGTGAACCTCTCAGCCTCACTCCCGTCACCGGACTGCCTCGCCTGAGGACCCTCACCGCATACCCGGGCACGCTGGCCGACCCGTTGGAGATCGCCAAGCTGACCGGCCTGGAGTTCCTGGAACTCGGGCCGGATGAGTGGCGCGTCCTCCTCGATGCTGGAGCCGTCCCGCGCAGCCTGTCGGCCGCGGCTATTGAGGTGCACGGCGATCGACACCCGTTGCCGATCACGGCCATCGCCAACGAACTCCTCGCTCTCTGGGACCGCCCTCCGATCACCCAGACCCTCATTGAGGGTCACCTCGGTCCCGCCGCGTAGTTCGCGACGACAACCAGCGGAGTCGACGGCTCGCCCGCATGGCCGCTGGGCTCGGTCGGCGCCGTCACCGCCTGGCGCCACGCCCGCGAGGACAGCACTCCACTGCTGACGGTAGACGGCAAAAGTTGCTCATCCTCACGCGGTCATCGGATTCCTATGGCGGTGGCCACAAGGGTTCCCGGGTGGTTCGTCACGCGACCGTCTCGATCTCTGTAACGGTCCGCCGGGGCGGGTGTCCCTGGGAGGGAGCCCCTTCGGGGGTGGAAGAACGGCGCCGATGTCACATTCCTGGCGGCTCGCTCCGTCTTCAGCGCGGAATCCCATCGGAGTTCGCAAGGAGCCAGGGACATGACGAACATTCTGATTCTGGGCGCCGGCTACACAGGCATCGCGGCCGCGATCAGGGCGGCCACCCGGACGCGCCGCCACGGCGGCAAGGTGACACTGGTCAGCGCCGTACCACGGTTCACGGAGCGGCTGCGGCTGCACCAGACCGCCGCGGGCGAACGGCTGCGGGACCACGCGATCGCCGACATCATCGCCGGCACGGGCATCGACCTCGTCCTGGGCCGCGTGAGCGCCCTCGACCCCGCACGGCACGAGGTCACCGTCAACTGCGACGGCGCGGATCACGGCCGCGTGATCGCGTACGACAAGCTGATCTACGCCCTCGGCACCGTCACCGACGCCTCGACCCCCGGCGTGGCCGAGCACGCCTACGTCTACGACGACCACGACCAGGCCGTACGGCTCGCGCGACGGCTCGGTGAGCTCGACCGGGGGACGGTCGTCGTGGCCGGTGGCGGTCTGACCGGCGTCGAGTCGGCCACCGAGCTCGCCGAAGCGCACCCCAACCTGCGCGTCGTCCTGCTCAGCCGAGGCCGTCCGGGCTCGATGATGGGGGAGAAGGCCCGCGCCTACGTCGAGCGGGCGATGGACCGGCTCGGCATCCAGGTACGCGACGGTGCCGAGGTCACCAAGGTGCTACCGGACGCCGTCGAGCTGGCCGGGGGCGAGCTGATCCCCTCCGACGCGACACTCTGGACCGCCGGCACCAAGGGCCTGCCCCTGGCCAACGAGGCGGGGTTGACGGTGGACGGGCGGGGCCGGATCGTGGTCGACGCCGCGCTCCGCTCGGTGTCGCACCCGGACGTCTACGCCGTGGGCGACGCCGCCGCGGTGCGCCAGCCGTACGGCGTCATGCACGGGACCTGCCAGGGCGGCATCCCGACGGGCCTGCACGCGGCCGACGCGCTCGCCGACGGGCTGCGCGGCCGTCCGGTGAAGGCGTTCCGGTTCGGGTACGTTCATCAACCCCTCAGCCTCGGACGCCGGGACGCGGTCATCCAGTTCACCCACCCCGACGACACGCCGCGCAGGGCGTACCTGAAGGGGCGCTGGGCCATCGTCTACAAGGAGACGGTGAGCGGCAGCCCGCTGCCCACCTACCGCTTGCTCAAGCGCGGGCTGGTGCCGGTCGGCCTGTTCCGGCTGACGGCCGGCCTCAAGTAATGGCGGGTGGCGCGCCCCGACGCCTTGGCGACCGCGTTGGAACGGTATCCGGCCCAGTACGCGGTATGGGGACCGTGGTCGGCGGACGATCGAGCGCGGAATGGAGACTGTGGTCGGGAGGGGGTCGCGGCGGACGCCGGATTGTCCAGCAGGGCGTAGGGCATGCGTGCGAGGCGGTAGCCTCTTCAGGTTGGGGAAAAACGTGCAGTGGGAAACGTGAAGAGGGAGAGGCCGTGACCGGTCTGGTCGTCGCCATGGACGGTCCCGCGGGGTCGGGCAAGTCGAGCGTGTCGCGTGGAGTCGCTCGCGCACTCGGGCTGCGCTACCTGGACACCGGGGCGATGTACCGGGCGATGACCTGGTGGATGCTCCAGCAGGGCGTCGACCTGGCCGATCCCACCGCTGTCGCGGCCCGCGCGGGCGAGCCCGAGATCACCTGCGGCACCGACCCCGACGGCCCGTCCATCCACGTCGGCGGTGTCGACGTGGCCGGGCCGATCCGGGAGGCTGAGGTCACCGGTTCGGTCTCCGTCGTCGCGGCGGTTCCCGAGGTGCGCGCGCGTCTCGTTGAACTGCAGCGGGAGATCATCGGCAGCGGCGACATCGTGGTCGAGGGCCGCGACATCGGCAGCGTGGTCGCCCCCGACGCGACCGTCAAGGTCTATCTGACGGCCAGCGCCGAGGCCCGTGCACTGCGCCGTACGGCGGAGCTGAGCGGCACCACGGTGGAGGCGCAGCAGGCCGCGATGGCCAAGCGTGACACCCTCGACTCCACTCGCAAGACGGATCCACTCTCGATGGCGGCTGGCGCCGTCGAGCTCGACACCACGCCGCTGACCCTCGAAGAGGTCATCGGCGAGGTGCTGAGTCTGATCAAGGAGCGCACCTGACAAGGGTGCGGTACTCACAAAGGATGAAAAATCGTGTCAACGGGGGATTGGGTCGAGGCTGAACTCGACGATCTCGCAGTATCCGACGACGTCGCCGACAGCGGCCCGGTGCCGGTCGTGGCCATCGTCGGTCGCCCGAACGTAGGCAAGTCCACGCTGGTCAACCGCATCATCGGCCGCCGCGAGGCGGTCGTCGAAGACGTGCCGGGCGTCACCCGTGACCGCGTCACCTACGACGCCAACTGGCGCGGGCGCCGCTTCACGGTCGTCGACACCGGCGGCTGGGACCCCGAGGCCACCGGAATGAACCTGCGCATCGCCGACCAGGCGCGGGTCGCGGTCGAGCTGGCCGACGTGATCGTGTTCGTCGTCGACGCCACCGTGGGCGCGACCGACGCCGACGAGACGGTCGGCTCGGTGCTCCGCCAGTCGGGCAAGCCGGTCATCCTGGCCGCCAACAAGGTCGACAACCAGCAGGTGGAGCTGGAGGCCGCCGCGCTCTGGGCGCTCGGCCTCGGCGAGCCGCAGCCGGTCTCGGCCCTGCACGGCCGCTCCAGCGGCGACCTGCTCGATGTGATCCTCGACGCGCTGCCGGAGACGCCGGAGCTGCGGTTCGACGCCGAGCGCGGCCCCTACCGGGTGGCGCTGCTCGGCAAGCCCAACGTCGGTAAGTCCTCGCTGCTCAACAAGCTGGCGGGGGAGGAGCGGGTGCTGGTCGACCCGATGGCGGGCACCACCCGTGACCCGGTCGACGAGCTGATCGAGCTGGGCGGCAAGACCTGGCGCTTCGTCGACACCGCCGGCATCAGGCGGCGCGACCGCGAGCTGCAGGGCGCCGACTTCTACGCCGCCATGCGCACCCGAGCCGCCCTCGAACGCTCCGAGGTGGCGATCGTCCTCATCGACGCCAGTGAGGTGCTCACCGAGCAGGACCTGCGGATCATCGGCCTGGTGATCGAGTCGGGCCGGGCGATGGTCGTCGCGTTCAACAAGTGGGACCTGGTCGACGAGGACCGCCGCTACTACCTGGAGAGGGAGATCGACCGGCAGCTCGTCCGCACTCCGTGGGCGCTGCGGGTCAACATCTCCGCCAAGACCGGCCGCCACATGGACCGGCTCGTCCCGGCGCTGGAGAAGGCGCTCGGGTCGTGGTCGACGCGGGTGCCGACGGCCAGGCTCAACGCGTTCCTGACCGAGCTGGTGCACCAGACGCCGCCGCCGGTGCGGGGTGGCAAGCAGCCGAAGATCCTCTTCGCCACGCAGGCGTCGGTGGAGCCGCCCAAGTTCGTGCTGTTCACCTCGGGCTGGCTGGAGGACACCTACCGGCGCTTCATCGAGCGCCGGATCCGCGAGGAGTTCGGCTTCGCCGGGTCGCCGATCGATGTGTCGATGAAGATCCGGGAGAAGCGGAAGAGCGGCGGCCAGCCCGCCAAGAAGTAGCCTCGGCCCAGGGCGGCGCTCCGATCCAGGTCGCCGTCCGGGGTTCCGGCTCAGGTCACGGTTCGGCTCTCTTCGGGCCGGGCCTGGGCGTGGGTTCGGTCAGACCGGCTGGGGCTGGGGTTCCTCCACGGGTGCCTTGGTGTGCCTGCGTACGGCACGGTAGGCGGCGATCACCGCCCAGAGCTGCCCCAGCCCCACGACGGCGTGCAGACCGTACACGAACAGGCTGGCCAGCGGTGTGTCGTCCGTCGTCGCGCCCGCGAGGCCGGCCAGCGGGAAGACGACGAGCATCTGGACGGCGCTGAGCACCAGGGGAGCGGCGCTCAGCGCGATCAGCTTGCCGGGCACCTTCGCCAGCGCCGCGACGACGGTGGCCACGAGGGAGACGGCCGGGATGACGAACAGGCCGTTCGCGGCGTGCAGGCCGATCGCCGCGGGATCCGTGCCCGTGGGCCGCGGCATCTGGAACGCGCCGAACGTGGCCAGGTAGAACTGCAGGATCACCACGACGATCTGCGCGACGGCGCATCCGACCAGGGCTCTGCGCATGTCGGCCTCCTCCGGGGGACGGGTTGCCCCGAGTGTGCTCGGCGACGGCCCTCCGGATAACCCCTATCCGCCCCCTGTGGTCGTTGGATGTGGGGGGAGCTGGATCTCCTTCAGCGGATACGGAGTGCGCCTGCTCTCGCGCCGGAAGCTACACCTCTGTGAGGGACGCAGAGCAGAACGTTCATGCTGGTTCCGCGGGCGATGCCGCGCTTGTCGATCAGGCAGGCGGATGTCCGTCAGGGGACCCACTCGATGCGTTCCGCCGGACCATGTGCCTTCGTGTCCAGATCGGGCGGATTGGTGTGACAGGTGGGCGGGTCGGTCTACCGTCGGTTCATGGAAGAGGTGGACTGGGAAGACGACATTTTCGACCTGGACCGCGGCGAGGACCTGTACCGCGCGAAGATGCGCGGCATGAACCTGGTCGGCGCGGACTTGAACGACGCGAACCTGACCGAGGCGGACCTCCGCGACACGAACCTGGATCACGCGAACCTGGGCCGCGCGTATCTGACTCATGCGAACCTGGCGGGCGCGTCCCTGCGCGGAACGAATCTGGCCTGCGCGGACCTGGATGGCACGAGCCTGGACGGGGTCACGTGGTCGATGGGCCCGGAAGGGACGCAGTGGCCTGGAGGGCTGGCGGAGACGATGCGGGCTCGATCGCGGGAGATCGAGCCTGGGGTGTGGCGGGCGGCAGGAGACATCCCGCGAAATGCCTCATGATCAATGAGACGGATCGACATTGATCCGTCTCATTCAATCTGAGGCACCGCAGGTGAGAGATGTTTCATGCCTCAGATCCGACCAGACGAGACAGCTGTCAGCCGTCTTGGCTCTGGTCAAAGCGTCCTGTGCTGCGGTGGCCATGAGGGTCTCGGCGGGGTCATGGCGGGGATGTGGGCGCCGTAGGTGAGTACGCAGGCCGCGGGCAGAGGTTGGTGCCGCTGAGGTGCTCTCTCTGGAGCATGCGCCAGCCGGGCTCCAGCTCCCCGGTCTCGTTCATGGCGATGATGCCGTACGAGTTGGGGCAGCCGGTGGCGACGCAGTGGCGGATGCCGGGCGAGGCGATGGTGATCTTGGCCAGGGTGGCGTTGATCGCGGTGGTGCGGTACTGGAGAGGATTGGAGCCGTCTGCGCGGAGGACCTGGTCGGCCAGCCAGACCTCGGCGCGCGGGTAGTAGCTGGGGCCGGCGTCGTGGAGGCACATGGCGAGGGGGCGGGGGCGCGCATGCCTCTTTCTGCCCTGGGTCCCGCCCTGGGATCCTCCCCAGAGGTTGGCAAGACCCTTCGGGAATGGCGGAGCGAGGATGGCCTCTTACGCACTACGTCGGTTCGTCGCCTGGCTGGCACGCAACGCAGATGGAGTGATCGCGCTGGCCCTCGCCCTCGTCGTTGGAGTCATCGGCGTACTCCCCGAGGAGGTGCTCCCTTCGGGGACGACGGACGGGCTCATCCAGAGTGTCACGCTTGTCCTTCTTGCCCTCATCGGGACCGCAGTACTTCGAGATCGGTTTCGTTCAGACCAGCAGTTCGCAGACCTCGAGAGCCTCATTACGCGATTGAATCCGCGGCATGGTCGCGCTCTGGGCGATGCCGACGAAAGTCTCGAGATCCAGTTCGCGGATCTGGCCTGCCGCTTGGAAGGCACCTTCGACGAACTGGCTGAACTTGAGGCCGCGATGAAAGCTCGTGCGGCCGTTGCCCGAAGACTTGCGGCCGAAGCGGAAACCAACAGGCGTGAAGCCGATTCGAGCCGTGAAATCGCGGCGCGACGTAAAGAAGAGGCCGATGCCTTCGACGTCCTCCTCGCCAGGCAGGTCGACGCCGTGGCTCAACGTGTCGAGAAGCGAGGCCAAGGTACTCAACGTCGCTACATGCTGTACGGCGTCATTCTCGGAGCCGCAGCCGCCGTACTGCTTGACGCGACCAAACACTATTGGGCGTTCTGGATGTAGGCGTGCCTGTGCGGACGGGTTCTCATCAGGTTGCCGACGTCCGCCGGCGATGACTACGCTCTCCGGCAACACGTAGACGGAGACGAGTAACCGAAGGCCCGCGCGGGCTGAGAGAGCCGCCGGTAGCTGTGAAGGCGGCCTCGCGCCCCTTCGGCGAAGACACTCCCGAGTGCGGGGAGGAAATGCCCCGCCGGTCTGACCCCCGTCATCGGGTCGTGGAGGCCGCCCTTTCGTGGGCGGCGAAAGTGCGGTGGCACCGGGAGTTCCCTTCTCCCCCGCACTCCCAAGGGATCATGCAACTCGTGAGGAGCTGTGATGATCTCTCGTGTCCTGTCGGCGGAGCTCGCTGAGCACGCCGGACAACGAGTGACGATCGCCGGTTGGGTACATCGCCGCCGGCGGCTGAAATCCGTGTCCTTCCTGGTCGTCAGGGACCGCAGCGGGCTTGCCCAGGTGGTGACGCCCGGCGTGGTCCCGGGTGAGGAGCCCGGTGCGGTTCCGGGGGAGGAGACGGTCGTCCGGGTGACGGGCGTCGTGACCGTGAACCCGCAGGCGCCGGGCGGCGCCGAGCTCACCGAGCCGGAGATCGAGGTACTGGCCGAGCCCACCGAGGCGCCGCCGTTCGACCTCTACCGGCCGGTCGTGCCCGCCGCGCTGCCCACGATCCTCGACCACGCACCGGTCGCGCTGCGCCATCCGCGGCTCAGGGCGCCGCTGGAGATCTCGGCGGCGAGTGTGGCCGGGTTCCGCCGGGCGCTGGACCGGCTGGGGTTCACCGAGATCCACACGCCCAAGATCGTCGCCTCGGCCACCGAATCGGGCGCGAACGTCTTCGGCATCGACTACTTCGGCCGCCCCGCCTACCTGGCGCAGTCGCCGCAGTTCTACAAGCAGGCAATGGTCGGTGTGTTCGAGCGGGTCTACGAGGTGGGGCCGGTCTTCCGGGCCGAGCCGCACGACACGGTCCGCCACCTGGCCCAGTACACCAGCCTGGACGCCGAGCTGGGCTTCGTGCGCGACCACCGCGACGTGATGGCGGTGCTGCGCGAGGCGGTGGCGGGCATGGTGGAGGCGGTACGGGGGCAGCCGGCGGTCGACCTGCTCGACGTGACGTTGCCGGAGGTGCCCGCCGAGATCCCGGCGATCCACTTCACCGAGGCGCAGCGGTTCACGGACGAGTTCGAGCCGGACCTGTCACCGAACCAGGAGCGGTGGTTGTCGGAGTGGGCGGTGCGGGAGCACGGGTCGGAGTTCCTGTTCGTCACGGGGTATCCGATGGCCAAGCGGCCGTTCTACACCCATCCGGACCCGCTGCGTGAGGGGTATTCGAACGGGTTCGACCTGCTTTTCCGGGGGTTGGAGCTGGTGACGGGCGGGCAGCGGCTGCACAGGCACCAGGACTACCTCGACGCGCTCGCCGCGCGTGGTGAGGATGTCGGGCCGTATGAGGGGTATTTGCAGGCGTTCGCGCATGGCATGCCGCCGCACGGGGGGTTCGCGCTGGGGCTCGAGCGCTGGACCGCGCGCCTGGTCGGCGCCGCGAACATCCGCCAGGCCACGTTGTTCCCCCGCGACCTGAATCGCCTCTCTCCGTAGACCGCCCTCGGCTCTCTCCGTAGAAAAGCGCCATATTTTACGGCAAGCCCGGTGAGCCCCACCCGCCATACGTGGCCGGGCCCCGTCCAGGGGCACGCTCCTCCGGTGGGCGGGGCCGGGCGCCGTGACGTGCGCATGGTCGGCCATGGCTTCCGTATGGCCGGCCATGGCGTCCATACGGAATGGTCGGCCTCCCCATGGTCAGCCCCGAAGGACGGGTGGGTCTTCGGGGCCGGCTTGGGACACGAAGGATTCAGCGGAAGCGCGGGACAAGAAGGACGTACCGGGCGCAGGGCTGGAACGGCCTCCTCAGGAGCGGGGCCAGGACGGACTTCACCGAGTGCGGGGCAGGAAGGCGGCGACCGCCGCGCCCAAAAGGCAGATCAGCGCCGTGACGAAGAACATCTCCGTGTATTCCAGATGTAGCGCGGCGTCCACCTTCGCGAGGTACTCGCTCAGCTGCTTCGCGTACACCGCAGGTTCCACCCCCACCGGCAGCGGCGTGTCCAGGCCCGCAGTCAGCGACTGGAACCGGTGGAACCCCCACGCCGACACCCCCGCGATGCCGATCAGCATGCCCATCATCCTGGCCACCACCAACGCCGCCGAGGCCACCCCGTGCTGCGTGGCGGGTGTCACCCGGAGCACCGCGGCCGACACGGGGGCGATGACCAGCCCCAGCCCCAGTCCGGCCACGACCAGGGAGAGGTCCACCATCAGGGCGGCGTTCGCCAGGTCGAGCGGCCAGCGGCTCATCACGCCGTACCCGGCCGAGGCCACGATCAGGCCCGCCACCGCCACCACGCGGTCGCCGAGCCGGCGGGCCAGCAGACCGCCCAGCAGCGCGCCCACCGGGAGCGCGATCAGGAACCTGGCCAGCACGAGCGCCGCGTCCAACGTCTCCAGGTCGAGCAGCGTCTGTGCCGTGAACTGGACGAACACCATGGTGATCAGCAGCGCGGCCCCGGTCAGGAAGCTCACGCCCAGCGTGGCCAGCAGCGGTCCCTTGCGGGTGCCCGTCAGGTCGAGCAGCCGGACCTTCGACCTGATCTCCCACCAGACGAACGCCGCCCCGGCCACGACCCCGGCCGCGATCACCGGCAGGCCCCAGGGCGGCAGCACGGTCGTGGCGGGATCGGGGTTGTACAGGCCCACGACCAGGAGGGCGAGGCTCAATGCCAGTAACGCGCCGCCGACCCCGTCCACACGCCCGGCCGACGCCTGCCCCGGCAGCCCGGAGGACCCATGATCCGAAAGCTTGGCGGACGCCCCACCCGAAGGCCCGGAAGACGGCTGCTCCGGGTGTTCGGACCGGGTCTGCTCCAAAAGGTCGGACGGAGTCTGCTTCAGAGGGCCGGGCGGGGTCTGACCCATGGGAGCGGGGCCGGAAAGGGCCCGTTGAGCCTGTGGTGAGGGGACGGTCAGGTGGACCGCCACGGCGGCCAGTGCCGCCAGTGGCAGGTTGATCCAGAAGATGGCGTGCCAGCCGCCCAGCTCGATCCCGAACACCGTGGTGCTCGGGAGCAGCGCCAGCACCCCGCCGTACAGCGGACCGAGCGCGCTGCCCAGCTCCTGCGCCGCGCCGACCGCGCCGAGTGCCACCGGCCGCTCGTGCTCGTGCCACAGGTCGCCGATGAGCGCCATCGTGATCGGCAGCAGCGCGCCTCCCGCGATCCCCTGGATCGTCCGGCCCGCCACCACCATCACCTCTCCGGACGCCAGCGCGGTCAGCACCGAGCCGAGCGCGAACGCCGCCAGGCAGGCGTGGATGAGGGGCCGCCGGCCGTACCGGTCGGAGAGCTGGCCGAGCAGCGGCATCGCGGCGATGTAGCCGAGCAGGAATCCGGTTACCACCGGTGTCGCCCGCTCCAGGCGGTTGGTGGGGATGCCCACGTCGGTGGCGATGTCGAGCAGGACGGTCACGACCACGTACGCGTCGAGGGCGGCCAGCAGCACCACCGCGCCGCCGACGCCGAGCGCGACCCGGCGGGCGCGCCTCATCCGGCGGCGGGTGGCGTGATGGTCACCGGCGCGTCGAAGTCGCTGAGCGACACGGTCACCGTGCCGTCCTGCAGCGGCAGTTCGAGCTTGGTGAGCCGGCTGGTGGCCTTGTCCACCCAGAGCTTGCCGTTGACGCCCTGCGTGACGCCGGGGATGAGCGTGCCGAGGACCTGACCGGAGAACGCGGTGGCCACCCGGTAGGCGCCGCTCTCCTCGGCCTCCACACGCGGGTCGGTGGCCGTGCTGAGCAGCTGCGCGAGGCCCTTGGCCGGGTCGAGGATCTTCGACGGGTCGTAGAGCTGCGCCAGGTCCTTCCTGGTCATCTTCTGGAAACCGCCGGTCGGGCCCTTGAAGTGCACGGTGTCGCCGACCAGGGCGAAGGTGATCTCCTGGAGGCTGCCCAGCACCTCGATGGTGATCGTGCCGTCGGCGTCACCGGCGGCCGTCAGCCTGCCGTCGGCCTTCTTCACCGGCACCTTGGGCTTGCCGTCCGTGGCGATGGAGAAGGTGGCCGACTTGACCACCTTCATGGCCTCGGTGGACTTCTTCAGCAGGTCGGGCCCGGCGGGCAGCTCGCTTCCGCCGCCGCCCGATGAGCAGGCGGACACCAGCGCGAAGACGACGACGAACAGCAGCTTTCGAAGCATGAGCGGATCGTAGCGAGCGCCCGGAACGATCGTGCGCCGTCGGGCATATCGGTTAGGTGTCGGCGTGGCCGTTCAGCGTAGCTTCTTCAGGTGCTCGACGATCGGCTCGTAGGCGGCCACCAGCGCGTCCAGCTGGTCGTCGGTGAGCCGGTCGACGAAGTGCTCCCGGACACTGGTCACGTGATCAGGCGCGACCCGCTCGATCGTGGCCCAGCCCTCGCTCGTCAGCACCGCGAACGTGCCCCGCCGGTCGTCGTGGCAGTCCTCCCTGACGACCAGTCCCTTGGCCTCCATACGGGAGATCTGGTGCGACAGCCGGCTGCGCGACTGGATGGTCGCGTCGGCCAGGTCGCTCATCCGCATCCGGTGGTCGGGACTCTCCGAGAGATTGACCAGGATCTCGTAGTCGTTCACCGACAGGGCGTGCTCCTGCAGCTCGCGGTCGAGCCGATGCATGAGCAGCTTGTGCAGCGCCAGGTGGGTACGCCAGGCACGCTGCTCGGCGGGGGAGAGCCAGCGAGGCGCGCTCATCGAGACTCCTCGAGCGTGGATACCCCCGTCTTCAGGCGAGGGAGGAGGTCAAGATCTCCAATCTAGCGCACATAGGCGCCGGCCTCGCAGTCCGTGTGACCTCGCAGTCCGTGGAACGCCGCAGGCTCTATGGCGGACCGCCGGACGAGGCCCCGCCACGCCGCCGGACGCGGCCCACCATGCCGCCAGGGGTAACGCGCGTCATAGAGTGACCCGTCGTGGCGGACAACTCGGGTGAGAGTCTGGGCACCGTCCTGGTCGCGGGCGGTGCGAACCTGGCCATCGCGGTGGCCAAGCTGATCGCGGGCCTGATCGGCGGTTCGGCGGCGATGCTGTCGGAGGCGGCCCACTCGGCCGCGGACACGGTGACGGAGCTCCTGCTCCTGGTCTCCGTACGCCGGGGCCAGCGGCCCGCCGATTCGCGCCACCCCTTCGGGCACGGCAAGGCGGGCTTCTTCTGGGCGATGATGGCGGCGGTCGCGACCCTGGTCGGTGGCGCGGGGTTCTCCATCACCCATGGCGTGCACGAGATCAGCCACGGCGAGCGGCTCGGCAACCTCATCCCGTCGTACATCGTGCTGGCCCTCTCCTTCGCGATCGAGGGCGTGTCCTTCCTCAACGCGCTCGCGCAACTGCGCAGGGAGGCCCGCAGGCATGACGTCAGCCCGTTCCGGCTGGTCTCGATCACCTCGGACACCGCGCTGAAGGCCGTCGTGTACGAGGACGCGGCCGCGCTGATCGGGCTGGTGATCGCGGCGCTGGGTCTGCTCGGCTACCAGGTGACCGGCTCGCCCGTGTGGGACGGCGCGGCGTCGATCGCGATCGGGGTGCTCCTGCTGGTGGCCGCGCTCACGCTGATCCGGTCGAACGTGTCGCTGCTGATCGGCCAGTCCGCTCCGGGCCCGGTCGAGGAGGAGATCCGCGCGGTGCTGGCGGGGCAGCCCGAGGTGGAGAGCGTGGTCGAGCTGCTCACCATGATGCTGGGCCCGGGCCGCTTCCTGGTGGCCGCGAAGATCGACTTCCGGGACGACGCGACGGCCGCGGGGGTGGAGATCGCCTGCGACGAGCTGGAGCGCCGGCTGCGGGATCGCTATCCCGGCATCTCCCAGGTGTTCCTGGATCCGACTCCCACTCGGCGTCGTTAGTCCAGGGCCATGACCACGGCGAGGCCGACGACGTGCATGAGCACGACGGCGACGATCAGCGAGACGAACACGAACTTGGCCGGCCCGTGCTCGAAGGTCTTGCCCTCTTCGAGCGGCTTGCGCTTGGCCATCCGATCGGCGATTCGCTCCTCGACTGACTTGCTGTAGAACATGCCTCCATTTTATCCGACCAGAGGCAGCTGCTCGGCTGGTGAATCTGTGATGACGGCCACTACGATGTCGCCCTCGGCGGTCCATTCGAGCAGGTGGCGGCCCGTCACGTCGGCGTCGGTGGCTCGCAGCCCGTCGATGGTCAGCTCGCCGCGCTTGATCAGGGCCTCCTTGCGGGTCCAGCGCCTGATCAGCTCTTCGTTGGTGCTGACCGCCGCCAGTTCCCGCTCGGTGAGCGCCCGGCCCGCGAGCAGCCGGTCGAACGGGCCCGGCGGCACGCGTTCGGCGTCGATGCCCACCCGGCCCGCACCGGCCGCCGCGCAGACGTAGCCGCGCGTGTGGCTGAGGCTGACGCCCAGGGAGGGGGCCTGTTCGATGTATGGGCGGCCGTGGCCGGGGCCGTGTATCTCGCAGTGTTGTAACAGGGTCAGCCCGGCCGGGTCGGTGTCGAGCACCGCCGCGGCGCAGAGGCGTACGAGCAGGTGGGCCGCCGTGAACGAGCGGCGGTCGGGCTCGAACGCGAACCTGGCGGCGCGCGCCCGCTCGACGTCGGTCAGCCAGTCTTCTGGGGCGAGCACCTCGTCGGGGCGCCCACCCATCGCCACGGGGCCGATCGGTCAGTCCTTTTTCTTGGTGCCGCTGTCCAGGTTGTACTGGTCCTCTTTGGCCGCGCCGAGCACGGTCACGTCGTGGACCTTCCAGACGCCCTTCTCCTTGACCAGGCTGATCTTCAGATGGGAGTCCTTGACCGAGCGTATCGCCTCCGAGGTGTTCACCTGCTGGTCGACCACGACGATGGCGTGCGCGGTGGCCTCGTCGACGTCCGAGAGGTAGACCTCGCGGACGTTCGCCTGCGAGACGGCCTTGAGCTTGACGATGACCTGGGCCATCGCGCCGCCGAACGCCTCGTCGTAGGTGGCCAGGAAGTCGCCGGTGGCCTGGGCTGTCAGCGTGGCGCGGGTGGCCTGGAGGTTCTGGTAGTCGTAGCTGAGCAGCGCCTTGCCGAACGAGCTCGCCGCGCCTGAGACCTCCAGTCGCAGGGCCCGCTCGCTCTCCAGCCGGGCCAGCGAGTCGCGGGCCTGGCTCGCGGAGATCCACTGCAGCGCCGCCGTGGCGGCCAGCGCGGCCACCAGCAGGGCCACCACCGCCACCAGGATCCGGCCACGCCCCAGCCCCGACCGCCCAGCGGCGACCACCCCACCGCCGTCCGAGGCACCGGTGTCGGAAGGGACGCCGTCCGAGGGGCCGCTGTCAGAGGAGGCGCCGTCCGAGGGGCCGGTGTCCGAGGCCGCGCTGGCCGAGGGCTCCCCAGGCGGCCCGTTCGAGGTGGTCGGTGATTCTGCCGCTGTGGCCTCCTCCGTGGCGCTCCGCTGGTCCTCCGCGAGGTCCTGCTTGGTGGTCATCGGTTCTCCTCACGGCGGCGGGCGGCCCGGCCCACCGCGATCCACCCCAAGATGCCACCACTCGCCGCCACCGCGAGGAAGATCGCGACGATCAGCGGAGCGGCGTCCACCGGGGTACGGGACGCGGGCCCGGAAGCCGCGGCGGGTGACTTCGCGCCCGCCGCCTCCGGGGTCCGCTCGGGCTGTGCGGTGGCCTTGGCCTGGGCTTCCGGCCGCCTGGTCTGCTCTGCTTCGGTGTCTTTCCTGGGATGGTCGGCGGCGTCTTCCGTACGGACCGGCTCGTCCGTCGCGCGGTCGGGGCAGGCGCGCAGGCGGGGCACGGTGGGCGGGCCGACCGGGCCCGCGTACTCCTCCGCCGGTTGCGGCCCGCCTGGGACGCTGAAGATGAACGACGCCTTGCCGTACACCGTGTTCCCCTCCCTCACACTGATGTCGTCCGCCAGGCTCAGCGCGGTCGGCACGATGCTCAGCAGGTGGTGCACGTTCCGCTCGGTCTCGGCGGAGAACACCGGTTTGTGCGGCAGGCCCGCCGCGGTCAGCAGGCACGACAGGCCCGGTCTGGCCCGCTTGATGGCCTGGTCGAGCTGCCCGAACACGCCGGGTCCCTGGTCCAGGAAGGCGTCGAGGTCGCTGCGCGAGTCGCGCAGCGTGGCCGTCACCGTGCTCAGGTCCGTGATGCCGGAAGCCAGCTTGTCCTTCCTGCCCGCCAGGGTGTGGGTGAGCTGGGTGAGCTGCACAGACAGGTCGTCGAGCACCTGGGAGTTGTCGGCCAGCGTGCCGGTCAGGTCGTGCGCGTCCTCGATGATGTCCCTGATCGACGACGACCGGCCGTCCAGCGCCACCGCCAGCTCGTGCGTGATCGTCTTGGCGTCCTTGGGCGGCACCGCGGACAGCAGCTTACCGACGCCCTCGAACAGCTTGCGGTAGTCCAGCGGCACCGTGGTCTTGGACAGCGGGATCACGTCGCCGGCCGCGAGCGTCGGGCCGTTCACGCCGGTCACGGGCGGCGACAGCTCCACGTACGGCTCGCCGACCGCGGACTTGCGCCGTACCTCGGCCGTGGCCGCCTTCGGCAGCCGGACCTCCTTGTCGATGTCCAGACCCACGACGATCTTGCCGGGCGCCAGCCGTACGTCCCCGACCTTCCCCACCCGCACACCCAGGTAGGCGACGTCGAAGCCGCGGACCAGGCCGGGGGAGGAGACGAACTCCGCCGACACCCGGTAGGGCTGGGTGATCGCGTCGAGCTTGATGATCGTGCTGAACGCCCAGATCGTCATCACGATGCCTAGGACGACGAAGAAGCCAAGGTTCAGATAGATGCGGCGGTTCCTCATCGCGACGGCCCCCAGAGCAGCTGGTTCCTCATCGCGGCGGCTCCCAGAGCAGGCGGAAGTCCGCGACCCGGTTGGGCAGCAGACCCGTCTTGCCGTTCGGCAGCAAGCCCGTCTTGCCGTTCGGCAGGAGTCCCTTGTGCCGCGGCGTCAGCAGGCCCTTCAGCCACACGTAGATCAGCACCTGGCCGTTGACCGTGATCGGCGGCGTGTCGATGAACGCCTGCAGCTTGGCCACCAGCGCCTTCAGGTCCTCCTTGCCGCGCAGCATCGAGGAGGTGATCGCGTCGAGCTCGCGCAGCAGCGTGCGCAGCCGGGCGGCGTGCCGCGGGTAGACCGTGAGGTTGGCCTCCTTGGCCAGGTCGGTCAGCGCGATGATGGCCGTCTTCACGTGCTTGCGGCCGTGCGCGATGCGGGCCGTGGCCGCCGCCAGCGTGCCGGGCAGCCGGTCCAGCTCCTTGCTGCCCTTGGCGAGCTGGTCGCCCAGCTTGGCCAGGGCGTCCACGGTGGTGGCGATGTCCTGGCGGGCGGCGGCGTAGGTGTCGGTCACCTCGGCCGTCTGCTTGATCAGCTTGTTGACGTCGGCGCCCTTGCCGGCGAACGCGGTCGAGGCGGCGTCGAGGATGGCGTTGACGTCCTGTGTGCCGAGCGCCTCGATGAGCGGCCCGGCTTTCGCGGTGACCTGCTCGATGTCCGGTTCGACCGAAGTGTCGGTGATCGTGGCGCCGCTCTTGAGGTAGGGGCCCTTCGACAGGTCCTTGCCCGGGGGCGGCGTGAGCTGGACGTAGTTCTCGCCCAGGACCGAGGTCTTGGCCACCGTCGCGGTGCTGCCTTCGGGCACCGGGTGCTCCGGCGTGATCGACATGGTCACCCTGGCCTGGTAGCCCTGCAGCCGGATGCCGGTCACCGTGCCCACCCGTACGTCGGAGATCTGCACGCTGTGCCCGGCGACCAGGCTCTGGACGTCGTCGAAGGTGGCGTTGATGGTCAGATCGCCGCCGGTGGCGCCGAGTGTCTGGAGCGAGCAGGACGCGGTGATGCCCAGCGCGAGCAGCCCGGACAGGACACGTGCCTTCATCGGTTCTTCTTCCCCTTCTCGAAGGGGCAGTTGCTGAGGCCGGCGGGCAGGCACGGGACCTTGCCGAGGTTCAGGGCGTCGAACAGCGGGGTCAGCCAGGCCCTGGTCATCGCGTTGAGCACCACGCGGATCTTCAGTACGTGCTGCTTCTTGTCCCAGGAGTCGATCAGGATGTCGGAGAAGTCGGCCGCGCCCTTGATCGCCTGGGCCATCGACGCGCTGTTGGCCCGGACGGTCAGCACCAGCTCGGCCAGTGTGCCGGCGGCCTGGGGGAGCCGTTCTGAATAGGCTTCGATGATCACGTCGCCGCGGCGCACGAAGTCGGCCATCCCCGCGATGAACGTCCGCAGCCGCCGCCGCTCCTCGGCCAGGATGGCGCTGGCCTCGGCGAAGGAGTCGATCGCGCCGGTCACCTGGCCCTGCCGCTTGTTGAGGCTGGTGGCCAGCTTGTTCAGGCCCTTGGCCAGGTCGATGAGCTGCTGGTCCTGCTTGGCCAGCGTGTCGGTGAGCCGCGCGGTGTCGGCGAGCGCGTTGTTGACCGTCTTGCCGCGGCCCCTGACGCCGTCGGCGAGGTCGCCCGCGACGTCGCCCAGCTTGTCGGAGTCCAGCGCGTCGGTCAGCTTGGTGAACGCGTCGAGCGCGTCGTCGATCTCCACCGGCAGGTCGGTGCGCTCCAGCGGGATGGTGGCGCCGGAGGCGATCCGCTGGTCGCCGGGCTTCCAGGGCGGGTAGAGGACGACGTTGCGCTCGCCCAGGGTGTTCTGCGGCGCGACCACGGCCTTGACGTTCGCGGGCAGCGGCACCTCCCGGTCGACCGACAGCTCGACGCGCACCTTGTCGCCGTCGATCCGGATGCTCGTCACATATCCGGCGTCGAGCCCCATCACCTTCACCCGCGCCTGCTCGTACAGGGAGGGCGCCTTGCTGAAGATCGCGGTCAGCCGGTACGGCTCGGGGCCGAGCAGCGTGCACCCGCCACTGGCCGCCAGCAGCGTGCCGGCCAGCAGGGCCGCCAGTAAACGGGTCATCGGTCGTTCTTCCTGTCCTTGGCGATGGCGCCGAGCACCTCCGGGTCGATGGGGCCCAGGCCCGTGGCTATGGCCTCGAGCCACGGGCCTTGGCCGCCCATCGTGGACAGCCCGGAGAACGTCGGGCCGGCCCACGCCAGGAGCGCGTTGAACTCCTTGTTGCCGCTGTTGAGCTTGGTGGTGATCGCGCCGGTGTCGTCGAGGACCTGGACCAGCGTCTTCTCGTGCTCGTTGATCAGCCGGGTGGTGCTCTGGACGAGGTCGCTGCCGTCGCCGAGCAGCGCGCGCAGCTCGTTGCGGCGCGAGCGCAGCTCGTTCAGCATGACCTCGATGGCGTCGATGAGCCGGCCGAGCTGCTTGTCCTTGCGCTCCAGCACGTTCATGATCTTGGTGCCGTTGTCGAGGAGCTTCTGCAGCTGCGGTTCGCTCTGGCTGATGGTGTCCGACAGGTCGCCGATGTTCTTCAGCAGCTTGGTGATCCGGCCGCGCTTGCTGATGTCGACCTTGCCCAGTTGGGTGAGCAGGTCGTCCACGGCCTTGGTGTCGAGCTTCTGGACCAGGTGGGTGGCGTCCTTGATGGCATCGTTGATCAGCGTGGGGACGCCCGTCCGCGTCACCGGGATCCGGCGCTGCGCCTCGGGGAGCTGGTCGACGTACGGGGCGGTGACCGGGCCCGACAGCTTGACGTAGCGGCCGCCGAGCAGGTTGGACAGCGTGATGTCGGCCCGGGTGGCGCGGCCGAGCCGTACGTCGGTGTCGACCTTCCAGGTGACCACCACGTTGCCCTGGCCGTAGTCGGGCCGTACCTCGGTCACCTTGCCGACCCGCACGCCCGCGACCCGCACATCGTTGCCGGTGCGCAGGCCGCCGGAGTCCACGAACGTGCCGGACATGTAGTAGCCCCCTTCGAGCAGCCCGAGGCTGCCGACGAGGAAGGTGGCCACCAGGATCGTGCCGATCACCGCCAGCGAGATCAGGCCGACGACGATCTTGTTGCGGTCGCGGAAGGACTTGAGCGCCATCACTCACCGACCATGAGCTTCTGCAGGTCCTTCGAGCTCTGGATCCGCGTGCTGCCGCGCAGTGGGGGCGGCGTCTTCATCGGGTACGGGCAGGGCGCGGCGCTCAGCGCCAGGCACGGGACCGCGGTGATGAAGTAGTGGCCGCGATCGACGCTGGAGTAGGCGCGGGCCAGCAGCGGCTGGAAGGTGCCGATCGTCTTGTCGATCTCGTTCACGTGCCGCCTGATGCCGCCGGTCAGCCCGGAGAGGTTGTCGACCAGCGCGCCCAGCTCGTCGGCGTTCTTGCCGAGCACCTGGTCGGAGGTATGGACGGTGGTCGAGAGTTGCACGATCGCGTCGTCGATCAGCTTGCGGTTGCCGGCGAACGCCTCGGAGAGGGTGACCAGGTTGTCGACGAGCTGCTCGATCTGCTTGTCGCGCTGGGCGACCACGCCGGTGACGGTGGCGTAGTCCTTGAGCAATCGCTGGATAGTCTGCTTGCGCTCGTTGATCGTGCCGGTGATGGCGTTGACGTTGTCGAGCAGCCGGGGGATGTTCTTGTCGTTGCCCTTCAGGGATTTGGCGGCGGCGGTGAGCAGCTGGTTGATCTGGTCGGGGTCCAGGCTGCGGGTCAGCGGGCCGAGGTCGCTCACCAGCTGGCCGATGTCGACCACGGACGAGGTGCGGACGACCCGAGAGCCGGGGGCCAGCCGGCCCGGCGCGGTGCCGGGGAGCAGGTAGACGACCCGCTGGCCGACCGCGTTGCGCCACCTGATCGCGGCCTCGGTGTCCGACGGCACCCTGACGGCGTCCTGGACCTCCATGGTGATCTCGGCCCGGCCGTTCACCACCTTGATCGTGTCGACCTGTCCCACGGGCGCCCCGGCGATCTTCACCTGATCGCCCTCCCGCAGCCCGGACACATCATCAAATGTCGCGACTAATTGGTATCCGCCGCCGGTGCTGACCCGGGCGATCTGCACCGTGATCACCACGATCAGCGCCACCGTCAAGCCGACGAACAGCACCACGCGCAGCAGCGTCCACCGGCGGGCCACGCGTTCCCTGGACAGCGCCACGTCAGTCCCTCCCGTCGGTGGGTCCGCAGGAGCCGACGACGAGCTCGCAGATGTCGGTCGAGACGAACGCCTCCACCTGCAACTGGCGGGCGCCGCCGGGGCCCGGCGCCTCGATCAGCTTGTTCAGCAGGTCCACCAGCCGGTTCAGGCCGCGTACGCCGTCACCGGCCAGGCCGAGCTGGGCGTAGATGAGCGAGGCCACCCGCTCGCCCGAGTGGACGGCCGCCCGCAGGTCCTGCCGGTGCTTGCGCAGGCCGTGCGCGCTCAGGTCGGAGACCGAGGTGACCTCCTGGAGCAGGACCCGCACCTTGTCGGCCCGTTCCAGCAGGTCGGGGGTGATGACGTTGACGTCGGAGGAGATCGCCACCAGCTCGTCGCCCTTGTCGGACAGCGCGGTGGACAGCCCGGCAGTGTCATGCAGGAACTGCCTGGCCCGCGCGCGCTGCCGGTGCGCGACATCGACGACCGTGCCCGCGTCGTCGATGAGCTCGCGCAGCCGCTTCCCTTCGCCGTCGAGCCCCTGGGCCAGGGTGTGCACGATGACGGTGACCTCGCGCGGGTCCACGGCGTTCAGGCCCCGGTAGGCGGCGCCGAGCGTGTCGGACAGGTCGAGGGCCTGCTCGGTCTGGGTGATGACCGCGCCGCCGGCCAGGTAGGGGCCGGTGGTCTCGCCCGCGCCGAGCTTGAGGTCGACGAACTTGGGCCCGAACACCGACGACGGCTCGATGGCCGCGACAGTGGTGCTGGGCAGCCTGACGCCGGGCTCGATGGCCATGCTCACCACGGCCTTGCCCTTGGCGTCGAGGGACACCTTCGTCACGTCGCCGACCGTGATGCCGCGGATCTTGACGGGGGACTGGGTGTCCAGGCCCTGACCGGACCGGGCGAAGACGGCGTCGATCCTGGTGCCGTTGATCTCCGACGCGGTCCGTACGATGAAGATCGTCGTCGCCGCGAGCACCACGATGAGCGCGAGCGCGATGCCCGCGCGGACGGGCAGGGAGAACTCGTCGCGACCCATTCATTCACCCCGTCAGCTTCACGCTGCCGCCGTTACCCCAGAACAGGTACGACAGCAGCAGGTTGAGCAGGACGATCGTGACGATCGACTGACGGATCGCGCGGCCCGCCGCCACGCCCACGCCGACCGGGCCGCCGGTGGCGTAGAAGCCGTAGTAGCAGTGGATGACGACGACCGTGAAGGCGAACACCGCCACCTTGGTCACGCTGAACACGATGTCGCTGACCGGCAGGTACAGGTAGAAGTAGTAGTCGTAGACGCCCGGCGCCAGCCCGAACAGGACCGTGCTCATCAGCCGGGTGGCGAAGAAACTGGCGAACAGCGCGATCAGATAGATCGGCACCAGCGCCAGCAGCGCCGCCACGACCCGGGTGCAGATCAGGTAGGTGAAGGCGTTGATGCCCATCACCTCCAGCGCGTCGATCTCCTCGGAGATCCGCATCGCGCCCAGTTCGGCGGTGAAGGACGAGCCGACCTGCGCGGCCAGCGCGGTCGCGGCGATGATCGGGGTGATCTCGCGTACGTTGGCGAAGCTGCCGACCAGGCCCATGAACGACTCGGCGCCGATCGCCTGCAGCCCCTGGTAGCCCTGCAGGCCCACGGTCGCGCCCACGACGAAGGCCATGGTGAACACCACGAAGATCATGCCGCCGCCGATGACGGTCGCGCCGACGCCCACGACCACGTCGCTGACCTGGCGGATGACGACCTTGAAGTACTTCAGCCGGAGGATCACATCGCGGACGGAGTAGAACAGCACCTTCCACACGAACAGCGGCCAGTTGGCCAGGGTCGCGAACCGCTCGGCCCATTCGCGCCCGCTGACGGCGAACCTGAGGCCGGCCGTACGTGAGACCATCACAGCGCCTTCGGCGGGTAGGCGAGGAAGTAGACGGCGGAGATCACGTAGTTGAACGCGAACACCAGCATGAACGTGACCACCGTCGACTGGTTGACCGCCCGGCCCACACCGACGGGGCTGGTGGCGCAGGTCATGCCCTTGTAGCAGGCGACGGCCGCGGCGATGAAGCCGAAGATCCACGCCTTGAACAGCGTCACGTACAGGTCGGAGCCCACCACGAGCGACAGCGCGCCGTCGAAGTAGGCGCCGGAGGTCACGCCCTGGACGACCACGTTGAAGAAGTAGCCGCCGCTGGCCCCGGCCAGGATGACCAGCGGGCACAGGCAGACCGCGACCGTGCTGGCCGCCCACATGCGCGGCGTCACCAGGCGGTGGATCGGATTGACCGACATCACCTCCATCGCGCTCAGCTCGTCGCGGATGTGCCGCGCGCCGATGTCGGAGGTCATCGCGCTGCCGCCGGCCCCGGCGATCAGCAGGGCGCTGGCCAGCGGCGCGACCTCCCGGATGAGCCCGACGAACACGGCGCTGCCGGTGGCGGACGCCGCGCCGAGCTGCCATGCCAGGTCACCCACCTGCAACGCCACAGTGGCGCCGAGAGGTAAGGAGACGAGCAGCACCGGCACGCTGGTCACGCGGGCCAGGAACCAGCACTGGTCGACGAACTCCCACCACCAGCTCCGGACGTCCCAGCTGCGGCGCAATCCCTCCAGGACGATGACGAAGAGGTCACCCACCTGGCCGAGCACGGACACAGCCTTGCGGCCAACGTATCCGGACAACTGACCACCTCGTGGAACCAGCCGACTACGGAAGCAGTAACCCTACTGACGGTCCGTCTAGTAAGTCGATGCTTTCGCTGGAATTTGAGGAAAAGGTATGAGACCCAGGTCACAGGTTGTCAGCCCGCTACGAAACGTGATCGCCTCGTAACCGTTTCAGCTCAGCAGGTCGCCCATCCAGGATTCGACCTCGGCGGGGTGGCGCGGCAGGGCGGCCGACATCAGGCGCGCGCCGTCGGCGGTGATCACCAGGTCGTCCTCGATCCGGATGCCCAGCCCCCGGAACTCCGCCGGCAGGGTGAGATCGTCGGGCTGCAGGTACAGGCCCGGCTCGACGGTGAGCACCTGGCCCTCCTCCAGGACGCCGTCCAGGTAGACCTCCGAGCGCGCGCGGGCGCAGTCGTGCACGTCCAGACCGAGCATGTGGCCACTGCTGCAGAGCGTGTAGCGGCGGTACAGGCCCGACTCCATCAGCGCGTCCGGCGAGTCGCGCAGCAGGCCCCAGTCGTGCAGGCCCTCGCTGATGACCCGCATCGCCGCCAGGTGGAAGTCGCGGAAGCGGGCACCGGGCTTGAGCGCGGCGATCCCGGCCGTCTGCGCCTCGTACACCAGCTCGTACGCCTGCCGCTGCACGGGACTGAAAGGGCCGGACAGCGGCAGCGTGCGGGTGATGTCGGCCGTGTAGAGGGTGTCGGACTCGACACCCGCGTCCAGCAGCAGGAGTTCGTTCGGGTCGAGGCGGCCGTCGTTGCGGATCCAGTGCAGCACGCACGCGTGCGCGCCCGAGGCCACGATGCTGTCATAGCCGGCCGCGTTGCCCTCCAGGCGCGAACGGAGCCCGAACACGCCCTCCAGATAGCGCTCGCCCCGAGGGTGCCCGAGCGCGGCGGGCAGCGCGCGTACGACGTCTTCGAAGCCGCGCGCGGTGGCGTCGACCGCCGACTGCAGCTCGCCGATCTCCCACGCGTCCTTGATCAGCCGCATCTCCGACAGGAAGCTCTCGAACTCCGCGTCGCCGGGCAGCAGCGCGTCGACCGCCGCGTCCACGCCGCCCAGCACCCTGGCGGGCCCGGACAGCGACAGCTCGCGGATGTGGGCGCAGCCGATCTGATAGAGCTCGGCCGCCTCCTCCAGGTCGGGCCGCCGCCCCACCCAGAACTCCCCATAACGCCGGTCGCGGTAGAACTCCTCGCCGTCCTCGCGCGGCGAGCGCGGCCTGAGGTACAGCGTGGCCTCACCCGACGGCTCGATGACCAGCACGTCGCCCGGCTCGCCCGCGCCCGTCAGATAGGAGAACGCGCTGTGCGGCCGGAAGCGGTAGTCGCTGTCGTTGCTGCGCACCTTCAGCGTCCCCGACGGCACGACGAGCCGCTCACCGGGGAAGCGGGCGGCGAGCGCGGCGCGGCGCCTGGCCGCCCAGGGCGCGATCGGCAGCGCCGCCACGTCGGTGCGCCGGGTGTCGGCCCAGCCCGTCCGCATGAACGCGGTCAGCGCCGCGGTGACGGGCAGATCATGGCTGCCGGTATTGAGCGGCTCTGTCATCACGCATCCTGTTTCACAAGCTCCATGTACGGCATGCAGCCTACGGGAACGCTTGACGATGCCCCTACCTGCTTGCTTGCCTGAGAGGCACACGGGTGGAGCGCTTAGCCGGAGCCACCCGGGGTAACTGAGAGCCGAGGTGGTTCAGATGCTCATCGGGACAATCCTGCGCGGCAAGGGAAGCGCGGTGATGACCGTGGCTCCGGAAGCCACGGTCCGCGAACTCCTGACCAAGCTCGCCGAGCACAACATCGGCGCCGTCGTGGTCTCCGCCGACGGCGTGACGATCACGGGCATCGTGTCCGAGCGCGACGTGGTCCGCCGCCTGCACGACCGCGGCGCGGCCGTGCTCGACCAGCCCGTCTCCGCGATCATGACTTCGGAAGTACGCACGGTCGGCCCGCACGACAACGTCGACGAGCTGCGAAGGACCATGACCACACACCGGTTCCGGCACATGCCCGTCGTCGAGGACGGGCGGCTGGTCGGCATCGTGAGCATCGGTGACGTGGTCAAGAGCGCGATCGAGGAACTGGAGACGGAGAAGGCGTCGCTGGTCGACTACCTCCACCGTTGACACGGATGGGACGCTTGTCCCCGTGATGTACGGGCCTCCTCCCGAATACCCTCCGTCTCCGGAATATCCCCGGGCGACGAGCAGTCCGACCATCATCGTGCTCGTTTCCGGGCTGACCTGCTTACTCGGGTTCCTGCTCGGATACTTCACCGGGCTCGACTCGGGGGAGGCGACGGCCGCGCCCGCGGAGACGCCTCCGGTGACGATGACGATCGGCGACTCGACCCCGCCCGCGGACCAGGGGACGGACCCGTCGGCTCCGGCGGGCGCCCCCACGTCGGATCCGTCGGCCCCGGCGGGCGCGGTCACGTCGGCTCCGGTGGCCCCGCCCGGCACCGCCACGTCCGGTCCGGCCGCCTCCACCCCGGCGGGGACATCCGCGCCGTTGGGTACGGCCGCGCCGACGGGGGCGGCCGCTCCCGTGGGCTCGGCGGGGCCGCCGGGCGCCCTCGGCGGCATGCGGACGCTCATCGTGGGCGTGGACATCCAGCCCGGCACCTACCGTACGACGGGTCCCGCGACCGCCACGGACACGTGCTACTGGGCCCGGATGAAGAGCACGTCCGCCCAGCTCGGCGACGTGATCGCGGCGGACATGCCGAAGGGTCCCGCCACCGTGACGATCCTGGCCACCGACAAGGCGCTCCAGACGGGCGGCTGCGCCCCATGGACCAAGTCCTGACGTGCTTGGAGCCGGACAGGCCGATATAGGAGGATGCAGCCAGCCCATCAAGGAGGATGACATGTCGATCTTGCGGAGCCTGGTGGAGAGCCTGCGCGGTGGCGCCATCGAGGTGATCGATCTCACCTCGCCCCTGTCGCCGGAGACGCCGATCCTCCAGCTGCCCGAGCCGTTCGGCAACACGATCCCGTTCCGGCTGGAGGAGATCAGCCGCTACGACGACCGTGGCCCCGCCTGGTACTGGAACGACATCCACACGGGTGAGCACACCGGCACCCATTTCGACGCGCCGATCCACTGGGTGACCGGCCGCGAGGGTCAGGACGTCTCCCAGGTGCCCCCGTCCAGCCTGCTGGCGCCCGCCGTCGTGCTCGACCTGGCGTCGGAGGCGGAGAAGGACCCCGACTTCCTGCTCCAGATCGACCACGTCAAGGAGTGGGAGCGCGTCAACGGCCCGCTGCCCGACGGCGGCTGGCTCCTCTACCGCACCGGCTGGGACGCCAGGTCCGCCGACCAGGCCACCTTCCTGAACGCCGACGAGACCGGCCCGCACACCCCCGGCATCTCCGTCGAATGCGCGAACTGGCTGGCCGCCGAGACGCCCATCCTCGGGCTCGGCGTCGAGACGGTCGGCACCGACGCGGGCACCGCCCACTCCTTCGACCCGCCTTTCCCGTGCCACTCGTTCCTGCTGGGGGCGGGCAAGTACGGCCTGACCCAGCTGCGCAACCTCGACCGCCTGCCGGTGACCGGCGCCGTCGTCCTGGCCCCGCCGCTGCCGATCGTGGGCGGCTCTGGGAGCCCTGTGCGGGTATTGGCGCTGGTGGAGCGGAGGAGCTCGGAGGGAGAGAGCGAGGGACGAGCCAACGAGCTCCGAAGCGGCCGCGACCATAAGCTCGAGAGATGATCGTCGCCGAGGCCGTCGGGCGGGTGCTGGCCGAGGCCGGGGTCGACACCGCGTTCGGCGTGGTGGGCAGCGGCAACTTCCACGTCACCAACGCCCTCGTGGCGCACGGTGTACGCTTCGTCGCCGCCCGCCACGAGGGCGGCGCCACCACGATGGCCGACGCGTACGCCAGGATGAGCGGCAAGGTCGGGATCGTCTCCGTCCACCAAGGGCCCGGCCTGACCAATGCCGTGACGGGGATCGCCGAGGCGGCCAAGAGCCGTACCCCGCTGATCGTGCTCACCGGCGAGGCGACGGACGTACGGTCCAACTTCCACATCGACCAGGACGCGCTCGCGGCGTCGGTCGGCGCGGTGCCGCTCCGCGTCACCGAGGCCGGCCGGGCGGTCGAGGACACGCTGTCGGCCTACCGTACGGCGGCCCGCGACCGGCGCACGGTCGTGCTCAACCTGCCGCTCGACGTGCAGCAGGAGCTCGTCGAGTGGCGCGGCCTCATCGGCGAGCCGCACGGGACGCCGTCGGCCGTGGGGTCACTCTCGGCTGTGAAGTCGCCGGGAACGTTGTCGGACGCGGAGTCGCCCAGGACGCCGTCGGCCGCGGAGCTCGGCACGCTGGTCCGGCTGCTGGCGGAGGCGCGGCGGCCGGTGTTCGTCGCCGGGCGCGGCGCCAGGCACGCCAGGGCCGAGCTGGAGGAGCTGGCCGACGCCACGGGCGCGCTGCTGGCCACCTCCGCCGTCGCCAAGGGCCTGTTCCGGGGCAACCCCTGGGACCTGGACGTGAGCGGCGGTTTCGCCACTCCGCTCGCCGCCGAGCTGATCCGCGACGCCGACCTCATCGTGGCCTGGGGGTGCGCCCTCAACATGTGGACCACCCGCCACGGACGGTTGATCGGCGAGCACACCAAGCTCGTCCAGGTGGACCTCGACGAGAGCGCCCTGGGCGTCCACCGCCCGGTCACCCTCGGACTGGTCGGCGACACGGCCACCACGGCGCGCACGGTCCTCCACGCCCTCGCTTCGACGGGGGAAACTCTCGCTCAGGCCGGGGACGCTCGCGATCCGGCGAGGGACGCTCCCGCTACGACCGGAGACGCTCGCGGTCCGGTGGGGAACGCTCGCGGTTCGGCGGGGGATGCCGGGCGCGGGTATCAGTCGGTGGAGGTCGCCGCGCGGATCCGGGCCGAGGGCCGATGGCAGGCCATGCCCTACGACGACGAGGGCGGTGACGGGCTGATCGACCCCAGGACGCTCACAATCGGGCTCGACGACCTGCTGCCGGGGGAGCGGATCGTGGCGGTCGACTCCGGGAACTTCATGGGGTACCCGGCCATGTTCCTCGACGTGCCCGACGAGCGGGGGTTCTGCTTCACCCAGGCGTTCCAGTCGATCGGGCTCGGGCTGGCGACCGCGATCGGCGCCGCGCTAGCCCGACCCGACCGGCTGCCGGTGGCCGCGCTGGGCGACGGCGGGGCGCTCATGGGCATCGCCGAACTCGACACCGTCGTACGGCTCGGGCTGCCGATGGTGGTCGTGGTCTACGACGACGAGGCGTACGGCGCCGAGGTGCACCACTTCGGCCCGCACGGGCACCCGCTCGGCACGGTCAGGTTCCCGCCCGCCGACTTCGCCGCCATCGCCACCGGCTACGGTTTCGCGGCCGTCACGGTCACCGGGCCCGGCGACCTGGCCGGGGTGGCCGAGTGGCTGAAAGGCCCCAGAGACCGGCCGCTGCTGGTCCATGCGAAGGTCGCCGGGAAGCGCGGCTCGTGGTGGCTGGAGGAGGCGTTCAAGGGCCACTGAGCCGACTCAGGAGTCGCTGAGCTTGCGGATGGTGCGGGCCTCCTCGGCGGCCGTGAGAACGGCCGCCAGGGGCGCGCCCGCACCCGCCGTGACGGCCGCCGCGATGGCCCCCTCCACGAACGGCACGTCGGCCACCACCACCCGGCCGGGCTCCGCCAGCAGCTGGGCCGTCAGCACCGAGCTGCCCAGGTCGGGTACGAGCACCACGCCGTCGCCCTGGTCGACCGCCGTGAGCGCCCGCTCGATCAGGTCGAGGCTCGTGCCCACCCCGCCGTCCTCGGTGCCGCCCGCCGCCGCCACCAGCGCGCCCGTACCGGCGATGCCGCGGACGAGCGCGGCCGCCTCCGCCGCCAGCCCGGCGCTGTGGGCCACCAGTACGATGCCCACCATCACGGGCTCACGGTGACCAGGCAGGCGACGATGAGCGCCGACGACGCCGCCCCCGGATCCTCGTGCCCGACGCTGCGCTCGCCCAGGTAACTGGCCCTGCCCTTACGGGCAAGCATCGGGATCGTGGCCCGCGCCCCCTCCTCGGCCGCGCGCGCCGCCAGCTCGAACGCCTCCCGAACCCCCACCCCATCCCGTACGGCCAGCGCCAGGGCCAGCGACGCCGGAGCCAGCGCGTCCACCATGGTCTTGTCACCCGGAGCCGCCTTGCCCAGCCGCTCGACCGCGACCACCCCCGCCTCGAACGCCGCCGCGAACCCGGCCTGCGTCACCGGTGCCTCCATCGCCTTGCCCATGGCCCGGAACGCCGACCCGTACAGCGGCCCGGAAGCACCCCCGACGCGGCGGATCAGCGTCGTGCCCGCGGACACCAGCACCTGCCCCGGCGCGGTCGGCGGGGAGTCGGCCAGCGCCTTGAGGATCTCGGTGAAGCCGCGGTCGAGGTTCGCGCCGTGGTCGGCGTCGCCGATCGCCGCGTCCAGGGCCGTCAGCCGCTCGCGATGCACCCGGACCTGCTCGGCCACCTCCTCCATCCAGGCGACGAAGAAGGCCGTGGTCAACATGCCGGGGTCCATGAAACCGCCGTCCGTCCCAGGGTCCATGGAGGACCCGCCCGTCTCGGGGTCCGTGGGGGCGCCCATCAGCGTCCCCAGCGCAGCCCCGGCGTCTCGACCGGCGCGTCCCACAGACGCGTCAACGTGTCGTCGAGCCGGCAGATCGTCACGGAGAAGCCCTGCATGTCCAGACTCGTCACGTAGTTGCCCACCAGCGACCGCGCCACCCGCGCCCCTTTGCCGCGGATGATGGCCGCCACCTCGGCGAACGCCACGTACAGCTCCATCAGGGGGGTGCCGCCCATGCCGTTCAGCAGGACGAGCAGGTCGCCCTCCAGCGGCAGGTCGCGGTGTATGGCGTCCATGGCGATCTCGGTCAGCTCGCGGGCCGAGGCCATCGGCGCCCGAATCCTGCCGGGCTCGCCGTGGATGCCGATGCCCAGCTCCACCTGCGTGTCGGGCAGGTCGAACGTCGGCTTGCCCGCCGCGGGCGTCGTACAGGAGGTGAGCGCGATGCCGAAGGAGCGGCTGCGCGCGTTCACCTCGCCCGCCACGCTCGCCACCTGCGCCAGCGGCGCGCCCTCCTCGGCCAGCGCTCCGGCGATCTTCTCCACGAACAGCGTCGCGCCGGTGCCCCGGCGGCCCGCCGTGTAGAGGGAGTCCTGGACGGCCACGTCGTCGTCGACGAGCACCCCGGCGACCTGTACGTCCTCGCACAGCTCGGCGGCCATCTCGAAGTTGAGCACGTCGCCGGTGTAGTTCTTGACGATGTGCAGCACGCCCGCGCCGCCGTCGACGGCCGTGGTCGCCTCGACGATCTGGTCGGGCACGGGCGAGGTGAAGACCTCTCCGGGGCAGGCGGCGTCGAGCATGCCGTAGCCGACGAAGCCGGCGTGCAGCGGCTCGTGCCCCGAGCCACCGCCGGAAACCAAGCCGACCTTGCCCGCCCGCGGCCCCGACGCGCGGTAGACCACCCGGTCGCGGATCCGCAGCGACGGGTGGGCGGCCGCCATCCCGGCCAAGGCGTCGTCAACCGCGGATTCGGCCGAGTTGATGAGCTTCTTCATGATGAGAGACATCTGCCCGTTTCCCGGGCAGGACAAGCGTCTTTGCGGAACTCGGCCACAGCTTCTACGACCCTGCCGACTACCGTCCGACCGGGGTGAATAGGCTACCTTCTGGTCATGGCTGAGATCGTGTACCCGCCGGTGATCGCCACCGCGCGGACCCTCTTTCGCGTGCTCGACTACCGCTTCCACATAGAGGGGACCGAGCATATCCCGCGCACCGGAGGCGCGGTGCTGGTCAGCAACCACATCAGCTATCTCGACTTCATCTTCGCCGGGTTCGGGGCGGTGCCCGCCAAGCGGCTGGTGCGGTTCATGGCCAAGCAGGACGTGTTCGAGAACCGCATCTCGGGGCCGCTGATGCGCGGCATGCACCACATCCCGGTCGACCGGGGCGCGGGCGCGGGGTCGTACGCGACGGCGCTGCGCATGCTGAAGGCGGGAGAGGTGGTCGGCGTCTTCGCCGAGGCGACGATCAGCCGGTCGTTCACGGTCAAGGAGATCAAGAACGGCGCCATCCGCATGGCTCAGGCGACCAAGGTCCCGGTCATCCCGATGGCGTTGTGGGGGAGTCAGCGGATCTGGACCAAGGGCCGGTCCAAGCAGCTCACGCTGCGGCACGTACCCATCACGATCCTGATCGGGGAGCCCATCCACCCCAAGCGCGGCGAGAACGTCGACCAGCACGTCGCCGACCTGCACGCGCGGATGTCGGAGCTGGTGGACCGGGCCCAGCGCACCTACCCGGAGATCCCGCCGGGCGTGTGGTGGCAGCCCCAGCACCTCGGCGGCACGGCTCCCACGCCGGAGGAGGCCGCCGCCATGGACGCCGCCGAGGCGGAGGCCCGCGCCAAGCGCGGCGAAGAGGACTAACGGAACGACCGGTCAGCCGGTCGCGGGGGAGTAGCGGGCCGGTCGGGCCGCCGGGGCCGGTCGGCCGACGGCGGCTCAGCGGCTGGTCAGATCGCCGCGGGGTAGCTGCTGGCGCGCATGCCGGCCAATAAGCCGGCGGTCTGCTCGGGCGTGAAGCGGCGTACCGGGTCGTGGTGGAGCAGGCCCTCGATGAGGGGCCGCATCACCCCGGCCCGGCGCGGCGGCGGGTAGCCGCCGCTCCTGGCCATGCCGAGCACCGTGGCCGCGTCCTGCCCGGGGTAGGGCGGCTGGCCCTCGATGGCGCTGTAGAGCGTGGCACCGAACGACCACATGTCGGCCTCCTTGCTGGCCGGGCCGCCATGCAGCCGCTCGGGGGCCATGAACGCGGGCGTGCCGCGCAGCCGCCGGGACGTGGTCATCCGGATGTCGCCCTCGACCGTGGCGATGCCGAAGTCGGTCAGCACCACGCGGTCGCCGGTCAGCATCACGTTGGCCGGCTTCACGTCGCGGTGCAGCACCCCTGCCTGGTGGGCGGTGCGCAGCGCGGCCAGCAGGTGCTGGCCGATCGCCGCCACCGACTGCGCGGGCAGCGTCCCCACCTGGGAGAGCAGCTGGTGCAGTGAGAGGCCGTCGAGGTACTCCATCACGATCCAGAGCTTGCCGCCCTCTTCGATGAGGTCGTGGACCGTGACGATGTTCGGGTGGGTGAGCCCAGCGGCCATCCGCGCTTCACGGAGGACCCGGCGGCGGACCATCTCGGCCTCACCGCTGAGGGTCAGCTCCTTGAGCGCCACCTCCCGGTGGAGAAGCTGGTCGAAAGCCCGCCAGACGACTCCCATACCTCCACGACCGGCCTCCTCGTTAAGGAGGTACCGTCCGCCGATCTCCCGCATGCCATCCCCTCATTGCTCGGGGTAATCATGTCATCTCGAGGTAGGCCAAAGTGTGACTAACGTGATCTGAATGTGTCGGGAACGGAAGGTGTGCTGGTCAAAGGGTGGGAAATTCGATCGTGTAAGGCGCGCCACACGAGCCCCACACCCACCAAACAGACGCCCGTGGCGCCGAGAAGCACGGCGGTCAGCCCGGCGAGTTCGGCCACCACCCCGCCGAGCGCGGCCCCTACCGGCATCCCGCCCATGCCGATCAGCCGGTAGGCGGAGTTGACCCGGCCGAGCAGTTCGGGCGGGATCAGCCGCTGTCGCGTGGAGATGACCAGCACGTTCGCGACGGCCCCCACGACGCCCCACACCACGGAGGTCGGATACAGCAGCCAGGCGACGGGCCACACCACCGGCACGAGGTACAGCAGGGCGCTCACCAACCAGGCGCCGACCAGCGTCCGGCCCTCTCCGAACAGCCCGGATACCCGCTCCGAGACCAGCGATCCGGCCACCGCGCCGACGGCCATCGCGGTCATCATCAGGCCGTACCCGCTGGGGGACAGCCCGATCCGCGACCCGTCGCCGACGGCCCACAGCACGAACACCCCGAAGTAGGCGGCGCTGGCGAAGTTCAGCAGGCCGGCCGAGACGGCCAGCGTGCGCAGGAACCGCTGGGACCACAGATAGCGCTGGGCGGCCAGGATGTCGCGCAGCAGCGAGCGCCTGGGGCCCGCTGTGGCGGCCGTTCCGTAGGAGCCCCTCATGCCCAGCAGGAGCAGGCCCGCCGCGCCGTACAGGAGGGCTGGAGCGCCGAAGACGGCGGTGGGCAGCAGCGTGACCAGAAGGCCCGCGATCGGCGCGCCGGCGAACTCGTTGCCGATCATCTGGGCGCTCTGTACCCGCCCGTTCGCCGCCGTGATGCGCTCCGGCGGCACCGCCATCGGCAGCACCGACTGGGCCGAGGTGTCGGCGAAGACTTCGGCCACGCCCGCGATCAGTACGGCGGCCAGCACGACCCACAGATTCACCAGCCCGAGCAGCCCGAGCGCGGCCGTCGCCGCGAGCACGGCGGAACGGGCGAGGTTGGCCAGCACCATGATCCGCCTGCGGTCGAGCCGGTCGGCGATCGCGCCCGCGTGCAGGGCGAACAATAGCCACGGCAGCGTGGCGGCGGCGCCGGTCAGCGAAACCAGCGTGGGGGAGCGGGTCATCGACACGGCCAGGAGGGGCGCGCCCACCTTGAGCACCCCGTCGGCCAGGTTGGAGAGGGCGGTCGACGACAGGAGGAAGCCGAACGATCGGCCGAGACGTGGCATGGCTCACTCCGCTAATGTGTAAGGAAAACTATGCACAGATTTCTTTGCAAAGATAGGTGTGCACAGCCATGGAGAGCAAGCACTATTCGGCCAGGGCGCTCGACGCGAACGCGCTGAAGTCGTTCGCGCACCCGCTGCGACTGCGCATCTACGAACTGCTCGACGAACACGGCCCCTCGACGGCCACCCGGCTGGCCGGACTGCTCGGTCAGAACACCGGGGCGACCAGCTACCACCTGCGTGAGCTGGCCCGGCACGGCATGATCGAGACGGTGCCCGAGCTGGGCAAGGGCAAGGAGAAGTACTGGCGGATCGTGCCGGGTGGCTTCTCCTACGGCGATCCCTCGACCGACCCGTCGGCCGACGCCGAGACGGTTGACGCGTTCGCCCGGCTGCTCGACGACCTCATTCGGCAGCGTGGTGCCGAGCTGGCGCGCTGGCGGGAGGAGGAGGCGACGACTCCCGAGGAGTGGGTGCGGGCGAGCGGGTTCGGGCGGCGGTCGATGCGGCTCACCGCGGCCGAGACGACGCGGATGCGCGAGGAGGTGTTCGAGGTTCTGGAGAGGTACCGCGCCGTGGCGGACCGCCGGGACCTCGAGTCCCCGGGCGCTCCGGATCCGGCGACCGGCCGCGTGGTGGTCCACTTCGACGTGCTGCCGGTGGGGGTCAAACATGCGATCAAAGACGTCTAGGGATCGTCTAGGGATCAAGGACGCCTAGGGATATCCCTAGGCCGAGCCCTGTCGCGACGCCGCCGCTCGCCGCCTAATGTCCTGCATCAAGCTCCCGTCCCCCGTCCGCATGCCGGGCGCGGCGCCGCCGACGGAGCGGGCGATGCTCGGCGGCGCCGCCGCCCTCGTCATGTCGCTGACCTCCGAGTCCGCCGGACATAGGGCTCGGAATGGCAGGCGCCCCCGTCCCGGGCTGGAGGGACGGGGGCGTTTGCCGTGCCCGGACGGGACTGGTCGATCAATATGAGTTAGGTTAGCCTCACCTTAAAGGATCGAGGTGGAGCTGACGATGATCGAGCCCTTTCGCATGTTCGATGTACGCGTGAACCGGTTAGCACGCCTGAGCCCGACGTTCCTGCGCGTGACGTTCGAAGGGGAGGACCTGCGCCACTTCGCGGACAACGGGTTCGACCAGCGGATCAAGCTCATCCTGCCGGTCGACGGGCACGGGCTGGAGCACCTGCCCAGCGGCCCCGACTGGTTCCCGCGCTGGCGCGGCCTGCCCGACGCGCTGCGCAACCCGCTCCGTACCTACACCGCCCGCCTGGTACGCCCCGAGGCCCGCGAGGTGGACGTGGACGTGGTCATGCACGATCACGGCGACGGCCCGGTGGCCCGCTGGGCGGCCGATGTGCGGCCAGGGGCCGTCGCGGTGCTGCTCGGCCCCGACGCCCGGCACGACGGGCCGCACGGCGGCCTGGAGTTCCACCCGCCGGCGGGCACCGGGGCGGTGCTGATCGCCGGCGACGAGACCGCGGTCCCCGCGATCTGCTCCATCCTCGAACGGCTGCCGGCCGGCTACGAGGGCGAGGCGCTCATGGAGGTCCCCAGCGCGGACGACTTCCTGCCCGTCGAGACGGCGAGCGGTGTGAAGGTCACCTGGCTGGCCCGCGCCGACGAGGAGCGCGGCGCCCTGCTGGTGCCCGCCGTCAGGGCCGCCGCCGACCGGCTGCTCCCGCCGCTGCCCACCCCGGACTCCTTCCAGGACATCGATGTAGATGTGGAGGAGCTGTGGGAGGTGCCCGAGGAGGCGCCGTACGGCCCGCTGCACGCCTGGCTGGCCGGCGAGGCGGCCGTGATCAAGTCGCTCAGGCGGCACCTGGTCGCCGAGCGGGGGATGGACAAGCGGGCCGTGGCCTTCATGGGTTACTGGCGGCTGGGCCGCGCCGAGCACAACGAATAAGGGAGTCCCCAGTAGTGCCCGTCGCCACCACCGTTCGACTCCGCGGACGCGGTGCGCGTTCGCTTTCGAGAACGCGCACCGGTCATGCCGTGGGGCTATCGGGCCGCGTTCAGCGCGTCGACGATGCCCGAACCGTAGAAGCCGTTACGCGACCTGCCGCCCTCGCAGGTGTGCGTGGCCGTCGTCGTCGTACCGTCCGGCAGGATGCGGGTGTAGGTGAACGCCCGCGGCTCCGGGCACGGGGTCTTGGTGGCGGTCGCCTTCAGCGCCGCCTCCACCGCGTCCGGGTTCATGGTCAGGCCGCCGTGAGCGCGGTCGCGGTGGCCGAACCGGCTGACGATCAGCGCCGCCACGCCCGCGGCCCGCGGCGAGGCCATCGAGGTGCCCTGGAGGTAGGTGTAGTACCCGCAGACCGAGCCGCGGCAGTCGCGCACCACGGACGGAGTGTTCGGCGTGCCATCGGGGTTGAGCTGCCCGTTCTCCTCGGCCAGCGACTTCGGATAGGCGGCCAGCGTCGCTCTGGTCACGTCACGCGTGTTGGCCGGGTCGTCGTAGGCGTCGCCGCCGGGCGAGGCCACGTCCACGTAGCCGTTGCCGTAGTCGGAGTAGTACGCCTTGCGCTTGCTGATGCCGGTGGACGAGACCGCGATCACGTGGTTGCCCTCGCTGGGCATGGACACGCAGCTCGGCGGGATCGTCCGGTCGTACGGCGCCTCGCCGGGCACGCTGGCGAAGTCGGGGCTGGAGCCGTCGACGAGCTCCTTGGTGTAGTCGGTGCCGCCGTTGCCCGCCGCGGACACCAGCGTCACGCCCCTGTCGTGGGCGTAGTTCAGCGCCCGCTGGGTCGCCTTGATGATGGTGGCCTGCTCCACACGGTCGGCGGGGGAGTCGGCCGGGTTGTCCACGCAGTTGAACAGCCACGGGTCGATGTAGTAGCTCATGTTGACCACGTCGATGCCGTGGTCGCCCGCGTATGTCAGCGCGTCCACGCTCGGCTGCAGGAAGAAGAAGCCGGAGTCCTGGCCGACCCGGAGGTTGACGATGGACACCTTGGGCGCCACACCGGACACGCCGAGCCGGTTGATGGGCGAGGCGATGGAGGAGGCCACGTGCGTGCCGTGCTCGTTCTCGTCCACGTCCGCGGGGTCGGTGCAGGAGTGGTCCGGCTCGGCCTCGCAGGGCCCGTCGACCGGATCGCCGTTGGCGTCGACCGGGATGTCGACCGTGAAGTTACGGCTCAGAGCCCGATTGAAGTTGGGTGCTATATCCGGATGCGAGGCGTCCACGCCGGTGTCCAGGATGCCGACCAGCACCCCTGGATTGCCCTGCTCGTAGCGATAGGAGCCGCTGGCCGTGGCGTGGATCTGCTTCATGTCCCACTGCAGTTCCGACAGCGGCTCGGCCGTCGGGCCCGGCTTGCCGAAGGTGGTGGCGGCGGGGGCGCCGTCAGCGGCCTTCTCCACGGCGTCGCCGGCCTTGCGCGCCTTGGCGGCGCTGCGGGCGGCGGACGGGACCGTTCCGATGGAGCGGTTGTGCGCCACGCCCTCGATCGAGGCGTTCGCGGCGACGGCGCCGGCGAAGCCCGTGTTGGTGGTGGAGACGGTGGCCACGCCGACCGCGGTGTTCTCCTTGACCACTGTGCCGCCGGCCGCCTGGACGGCCTTGCGGGCGACGTCCGGCTGCACCCCTTCCTTGTATAAGACGATGTATTCGGTTGCCGAGGCGGTAGAGGTCCGGACTGCCTGGGCGGGGCTGACCATAGCGGTAGCCACGAGGGTGCAGGCGGCCAGGACGATGACACGCTTCACGCGTACCTCCGGGCGTAGTTGGATATGTCCACCAATCTGGGCATGTTTCCCGGCTACGTCCATAGGTCCCGCCTACCTCATAAGGTGTGCTCGATGAGGCATATCGCGTTCGACCGGCTGCACAACTTCCGGGACCTGGGCGGTTACCGCACCCGCGACGGTCGTACGGTGCGCTGGAGGCGCCTGTACCGTTCCGATTCTCTGGCCAAGCTCCAGGGGGAGGACTGGCGGCGCTTTCTCGACCTGGGCGTGCGCACGGTCATCGACCTGCGCTACCCGTGGGAGATAGCCGCCAGGGGCCGCGTACCGGACAGCGACGGCCTGGTCTACCACAACCTCAGCATCGAGCATCGGCCCTACGACCAGGCCGAGCTGGGCGCGGACATTGACACCGCCCGCTTCCTCGCCGACCGGTACGCCGAGGTCGCGCTGGACGGCGTCGAGGAGCTGGGGCAGGCACTGAAGGTGATCGCCGCCGAGGAGAGCGCTCCGCTCGTCATGCACTGCGCCTCGGGCAAGGACCGTACCGGGCTGCTGGCCGCGCTGGTGCTGTCCCTGCTGGGGGTGGACGAGGAGACGATCGTGGAGGACTTCGCGCTCACCGAACTGGCCACCGAACGGCTGGTCGCCGACTGGCGGGCGGCCTATCCGGACCGGACGCTGAAGTGGCCGGGCTACGGCCGCGCGCCGGGCGAGGTCATGCGGCTCTGCCTGGCGGACCTGGCGGCCGGCCATGGCTCCGTACGGGACTACGCGGCCGACAGGTTGGGCGTCGACGCCGAGCTGATCGCGGTGTTGCGCGAACGCTACCTGAGCCCGTGACAAGCGCCGGGCCCTCGGCGCAGGCCATCAGCCGCTTGCATGGCTCCTCCATACCACCGCAATAGGGGCAAACTGGCTTATCCCCGGACCGCGTCGGCGCGCCTACCGTGACAGCACCCACTGTCCGAGGAGACCCGATGCACAAACCCCTGCGTCTCGCGCTCTCTCTCATCCTCACCGTCGCGTTCTTACTGGCCGCCTCCCCCGCACAGGCCGCGCCCCTGCTCAGGACCCTCCGGTACGACGCCGGTCGCGCGGCCGAGTTCCGCGGCGCGGTCGATCAGGCCGCGCAGATCTGGAACTCCAGTGTCACGAACGTCCGCCTCGTCGCAGGCACCCCCGCCGACTTCGTCGTCGTCGCCGATAACGGCTGGCCCCGCACCCTGCCCACGAGCCTGGGCCGGGGCACCATCTGGATGGGCAGGGAGGCCACCTCACAGGGCTACAACCCCGTGCGCATCGCGGCCCACGAGATCGGCCACATCTTAGGCCTGCCCGACCGGCGCACCGGCCTCTGCTCCGACCTGATGTCCGGCTCCAGCGCTCCGGTGAGCTGCACGAACGCGAATCCGAGCGCGGCCGAACGGGCCCAGGTCGACCGTAACTTCGCCGGCGCTACCCCGGAGGTCGAGTTCGGCCGGGTGCTCGTGGACCGCTGAACCGGTCAACGGTCACCGATCCGACCTGACCGAGTAGAGCGACAACACCGGGTCAACACGGTATCTACACGATCTGAACGGGCTTACTACCGGCCACCGCCACTCTTGATCTCGGCCGCCAGAAGAGTCTGGCGGCCGACGTCGACGGAGCCGGTGGGAGCGCGGTGTTGAGAACTCGTTGGACCCTGACCGCGGTGTCAGCGATGGCGGCCATGACCCTGTCATGCCTCGCCGTCCCGTCCTGGGGTGCGGCCCCCGGACGGGGAGCGCGGGCCGCCGGTCCTGAGCCCCAGGTGACCGAGGCCGAAGCGGCGCGGACTGCCAGGAAGTCGGGGCAGCCGGTGGAGGTCCTCGGCCTGCGCGGCGAGAGACGTGAGGTGCGGGCGCAACCACAGGGCGGGTTCGTCGCGGTCGAGCACCTGAAACCGGTCCGTACCTTGAAGGACGGCACGTGGGTCGACATCGACACCAACCTGCGGAGGGATCCCGACGGGTCCATCCGGCCCGCGGCCACCACTGTCGATCTGCGGCTGTCCGGCGGCGGCGACGCGCCCATGCTGTCGATGACCCGAGCGGGCCGCCGGATGTCGCTGTCGTGGCCCGGCCGCCTGCCCGCACCCGAACTCGACGGTGACACCGCGGTGTACCGGGGCGTGTTCGGGCCCGACGTCGACCTGCGGGTCCGGGCCACTGCCGACGGCGCGTCCCATGTGCTGGTGGTGAAGACGCCGGAAGCGGCGCGCGATCCCCGGCTGGCCAAGCTCCAGTTCGGGTTGTCGGCGCCGGACCTGCGGATGGCGGCGGACACGCGAGGCGACCAATCGGCACTCGACCCGGTGACGGGCGCCGAGGTGTTCAGGGCGCCGCCGCCGAAGATGTGGGACTCGAGCGAGCCCGCCGGGGCATTGGCCGCCTCGGCCACGCCCGGGAACGGAGGGCTGCGCAGGCCGTCGGCGGCGGCGCCGGGGGACACCTCACGCGTCGCGGTGATGAAGACGAGCGCTGACGCCGGGCGCATGACGCTCGAGCCGGACCAGGGGTTGCTCACCTCCCCGGACGCCAAGTTCCCGATCTACATCGACCCCATGTGGTACGCGCCCGACCAGTCCGCCAACCTCATGGTCTCCAGCGGAGGCTGGGAGGACTACACCTTCACCGAAGAGGGCATGGGGCGCTGCCCCATCAGCCTGCCCCCGGCCGGCGCCTACTGCGGCAGCTCGCACGTCAAGCGGCTGTTCTACCGGATGCCGACCAGCCGTTTGGCGGGCAAGCAGATCCTGTCCGCGGAGTTCTCGGTCAAGGAGACCTGGGCGCCGTCGTGCGACGGGCGATCGGTGCACATCTATCGGACCACCGCGTTCGGCAAGAACTCGACCTGGAATTCGACCTCCGACAACTGGGCGGACTACCTCACCTACCGGGACGTCGCCAAGGGCCATTCGAGCAGCTGCCCGGCGGGCGACGTGGTCTTCAACGTGGAGTCGGCCGTCAAGGAGGCCGCGAAGAAGGGCTGGTCGAGTACGACGTTCGGCCTGCGGGCCGGGCACGAGGACGACGAGTACGGCTGGAAGCGGTTCGACGGAGACGCGACTCTGCGCGTGTACTACAACAGCACCCCGCCACAGCCGCAGATGAAACAACTGCACTCCAGCCCCGGCGGCCCCTGCCCGGCCTACGGCCACACCACGCCGGTGAACCGGCTGCCGATGCTGTACGCCGACAACCTCACCGACCCCGACAACAGCGGCGCCGAGGGGGAGAAGCTCAACGCCGAGTTCCTGGTGTCGTGGAAGGACACCTCCGGCACCGAGCACCAGTGGCGCACCACCAGCCCCAAGAAGCAGTCGGCCAAGGGCTCGCACCGTTCGTCGTTCTCGGCGCAGGTGCCTTCGGGCCTGATCCCGGTGAACACGGACTTCAACTACCAGGTGCGCGCCTACGACGGCGTGGCGTGGAGCCCGTGGAGCTCGGGCGGCGCCGCCACCAGCTGCTACCTGCGCTACGACCCCACAGCGCCCCGCACCCCCGTGGTCGGCTCGCCCGAGTACCCGGAGCTGAACCCCGACGACCCGGACGTGAGCGCGCGCGACGGCGTCGGCCGCTACGGGTCGTTCACGATCACCTTCGATCCCGAGGTGACCAAGTACGCCTACGCGCTCAACACCACCCCAGCCCCCGCCTCGGCGCTCACCCGCGCCGCCAATCCGCAGACGGTCAAGGTGGTCCCGACGCACCCCGGCGTCAACAGCCTGTACATCACCGTGTGGGACGCGGCGGGGAACTTCTCGGTCGGCGACTACCGGTTCTGGGTGAGCGAGGGCGCCCCGGAGAAGACACGATGGAAACTGGACGAACCCGCCGGCTCCACCACGCTCACAGGTGAGACCCCGGGGATCGCGGCCCGGTCCGGCGCCGGGGCCACCCTCGGCGCGGAGGGCAAGGCCGGCAACGGACTCAGCCTCGACGGCTACGCCGGTGGCTACGCCGCCACCGACCTCGCCGTCGCCGACACCGCGCAGAGCTTCACCGTCTCGGCATGGGTCCGGCTGCGCAAGAACGACGCCTTCTACAACGTTCTGGCGCAGGACGCGTCCGTCCAGAGCGGTTTCCAGCTCGGCGTGAATCCCGCCCCCGGTTCATGGGTGTTCAAGACCCCGGCGAACGACGTGAAGGGCGCAAGCGGTCCGTGGACGGGGGCGATCGCGCCCACGCCGCCGGAGCTGAACGTCTGGACCCACCTGACCGGCGTGTACGACGCGCCCGCCAAGATGCTCCGCCTGTACGTCAACGGCACCAAGGCGGCCGAGACCCCGGTCACCTCCGTACTCGATGCCAGGGGCGCGTTCCAGATCGGGCGCAGCCTGTACGACGGCGGGTACGCGAACAACTGGCCGGGCGACGTCGACGAGGTCGAGGTGTTCGCCGAGGCCCTGTCCGACGCCGACGCGGCGGATCTGGCCGCCGGTTCCACACCGGAAGGCCGGAAGCTTGCGGCGCACTGGCGGCTCGAGGAGCCGGCCGGCAACGAGCGGGTCTACGGCGAGGGTGGCGGCCCTCTGCCCGCCACCGCGCAGGGCAGCGCCACTCTCGCGGTCCCCGGCCAGATCGGCACGGCCATGCAGCTCACCGGCCCCGCCGCGTACGCCTCCACCGCCCGCCCGGTGCTGAACACGACCGGGAACTTCGCCGTCGCCGCCTGGGTGAAGCTGCCGACCACCGCCGCCACGGACATGACGATCGTCAGCCAGGACGGCGCCAACCAGAGCGGCTTCTACCTCAAGTACCGGGCCGCCAACAAGAAGTGGGCGTTCATGCGGACGGCCGCCGACATCACGGCTCCGACGACGCTCACCGCGTATTCGGCCGCCACGGCGGCGCTCGGCCAGTGGACTCATCTGGTCGGGGTCCAGGACGTCGTGGCCGGGAAACTCCGGATCTACGTCAACGGCGTCGAGAGCGGCTCCAACGACCTTTCACCGGTGTGGCAGGCCGCAGGCGGGCTGCAGATCGGCCGGTCCAAGTGGAACGGGGCAGCGGTCGACTATGTGACGGGCGCGATCGACGACGTGCGGGTCTACGACCGGATCGTCTCGGTCGAGGAGGCGCAGGACCTGTTCGCCGTCAAGTCCGACATTTTCGGCCGCTGGCGGCTCAACACCGCGACCGGCACCCCGGCGACCAGCCCCGACTCCGCGCCGGTGGCCGTCAAGCACCCGGTGACGCTGGCCGGCGCCGCGAAGATCACCACCGATCCCGCCCTGGCCGTCGTGACTCCGCCCGACGGCCAGGTGGCCGGGGCGCTCGACCTTCCCGGCGGCGACGGGGACTACGCCGCGGCCGACGGGGCGGTGGTGGACAGCGCCGAGAGCTTCACGGTGTCGGCGTGGGTGCAGACGGCGGGCACTCCCACCAGGTCCATGACCGTGCTCGGCCTCGCCGGCGCCACCAACAGCGCCGTGGCGGTGCGCTACGACGCGGCCAAGGGCCGCTACGTCCTGGACGTACCCAGCGTGGACGGTGCGGGCGCGACCACCGCGACGGTGGAGCACTCCAGCTTCCACCAGGGCGGCTTCGGCGACTGGGACCACCTGGCGGTCGTCTACGACGGCTTCAACAGCCGGATCACGCTGTACGTCAACGGCGTGCGGGAGGACGCCGCCGAGGCCCCGACGGTGTCGTACCGCGAGAACACCCGGGTCTTCGCGCCCATCACCTCAGTGCAACTCGGGCGGGCCAGAACCGGCGGCGCCTATCCACCGGGCCAGAACTGGCGCGGCCAGTTGGACGACGTCTGGGTGCTGCGCGGCGCGGCCACCGAGGAAGAGGTCGCCTACCTGGCCAACCCGACCGAGATCGACGAGCTCTAGCCGTGGAGGAAGTTGTGCGTAGCGGCAATGGCATGAAGCGCCGGCGGCGTTCTCCGCGCCTGGTCGCGACCGTGACGGCGCTCCTCGTTTGTGCGGGGCTGCTGGCTGCGGTGCCGGTCGAGGCTCCACCGGTGGCGGCGGACGCCGTACGGCTGCTGCCCAAGCCGGCGGACCCCGACAAGACGGTGACCGGGCACGAGCTGAAGGTCAAACCGCGCAAGGTGGACGCGTCCGTGGCCCACCCGGCGCCCTCCGCCACCGTGACGTGGCCGAAGGCGGGGGTCGCCGAGGTCTCCCTGTCCACCGCCGCGCCCGGCCTCCGTACGTCGGCCTCCACGGCTGCCGCGAAGGCGGGCACACTCCCGCTCTGGGTCGGTGCCGTCTCGCACACTGGTGCCGCCCCATCCGCCGCCTCGTCCGCCGCCCAAGACAAGGTGCGAGTGCGGATGCTGGACCGCGCGACAGGGCGGCGGGCCGGCGTCGACGGGGTGGTGTTCTCCGTCGAGCAGGCCGGCGCCGCGCCGGTCCCCGGGAAGATGGCCGTGCGCCTGGACTACTCCGGGTTCGCCCGTGCGTACGGCGCCTCCTACGGCTCCCGCCTGCGGCTGGTACGGCTGCCCGCCTGCGCGCTCACCACGCCGGACGCCGCCGGCTGCCGTACGGCGACCCCGGTGGCCTCGGCCAACGACGCCGAGCACCAGACCGTGAGCGCGGAGGTGACGACCGCGTCGGCGGACGGCGCGGCGACGGTGCTGGCCGCCGCGGCGGCGCCCGCCAGCGGCAAGGGCGACTACAAGGCGACGTCTCTGTCGGCGTCGGCGACGTGGGGTGTCGGCCCTCAGTCCGGCGACTTCACCTGGTCGTACCCGATGCGGGTGCCGCCGGTGCCGGGCGGGCTGGCCCCGGAGGTCGGCCTGTCGTACTCCTCCTCGTCCATCGACGGCCGGACCTCCAACACCAACACCCAGCCGTCCTGGGCAGGCGACGGGTTCGACCTGTGGCCCGGTTACATCGAGCGGCGCTACAAGTCCTGCAAGGACGACGGCGTGCCGAAGAACACCACGCTCGACCTCTACCCCGGCGATCTGTGCTGGGGTTACGACAACGCCACGATGACGCTGAACGGCAAGGGCGGCGAGCTCATCCCCGCGGGCGGCGACACGTGGCGGATGAAGAACGACGACGGCACCCGCATCGAGAAGCTGACCAGCGCCTCCCTCGACAACGGCGACAACGACGGGGAGTACTGGAAGGTCACCACCCCCGACGGCACCCAGTACTTCTTCGGGCTGAACACGCTGGCCCTGGAGAACCCGCAGACGCAGTCGGCCTGGACCGTGCCGGTGTTCGGCGACGACGACGGCGAGCCGTGCCACAAGTCCGAGTTCAAGGACTCCTGGTGCCGGCAGGCGTGGCGGTGGAACCTCGACAAGGTCGTCGACCGAGACGGCAACGCCATCACCTACTTCTACAAGCAGGAGACGAACCACTACGGCCGCAACCTCAAGGCCGAGGACGAGACGTCGTACGTACGCGGCGGCTACCTCGACCACATCGACTACGGCCTGCGCTCCGACAACCTGTTCCCGGGCAAGGCTCCGGCACGGGTCAGCTTCGAGTCCTCCGAGCGGTGCCTGCGCTCCGCGGACGCCGACTGCGCGGTGGACAAGATCAAGGACCACCCGGAGTACTGGGAGGACGTGCCCTGGGACCTGCACTGCGACTCCGGACAGGAGTGCAAGGAGGACCACGGCAACCTCTCGCCCACGTTCTGGACCCGTAAACGACTGACCATGATCAAGACCCAGGTCCTCAAGGCGGACGGCAGCGACTACCGCCCGGTGGACTACTGGGAGCTGAAGCACGCGTGGGGGATGGCCGACGTCGACCGGCAGTTGCTGCTGACGTCCATCGTCCACACCGGTCTCGCCGGACCGGACCCGGTCGAGCTGCCTCCCGTGTCGTTCGTCTACACACAGAAGCCGAACCGGGTGGACAAGCTCGGCGACGACCTCGGCCCGTTCGTGAAGGACCGGCTCGGCACGGTGTACAACGAGTTCGGCGGGGTCCTCGACATCAAGTACTCCGACGCGGACTGCACCACGAGCGACCTGCCGACCCCGCAGACCAACCGCCGTCGCTGCTTCCCCACGTACTGGACGAAGACCGACGGCGAGAGCGAGAACCCGACTCTCGACTGGTTCCACAAGTACGTGGTGACCGAGACAGTACAGACCGATCTGACCGGCGGGTCGCCGGACATGGTCACCAGGTACGACTACGGCGTCGGGCACCCCGCCTGGCACTTCGACGACGACGACGGGCTCACGCCCGAGAAGTACAAGACGTGGTCGCAGTGGCACGGCTACGACAAGGTACGGGTGATCAGCGCGGCCACCAGCGGCGCGCCCGGCCAGGTCGACCACTGGTACTTCCAGGGCATGGACGGCGACCGCCTGAACACCTCCGGCGGCGAGAAGGACGTCAAGGTCTCCGACGACGAGGGAGGCAGCTATCCCGACCACGAGTCCCTGCAGGGATTCGAGGTCCGTACCGTGACCTACGACAAGGCCGGCGGCAGCGTCGTGTCCAAGAGCGTCGCTTCGCCGTGGCACTCCCAGACCGCCTCCCGCACCCGCTCGTGGGGAACCGTCACCGCCAACCTGATCGGCACCAAGACCACCCGGAACCTGACCGCGCTCGACGACGGGAGCTGGCGGGAGACCAAGGCCACCACCAACACCTTCGACACCACGACGGGCGCGCCGACGCAGGTCGACGACTTCGGCGACGTCACCACCGACGCCGACAACCGATGCACCACCACGACGCCGGCGGCGCAGAACACCACCGATTGGCTGGTCGGCTTCCCGGCGCAGGTGCGGACGGTGGCGGGGTCCTGCGGTCAGTCCGTGGACCTCAGCAAGCAGCTCATCTCCGACGGGCGCACCTACTACGACGGCGGGGCCTTCGGAGCGGCGCCGACCAGAGGGCTGGTCACGGCGACCGACAAGGTCGCGGCCACCGGCACCACCAGCACCGTCGTGCGCTATGTGCCGGCCGCCAAGACCACCTACGACGCCTACGGCAGGCCGAAGGCCGTGACAGTGGTCGACAACACCACGGCCACCCCCGTCGAGCGCACGACGACCACCGTCTACACCGAGAGCGGCGGCCTGACCACCAGGGCGACGGTCACGGGCCCGCCGGTCAAGAGCGGGGACGCCGGCTCGGCGATGACCACGATCACCGAGCTCGATCCCGCCTGGGGGAGTGCCCTCAAGTCCACCGACGAGGGCGACAAGACGACGGTCTTCTCCTACGACGCCCTCGGCCGGGTGAGCAGGGTGTGGGCGCCGGGCCGCGACACCGATCAGCTCCCGAACCGGCAGTTCGGCTACCAGACGGTGGCCGGCCAGATCACCGCGATCTATACCAAGGAGCTCAACAACGACGGCGGCCAGGACACCGCGTACGAGCTGATGGACGGCTGGCTGCGCTCCCGCCAGACCCAGCAGCCCGGCCCGGACGGCGGCCGCCTGATCAGCGACACCTTCTACAACGCCCAGGGCAGCGTGGACCGGACCTACGCCACGTACTACGCCGACGACGCTCCCGGCGCGTCCCTGTTCGGCGTGGACACCCCGGGCCAGGTGGAGAGCCAGACCGCCTACACCTACGACGGGCTCGGCCGCGTCGTCGCCGAACGGCTGCTCGCGGGCAACAGCGATGCCGGGGAGAAGTGGCGCACCACCTACGCCTACGGCGGCGACTGGACGACCGTCACCCCGCCCGCCGGCGGTATCCCCACGACCACGGTGGTCGACGCCCTCGGGAGGAAGGTCGAGGTCCGTCAGCACAAGCCGGGCGGCTACGACTCGACCTCCTACAGCTACACCCCCAGGGGACAGCTGGCGTCGATCAAGGGGTACGGCGGCCACACCTGGACCTACGACTACGACCTGCGCGGTCGCCAGATCCAGGTGTCCGACCCCGACAAGGGTGTCACGAAGTACGCCTACGACGACCTCGACCAGGCCGTCCAGGCCGAGGACGCGCGCGGCAAGAAGATCGGCACCACCTACGACCCGATCGGCCGCCAGATCGCCCGGTACGACACGACGAGCGGCAGCCCCGGCGCCAAGCTCGCCGAGTGGACCTACGACACGGTACGCAAGGGACAGCCGACCGCCTCCATCCGATACGAGAACGGCGCCGTCTACACCGAGGCGGTCAACTTATACGACAACCAGAACCGGCCCACCCGCACGACCGTGACCCTGTCCGGCCTCCCCGCGGCCGAGTCAGCGCTCGCGCCGTCCGCCGGCTACCAGTTCAACACCGTCTACAACCTCGACGGCAGCGTGCAGTCGGTCAGCAGCCCGGCGGTCGGCGGGCTGCCGGCCGAGGTGGTCGCCACCACGTATGACGAGCTCAGCCGTGCGGTGAAGCTGACGAGCAACCTGGCGACGTACGTCATCGGGAGCGACTACAGCAAGACCAGCAAGCTGCTGGGCAGACGGCTGTCCACCGGAGGCAAGCAGGTCGATCAGACCTACGGGTACGAGTTCGGCACCCAGCGGCTGAAGACCAGCACCACGGTCCACGCCGGCATGCCGGGCGTCGACCGCGACGCCACCTACGACTACGACGACGCGGGCGACATCAGGCAGATCACCGACGTCTCCCGCGACGGCACCGACAACCAGTGCTTCCGCTACGACTACCTGAGGCGGCTCACCGACGCCTGGACCCAGGCGAGCGACGGCTGTGCGACCGATCCCGGCTCGGCGACCCTGGGCGGCCCCGCGCCGTACCGGACCGCGTACACCTTCGACGCCTCCGGCAACCGCGCCACCGAGACGCAGTACGACACCTCCAACAAGCTCGGCACCACGCGGACCTATGCCTACGCGGGTGGCACCGGCGTCGGTACCTCGTACAAGGGGCACCAACTCGCCACCGTCACCACCCAGACCGGGACAGGTGGGCGTACCGACAGCTACGCCTACGACGCCACCGGCAACACCACCAGGCGGACCACCGGCGCCGGCGACCAGACGCTCTCCTGGGACGTCGAAGGCCATCTCACCAAGGTCGCCGACGCGGGCGCCGGTGAGACCGGCTTCGGCTACGACTCGGACGGCGACCGGCTGATCCGCCGCGACCCGACCGGGACCACGGTCTACCTCCCAGGGCTCGAGGTGCGCCTCAACAAGGGAGTCACGACCACCCAGGCCACCCGCTACTACAGCCACGACGACGTGACCATCGCCATGCGCACCACCGCGGGGGTCACCTTCCTGTCACCCGACCACCAGGGCACCGGGGAGGTGGCGATCGACGCGACGACCGGCGGGTTGAGCAAGCGGCGCTACACCCCGTTCGGCCAGCCACGCGGCATCGCCGCCGGCGTCTGGCCGGGGGAGAGGGGCTTCGTCGGCGGCACCGTCGACTCCAGCACATCCCTCACCCACCTCGGCGCTCGTGAGTACGACGCGGACATCGGCCGCTTCATCTCCGTCGACCCGCTGTTCAACGTCGGCTACCCGCAGAGCTGGGACGGCTACTCCTACGCCAACCAGACCCCCGTCACCCAGAGCGACCCCGACGGCCTCGACGGCCCGCTCCGCGGCAATCCGAACTGCTACTACGCCAACAAGGGATGCCCGCACTCGAACCCCGGAGGGGGCAACAACACCTCTGGCGGCAGCAGCGGTGGTGGCCATAGCGGTGGTGGTGGTGGCGGTGGCGGCAACTGGTTCGTCAAGTATGTCCTCAAGCCGGCCTGGAACGGCTATGTAGGCGCTGAGATGTGGGGCTTGCAGAACCCTGTGATGAACCCCCTTTCCGGTCTCTTCAATCTGCCCGGAGCCGAAGACAAAATCGCGGGCTGGGTAGGAGCGGACACTCACTCCAACTGGTACAAGGCTGGCAAACTTGCGCCAGACATCGCCCTTGCCGTGATCAGCGTCGCAAGCCTGGCCAAATCCGCGATAAAGCTCGGGCTTGCTGGGCTGACCAGGTACGCCGCGGCGAGGGCAGCGGGCATGGCGGGCCGCGAGATCGCCGGGGAGGTCCTCCGGAAAGGGGCGACCTCCGCCGCTCGCGGCGCGGGCAGGATCCGATCGGGCATAAAAGCCGCCGCCAGGGCGATCGGCCGAGGCTGTAAAGGCAACAGCTTCGTCCCCGGCACGAAGGTGTTGATGGCGGACGGATCCGCCAAGCCCATCGAGCGCGTCAAGGTGGGCGATCGGGTCCTCGCCACCGACCCGGGCACCGGCAGTACACAAGCGAAACAGGTCACCGCTTTGATCGTGGGCGAGGGCACCAAGCACCTCGTCAAGATCACCGTGGACATCGACGGCGACCGAGGCGATCGCACCGGTAGCGTCACCGCGACCGAAGGCCATCCGTTCTGGCTGGACGACCTGCGCGAGTGGCGTGACGCGGACCAGCTGCGGCCGGGCATGTGGCTCCGCACCAGTGCCGGCACCCACGTCCAGATCACCGCCGTCCAGAAGTGGACGACGACCCAACGCGTCCACAATCTGACCGTCGATGACCTGCACACGTACTACGCACAAGCAGGCGCCACAGCCCTCCTCACCCACAATTGCCCTCCAGTAGGCGGTGGAAGTCCGGCGGGTGGCGCGGCTCCTACGCAGAGGGTTTATGGACCATTTCATAGAATTGAGACACCCTCGCAGCCTCCCGAAGTGGCAAGAATGCAGGTGGAGAGTCAGGAAATGTGGGGGAAGACGCCGCGAAACGGCATGGTTCCAACGGTTCAGGCGTACCACGGACCTCTCCCTGAAGGCGCGACAGGTATAGAGTTCTATACGACGGTGCGGCCATATGCTTTCAATGGACCGGACCTCAGGTGGTATTCGGGAATGCCTGGCGTGCGGACGGAAGATGATTTCGCCAAGATCAGCTGCATCGTGACTCTCAATACACAGTGCTAGCGCTGTCGCAACGTCACCAAGTCGTGCCGATCGGCAATCGATTCGCTGCCGGCGATGTTGTGGAGCGTTGACCGGCGAGCGCAGTGCGGGGAACCGATCGAACGGGTTCCCCGCACACGTTTCGACTCGCATCGACAACTCGATTCCACGAGATGGAGGCGTTAGGCGACCGCGCTAAGCCGGCAAGAGATGTGTCGTCATGTGAGCGGCCTTGACTAGTTCGCCGGCACGGCCCGGGATGAGTTGAGTAGGCGAGGAAGTGGTACGGCCTCGGACGTGTGGTGGATCGACCTTCCCGGCGCGTTCGGTTCGTGCGGCGGAATGTGGCGGCAGGCCCGCTCCAGAGCCGACAGTCGTACAAGTTCTGACATTTGGTAGCGGCCCGGTTCAGGAGAGTTCAGGAGGCGGGCATCGAGAAGCTTCTCGAGTAGCTTCTCGGCCTGGTTGAAGTTCCCGTCGTCGAGTTCCGCCGCGAGGGCGACGATGATGTGGGATTGACGAGAGATGGCCAGGAGACATAGCAACCGTGCCATGTCTGGTCCGCTGGCGTCGCCTTCGATGTCGCGGAAACTAACGGCGAGGGCGGAACGAACCGATAAGTCGTCTATTTCCAGCTCGTCTAGATGGTGTTGTTCACTCTTCAGCTTGTCCGCCAGCCAGTGTAGAGACCAGTGCGGGCGGGACATCAGGCGGGCAGCGGCGATGCGGACGGCCAGGGGGAGGCCTTCGCAGCAGCGGGCGATTCGCCGGGCCGCCTCGGGGGCGGCGGTGACGCGTTCCTCGCCCGCCAGCCTGCCGAGCATAGTCAGGGATTCCTGGTCGGACAGGGCGTTCAGATGGTGGACGGTGCAGCCTATGGTCGTCAGGGCACGCCGGCTGGTCACCAGGACGCCACATTGCTCACCTGGGAGCAGCGGCTCGACCTGGGCTGTGTCCACCGCGTTGTCCAGGAGCACCAGCATGCCGCGGCCTGTCGTGAGGGACCGGAAACGGGCGGCGGCCTCGACGGTCTCCGTTGGCAGATCTCGTGTTGCCACACCAAGGGCCCGCAGCATGCGTCCCAGCGCTTCGGTGCTCTGGAGCGGCTTCAGTTCTTCCCGGGATCCCTGCAGGTCGACGTACAGATGTCCGCCAGGGAAGTGGTCACGTAAGCGGTGGGCCAGATGAATGGCCAGTGCCGACTTGCCCATACCGCCGCCCCCCGTGATCACGACCGCTCCCGGCCCGCCGGAGCTGGTCATGAAACGTTGTAAGAAGGCCAAATCCTCCTGCCGGCCGGTGAACGCCGGAACGTCCCGGGGCAGTTCCAGAGGCGGCGATGCCGAGGCGGGGCCCTCCTGGGCGGCGCCGAGGATGGCTGTGGGGCGAGTGGATATGCCCGGACCAGGTAAGGACCGGCCCTCGAGAATGGCATGGTGCAGCTCTCGTAAGTCAGGTCCAGGCTCGAGGCCGAGCTCCTCCACCAGCGTCTGCCGCGCCCGCCGGTAGGACTCCAGGGCGTCGGCGCGGCGGTCGGCCGCGTGCTGCGCGCGCATGAGCTGCGCCCACAGGCCCTCCCGCAGAGGATGCTCCCTGGTCAAGCCCTGGAGCTCGTGGATGAGCTCGGGCCCCCGCCCCTGCAGCAGGCCCGCCTCGATGCGGGCCTCGGTGGCGGTGAGCCGGCGTTCGCCCAGCCTGCTCACCTCGGCGGTCACCGTCGTGGTGGGCAGGGTGTCGGAGTACGGCTCGCCGCGCCACAGGGCGAGCGCCTGGGAGAGCAGCCGGTGGGCCTCCCCTGCGGCACCCTTGACCAGCGCGGTGCGCCCCTGCGCGGTCAGGGCGTCGAAGCGGGCGACGTCGGTCTCGTCGGCGGCGCGGCGGATCTCGTAGCCGGACGCCCGGGTGATGATCGTCTCGCCGCCGTCGTCGCCGAGTGCGCGCCGCAGTTGCAGGATGTAGCCCCGGAGCAGAGTGGCCGCCGTCGGCGGCGGCTTGACCGGCCACAGCTCGGCGATCATGTGTCCCGTAGTGATCGGCCGCCCCGCGCCGATCGTCAGCAGGGCCAGCAGGGTTCGGGGGCGCGGGCTGGGGATCGGAGCCCAGTCGCAACCGGTCCAGAACCGCATCGGCCCGAGCACCTGTAATCGCATATGGACCCCCGTCGCCTCCCCGATGCGGGCCCCCGCCGGCACCAGGACGATCTCCACCTGCGGAGCAGAACGTGCCCCACACCTTCGTCGAGTTCGTGAAGGACGAACGCTTTCCCCGGTGCCTGGCCAGGGTGCCGCAACATGTCGGCACCATCCAGAGGTTTCCGTCTGAGCGCAAAACTCCAGCTCAAGGGGCCGAGCGACCGGACGTCCCACGTGCGGGCGGGTGACGGGACGGCCCGTCGGCTGGTTCGTGCCGCCGGCCATAGGTAAGAGGCACCCCGGGCCCGGGGTGCCTCACCTGTTCAGCCGCTGGACCTCAGTAACCCAGCTTCTTCAGGTCCGGCTGCTCGAACGCCGTCTGCGGAATGTCACCCCGGTAAGGACCCGTGATGACCGGCGGGACGAAGGTCTCCTTGATCGTACGGGCGTTCACCCAGCGGATCAGGTTGAAGATCGAGCCCGCCTTGTCGTTGGTGCCCGAGGCGCGGGCGCCGCCGAACGGCTGCTGGCCCACGACCGCGCCCGTCGGCTTGTCGTTGATGTAGAAGTTGCCCGCCGCGAAGCGCAGCCGCTCCGAGGCCGAGGCGATCGCGTAGCGGTCCTGGGCGATGATCGACCCGGTCAGCGCGTACGGCGAGACGCTCTCCATCTGGTCGAGCACCGCGTCGAAGTCGCCGTCCTCATAGACGTGTACGCCCAGGATCGGCCCGAAGTACTCCTTGACGAAGATCTCGTCCGTGGGGTCGGCGCACTCCAGGATCGTCGGCTTCACGAAATAGCCGGTGGAGTCGTCGTACGAGCCGGTGAGCAGGTCGATGTTCGAGGCGGCGCGCGCCCGGTCGATGGCCGCCTTGTGCTTGGCGAAGGCCCGGTCGTCGATGACCGCGCCCATGAACGTCGACAGGTCGCCCGCCACGTCGCCCACGGTCAGCGACTCGGCCGCGGAGACGAAGTCGTCGCGCATGCGCGACCAGACCGAGCGCGGCACGTACGCCCGCGACGCCGCCGAGCACTTCTGGCCCTGGTACTCGAAGGCGCCCCTGACCAGCGCGGTGGCGAGCACGGCCGGGTCGGCCGACGGGTGGGCCAGGACGAAGTCCTTGCCGCCGGTCTCGCCGACGAGGCGCGGGTAGCCGCGGTAGGAGGCGATGTTCGCGCCGACGGTGCCCCACAGGTGCTGGAAGGTCGCCGTCGAGCCGGTGAAGTGGATGCCCGCCAGCTGCGGGTGCGTGAGCGCCACCTCGGAGACCGCCTGGCCGTTGCCGGTGACCATGTTGATCACACCCGGCGGCAGGCCCGCCTCCTCCAGCAGGCGCATCGTGAAGTGCGCCGCGAACTGCTGAGTGGGCGAAGGCTTCCAGACGACGACATTTCCCATCAAAGCCGCCGACGTCGGCAAATTTCCGGCAATGGCGGTGAAGTTGAAGGGGGTGATCGCCAGCACGAAGCCCTCGAGCGCCCGGTACTCCATCCGGTTCCACACCCCGGGCGACGACGCCGGCTGGTCGGCGTACAGCTGCCGCGCGTAGGCCACGTTGAACCGCAGGAAGTCGATCAGCTCACAGGCCGAGTCGATCTCCGCCTGCTGCGCCGACTTCGACTGCCCGAGCACGGTCGCGGCGTTCAGCGTCGCCCGCCACGGCCCGGCCAGCAGGTCGGCCGCCTTGAGGAAGACCGCCGCCCGCTCGTCGAACGACAGCGCCCGCCAGGCCGGAGCCGCGCGCAGCGCGCTGTCGACGGCGTCCTGTACGTCCTGGGCCGTGGCGTCCTGAATGCGGCCGAGGACGGAGGCCTTGTTGTGCGGCTGCACCACGTCGATCGGCGCGCCGCCGCCCAGCCGCCGCTCGCCGTCGATCGTCATGGTCAGATCGATCGAGGACCCGGACAGCTCCTTGATCCGGTTCTCCAGCGTCGTACGCTCCGGGCTGCCCGGCGCGTAGCCGTAGACCCGCTCGTTGGCGGGAACCGGCACGTTGCTGATGGCGTCCATTTACTTACCCCCAAGGGCACGAAGGAAGAAGGCGACGTTGGCGGGCCGCTCGGCCAGGCGGCGCATGAAGTAGCCGTACCAGTCGTCGCCGTAGGGAACGTAGACGCGCACGGTGTGACCGGCCCCGGCGAGGTCCTCCTGCCGGTCGGTGCGGATTCCGTACAGCATCTGATACTCATAGGACCCGAGCCGGCGGCCGAAGCGGTCGGCGAGCAGCTCGGTGATCGAGATGATCCGGTCGTCGTGCGTCGCCACCATGGGGTACCCCTGCCCCGCCATGAGGGTCCGCAGGCATCGCACGTACGCCTTGTCGACCTCGCTTTTGCCCTGGTAGGCGACCGAGGCGGGCTCCCGGTAGGCGCCCTTGACCAGGCGCACCCGCGAGCCCTCGACCGCCAGCGCGCGGCAGTCGTCCGCGCTGCGGAACAGGTAGGCCTGGATCGCCACGCCGGTCGACGGGAAGTCCGCGCGCAGCTTGCGCAGGATCGCCAGCGTCGAGTCGACGGTGGTGTGATCCTCCATGTCGAGCGTCACGGTCGAGCCGCCCGCGTCGGCGGCGGCGCAGATCTCGCGGGCGTGCTCCAGGGCCATCGCGTCGTCGAGCCGCTGCCCGACGGCCGACAGCTTCACCGACACCTCGCCCCGGCGGCCGAGATCGAGCGGGCGCAGCGCGTCGAGCAGCGTGATGTACGCCTTCGCGGTGGCCGCCGCCGCGCCGGCGTCGCGGGTCTCCTCGCCGAGATGGTCGACGGTGACGGCGAGTTTGGCGTCGCGCAGCCGTTCGATGGCGGTCCGGGCCTCCTGAACGCTCTCACCGGCGACGAACCTGTCGACGACCTTGCGAGTGAGGGGGAAGCCGGATACCGAGCGGCGTACCAGCGCGCTCCGGGAGGTGGCGAGTAGCAGTTGACCCAGCATGTTCTCAGCCTAAAACCGCAGCTCACAACCGGGCCATCGACGCGCGTAACGCCACGTGTGGCAGGCTGTCATACAAATGCACAACTCGGCAGATCTACAGGAGACCGTCGACGAGCTCGCCCGCCTGCTGGGGGCGTCCGCGACGCTGGAGGACCGCTCGTTCCGCCTGCTGGCGTATGGCGCGCAGCACGGCGACATCGACACCGTCCGCCAGGAGTCGATCCTGCGCAGGCGCGCCACCGGCGAGGTCCGCGACTACTTCGAACGCTACGGCATCGCCCGCGCCCACGGCCCGGTCAGGATCCCCGCGGACGCCGACCTCAAGGTCTTGGCCAGGGTCTGCTGGCCGCTGCGCCATGGCGAGGTCACCTACGGCTACCTGTGGCTGCTCGACTCGGGCAGCCTCACCGAGAAGGCGCTGAGCCGGGCGGCCCCGCTCGTCGCCAGGGCCGCCGCCGCGCTCGCCCAGGAGGCCAGGAGCCGCCACGACCTCGGCCACGGCCTGCGCGCCCTGCTCTCGGCCGACCCGGAGGAGCGGGCCGGCGCCTCCATCGAGGTGTTCGGGCCCGTCACCGCGATCGCCGTCCGCGAGTCGGAGGAGCGCGTCGCCGCCCTCTGGACGCTGCCGCGCGGCGTGCTGGCCCGCGCCGGCTCGCCCGTCGCGCTGCTCGCCCCCGCGCACCTGGCCGCCGAGGTCGCCCACACCCTGCAGAGCGCGTACGGCACGGCGGCCGGCACCGGCGCCCCCCGGGCGGACCCGGCGGAGGCCTGGCAGAGCTGGCGCGAGGCGCGGCAGGCGCTGCGCGTCGCCGAGCACTTCCCCCGCTTCGCGCCCGTCGCCCGGTGGGAGGACCTGGGCGTGCACCGGCTGCTGGCCCGGCTCGGCCAGAGCGACCTGCGCGAGCTGGCGGCCGAGACGGGGGCGCTGGACGCCGAGCTGGCGCACACCGTGGAGGTCTACCTGGACCATGGCGGCCACGCCCAGAAGACGGCCGCCGAGCTGGGCATCCACCGCCAGACGCTCTACTACCGGCTGGGCAAGGCCGAGCGGACGCTGCACCGGGACCTGTCGGAGGGCGACGACCGGCTGACCATCCACCTGGGCCTCAAGGCGGCCCGCCTCCTGGCGCCCTAGCCGGCGGGTCTTACGGATGGCTGAGGGCTGACGCGTCTTACAGGTGGCTGAGGGCTGAGGCGTCGCCGGGCCCGCCGCGTTCGGTCAGCCCCTTGGCGACCCGCTGCCGGTGAGCGTCGTCCTTGTGCCCGTCGTACTTGAACTTGCCGCGGATCTCCTCGATCGCCAGCCGGATCCCTTGGATGCCCGACATCAGCCGCGGCATCCGGGCCGGATCGCCCTGCCCGGGTTCGAGGTCGGCGAGCTGCTCGCGCAGGATCTCCAGCTTGCCCTCGGCCTCCTTGACGATCTCGGCCCGGCAGATGAGCTGGACGGAGGAGTAGAACGTGGTCGGCACGCCCAGCTCCGGCTCGGCACCGGGCTCGGCCCGCCACCGGCCGGGGATGTAGGCCCAGGGGCCCGCCACCGACATGACCACCTTGGGGTTCTCGTCGATCGCCGCCCAGATCGGGTTCGGCCGGGCCAGGTGGAGCACGATCGTCCGCTCATCCACCAGCAGGAACTGCGTCGGCACCACGACGGGCACCTCACGGCCGTGGCCCGCGGCTATCAGGTGCCCGAACTGGTGGTCTTTCACGTACGCCAGGGACTGCTCGTCGGTGCCCGCGTCCCAAGGGTGAATCAGCATAAAAGGAACTTTAAGCGCAGGCGAGTTCGTACACCCGCACCAGCTCCTGGCTGACCCGCTCCCACGAGTAGCGCGAACGGGCGCGGTCAGCGCCCGCGTAGCCGAGCGCGGTGCGCAGCGTCGGGTCCGTCAGCAGTTCGCGGGCCAGGCGCGCGGTCCGCGCGGGGCGGTCCGGCGGCACCAGCAGGCCGGTGACGCCATCGATGATCGAGTCGAGGTGCGCGCCCACGGCCGAGGCGATCACGGGTACACCGCAGGCCATGGCCTCCAGCGCGACGATCCCCGTCGTGGCCTCGCGCGGCACCGACACCACGGCGTCGGCGCTGCGCATGAGCTTGGGCACCGCGGTCCGCTTGACCTGCCCGAGCAGGGTCACCCGGTCGGCCACGCCGAGCTGCTGGGCCAGAGCGCGCAGGCGGCGTACCTCCCGGTCGCCGTCGAGCAGGTCCGGCTCGGGGCCGCCCGCGAGCACCAGCTCGACGTCCTGGAGGCCCTGCAGCGCGCGGATGATCGTGGGGGCGCCGCGTTCGGGGGTGAGCGGGCCCAGGTGGAGCAGGCGCTTGCGGCTGCCGCGCGTGGCGACCGGGCCCTGGCGGTGGAAGCGCTCGGTGTCGACGCCGTACGGCACGATGGCGATGTTGTGGCGCGGCACGCCGAGCCGGATCAGCGCCGACTCCTCGTCACCGGAGCCGGCGATGACCGCTCTGGCGCTGCGGCCGAGCGCGCGCTCCAGCTTCACGTGGGCCGCGTCGACAGTGTGGAAGGTCTGGGTGACCGGCACCCCCAGGCCGCTGGCGCCCGTGACGGCGGCGAGGCCGCCGGTCCAGGAGTGGGCGTGGATCACATCGGGGCGTTCCTGGCTCCAGCGCCGGCTCAGATATTGGCCGACGTCCTTGAGGTACGGCATGACGTCGGCGGGGGCGAGATCGCGGGCCGGGCCCACCTCGATGTGCTCCATCATCACACCCGGGGCCACCCGCGTCCTGGCCTTGCCCTCGGCACTGTCACGACGGGAGTAGATGGTGACGTGGTGCTCGCGTCCCAGTTCACGCGCTACGGAGAGAATGTGGTGACGCTTGTTACCGGTAGCGGAAGCGACGATCGCGATATTCATGGCACACCTCAGCGTTAAAACAGCTTTCAAGGTGTGCCTGCGTCTTAGGCACGTCGTTCTTCCCCCGACCTTACCCAAAGATGGCTCAACCGCAAACCCCCGCAGATCAGACGCCGCAGAGCCGGCACCACTCAGACGCCACGCAGCGCCAGCACCACGATCTCGTCCCACACCTGCCCGCCGGAGAACGCGTGCCGGTCCGCCTCGACCGCCTTCACGATGGTCGTAGGCGCCTGACCGGCGCATCTGCCCAGTACGTCGGCCAGCCGCTCCTCGCCGTACGGCTCGCCGACCTCGTTCCTGGAGGAGATCAGCCCCTCGGAGTACAGCAGCAGCGTCTCACCCACCGCGACGGTCAGCTCCTCGGCCTCGGTCTCGGCCTCCGGCGAGATGCCCAGCGGCACGCCACCACCCGAGGCGAACCGGACGCTCCCGTCGGGCAGCAGCAGCGCGGCCGGATGATGCCCCGCGGACGACAGGCGGATCCTGCGCCCCCGTACGAACCCGGCCACGACCATCACGAACATGCCGGTCCCCTGCGTCACCAGGGCCTCGTTCACCTTGCGCAGCACCACGTCGGGATCGGACTCCCAGACGCTGAGCACCCGGACCCCGCCCCTGACCATCGCGCTGACCGACGCCGCCTCCTCGCCCTTGCCCGCGGCGCCGCCGAGGGCGAACGCCCAGCCGTCCGCGACGGGGAAGACGTCGTAGAACTCGGCGCCGACCGAAGCGCCGGGATTGTAGATCGCGGCGGCCTCGTATCCGGGCACGTCCGGCAGGTTGCGCGGCGCGACGGTGGCCGACAGCGCGTCGGCGGCCCGCGAACGGCTCTGGAAGCTGCTCTGCGCACGCACCGCCAGCCCGAGCTGGAGCCCGACCTCCTGCATGACCCCCAGGTCGGCCAGCGTGAACGGCGGCCGGTCGTGCGACCTGACCAGCGTGAGCACGCCGTCGGCCGGGCCGATGGGCACGCACAGCATCGAGCCGGCGCCCATCGCCGTCAGCAGCGGCCCGTCGGCGCCGAAGCCCAGCAGCGTCTCGTCGTCGACCATCTCGTGCACCACGCCGGAACCGCGCTCCAGCACCTGGGTCACCACGTGGCTCGCGGCCGGCTGGGCGGACTCGATCTGGCGTACCAGGTCGCCCAGCGGGTGGTCCTTGGGCGCCACGACGGCCGCGCGGCGGGCCAGACCGTCGCGTACCACGTCCGCGATCACCCAGTCGGCCCAGCCGGCCGCCAGCAGCCGCGTCGCCCTGGGCAGCGCCACAGGCTGCCGCAGCGCCTCCTCATCCAGCAGCAACGTGGTCATCGTGGCCAGCAGGTCCTGGCGCTTGGCCGCCGCCAGCAGCAGCGCGCCGTCGGACTGCTCGGGCCGCCGCGCGCCCGGCTCGGGCAGTTGCACCTCGGTCGGCAGCGCCACGGCCGCCACCATCTGCTGCGGCTCGCCGGGCATCGTCAGCCTGGTCAGGGCCACCTGGACGGTATGGGTCCGGCCCTGGTGCGCCAGCCGCGACTCGAACGCCGCCGGCTGCCCGGTCTGCAGCACCGACATCAGGTGCGAACGGAACGCCGCTCGCCGCGACACGTCCACCAGCAGCGGGAACGACCGCCCGACCAGGTAGCCGTCAGGGCTGCCCAGCATCCGCGAGGTCTCGGGGTTGATCCGCCGGACCACCCCGCCGCCGTCCAGCACGATCACCGGCACGGGGAAGGCCCGGTAGACCTGGCGCAGCAGCTTCAGCTCCCGCTGGCCTCCGTCCTTCTTGCCCCCCTGCCGCTTGGGCGCGTTGCGCAGCGCTTCACGCGCCTCGGCCAGCAACTCGGCGGCGGTGTCGAGCTCCGCGAGTGCCGCGTCTAGAGTCGGCGCAAGGTCGGAGGGGTAGGCCGCCCGCGCCTCGCGCAGGGAGGAAACACGTCCGGACAGAGCGTCCAGGGCGTGTTCGAGGCCGGGCATGGTCATTCTCTGACGCTACGCCACGCTGGATAATGCTAGCTATAAGGGGTAGGGCTTGCTTGCTATGAAATCAACGGCGATGATCACCCCCGGACTTGCCCGTAACCTGGCGACTCTCGGGCGGTTGGGCGAAGACAACTCAACGGAAAGCGTGCTGCGCGGTCTGACCACCGCGCTGGCCGACGGAGTCCCCGGCTGCTCGGGCGGTTCCGCCGAGCACTGGCGGGACCAGCGGGTGCTGGTGTCGGGCTCGCACAGCGAGCTCATCATGCTGGTCGAAGGCGAACGCGACATCGGCGAGGGCCCGTCGACTGACGCCAGGCTGACCGGCGGCCGGGTGGTCGTGACGGACGTGCTCAGCGACTCGCGCTGGCCGCGCTACGCCCCGCTCGCCGCCCGCTGGGGCGTGCGCTCGGTGCTCACCGTGCCGATCCGGCTCGACCCCGTCCTGCTGGTCATCGGCCTCTATTCGGTACGGCCGGCCGCCTTCTCCCCGCAGGCCGCCCAGGCGCTGGCCGACATGCTGGCCGAGCAGGTGGGCGTGGCCATGGCCAACCTGTGGGACTTCGAGGAAGCGCGTACGGACGCCGCCCAGCTTCAGGAGGCCCTGGCCGGTCGCTCGGTGATCGACCAGGCCAAGGGCATCATCATGAAGACCAGCGGGTGCTCGTCCGAGGCGGCCTTCGAGGAACTGCGCCGAATCTCACAGCACCACCAGGTCAAGGTGGCGGACCTGGCCAGGCTCCTGGTCGACGAGCACCAGAAAAAGTCCCGCCGCTAGCGGCCTTGGTGGAATGTGCTCAGCCAATGGCGGCCAAGGCGTCGTCGAGCGTGTCGTACAGCGGCAGCCGCTGCGCGAGCCCGGTGATCCACATGACCTTTGACTTTGAATATTCCACGCCGACCAGGGCAAACCTGGCACCCGATGCCAGGCTGGTCTGCCAATGGTGGACGATCAGGCCGAGCGCGCGCGAGTCCATGAACGTCACTCCGGCCAGGTCCAGGATCAGCTCGGAACCCGCCAGAGAGAGGTAGTCGGCGAACTGCTCGCGCGTCGTGGCGTCGAGCACGCCATCGACCTTGATCACCGTGATCTCGTCCACGGTCGACGACGTAAGGCTCAGGGCCGTCACCGCCCCTTCGCCGTTCTCCGGCATTGTCACGGGGCAACCCTACTGTCACCGCACGAAGGAGGAATACTTCTGCCGTGAGGGGGGACACTGGATCCGAAGTCCAGCAGAGGGCTTCCGTCTCGGATGTAGAGCGAGGCCGGCCTCTGCATGGGCTTTTCCTGCAGGTGGAGGCGGCCCTGCGACCCATATGAGGAGCAGCCATGGCTGTGCGGGAATTCGTCCTCGAGGAGTTGACCGCCGAAGAATTGCTGGCCGAAATGGCCGGCGAAGCCACTACCGACAGTCACCGCGAACGCCTGAGGGAGCGCATCGTCGAGATGCACCGCTCGCTCGCCATGGAGATCGCCAGACGCTACCGCTACCGCGGTGAGCCTCTGGAGGATCTTCTGCAGGCCGCGTACGTCGGCCTCATGAAGGCCGTCAACGGCTTCGACCCCACTCTCGGCCACGCCTTCAGGGGCTACGCCGTCGTCACGATGACCGGCGAGGTCAAGCGCCACTTCCGCGACCGTACCTGGGCCATCCGGGTGCCGCGCCTCTATCAGGAGCGCCGCTCCGAGCTGAACCGGCTCGTCGCCGATCTCAGCCAGGACCTGGGACGCTCCCCGACCGTGGCCGAACTGGCCGCGAAGATGAACATCAGCGAGGAGGACGTCCTGCTCACGCTCGACGCCTCGGCCGCCTACAGCACGCTGTCGCTCGACGCGCCGCTCGGAACCGAGGACGACGCCGCCTCTCTCGGCGACATCATCCCGGAGGACGACGATACGCTGAGCAAGATGGTCGACCGGCAGGCCGTCAAGCCGCTGATCGACGCGCTGCCGTCGCGTGAGAAGCACATCCTGCTGCTTCGCTTCTTTGGGAACATGACACAAGCCGAAATAGCGGCAGAGTTCGGCATCTCGCAGATGCATGTATCGCGAATCCTCCGTAAAGTGCTGGACCAGCTACGTAGTGAGCTAGTCAGCTGATTAAGGCGGTTACCGGGTGAACGAGGATGTCGATCCTCAGGCGGGCTCCATCAGCCCGCCACCGGGCGCGCCGGTGAAAAAGCTGAGCTTCCGGTTGCCGGACCTCCCGCGGGTTCGCCAGTTCGCCGCGTCCGAGGCCCGCGAGGTGGGCATGGCGGAAGAGGCGGTGGGCGATTTCGTCATCGCCGTCAACGAGGTGGCCACCAACGCCGTCACCCACGGCACGGTCGACGCACAGCTCCGCACCTGGGTCCACGACGGCGAACTGGTGGTCGAGGTACACGACGAGGGCACCTGGAAGCCCGGCCCGATGCCCGGCTCGGTGGGCGGGATGGGACTCTGGGTGGCCCGCCTGCTCTCCTCCGACCTGTCGCTGCGGGTGGGCGGCGAGGGCAGCACGGTCACCATGCGCTTCCCCAGCAAGACCTGATCTCACCAGACATGAATCGACATGTGCGCGCGCGACGCCCCGTGATCATCTCGTGATCATCGAGTGCGCCGCGCGCTGTCGTGCTGTGTCCGCTATCGGCGTTCGTTATCGGCGGGTACGGCCTCGCCAGCCGCCGTAGCTCTTGACGCTGGCCGTGCCGATGCCCGCCTGGTGCAGCGCCAGCAGGGTGAGGCCGAGCAGCATGAACGTCGTGCCGGAGATCCCTGACCCGATGCGCACGTTCAGCAGGTCGAGCAGGAAGCCCAGGCCGAAAATGATCGCCGCGACTATCGCCAGCATGTCCCGTTACCTCGTTCCGTAGGCCGTATCGGTTGCGTGGCTCGTCTCATGGCCTGTTGCGAGACCTGTCTCGTGCCCTGATGTCTCGTGCCCTGTCTCGTGGCCTGAGAGGGTGAGCAGCCGCTCCAGCACGACCCGGTAGTCGCGCAGGGCCAGCCGTAGCTGCTCGGTGTCGCCAGCGCCCTTCCAGCGGTCGCGCAGCTCGCCCGTACGAGCCGTCAGACCGCTGGTGATCGCCTCGACGACCTCTTCGACCAGTCCTTCGGCCCGCTGGACGGCGTCACTGGGGTCGTCCACGAACGAGGTCTGCAGCTCGCGCCAGCGGCCCTGCACTTCGGCCGGGTCCTGGTCGAACAGGACGACGGACTGAGGGGCGGCGTGGGCCGGCGCGCTCTCCACCACCATGGGCTCGCCGGCCACGTCGTCGGTGCCGCCGCCGTACTCGGGCTCGGAATCCGCCAGCATGTCGCCGCCCGTCGGGGCGTACGGCTTGTGGTGGCGGGCGCCATTCCCCTCGTCGTTCTCGTCGTTCTCGTCGTTCTCCGCGTCGACCTGCGACCGCTCGTCACGGACGCTGTCTTCCCTGCTGAGGTCGGCGGTGGGGGTGTCGTTCGCGCGGAAGTCGTCCTTGGGGGAGCCGTCGTCCCTGGCATCATCGTCTGGAACGGCATCGGCACGGAAGCCGCCCACGCGGTCATCGTCCGTACGGAAGTCGTGTGCGCGGTCATCGTCCGTGCGGAGACCGTCCCTGGGGGCGTCGTCGTGCCCCCGGGCATCATCGTCGACTTGGTCCGCCCGTTGCGACGGCACTTTCAGCTCGTCGCTCGTCATATCGGTCACCGTCCTCGCGTGGTCTCTTGTAGGAGCTCTTCGAAGAGCGCGCGGTAGTGCACCATCGCCTGACGGAGGTCCTCGGTAGAGGCCTCCTTCCTGGCGGCGCGCCCGCTGATCTCGTGGGCCGCCCGGTAGTGGTCCAGGGTGGCACCGTGCCCGACGGACAGGTCGGACACCCGCTGCTCGAAGTCCTCCGTGGGGTAGCCTCGCTCCGCCATGACCGCCGCCACCAGCTGGTCGGCCTCGGATACCGCGAACCCGGGGGCGTCGACGAAGCGCTCCTGCACCTCGTTCCACCGGGCGGCGTAGCTGTCACGTGACTCCTCCGGCAGGGGCCGGATGTCCAGCTCGGAGTGGCGCTGCTCACGGGCGAGCAACTCCTGCTCCGCGTCGTGCCTGCTGTCGTGCTCCGCCATCAGGCGTTCGTACTCGGGGCCGAAACGTGCGCGGAGGCGGCTGCGGCGCTGCTGCTGCAACACCACGTAGCCGACTGCGGCGAGGGCCACCACCGCGACCACGACGACGACCACCCAGATCAAGGTGGACATGATGTTCGCCTCCGGTCTCTAATGTCGAGACCAGCGACTGCCCCCGTACGAGCGCCCGAAACGCCGGTGTCAGCGGCCTTCCAGCGCTTTCCTGGCCGCTTCCAGCACTGTAGCGACGTGTGAGTCACCAGGGGCGGCGGCGACCTCCCTGAACCCGCTCACGCTGTCGTAGCCGACGTCGAGCCCGGCATCGACCAGCCGCTGCGCCCACCGCAAGGCAGTGTTCAACCGCTCGGCCGCCGGCGGCTTCCCCTGCGCGGCGGCGGACAGGTTCCGCAGGTTCGTGGCGGGCCCGGACTGCGCGTGCTTCCGCTCCAGCTTCCACGGTACGGCCCGGCTGTGATCGAGCATCGGCTTGGCCAGGCCCGCGGCCCGCTTGGCCTGCAGCACCCCGGACTCACTGACCCCGAAGTGCGCGGCCAACTCCTGCACACTCATCCCCTCGGCGACGAGCCTGGCCAGCTCACTCCGATCGACGGTCGGCCTACGCCCCACGAGCCCCTCCCGCTGAGTACACGTGCGGTTCTGATGTGCGCTAAGGTTATGACGTCTCGCCCCGCAGGGGGTGATCGACACAAACCGGGACGTAGCGCAGCTTGGTAGCGCACTTGACTGGGGGTCAAGGGGTCGCAGGTTCAAATCCTGTCGTCCCGACGGTTGAGAAGGACGAAAGTCCAGGTTAGGGCCTTGAATCACTTCGGTGAGACAAGGCCCTTGCTCGTTTCTAGGACCGGGCGTCTCACAATTTCTCACAACCGCTCTTGATCTTGCTCAGCCGAGTAGCTCAGAGAGCTTGTCCGAACCGGCCCTCAGACTCTCCGGGTCCGGGTGTACGTACGTCCTTTTGGTGAACGACAGATCCGAGTGACCCGCCCACGCCGACACCACGGTGTCCGGCACGCCGTTGTTGGCCATCCACGACAGGCACGCGTGGCGAGCGTCGTATAGCCGCACCTTTCGGACTCCGGCCTCCTCCATGAGCCGGTACGCCGCACGGCGTAGCTTGTCCGTCTTCCACGGCCGCCCCAGCTCATCGACGAGCACATAACCGCTGTCCTCGTACGCCTCGCCCGCCGCGAGCTTCTCCGCAGCCTGGAGCGCCTTGAACGTGCGTAACGCCCGATGGACTGGCGCCGGCGCTGGCAAGGTTCGCTCCCCGGCGTCGGACTTGGCGCCCTTCTCGACCACCTTGTTACGTTCCCCCTTCTCGAGGGAGCGGTCGTAGACGATCGTCCTCGTGTTTGCGATGGCGATCGTGCCCGTGTCGAGGTCGATGTCCTCCTCCCAGCGCAGCCCGCACACCTCCGCAGGCCGGTTGGCGATCAGCGCGAGCAGCATCACCGCGAACAGTCGGTGTCCGCTGATCGCAGTGATGAACGCCTTGACCTCCGTCTCGGTCCAGGGGCGGACCTTCGGCGTGGCCGCGTTGTTCTTCTGCTCACGTGAGATGGTGACGTGCTCGGCCACGTTCCGCCCGACCAGCTGCCGGCGTACGGCCAGATTCAGTGCGGCTCGTAACCGCCCGAGTGTGAGCCGAACAGAGCGGAGGCCGAGCGGCGTTCCCGGCTTGCCGCCGCGGCGCCGCCCCTCAGTGAGCATGTAGCTGATCAGGTCCTCGATGTCGTCCTCGGTTAGCCCTTGCAGCGGCTTATGCCCGAGGCGGACTCGTACGGGGCGGATGGCGTTCTCGTAGTTGCTGGCCGTCCCCTCCTCCACATCCCTGGTCGCCGCCTTAACCCAGGTGTCGAGCAGCTCGTTCACGGTCATGCCGCTCGGCGCAACCAGCGTGCCCGTGTTCCGCTGGTGCGTGATCCGCGCGAGCTCGTTCTTGGCTTGTGTCTTCGTATCCGTTGTGACTGTGAGCTGCTGGCGCTTGCCGTTCTCGTCACGCCCGATGTCCACGACGAACCGATAACGTGTGGTGCCGTCCTTGAGCGTGATCATCTTGATCTTGGGCACTAACTCTCCTTCCTGCTCGCCTTGCCTCGCTTGGCCGGTGGCAGGAAGCCACGCAGCCTCGCCTCTCTAACCCAGGTGTGCACCGTAGGCAGCTTTGCTCCCGCGTCTGCCGCCATCGCTGCTACGGGGTGAGGTACGCCGCGCGCCCACGTCAGGTAGTGCTGAGCTACCAGGCGGCTGAATTCCTCGGGGGACATCTCGGGACTCCGGCGCAGGGGAGGAAGCTTGTCGACCTCTTCCCGTACGCCTGTCGGGCCGATGTTGACGCTGTTCTCCAGCTCCACGACCGGCACGCGACGCACGATGTCAGTGGTCACGGCATCGCCGACCAGGATCACCGCAGATAGGACCAACCTGCCGTTCTCGTCTCTCGTATAGCCGGCGCCAACGCCGACGCTGGGGAAGATCGTCCCTTGGTGGAAAACCCGCCACATGTCGCCGCCGAAGTCCTCTTTGAGCTTCTTTTCAAGCTCTTGCGAGCCGTATGCGTCGCCCTTCGGGACGTCAGGGTGCAGGTCGGGGTCAACAAGCCAACGGTGCGTCATGGCCAGAACCGTACGGGAGTCCACTCTCGTCCACAACTTTGGTCGATGTGACCCATGAGTCTGTACAGGCTGAGTTGACGAAATCTTTGTCGGTGCGGTTCACTGCCACTCGTAAGTCTGTTCACTCTCATTGGGGGGGATATGCGGAAGCGCGCTGATTTCACGGTGCCGACGCTGGACGAGATCAAGCGGTGGCCTGCCAGCGTGGACGTGCCCACGGGCGGTACGGCGTTCGGCATCTCACGTGCCTACTCGTACGAGCTGGTGAAGCGCAACGAGTTCCCGGCAAGGCTGATTCAGGCTGGGGGCGTCACGCGAGTCATTACCGCCGACATCCTGGCCAAGCTCGGTGGTGGTGCCGATGTCGCCGCCTGAAAACACGAAAGCCGCCCGGCCAGGGGCGGCTCTCGAAAGCGGCCAGCAGGCCACAGAAGACAGCCCCACCGTACAGGCTCGGGCCGACAAGCGGAACTACTTCCCGCGGCAACTCCCCATCGTGAGGAGCGCAACCGCGTACCCGCCCGCATGGGGCACCGTGACCACGCTGATCGTGCTCGACCAGCCGTGCGACTGCGGGGACTGGCACAACCACAAGGTCAAGGGCGTCACGCCCGCGCTGCTCGCCCGTAAGGCGCGGTGCGGAACCAAGTACGAGCTCGCCCTGCACGCGCCGCGCGTCACCAGGCGTGGAAGGCGGGCCGCGTGATGAGCGACGTCGACAAGATGCTGCAGCTGCTCGCGGACTACGAGGGGCAGCGGCAGCGGGAGAGCAGCGCATTCGAGGACGGGTTCCGGCTCGGCTGGGAACACGGTCTCGATGTCGGGCGCGGCATGGCCGAACACGAGATCGAGCAGGCATGGAAGGCGCTCGCAGCCAAGGTGCGCGCCATCGGGAAGGGGCGCGCGTGACCGACCACAAGTTCTTGGGGCTGTCCGACGAGGAGGTGTTGGCGCTCCTCACGTGCGGCAACTGCGGTTCAACCGAGCACACTCACTGCAGCGGGGTGGTACAGCCCGCCACGTCCTTTGCGGCAGCGTTCGATGCCGCGCTAGGGGGCGAGCCCGACAAGGCCAAGCTGATAGATCTCGGGTACGACAAGGCGGAGGCTGCCGTCCTTGCCAATCGGGAGCTGCGCGAGGCCCGCAAGCCGCTCGTCCTTGAAGAGGACCCCGCCCCCAGCGAGCCCTACACGGAGCTGGGGCACGCTCGCCGCCTGGTGGCCGCCTACGGGGACGAGCTGCGCTACATCCCCGTGTGGAAGAAGTGGATGGTGTGGGACGGCGCACGGTGGGAGCTCGACACCACGGGCCGTACCCAGCGCCGCGCCAAAGCTGTCGCCCGCGGAGCGCTGGAGTGGGCACAAGAGGTAGACGAAGACGACGGCGGCAAGGCCATCGTGAGCGCAGCCAAGCGGCTGGAAAGCTCACGGGGCGTCGCCGGCATCCTGTCCCTCGCGGGCACAGAGAAGCTGATCGCCCTCGACCCGTCCGCGCTGGACGCAGACTCTTATCTGTTGAACTGCGCAAACGGCGTGCTCGACCTGCGCACGGGTGAACTGCTCCCCCCTGACCCGATGCTGCACCTGACCAAGGTGACCAAGGCCGCGTTCAGGGCCGACGCCGAAGCGCCCGAGTTCCGCAAGTTCCTAGAGCGCATCCTGCCCGACGAGCCTGTGAGGGCGTTCGTGCAACGCCTGCTCGGCTACAGCTTGCTCGGCTTGGTGCAGGAACACATCCTCGCCGTGTTCTACGGCGTCGGCGCGAACGGCAAGGGAACGCTCCTCGGGTCGGTCGATTACGTGCTCGGCGACTACGCGGTCACCCCTGACCCGGAGCTGCTGGCCGAACGGTCGGGCAACTTCCACCCGACATCCAGTGCCAGCCTGTTCGGTGCCCGACTCGCCGTCATCCAGGAGTTCGACGAGGGCCGCCGCCTTGCCGAGGGCACCGTTAAGCGGCTGACCGGTGGCGACCCCATCGCAGCCCGCCGTATGCGTGAGGACTTCTGGGAGTTCGACCCCTCCCACACCTTCATCATGGCGTCGAACTACCGGCCAGTCGTCCGCGGCGCCGATGAGGGCATCTGGCGTCGCCTGCGGCTCGTCCCGTTCGACGTGGTGATCCCCGCGGCCGAGCGCGACGGAGAGCTACCCCAGCGGTTGCGCCTGGAGGCTGACGGCATTCTCACGTGGCTGGTCGAGGGATACGCCTTCTGGCAGGTGAACGGCCTCGACGAGCCGGACGCGGTGACCAAAGCCACGAAGGAGTACCGCGATGACTCCGACGCGCTCGCGCGGTTCCTCGCCAGCCGGTGCACGACCGCGGGGTTCGTGTCCGTCAACGCCACTCAGCTCTACACGGCTTGGACACGGTGGTGCACCTCCGAAGGGATCGAGTCGGGCAGCCAGACGGCGTTCAGCAACGCGCTCGTGCAACGCGGGTTCGACAAGGTGAAGTCGCATGGCTCAATGACCTTCAAGGGCATCGGGTTACTTGTCGAGTCCGAGACCCCTGACCTGCACTAACGCGAATCGGGGGAGGGTTGGGGAGGGTCTACACATTAACGGCCTAGCACGTAAGTTACCGGCCGGTAGAACTTTTGCTAGGGCGTTAACGCACAGGCCCTCCCCAACCCTCCCCCCGAACCCCTGACCTGCATTTTTGCGGATGGCCACAAAAATGCTCCGCTACCGGAGAAATCCCGCCTGTCCCACTTGCCGACCGCACCCCAAGGAAGTGCCCCCAGATGCCTCACCTCGTGGCAGACGCCATCCCCGACGGGACATACGCCACAGCGAACCCCGACCAACCCAACGTCGTAACCCTGTGGGTCGTCCGCTTCGGCAACCTCAGCGCCTACCCGCCCGGCCGGCGCTGGGCACCGCTACCTCCCCGCGCCCCTGCTGGGCTCACGCATGCTGAGCGCGCGGAGTGGCGACAGGACTGGTATGACCGCGTGTACTTCGAATGGAAGGCCAGCGTCATCGCTGCCATCGCCGCTGACCTCGACGGCGCGGCCCGCCTCTTCCGCGACCTGGTGCCCGAGCAGGAGCGGCCAGACCTCGACGACTACCGGCCGCGTGCACGCGCCGCCTCTTCGCGTCCACGCAGGTCACGCCTAATTCCCGGCGCCGGGAAAAAGCGCAAACCGGACAAGACGGACTTTGCTGCCGCTGCCCTGGCCGAGCGCATGTCCGTGCGCCAGGTTGCCGAGGTGCTGAAGCTCACCAGGATGACCGCGTGGCGGCGCATCCAGAACGGTCGAACGGGCCACGCGGACCTGTTGCTGAAGATGCGGACCGTATCGCGCGGAGGGCCGATCGAGATGCCGTCGAGCAGTGCTCTACCAGCCGGTAAGTTGCGGGAACCAACGCTCTCGCAAGTTACGCCAACCATGGGCGTAACGCCCACAGTTGTTGGTCAGAGCCCAACGGTTGGGGGCGGGCAGTGAACGAGGACCTGGCCCACCAGACCGCGCTAGCCCTGCTGCGCCTCGCCGAACTCGACGATGCCGAAGCTGTACGGCTCCTGGTCGACCAGCTCGACGCCGACGAGCTGCGGGCCGTCCTGCTCTTGCAGACGGACAACCTGCGCACGGCGTTCAACCCGTGGTCGGTCATGCACGGCCTGTCCGTCGTCGCTGTCCAGCATGAGCGGCAGTTCGGCGAAGTGCGCCAGGACTACCTCCTGCTGCGGATCCTGCGCATGGCTGGCGCCAAGCAGTACCGGGAGGAGGAGTGACGTACGTGGACGGGGCCCTCGTCTCCGGGTTCGCCGCGCACGTCGTCGACAGGCTGCTCGCCCGCCACCTCGCCCCGCTGCTCGCCGATCCGCGGCTGACGCCCGAGCAGCGTGCCGCGCTGGAGAGTGTCAAAGCTGACACCCGCGAAGCTGCCCGGCGCTGGGAAGCTTCCACTATTTCCGCAGACATTTCCGAGGAAACGCCCCGACCGGAAACCGCGCCACTCTCGGAGTGGGTCACCACCGAGCAGGCCGCAACCCAGCTCGGCGTGACATCCCGCCGCGCTCGGCAACTCGCCGCCGGCGGACTCGGCGTGAAGGTCCACGGCGCGTGGCTGCTGGACCCAGAGGCGGTCAGGGAAAGGCGGACAGGTGCGAGCAGACGACCTGAGGGGGGAACCCCTCCGGATCTACGAGGCGTGGCTTAGCTGCGGCTACACCGAGGCTCAGGCCCTCGAAGAGGTAGCGCGCTCGGGTGTCACGGCCGAGCAGGAGATGGCAGAGCTGTTCGAGAACATGGGCCTACCCGGCGACGTGGCCCGGACTGCGGCCCGCGGCCGACGCGGACCCGTCGGTGACCCGTTCGACCAGATGGCCGAAGTGTTCAAGACCATGGGCCTCTCGCCTGAGCAGGCCCGCAAGGCCGCGATCGGCAGGTACGGCACGGAGAGCGAAGCCCGCCGAGCGTTCACCCCCGAACCAAAGCCCACCCCACAAGCAGCTCCGCCGCCGTCTGTGCCGGAGATTGTGGAGCGCACCGACGCCCTTACGCGCCAGGGAGTACCCCTGCTTGAGGCCCGCCGCCGCGCCTACCGCGAGATGTACGGCAGCAACCCGAAGGGGGCAGCGTGATGGGGATCCTGACCAGGGGCACACCGGTCGAGCGGGCGTTCGCCGACCTCGACAAGGCGCGCGAGACCGTAGCGCGCTGGCAGGCCGAGCAGGCAGCCAAGCGCGCCGAACTGTCAGACCTCGAATCCCGCATCGGGGCCGAGGTGCTCGACGACGAGTCCGCCGCCGAACGCCTCGCCGACCAAGCCGTGAAGCTACGCGCTCAGATCGACGTAGCCGCGCGAACAGAGCGCGCCGCCACCGATCGGGTCACCGACGCCGGTAGAGCCGTCCTGCGCGCGTACGCGGGCGAACAGCAGGCCAACGCCGATCGTCTCCGCTCCCAGGTCGAGCAGAGGCAGGCCAAGACCGACGCGATGCTGAAAGCGGTCAGCGAATGGGAGGGCGGCGTCTCCTACACCCCCGTCACCCCGTCGTCCCTTGAAGTGCAGGGCGCCGGCCAGTCAGGCGTCTCCTACAAGATCCCGTTGACGGTTGCTCTCAGGAACCAGATGACCGGCCTCGAAGCCAAGGCCCGCCAGTACGAGGGGTACGCTGACGCCCCCGCCGAGCAGGTGGCCGAGCAGGTAGAGCGGCTGGCAGGCCGCCTTCACACTCCCGCGCCGGCGACGGTGGCGGGCTGAGACCAGGGTGCGCGCAGGCAGGCGTCAACGTCGCCGCGGCCGTGAAGGTTGTAGGGCACGGTACGCGGATCTAAGGCCGGGAGGTCTCAAATGACTTACCTCCGGACCGTTGAACGGCCTGCGTCTCGCCTCGCGCGCACCCCGAGTCCAGGGGGACTCATGACTGAACAGACCTTCGAGGCGACAGCCGCGGCTTGGGTGCGGCTCGCCGTGGCCCTCGACCAGCTCGACGACGACGGCATGGGCGCCCTGTACGGGATGCTGCGGCACTGGCGGTCCAACCTGCCGGCCGAGGCGGCCGTCACTGTCGACACGCTCGACTCGCTACGTCACCTGGTGTTCGCCATCATGGCCGACCGCAAGGGCGTGACCGTTGACGAGATCACGGCGCTAGTCGCCGATGCTCTGGCCGGGGGCGGTGAGGACAACGGCTGACCGCAGCGTAACTGTCAAACTGACGGCCGACGTCCGCCCGTACATCGTGGCCCTGGCGCAGGCCGAGGCCGCCACAGCGAAGCTCCGCGACTCCCTCCAACGTAAGACCACCATCGGCATCGATGCCGACACTTCGAGCGCTCAGGCGAGCGTGGCCGAACTGCAGGCCCGCATGCGGGAGCTGTCGTCCCGCACGATCGGCGTGGACCTGGACGCGGGCGCGGCCCGGTCTGAACTGTCGAGTATCCGCAGCGAACTGGAGCGGCTGAACGCCGCCAGTGCAGACCCACAGGTGCGGCTGGACTCGGCCGAAGCTCTCGCCGAGCTGCGTATGACGGAGTCCGAGATCAACCGCCTTGATGGGCGTAACGCCAGGGTGAGCGTGGATGCCGACGTCGGGGGCGCCCTGTCGTCGCTGGCTATGGTGGCTGCGGCGGTCGCGTCGCTGCCGGCCGTGGCGTCGATCGCTGTCGGGGTGGGGGCGCTGGGCGGCGCGTTCACTGCTGCGGGTGTGGGGGCGGCGGCGTTCTCGGCGGCGGCCGTACCGGCGTTGGGGCGGATCAGTACGGCGCTGACAGCTCAGGAGTCGGCGGCCAAGGGTGCGGGGTCGGCCACGGGCGGAGCGGGTCAGAGCGCGGCTCAGGCGGCTCAGCAGGCGATGCAGTTGGAGCAGGCCGAGCAGCGGTTGAAGCAGGCGCAGATGGACCGCAAGCAGGCCCAAGAGGACCTGACGCGGGCTGTCGAGGATGGCCGTAGGGCGTTGCAGGACCAGAATTTCGAGCTTGAGCGTTCGGTGCTCAGCCAGAAGGACGCCGCGTTGGCCGTGCGTGAGGCTGAGGCGCGCCTTGCCGAGCTGCAGTCGAAGGGCGACGCGTCCGAGCTGGAGCTTGAGCGGGCGATGCTGTCGGTTGAGCAGGCGCACGAGCGGGCGCGCGAGCAGGAGGTCAAGACTCAGCGGACGAAGAAGGACACGGCCGAGGCGAACAAGGCCGGCGTGAAGGGCACCGAGGAGTATCAGCGCGGCCTGGACCATCTCCGGGAGGCCGAGGCGAAGGTCAAGCAGGCGAGCGACCAACTCAAGATGGCGCATCTGCAGCAGCAGGCGGCCATGTCCAGCGGTGGCGGCGGCGTCGCCAAGGTCAAGGACGCGTTCGCTGACTTGTCGGCGCAGGAGAAGATCCTTGCCAAGGACATCAAGGCGTTCAAAGACGAGTACGTCGCCTGGCAGCGGGCGTTGGAGCCGGACACGTTCAAGGTGGTCGCCCAAGGCCTCGACCTGATGCGGCTTGGGCTGAAAGAGGCCTCGCCGTTGGCCAGGTCCGCTTCCTCTGCCCTGCTGACGCTGGGCAAGGACGCCGAGACGGCGCTGCGCGGTCCGGTCTGGAAAGACTTCTTGTTCGATGTGAACACCCAGATTCCGGGCGCGCTGGTGGGGCTCGGCCACAGCTTCATCAACGTCACGACCGGCGTGGCCGGGGTGATCGACGCGTTCTTGCCGTTTACGCCGGTTGTGGTGGGCGGGATCGAGAAGGCCAGTGCGGCGTTCGCCAAGTGGGGCGGCGAACTGGGCAGTAGCAACGAGTTCAAAGATTTCATCGAGTGGACCAAGGCCAACGCCCCCGACGTCTGGCAGACGATCAAGGACATTGCAGCCGCGCTCGTCCACGTGGGCGAGGCGGTCGCGCCGCTCGGCGTGGGCGCGTTCTCCGGGCTCGGCCTGCTCGCGAAAATCATCGCCGGCATGTCGCCCGAGCAGATCCGCGCCGTCGCCCTGGCCATCCTGGCAGTCAAGACGGCGCAGGCCGGGTTGCAGGTCGCCCAGTTCTGGGGTGACCTGATAGGCAAGCTCGACGGGCTCGGCGGGGCGGCGGACCGGACCAAGGGCAAGCTCGGCGGGCTGACCAGCAGCCTGGCCGCGGGCGGCGGGGCGGCGGCGATCCTCGGTATCGCCGCGGTGGGCGTCGACAAGCTGTCGGACTCCCTGTCGGGCATCAACCCGGACATCGCAGCCCTGTCCAAGCGCCTGGTGGAGCTGCAGCAGAAGGGCAAGCCTGCCTCTGACCAGCTCGCCGAGTTCGGCTCGACGCTGAACACCTTCGCCGCTGACATGGGCCGTTCCGGGGTGTGGTTCGCGCCCACCGTGGGCCAGTTCGAGAGTTTGCATGACACGGTGTCGCGGCTGAATAGCGACGGCGTGCTTGAGGGGTTCGCTACCGGGTTCGCTGACATGGTGTCCGGCATCACGGGTGACCTGTACTCGATGGACACCGGTAAGCAGCGGCTCGCCGATTTCGACGCGACCTTGTCGCAGCTGGTGGCCTCTGGTCACGGCGCCCAGGCGGCGAGCATGTTCACCCAGCTGGGGAAGGAGTCCGGCCTGGCCGGCGAGGACGTCGGCAAGCTCCGCGATCTGCTGCCCGGCTACAGTTCGGCGGTTGAGGCGGCGGGCGGTGCGACCGCCGCGGCGGCGGGCGGCGTTGATACGGCCAAGACGAAGCTCGACGGCTTCAACAAGAGCTTGTCGGAGTTCTCTGGCCGGACCGACGCGCTGACCGCGCTGGGGAACATGAAGACCGCCTACCACGAAGCCGAGCGGGCGATCGACGCCGCGAACGGCAAGTTGCAGGTCAACGCGCAGATGACGGACAAGCAGCGTGACGCGGTCATCATGGCTCGGGAGAAGTTCGCCGCCTACGTGGACAGCGTCAAGACGGCGGCCGATGGCGCGTTGGCCCTGACGGGCCGCACCACCGAGTCCACGCGGGCCGTGCTCGAGCAGCTGCCGCATCTCGCGTCTCTGGCGGGCAAGAACGCCGAGGCCAAGGAACAGGTTCTCTTGCTGGCCAAGGCGTATGGCATCTCGGCAGGCGACGCGATCAAGGCCATGTCCAGTGCGGAAGGGTTGAAGAAGGTCCTCGCCGAGCTGAAGAGCAAAGAGATCCGCATCGGTCTCACCCTCGACACTCAGGCCGCTGAGAAGGGCATGGAGACGTTCATCAAGCGGTACGGCAACGTGTCCCTTGCGGTGGCGATCAAGTCGAAGGTGACCGCCGAGGGAGCCATCCGAGCAGCGGGCGGCGTCGACCTGATGGCGGCGGGTGGGGTGAAGGCGCCGAACATCGCCAGTAAGGCCACGTACGCGCCGGGAACCTCGTCCATCTACGCGGAGGCGGGCAAGGAGGCGTTCGTGCCCTACGCCCCGCAGTACCGGGAGCGGGCGACCGAGATTCTCGGCCAGGTGGCGAGCGACTTCGGCCTGGCGGTCGTCAATCCGGGCTCCCAGCAGCAGGTGACGAACTCGTCTACCTCGTCGAGCCTGACGAACTACAGCAGGGTGTCGGCGCCGCAGCAGGTGGCGGCCGTGCCCGCGCCCCGGCTGGCATCCTCGGGCGGCATGTCCAGCTCGTCGCCGAGCGACGGCACGCCGGCCGGGTGGTCGAGCGGCCCGGCCGTGGTCATCCAGAACCAGGTGATCAACCAGGACGCCGACGCCGACCGGTTCGCTGCCCAGGCGGCGCTCCGTGTCCGAGGTCGCGGGCGCTGAGTGGGTGGCCCGCGCAAGCCCTCCAGCATTGAGCGGGCCACCAGGCCGGCGGTTTGACGGACCACCGGGATTGGGGCGCCGGCTCTCGCATCTACCCGGAGTACGAGAGCCGGGCCGTCTTGGGGGTTCACCAGATCTTCAGCATGATCTCGAAGGCAAGCAGGTTGAGACGCCGGTCGATGGGCGCGCGTGGGTCGTTCAGGCTGGTCACCAGCGCTTCGAGGCCCGCCCGTATAGTGGGATGCGCGGCCCGGATTCCGCGCCGGGACTCCTGCTCGCCTCCGTTGTAGACGTAGGTCAGGCCGTCCTTACCCTGCACGAGGGTGTAGGCGCGCGGGGGCTCGGGAGTCATGCCGCCTCGCCCTCGTCTATGAACCGCATGACCAGGTTGAGCAGTCCAGCGGTCGCGGTAGCGAGGGGCGGGTACTCCTCCGGCCAGTCGTTCCGTCGAGCCCGCCAGATCCGGTCCTCTCCGCGCCAAACCGTCCAGCCGGGGCGGGCGCTCATCAGCATGTCGCACATGAACTGGGCGTTGGCCGGGTCGTCGTAGTAGATGACGGCTTCAAGAGGGGTCATGGCCGGGGCCACGTCCACGTCATGCCGCATCTCCGGCATTTCTTTGTGGCCGTCGCCGGGTAGACGTCGATCGGACCGATGTGGCGGCCCGGAGGGCATGTCTCGAGCGTTGCCCGCTGCCATGGCCTGTACTGCGGGGGGGTCATGCCTCAAGTCTGCACCTGTCTGCTACACACTGCTACCTCTGCTTACTACTGCAGTGCACTGCAACCCGCTGGATGATGCATCACCGCAGCTCAGTAGCGTGCAGAGCATGGAGATAAGGCCCGACGCCTACGCCTGGGCGCAGGTTGCGGACGAGATTAAACGCAGGATCGAGGCAGGCCAATACCAGCCGGGCATGCCGATCCCAGCGGAGCGGCGCCTGGCCGACGAGCTCGGCGTGTCGGTGGGCACGATCCGCAGGGCCGTGAAGGCGCTCAAGGAAGAGGGCATCGTGCGGGTGTTGCCGCAAAAAGGCGTGTTCGTGGCCGAGCAGGACTGACCGTGTCGCCCGCGCTAGGCCGCTAGGTGCCACGTGGGGCGGCGAACGGGGCGCTAGCCGTGGCGCTAGACCTAGCGGCGGCCGTGCTAGGCCTAGCGCCGTCCTAGCGGCTCTCAACGCGTGGGCGGGCACGTGCACATGTGCCCGTGCACGTACGCGCGCGAGACTCTCAACGCGCGGACGCGTTACGTAACGCGTCCGCCCCCGTAACGCGCGCGAGTGTACGCCCTGCGCCTGTTGACCCGGCGCAGCCGACGACTGAAGTTGTCACACGCGCGCGTCCGCGCGTCCGCGTCCGCGCGGCGCGCGTTGGAGGCCCCGAAGTTCACATGCTCGGCAGGTGAAGATGAACATGAAGATCGGGCGCCGACAATGAAGGTTGTCACGCGCGCAACGCGCAACGGGCGACACGCCTGCACGTTGGGAGCCCTCCAGAGGACAGGGAGCGACTCGGGGAGGCGGCAGGGAGGCAGGGAGAACTCCCTCAGCGGCTCCCTGCCCGACTCCCTCGCGGTGAGCAGGCAACCTCCCTCTCAGGGAGGCAGGGAGGCAGGGTTAGGCGGCAGCTCCCACCCCTCGAAATCACTCTCGCGGGAGTGATTTGCCTTCCTCCCTAACCCGCCTAACCCACCTAACCCAGCTAACTTTCCGCAGGTCGCCTCGCTTGCCGGCGCTGTTAACCCGGAGGTTAGATATCTAACCCGAGTGAGGTCCCGCGAGGACCCGAGTTAATCCGGCCGCGACGGCACCGGCCCGCTTCACGGGGAGTAGTCGGGCTCCGTGTTCGCCGGACATGCGGCGCGGTCGCCTCTTTTTTCCTTAAGGGATTCGACCGTGTTCGTAAGGAGCGAACACGTGCCGGACACCTTACGAACACGGACCGGACGAGATCATCGGACACGCCGGACATCGACACAGCGTGACCGAACATGCTGCCGGACACGCCGGACAAGATCAACGAACGCCCGAACAGTCACCGGACATCCACCCTTTGCAACCGAACACACACACTCCGTGCCCGAACAAGATCAACGGACACGCACGGGACCGCCACCTGAAAAGCAGGTGTTGGAGCATGCTCAGGAGCAAGATCGGATCACACCAGAACGGGCGGTCCACCTGCGCAACTTCCGTTCGGCCTCAACGGAAGTGTTCCGCTTCTGAGGCAACCACGGGGGCACCCGCGCGCACCCGTTCCAGGGTGATCCGATCTTGCTCCTCACGGCCTGCGAAAGACAGCGCCAGGAGCACGGCGAGGTGTCAGGAAAACCATTAGATTCTCATGGTTTTTTCGCTGGTGGTCGCGACCGTTTGGCGACCGGGAAAGTGTCAGCGCCGGCGTCGGTCGGGTGTCGTCGATGTGGTCACGAACTCGGTCACATAGGCAGTCTCGAACCGGTCGCGACTTCGGTCGCGACCGGTACCGGAACCGCCACCACAAACGCCACCGAAAACACGGCCTTGACCTGCATGGACGCGAAAACTATGTGACCAACAATGTGACCAGGTTCGTGACCACGAAATAGACCGCGACCGGTCGCCGGAATGGACGCGACCACCGACGCGGACGCGACCAGTTTCGCGACCGGACGCGCACCTGTACCGGATGTGCGCCATGGCGTACGAAGAACCGCCGCCGCCCCACCTCCAGTAGGTTCGAACGGAGGTTGAGCGACGGCGGTTCGGGCGAGGATGCGGCCGACCTACGAGGCGGCTCCGGCATCATCGGCCTCAAGGTCCATCTGCAGGATGCGGAGCGCCAGCCTCTTCGCCTCAGTCCGCGTCATCCAGAGGGCACCCATCGTGCTGCAGATCGACACCATGACCTCGCCGCCGTGCTGGATCTGGTCGAGGCTGACATCGATCGTCCCCTCGATCTCCCGGCCAACGAGGAACGCGTCCAGGAGGACATTGAACTCCGACCCGTTGCCGAAGTGCGGATCGTCCGGCAGGTCGTGGAGGTTGTTGCACCACCACACGGAGCAGCCGTAATTGCGGTTCGTGATGAGCTGGTTCACTTGGCCTCCTCCTGCCCGCGCGCCCTGGCCACCTGCGCGAGAATCGCGCGGGCGAACTCCTCGGCCGCCTCGACCTTGACCGTGTCGAGCCCGTTGCCCAGGTCGATCATCGGCACGCACACGTCCGAGCCTTGCGGTTCCGGCTCGAACACGATGCCGACGTACCCGTTCGATGTGAGCGGCGTCCGCATGTCCGGCCCCATGCAGAACGTGGAGAGCCCGTCGTCCAGCACGCAGTGACGGACACACCAGGGCACGCACTGCGGCGTACGCGGTATGACCAGGCCCTCCCGGATCGCCTGCTCGGTCGGCGTCTCCGGCATCCAGCTATACCGCTGAGTGGTCATGGTCACGGCTGCTCCTCCCTGGCGATCTCGGCGGCCTGCATGAGCAGCAGGCCGACTTCGTGGGCGCCGCGCGGGTCCAGGTGCGTGATGGCGAACCCGAGCGCCGCGGCGGTGGACACGTCGATCCGGTGGAAGCTCTCCGAGTCGGTGGGGTCGTCGCTGACAATGTGCGCGTCGTCGTCCATGAAGCCGATGCGGACGATCGTCTCGCCGGCGACCTCGTGCAGCAGGTTGACCTCGATGGAGACGCTCGCGAACGGCGGTCCCGTGACCAGGTCGATGTTGCGGATGTGCGGCATGGCCGCCCCGGCGCCGAGACGGCACCAGGACGGGCAGGCCGGCACCTTGGGGGAGGTGCTCACGCCGTCTCCGCCACACGCTGCGCGGGGATCGGGTAGCAGGCCAGGCAGGCCAGGTCGGGGCACCGGCCGTCGTCGTCGTAGACCTGCGTCAGGCCGGTCCGGTGCGCCCGTCCGCGGGCGGCGGCCACGTGGGCGAGCATCGCGTTGGCGAGCTGCTTGGTCTCGTCGAGGGTCAGGTACAGGTGGTAGCGGTCGTTGGCGGCGTCGTGCATGAGCACGCGCGGCTCCACCTCGCGGTAGCCCTGCTGCAGCGACACTTCGGCCGTGTGCGCCACCCACGACGGGAGGCCGCTACCGTGCCCGAAGTTCTCCATGTCCATGGTGGTGACGGGGGTGATCTGCCACGGGCTGGTGTGGAGCCGGTCGGACTCCTCGTCGCTGCCCTTGTGGACGTCCCTGCACCAGGCCGGGCACGGCTCGGTCTGCCAGTACGGCATGCTGTGCTCGGCGCACTCGAACACCTGGACGCCGTCGCGGACGTCGACCGGCTTCATCGGCTGGTCGTCGCTGCCGCAGGTGACGCAGGCCAGGCCGTCGAGCTGGGCGGCGTTGAGCGTGGCCGGGTCGTACGTGGTTGTGATGTGATTGCTCACAGGTCTCTCCCTGCTTGAACAGGCGATGGGACTCAGGGGCCGTTCCGGTGTCTCACCACCGGGGCGGCTCCGCTTTGCGTCTCCGACAGTACAGAGATGCTGTGCGCCTGTAAATAGATGCGGTGCACCTACTTTCTGCGCGCACCGCACACCTCTACACTTGCCGCATGAACGAGCCCCGTCCACGCCCTGTCGCCGTGAGCGACATCGCCACACTGCTCAACGTGAGCATCAACACCGTGCACGCGTGGCGGAAGCGCGCCGCAGGGGTGAAGCAGGTCGAACCGCTGCCGCCGCCTGTGGGCAAGGTGGCCGGCGCGGACTACTGGTGGGCTGATGAGATCGAGGCGTGGGCCGCAAGGACGGGCCGTCTCACACGCGTCTCACAGACTGAACGGACTGGGATGGAACCAGAAGAGGGGAGCGGGCCCTAACCCGGACATCGGACCCCACAGGACCCTATAGAGGGCTTCCATTCCACTGGGGGTCAAGGGGTCGCAGGTTCAAATCCTGTCGTCCCGACCAGGTTTTTCTGGTCGAGCAGGGTGTCACTCTTCTGGGTGGCACCCTTTCGCGTTGGTGAGCGACTAACTGAGTGACTACCAGGCGAAGAGGGTGTCCATCGCCGCAGCTCCTTGCAGGAGTACCGGGCGGATCTGCTTGCGGTAGACGGCTTCGGTGACCGCCGTGCCGCTGTGGCCGACGAGCCGGGCGATGTCCTCCAGGGGGACGCCGGAGTCAGAGAGCACTCATAGGAGATCAAGGCGGCGGGGCGGCGCGCCGCCGCACCTCCGGCCCTCCGCCCGCCCGCCGTCCGGGCGTGCGGCCTGGGGGCCGGTCCCGGACGGCGGCGGGACACCGGGTCGGCCACCGCACGCCAGTACCGCCGTACGAACCGAACGCTCCGACCGGGATTGCCGAGCCGCCGCACAGATGCGGCCCTTACGATCGCCACGGTGTGGCTGGCCGCCGTGCATGGCTGGGGGCGATCGGCGATCCAGGGTTCGTTCCTCACCCTGGCTCACTGAGCAACGTGGCTGGCCCTCCGATCAAGGCAGGCGCAGGCGTGCGGAGGCATGCGCGATGCGGCGCCATGTTCATGACCCTTGGCTGAGAGAGTCCACCGGGCGCTCGGGGCATTCCAGGCAAACGAACAGGTAGAGCGATCCAGCATCTTGGATCACGAGGTCGGCTGGATACAGAATCTCGGAAGGGGCATGAGGGGGCAGCGGACGCTCTTCGATAGGAGCCCAACGCTTTCCCGTCTCGATGTCGAATTCCCGGCTAGCAATCGTCAACAGATGCGCCATCTCGTGGCCTTTACCGCATTCGACTTGCACGGGATCCTGAATCCAGCGCACCCAGCCGCTGACCTTGCTGCCTGGAGCACTTGAGGGGTGGTCGAAATAACTCCAGTCGTCAGGGTTCGGGAAATCCTCTTCCCAGGCCCAGATTCTCTCTCTGAGCTCAGCAGGAAGTCCCCAGCCCGCCGGATACTCCTCCACCCGCTCCGGCGACAACACGCACGCCGTAGGGAGATACGAGTCGTCGCTGTCAGGATCTGGCACGGGGGCCTCGATGAGGAGACTGCCGACCGCTTCCGTCTTCCGCCAGCGCACGATCGTGTGAGGCTGGAAGTACGGCTCGTGGTCAAGCGGGCACCACAGCACTTGGAGGGTGTCGGTGTCATCAGGGAACGGCAGTTCAGGAACATCTCCAGCGAAGAGCTGCATGACCGGGACCAGCGGAAGCGGATCCCACCCTTCCGAGGGATCATGAGTCAGCGGCTCAGGGCAGACTGGCCACGGTTCGTCGGCAGGCCACAGCAACGGCCCACCGATGGAGCTGTCTGTGGTGGCCGGCCTTCCTCGACGCGGATGCAGCCGAACTGTGGTCTTGCGTTGACTTGCCAGTTCAGGGAAGACAGCTGCTACATCGAACGGCGTCGAGGGCGTCGTCAACCCCATGCTCACCACTCCGATCACCACAGACAACGTCGTAATGGCACACCGTAGGGCAGAGGACCGACAGAACGAATCCCTGTTCGCGGTCGTGATCGTCGTGCCATTAGCGTGCCATTAACCGGGGTGACGAGGGGTAACCACGGTCACTCACGACCGGTCTCAATCGCAGGTCAGTGCCTCTACGAGGCAAGTTCCCTGCAATTCCCAAGCTGACAGTGCAGGTTCTTTCGTCACCTGCTCCAGCGAAGAAAGGCCAGGCCGGGAGCGCTTCCCTGCCTGGCTTGATCTTTCCAGGCTTCTAGTCGATTTTCCGTGTCCGCTACGGCTTACAGTTGGCGGCTGGCGAAGAGTTCCAAGTGGGAGCACTGCGGGCAGCGACGGGCGTCCACCAGCCATTTGGGACGGCCCACCAGTTTGGCTCCGCCGAATATTCCCCGTTCCAGTTCACCTTCCACCCAGACGCCGAAGCCGGGCTGTTGATGGTCGGCTAGGAAGCCCGGCTCCAGGTCCTGGTGGCCGCAGTAGGTGCACTTTCCATCAGACATTGGGCGATCATACGACAAGCGCGTTTCTCGGCCATGTGCGATCAAGGAGAGGATGACCCCGCGGCGGTCACCCTGCGGGACGACATGCGTCATCGAGGTTATGCCAGACCGTGGTGGCTGCTCCCTAGCTGCAGTTCTAGTTGCGATCCAGCGCTATCCAAGGCCGTCCCAGATGGACCCGGCCGCGCATGTTGGTCCAGGTGAAACTGATCGGGACGGCCCATGAGCCGAGCTGCTAATGCGGTTTGGTCTCACTTGTAGCGCCGCCACGACTCGAAGAAGATCCGGGATATGCGCGGGATGATCCCTTGCGCCAGTGAGTGCGCTGAGGCTGTAGCACCAGTTCAGACCTGCCCCGAGGTCTCAATCACCGGCCCGCTGTAAAACCGTCGGCTCTCAGGAGCGTGTTTCGGGGGTTGCAGTTTGGGCTGCCGTGCACGGCTCGTACCGAGAAGCGCACCACAATCGAGGCCTCGGCCATCGTGCGATGACTCAATTAGGCTGACCAGCGCCACCGGTCGAGCTCGGTCCACTTTGCTTCGAGGGCGGTGGCGAGTTGGCCACCGAAGGCGACCGTTCGCTCGTGGGAGGCGAACGCGATCCAGGTAAGCGTGTCATCGCTCCACACGCCCTCAGCGCCGGTGTACTGGGGTTCGAACATCTCTACATCTACGAGGTAGTCCGCGCCGTACTCGCGCAGTTCTGTCACGCGGCCGCCGCTCATGTCGCGTACTGCGGCGCGCACCTGGGCGAGTCCCTGCTCGTCCCACATCGATGCCTCCGTCAGCACGAGGACGTCGGGTGGAGTTGGCTCGGCGAGCATGGGGTACCACGACCTGCCCACCAGCCCCCACCGCTGCTCCAACTGTTTCTGTCGTTCGAACGACTCGGCGGGCATCAACACGCGCCGGTAGGGCAGCGGTTCCACCGGAAAGTCGGCCCGCGCTACCCAGGCTTGCAAGGTCGACTGAAACAGCCGGCGTTCCTCAGCCATCGCCTTTGCCGCGGTCTTGTTCGATGCCGGTTGTGTGAACGGCGACTGGGCCGTGTCGGCAGCCTCGGATAGGGCGTCGACGAGGTCGGAGAACTCGGGCAGCCGGTCTGGATCGAGCCGCTCCACGTGTTCCAGGATCGCTGCGATCACGTTGTAGTGGGGGAAGATGCGCCAGGCTTCGGGACGGTAGTTGTACCCGAATGCGGACCGTCCCTCGTTGGGCAGCGCGGCGTACTTATCGGTCAGCTCGTCGTACCGCTCCATCAGGTACCGTCGTGCCGCCGTGTGCAGCGTTACCGAGTCCATGCCACAAACTCCCCATGATTCAGCCGCCGGCGCACTCTGATGCCTGGCAACGGACGTTTCAATCCAGCACCTGGCCCAGGTTCATGAAGAGGTTATCGGCGACGGATGACCTGTCGGTCGACCAGTCACCGGTGAGGCCCTGACGATCGCCGGCCTCGGTTCCCGTAGTCGAGGGCCGTGGCGATTGCTGCAGCGGGGCCTTGCCGACCGAACCCGCCATCAGGGGTTCCAAGTCCCTGTTCCTGGCGGAAGCGGAACGGCAAGGGCTCAAAGCTGATCGCCGGATGCTCTATGTCGGGCTCGAACCCGTCAGTGATCATGTTGCGGCCTGCCTGCGCGTCGATTCCGGTACGGACATCGTCGCCCGGCGCAAGATGATGACCGCGAACGACGTGCCGGTGCGCATCGCGACAAGCTACTTCCGCGCTGACCTGTTCGGCGATACCAGGCTCACCGAGCCGGAGTTCGTGAAGCCGTCGCTGCAGTCCGCGTTGATTGCCCTCGGCTATTCCTTCGGCCACGCGGAGGAGAACCTGACGGCGCGGTCGCCGACCACCTTCGAGCGCGAGACGCTGGAACTCGAGCCTGGAGAGTGGATCGTGCAGGTGCTCCGCGCGAGCTATTCCACCGAGGACACGCCCATCCACGTTCTTGAGACGATCTGCGCCGCAAACCGGCACATCTTCTCCATCGGACAGGTCTCCGGGTACGACGAATTCTGAGTGACGAACTGAGTGACAATCGCGTCGGACGACCTTGGACGCTGAAGGACCGGCAAGGACTGTAACCCCAGGTGGGGACGGGTATCGGCTGTGATCCCGCCCCATGGTGACGTGCCTGGGGGTCAAGGGGTCGCAGGTTCAAATCCTGTCGTCCTGACGGTGATACAAGGCCGGTCGGCCTGGGTGAAAGCCCAGGTAGTGTCAATGGTCGGGTGCGTGTGGCTCTGGTGCAAAGTGTGTGCTGCGATCACGGACAGTGGCGTGGCTCTCGCTCGGCATTGATCGCGATGGGGTAACGGACCGCACATGAGTGCGGCCGCTCCGTGATGATCGGGTTCGACCAAGAACTTGATCGTCAACAGAGCGGCCGCGGAGTTCATTGTGCAGCATGCCGGGTCCCCGGCAGGCCAAGCCTGCCTGCAGATCTTCTTTCCCCACCTGTCCGAGCTGGTCGTCGAGGAACTGATTGATCGCGGCGGTTATGTGCTGGTCAAAGCACGCACCCGTGGCAGACCCATCAGCTGTCCGGGATGCGGGCAGCCCTCGACCCGGCTGCACGGACACTACCGGCGGCTGCTGCAGGACCTGCCCGTCGGCGGGCGCCAGGTCCTGATCGATCTCACCGTACGGCGGTTGAAATGCCGGAACGTGGCGTGCAGAATCCGGACGTTCGCCGAGCCCATCAACGGCTTGGCAGGCCGGCACGCACGAAACACCCGGCTTCTGCGGCGCATGCTGGAGCGGCTGGCGTTGGCGCTGGCCGGCCGGGCCGCTTCCCGGCTGTTGAACATGCTCGGCGTCATGGTGTCCCGCGACACCCTGATCCGGCTGATCCGAGCCCTGCCGGACCCTGAGTTCGCACAGGTCACCGTGCTGGGAGTGGATGATTGGGCGAAACGGCGCGGCCACTCCTACGCCACCATCCTGATCGACATGGAGACCGGCCGGGCCATCGATGTGCTCGACGACCGCCAGGCCGACACCCTGGCCACCTGGCTTCGCGAGCACCCCGGAGTCCATATCATCTGCCGCGACAGGGCAGGAGCTTACGCCGAGGGCGCCCGAACTGGCGCGCCGGAAGCGACGCAAATAGCCGACAGGTGGCATCTGTGGAACAACCTCTGCCAAGCGGTCGAGATCACGGTCCGGACGAACCGAGCTGACCTGCGAAAATCCGCGCCCGAACCACAGCCTGAGCCCGGCCCGATGTCGACCGCGCCCACGGGGCAGGAACCTACATCGCTGCCCGAGCCACGCACTGCGGTCCGGACCCGCGAACGGCACGCCGCCGTCCATGAACTCGTCGAGCAGGGCTGGACCATCGCGGCGATCTCCCAGCACCTTGGTCTGAACCGCACGACCGTCCGCAAGTTCCGCAATGCCACCACAGCCGAGGAACTCATCAACGGCCCCCGCTCCAGTCGGCCCCGATCGTTCGAAGAGTTCATTCCCTACCTGCGGCAACGCGTCGCTGACGACCAGGTCGTCAACGCCGCCCAGCTCTATGCCGAACTGCGCGCCCTGGGATATCGCGGCAGCCGCCGCACCGTCCGGCGCTATGTCGAGCCCTTACGCGCCGGTCACACCGTCCTGCCGCTCCCGCCGCCCGCTCCGACCGTCCGCGAGGTCACCCGCTGGATCACCAGCCACCCCGACCACCTCACCGCCGACGACAAGACCAAGCTCGACCAGATCCTGGAGCGCAGCCCACGCCTTGCCGCGCTGTCCGGCCACGTCACCGCGTTCGCGCAGATGATGACCGACCGCACAGGAAACAACGACCTGAAGAGCTGGCTTGCCGCCGTCGAAGCCGACGACATCCCCCAGCTGCACTCCTTCGCCAAGGGGATCGACCGTGACCTGGACGCGGTCATCAACGGTCTCACCCTGCCCCACTCCTCCGGAGCAGTCGAAGGCAACGTGACGAGAGTCAAGGCCATCAAACGCAGCCGATACGGCCGCGCCAACTTCGACCTTTTACGGAAGATCATCCTCTGCAGTTACTGACAGGAGCGAGATCACGCTCAGTCACAACGGCACACACTTTGCGCCAGAGCCGTGCGTGTCGCCGCTGGTGGCCAAGTAGAGGTCCCCACTTCTTCGTAGTTGATTATTTCTTGGCGAGGCGGCCGCTTGTCCGGGTTCGTGCCTGTTTCATGCGGAAGGACTCGCCCTCGGTGACCACGACGACGCTGTGGTGCAGGAGCCGGTCCAGCAGGCTGACGGCGGTGGTGTGCTCGGGTAGGAAGCGTCCCCATTGGTCGAAGGGCCGGTGTGAGCCGATGCCGAGCGCGCGGCGTTCGTAGGCGGCGGCCACGAGGCGGAACAGCAGTTGGGCGCCGGTGTCGTCCAGCGGGGCGAACCCGACTTCGTCGATGATGATCAGGTCGTTGCGGAGCAGGTTGTCGATCACGCGGCCGACGGAGTTGTCGGCCATTCCCCGGTAGAGCGTTTCGGCCAGTTCGGCCGCGGTGAAGTAGCGCACTTTGTAGCTGGCGTGGACGGCGGCGACGCCGAGGGCGATGAGGCTGTGGCTCTTGCCCGTGCCCGCCGGGCCGACCGCGCAGTAGTTCTCGGTGGCGCGGATCCACTCCAGCGAGGCGAGGTAGTCGAAGGTCGCCCGTGGGATCGACGACGCTGCGACGTCGAATTCCTCGATGGTCTTGATGACCGGGAAGGCGGCGGCCTTCATCCGGGTGCGGACGTTGGACTCATCGCGCGCGGTCAGCTCGGCCTCCAGCAGGGTGCGCAGGAACTCTTCGGGGTTCCAGCGCTGTGTGCGGGCCGTTACTAGCAGCTCGGGCGCCAGGCGGCGCATGGTGGCCAGCTTCAGGCGCAAGGCGGCGTCCAGACCGGCGGGCAGCGCGGGCGTTGTGGGCGCGGTCATCCGGTCTCTCTGATTTGTCGATCCGGTCGAGGGCGTAGTCGGTCAGCGACCGGGTCGGGACGGTGGGCAGGGCCATCACCAGCGCGTCCCCGGCGGCGGTCGGCTGTGGTGTGCCGGCTCCGGCCGCGAGGATGGAGCGGACGTCCTCGGCTCGCCATCGGCGGAACTGTGCCGCGCGCTGCAACGCGGCCGCCAGCGCCTGCTGTCCGTGGGCAGCGGCGAGCGCGGTCAGCTCGACCAGATCGGCGGCCAGGCGGGTGTTGCCGGAGGCGGCCGAGCCGGTCAGCCAGGTTTCGGCGGCCGGGCCGAGTGCCAGGAACGCCTTCTCGATCGGGGTGCGGGGCCGGGCGGCGCGCCGTGGCGCGGGCCGCGGGCCGCCGTAATGCTCGTCGCTGATCGCGGCCTCGCCGGGGGGCGACCGGGGCGTGGTCGGCGATGATCTCGCCGGTGGCCAGGTCGGTGATCAGCAGCCTGCCGTCGGCCTCCACGATGGCCACCGTCGCGCCGATGAGCCGATTGGGGACCGAGTAGCGGGCCGAGCCGAACCGCACGCACGACAGCTTGTCCACCTTGCGGGTGATCGGCGTCGCGCACACCCTCATCGCCGAGCTTGGGCTGGACATGAGCATGTTCGGCACCACCCGACGGCTCGCGGCCTGGGCCAAGGTCGCACCCTTGACCAAGCAGTACGGCAAGCGACGCGGCCGGGGCAAGACCGGCAAGGGCAACCCCTACCTGAAATCCGCACTCGGCCAGGCAGCCACCAGCGCTGCCAAGACCGACACCCGGCTCGGTGAACGCTACTGCCGCCTGGTCAAGCGCATGCCCAAGAGCAAGGCCAAGACCGCGCTCGCCCGCACCATCCTCACCATCCTCACCATCGTCTTCGAGCTGCTGTCCGACCCCACCGCCCGCTACCAAGATCTGGGAACCGACTTCTACACCCGCCAGATCGACACCCGCCGCCGCACCGACCCACTCATCCGCCAACTCGAAGCACTCGGCCACAAGGTCACCCTCACCCCAGCCGATCAGGTGGCCTGACCCCTATCGGTTCCAGCAGACCCTGACCGGCGATCATCGGCCAGGGTTCGCTGCCGCGCGCCCGGCCGAGGTGATGGGTTCTCCGGTTAGGCTGCCGGGTCATGACCGGCACCCCGAGTGATCGCCACCGTCCTGTCGCCCGCCGCCTCGCCATGGGACTGGCCTGCGCCTTCCTGATCGCGATGGCCGCAGGCTGCGCCGCCGAGGACGATCCGATCAACGCGCGGATCGGCTCATGCCTCGAAGCACGCGGGAAGGGCGGCAAGACCGACGACTTCCGTATCGTCGCGTGCAGCGCCCCGCAGGCCGCGTACAAGATGATCAAGAAGGCGGACCGCTGCGACGACATCACCAACGGATACGTCCTGATCGGAACCCGCCGGTCGCGCACTCGGCTGTGCCTGACGCTGAACGCGAAGCAGGGCGACTGCTTCTACCAGGAGGTCGGCTTCCCCACCGGCAAGGCGTCCAAGATGACCTGCGGCTCCTCGGCCACCTACCGGATCACCAAAGTGTCAGACGGGACCACCGACGCCTCGGTCTGCGGCAAAGGTGTGCCCAGCTGGACCAGGACCCCTGACGTGCTGCCGCGCGCCATCGTGTACCGCCACCCAGCGCGCACGCTCTGCGCCGACCGCCCGTGACGCCTCGACGGGAGAACCCACGCGTACAGCAGAAGTGTCCGGGGCCAGTGGGATGCGGACAGCACGCATGAGGTCGCCGCTGATCTGCGGGCTCTGGCCGGCGACCCCGGCGGCAGCCGGCAGATCACGTCCTCTGGGTGAGGTGGCTTCCCCGGCGGCCCTTCGCCCCCGCGCCCACCGGAACCGCTCAGTTCAGGGGCATTATCCGTGACTTTCAGCAGCGCCGCGAGCCGTCGATCGGCAACACCGACGCCGAACTGGAAGCCGGGCACTTCCGCATAGAACGCTATGACGCTAGCGGCAACCGTCTGGCCCCAGTCCCGGTGGAGAGGACCAGCCTCACCTTCCGCGGCGCGGTGACCAACGGCGACGAGGTCAATGTTGCTGCTCGACCTCGTCGACCGTGAGCGTGGTCGTCGGCCAGGCGGTCACGGGCCGACGAGCAGGATATGGGGTGGGGGCGTCACGAGATTAAGGCTTTGAGCTGCGGAAACGCTCGCTAACGTTCAATTCCGGCAGGATGGTCCCAGTACCCCGGCGTAGGCGAGCAGTCCGGCCAGCGGTCCGTACGTCCCGCCCGGAATGATGACGGCTTTCCGGTTCGATTCCCCTTCGCTCATCGCTGGAAGATATCGCCATTGGTCAGAGAACCGTCCTGATCAGGACAAGAACTTATCGGCATCTCCGGCATCAACCGGATGGTCAGACACCACCGCCGAGTCACTCTGAGTTACCGATCATCGAGGGTGAGCCAGAGCGCTCAAAAAGTGATCGGCTCACGGTGACGGAAGCTACCGCCCGCCAAGATCGCCCTCATTGTGCTCGCCGTGCTGCGCCATGACCAGCGCCTGGCCGACATGGCCGGCGGCAACAACGTCTCAGCCTCCACCATCCGCCGCTGGCTGCTGGAGGTCATCGACCTGCTCGCCGCACGCGCCCCACGCCTGGACCGCGCCCTGAAGAAGACCTTTCAGGTCCTCGAACTTGTACGGGGCGACGTTGGCCTTTTCGGTGAGCTCTTTTGAGCGCGTCGGTCTGGGCGTCGAGCGACTGACGGACGGTTGACGCGCGGGCGTACCCGATCCGGACGTGCCCTGCCGTCTCGGTCCTGGCGGCCAGAGACCGGGATAGTTCGGTCCAGGCTGATCCTGGCTTGCGGAGCCGCGGGACCGGGACACTGAGGACTTTCGCCAGCCTCGGCAGAGCGCTGAGGCTGTTCAGCACTACGGCAGCGTGCGGCCCCAGCAGCTGCCAGGCCGACCACGTCGGCGGGTCGCCGGTCTCCCCGGCGGCTTCTGCCGCGGCCTTCAGCAGGAGGGCGGCCAGTTCCGTGAAAGCCGGCAGGTGCCGGGCGGCTGGTGTCGCGTACCAGTAGGTGCAGCCGCGCGTCCAGCCCGGCCGCGGAGTGCCAGGTCAACTTGACACTTCCTCCCGTCGCCGGTCGTCGCTGGCTGTGGCGGGGATGGCGTTGTCGATGAGGATGGCGGCGATGGCGGCGGCGGCGGGGAAGGCGTCAGCGTTGAGGACCCGGGTGCGGGCCGCGGCGCCGTCGATGAGCAGCGCGAGTTGCTCGCCGAGCTGTTCAGGGTCGGCGGCGCCGGCTTCGCGGGCGGTGTCGGCGAGCCGCGCGGCGACGGCTTTCTTGTAGTCGCGTGCGTACTGGGATGCGGGGTGCTGGGGGTCGTGGAGTTCGACGGCGGCGGCGATGTAGGGGCACAGGGGGGTGGTGGGGGGGATGTCGAAGGCGGCGAGGAGCCGTTGGCGGGGTGTGAGGTCGGTGCGGTCGAACACGCCGGACAGAACGGAGGGGTCGAACCGGCGCAGGTACTCGGCGACGAGTTCGTCCTTGCTGGTGAAGTGTTGGTAGGCCGTGCGCTTGGACACCTCGGCCGCCGCGCAGAGCTGGTCCATGCCGGTGCGGTTGATGCCCTGCTCGCGGAACAGCTGCTGGGACGCGGTGAGGATGCGCTCGCGGGCGCCCCGGCCGCGGCGGCGGCCGGTGGGGCCCTTCTCCAACTCCGACATGGGTCCATGGTACCCCAGCCGGGTAACGACCGGTGTACATAGTTGCGCCCCGGCCGTCCGACCCGTACTGTAAGCAAACAGATCGGTGTACATAACGCCGTCACCGAGGTGCACACGGCACCACCGACCCCCAGGGGGCGACCATGGGAAAGCTTGACGGCAAGGTAGCGGTCATCACGGGCGGCACCACCGGCATGGCGCTGGCCGGCGCGAAGCTGTTCGTCGACGAAGGAGCGCACGTCTTCATCACGGGCCGCCGCCAGGACGTCCTGGACGAGGCCGTGAAGCAGATCGGCCGCAACGTCACCGGTGTCCAGGGCGATGCCGCCGACCTGGACGACCTGGACCGCCTGTACGACACCGTCAAGCGGGAGAAGGGAAGCCTCGACGTGCTGTGGGCCAGCGCAGGCGGGGGCGAGCCCGCCCCGCTCGGCGAGATCACCGAGGCCCACTTCCACGCCGCGTTCTGCCTCAACGCCCGCGGCACCCTGTTCACCGTTCAGAAAGCCCTTCCGCTCTTCAACGACGGCGGCTCCATCCTCATGACCGGCTCCAACGCCTCCCTCGGCGCCTTCCCCGGCTGGAGCGTCTACGCCGGCAGCAAGGCCGTCCAGCAGGCCTGGGCCCGCGTCCGGCTCAACGAGCTCAAGGACCGCCGCATCCGCGTCAACGTCCTGACCCCCGGCCAGGTCGCCACCGCAAGCAGGAAGAACTCTTCGACGAGGCCACCAAGCGCCAGTTCGAGTCCCTCATCCCCCGCGGCCAGATGGGCGGCCCTGACGAAATCGCCACGGCCGCCCTCTTCCTCGCCTCCGACGACTCCAGCTACGTCAACGGCATGGAGCTCGTCGCCGACGGCGGCACCACCGCCATCTGAACCGAACAACACACAACCAGGGCAGGACATCTCATGAGCAGCATCAGCATCATCGGCACCGGGAACATGGCCCGCACCATCGGCGCGCGGGCGGTAGCGGGCGGCAACACCGTCGAGGTCATGGGCCGCGATCAGTCCAAGGCCGCTGACCTGGCCAAGGCTCTCGGCGGCGGCGCCACGACGGGAGAATGGGGCACCGCCCCGGCCGGGGACATCGTCATCGTGGCCCTGTTGTACGACGGTGTCGTGCCGGTCGTCGCCCAGTACGGAGACGCTCTCGCGGGCAAGGTTGTCGTCGACATCAGCAATCCCTTTAATTCCACGTTCGACGGGCTGGCCCACCGCGAGGAGACCTCGATCGCGCAGGAAGTCGCCAAGGCGGCTCCGGCGAGCGCCAGCGTGGTCAAGGCGTTCAACACCATCTTCCGTCATGTCCTGGAGAAGGGTCGACCCGACGTCTTCATCGCCGGCGACAGCGCGCAGGCCAAGGCAAGCGTGGAGACCTTCATCCAGAGCCTCGGGCTGCGCCCGTTGGACGTCGGCGGCCTGAAAATGGCGCACTGGCTGGAAGGAGCAGGCGTGATCACCGTGGGCCTCGCCAACCACGGGGTGGGAAACCTGGACTTCGCCCTCAGCATCACCGAACTTCCCGTCTGAGCCGCTCCGGGAGGCGGATCACCGAAAGGACCCCCCCAATGAAGCTTGGTTTCACACTTCCCATAATCGGGCCCGCTATCAGCAGCGCCGCCGGCCTGAGCGCGTTCTGCCGCGGGATCGAGGACCTTGGCTACGACACGCTGTGGGTCGGCGATCGCCTGGTCCAGCCGGTCGACATGCATAGCATCTATCCGGGCAAAGAGCAGCCGTACCCGCCGCAGATGAAGCGTTACCTCGACCCGGTGCTGCTGTGGACCGTCGCCGCGACGGCGACCAGCCGGGTGCGGCTGAATGCCAGCACGCTCAGCACCTTCTACTACGAGCCGCCGCACCTGGCCCGGATGCTGACCACGCTCGACGTGCTCAGCGACGGCCGTCTCGAGGTCGGCGTGGGACTCGGGTGGATGAAGGACGAGCACGATATCTCCCGCAGCGCGGACTGGCACCGGCGCGGGCGGATGCTCGATGACTTGCTGGCGTTCCTGCACGAGTGGTGGACGACCAACCCGGTGTCCTGGGACAGCGAGTTCTTCTCGCTGCCGCCAGTACACGCCGACCTGCGCCCGGTGCAAGCGGGCGGGCCGCCCATCTGGATCGGCGGCGCGAGCGAGGCCGCGATGCGCCGGGTCGGCCGCAGCGCCACCGGCTGGCTCGGGATCGAGTTTCTGCCGGACGAGGTCGCCGACCGATTGTGGTCGCTCGCGCGCCAGGCGGCGCAGGAGGCCGGCCGCGATCCCGACGCGCTGAAGAAGGCCATACGTATCAACCTCGAACCGGGCACGTCCGTTGATTCGCTGGCCGACAAGCTCAAGCGCTTGGCCGAATCCGGTGCGGACGAGGCGTTCGTGGACGCCTTCGCACTGTTCCCCAGCCTTGACCAGATGCTTGACTTCGCCAGCCAGGTGATCGCGCGCACCGGCCGGTTGTGACCACCCAAGAGCCGGACAACCTTCAAATAGGGACCATCCCCGCGCGGGGATGATCCCAGCTGGTACACCGCAGTGCGGGCCGAGGCGGCTTGGCTAAGGAAAGATTCACCTTTCAGGATCCGTGGTTCCGGGTTCGAGCCCCGGGCGCCCTACAACCTCCACCTGCGGTTTTCCCGATTCTGTAGTCAAGTCGTCTCATCGTGAGTCACGGTGAGACACATGTGAGTCACACGCCGGGGCAGGCGTTGTTGACCTTGCGTGCGGTCTTGCGAGCCGCTTTGAGGACCAGCCGGGCGGTGGCCCGGGCGCTGTCGTGATACAGCTGCGCCCCGCTCAGGTTCGCACCCCGCAAGTCAGCATCCTTCAGCGCCGCCCCGCACCCGTGAGCCGCGCCTTCCAAGGGCATGTCGCTGATCAAGTCAGGCGTTGAGCGGGTCGTAGCTGTGGGTCGTGCATAGCAAACAGTTGTGCTGGCGCCAGCGGGATTCTGACACGCACGCAGTTCGTGAGCGATGAGGTCCGGGATCGGGTATCAGTGCTTGTGTTCCAGCGCCGCCAGCCGTTCGGCTACTTTGTCGCCGATGGTGATGAGCATCGCCGTTTCTGTCGCGGTGAGATGCTCGATGAGCACATCGCGGACGTCGGCCACGTGCTGCGGAGCCGCGATCTTGATCAGGTCGCTGCCCCGGGGAGTGATGGCGACTACCGCCCCCCGTTGGTCGGCGAGGCACCGCTCGCGGGACACCAGGCCGCGATTTTGCATCCGGCCCAGGTGCCCGCTGGCTGGAAGGGGTCGGGCCGCTGTTGATGGGCCTGGCCCGCAACGGCGCGGGGACCTTCGACGTCGCCCTCGGCGTCGACCTCCCCGGCTGAGCGCACCCTGCTAGTAGCCCGCGGCGCTCCCGCCGCGGATTCTCACGAAGGAGTCATCGTGCGTCTGATATGGCAGCTCTTGGCGGTTGTGGCGGTCTGGATCCTCGGCAATCTGGGCACCGCGGCGGTGAAGGACAACCCCTGGCTGGCGCTCGTCGCCGGCCTGCTGACGGCCGTCGTCGCGGTCCTGGTCTACGGCTGGGTGGTGCGGCGCACCGAGCACCGGGCCCCCGTCGAGGTGTCGCTGAAGGGAGCAGGCGCGGGGATCAGCTGGGGCACGCTGCTCGGCATCGCGCTGTTCGGGGCAGTCATCGCGAACATCGCCTTCTTAGGCGACTACACGATCAACGGCCTGGGCACGCCGGCGAGTGCCGTCGGCCTGCTCGGCATCATGGCGGGTGCCGCCGTGACCGAGGAGCTGGTCTTCCGCGGTGTCCTGTTCCGGAACGTCGAGCACTGGACCGGAACCTGGATCGCGCTCGTGCTGACCGGCTCGCTGTTCGGCCTGATCCACCTGCTCAACGCGAACGCCACCCTGTGGGGCGCCATCGCTATCGCCATCGAGGCAGGCGGGATGCTGACCGCCGCGTACATCGCCACCCGCAAGCTGTGGGTGCCGATCGGTCTGCACTTCGGCTGGAACATTGCCGCGAGCGCCATCTTCAGCACCAAGGTGTCCGGCAGCAACACCCCGCAGGGCCTGCTGGACGCGACGATGTCGGGTCCAGCGCTGGTCACGGGCGGCGACTTCGGACCGGAGGGCAGTGTGTACGCCGTGGTGTTCGGCGTGGTGGCCACCGTCGTGTTCATGTGGCTGGCACACCGGCGTGGTCACGTGGTCCCCGTCCGTCGCTCGGCCCGGGCGGGCGTGGCCGCTAGGCTCGCCAGGTGATCGAATTCCGGCGGGTCCTGGACCGGTGACGGCAGATCGACGTCACGGTCCGGGAGTGCCGCTCGCGCACCGCCCACCAACGGGCAGGGTCTGGGCTATGCCCTGCGGCCACCGCACGATCTTCAGGAGTCCGCGCAACCCCCGATGATCAGCGATGGCCGTACCCGGCCCCCGCCGGGTCCGCGACAAGATCGCGAAACCGGACTGAGGTATCAGGAGTGATCGAACAGAGTGACTACGCTCTGCGGTGCTTCCGGGCCGAAGAAGATCTCCAGATTCTTCGCCGAGCGGCCGGCGGCGTCGCTACCACGTAGGAACAGCCGCTCTTCGTAGCCGGTGAGCGCGACCTCGATGTCGGGTTGCTCGACCAGCTTGCTCGCCAGGTCAGCGCCGTCGTACATGGCGAGGTTCGCACCCTCGCCGGCGAAGGGCGACATCAGATGCGCGGCGTCGCCGACGAGCGTCACGCCGGGCACCCTGTCCCACCTAAGCCCGACGGGCAGGGCATAGATGGCTCGGAGCCACGGTTCCGCGTCGCTCTGTGTCACGAAGGCGGTGAGCAGCGGCGACCAGCCATCGAACTCGTCGGCAAGTTGACGGAGGCCAGCGGACGGGTCGCCGAAGTCGATCGACCTCATCCACTCCTCGGGCTTGTTCAGCGCCACGTATCCGCGCACGTGCCCGTCGGCGTAGCGATGGGCGATGATGCCTTTGCCCGGCGCGACCGCCATCAGCGTGCCGCTGCCGATCGCGGCCACGCTCGTCCGACAGTCCTGGCCGCCCGAGGCGAGGGCGATCTCGATGAAGCAGGTTCCGCTGTAGAGAGGCTTGGCGGGGGTGAGCAGCGGACGCACCTTCGACCAGGCACCGTCCGCGCCGATGACGATGTCGGCGCGCGTGTCGGAACCTTCCGCGAAAGCGAGGTCGTAGCCACCCTCCACGCGGTGCCGGATCGAGGCGAGCTTGTGACCCCACCTGATCGTCCCGGGAGCCAGCGAGTCGATGAGCAGGCGCCTGAGTTCGCCACGATCCACCTCAGGGCGGGCAGAACCGGGGTCCGCAGGCATGTCGAACAGGATCGTGCCGTGGCAGTCGACCACACACTTGGCGTCCTCACCCGGGCGGACCAGAGTGAGGAACTCGTCGTAGAGACCGGCTGCGCGAAGCGCGACCTGTCCGGTCTCTACCTGAATGTCGAGCAGACCGCCCTGCGCGCGGGTCGTCGCCGAAGCCTCACCCTCGTAGATCGTCGTGGCGACGCCGTGAGCCTGAAGCACCCGGGCGAGCGTCAGCCCGCCCATGCCTGCTCCGACAATGGCGATGGTCTTCTGCATGCTGCGCTCCTCTGTTGCGCCGACACGCGCCGGCGATGTGCAGTGCCGGGAGCGGGCGGGATGCCCGGCATCGGCAAGGAGACGCTCACCGATCAGAACCATCTGCATCGATGTACGAGCGATATCCTGCGGAAGGACCCGCGGAACATCGTTTTTCGCGACCTGGTGATTATAGCTCGGCATCCGCCTCGCGGCAGTCGGAGCCGCTCCCGCTGCGACTCACCACGATGGGCGGCGGCGGCTTCCCTATGGTCGGCCTGATCGTCACCGGCACCTGACCTGCCACCACGAACCGGCGCTGCGAGCACGCCCTGCCGTCGGCGCCAGGCCAGAGCGACGATCAGCGTCAGCACGGGGGGGTGAAGGATTCTGGGAAATGTTTGTGAGAACATCTGGGGCAAGGCCGAGGCCCCGCAACCCCGCGAACACACCGAATCCGCCCCGGTGTCCGAGCCCCGGGAACTGACCATCCGACCGGAGCGCGCGCCCGGCGACTACTACGAAGTGCACGTCGTGGCAGGAAGACCCAGGCAAGCGGGCTGAGTTCCGTGGTTCGGCGTGCCCAACGACATGGGTGACGGCGATTCGGATCGCCGTCACCTCGCCGGAAGGTTACGCGGGGGGCTGGGAGACGACGACCACGTGGGTGGTCTTCGCCGGCTCGATTGTCGAGTTCCCCACCAGCTGGATGACGTACGTGTGCTTGCCGGCCGTCGTCGGCGTGTCAGCGAAGCTGAACGATCCGTCGGCAGCGGCAGTCATCTTGGCCAGGGCTTTCGAGGTAGTGCCATCGGGGTTGGAGACGTTGCGTACGACCGTGACAATGGTGAGCGGGAAGGTGATGCCGTCGGCGGCGAACGTTCCGTTGAATTCGAGTCGCTCGCCGACGACGCCGGTGGCCGGGCCGGTCACCGTGAGCACCGGCTGGTACAGGCCCACCTCGACGATGGCCGAGGCGCCGCTGCCCCTGAACCATGAGTTGCCCGGCCAGTACAACCGATATTCGTACGACCCCCACTTCGGTGCGGTATCGGTGAACTGGTACGTGCCGTCCGCCTCCGTGGTGACTTCCTGGAAGGGCCGGGAGGTGCCGTCGGGGAGCCAGCGGTACAGCTCAAGCGTCTGCACGCCGGGCAGCGCGCCGGTACTCAGCGTGAGCCGCCCGCTGAAGGTCAGCTGCTTGAGCGCGGTCGCCTCGGAGGGAGCCGTCATGGTCAGGGTGGAGGCGTGGTAAGGCGAATGCGGCAGCCGCCAGAGGTGCATCCGCCCGGTGTCAGGCTCCTTCAGCACCGCATAGGTGAGTACGCCGTAGAAGGCGATGCTGCCCGCCACCAGCGCCTTGCCCTGGTGGTCGGCTGAGTAGATCACCTCCGCCGTGGCCGGGTCGTACACCACGAGCTCCGCCGCGTCGCCTGCGGAGGAGTTCCAGCCGCCCACGACGTAGGCGCCGTTCGGGCTGGCCGCGACGGCGGTGGGGAGGCCGTGCTCGCTCAGCTCGCCGCTGTCGTAGGCGCGTGCCTTGGCGTTGGTTGTCGTGTCCCAGGCGTCGAACCGGTGGGTGTCGGCCAGCGCCGACAGCGCCGCTGACCCGTAGTCGGCGAGGGCGAGGTCCCGCAGGGACGTGTCAGCGCGGATCTCGCCGCGCGGGGTGGCCGGGGTGATGCTGACGTCATACACCCTGATCGAGGCGGGGTCGGCTCCCGGCTCTCCCGCCACCAGAGTGCTTCCGGCGACGGCGACCAGCGGAGGCTGCGTCGTGCCTGGCCCGACCGGGACGAGGGTGGGTGTCGGCCTCCACAGCTCGAGGGCGACGACGCCTCCTTCCCCCGCTTGGCCGCACCCATATCCGACCCACAGCCGCTCGTACGACTGGGCCAGCGTGGACGGGCACGGGTAGGCGGTGAGGTCGATCCGCTTGGTGATGGCGAGCGTTGCGATGTCGATCTCGATCACTTCATGCGAATCGCGCAGAGCCGCGTACACCTTCCTGCCGTTGTCCGCCACGGACAGGGCCACGGCACCGGACAGGCCGCTGATCGTGTCGATGAGCGCGCCGTCGCTTTTGGTGACCACGATCCGATCGTCGGCGGCGACGAAGATTTTGCCGCTCTGCGCCACCACGTCGCCGCCCCTGTCGGCGGCGACGCCGAGGTCGGTGACGGTGTCGGCGGCCGAGGCGGCGGGTGTCTGAGCGACGAGCAGGACCGCTGCCAGGAACAGGGACCCAGCCAGGGCGACTAATCGGTGGGAAAGAGGAGCACGGCCAGAGCTTGAGAGGCGCACATGCACTCCATTCTTAAGGATGCTTGTCGAACGTATGTTCGCATATTGGATCATCGTCGTCCAGAGCGGCCTCGGAGAAGGTGGTCCCATCGCCCGCCGCCTCAGGCGGACCTCGTACGGGGCGTCGCCGACAAGGTCCTGACCGCGATGGGCACGGTGTGGGTGCGCCGTGAGAGGTGCATCCATCGTCTTCTCGGCCACCCATCTAACGAGTTGCCCCTCTCGGCAGGGATCGGGTGCCATCCGAGGTCCATCGTTATCGTCGGCGCGATGTCGCCTCCGGAGCATATGTCTGCAGGCCAGCCAACATTCCTTACGTGCCTACTTTGGCCTGCTGGGCGGCTTGGTGCCGGCGCCGGAGGTCCTGGCGGCGCCGTGCTGCGGTGGCCTGCCCGGGCCACAGCTGATCGGCTGGGACATGGACCCCGGCGACGGCGGCGCCGACCAGGCCGACTACCACACCTGGAACCTTCGCTGCGGGCGGGCTCGCGGATAGTTGCGTATCCTGGGTATGAGACGGCGCGACGACGACGCCGTGGTTCGAGTACTGGCTCGCGACGCCGGACGAACTCGCAGCCGCCGTCGCCGAGTCGGCGTGGACCCTGGAAGCTCTGGAACGCGACCCGGCAGGCCCCGGCTACATCGCCCGCCTGCGCTGCTGATGGCTGCCTTTCTGCGCTTCGCGCGGGAGGATTCGCTGTTCGTGCTGTGGTGGCTGGTGGCCCTGCGCGGGCTGCGGCGTGGGGAGGTGGCTTCCACAAGCTGGTGTGTGCGAGCGGGCTGCCGCCGGTGCGATTGCACGACCTGCCGGCGCACCGAGGCCGACGTACCCCTCCGCTATGAGATCAGCGGGAGCAGCGCGAGATACACGACCAGCAACAGGTACGCCTCGGCTCGATCAAGCCGTTTGCCGCGGGCCAGCAGTGCCCAGGCGATGCCGCTGACGCCCACCATCGCGGCGACAAGGGGCGCTGCCATCGTCAATGCCTGGCCGCCCATGGTAAGGCCGATGATCGCCCCGCCGGCGAGGCTGTTGATCAGATTGCTGCCGAGCAGATTCCCCACCAGCAGGTCGCTGTCGCCCCGGCGCTGGGCTTGGATGGAGGTGACCAACTCCGGCAGCGAGGTGCCGAGCGCGACCAGGGTGAATCCCACGATCTGCGCCGAGAGGCCCATCCGGATGGCCAGCTCCGAGGCGTTGGCCACAAGTAACTGCGCGCCCAGGAGCGTTCCGCCCAGTCCGAGTATCGTCCGGACCGTCTCCGGTAAGAGGCGGGGGCGCACGGTTGCTTCGAGGTAGTTGTCGGTTTCGGCGGCCAGGATGTCGCGGGAGGCGGAGCGGCCGAACCGAACCAGCAAGATTGCCGCGCCGATCAGTGCCACGGTCAAGGCGAGACCTGCCGGCGGGCCCAGCCCGTACAGCAGGGCGATGGCGAACACCGTGACCGCGGCCAGCGACAGTGGCGCCTCGCGCCGCAGCACCGAGGAACGTACGGCAAGACCTGCGGTGAGCGCCCCCGCGCCGAGGATCACCGTAAGGTTGATGATGTTGGAGCCGACCAGGCTCGCCGCCGCCAGCTCGGCATGCCCTTGTGCGGTCGCCGTACCGGCCACCACCAGTTCAGGCGCGCTGGTGCCGAATCCGATGACGACGACGCCGACGATGACCGGGGGGATGCCGAGCCGCTCGGCCAGCCGCCCTGAGCCCAGCACCAGGTGATCGGCGGCGATGGCGAGCATCACGAGCCCGGTCACGCTGAGAATCCCGACGATCAGAACGGCAGGTATGCCGAGCATGGGCGCCTCCATGAAGCCGGTCCGTTATGACGTTGCCGACCAGACTTCCCGGCGCTCCGTCTTCGACGGTAACAGCGTTGTGCGCGCCCCGCCAGAACCATCCCAGCCAGGGTGACGGTGTGCTGTCCCGGTAGTCATGGAGTCCGTGGCCGAGCCGGCCGGACTCGCCCATGCTGGGCGATCTCGTCGCGCTTTCCCGGCCCTCCCTGTCAGCGTTCACACCGGTGGAAGCGGCGGCTCGTCCTGTACGTGGTCGGGATCGCGGTGGATCTGGATGGTCCATTCGGCAGCTAAGGCGGTCAGCGCGGCGACGGCCGAGACGACGGGGGCGACGATGAGCGCCGCGACGCCGACGGTCACGGGGATCTCCATCACGGTGTGGCCGTAAGAGTCCTTGAGGATGATCCGGCGGACGTTGCCTTCGTGGATCACCGTCTTGATCTTGTCGGCGAGCTCCGTGCTGCGGACCTTGACCTCTTCCTTTGTGACGGTCATCTCTGCTGTTCTCCCTTCTGATCGGCTTCGCTTTCAGGATGTGTGCGGGCAGGAGGCGAAGGGCCCGTCATGCCCGCCGGTATGCGCCTCGGCGGGGGTGCCGCCTTCGGCCTTCCGGCCGGCCTTCGGGGTGACGGAAACGGGGGTGGTAGCGGTCGCGGCGGGTAGGGCCGGAAGTCCCGGCTGAGGGCGGTCGTTCGGTCAGCGCAGGCGCCGCAGGAGCAGTGATGGCGGTGGCTCGCAGGGTGCCACCCTGATGCGGGCGTCGACCGTGGTGGCGCCGTCGGAGCCGACGATGACGGGGTTGAGGTCGAGCTCGGCGATCTGGGGCAGGTCTTCCAGCAGCCTGCCCACTCGTACGAGCTGGTCGGCCAGGGCGTCCACGTCCACCGGAGGCGAGCCACGGTAGCCGTGCAGCAGCGGGGCGCAGCTCAGCTCGGCGATCATGCCGAGGGGGTCGGTGACCGGCGGCACCCGGAACGCGCGATCGGCCAGCAGGTCGGCCATGACGCCGCCCATGCCGACCATGGCCAGCGGGCCGAAGGCCGGGTAGTTGACGCCGCCGATGATGATTTCGACACCGCCCGGCAGCATGCGCTGGACGGTCGCGCCGGTCATCTGCGGGCCGATGTGCGCGGACATTTCGTGGTACGCCTGCCGCACCTCCTCCGCGGTTCGGAGGCCGAGGCGGACGCCGCCGATGTCGCTCTTGTGCACCGGGCCGACGGCCTTGAGGACGACGGGCGGCCCGACGCGCTCGCTCGCCGCCGCGGCGGCCTCGGGGCCGTCCACCTCGATCGATTCCACCATCGTGATGCCGTAGCAGTCGAGCAGCCGGGCGGTGGTCACGGGGGACAGCCACCTGCCGTCCGGATGGGCTGACAGCTCCTGTTGTACGAGCTGCCGCGCCGTCCGCTCGTGCACGCGGAAGGAAGCGGGTGCCGGCTCGGCGGGACGCTCGCGCCACTCGGCGTAGCGTACGGCGTGCGCGAGCGCTTGCACGGCCTGCTCGGGGAAGGCGTAGCTGGGCAGGTGGCCGTCGATCAGAGTGTCATGGCCGACGACGCAGGCCAGCACGGTCTTGCCCGCCCCCTTCGCGGCGATGGAGAGAGCCTGCCGAGTCTGCTCGAGCCCTGAGCCGAACGGTGGGGTGTACACGGCCAAGACCACGTCCACCTCCGGCGAGGCGGCCAGCGCCGCGACGGCGGCGCCGATCTCCTCGGCGCTTGCGTCCGCGGTCAGGTCCACCGGGTTGCCCAGCGCGGCGGCGGCACGGGCCCGCAGCAGGCCGGGCGGCAGTTCGGGAACGACCAGACCCTGCTGCTCGCAGGCGTCGGCGGCCATCGCCTGAGGACCGCCCGAGTTGCCGACGATCGCCACCCGGCGGCCTTGGGGGAGGGGCTGGGCGGACAGCAGTTTGGCGGTGTCGATCAGCTCATGGACGCTGTCGAGCCGGATCACCCCCGAGGCGCGGACCAGGGCGTCCACGGCGACGTCGGGGGTGGCCGCGGCGGCGGTGTGCGAGCGCACCGCCCGATCTCCCGCGCCGCCGCGACCGCTCTTGACCAGCAACACCGGCTTGCGCGCGCCTACTCGGCGGGCGATGCGGGCGAACTTGCGCGGGTTGCCGAACGACTCCAGATACAGCGCGATCACGTCGGTGCCGTCGTCGTCCTCCCAGGATTCGAGCAGGTCGTTGCCGCTGACGTCGGCCTTGTTGCCGACCGAGACGAACGAGGAGACGTTCAGCCGTTCCAGCAGCGCGGCCCCGACCGCGCCGGATTGCGAGACCAGCGCGACCCGGCCCGGGGTCGGATGGTGCGGCAGGAAGCTGGCGTTCAGGTGGGCCGCGGTGTTGATCACGCCCAGGCAGTTCGGGCCGATCAGCCGCATCCCGGCTGTACGGCAGACGCGCACCAGCTGCGACTCCAGTTCGCGCTGCCCGGCCTCGGCGAACCCCGACGTGAGCACCACCAGTCCGGCCACACCGGCGTTCGCGCAGTCGCGGGCCACCTGAAGCACGTGCCGGGCGGGCACCGCCACGACCGCCAGGTCCACACCGTCGGGCACCGTGGCGTGGCAGGTCAGCCCGGCCACCTCGGTCGCGTTCGGATTGACCGGGTGGATCGGGCCCTCGAAGCCCGCGTCGATGAGGTTGCGCAGCACCTTGTGACCGACGGCCCGCTCATCTCGGCCGGCGCCGATCACCGCCACGGAGCGGGGGGCCAGCACCCGGGCCAGGGAGGCGCGTTCCGCCTCGTGGTCGCGGGCCTCGATGCCCGCGCGCAGCCGCGCGGTCGGCTCGGCGGCGATGGCCAGGTGCAGCATGCCGCCGTCGAAGCGCTGTGTCAGGTCCAGGCCGAGGTCCCGCAACACCTTGATCATCGGCTGGTTCTCGGCCAAGACGTCCGCGATCAGCTCGCGCACGCCGTGCGTGGCGGCGTCCAGGGCCACGTGCTCCAGCAGCAGCGTGCCGAGCCCATGGCCGTGCACGGCGTCGTCGATGAGGATGGCCAGGTCGGCGCTGCCGTCGCGGATGGGGATGTACTCGGCGACCGCCACGAGCCGGCCCCGGAAGGCGGCCACCAGGGCGTGGCCGTCGTACTTGTCGCTGGTGAGGCGCTCCATGTAGGAGTGCGCGGTGTTCCGGCCGCCGGTGAAGAAGCGCAGGTAGGCCGAGCGTTCGGACGAGCGGTCCACCAGCTCGTGCAGCGCCTGGCGATCGTCGGTCCGCAGCGGTCGCACGTGGGCGATCCCGCCGTCGCGCAGCAAGACGTCATATCCGTCGGTCATACCTTCGAGGCTGTCGGGCGATCGGCGCGGCAGGCAGTGCCGTACGGCCTCCGCCCGCGGGACCAAGGTCCCTACCCGCCGGCCCGCGCACGCGTCAGGCTGGCGGTATGAACGAGATCGTGCTCGGCTACGACGGCTCGGACTTCTCCATGCAGGCCCTGGACTGGGCGCTGGACGAGGCAGAGCTCAGGCGGCTGCCGCTGACCGTCGCCCATGCCTGGCAGTGGCCCTACGGTGAGGCGGACGAGGACGCCAAGGCCCACCTGCGCAAGGCCGCCGAGCACGTTCTGTGGCACGGTGCCGAGTGCGCCCGCTCCACCAGCTCGGGCGTGCGCGTCGACACCGATCTGCACGAAGGGGCCGCCGCGCAGCGCCTCGTCGAGCTCTCCGACGCCGCCGCCCTCATCGTGGTCGGCTCCCGCGGCCTGAGCGCGTTGCCCCGGGCGGTGGTCGGTTCGGTCGCCGGGTACGTCGCCGCCCACGCCGACTGTCCGGTCATCGTCGTACGCGGCCCGGGTCCGCTGCCCGCGTCGGCCCGGCCCGGCCCGGTCGTCGTGACCAGCAAGGATCCGGAGGCGGCCGTGCTGGACTTCGCCTTCGGCGAAGCCGCGCTGCGCCGGCTCCCGATCGCCTCCCCGGGCGACCTCTCCCAGTGGGCGGCGCGCCATCCCGGCGTGCGCGTTCAGCCGTACGACGCCGCCGGCCACGCCACGCTGGTGGTCATCGGACGCACAGGAGCCATGCGTCACGGAGCCGCCGGCTACCTCCTCCAGCACGCGCCTTGCCCGGTGGCGGTGGTGGGCCAAGCCTGAACCGTCCTGTTGAAGCGGGCCTGGCAGACCGGCCAGGCTGGAGGAATTCGTCTCGGGCCTGAAGACGCCGCGGCCCGGAGGGGCCCGCGTTCGGGACGTGGTCGTCACCGCGGGCCGGATCGAATGTGGTCGAGCAGAGTGTCACTCGTGACCGGCCGCAGGCCGGCGAACAGGTCGTCTTCGGGAAGCGTGCCGTCGACGTGGGACCGAGCGAGGTGATAGTCCTCGACAGGCCATACCTCCCGCTCCACATCTCGATCGTGGAGCATGAATCCGCCAGCGGGGTCGATCTGCGTGGCGTGGGCGAGCAACGCCCGGTCCCGGGCCTCGAAGTACTCCGCGCAGGCAATGCGGGTAGTGATCTCCAGGGCGGGGGCGTCGTCCGGGAGCTCTGCCAGCACGGCCTCCATTCCCGAGTCGATCCCGCGCGCTGTCAGGGCATCGTGCATGGCTTGGAACCAGGCTCGCGACAGGGTGCCCAGATAGTAGAGCTTGAGCGGCTGCCAGTGTTCGCCCGTTCCCGAGTGGCGACCAGCGTCGAAGGCCGCCACGGTCACCTGGTGCGTCTTGATGTGGTCGGGGTGTGGGTATCCGCCGGTCTCGTCGTAGGTCACGATCACGTGCGGGCGGAATTCGCGGATCAACGCCACCAGCCGCCCGGCCGCCTCCTCCAGCGGCTGGAGGGCGAAGCAGCCGTCCGGCAGCGGCTCACCGGCCGCGGGCAGGCCCGAATCGATGAAGCCCAGGAAGTGCTGCCGGACGCCCAGGATCTCCCTGGCCGCCGCCATCTCGGCCCGCCGGATCTCGGTCAGGTTCTCCCGTACGCCGGGTCGGTCCATCGCGGGGTTCAGCACGTCGCCGCGCTCCCCGCCCGTACAGGTGACCACCAGGACGTCCACACCCTCCGCGGCGTACTTGGCGAGTGTCGCCGCGCCCTTGCTCGACTCGTCGTCAGGGTGGGCGTGCACGCTCATCAGGCGAAGAGGCTCTTCTGGGCTCATCGCTGCCTTTCTTCGGTCCACTCCGCCAGGCGGCGGAGGAACGTGGTCGTGGTGGGAAGGGGTACGCCCGGCAACATCGCCAGGTGGAAGACATGGGGCATGCCCTCGTAGACATCGAGGGTGACCGCTGTTCCCGCTGCCGAGGCGGCTGCCGCGAAGCGCCGGGCATCGTCGAGCAGCACCTCCGCGGAACCGGCTATCAGCAGAAGGGCCGGCAGGCCACGAAGGTAGCCGTACAGGGGGGATTGAGGCGCCAGATCCGGTCGCGCTCCTGCCAGGTATTGGGTGGTGACGCCCTTCAGTACCGCCCGATTGATCATGTCTCGTTCGTCGTTGGTGTCCAGCGACGGGCTGGACAGGGTCAGATCGGTCAAGGGGGACACCGCGATCACCGCGGCCGGCATCGGGGCTGCGCTCTCCTTGAGTGCCAGCAGCGCCGACAGGGCGAGGGTGCCGCCTGCCGACTCACCGAACAGGACGATCCGGGACTCCGGTACGCCCTGATCGAGCAGCCTGCTGTAGACGGCCGTCACGTCGTCGAGCGCCGCCGGGTAGGGGTGGGCAGGGGCGAGCCGGTAGTCCACCGCGAAGACCGGCCGGCCTGTCGCCTTGGACAGGTGGCCGGCCATGAGCCGTTCCATCAGGGGTTCGGTGTGCGCGAAGCCGCCGCCGTGGATGTACAGCGTGATACCGGCCTCCGCCGCCGAACGCCCAGAGGTGTTCACCCACTGCCCGGCGGCCTCCTGCATGCGCGGAAGCGCCGCAGTGAAATCGGCGTCCATGGGCGGCTCCGGCGTCCCTGCTGCCAGCGCGCGCATCTGCGCCATGACCGCTGCGGTCTCGTCGGAACCTGCGGGGATGTTCAAGGATTCTCTCCCGTGTTGCTTGGGTGAGACATAAACTTAGGATCGACATAAAAATGTGTCAAGCATCGATTTATGATCGGCCTATGAGAGGATGTGGTGTCATGGCCACGGGACTTCGCGAGCTCAAGAAGCAGCAGACGCGGCAGGTGATCTCCAATGCCGCGACGAGACTGTTCATCGAGCGCGGCTTCGAGGCGGTGACCATCACCGAGATCGCGGCCGCCGCCCAGGTGGCCAAGATGACCGTCACCAACTACTTCCCCCGCAAGGAAGACCTGGCCCTCGACTATCACGAGACGTTCGCCGCCGGTCTGGCCCGCACCGTCGCCGACCGGTCGGCGGGCGAGTCCGCGCTGGCCGCCCTGCGTCGCGAGTTCCTTGCCGGGGTGGAGCGGCACGATGCCGTCATCGGCTTCTCCAGTCAGGGCTTCGCCCGCATGATCAGCGACAGCCCCACCCTTACCGCCCGGCTGCGTGACCTGCACGACCAGCGCGAAGACGCCCTTGCCCAAGTCCTCGCCACCGATACCGCGTCCGCCCCCGGCGACCTCACGGCCCGCGCGGCGGCAGCCCTGCTCGGTGCCGCCCACCGGACCCTGTTCGAGCACATCATGGATCTCACGAGGCAGGGGCGGAGCAACCGCCAGGTCGCCTCCACAGTGACCCGCTCAGCCCACCAGGTGTTCGGACTGCTGGAAACCTCCCTGGCCGACTACGCGACGCGCTGAGGCCACGCAAGCCCGTGGGCTGAGCTCCGTCAGGGGCGAACGGCGCCGAGCAGGCGGTTGCGCCAGTAGTCGTCGAGATCGACCACCTTGACGACGTCGCCCGTCTGAGGTGCGTGGACCATCTTCCCGTTACCCGCGTACATGCCCATGTGCCCCAGTCCCTTGCTGAAGAGCAAGTCGCCGGGCTGCAACGCGTCGAGGGGGACGTGGCGGCTGGCGCCCCAGCTCCATTGGGTGTACGTGGTGCGCGGGATCTCGACTCCCGCGCTACGCCAGGCGGCCTGGGTGAGGCTGGAGCAGTCGTAGGAGCCCGGCCCTACGGCGCCGTACTGGTAGGGCTTGCCGATCTGGGCGAAGGCGAACTGGAGCGCCAGGCGGGCGTTGCCGGAGGCTGGTCCGGTGTACGGGATGCCCGTGCTGTTGGGGTCGCCGGTCTTGAAGGCGCCCAGTCGGCGCAGCAGCTTGGTCTGCTCCTTGACGAGCTTTTCCACCTGCTCCTTCTCGCCGCGTACTTTGTCGCGCGCCGTGTCGGCATCCGCCAGGACGCGTTTGGCCGCGGCGCGGCTGTCGCGCAGGTCCTTGGTGGTCGCCTCGAAGGCGAGGACCTTCGCGGCCCTGTCCTGCGCGATCTGGTCCAGAGAGGCCATGCTGCTCAGAGTCGTTTCCGGGCTGTTCTGGAAAGCGAATCGTTGCCAGGTCAACGGGCCGGTCTGGTAGTCGCCGACGGCCGCCGTGACGAGGTCTCTGCGCAGTGTGGCGACTCGATCATCCTTGCGGCCGATCTCGGCGTTGAGAGCGTCGTACTTCTTCTTGGCCGACTTGTACGCCTCCGTGGCCTGGTTGTGCCGCTCGACCAGGTCGTCCGCCCGCTCGTTCAGCTTCACCAGCTTGGCCCTGGCCTTGGCGGGCGACGGAGGCGCGGCGGCGGCACCGCCGGGGTTGGAGAGCAATACGGCCGAGGCCAGTGCCGCCGCCATAGCTGTCTGCCCAAGCCTTGTCGGCACGGCCACTACGATGCCTCCTCGTAAAACTCCAAACCTGGGGCGCAATAGTACAGAAGGTGGAGGGCCGGTTGGCCTGTTCGCAGTGATTGCTCTCGTCGGCGGAACATACTATCTGGCCTAGCGGATGTCATCTCATAGGGAGATAAGCGTGCCGTCCAGGGACAAGAAGGCGCGCCCGGCTCCCAGAGCATAGGAGGCGGGCGCGGTGTTGGGTGTCACTCTCCTTTGCCCGCGGTAGGTCACCGGCGGGTGGTGGCGGGCTCGGCGTGTACGGCGGTAGGGGTGCGGAAGATCGACAGCCGCATGAGCGGTTCGCGGCGGCGGGCCTGGATGGCGACGGAGGCGGCCAGCAGAGCCACGGCGCCGGCCGGCACGAGCCAGGTCTGCGCGGAACCCCAGCCGATCTCGGGCGCCCGGACGATGGCGTAGACCGCGGCGCCGAGACCGGCGGTGACGGTGAGCGCGCCGGTCACGTCGATGGAGCCGCGCTGGGCTTGGGCGGCGGGCATCAGTGGGCCGGCGGCCAGCAGTGCGACGAGCGCGATGGGGATGTTGATGTAGAAGACCCAGGGCCAGCTCAGATATTCGGTGATGAGGCCGCCGAGGAACACTCCCGCGGTGCCGCCCGCCGGGGCCGCGGCGCTGTACAGAGCCAGGGCCTTGGTGAGCTCCTTGGGGTCGTGGCCGAAGAGCATCATGAGCAGGGTGAGCGCGGAGGGGGCGATCAATGCCGCGCCGATTCCCTGGACGGGGCGGCCGGTCAGCTCGACCCACTCCTCCGGGGCGATGCCGGCGACGACGTAGGCGTTGAAGACCCAGGACAGGCTCTCCTGGGAGAAGCCGAGGCTTTCCTGGAAAGAGTGCTGCCATAGCCGCATAGCCCGCATAGCCGCGGTGGCGACGTGAAGAGCGGTGCGCTGTCGGCCTGAACAACAAGGCATATGCCTTCCGCTGCCCGGGAGCGCAGTACTATGAGTGATAGTTGAAGCGAGTCGGCGTGTGATCGCACGCTCGGGTCTCAAGTACTGAGCAGCGTGCGGGGGAGGAGGGGCGCATGGGCGGATCGGCCCGCTGGTCGTTGCTTCTCTGCCCGCGATGGCTGTTGCCGGTGATGCTCGTACTGGGCGTCTGGGGCATGCACACGATCGGGCATCTGGCCTCGCATCACGGTGAGACCTCCTCGCCCTTCAGCTCGTACGCTCCGGCTCATACGGAGACTTCTGAGAAGGCGATGCCGGAGAGCGGGACCGAGCTCGTCGGTGTGCTCAGCGGGCCCTTGCTGGGCTCCGGGAGCTCGGTCTGGCTGGATCCGACCGATGTGTGCCTGGCCGTGCTGCCCTTGATCGTCGCGTTGTTGATCGCGGCGATCTGGGCCGGCATGCGGCCGTGGTCAGGAGCGATGGCCGCCAGGAAGCCATGGGTGGGCGGAGTGGCCAGGTCGCCGCCACGTCGCCTGGCCCCTACCCTCGCCGGGCTCTCGGTGATGCGTACATAGGCCGATCCATCTGCGGACGATCCCCAGGGTCGTCCGGGAGGTATCAGCCATGTACGTCAATCTTCAGAGAGACCACCATATTCATGAATATCGGGAAATTCTCCGCCGTCGTCGCCACCTCGGGTGCCGCGCTGATCCTGCTGGCCGCGTGCGGTGGTACGGACAGCGCCTCGATGGACGGAAAGGACATGTCCACCATGTCCAGCGCTCCGGCCGCCACGTCGGCGAGCGCTCAAGCGAGTGCTCAGGAGACTGCTCAGGCGGCGGCGACGTTCAACGACGCGGACGTGATGTTCGCGCAGATGATGATCCCGCACCACCAGCAGGCGGTCGAGATGGCCGAGCTGGCCGAGACGCGGGCCTCCGACAAGGAGGTCAAGGAGCTGTCGGCGAAGATCAAGGCGGCTCAGGACCCGGAGATCCAGACCATGAAGGGCTGGCTCACCGACTGGGGCAAGCCGCTGCCGTCCGGCGGCATGGACCAGGGTATGGGGCATGGCATGCCCGGGATGATGTCCGCGGAGGACATGAAGAAGCTGGAAGACGCCAAGGGCTCCGCCTTCGACAAGCGGTTCGCCGAGCTGATGATCGCCCACCACAACGGCGCGATCGACATGGCCCGCACCGAGCAGTCCCAGGGTTCCAACCCTCAGGCGAAGGAGCTGGCCAAGGCCATCGAGACCGGCCAGCAGGCCGAAGTGGAACAGATGAAGAAGATCCTCGACCGGCTCTAGGGCGGCCAGTGCCGGCTGCCCGGTCGCCGGGCAGCCGGCCAGGCTCGTCGCCGGGGCGAAACGCGCTGGTGAGAGCCCCCTCTAGGCAGGGTAGGAGCCCCTCCTCACAGGTTGATGTCCTGCGATCGGGGGGTTCAGCGGGGATGATCACCAAACCAGCGGTCACGAATGGCGTTTCCTTGGTGACGGGAGCGCTCCTGCTCGCTGCCTGCGGCGGCATGACGGCGGGCCGGAGCACGTCCGCCCTTCCCAACGTCGTGCCGGCGGCCGCGACACCGACGACGAGCGCACAGCCGGGAGCCGGATTCAACGACGCGGACGTGCTGTTCGCGCAGATGATGATCCCGCACCACCAGCAGGCGGTGGAGATGGCCGAGCTGGCCGAGACGCGGGCCTCCGACAAGGAGGTCAAGGAGCTGTCGGCGAAGATCAAGGCGGCTCAGGACCCGGAGATCCAGACCATGAAGGGCTGGCTCACCGACTGGGGCAAGCCGCTGCCGTCCGGCGGCATGGACCAGGGTATGGGGCATGGCATGCCCGGGATGATGTCCGCGGAGGACATGAAGAAGCTGGAAGACGCCAAGGGCTCCGCCTTCGACAAGGCATTCCTCCAGATGATGATCGCTCACCACAAGGGCGCGATCACCATGGCCCGCACCGAGCGGGAACGCGGGAAGAACCACGAGGCGAAGCGGCTCGCCGACACGATCGAGACCGGGCAGCAGGCCGAAGTGGAACAGATGCAGAAGATCCTCGCGCGGCTCCAATAGCGCCACGGGCCACTGGGTCGCAGCAGGGCGAGGAGCGTGAGACTCCGATAGCGCGACGGGCCGCTGGGCTTCGTCGGGTGAGGAGTGCGTCTGTCACGCGTGGGCGTCAGCGGGTGAGGAGTGCGTCCGCCACGCGGCGTATGCGCTCGCGTAGGTCCGGCGCGTCCGGGCCGCGCGTCAGCAGGAGTTGATGCGCCGCCCCGACCAGGGCGAGCGCGATTGAGGCGGTGTCGGCGTCGGCGGGGATGCGGCCGAGCCGTTGCTCGGCCTCCAGGTAGTCGGCGATCACGCACTCGTTCGCATCCAGCTCCAGCGCCCCCTCGCCGTGCGTGCCCAGCTTGCTCACCATGGACGGCCTGGCCAGGGCGAGCCCGCCCAGCGCGAGCAGGTTGCCGGCGAGCAGCGGCTCGACGGTCGCCATCACGTTGTCCACCACGGTCCCCGATCCGGCGTGGGCGGCCAGCTCTCGGAGGCGTCCGTTCGCCGCCCGCGCCCGGTCGACGAAGAGCGCGGCCAGGAAGCTGTCCAGGTCGCCGAAGTGGTTGTGGAGCAGTCCGGCGGCGACCCCGGCCTCCAGGGTGATCGCCCGGCTGGTCAGCCCGGAGGGTCCCTCGCGCAGCAGGACCTGCTCAGCGGCGTCGAAGAGCTGCTGCCGTACTTCGGGGATGGTGACGCCGCGCGGTGACATGGCTCCGGAGTTTACCGGCCTTGCCAGAATGAACGCTCGCTCATACTGTATGAGCGAGCGTTCATTCCGAGGAGGGATATGAAGACACGGGAGTTCGTGTGGACGCGGGGGCATGTGGTGGCCTTGGTCGCGTTGTGCCTGGCGCAAGTGCTGGACGCCGTCGACAGCACGGTGGTGAACGTGGCGTTACCCGCGATCAAGGACGAGCTGGCCTTCTCGGCGGCTGATCTGTCCTGGGTGGTGAACGCGTACATGGTGCCTTTTGGGGGTTTTCTGCTGCTCGGCGGGAGGCTGGGCGATCTGCTCGGCCATCGGCGGGTCCTGATGGGCGGCATCGCGCTGTTCACCGGGGCGTCGCTGGTGGCGGGGCTGGCGCCGAGCGCCGGTGCGCTGGTCGGCGCTCGGGGCGTGCAGGGGCTGGCGGCCGCGCTGGTCGCGCCGATGACCCTGGCCATGATCACCTTGATCTTCCCCGAGGGGCGGCCGCGCAGCCGCGCGCTGGCCGTGTGGGGGACGGCTACGGCGGTGAGCAGCGCGCTGGGACTGGTCGCGGGCGGGCTGCTCGCCGACGGGCCGGGCTGGCGGTGGATCTTCTTCATCAACGTGCCGATCGGCGTGCTGCTGGTGGCCGCCGGCCGTGTTCTGCCCGCGCGTGGCGAGCCCCGATCGGGCCGGGGGTTCGATGTCGTGGGGGCGGCGACCGTCACGCTGGGGGTCGGGCTACTGATCTACGCGGTACTGCGCGCGGAATGGGGGCTCCTGCTCGTCGGGGCGGCGTTGCTGGGCTACTTCGCCGTCCACGAGAACGCCGTCGCGCGGCGGCCGGTCGTCGATTTCAGGCTGTTCCGCATCCGCTCCGTGGCGGGGGCCAACCTGATCCAAGTGGTACGGGCCAGTGCGTTGTTCGGCCTGTTCTACCTGGCCACCTTGTTCATGCAGGAGGTACTCGGCTTTTCGGCGCTGGTGACGGGTCTGGCGTACGTGCCGATGACCGTCGTCATGGTCGGCGCCTCGTGGCTCGGCCCGTTGCTGGTCGGCCGCCTGGGCGCGCGGCCGGTCCTGGCGTTCGGCGCGCTGGTCGCCGCCGCCGGCCTGCTGCCGCTGGCCTGGATCTCGCCGGACGCCGGGCTGCTCGTGAGCCTGATCGTGCCCATGGTGGTCGTGGGTGTCGGACACGGGATCATGGTCGTGCCGCTCACCGATGCCGCGCTGTCCCGCGTGCCGTCGTCCGAGAGCGGTGTGGCCGCCGCGGTGCTCAACGTCAGTGCCCAGCTCGGTGGCGCGCTCGGGCTGGCGGTCCTGGCGACCTCGGCCGCCGCCCGTACCGATGATCGGCTCCAGGCGGGGACGCCGCTGAGCGCGGCGCTCACCGACGGGTACGGCCTCGCCTTCGTCTTGTCCGCCGTCCTGATGGCGCTGTGTGCCGCCCTCGCGATCACCTTCATCCCCGGCAGAAAGGGTCCAGCGGCATGAAAGGGGCCAAGCGTTCAGTGGCCGTGGTGGTACTGGTGCATCACCGCATGGCCCTTGCCCCGGCCGATCAGCCATTTGTTCACCGGCGTCGTCAACACGAAGGCCAACGCCACGGCCAGCACCACTGTGGGGAGGTTGGTCTACTAGGGCAGATGGTAGATCAAAGCATGAAGAGCGAATGGCAGTGATGGGCGAGGAAGGAGCTGACGCCGGGCACCAGCGCGACCATCGCGGGCCCGCCCAGTAGTACGGCGACCGCCGCCAGCCCGGCCAGGCGTTCTCGGCGGCGGAGCGGCGCCTCAGGGTTGAGCATGCGGCGTACCCGGGTGAGCGCCGTCTCGCCGCCCGCGCCGAGGGTGAAGGCGGGCGCTCGGCCGGTGGCCAGGCGGACCAGCGCGGCGGCGATCTGCGCGCGGGGGTGGCGGCGGGCGGCGACGTCGTCGGCCAACAGTTCGATCAGCCGGGTGATCTCCGTCCTGGCCCGCTCGAACAGCGGGACGCCGGGAAACGCCCTGGCCAGGGCTTCGGCGGCGGCCAGCGCGAGGTGATGGCGGCCGCGGAGGTGCGCACGCTCGTGCTCCAGGACCGCGGTGACCTGCTCGGGCGCCAGGGTGTGCAGCGCACCCGTGGTGATGACCATCTTGGCGCGCCTGCCGGGCACGCAGTAGGCCAGTCGTTCGGCGTAGTCGATCACGACCGCGCCCAGGTCGTTGTCATGCCGGCCCAGGAGGTCGAGCATGGCCGCGTGCTCGCGACGTTCGACATGGGCTCTGAGCAGCACCGCCGCGCCACAGTAGGCGGCCCTGGCCAGGAGCAGGGCAGCCGCCGACAGTGCCACGGCACTCGTCCACGTCAGGCCGGAACCGTCGCTCAGCATGTCGGCGCAGATCGCGAACAGTTCGGCCAAGCCGTGCCCAACGACGTCCGCGGGCACGGCGAAGGCCAGCGCGGCCAGCACCGCCGAGGCGACCACCGACACGCCGGCCGCCTGCCACAACACGATCGCCAGCCGCGGCGCCCGCTCGGCCCAGCGCGCCGCCCGCCGGCCCAGCTCGGGCAGCCAGATGGCGGCGACGATCGTGTAGAGCGCCAGGACGATGGCGGCGATCATGCCGGCCTTCCGCGGGGCGGGAACACCTGCAACGCCGCCTCCAGCGCCGCGGCCTCTTCTGGAGTGAGCTGCTCCAGGAAGTGCACGAGCGTGGCGGCCTGGTTGCCGCTGCCCGCCAGCGCGCTGCGCATCAGGCCGGCGGTATAGGCCTCCTTCGACGCGACCGTCTCGTAGACGTAGGCCCGGCCGACGGGCCGGCGCTTGAGCAGGCCCTTGGTGTGCAGGTTGTCCATCACGGTCATCACCGTGGTGTACGCGATCACCCGCTCCTGACGCAGACCCTCCAGCACGTCGCGTACGGAAGCCGGTCGGCGCCGCGCCCACAACCAATCCATGATCGTGGATTCGAGCTCACCCAGGCCTCGTATCATGCACTGATCCTACCGGCGATCGTAGTCATACCGCTCGCTGGCGCTAGCGAGCCTCGGTCGCGCCGAAGGCGAGCCACCCCAGGTCGCTGAAGCCCGCCGCTTCGGCGACCGCGGCGGAGGCGAGGTTCGCGGGATCGTGCATGTAGATGGGGATCGCGCCCTCGTCCAGCACCCGCCGGGCCGCCTGGGCGACGAGCCTCCGTGCCAGGCCACGGCCGCGTGCTTGGGGGGCGGTCACGACGGCGAGTTCGTGCCCGTGGGCGTCGTGTCGTTTGATCCCCACTCCCGCCAGGTGTTCGCCAGTCGCCGGATCCGTGGCGATCAGGACGTCCCCGCCGAAAGGTCGCAGCCACTCGGGGGTCTCCGGGGAATCGGCGGGTACCCAGACGCCTGCGTCAGGGAAAGGCGGTGGGTGTGTGGTCCACCGATAGACGGCGGTGAACCAGCCGCGCTCGGGAAAGCCGACCAGGCCGGGAATCCGTGGTCCCAACGCGGTGAGGTCCTTGCCGTCCTTGGCGTACTGCTCCGCCACGGTCGCGGCGTGCTCGGCAGGGACCGACAACACGCCGCCCTCCGGGCTTGCGACTCCCAGGGCCGGGTGGATCTTGCCGTCCCATCCTGGGCTGGTGCGCTTGGGGGTGCCGATGATGTCCAGCCCGCTCGTGGCAGGCCGGCCGCCAAGCCAGCAGGACAGGTGCTCCATGAGCCGTCGCTCCATCGCCTTCCTCCTTCATACATTAGGGGGGTAGGGTATCCGAGAAACCTTAGGAGGACATATGCGACGGTTGGCCCCCCTCGATCCCGCTGCGGCGCCGGAGAAATCCAGAGAGCTGCTGAACGACATCATCGGCAGGAGGGGTGGCGTGGGCGACATGGTCGCCACCATGGCCCACTCACCCGCGCTGCTCCAGGGATACCTGGACCTCTCGCGCGCCATGAAGCGCGTCAAGCTGCCCCGCGCGCTCAGCGAGAAGATCTCGCTCGCCGTGCAGGAATGGATCGGCTGCGGCCACTGCCTTCAGGCGCATGCCGAGGGCGGGCGCGCGGCGGGGCTCAGCGAGAGTGACATCGCGCTGGCCCGGCAGGGCACGTCCACCGACGCCAGGGAGGCGGCGCTCATCGCCCTGGCCGTACGCGTGCTGGCCGAGCCGTCGGCGATCACGGATGAGGACGTCGCGGAGGTGCGGGCGCATGGCTGGAGCGACCGGATCGTGGCGGAGATCGTGGGCGTCGTCGCCCTCAATCTCCTGACCGGCGCTTTCAACCTACTGGTGGGCTTGGAGCCGGCAGAAGAGACCGTGTAGGTCGCAGATACCGGCCTAACGGGTGAGGCCGGGCCTGCGGTCGGCGGGGCGATCATCCGAGGCCTCCTACAGTGGGTGTTTGTGCTTTATGGAAGATCTGTGGAGATCAGCGCACTCGACGAGGTGATCACGCGGGCCCGTGATGGCCTCGGGAGTGCGGTGGTGTTGCGGGGCAAGGCGGGGACGGGCAAGACCGCCCTGCTTGACGCGGCGGCCGCGCGCGGTGGCGGGATGCGGGTGTTGCGGACCACGGGCGTCGAGTCGGAGTCCGACCTCGCGTTCGCGGCGCTGCACCAGGTGCTGTGGCCGGTGACCGGCTCGCTCGACGCGCTGCCCGAGCCGCAGCGCGTGGCTGTGAGCGCGGCCTTGGGGCTTGCCGCGGGCAGTGTGGGCGATCGGTTCCTGGTGGGGGCCGGCGTGCTCTCGCTGCTGGCCGAGGCCGCCGCGCCGGACGGGCTGATCTGCGTGGTCGACGACTTCCAGTGGGTGGACCGGGCTTCGGCCGACGCGCTGCTGTTCGCCGCCAGGCGGTTGGGGACGGAACGGATCGCGATGTTGTTCGCCGTGCGCGGGGACGCCGCTGTCAAGGGTGTGCCGCTGACGATGGACGTGCGCGGCCTGTCCGAGTCCGCCGCGGCCGAGTTGCTGGAGTCCCGCTGCGGTGTGCTGCCCGCCCAGGTGGCACGCGAGCTTGTCACGTTGACCCGCGCGAACCCGCTCGCCCTGGGCGAGGTCGCCGCTCGCCTGACGCGCGCGCAGCTCGCCGGGCGCGAACCGCTGCCCGACCCGCTGCCCGGTGGTGCCCGGCTCTTCGGTGATCAGGTGGCCGCGCTGTCCGCCCCTGCTCGGCTGGTCGCCCTGGCCGCCGCCGTCGAGGCCGACCTCGACCTGATCCTGCGCGCCACCGACCGGCTGTTCGCCGAGCAAACGGTTCAGCCCGGTACGAGCACGCGGACGGCCTTGGCCGAGCAAGCGGTTCGGCCCGGTACGAGCACGCGGGTGGCGCTGGCTGAGCTGGAGGAGTCCGGGTTGGCCGGGGTGTCGGGCACGAGCGTGCGTTTCCGTCATCCGCTCATCCGATCCGCGGTGCACGAGGCGGCCGCCCCCGCCGACGTCCGCCGCGTGCACGCCGTCCTCGCGGAGCTGGCCTCGGATGACCGCCGCGCCTGGCACCTGGCCGAAGCGGCCCTGGGCCAGGACGAGCAGGTCGCCGCCGCGCTGGTGGCCGCCGCCGAGCGGGCGCGAGACCGTGGCGGGTACGGCGCCGCCGCCACCGCCCTGGCCAGGGCCGCCGAGTTGACCCCCGAGCCGCGCGCCCGTGCCGTCCGCCTGAAGGACGCCGCCGTCGCGGCCTGGCTCGGCGGCCGCCCGGGACAGGCGGAGTCGCTGCTGGCCGAGGCGCGCGAACGGGCCGGCGGGGACGCCATGCTGGCCATGGAGATCGCCCAGCTCCGGGGCCGATTCGAGCTGAACTCGGGCAACGCCGCCGAAGCCGTACGGATCCTGGCGGCGGGTGAGAGCCTGGACATGCTGGCCGATGCCGTGGAGGCGGCCTCGTACGTCGGCGACACGGCGGCCATCGCCGAGCTCGGCCGGCGGGCCGCAGCGCATCCTGAGGGCTTCCTGCGGGACACGGTGGCCGGGATCGGGCTGACGCTGGACGGCGACGCCGCCGGGCCGGGCCTGCTGCGGCGGGCGCTGGCCCGGGTCGGTGAGCTGGAGGACGCGGCGGAGTACCTGTGGGCGGCGGCCGCGGCCAGTTACTTGGGCGAGGGAGACCTGGCCGCCGAGATGGCCGATCGGGCCGGGCAGGTGGCCAGGGTGTCGGGGATGAGCGGCCAGTTGCCGGTCGTGCTGGAGTTCGTGGCGACGGCCGAGCGCATCGCGGGGCGGCTGGCGCGCAGCCAGGCCGTCTCCGAGGAGGGCCTGGAGCTGGCTCGTGAGGCCGGGTATGAGAACACGGTGGCCGCGCACCTGGCCAACCTGGCGGTGGTGGCGGCGCTGCGGGGCGAGGAGGAGCCCTGCGAGCGGCAGGCCCGCGAGGCGCTGGCCATCGCTGTCCCGCACCGGGTCGGGTTGCGCGCGGGCGTCGCGTCGTACGCGCTGGCGCTGCTCGACCTGTGCCTGGGCCGGTTCGCGGCGGCGCACGACCGTTTCACGGCCATCACCGCGGCAGGGCCGGGCGCCGGGCATCCGACCGTGGTGTGGCGTACGGCCCCGGACCGCGTCGAGGCCGCCGTGGGCGCGGGCGACGAGGCGGGCGCCCGGGCGGTGCTGGCCGCGTACGAGCAGTGGTCGACGCACGCCGCTACGGCCGAGTCGCACGCCCTGTTGGCCCGTTGCCGGGGCCTGGTCGAGTCGTCCGAGGACGCCTTCGGCGAGGCGCTGCGGCTGCACACCAACCCGTTCGAGGCGGCCAGGACGGCCCTGCTGCTGGGTGAGCGCCTGCGCAGGGCACAGCGGCCGGGTGAGGCACGGACGCGTCTGCGGACGGCGTGGGAGACCTTCGAACGGGCGGGCGCCCGGCCGTGGGCGCGGCGCGCGCAGGAGGAGTTGCGGGCGGCGGGGGAGAGCGGGCAGGCCCCGCCCGCGGCCGTGCTCGACGCGCTGACCCCGCAGGAGCTGCGTATCGCGGGCCTGGTCGCCGACGGGTTGTCGAGCAAGCAGATCGCCGCCCAGCTCTTCCTGAGCCCGCGCACGGTCGAATATCACCTGTACAAGATCTATCCGAAGCTGGGCATCGGCTCCCGTACGGATCTGGCGCGACTGGTAGTTCTGCACACGGCCGAGTGACGCCGGGTCGGCTCGTTGTGGCAGTTCTGGGCCTATGCCAGCGGAATGGACATGCCTTGATCGCCGGCCTGGCGTGGGCCGAAGATGCGGCGCTCCTCGGCGGTGATCTGGAGGTCGTTGATGCTCGCCTCGCGCCGTCGCATCAGCCCATCGGCGTCGAACTCCCAGAGCTCGTTGCCGTAGCTGCGCCACCATCGTCCGTCGGCGTCGTGGCATTCGTACTGGAAACGGACGGCGATCCGGTCGCCGGTGAACGCCCAGAGGTCCTTGCGGAGCGCGTAATCGAGTTCCTTGGCCCACTTGCGGGTCAGGAACGCGATGATCTCCGCTCGGCCGGTGACGAACTCGTCGCGATTGCGCCAGATCGAGTCCGGCGTGTAGGCGAGTGCCACGCGCTCCGGATCGCGGGTGTTCCAGGCGTCCTCAGCGGCCTGCACCTTGGCGTGCGCGGTCTCGGCGGTGAAGGGCGGGACAGGTGGACGGGTCATTTGTGCTCCTTGGTCAGCAGGTGACGGTAGGTGGGTGTACCAGTGCTCTACCCGGATCAGCCACCTGGGTCAGTCCCCGTCCAGGTAGATGGCCTGTACGGGGCAGGCGCGGGCCGCCTCCCAGCTGCGGGGTGTTCAGGCGGGGTTGAACCTGGAGTACTTGTCGAAGGACCATCGCTGGGGGAGGCCACCGGCGATCTGGATGACTCTTTCGACGTCGAAGTCGATCAGCCGTTGCGCGCCGGGCACCGCGGCCGCCCGGTCCTGGTCCCAGTCGACGCGGGCGCGGCCGGTCAGGTGCAGGGTGTGACCGTTCTCCCAGTCCAGGAACAGCAGCCCGCAGCGCGGCTCGAGCTCAAGGTTGCCCAGCGTCATGTACATCGAGTTGCCCACGTAGTCGGGCCAGGTCAGCCGGCGGCTGCCGGGCACTGTGACGAAGCCGGGGTTGCCGCCGCGGTGTGAGGCGTCGGCCCCGAGCCCAGCCGCATAGGTGCCGATGAAGAACGTGTCGGCCGCGGCGATCCACTGCTGTTGACCGGTGGTGAGTTCGCCGGTGACGAGTGCGGTCCTGCGCGCAGCGGGCGAGTCGTCGATGTAGGCGCGAGTTTGAAGGTATTTCGGGCAGTTGGAGTACACCTGTTCGGTGCGTACCAGGAGCTGATCTCCGTGACGGCGGGCGCGGCCGTTGACCCGCATCCGTCTCCGGGTGGCCGGCTCGATCATGAGCATGCCCACCGGCCGCTCGGTGTCGAAGAGGTCCGCGAGCGGATCACCGGTGCCGGGAAGCCGGTCGGCGATGACGGTACGGTCGTCGGGGGCGGTGGCGAAGCCGGGCGGGCCGGTGAGCACGCCGGCCCAGGCCGCGCCGGTGTCGTCGGCGGCCGCGAGCACCATCAGGCGCTGCCGGCTGAGGAACTCCGCCGCCACTGGCGGGATGGTCGCCCGCACGCCGGCTGATCCCAAGCCGTCGGTGCTCAGACCGGCGCGGCGCTGTACTGCGTGTTCGCCTTGGTGAAGCATGAGGGATCCCTTTCCGGCGCGGGCGCCTCTGTTAGAAGAAGCCGCAGGTCGGTGCGCCCGGCGTGGGCGCGGGCGCGGTGTCGGCGCCGCTCAGCGCATAGATCTCCAGGCGGATGCCGTCCGGGTCGGCGAAGAAGACACCTCCGGACGACGAGCCCTCGCCGTGCGGGACGATCCCGTCATAGGCCGGCTGTACGCCGAGCTCCCGCAAGGTGGCCTCGGCGCGACGAACCGCCTCGATGTCGGGCGCCTGGAACGACAGGTGGTGCAGGCCGGGCTGGTCGGTGGCGAACGTACCGCCGCTCTGCTGCCACAACGTGACCAGCAGGGTGCCGTCGCGGCCGAGCAAGGCGTATCTGCGGTCGCCGTCGGTCCGCTCGCTCATGACCTCGAAGTCGAAGACCTGGCGGTAGAAGGCAATGGAACGCGGCAAATCGGTCACGTTCAGGCCGACGTGCCCGGTCTGCAGGGCCGGTGTGCTCATACGGGATCTCCAGTGTGAAGGCGTCATTTCTCACGGTTCACCGCTCGGTGGACCATTAGAATATGTCGTGTGGTTTGTAACGGTGTCAAGCTGGAGATAGCGTTAGAAGAGTGGAAGTGGCACACCTCGCGGATGGCGGCGCTCCGTTCCTCGGTGGACCGCCGTCCATCGAACTCGGCAACACCACGTACGCGGTAAGGGGCCGCCGCAGGGATGGCTTGCGGAGCGTCGAGTACCTGGCGGCCTGGCTGCGCGACATGCGCCCACGCCTCGCGGTCGCACTCACCGATGCCGACATCGAGGGCGTGACCGACGGTGACCTGCGCCTGGCCAGGGAGCTCCGAGACGCTGTCCGAGCCCTCGCCGCCGCGGCCGTCAACGACCGCGAACCCGATGCGGACGTGGTCGCGACCCTCAATCGTCACGCGGGGCAGACCCCGCGCTGGCGCGAGTTGCGCACCACCCCTGAGCCGCACACGACGGTGCGCGCCGCGGGCCGCCCGGTAGCCGCCGCCCTCGCCGCACTGGCCGAAGACGCCATCGACCTGTTCGCCGGGCCACTACGTGAGCAGTTGTCCGCCTGCCATGGCCCGGGCTGCGTGCTGTACTTCGTCCGCGACACCGCACGGCGCGAGTGGTGCTCACCCGGTTGCGGCAACCGGGCGCGAGCTGCCCGTCACTACGCCAAGGTGCGGCAGGGGGCCGAGGGTTGATGGTCATGGCCCTGGGGGCGGACGGAGTGGTGGGCCTCATCGGGGACTACTCGTCCGATTCCTGGCGGGTACGGTCGCGGACGCCGCTGGGCCGCGCCGTTGAGGCGCTCGTGACGTAGAGGGTGTTCGACGTAGAGGGTGTTCGACGTAGAGAGTGTTCGACGTAGAGAGTGTTCGACGTAGAGAGTGTTCACAGTGCTCGTTCTACGGCGTCCTGCTGTCTCAACTGCTCGGCGAGCTGGGCGATGTCATCGGCGTCGACCGTCTGGCAGAGACCGTGATCCACCTCGTGCGGCGATAGGTGTCGGCCGTTTCGAGTTGCCCACAGGCGTCCTGCGGAACTGCGCCAAATGCGCCAACCAGGAAAAGTCTCCTGGAGGTCTTCGAGAATTACCGGCGTGAACATGTGGTCAGCCTGCTTACTGAAGAGCGACGAACCAACCGCGTTATTTAGACGTCCAGGACGTTATGGCGTTACGCTCAAAACGTCCCTGGCGTCCTCCACCCCAAGGTGTCCCGTGGCTAACGTCGCCCTACGCAGTGCCATGCTGAACGCCCAGGTCACGAACCAGGATTTGGCCGACCGGTGTGGCGTGGACGTCAAGACGGTGGAACGCTGGCTGCAGGACGAGACTCGTGTCCCGCACCTGCGGCACCAGTGGGCCGCCGCAGAGGCACTAGGAGTTGAGACAGCCGTGCTATGGCCAGACGCAATTCGCAATGCGGTGAAAATGGGGCCGGACAAGGAAGTCTTGACCACTTATCCGTATCGTTCGGCATGCCCGACATCAATTTGGCGCAACCTCATCAACTCCGCGCGAAATGAGATCGTGTTCGCCGGTTACACGAACTACTTCCTATGGCTGGAACACCCGAACCTGGCAAAGGTCCTCAAACGGAAGGCTCAGCAGGGCTGCAAGATCCGGTTTCTCGTCGGCGACCCGGAGAGCGATGTCACGCGCAGCCGTGAGGCAGTGGAGAACGTCCCGTTGACCGTCTCCACGCGTATCCGGATCACGCTGTCGGAGATCAAGCAGCTGCGCGACGTTCCCGGGATCGAGGCGCGGTACGGGGACGCGCACATCGCCATGAGTGTGTTCCAGTTCGACTCGGACATGCTTGTCACGCCTCATCTGGCCAAGCTGGTCGGGCACGACTCGCCCATGTTGCACCTGAGGCGGTGCCAGGACGACGGCCTGTTCGACCGGTTCGCCTACCATGCCACCGAGCTGTGGAGCAACGGCCGTGACATGTGGCAGCAGCCCCAGCCCACGGCCCAGATTCTGGGCGACTGACGGAGTGAGGAGCGGCCAGGACGGTGCCTCGCCGCTCCCGTACGTGGCGCAGGTCGTCGGCGCGCGGTCAGTCGGTGTCGAGCCAGCCGAGCCGGGCCGCCCGGACGCCTGCTTGGAAGCGGCTGCCCGCTCCCAGCAGCACCGTCAGCTCGCCCACCACGCGGGTGACGGTACGGGTGGAGACGCCCATGCCGCGGGCGATGGCGGAGTCCTTCATGCCGGCGGCCAGCATGCGCAGCACCGCGCGCTGCTGTTCGGTGAGTGAGGAGCCGTCGGCGGAGCGGGGCACGTCCTCGGGCTCGGAGGCGGTCGTCCAGCAGTAGTCGTAGATCGCCGCGAGGGATTTCACCACGCCGGCGCCTCGGATCAGGACAGTGCCGGCCTCCAGGTTGTCAGGGTCGGTCTGGACGACGGCGGTCGTACGGTCGTAGATGACCATGCGTGCGGGGATCACCGGGGTGACCCGTACCTCCATGCCCAGCTCCCGCCACCGCACCATGTACTCGCGGATCAGCGGGTTCGACATGGCGATCTGGGCGTGCAGACTCCGCAACCGTACGCCGTTGCGGATGTTCGCCTCGCTGCGCGCCAAGCCCGCGTCGAGAGATTCACGCGTCCAGACCGCGATCGGGTGCATGCCGAGCACCTCGTGTTCGGCCAGTTCGGACAGCTCGCTGAGCCGATCGTGGAGTTGCCGGCGGTGGCCGGGCCAGGGGAAATACTCAATGTCGGCGTGGTTGTCCGTCCGCTCGGGCAGGCCGAGGTAGTGCTTGGCCAGTTTGGCGATCTTGACGTGCTGCTCGACGAGGTCGTCGAGCATGCGATGGCTGCCTTGCAGGCTGCGATTGAGCGCGGCGGTCAGGTCGGCGGCGGCCTGTGTCTCCGGGTTCAGCAGGTGGAGCCGGGTGAGCTCGTCGCGGGCCCGGTCGATGTCCGCCGCTGTCAGGCTCAGCTTCGCCGCGGCTTCGGAAAGCGACTCGCCTCCCTGGCGCATGCGGACGTACAGAGAGCGCGCAACACCGTCGTCCCCGGAAAATGCCCCGCTGTCCACCCGACTCCCTTCATGTTGGATCAACCCTGCACATTGGCATATAAGCCCCTTTGTCGGCAAAGAGTTCTGATTTCCGCCATGTCCTACTTCGGAATCTCTCGCACCCTCCACAAGCACCCTGGCCTGCAGCACGATCGGGGAGTGAGGCGAAACATCATCGCCGCGAACGAGGAGGAATCCCAGTGATCACCGTTGCGTACAGCCTTGTCGCCTATCGTGTCGCCGCCCTGTCGCCGGAGACGTGCGCCCACTGCCTTGGCGCCGTGAAGGCGGAGCTCATCCAGGTGCCGGGAGTTGTGGGGGTGGACGTCGATCCGGCGCAATCTCGGGTGAGCATCCTGACCGACGGCCCCGTGAACGAGCTGGAGGTGCGGGCCGCCATGGAAGCGGCCGGTTGCGACGTCGTGGAGACGTGATGTGCCGCGTGGATCGTCACCACGCAGACGTGTGGCGGATCGCCGCCCTACGACGGTGTGTCTCTTGCCCGACGGTACGAACACGCCGGCCGCCAGGCTCGCGTGCGGCGCCACGGCCAGGACGGCGGCCAGGGTGAGGCCGAGCGTGAGGTGAGCTTCGGCGCTTTGGATGGCCGTCCTTTCGAGATCGGATCCTGGTGGGCGACTGCTCTGTCTCTCCAAGTGGACAAGGTGAATCTGGTATATACACTTTGTATCGCAAAACCGCAGAGCCCACGAGGAGTCCACATCGCATGAGCACTCTCGAAGTCCCAGGGGCCCGCCTCTACTACGAGACCCATGGCAGCGGCTCCGTGATGGTCCTGATCACGGGAGCGCCCGGAGTGGCCGACGTCTACCGGGCGCTCATCCCGCAGCTGGCCGCGCGGCACACCGTCGTCGTCTACGACCGCCGCGGCTTCTCCCGGAGTCATCTCGACGGTCCGCAGGACTACGACCGCCGCCTGGAAACCGACGCCGACGACGTACGGCGCCTGATCGAGCATCTGAGTGCCGACCCGGCGATCGTCTTCGGCGCCAGCTCCGGGGCGACCGTCGCCCTGGAACTCCTGGCCCGCCGCCCGTCCGTGGTGCGCGCGCTCATCCCGTACGAGCCGCCCGCCCTGCGGCTGCTCCCTGACGGCGACAAGTGGGCGGAGGTCTTCTCCGAGGTGTACGCCCTGTACCTGCGAGAAGGGATCGAGCCCGCGATGCGGGCGTTCAGAGAACGGACGTTCGCGCCATCGGATCAGCAGCACATGGCCCGAGCTCCCAGGAACGACGCCAACGCCGCCTACTGGTTCGAGCACGAGCTGCGCCAGTACCCGCCCGCCCCCGTGAATCTCGCCGCGCTCGCCCCGCACGCCGACCGCGTCATCCCCGCGGCCGGCCGCCGATCACAGGGACGCCCGTGCTACGAGGCGACCGTGGAGCTGGGCCGGCACCTGGGCAGAGACGTGGTCGAGCTACCCGGTGGGCACATCGGATTCGTCACCGACGTCCCCGCCTTCGCCACGGAGCTCATGCGTACCCTCGCCCACGTCGCGCAGTAAAGCAAGCGGCGGCTCAAAAGGGTCCCCATGTCATCGGGGGCCGCCGCCGCGTGGGCGGGATTCTATGGGCGCAGGAGGACCTTGATGGCGCGGCGTTCGTCCATGGCCCGGTAGCCCTCGGCGGCCTGCTCCAGCGGTAGTTCGAGGTCGAAGACCTTGCCGGGGTCGATCTGGCGATCCAAGATCAGGTCGACGAACTGGGGCAGATACTGACGGACCGGGGCCGGCCCGCCGTGCAGGTGCACATGGGAGAAGAACAGCTCCTCTCCGGGCAGCGCGACGTCGTGGGCGACGCCCACGTAGCCGACGTAGCCGCCGGGGCGGGTGGAGCGGATGGCCTGCATCATCGACTCCTGGGTGCCGACGGCCTCGATGACCGAGTGGGCGCCGAGGCCGCCGGTGAGTTCCTTGATCATCGCTACCCCCTCGTCGCCGCGTTCGGTGACGATGTCCGTCGCGCCGAAGTCGCGGGCGAGCCGCTGCCGGGACTCGTGGCGGCTCATCGCGATGATCCGCTCCGCGCCGAGCTGCTTGGCGGCCAGCACCGCGAGCAGGCCGACCGCGCCGTCCCCGACGACCACGACCGTCTTGCCGGGGGCGGCCTGCGCGGCGATCGCGCCGAACCAGCCGGTGCCCAGCACGTCGGACGCGGCCAGGAAGCTGGGAATGAGATCCGGTGAGGGGATCTCCGGGGTGGCGACGAGCGTGCCGTCGGCGAGCGGTACACGCAGCAGCTCCGCCTGGGCGCCGAGCGCGCCCATCAGCTCCCGGTGAACGCAGGAGCTCTGATAGCCGGCCCGGCAGATCTCGCAGGTGTTGTCGGAGGCGAAGAAGGACCCGATCACGAACTGGCCCGGCCGGATCGTCGTGACCTGGCTGCCGACCTCCTCGACGATGCCGACGTACTCGTGACCCATCGGGGACGGTTCCTGGACGGCGTCGATCCCGCGATACGGCCACAGGTCCGACCCGCAGACACAGGTCGCGGGCAGGCGGATGATCGCGTCGGTGGGGGTGAGGATCTTCGGGTCCTCGCGCTCTTCCACCCGGACGTCACGGGGAGCGTGCAGTACGGCGCCACGCATCGGGTCTCCTTGCTGATGATCTGGAGACCAGTGTCGATGCGGTCCAGGCGGATCAAGCCGGGTCACGGGGCCGTTTGACCGTCATCGGCATAGAAGATGGCGATGTCGTTGCGGGGAGGCAGCGTACGGATTCCCGCCCACGAGCCCTCTCGACCGATTGAACCGGTCGAGAGGGGGGGACGGCCGCGATGTCAGGGCAGCGCCGGGATGGTGCGGTCGGTGATGAGAGCGCGGTACCAGTGCGCGCTGTCCTTCGGGGTACGCCGCAGCGTGTCGTAGTCGACGTGCACGATGCCGAACCGCTTGGAGTAGCCGTACCCCCACTCGAAGTTGTCCATGAGGGACCACACGAAGTACCCGCGCAGGTCGACGCCGCCCTGGAGCGCGCGGTGGGCGGCCACGAAGTGGCGCCGGAGGTAGTCGGTACGCAGAGCGTCGTGCACGGCCCGCGTCCCGTCGGCCTCGACGGTGAGCTCGTCCGGGAAGGCGGCGCCGTTCTCCGTGATGATGAGGGGCTGGCCGGGGAATTCGGCGTGCAGGTGGAGAAGAAGCTCCTCCAGGCCGCCCGGATCGATGTTCCAGCCCATGTCGGTGTACGGTCCGGCTTGCGCGACGAACTCCACCTGGTCGGCCCCCGGCCAGGGCGAGCCGCCCATGTCCTTGTGGCCGTCGTTGCTCTGCCGCGGGCTCGCGCCGTCCCAGAGACGTACGGTCGTGGTCGAGTAGTAGTTGACGCCGAGCAGGTCGAGCGGCTGGTGGATGACCGCGAGGTCACCCTCGTGGACGAAGGACCAGTCGGTGACGCCGGCGGTGTCCTTGAGCAGGTCGGCCGGGTATTCACCGCGCAGCAGCGGCCCGGTGAAGGCGCGGTTTGCCAGGGCGTCGATGCGGCGCACGGCCTCCTCGCCGCCGTCACCCTCGCCCCGCAGGACGTGGAAATTGAGGGTGATCGCGTATTGGGGCGCGTTGGTGACCACCTGCCGCAGCTCCTGGACGGCCAGGCCGTGCGCCAGGTTGAGGTGGTGCACGGCCGCGAGAGCCGCGGCGCCGTCGGTACGGCCGGGGGCGTGCGCGCCCGAGCCGTAGCCGAGGTAGGCCGAGCACCAGGGCTCGTTGAGGGTCGTCCACACGGCGACGCGGTCGCCCAGCGCCTCGCCGACGATGCGGGCGTAGTCGGCGAAGGCGTACGCCGTCCGGCGGTCGGTCCAGCCGCCCTCGTCCTCGAGCGCCTGGGGCAGGTCCCAGTGGTAGAGGGTGGCGACAGGGGTGATCCCGCGGGCGAGGAGGCCGTCGACGAGGCGGCTGTAGAAGTCCAGCCCCTTCGGGTTGGCCGGGCCGCGACCGGTGGGCTGGATGCGCGGCCAGGCGATCGAGAAGCGGTAGGCCTCCAGCCCGAGCTCGCTCATGAGGTCGAGATCCTCTTCGAGACGGTGGTAGTGGTCGTCGGCCACGTCTCCCGTGTCGCCGTTCCACACCTTGCCGGGTGTGCGCGAGAAGGTGTCCCAGATGGACGGCCCGCGCCCGTCCTCGGTGGCCGCGCCTTCGATCTGGTACGCGGCGGTGGCGGAGCCGAAGAGGAAACCGGCGGGGAAGGTCAGGCCGGATTCGCGGTAGTCGTCGCCGTTGGGCGTCATGAAGGGTCCTCGTTTCGTGGCGCCGTCAGGCGAGTTCGTAGGTCCAGCCGGAGGCGAGGGAAGAAGAGATGGAAGCCTGGCCACCGGAGCGGGTGATGGTGAACACCTGGTCGGTGACCGTGAGAGTGGTCTCGCCGTCCGGGCCCGGGTAGACGCGGAGGGTCAGGCCGTCGAGGTAGTCGTAGTCCGGCCGGTCGGCCCTGGCCCCGATGGGCAGGACGGCGCCCTCGCGTACGTAGATCGGCATCGAGGTGAAGCCGTGCGTCTCGGTGCGCCAGCGTCCGCCCTCGACGCGCTCGCCTGTCAGATGGTTCGTCCACGTGCCGTCCGGTAGGTAGACCTCGACCGTACCGTCTGGGCTGAAGACCGGCGCGATGAGCAGGTCGGGGCCCAGCATGTACTGGGTGTCGAGGTGGGCGACGTTGCGATCCTCGGGAAACTCCATCGCCATCGGCCGCATGACGGGCGTCCCGCTCTCGTGGGCCTGGAGGCCCACCTGGAACAGGTACGGCATCAGGCGGAGCTTGAGTTTCGTGAACAGCCGGGTCACCTCGACCGCCTCCTCGTCGAAGGCCCAGGGCACACGGTAGGACGAGGAGCCGTGGAGCCGCGAGTGGGAGGACATGAGTCCGAAGGCTACCCAGCGCTTGAAGACGCCGGGATCCGGGGTGCCCTCGAAGCCGCCGATGTCGTGGCTCCAGAAGGAGAAGCCGGAGAAGGCGAGCGACAGGCCGCCGCGCAGGGTCTCCGCCATGGACTCATAACTCGACCCCGTGTCGCCGCCCCAGTGAACCGGCAGCCGCTGGCCGCCCGCGGTCGCCGACCGCGCGAACAGCACCGCCTCGCCCCGGCCGCGCTGTTCCTCCAGCACCTCGAACACGGCCGTGTTGTAGAGGTGGGTGTAGAGGTTGTGCATCCGCTCGGGCGTGGACCCGTCGAAATAGGCGACGTCGAGCGGGATGCGCTCCCCGAAGTCGGTTTTGAAAGCGTCGACTCCCTGATTCTGAAGCGCGCGCAGCTTGGACTGGAACCACCGGGTCGCCTCGGGGTTGGTGAAGTCGACCAGCCCCATGCCGGGCTGCCACAGATCCCACTGCCAGACCGATCCGTCGGGACGCTTCAGCAGGAAGCCCCGCTCGGCCGCCTCGGCGAACAGCGGCGAGCGCTGGGCGATGTAGGGGTTGATCCACACGCAGACGCGCAGGTCCTTCGCGCGCAGGCGGGCGAGCATGCCCTCGGGGTCGGGGAAGACGCGCGGGTCCCACGCGAAGTCGCACCAGTTGAACTCGCGCATCCAGAAGCAGTCGAAGTGGAAGACCGACAGCGGCAGGTCGCGCTCGGCCATGCCGTCGATGAAGGACGTCACCGTCCGCTCGTCGTAGTCGGTGGTGAACGAGGTCGACAGCCACAGGCCGTAGGACCACGCGGGCAGGCGGGCGGGACGGCCGGTGAGCGCGGTGTAGCGTTCGAGGATCCGCTTGGGCGTCGGCCCGTAGATCACGAAGTACTCGAGGCTCTCTCCCGCGACCGAGAACTGCGCGCGCTGCACCGCCTCCGACCCGATCTCGTACGAGACATGCCCCGGATGGTTGACGAAGACGCCGTATCCGCGGCTGGTCAGGTAGAACGGCACGTTCTTGTACGCCTGCTCGGAGGAGGTCCCGCCGTCGGCGTTCCAGATCTCCACGGTCTGGCCGTTCTTGACCAGCGGCCCGAAGCGTTCGCCAAGCCCGTAGACCACCTCGCCCACGCCGAGCGAGAGCTGCTGGGCGAGGTGGACGGACGAGCGGGCGGCGCCGACCGGCGCCGAATCGACGTGCGCGTCCTCGGTGAGCCGGAAGTAGCCGATGGACTTGTGCCCGCTGGCGGTCAGCGGGCGTCCGTCGCCGTGGAAGGACAGGTTCCACGGGGCTCCGGGCGCGATGGTCGCGCTCAGCGCGCCGCTGGTGAGCGTCGTCCCGTTCGTGTCGTCCGCTTTGACGACGCCGTGGCCGTCCTCGGCGCCGGGCAGGTCGAAGCCGCGTTCCTCGCCGCCTCCCACGTGGTGGTCGACGCGTACGCGGATCACGTCCGGCAGCGGTGACGACAGGGTCAGCGAGAGCACCGGCCGGTTGAGCGTGTCGCCCCGGCGGTGGATGACGGTGGTGGGCGCGGTCACGGTGACCGTCCCGTCCTCCGCCCAGATGTCGTGGGCCTCGGCGGCGTACAGCGCGGTGACGCCGGGACGCAACTGCCAGAGACCGTCGGTGAACTTCATTGGTGGATCATCCCTTCAATCCGCCGGCCAGCAGGTCGGCGCGCCAGAAGCGCTGCAGGACCAGGACCAGAATGATCAGCGGGATGACGGACACGGCCGAGCCCATGATGACCAGCGAGTACAGGTCGCCGTCGCCCGCGCCCTTGCCCATGAACGTGTACAGGCCGAGGGTGATGGGGTATTTGTCCTGGTCGGAGAGCATGATGAAGGGCAGCAGGAAGTTGTTCCAGATGCCGACGAACTGCAGCAGGAACACCGTCACCAGCCCCTGCGTCATCATGGGCAGCACGATGCCGCCGAAGATGCGGAATTCACCGGCGCCGTCCAGGCGGGCCGCTTCCAGGGTGCTCTGGGGGACCGCGGCGTTGGCGAAGACCCGGCACAGGAAGATGCCGAACGGGTTGATGATCACCGGCAGGAGTACGGACCAGTAGGTCCCGGCCAGGCCGACGGCGGCCATGAGCAGATACTGCGGGACAGCCAGCACGATGCCGGGCACCAGCACACCGGCGAGGATCACCGAGAACAGGACCTGGCTGCCCCGGAAGCGGAACTTGGCCAGGGCATAACCGGCCATGGCCGACACCAGCGTGGACAGGACCGCGCCGAGCCCGGCGTACAGCAGGGAGTTGAGCCCCCACTGCCAGAACTGGCCGTCGCCGTACGCGCTCAGGTTGGCGAGGTTGTCGAAGAACCCGCTGCCGGGCACGAAGGAGAAGGTGGTGAACAACTCGCGCGAGGTCTTCGAGGCGGCGGCGACCACCCAGACCACGGGGGCCAGACAGTAGAGCGCGCCGAGCAGCAGCACGATCAGCGCCAGCCGCGGCCGCCGCGCCGCGCCCGCGCGGCGACGGCTGCGGAACTGGCGATCGCCGGTGCGGCTCTGGAGGGCGGCGGTCATGCGTTGTCCCCGAAGGTACGGCGCTGGAAGAAGCGCAGCAGCAACATGGACAGGACCAGGATGCCCAGGGCCAGGACGACGGAGGCGGCGGCAGCCCCGCCGAGATTGTCGTTCATGAACGCCTCTTGATAGATCTTCATCAGCGGCACCCAGGTGAAGCTGATGGTGGTCGACATCGGCCGCAGTGTGGCCGGCTCGCTGTACAGCTGCAGGGTGCCGATCACGGAGAACAGGCCGGTGAGCACGAGCGCGGGCGCCACCAAGGGGATCTTGATGCGCCAGGCGATCTGCAGCTCGCCGGCCCCGTCGATGCGGGCCGCCTCGTAGATGGAGGTGGGGATGGCGCGCAGCGACGTGAAGATGATGATCATGTTGAAGCCGACGCCGGACCACAGCGCGATGTTGGCCAGCGAGAAGTACAGGGTGGGAAAGCTGAAGAAGTCCAGCGGCCCGGCGTGCAACTGCTTGGCGAGGTAGTTGAGCGGGCTGGTGCTGGGCAGGTAGAGGAACCCCCACAGGAGACTGGCGATGACGCCGGGCACCGCGTACGGCAGGAAGATCGCAGTACGCGTGAAGCCGCGCGCCCGCACCCTGGGAGTGTCCAGCAGCAACGCGAACAGCAGCGCCAGGCCCAGCACGCTGGGAATCGAGATGAGGCCGTAGAGCAGCACCCGGCCGAGCCCGGCGACGTATTCGGGATCGGTGAGCGCGGCGAGATAGTTGTCGAAGCCGACGAAAGTCTGCACCCGCCGCCCGAACGCGCCGCCGCCGTCGATGCGGAAGCCGCGGAAGCTCAGGTAGATCGCGTAACCGATCGGGATGATCAGAAACAGGGTGAACAACACGATCGCGGGCGTGGCGAACAGCCACGGGGTGGCGGCGCCGCGGAAGCGGAGGCGCGAGCGCCGGCCAGCGGGGTTGGCGGGCATGAGACATCCAGGATGGGGTCGGACCGAGGGCCCCGACGGGCCCTCGGCGTCTTACTTGGTGACGGTGTAGCCGGACTTCTCCAGGTCAGCGACGACTGCCTGCTGCGTGGCCTTGTATACCTCGCGGAAGGAGCTCTTGTTGAGCGCGGCCTTGTTGAGCGCGTCTCCGAAGGCGGTCTGCGACACGTTCACGTTGGGTCCCCAGGTCACCGGGATGGTGGTGTTCTTGATCACCTGGTCGGCGACCTGGTAGAAGTCCTTCTGCTGCGGCATCAGCTTGGGCGGCTCGTGGCTCAGGGTCGCCTGGCGGCCGGCGTTGCCGCCGGGGTAGATGTCGAGGGAGAGCTGCAGCTTGGAGCCCTCGTCGGAGGCGCCGAGCCAGGCGGCGAAGGCCGCGGCCTCCTTGGCGTGCTTGGACTTGGCCGGCACCAGGAAGGCGGAGCCGCCCAGGAACGGGACGGCGGGGTCGCCGGCCGTCCACTGCGGCAGCGGCGCCGACTCCCACTTGCCGGCGGTGTCGGGCGCCACCGAGTGGATCACGTTGGGGGCCCAGGCGGCGGCGGCCCAGCTCAGGAGCTTGCCGTCGTTGACCTGAGCGTTCCATTCCGGCGTGAGCAGCGGCTCGACCTTGACCAGGTCCCGCTTCACGAGGTCCTCCCAGAAGTCGGCGGTCTTCAGCGACGGCTCGCTGTCGATGCCGACCTTCCAGGCCTTGCCGTCGTTGCTCCACCATTGGGCGCCGGCCTGGGCGGCCTGCGCGGCGAAGAACTCGAGCTGGGCGGCGGAGAAGCTGGCGATGTAGGCCTCGGGGTTCTTCTTGTGGATCTGCTCGGCAGCCTTGGCGTACTCGGCCCAGGTGGTGGGGACCTTGGCGCCGTACTTGTCGAACAGGTCCTTGCGGTAGGTGAACATCATCGGCCCGATGTCCTGGGGCACGCCGTAGACCTGGTTGTTGAAGGTGGTCAGGGCCCAGATGTTGGGCTCGATGCCGGACTTGACGCCGGCCACGTCGGCGGTGACGTCCTTGACGGCTCCGGCCACCACCAGGGCGGGCAGGCCGCGATACTCCACCTGCACCACGTCGGGGGTGTCGCCGGCCTGGTCGGCGGCCAGCAGCTTGGAGGCGGTGTCGGCGGTTCCACCGACCTCCGACAGCTTGACGGTGACGTTCGGGTTCTCCTGGTGGTACTTGTCGATGATCGCCTTGGCCCGCGGATCGTTGCCCTTGAGGTTCCACGTCCAGACCTGGAGCGTGACCGGGCCCTTGGCGGCCTCGGTGCCCGAGGCGCCCGAGGAGGGCGTGTCGGCGGACGAGCAGGCGGCCACGGTCGCGGTCAGGGCGACCGCGAGCGCGGCGGCCATCGTCCAGCGACGGCGCGGTCGGGGGGTCGGTGGGGTCATCACGGGCTCCTCGGACGGGTGGTGCACCACGGCGGAATGCCGGGTCGTGCGTTGGGAACTAACCTGATGTTAACGTTGTCATCCTGTCAAGCCCCCTGCTCGTAACAGAGCCGACACAGCTTCGGAGTCCACCCCCGTGCCCACCTTCCGCAACCCGGTTCTGCCCGGCTGCTATCCGGACCCGTCGATCTGCCGGGCCGGTGAGGACTTCTATCTGGTCACCTCATCGTTCGCCTACTTCCCGGGCATCCCCCTGTTTCACAGCCGGGACCTGGTGAGCTGGCGGCAGCTCACGCACGTACTCGACCGGCCGAGCCCGCTGTCGCTGGAGGGACTGGACGTCTCCGACGGGATCTGGGCGCCGACCATCCGCCACCACGACGGCAGGTTCTACGTGGTCTCCACCCTGGCCAGAAACCGGCAGGGCAGCGTCACCTTCGTCGTCACCGCCGACGACCCGGCCGGGCCGTGGTCGGACCCGGTGCCGCTGGAGGCCGAGGGCATCGATCCGTCGCTGTTCTTCGACGACGACGGCCGATGCTGGTTCACCGCCTGCCGGGACGCCCGTCAGCCGACCGGCGGCGGCCCCGGCGAGCTGTGGATGCGCGAGCTCGACCTCGACCGGCTCAAGCTCGTCGGCCCGACCCACGTGCTGTGGCACGGCGCCGTACGCGGGGCGTGGGTGGAGGCGCCCCATCTGTACAAGCGTGACGGCGTGTACTACCTGATCGCCGCCGAAGGCGGGACCGAGAGCAACCACAGCGTCACCGCGGCCCGTTCAAGTGCCGTCGCCGGCCCGTACGTCACCGATCCGCGCAGCCCGCTGCTGACCCACCGGCACCGCGGCTCGGCCGAGCCCGTCCAGAACGTCGGCCACGTCGACCTGGTGGACACCCCCGACGGCGAGACCTGGGCCGTGGCGCTCGGGGTCCGGCCGATCGAGGGGACGCACACGCTGGGTCGCGAGGTGTTCCTGGTGCCCGTCGCCTGGGGTGCTCATGGGCCGGTCTTCGCCCCGGAGGCGGGCGGCGTGCGGTTGTCGGAACGGCTGCCGTCGATCGCCACCGCAGGGCGGGGGGATGGCACGTTCGCGGGGTCGGGCGATGATGCCTCTGTCGGGCTGGGCGATGGGGCCGCCGGGCTGGCGGGTCGGGTGCGTTTCGATGCGCCGGTGCCGGGCCTGGAGTGGAACAGCCTCCGAGGCCCCGTCGACGACCGCGTCAGCCCCTCGGCCGACGGGGGCGGCCTCGGCCTCGTTCTTGCCGCCGAGTCGCTCGGCTCCACCGGCGTGCCCACCTTCCTCGGGCGGCGCCAGCAGCATGTCCGCTTCGACGCGCGGACGCACATCAGCTTCTCCGCGGCGCATCCGGCGGAAGAGGCCGGGCTCGCCGTCTTCCAGAACCAGGACCACCACGCCACCCTCGCCCTCACCGTGGACGACGACGGGCGGTCTCAGGTGGTGCTGACCGTACGCCAGGCCGGTACGAGCACCCGCCTGGCCTCCGTACCGGTGGCGACGGGCGAGGTGGTGCTGGCGGTCGAGGGAGACGAGGCCCGCTACGCCTTTCGCCTCAAGGAGCCTGACAGCGGCCAATGGGTCAGCCTGGGTGACGTCGAGCGGTCCTGCTTGAGCACCGAGCGGGCGGGCGGGTTCGTGGGGGTCTACCTCGGCCTGTACGCGACCAGCAACGGCCGCTCCACCGACGGGCGGGCGTACGCCCACTGGTTCGACTACCGGCCCCACGCCGAGCAGACCAGCATGCCCCGGACAGCGGGTTAGTCAGCGCGGCGGTCGGGGCGCCGCTGTGCTGCGCCGGACCACCAGCTCGGGGGGGATCCGCTCGGAGGAGGCCGGCTCGCCCTTCATCATGCGCAGGACCTGCTGGATGGACCGCTCGCCGAGACCCACGAAGTCCTGACGGACCGTGGTGAGCGCGGGCACCAGGTAGGCCGCTCCGGCGATGTCGTCGAACCCGACGAGCGAGATGTCGTCGGGCACCTTGACGCCGAGTTCGGCGAAGGCGGCCAGCACCCCCATGGCCACCTGGTCGTTGCCGGCGAAGATCGCCGTCGGTAGCTCGCCCGTCCGGCGGGTGACGAGGTAGTGGGCCAGCCGGTAGCCGCTGTTGCCGGTGAAGTCGCCCTCGAACAGCTCGCCGTGGGCGTCCGGCGTCTCGGCCAGCGCGGCCCGCCAGCCCTCGACGCGTTCGCGGGCGTCGAAGGTGCGCAGCGCGCCGGTCAGGTGAACGATGTGGCGATGCCCGAGCTCCAGCAGGTGCCGCACGGCGAGCCGCGCGCCGAGCTCCTGGTCGAGCTCGACGAAGCCGACATCCGGATTGGGCACGTTGCCGGACATGATCACCGACATGGGCACGCCGGTGACGATGTCGGCCAGGGCGTCCATCACCATGGGCCGGTCGGCGATGACCGCGATGGCCTCCACCGCCTGGTCGGTGAGCCGCTGCAGCGTCTCGGTCAGGTCCTTGGTGGTGCCGCCCTGCCAGGCTGCCAGGTTGAGCCAGTATCCGGCCCGCTGCGCCGCGCTCTGTACGCCGCGCAGGACGCGGGGCAGCTCGTACAGCTCGGCCCCGGCGAGGACCACGCCGATCGTCGAGGACCGGCGACTCTTGAGCGCGCGGGCCACGCTGTTACGGCGATAGCCGAGCTTCTCGATGGCGGCCTCGACCCGGGCCCGGGTCTCCGGCCGGACCGAGGGGTGATCGTTCAGGACGCGGGACACGGTGACGTGCGACACGCCGGCTTCGCGTGCCACATCCACCATGCCTGGTGCCCGGTTCATGTCCCTCACTGACAGCTTCTACCGCGATAACTTCCACCACGACGCCCTGGCCTGCCCGGTGTCAGGTCGATCGTGTCACACCCGCCGCGTACTCCGGCCGGGCGAACGCGCACGCGAAGGTCGATGGTGTCACACCCGCCGCGTGCTCCGGCCGGAGAAGGAACGGCGGCCACGCGAAGCCGGGCTCTACGCTTCGTCCCCGGCCCGCCGTATCAAGGCGCGTAGACCGCGTCAGTCCTGACCGCCGCGCGCGGCTACGGCGCCGACCACAGCCTGCTGAAGCTCCCCGGGGCTACGGCGCCGACCACAGCGTGCCGATGATCTGCTGGAGGATCTCCTGAGTCGCCCCGGCCGGCTGCGCGTAGACGCTCAGCTGGTTCAGCAGATGGCGGTACGGCCGGACGTCGGCGTCCCTGGTGAGGTACTGGGCGTCGGCGGTCTGTTCCAGATGGACCACGTCAGGCAGGTCCGCCTCGGCGAAGCGCAGGACGGTGAAGGGGTCCACGCCCTTGCCGTGCACGAAGGGCAGCACCTGGAGGGTGACGTGCGGCAGCTTGACCATCTCGTGGAGATGCTCCATCTGGGCGCGCATCGTCGCGCTGTCGCCCACCTGACGGCGCAGCACCGACTCATCCATGACCACCCATAACGTACGGGGCGTGGGTGGCAGCAGAAGTCGCTGGCGGTGCATCCGCAGGGCGACCCGGCGTTCGATCAGCTCGGCGTCGCCGCCTTCGTGGCTCTGCGCGATGACGGCTCGGGCATAGTCCTTGGTCTGGAGCAGGGCCGGGACGTGCTGATCCTCGTAGGTGCGGATGACCGTGGCGTCCTGCTCCAGCCCGAGAAACGCCTCGAACTCGTCGGGGATCACGTCTCGGTAGTCCTGCCACCGGCCAGGAGCATTGGCCTGGACGGCCAGCGCCAGCACGATCTGACGTTCGTCCTCGTCGACGCCGTACAGGCTGAGCAGGTCGGCCACATCGCCGAGCGGGAGGCCGATCCGGCCGCCTTCCAAGTTGGTGATCTTGGACGCTGAGCAGCCGATGGCGGCCGCCGCCTCACCGCGGGTGATTCCGTGGGACTCGCGCAGCCGACGCAGACGTACGCCGACCAGCATCCGCAAGGCCGTCGGCCCGGAACGATGCCCTGCGGCGCCGGAGATTTCCGTCGAGTCGCCACTGCCCCGAGGAGTCGGCATTTATGCTCCCAATTCGGCAAATCGCCACGCCGCGATCGTCACCATCTTGTCACATGAGGCAGCTGAGACACCATATTTCCTGTCAGTCCCATCCGGCCGCTCCTTCTTCACCGTGCACTTGTTCGGTTTCATCATCGCTGAGGGCGGCCGATCTCGCCCGGACTTGGGGAACTGCCCCGCCACTTCATGCGGAAATATCCAACTTTATCGTCCTTCGCGGTATGGCGCGGGTAAAGCGCGGCCACTAGGTTTCAGTAACCACGGAGGCGACATTAGAGGAGGGTTTCGTGGCGGACGAATCGCCTGTAGAGGGCTCGCCGATTCACCGGCATATCGACACATCTGTCCCGCACGCTGCGCGGATGTGGAACTATTGGCTCGGTGGCAAGGACCACTATCCGGTCGACCGCCAGGCCGGTGACGAGTTCAGCAGAGAGTTCCCGGAAATCGTGAGGATCGCTCAACTGTCTCGGCATCTGCTGGCCCGCATCGTCCGCTATCTGGTCCGGGAGCAGGGGATACGTCAGTTTCTCGATATCGGCACCGGGCTGCCCACCGTGGATAACACCCACGAACTCGCGCAGCAGGCCGACCCGACCAGCCGAGTGGTTTATGTGGACAACGATCCGCTCGTGCTGGTGCACGCCCAGGCCCTGCTCGTGGGCACCCGCGAAGGCGCCACCGACTACATCGAAGCGGACTTACGCGACCCGGACGCGATCTTGGCTGGTGCCTCCAAGACCCTGGACTTCAGCCGGCCGGTAGCGCTCATGTTGATGGGCATCATGGGTTATGTGCGTGACGACGAAGGACCGACGGAGATCGTGACGAGGCTGATGGAGCGCCTGGCCCCCGGCAGCTACCTGGCGTTGTGGGACGGCGTCAATCTCGTCACCGGCCAGGCGTTGGACCAGGCCCAGGAGAACTACAACGAGGGCGGCGGCGTGCCCTACAACCTGCGCGACGAGGGACAGATCACCGCCTTCTTCGACGGTATGGACCTCGTGGCGCCCGGCGTGGTGTCGTTGCCGCAGTGGCGTCCCGACCCCGACCCGTTCCAGGACTCCACGGAGCGGGTGGACGCGTTGTGCGGGGTGGCGCGCAAGCGATAGGCCCGCCGATGACGCCCGCACGAGACCCTCGCCTGAGCCCGCTGATGACGCCCGCACGAGACCCTCGCCTGAGCCCGCCGATGACGCCCGCACCAGACCCTCGTCAAGCCCACCTATGACGCCCGCTCAAGCCCCCCGTCGGCCGAACATCAACCTGGCGGTCCTTCGGAATCCCGCCTTCCGGCTGCTCGCCTCGGCGCAGCTCGGCTTCGTGCTGGGCGAGCAGGTTCTGGCGATCGCCGTCACCGTCTCGGTGCTCAATGCCGGGGGCGACGCGTCCGCGGTCGGTTCCGTGCTCGCCGCCAAGGGCATCGCGTCATTGTGCCTGCTCCTGGTGGGCGGCGTCTGGTCCGATCGCCTTCCCCGGCGGCGGATCCTGATGATCATGCTCGCCGTGGACGCCGTCGCGGCGCTCGTCCCGGTCTTCGTCCTCGGACAGCGTCCTTCCGCCTGGCTATTGGCCGCCGTTCTCTTCGCCGTCGGCGCGGCGGAGTCGTTCATCCGGCCCGCCTTCAACGCGATGCTCGCGGGCACGCTGACGGAAGACCAGCGCGTGTCCGGCCGGGCCCTCGTCAACATCTGTACGCGCCTGGGCGTCATCGCCGGGCCCGTGGTCGGCACCCAACTGGCGAGCGGTGGCGAGGTGCTCCCGTTCGTGCTGGCCGGGATCGTCTTCGCGGGCGGCGCGGCCGTGTTCCGCCGGGTGCCGGAACCACCGTGGTCGCCGGTGCCACGCCGCTCGCTGCTGGGTGAGGCGCTGCTGGGGTTCGCCGAGGCGGGGCGCCGGCCGTGGTTGTCGGCCCTGCTGCTGTTCTCGCCCGTCAGCCTGATGTTCGTGATCGCCCCGAGCCAGGTGCTTCTGCCGCTGATGAGCCGGGAGACGTTCGGGTCGTACGCGGCGTACGGCACGGCGCTCGCGTTCTACGGCGCCGGCGGTCTGATTAGCAGCATCACGATGATGGCCTGGCAGCCGCGGCGGCCGGGCGTGGTGGCCATGTGGTCGATGTCCCTGTACGCGCTGGTCCCGCTGGCGCTCCTGTTCGCCCCCTCTGTCTGGGTGCTCTTCTGCTGCTACCTCGTGGCCGGCTTCGGTGTCGAGACGTACGCCCTCGCCTGGGACGTCGCGATGTACCGGGAGGTGCCCGACCATCTGATCGGGCGGATCACCTCGCTGGCCTGGCTCAGCACGTTCGGCCTCATGCCCTTCGGCCAGGCGCTGACCGGGCCACTGACGAACCTCATGGGCGAGCACGTCGTCCTCTTGGGCGCCGCGGCGCTGGTGCTGGTGATACCGCCCTGCCTGCTCCTCGTCCGGGGGATGCCCGAACTGCGCGGCACCCGTACGCCGACGAAGGACGGATGAGCGCTCAGAGGGCCTCCGTCGCGGGATCGGTCCGGTACGCGCACCAGAGCGTGATGTCATAGCCGATGCCCAGCACGGCGCCGACGATGAGGGGCGCGCCCAGCGCCACCAGGGTGCCCGTGAGCAGGGCCGTGGCGGCGAGCGGGCTGACGGACACGGCGATGCTCCGTGCCAGGCTGGTCATGCTGGCCGCGGTCGTCCGGTAGGCAGGGGGTACGACGGCGGCGGTGAATGCCTGCCTGGCCGGTACGTCGATCTTGGAGACCGTCTGCCGGAGCAGCAGCAGCGCGACCGCGCCACCCAGGGTCGGGGCGAACGGGATGCCGGCCAGCAGCAGGTTGGCGGCCAGGTGGGGGAGCAGCATGGCGGCCAGCAGCCCGCGCCGGGCGGCCAGCAGGGGCGCGGTGAGCTGGGCGAGTGCCGGGAGCAGGTTGGCGGCGAAGCACACCAGGCCGAGCTGGGCGGTGGTGGCCCCGTAGCGGTGGGCGAACCACCAGGCCAGGACGGCCTGGACGGCCATCCCGCCGGAGAAGGCGTCGAGGGCGAACAGCGCGGCCAGGCGGCGAACCGGTCCGGGCACCCGTACCCGGGGCCCGGTCTGGCACTTCTCGATGGACGCGGCCTCGGCGTCCGGTGTGAGGTGCCAGAACAGCAGTACGGTGCCGGCCGCGAGCAGCGCGTACACCGCGAAGGCGGCGTCGGCGGCCGACACCCACGGCTGGAACGACAGCGCGGCGGCGGCCAGCCCGCCCAGGGCGCCGGCCGCCATGGCGGTGACGTTGTAGCAGGTGAAGACGAGCGTGTGCCGGACCGGGGCGCAGGTCTGGGCGAGGATGGACTGCTCCACCCCGGAGAACGGGGTGTTGTCGTTGGTGGACGGCGAGATCGTGCCGATGAAGGCGGCGGCGAGCAGGACGGGATACGACTCACTGACCGCGAACGCCAGGCCGGCGACGGCCATCAGGCAGCCGCAGGCGATCAGCGTGCGCCGACGCCCCCAGCGGTCGGCGAACAGGCCGAGCACCAGGCTGGCGAGCACCGAGCCGGCGGCGGCCACGGCCAGGAGCAGGCCGGTCTGCCAGGGTTCGGCGCCGTCCTGGGCGAGCAGTTCGGCCAGGAGCACACTGGTGCATCCGTACCCGAAGGTCCGCAGCGCTCGGGCGGCCATGACGAGCCGCCCGTTGCGCCCTACTTCGACCAGAAAAGAGGTCCTGACCTGCTTGTTCGTCATGCGGCATCATCGCGCGGGCGGCTGTGCGGACGCGCGGCAACGCCCTATAGATCTTCCTGCGCCGTGTCTCTGGGGGCCGATCATCGGAACACGCCGGTGTGGCCGAGGGAGTGGCGTCCGGGCTGGGGGTAGACGCACAGCCCGTGCGGGCCCCGGCCGACCTTGATCTTGTGGAGCAGCTTTCCGGTCCTGGTGGACAGGACGTAGACGACGCCGTCGTACCTTCCAGACAGCCAGAGCTGCTTGCCGTCCGCCGACACCCCGCCCATGTCGGGCGAGCCGCCGCCTGGGATCCGCCACCGTTCGACCACCTCGCGGGTGGCGAACGAGATGACGGAGACCGTTCCCTCGCCCCTGTTGGAGACGTAGAGCCGCCGCGAGTCCCTGCTGACGTACAGGCCGTGCGCCCCCGCGCCGGTGCGCAGGAAGCCCACCCGCCGGAACGTGGTGGCGTTGATGATCCACACGCCGCCCGCCATCATGTCGGCGACGTAGAAGAGCCGGCCGTCGGAGGAGAGCTTGACGTCCTGCGGCATGTTCCCCGACCCCACACCGATCACCTTCTTCACGCGGGGACGCTCCCAGTCGATGGCCACGATCTGGCCGGAGAACTCGCAGCTGGCCAGGAAGACCGATCCGTCGGCGGTGAAGTCGCCGTGGTTGATCCCCCTGCAGGGCATGTCGAGGGAACGGATCAGGCGCATCGTGTGCGGGTCGCGGAAGTCGAGGCGGTTGTTGCGTTCGGCCATGACCAGCGCGTACGAGCCGTCGGGGGTGAAGTACAGGTTGTACGGATCGTCCACGGGCACCGGCTTACCGGGGCGGCCCGTGACCGGGTTGATGGGGACGAGCCGGTTGCCCTGGTTCTCGTTGATCCACAACGTCTTCAGGTCCCAGGAGGGCACGACGTGCTGTGGCAGGGCGCCGACCCGGAAGCGGCGCACGACCCGGTAGGTCCGCGGATCGATGACGTCCACCGTGTCCGACTCGCTGTTGGGGACATACACGCGCGGGGTCATCTTCTCCACCCGCGGGCTCAGCATCCCCGGCCGGTCGTGGGCGTAGACGTCGGTCACGCGTGCGGCTACCGGCGTGTGCCGGTGCGGCCGCCGCTTCAGCGATGGCGGCTTCGGCGGTGGCGCGGCGGCGTGGTCCGCAACCATGGGAGCGGGGGGCGAACCGCAGGAAGCGGCGGCGACGGCGACCGCTCCCAGCATGATCGTCATCCTCGGCAGTCGCATGCGCCACAGCCTAGGAACGCGTTCGGCAGCGCCTGTCGACGTCCGGGTCAGGGTTGCGTCAGGAAATTACGGTGACCATTAACCGCCTGCGGGGACGGATAGTAGTAGTAGTCGGAACATGCTGGAATTGACGCGCTCCTCGGGATGCGTCCCAGGGATTCCGTCTGTGCCGCATGACGTCATGCGGCATTTCGGTGGCTTCCTGCTTCTTCGGCCGTGCCCCGTGCCCGGCGCTCGCGCGCTGAGTGTGGGGTCTTACCTGCCTCCACAGGCGTTTGGGGTCTCCGCTTCCCGCCCATCTCAGGTTCGGGTTTCCGTCCAGCGGCGACCTGCCGCCTCCCGGCGGCCAGAATGTTGATCGCGGCATTCACATCCCGGTCATGCATCACGCCACAGGCGCACACCCACTCCCGCACGCTCAGCGGCATCACCTGCGCCAGGGTTCCGCACGCCGAGCAGAGCTTGGAGGAAGGATGGAACCGGTCAATCCGGGCGAAGGTACGACCGTAGAGTTTCGCCTTGTACTCCAGCATGCCCACGAACGCCGACCAGCCCGCATTGTGCACGCTCTTGGCCAGCCGCGTGCGAGCCAGCCCGTTGACCGCCAGGTCCTCCACATAGATCGCTTGGTTCTCGCGAACTATCCGCATAGAGGTCTGATGGTGGAACTCCCGGCGCGCATCGGCGACCTTCGCATGCTGCTTGGCGACCTTGATCCGGGCCTTGACCCGGTTCGCCGACCCGTTCTCCTTACGCGACAGCACCTTTTGAAGGCGCTTGAGTTTCTTCTCCGCCCGGCGCAGAAACCGGGGCGAGTCGATCTTCCGGCCATCGGCCAGCACCGCGAAATGCGACAAGCCCAGATCGATACCGGTCTCAGCCTCGATGCGGGGCAATGGCCGTTCGGCGACGACGACCACGAACGAGGCGAAGTACCGGCCCGCCGCATCCTTGATCACCGTCACGCTGGACGGATCGGACGGCAGACGGCGTGACCAGCGCACCGTGAGGTCGCCGATTTTCGGCAGGGACAGTTTCCCGTCTGCCGTGATCGTGAACCGGGCGTTCCTGGTGAACCGGATCGCCTGCCGGCTGTCCCGTCGAGAGCGGAACCGAGGCGGCGCCATCTTCGGCCCCTTGCGCGTGTCGCTCACACTGGCGAAGAAGTTGCGGTAGGCCACGCAGGCGTCGGCCAGGGCCTGCTGGAGCACCACCGCCGACACCTCGCCCAGCCATGCCCGATCGGGATGTTGTTTGGCCTGGGTGATGACCTGCTTGGACAGCTCGCCATCGGTGATGAACGGCAGCCCTTCGGCGTGGGTGTGGCGGCGCAGTGCGATCGCGTCGTTGTACACCACCCGCGCACACCCGAACGCCCGCGCCAGCGCGATGCACTGGCCGGGGGTGGGGTCCAGGCGGAAGGAGTAACGCAGCTGCACGGCCTTGATTCTACGGTTGGGTTATGGCCGAGCACAGTGATATCCGGGCAGGCAGGCATTGTGTTTTCCTGCTCCACGCCCATTTGGTTTTCGTCACGAAATTGCGGCATAAGGTGTTCACCGACACCCACCTGACCCGCATGGAAGAGATCATGAGGGACGTGTGCGCCGACTTCGCAACCGAACTCCGAGAGTTCAACGGCGGCCACGACCACGTCCATCTCCTGGTCACCTTCCCACCCAAGATCGCCCTGTCCAAGCTGGTCAACAGCCTCAAGGGCGTCTCCTCCCGGCGGATGCGGCAAGAGTTCCCCGACCTGTCCGCCCACTACTACCGGGCCACCAAGCTGTGGTCGGGCTCCTACTTCGCCGGCTCCGCCGACGGTGCACCCTTGTCGATCATGCGCCAGTACATCGAGCAGCAGAACCGACCAATCTGAACCGAAGGGACACCGGTCCGCCTGCCGGCGAAACGGCTGTTCCTGCCCCGCTACACGGGCCAGTCGGCTTCACGCCCGGCATGAAGGAGCTGATCCGCCAGTGCAGCATCCCGCGGCTCGTCGTAGGGGAGTGCCGGACCTTCATGGGCCAGCACGAATGGCTCGTCCGGCACGGTGTGGAGGTGGGATGAGGACATCGGGAAATGAGCCCCGCCCTCGGCCGCCGAGCCTGGCAGGCTGGCGGCCATGGGATTCGGGGTTCGTCAGTTCGAGCTGACTTTGCTGCATCGGATGCGTGATCTCAACGCCGAACGGGTGGAGGACGCGCTCATGGACATGGGCGCGTCCCGGGCCGAGCTTCGCGCCGCGCACACGCAATGGACGAGGATGGCCCACTCCGTCCGTAGCCGGAAGGGCCTGGGCGCGTTGCGGACGATGCTCGGTCCGCCGTCGTACGAGGGCACGACCCCGGTCGGGAGCCTGACCTGCCGGGTGGCTCGGTGGGCGCTGCCGTCCTGGCCGGACCTGGAGTTCGAGGCGCTGATCGGGCCTGACGGGGCGATATGGAACCAGTGGTTCATCCGTCCCCACGGCGACAAGGCGCTCGCCTTCGTGGACCTGGTCCCGTGGGGGTGCGTCGTCGGTGATGTCGTGACGAGTTTCCCGGGGGCCGTCCAGGGCGAGGGCTCGGCGCCGCAGCATTGGGTGGTCGACTTCGCCCACGAGGGCACGGACTACCGGGCCCGCTTCGTGTACGGCCTGTTCCAGCGGCTCGACCGGGCCTGACCGGGCGCGGCGCCTGAGGCATCAAGGAGGCGGCCACCTGACCGAGGGTCGCCTGTCTCAACCGGGTAGCGTCTCGCCGCCGATCGGGGCCAGGATCTCGCCGGTGTAGTACGACGACAGCCGTTCGGCCGCGAAGAAAACGTACGAGGGCGCGATCTCGTCCGGATCGGCGGCCCGCTTCATCGGCACCTGCTTGCCGAACTGCTCGACCTTCTCCTTCGGCATCGTCGCGGGGATCAGTGGAGTCCAGACGGGGCCCGGCGCCACGGCATTGATCCGGATGCCCCGATCGACGAGGCTCTGCGCCATCGAGTAGGTGAAGGCGTTGATCGCGCCCTTGGTCGTGGCGTAGTCGATGAGCGACTTGTTGCCGCGCAGACCGTTGATCGACGAGGTGTTGATGATCGCGGAGCCGCTGCGGAGGTGGGGCAGCGCCGCCTTGGTGACGTGGTAGTAGCTGTGGATGTTGACCGCGAAGGTGTGTTCCCACTGCTCCTCGGTCAGCTCCTCCAGCGAGTCGACCGGCGCCTGGTAGGCCACGTTGTTGACCACGATGTCCAGCCCGCCCAGCTCGGTCACCGTCTGCGCGACGACGGACGCGCAGTGTTCCCGCTCGGCCAGGTTGCCGGGGATCAGGACGCAGCGCTGCCCCGTCTCCTCGACCAGCTTCCTGGTGTGGGCGGCGTCCTCGTGCTCACTCAGGTAGGCGATGGCGACGTCGGCCCCCTCCTTCGCGAAGGCGACGGCCACCGCGCGGCCGATGCCCGAGTCGCCACCGGTGATCAGCGCGCGCTTGCCTTTCAGCAGTTCAGTGCCGGTGTAGTCGCGCATCTCATCACGCGGCTCGGGGGCCATCTCCCCGGTACGTCCGGGATAGGGCTGGTTCTGGGCAGGTGGCGTGCTGTCTGGTTGCTCGGGCATGGCCCCCGAATGCCCGAGCTCGGGTACGGATAACGTCTGTGGGTCGTATATTTCCGCCCTACCTCCCTCATGGGCGCAGCCGCAGGCCGGCCTGCTCCTCCAGGAGGGCGACGGCGAGGAGTTCGCCGTCGACCGCCCCAAAGCGGTCCAGTGCGCGCTGGTAGGTGCGTTCGACGAGGTGAGAGAGCTCGAAGGGCACCCCGCGCTCATCCGCCATGGCGGTCACCGTCTCGAGCTCCTCGCAGCACCGGTCGAGGCCGAAGGACTTCAGGTAGTCGCCGGCGAACAGGGCGTCCAGGTCGCGACGGACGAAGGCGCTGGAAGCCGCGCTGGAACCGAGCGCCTCGCGGAGTACGGCCAGGTCGATGCCGGCCCGCCGGCCGAGCAGGAGGGCTTCGGCGGTGGCGATCGCCTGCCCGAACCACAGCAGGTTGGCCAGCAGCTTGGCGGTGTATCCGGTGCCGTGCCCGCCGAGGTGGATGATCCGTTCAGGATCGCCCAGAACACTCAGCAGCGGCCGGTGCCGCTCCAGCAGCTCCGCGGGCCCGCCCACGAACAGGTGCAGCGTCCCCGCCCGCGCGGCCGGGACGCCACCGCCGACCGGTGCCTCCAGCACCCGCACTCCACGCCGATGAGCCTGCTCGCGAACCGGCGCCACCAGGGCCGGGGAGTTGCTGGACATGTCGATCCAGGTCGCCCCGGCCGCCAGCGCCTCCAGGGCGTCTCCGGGCTGCAGCATCGCCGCGCGTACCTCTGCCGGACCGGGCAGCATCGTGACGAGCACCTCCGCCTCCGCGGCGGCCTCGGACGGCGACGCCGCCCAGAGCGCTCCGGACTCGATCACGTCTCGCGCGCGTTCTGGCCGCAGATCACTCGCGTGTACGCGGTGTCCCGCGCGGGCCAGATTGGCGCACATGGGCAGACCCATCCGGCCCACACCGATGAATCCGATCTTCGGCAGTCGCGAATCGCGCATGCGGAATTCCTGTCCGCCTCGCTCACGAATCAACATGCGTAAGAACCTCTTCGGCTACGCCCACAGATGACCGTGCTCGACCGCTTCCTCCGGATCCGGGCGTTCGGCGATCCTGGACCCGTGGACGGCGACCGCCGAGAGGCGTGAGCGATGATGTCTGCGCGAACATGAGTGAGCAGGGAAGGAGGTGGCCGTGAGCGAAACCGGACGCCGGCTGCCCGCGCGGGCCTCAGCGGTCGTCATCGGGGGTGGCGCCATGGGCGTCAGCTCGGCCTACGCGCTGGCCGCGGCCGGAGTCACCGACGTGGTCCTGATCGACAAGGGGCCGCTGGGCTCCGGTTCGACCTCGAAGGCCGCCGGGGGAGTGCGGGCGCAGTTCTCCGACCGGGTCAACGTTCAGCTCGCCGTACGCAGCCTGGAGACCTTCGACACCTTCGCCGCCCGCTTCGGGCAGGAGATCGACCTGCACAAGGTGGGCTACCTGTTCCTGCTCGACTCGCCCGAGTCCGTGGCGGAGTTCGAGAAGAACGTCGCGATCCAGAACGACCTCGGCGTGCCCAGCAGGATGATCTCGGTGCGCGAGGCCGCGCGGCTGTCGCCGCTGATCGACACCGACGGCCTGCTCGCCGCCGCCTACTCGCCCACCGACGGCCACTGCACGCCCGAGTCCGTGGTGCTCGGCTATGCGGGCGCGGCCCGCCGGCTCGGCGCGCGGCTGCTGCCCAACTGCGCCGCGACCGGCATCGAGACCGTGGACGGGCGCATCGTCGCCGTCCAGACCGAGGGCGGCCGCATCGAGACCGACACCGTGATCTGCGCGGCCGGCGCCTGGTCACGTCCCATAGGCGACTGGGTGGGCGTCGACCTGCCGGTGAGCCCGCTGCGCAGGCAGATCCTGATCACCGAGCCGATCCCCGATCTGCCGCCCACGACGTTCACCATCGACTTCGGCACCACGTTCTACTTCCACCGCGAAGGTCCCGGCCTGCTGCTGGGCATGTCCGATCCGGACGAGACGCCGGGGTTCAAGTTCGACCGGTCCGACGCCTGGCTGCCGAGGCTGGGCGAGGCCATGGGCCGCCGCGCCCCGGCCCTGCTGGAGACCGGCATCGCCACCGGATGGGCCGGCCTGTACGAGGTGACGCCGGACCACAACGCGCTCATCGGGACCGCCCCGGACGTCGACAGGTTCATCTACGCCACCGGTTTCTCCGGCCACGGCTTCCTGATGAGCCCGGCCGTCGGCGAGGTGGTCCGCGACCTCTACCTGGACCGGACGCCGTTCGTCGACGTCAGCGGCTTCGACGCGAGTCGCTTCGCCCTGGCCGGGGCCAGACCGGAGCTCAACATCGTCTGAACGCCGGCACACCGTACGGGCGGGCGGCGGACGTCGGGCCCTGTGACCGGGCCCTAAGCTGGCCACATGGGTATGGTCGGGACGGTCGGGCTGGTGCTGCATCCACGGCGCGACTCCAAAGAGGCGATCGACACCATCCTGAGCTGGGCCGCCACCAGAGGCGTCACCGTCATGGGGCTCCCGGAGGAGGTCGGCCGCATCGACTGCAGCGCCGTGCCGGTCGACGTCGACCTGCTGATCGAGCGGGCCGACCTGCTGGTGAGCCTCGGCGGTGACGGGACGATGCTGCGCACCATGCGGCTCATCGCCGGGCGGAAGACGCCGGTGCTGGGGGTGAACCTGGGGCGGCTGGGGTTCCTGGCCGAGATCGACATCGCGGAGTTGCCCGCCACGCTGTCGGCCATCGACGGGCACCGCTACACGATCGAGCCGCGCATGGCCGTGCGGACCAAGCTCGACGGGGCCGAGGAGCTGATCGCGTTCAACGACATCGCCCTGGTGCGCATCCCTGGCGACGGCATGGCCGCCGTCTCGGTCATGCCGGGTGACGATCCGTTCGTCCGCTACGCCGCCGACGCCGTGATCGTGGCCACGACCACCGGGTCCACCGCTTACAGCTTCGCCGCCGGCGGGCCGATCGTGTCGCCTCGGGTGGCGGCGCTGCTGGTCGTGCCCGCCGCCGCCCACTCGTCGTTCAACCGGGCGCTGGTCCTGCCCGCCGACGAGGAGGTGACGCTGGAGCTGCTGCCCACGAGCGGGCGGCTGGCGGTGGAGGTGGACGGGGCGGTGCTGGGGCATCTGTGCCCCGGTGACCGTGTCACGGTGGCCGCCATGCCGGCCGCGGCCAACGTGGTGCGGATGGGGACGACCTTCTACGAGCGGGCCCGGCGCAAGCTGCGGGTGGACGGCAGCGCCGAGGTCGACTGAGCATGGACACGGCGCCTGGCCCGAGGTCGACTGAGCATGGACACGGCGCCTGGCCCGAGGTCGACTCAGCGTGGATAGGGTGCCTTCCGCCGGGTAGGCGGCGAGGTATGGCGACGCTGGTGGGCACGTCCGGGTGGCAGTACAAAGACTGGCGCGGCATCCTCTATCCACAGGAGGTCCCGCAGCGTCTCTGGCTGGAGACCTACGCCGAGACGTTCCCCACAGTCGAGAGCAACAACGCCTTCTACCGCCTGCCCTCACCCGAGTCCTTCGCCGGCTGGCGGGACCGCACACCCGACGGGTTCGTGATGGCCGTCAAGGCCAGCAGGTTCCTCACCCACATCAAGCGGCTGGCCGATCCGGAGGAGCCGGTGGAGCGGCTGATGAACGCCGCCTCGGAGCTCAAGGACAAGCTCGGCCCGATCCTCCTGCAGCTCCCGCCGACCCTGAAGGCCGATCCGGACCGGCTCGCCCGCTGCCTGAACTGCTTCCCGAAGCACGTGCGCGTCGCGGTCGAGCCCAGGCACCCGTCGTGGTGGACGGACGAGGTCCGCGAGATCCTCGCGGCCCGCGACGCCGCCCTGTGCTGGGCCGACCGGCTCGGCAGGCCGGTGAGCCCGTTGTGGCGCACCGCCGGCTGGGGATACGTGCGGCTGCACGAAGGGCGGGCCAACCCCTGGCCGTTGTACGGGGACACGGCGCTGAAGACCTGGGCCGGGCGGGTCGAGGAAGCCGGCTGGCCCGACGCCTACGTCTACTTCAACAACGATCCGGGGGGAGCGGCCGTGCGGAACGCGACCCGCTTTGCCAGACTCGTCTAGTGCATACCCGCCTTTATCGAAACGGTGTCCTGGAGAAAGAGGGCTTCCCGGTCGAGGAAGTCTCGGACTATGTGGCCGACGAGGTCAACGAAAATGAGGCCAATACCGTCTGGTTCGACCTGTGCTCGCCGACAGCGGAGGACCTTGCCGTGGTCGGCGAGGAGCTCGGGCTGCACGAGCTCGCCGTCGAGGACGTGTTGTCCGACCATCAACGCCCCAAGGTGGACATTTACCAAAATCACCTGTTCATCACCGTCTACGGGGTGCACTTCGACGACGGGCGTCTCGATCCGGTCGAGGTCAACGCCTTCGTGACGAAGAACGCGCTGGTCACCGTCCGCCAGAGTGACCACTTCGACATCGGCGAGGTGGTCAAGCGCTGGGACGCCGCCAAGCGGCTGGCCGACCACGGGGTGGCGTTCCTGCTGCACGGCCTGCTCGACTACGTGGTCGACGGGCACTTCGACCTCGTCCAGGAGTTCGACGCCAGGGTGGAGAACCTGGAGGAACTGCTGTTCGAGGAGGAGCCGATCGACGGCAGGCAACTGCAGCGGACCATGTACGACCTGCGGAAGAACATGGCCCGCTTCCGCAAGATCACCATGCCGATGCGCGAGGTCGTCGGCACCCTGCTCCGCCGCGACCAGGAAGTGGTCGCCGACCCCGTCATGGCCCCCTACTACGAGGACGTCTACGACCACGTGGTGCGCGTGGCGGAGTGGACCGAGTCGCTGCGCGATCTGCTGGCCAACATGCGTGAGACGCGCCTGGCCCAGCAGGGTTTCCGGCTGAACGAGATCATGAAGCGGGTCACCAGCTGGGCGGCGATCATCGCGGTGCCGACCGCGATCACCGGCTTCTACGGCATGAACGTGCCCTACCCGGGCGCGGGTCACCCTTGGGGCGTCTGGGTGGCGTCGGCGATGGTGGCCGTGGCCTCGGTAACGCTGTACGCGATCTTCAAGAAGAAGGACTGGCTGTAGGCGCGGGGGCAGGGGCCGCCCCGGCCGTCGAGCGCGAGCCGCACCGTCAGCCGTACCTGCGCGGCTCCCGAGGCGGGGTAGAGGGGCAGGCAGCGGCCGCCCGCGATCAGCGTCCGGCGCCCGATCGGGGTGGCGATCAGCGGCAGCTCGTCGTAGGTCGCGGGGACGGCCAGGCGGAGCGTCCAGAGGCCCGCCGCATGGCCGCGTTCGCCGTCCAGCGCGTAGTAGTCGAGCACGCCGCCGCTGGTCGAGACCACGGCCCGCATGGTGAAACGGCGCCCTTGGACGGTGAACACCTCCGCCGACGGGGCATGGTAGATCGAATGGATGTAGCCGATCGCGAACACGCCGGACGGCGGCAGGAGCAGCCCGTCCACGGCCGGGCGCCCCGCGCCGGAGGCGCCGGCCGCCAGCAAGGTCACCAGCGCGAGCGCGAGGCGGATCAGCCCTTCTCCTTGTAGTAGCGGGCCGCGCCCGGGTGCAGCGCGACCGGCTCCACCTGCTGGCCGATCTTGACATCGAGCTTGGCCGCCTCGGGGTGAACGGCCGCGAGCTGGGCCTTCTTCTCGAACAGCGTCTTGGTGATGTCGTACGCGAGCTGTTCGTCCATCTTGTCGGGCACGAGCAGGACATTGGCCACGCCGACCGTCTTGACGGTGCCCGGCAGCTTGTAGAGGGACATGTCGATGTCGAGCCCGATGTACTCCTTGCCGTACTTGGCTTGCATCGGGGCGAGCAGGTCGGTGGCGTCGAGCAGCTTCATGTCCGGCTTGCTGGTGGCCAGGTCCACGATGCCGCCCGTGGGCAGCCCGCCGACCCAGACGAAGGCGTCGATCGTGCCGTCCTTGACGGCCTGGACCGACTCGTTGATGGACAGCTGCTGCTTGGAGATGTCGGAGTCGGGGTTCAGGCCGGCCGCCTCCAGCAGGCGCCTGGCCAGCACCTGGGTGCCGGAGTTGGGCGGGCCGATCGAGACCCGCTTGCCCTTCAGGTCGGCGACCTTGCTCGCGGCGAGGCCGGGGGCGATGACGACGTGGGCGTAGTTGTCGTAGATGCGGGCGATGGCCTTGATCGGCTGCTTGGCGGTGAAGGACCCGGTCCCGTTGACGGCGTCGGCGGCCGTGTCGCTCTGCGAGAAGGCGATGTCGGCCTTACCGGTGGCCAGCAGCTTGATGTTCTCGACGGAGGCGGAGGTGACGGACGCGGTCGCCTGGGTGTTGGCGATGTTGTCGGTCAGCTGCTTGGCCAGGCCCCCGCCGTACACGTAGTAGACGCCGGTCGTGCCGCCCGTGGCGATCGACAACCGGTGGCCCGATCCGCTCACGTCGCCGCAGGCCGCCGCCCCGGCGGCCAGTGCCGTGGCGGCGAGTACCGCAAGGATCCGCTTCACGCTGGGACTCTCCTTCTCCTGATGAGGTGCACGGCCGCCGCGACGGCCAGGACGGCCAGGCCCGCGACGATGGGGACGGGTTCGAGGAACAGCAGCAACACGGCCGCCACGGTGGCCAGCAGCCGCTCGGGCCACCCGGTCACCCCGCCGGTCGCCATGGCCAGGGCCGCCACGGCGACGGCCGAGACCGCGCTCATCAGCAGCACCGTGCCGATCGGTCCCTGCCCGAGCAGTGCCTGTCCGTTCGGCGTGAGCACGAACGCGAACGGCACCAGGAACGCGGGCAGCGTGTAGCGCCAGGTCATCATCATCGTCTTGTAGGTGTTGCCGCCGGTGATCGCCGCCGCCGCGACGGCCGACAGCGCGGTCGGCGGGCTCACCTCGGACAGCACCGCGTAGTAGAAGACGAACATGTACGCCTCGGCGGACGTGACGCCGAGCGTGGTGAGCGCCGGCGCGATGATCACCGCGGCGATGATGAAGCTCGCGGTCACCGGTACGGCCAGGCCCAGCAGCATGACCGCGACCCCGGACATGAACGTGGTCAGGATGAGGTTGCCCGCGGCGACGTCCACGATGATCGCGCTGAGGTTGAGCCCGAGCCCGGTCTGGGTGATGACGCCCACGATGATGCCCGCCGCGGCGCACACCGCCGTCACGGGCAGCACCTCCAGCGTGCCCTTGGCCAGCGCCTGCGCGGTCCGTTTCGGGCCCATCCGGTGCTCGGGGTCGAGGAAGGACAGCGCGAACGCGATGGCGGTGGCGATCACGACCGACTGGAACGCCGATCGGTCCAGCGCCATCAGCACGATGATGAGGATCAGCGAGCTGAAGTGGTAGCCGAAGCGCAGCAGCAGCCGGCCCGCCTTCGGCGCGTCCACCGCGACGGCGTGGGTGCCGAAGCGGCGCGAGTCGATCTCGATGGACAGGAAGATGCCCAGGTAGTAAAGGATCGTGGGGATCGTCGCGTACACGAGCACTTCGAGGTAGCTGACCTTGAGGTACTCGGCGATGATGAACGCCGCCGCGCCGAGCGTGGGCGGGGAGAGGATCGCGCCGATGCCGCCCGAGGCGAGGATGCCGCCCGCCGCCTCCTTGGGGTAGCCGGCCCGCCGGAGCACCGGCCAGGCGACGCTGCCGAGGCTGACCGTGGTGGCCACGCCGGAGCCGGAGACGGTGCCGAGCAGGAAGCCGGCGGTGGTGACCGTACGGCCGGGGGCGGCGCGGGATTTGCGGAAGGCGGCGAAGCTCAGGTCGATGAAGAACTTGCTCGCACCCGAATAATCCAGCACCGCGCCATAAATCGTGAAAAGGATGATGTAGCTGGCCGCGACCTGCATGGGGACGCCGAAAAAGCCCTCGGTGCCGGTGTAGAGCTGCGACACGATCTGCGCGAGGTCGAAGCCGCGATGGCCAATCGTCCACCCAATCGGCAAATATGCTCCGAAATAGGCATAAGCCAGGAAAATTAGGCAGATGATGGTGAGTGACCAGCCGACCGTGCGGCGGACCGCTTCCAGCAGCAGCACGGTCAGCACCAGACCGGCCGCGATGTCGAGCCCGGTCAGCGCCGCGCCCGAGCCCCGGTCGCGGAAGGCGTCGATGTCGAGCAGCGGGTAGACGAGCACCGCGAGCGCGGCCGCCGCCAGCAGCCAGTCACCCACCCCGGGCCGATCGACCACGTCACGGCGCGCCTCCTCGGACGGCTGTTCGGGCGGCTGCTCAGGCGGCGCCGTGCCGCGTACCCGCCGCAGCGCCGAGGAGATCCCCGAGCGGTAGCAGAGGAACACCAGCGGCAGCGCCACCGCCAGGAACGTCAGCCGATGCTCCAGCGCCTCGACCGGCCTGAACACCACCACCAGTGAGTACGCGGACAGCAGCCCGCCGACGATCCACACGCCGAGCCGCAGCGTCCCGGTCAGCCGCCGGGCCGGCCGCTCCTGCTCGTGGGCCGACACCAGCTCCGCGTCGCGGTCGCTCAGCTCGGTCAAGTGTCCTCCCTGACAGGGCGTTTGAAGGGACTTTACGAGTCCTTTACGCAATGAGGAAGGCCCAGTTCGGTACAGAAATCTGGACGGCGGCGATCGGCGGGCGACTCGGCCGCGACGCTTGGCCGGTGTTCCGGAGCGGCAGGCCGTAGCCGGAGACCGCAGTGTGTGCGTGCACGCACTGATATAAAGAACCGTGGCCGAGATCACCCTGAACGTCCGCCAGCTGCAGGCGTTCGCCGAAATCGGCTACCAGGCGGCGGGCGGCGGGGGCGGTGGCGCGCGCGGTGCGATGGCCGCGCTGCGCCGGGTGGTCCCGGTCGACGCCTACGAGTTCGTCGCGTTCGACCCGGCCAGCGGGCGGCACCACAGCGTCGTCTCCGACGGCCACCGGCGCATCGACGGCGACGCCGCAGAGGAATACATCGGGTTGGAGGCCTACCGCAGGGCGATGGCCACGCGGGCGCCGGTGCCGATGCCCGAGCCGGGCACCGAGCGCTATTTCCGCCGCCATCTCGCCCCTTATGGGTGGCGCGCCGGGCTGACCGCGCCGCTGTTCCTGGCCGAGGGCCGCTACACGGGTCTGCTGCACCTGGCGGCCAGGGAGACGTTCCCCGAGCTCACCGGCTCGCTGGTCGCGGCCGTGGCGCCCATGCTGGCGCATGTCACGGACCTGACCCGGTGCGTGATCGACCCTGTGGGGCTGCCCGCCGGGTTTCTCGCGGCCGCCTACGACCGGCTGGGCGTCCGCCGCCAGGTCCCCGGCGTAGCCAGATCCGCGGCCTTGTGGAACGAACCGGCCATCGCGGGGCTCGCCCGCGCCTTCATCGACTCGCGCGAGCTGAGCCGCCGCGGCCTCTGGCTCGACCGCGTCGGCCGCTGGCACGAGGTGCGGGTGCTGCGGGCCGGCGTCGGCTTCCAGGGCTCGCTCCAGGGCGCGGTGGTGGCCGAACGCCCGTGCTCCCTGCCGTACGAGCTGACCGGCAGGGAGGTGGACGTGCTCACCCGGGTGGCCGCCGGCGACTCCAACCCGCAGATCGCGGCCGCCCTGGTGCTCAGCGTCCGCACCGTGACCACCCACCTGGAGCACATCTTCGCCAAGCTGGGCTGCGACAGCCGCACCCGCCTCACCACCAAGGCGCTCGCCGAGGGGCTATGCCGCCTCGACGTCTAGCCCGCTAGGAGATCTTGCCCAAACCGCGGGCGAGGATCGTGGCGGTGTCGGCGATGACCTTCTCGTCGTTGGCGGCATCGGCGGCCGGGCGGTTGGTGTAGATCGCCAGGATGATGGGCGCGGCCCCCTTCTTGGGCCAGGCGATGGCGATGTCGTTGGCCGTCCCGTACGACGGGCCGGTGCCGGTCTTGTCGCCGACCGTCCAGGTCTTGGGCAGGCCGGCGCGGATGCGGGCGTCACCGGTCGTGTTGGCGATCAGCCAGCCGTTGAGCGTCTCCCGGTCCTTGGCGGTGAGCGCGTCGCCGGTCGTGACCTTCCCGAGGTCGCGGGCCAAGGAGGCGGGCGTGGTGGTGTCCCGCTTCTCCTTGGGGGTCCAGTCGTTGAGCTCGGTCTCCCAGCGGTCCAGGCGGGAGATCGGGTCCTTCAGCGTACGGAAGTAGCGGGTCAGGCCCGCCGGTCCGCCGATCTGCTTCAGCACCATGTTGCCGGCGGTGTTGTCGCTGTAGGTGATCGCCGCCTTGCACAGCTCGGCGACGGTCAGCCCGTCCTTGACGTGCTTCTCGGTGACCGGCGAGTTCGGCTTCAGGTCGTCGGCCGTCCAGTGGACGACCCGCTCCATCAGCCCAGGGTCGGAGGTGCGGGCCTTGTGCAGCGCGGCGGCGGAGACCATCGCCTTGAAGGTGGACAGCAGCGGGAAACGCTCGCCCGCCCGGTAGGCGATCGTCTTCCCCGTGGCCGTGTCCAGGGCGTACGCGCCGATGCGGCCCTTGTAGGACGCCTCCAGCGCGCGCAACTCCTTCTTCGCGGCCGCCTGACCGTCGCTCAGCACCTGAGACGGCGCGGTCGCGGCCGAGGCGGTGCCGGCTCCGTAGGCGCCGCCCGCCAGGAGGGAGACCGTCAGCGCGGTCGCTTGCAGCGCGGCCGTGAGGCGGCGAGGGTGTCGCATGCCATGTCCTTGCTCTCGTCCGTCAGAGGAGAGGAGCACAGCAGATCGGATCAGATGGTGTCCAATATCGATATGGAGAAGGGGTCTATATCGGCTGACAAATGATCGCAGGTCAGATGGCCTCCGCCGACCGTTGCGCGGGGATCATCACCTGCCGCAACTCGAACCACACGGACGTCGCGCCGTTCTCGCGGACGAGCCCCCACCGGTGGCTGAGCGTCTCGATCAACGGCAGGCCGCGTCCGCTGGTCGCCTGCGTCTCGGTGCGGCACGCGCACGGCGGCCCGCTCGAACCCCCGTCCCTGACGAGCACCCGCACAAGGGATCCCGCGGCGAGCACCGACACCGTGAACGAGCCGCCCTCACCCGAGCGGGAGTGCAGGATCGCGTTCGTGGCCAGCTCGCTGGTGAGCAGCACGCAGTCGTCGTACAGCGGATGATCACGCCCGAGCGCCGCCGTCACGAGCCCCCTGGCCCTGGCCACCTGGGACGGAATCCCCGGGAACCGGACGACGAACGGCTCCCGGCCCCCTTCTTCTAACTGGTGAAAGTCCGGCGGTGCCACGGCGACCTCCCCGATTACGGCGACGTCATGAGACGCGTCAGAGGGGTGCGGGAGATTATCGCTAAAAGGTAGGAATGCCCTTTCCCATGGTCGCCCGCGCGACTGTCCGGGCGGACCGAGTACGCTGCGATCGACGAGTCGACTAGGAGGGGTGCCTGCGTGAGCAGCCTGGAGGCCGTCTGGGTGCAGCCGTACGATCACCCGGGGGCAGTGTTCGTGACCGGAGTTTTCGACATCCTGCACGTCGGACACGTGCGTTACCTGGGTGCCGTCGCAGGGCGCGGGCTGCCGCTGGTCGTCGGCGTGGAGGACGACCCGCGCGTGCGCGCGTGGAAGGGGCCGACGCGCCCGTTCAACCCGGCGGCGGAGCGCGCCGAGGTGCTGGCCGCGCTCCGCTTCGTGAGTGGGGTGTTCATCGTGACCGGGCCCCCGGCGGCGCACGGCCCGGAGGACTACATCGACCTGCTCGCCCCCATGCGGCCCGGCGCGCTGGCGCACACCGCGGGCGACCCGCACGCGGGCGGCCGATGCGCCGCGGCCGCGCTGCTGGGCGCCGAGTGCTGGGAGCTGGAGGCCATTCCCAATCGCTCGACCACCAGGATCGTCAACGCGGCGGGCAAGGGCTGACCCCTTTTGGCGGGCCGGTCTTTTCAAGATCGCGTAGTCATGGAAGGCCGGTCCTTCCAAGATCGCGTAGGCTTTGCTGACATGACGGTCGATCTGGTAGCCAAGCGGGTGACGGACCTGCTGGCCCCGCAGGTGCTGGTGATCACCATGCCCCCCGCCGTGGGGCTGATCGCGCACGGCTGGAGCGGCGCCGCATGGGGCCTGGCGGCCTCGGCGCTGTGCGGCGGTGTGCCCGCCGGGGTGATCGCGCTGGGCGTCCGCTCGGGGCGGCTGGACTCCCACCACATCGTCGACCGGACCCGCCGCACCGGGCCCCTGCTGGCCGCTGTCGCCGCCGTACTGGTCGCTCTGGTGCTCCTCGTCGCGCTGGGCGCCCCGACGCTGCTGGTGGCCACGGTGACCGCGATGCTCGTCGCGCTGGCCGTCACTGTGCCGGTCACGATGCGCTGGAAGATCTCCTTCCACGCCGCCGTCTGCGCGGGCACCGTGGTGGTGCTCGCCCACGTCCTGCCCGCCGTGCCGACCGGCCTGGTGGGCGCGGCCGTGGTGGCGCTGGTGTGCTGGGCCCGGGTACGGCTGGCGCACCACACGTGGGCGCAGGTGGTGGCCGGGGCGCTGGTGGGTGTGGCGTCGACATGGGTGACCCTGGCGGCGTTCGGCATCCGATAAGGGCGGAATAGCGGTGGCTTCATAGGGGTTGCCGCGACCATGGAAACCACGAACCGCGGCCGGGTGCGTGTCGAGCGCTCCGCCAAGCGTGTCAGGACCTACCTCGGCGGCCGGGCGGTGGCCGACACCACCCAGGCCCTCCTGGTGTGGGAGATCCCCTATTACCCGACGTACTACTTCCCGCTCTCGGACGTCGACGAGTCGGCGCTCAAGCCGACGGGCACCACGAAGCACTCGCCCAGCAGGGGAGACGGTGTCGTCTACACCGTCACCTCGGGAGGCGCGGAGGCCCCGGAGGCGGGGCTGGTCTACCCGGAGTCGCCGCTGGCGGACATCCGCGGGCACATCCGCTTCGAGTGGGACGCCTTGGAATCGTGGTTCGAGGAGGACGAGGAGGTCTTCTTCCACCCGCGTGACCCGTACACCAGGGTCGACATCCTGCCGAGTTCGCGGCACGTACGCGTCGAGGTCGACGGTGTGACGGTGGCCGACTCGCACAGCCCCCGCATCCTGTTCGAGACGGGCCTGCCCGCCCGCTATTACCTGCCCAAGACGGATGTACGGCTCGACCTGCTCGAACACACCGACACCGCCACCAACTGCCCGTACAAGGGCACGGCGGAGTACTGGACGGTCAACGGCGCCAAGGACCTCGCCTGGTCGTACCGGACGCCGCTGCCGGAGAGCCAGCGGGTCGCGGGGCTGATCGCGTTCTACAACGAGAAGCTCGACATCTACCTCGACGGCGAGCTCCAGGAGCGGCCGAAGACCAAGTTCGCCTGACGCGCCGGGGATCGGCATCTGTTACCGAGCCTGCCAAGAGGGCTGCCTGAGCGACTACACATGTGTGTAGTAGGCTTTCTCATCGCGTAGTAAGATATACGCGCGGATAGGTGTCGGCGCACGGCCCTGATCGGGTCGCCGACGCTCGGATCCGGGACGCGGCGCCGCGAACAAAGGGATCGGCGCCCACGAGAAAGGCTCATGATGACTGCTCCCATCTCAGTGAGCGGTCTGGTCAAGACGTTCGGCCGCACCCGGGCGCTGGACGGACTAGACCTGACCGTGAACTCCGGCGAGGTGCACGGTTTTCTCGGACCGAACGGTGCCGGCAAGAGCACCACGATCCGGATCCTGCTCGGCTTACTGCGCGCCGACGCGGGCACCGCCCGGCTGCTCGGCGGCGACCCGTGGGACGACGCGACCAGACTGCATTCCCGGCTGGCCTACGTGCCGGGAGACGTCACGCTCTGGCCGGGCCTGTCCGGCGGCGAGGTCATCGACCTGCTCATGCAGTCGCGTGGCCGTGCCGACCGTGCCCGGCGCCAAGAGCTGATCGAACGCTTCGACCTGGACCCCGGGGTCAAGGCCCGCGCCTACTCCAAGGGCAACCGGCAGAAGGTGGCGCTGATCGCCGCGCTCGCCTCCGACGTCGAGCTGCTGATCCTCGATGAGCCCACCGCGGGCCTGGACCCGTTGATGGAGGAGGTGTTCCGCGACGTCATTCGCGAGACGCGCCGACGCGGCGACCGTACCGTACTGCTGTCCAGCCACATCCTCACCGAGGTCGAAGAGCTGTGCGACCGGGTCACCATCATCCGCGACGGCCGGACGATCGACACCGGCAGCCTGTCCGATCTGCGGCACCTGACCCGCACCTCCATTCAGGCCGAACTGTCCGGCCCTCCCAGCGAGCTCGCCAAGCTGCCGGGAGTGCATGACCTGCGGACGGAGAACGGTCTGGTGCGCTTCGACGTCGAGGCCGACGAGCTCGGCCCGGTGCTGCGGTGCCTGGCCTCGCTCGGCGTCCGTGGCCTCGTCAGCCAACCGCCCACGCTCGAGCAGATGTTCCTGCGGTACTACGACAGGACGCGCGCGGAGGCGGGCCGATGAACGCGCTCACCGGGACGGCTCGGTCGGCACGGCTGGCGCTGCGCCGCGAAAGACGCATCGCGCCGTGGTGGATCATCCTGCTCGTCGCCTTGGCCCTGTCACTGGTCTCCTACATCAACCGGAACATGCCCACCCCCGAGGTGATGACCACCTACACCACGATGATCAACCGCAACAGCTTCTTCCGGGCGCTCGGCGGCGGCTTCGTCGTGCCTGACCTGGGCTATATGCAGGCCTGGCGCAGCGGCGGGTTCCTCTACGTGCTGAACGGGCTGGCCGCCCTGATGGCCGTCGTCCGCTACACCCGCGCCGACGAGGAGGCCGGCCGGATCGAGCTGCTGCGCGCGGGCGTGCTCGGCCGCCAGGCTCCCCTGACCGCGGCCCTGCTGGTGGCGGGCGGGGTCAGCTTCGCCGGTGGCGCGGCGACCACGATCGTGCTGATCGGGATCGGGCTGGATCCGGCCGGGTCGATCGACTACGGCGCGGCCATCACCATGGCCGGGTGGGTGTTCGGCGCCATCGCCGCCGTGGCCGCCCAACTCGCGCAGACCGCCCGTATGGCCAGAGCCATCGCCCTGTCGGTGCTCGGCCTCGCCTACATCCTGCGCTACGCCGGCGACGCCTCCGGACAGTACTGGATGAAGTACATCTCCCCGATCGGCTGGAGCCATCTGGTGGAGCCGTACTGGAGTGATCGGTGGTGGGCGCTGGCGATTCCGGCGGCGGTGACCGCTGCCCTGACGGCCATCGCCTACCGCCTGGCCGGCCGCCGCGACCTCGGCGCCGGAGTGATCCATGAGCGTCGCGGGCCCGTGACCGCCCCCGGCCTGCGCGGCCCGATCAGCCTGTCCTGGCGGCTCCACCGCGGCCTGCTGATCACCTGGGCCGCCGGAATCGCCTGTTTCGCGGCGGCGGCCGGGGGCGTCAGCACCCTGGCGTACCAGTTCACCGAGGCGCCTGGCGTCACGGTCGACAACCTGCTGAAGGCTTTCGGCGGCAGCTCGGGAGGTGGGGCGGTCGACTTCGCGCTGTGGGCCATCATCCTGATCTTCGCGCACGTCATCGCGCTCTATCCGGTCCTCATGGTCCAGCGGCTGCGCGCCGACGAGACCACCGGGCGCGCGGAAGCCGTACAGGCCACCCCGATGACCCGGCTGCGCTGGGCCACCGGGCAGCTGGTGGTGGCCGGTCTTGGCTCGGCGGCCCTGCTCGCCGTCGCCGGAGTCGTCTTCGGTACGTTCTACGCCTTCCTCGTCGGTGATCCCGCGTCGGACATCGTCCGCATCCTCGCCGGCACCCTGGGCACCGTCCCCGCCGCCTGGCTGGTCGGGGCGATCTGCGTGCTCGCCTACGGCCTGGTCCCGAGGGCCTCCGTGACGATCGGCTGGATCACCTGGGTCGCGGTGGCGGTCATGGGGCGGGCCGCCGGCCCACTGTACGGACTGTGGGGCGGGACCCCCTTCGAGCCGTTCCACTACATCCCCAACACCGTCGCCGGTGCCCCCTTCGACCCGGTGCCTGCCCTCACCATGGTCGCGCTGTCAGCGCTGCTGCTCGGTGGCGGGCTATTCGCCCTCCGCCGCCGCGACTTCGGCTGATCAGCCCTCCCATAGCCGCGCCACCGCCCGCCCGGCCCGGTCACGGGGGAGGACTCCGGCCCGGTCGCTCAAGCCGTCCAGGCCGGGTTGCGGCCCAGGTAGCGGAGGAGCTCCGCGATCTCGTCGTCGCCCGGCTCGGCGGGCACCACCGCGGCGTAGGCGCCCCACTGGCGCAGCGGCTCGACGATGGCCTTCGCCACCGGCAGCAGCTCCCCGGCCAGTTCCGGGGTCAGCGGCGAGGACTGTCCGGTGGCCACGGCGATGTCCCAGGCGTGCACCGCCGCGTCGAGCGCGCAGGCGCCCGCGCCGAGCGCCGGTGCCATCGTGTTCGGCGGCACCGGGACGGGCACCTGCTCGGCGTTCTTGTCGACACCGGCCCAGGCCCTGGCCGAGCGCTCCATCGCGGCCTCCGCGTACGCCCGGGGGTCCTCGGCCAGCTCGCCCGTCGGCTCGAACGGGTTCTCGGCGGGACCCGGCTCCCCGGTGAGGAAGGCGGCGAAGCCCACCTGGTCGCCCGCGGCGTGCTGGAGCACCTGGGTGACGTTCCACTTCGCGCAGGGGGTCGGCAGGCCCCAGCCGTCGGCGGGGACGCCGGCCACGGCCTGGCGGAGCGCCTGGTGCGCGGCGTCGAGTACGTCCCAGCCGGTCGGCATGTTGTCGCTCATGGGGGGTTCCTTCCGTTCGTTCTGCTGTGTGTTCCACTCTATCAGAACGGAATGCTTTGTTCCAGTCCGATAATGAGCATGTCCAGCGCGCGCTCGAAGTCGGTGGCGGGGTCGGTCGGGGGGATGTTCCGTAGCAGCCTGCTGAAATGCGGGAGCTGGGCCGGGTCCATCTCCTGGATGTAGACGCCGACCTGCTTTCGTCCCGCGTGCTCGCCGGTGTCGACGTTGAATCCTCCGGTGGACAGCAGCAGCGACCCGAAGATCAGGCTGTTCACCGCGCCGAGCGCGCGCCACGCGGCCGCGTCGTCGAAGCCGGCCTCGTACAGGGCGCCGACCACGCTGTCGATCGGAGCCAGCGCCCGCACGGTGGTCGGGTTGGACTGGTCGGTCAGCAACGCCATCGGCACCACCGGAGAGCGGGCGAACACCCCGTACATGCTCAGCGCCACCGCTCGGAGCCGCTGCGGCCAGGGCAGCGCCGGGTCGGGTAGCTCGACCTGGTCGAAGGCCCGCTCCGCCAGGCCGTCCAGGATGTCGGCCTTGTTGGAGACATGGTTGTAGAGCGACATCGCCTCGACGCCGAGCGACTTCGCCAGCCGCCGCATGGACAGCCCTTCGAGGCCTTCTTCCATGGCCAATTCCAGGGCCGCGTCCAGAACCTTCTCCCTGTTCAGCGGCTCGCGCCGGGCCATTCGCCATTCCTCCTGCCGTAGAACTCCGGTTGACAGAGCTTACGGTGTATGTATGTACTTACGGCGTAAGCATACACCGTAAGTAAGGAGATTCCGTGAACGCGGACGTACTGATCGTCGGTGGCGGGCCGGTCGGCCTGCTGCTGGCCTGCGAGCTGAAGCTGGCGGGGGTGGACCCGCTGGTGCTGGAGGCGGCCACCGGCCAGGAACGGATCACGCGCAGCCTCGGGATGCGCTCGCTCAACGCGCGCACCCTCCACACGCTGGGCCTGCGCGGGCTGGTGGAGCCGCTGGCCGAGGCGCAGTGGGCGCTGTTCGACGAGCTGGGGACCGGTCGTGAGCCCGCCGCGGGGGACATGGTCGCTGGGCTGGTGTACATGCTCAAGCAGGGCATGAGCGGCGGCCACTTCAGCGGCCTGCCGCTGATCGGCGAGGCCGGCAACCGGGTTCCCGAGCTGCTCATGCTCAAGCAGCACCAGCTGGAGCGGGTTCTGGCCGAGCACGCGGCCGGGCTCGGCGTCGAGGTCCGGTCCGGGTGCCGGGTCGCCGAGATCGCCGACGAGGGCGACGGCGTGGTCGCCACACTCGCGGACGGCCGGGTCGTACGGGCCGGATACCTGGTGGGGTGTGACGGCGGCCGGAGCCTCGTGCGCAAGCAGTCCGGCATCCCGTTCACCGGCACGTCCGCGACCATGACCGGGCGCACCGCCGTGGCCGAGCTGGCCGACCCCGGCGCGCTCACCTCGTCCCTGCGCGCCCCCGGCGGCCTGGTGAACCTGTCGCTGGTGCCGGGGGAGGTCGCCACCATCGAGTTCGACGGCGGTCCCACCGAGCGGGACGCGCCGGTCACCGCCGAGGAGATGCAGGCGAGCATCCAGCGGGCGAGCGGCACGGACGCGGTCGTCCTCAGCCTGGAGGCCGGCATCCGCTACAGCGACAACACCCGGCACGCCGAGACGTATCGCCAGGGGCGCATCCTGCTCGCCGGGGACGCGGCGCACGTCCACTCGCCGATCGGCGGCCAGGGTCTCAACCTCGGCCTCCAGGACGCGGCCAACCTGGGCTGGAAGCTCGCCCTGGTGGTCTGCGGCCAGGCGCCCGAACGGCTCCTGGACACCTACACCGCCGAGCGGCACCCGGTGGCGGCCCGCGTCCTGCGCAACACCAGGGCCCAGGTCGCGCTGATGCGGCCGGGGCCGCAGGTCGACGCGCTGCGCGAGGTGATCTCCGAGGCGCTGGAGCTCCCCGAGACCAGGGGGCACTTCATCGCCATGGCCAACGGCACGGACATCGACTACGCGCCGGACGCGTCGCGGTCGCTGGTCGGGCGGTTCGTACCGGATTGGAAGATCGAGGGCGTGGGGTGGGCCAGGGAGTCGCTGAGGGACGGCCGCGGCCTGCTGCTGGACCTCGCGGGCTCACCGGAGACCCGCGCGGCCGCGAAAGGCCGCGATGATCGTGTCCGCGTGGTGGGCGGAACCGTGGATCAAGCCGACGCGGCCGCCGTGCTGGTACGCCCTGACGGTTATGTCGCCTGGGCCGGTTCCGGCGAAGCCGGTCTCACCGAGGCCCTCGACGCCTGGTTCGGGGTCGGTTAGGTCAGCAGCCGGGTCAGCACACGGGTGCCGAACTCCAGCCCCTCCACCGGCACCCGCTCGTCCTTCCCATGGAACATCCCGAAGTAGTCCAGATCGGGCCGCAGCATGAGCGGCGCGAAACCGTATCCCTTGATGCCGATCGTGGCGAAGGACTTGGCGTCGGTGCCGCCGCTCATCACGTACGGCACCGGCCGGGCGAGCGGGTCCTCGGCCACGAGCGAGCCCGCGAGCGAGTCGAAGAACGACGAGGGGTATGGCGCGTCCGGCGCGTCCTCCAGATTGACGAACTCCCTGGTGATCTTCGGCCCGAGCAGCTCGTCCATGGTCGCCAGGAACTCCTCCTGAAGGCCAGGCAGGTAGCGGCCGTCCATGTGCGCGTGGGCCGTGGACGGCACGACGTTCACCTTGTAGCCCGCGTCGAGCATCGTCGGGTTGGCCGAGTTGCGGATCTGCGCCCTGAACAGGTGGCCGAGCGCGCCCAGCCGGGTCGCCTCCTCGTCGAGGCGGTCGAGGTCGATCGGCTGGCCGGTGATCTCCGACAGGCTCTGGAGCAGCGCCGAGACCGACGGCGTCAGGCGTACCGGCCACTGGTGGGCGGCCACCCGCGACAGGGCGTGCACCAGCGTCGCGACCGGGTTGTCCACCGCGGGCCGGGAGCCGTGGCCGGCCACGCCGTGGGCGGTGAGCTTCATCCAGGCCGTGCCGCGCTCGCCCACCGCGATCGGGTAGACGCGGTGGTCGCCGGCGGCGACGCTGAAGCCGCCGGACTCGCTGATCGCCTCCGTCACGCCGTCGAACAGCTCCCGGTGCTCGGTGACGGCGTGCCGCGAGCCGTAGTCGCCCGTCGCCTCCTCGTCGGCCAGGAACGCCAGCACCAGGTCGCGCTTGGGACGCAGGCCGCGCGCCGCCATGCCGAGCACGGCCGAGAGCGTCATCGCGCACGACCCCTTCATGTCGACCGCGCCCCTGCCGTAGACGCAGCCGTCGACGATCTCGCCCGAGAACGGGTGCATCCGCCACTCGGCCGGGTCGGCGGGCACCACGTCGAGGTGGCCGTGGACGAGCAGCGCGTCGCGGGAGTCGCCGTCGATCCTGGCGACCACGGTCGTCCGCTTCGGCGCCGACTCGAACACCACCGGCTCCAGCCCGGCGTCGGCCAGCAGCGTGGCCACGTACTCGGCCGCCGGGCGTTCGCCCGACCCCGGGTTGGAGGTGTCGAACCTGATCAGGTCCGAGCAGATCTCGCCGACGCTCTTCACGACCGTCCCTTCAGCTTGAGCGGTGCCACCTCGGGCGTCTCGAACCCGAAGATCAGTCCATAGAATGCCAGTTCGGCCTCCAGCACCGCGACGATGGTCTCCTCCCGGCGCCAGCCGTGCTGCTCGCCGGCGAAGGTGAGCAGGGCCCACTGTTTACCGTGCCGGTCCAGCTCGGCGACGAACCGCTCGGCCTGGCCCACGTCCACGATCGCGTCCTCCAGGCCGTGCAGCATCAGGCACGGCCCCGACGCCCGCGCGGCATGCAGCAGCGGCGAGCGGTCGGTGTAACGCCGGCGGGTCTCGGGCAGCGGTCCGATCAGGCCGTCGAGGTAGCGCGACTCGAAGTCGTGTGTCTCGGCCGCCCAGCTCTCCGGGTCGGTGATCGCGTAGTGCGCGACGCCGCCCGCGAACACGTCACTGTGCACCAGCGCCGCGACCGTGGTCCAGCCACCGGCGCTGCCTCCCCGGATCGCGATCTTGGCGGCGTCGGCCCGGCCCAGCTCGACCAGCCCGCGCGCCACCTTCGCGCAGTCGGCCACGTCGACCACGCCCCACTGGTGCCGCAGCCGCTCGCGGTAGGCCCGCCCGTAGCCGGTGGAACCGCCGTAGTTCACCTCCGCCACGCCGAGGCCCCGGCTGGTGAAGTAGGAGACCTCCAGGTCGAGGGTCATCGTGAAGCTGCCGGTGGGCCCGCCGTGCGCGAAGACCACGTACGGCGCGGGCCCCTGAACCCCGGTCGGGTGGTACAGGTGCGCGTGCACGCCCTCGATCGTCACCGTCTCGGGCGTCGGCAGCAGCGCCCGGTCGGGCAGCGGCTTCGGCGCCGACACCGCCTCGTGCGCGCCGCCGTCGAGGTCGACCACGGTCACCCGCGTGGGCGTGTACGGAGTGGCGGACACCGCCACCGCCTTGCCCCCTGCCGCCGAGATCGTCGGCGCCCAGTACGTCGCCTCGCCGCCGATCTCGCGCAGGTCGCCGCTCTCCAGATCCAGGACGCTCAGGAGGCGGCGGTCGGGCGTGCCGTGCACGAGCACCAGACGGTCGCCGGAGATGGCGAAGTAGGTGCTGCCCGGCTTCCAGGGCGCGGTGCCGACCTCGGAGGCCATCGGGGTGAGGTTGCGGGCGCCGGAGCCGTCGCGGGCGACGAGGTGGATGTTCCACCAGCCGCTCGGGTCGGCGACCGCGTACAGGGTGCGCTCGTCGCGCCACTCCGCCTGGATCACGGACTCCGCCGGGCCGCCCGCGATCACCTGGTACGGGCCGGCGGTTCCGTCCTGGTCGAGGGGGGCCACGCAGAGTTCGGTGCCGTCCCAGGGCATGTTCGGGTGGTCCCAGCCGATCCAGGCGACATATCCGCCGTCGGGGGAAATGCGGGGGTTCATTAGGAAATGTTGGGCTTTGGTGATCACTCTGAGCGCGCCGCCGCCGAGTGGCACCGCGACCAGGTCGCGCATGTCGTCCTGCTCGCGTACGGCCCACACCTCGTCCCGGCCGGGCGGGAGGTAGAGGTCGGCGTAGCGCGCCGTCCCCTCAGGTGTGAGCGCCACGGGCTGTCCGGTCGCGGGCGTGGTGGCTCTGAGATCGCCGGCCGCAGGTGGGCCGTCCAGGCGGTAGACGCGCTGGTCGGACCAGTTGGTGAAGACCAGGCCGCCGCCGGGCAGCGGGCGCCAGGACCGCCCGCCGTACTCGACCACGCGGTTGCGCGCGTTCCACCCCTCAGGCAGAGCGTCGACCGGGGAGCCGTCCGGCAGGCGGCGCACCACGCAGCGCCGGCCGCCCTCGTGCGGGCGTGGCTCGTCCCACCAGACCTCCGGTCCGGCGGGCGTGGCGACGGCCTCCACCCACTGGGGGCCGCCATCGGTACGGGCCACGTCGATCGGTCGAATGCTCATATCTCACCAATTGCCATCGGAAGGGGGCAAGGAACGCTCGGGCGGGTGGAGGACGTACACGATGCCGCCGCTGCCCGAGCTCCGGAGCCAGACGTTCTCGAACGCGGCCCGCGGATAGACCCGGCGCACGTCGGCGTCGCTCGGCGCGGCCGGGTCGTTGACGACGACGTCGCCCTCGGCGGTGAAACCGGTGACGACCATGATGTGCCCGCCCGAGGAGTAGCCGGACCCCGGCAGCTCGTGCGCCTTGAACGCCAGCGACACGATCACCGGGATCCCCGCCCGCACGAACAGGTCCAGCTCGGCGGCCGACCGCAGCCTGGTCACGAACCCGGCCAGCCCGAAACGGCCCGCGTAGGCCACGTTGAACGGCCAGTTGCCGGTCCCCTGGTAGCTGTGGTCGAACGTGCCACGCGCGGCGTGATCGACCACAGGACTGGGATCGCCGGCCACCACCCAGGCCAGCTCCTCGGGACCGGGGCCGCGGCCCCAGAACCCGAGGACCATCGCCACCGAGGCGGGGCTGCACCAGTTGGCGCCGCCGCCGTCCAGCTCCGGATGGTGACCGGCGTGCGTGTACTGAGAGTGCCGGGGCACCACCAGCTCGACGGCTCCGGCCGTACCCGGAAGGCTCGGGGCGGGGGGACCCTGGGGGAGCGCGGAGGCCATCACGCCCAGGCAGTCCACGCGCGCGCCCGCGCCGTGCGGCGTGACCCGCACTCGATAGGCCGTGACCGGCCGGCGCGCCACGAACGTGTCCACGGCCACGTCGCCGTCCTCGTCACCCTGGCCGGGGAAGGAGGTGCGGATCTCGTCGTGCTCGGCCCAGTGGCCCATGACGTACCACTTCGACTGCTCGCCCGTCGCGAGCCTGACCTGCAGCTCAACCTCGATCCACGTGCCCGGCGGGGTCCGCGCGGTCCACGAGGGGACGAGCTGGGTCGCGGTGAAGCCGATCGGGTGTTCCGGGCTGGTCCATGAGGTCAATGGGGTGGCGGGCACGGCGAAGCGGGCGAAGGCGACGCGGGCCGGGTCCACGGTGAGCACCGGACCCATTGTGGTTTCGTACCGGTTGTCGCGCATCGGAAGGTTTACGTACTGCGGTGATCTTGTCGGTGGTGATCTCTAATGTTCCGGCCATGAATCAAGCAGTGCAGGCGTATTCCTACGCCCGACCCTCCCTGCTGACCGACGGCAGACCCGCTCTCTCGACCTCCGGTGGGGCGGCGTTATCCAGCCCCCGGACCCACCCCAGATTCTTCAGCGACCGGCTCAGGCCCGAGGCCCGGGCGTGAGCGCTTGGGAGGTCGTCGAGGAGGCCATCGCCACCCGTGACGCGGTCAAGGTCGCGGAGATCGTGCGCGAGGGCGTGATCGACAGGGAGTTGCTGCTCGACGGCTGCGTCCGCCGCTTCCTGCGCGGCGGCCAGGTCGCCGACCTGCGCTTCTTCGCCCGGCTGCACGAGCTCGTCGAGCCCGCCCACGCCGAGATCGCGGCGCGGGCCCACGACTACCTGCGGCTGCTGCCCGCCGCGCCACCTGTGGTCGCCGAGCTGGCGCTGCGGCACCTGCGCCGCCTCGACACGCTCGACCCCGCCGATGTGGCCGAGGCCCTGCGGGCGCTGCTGTTCAGGCCCGAGCGCAAGCTGGTGTCGATCGGGCTGAGCTGGCTCGACCAGGCCGTCCGCGACGCCGCTGACGATGCCGACGACTACGCGCCGGCCCTGGCGTACGCCTTCGCGTGCGACGCCCCCGACCTCCAGGAGCGGGCCGTACGGCTCGCGCTCAAGCACGCCGCCCGATTCACCTCCGTGGGCGCCGAGGTGATCCGTGACGCGCTCGGGCTGCTCCCGCCGGACCTCGGCGAACAACTCGTGACGGTGTACGGCGGCGAGGTGGCGGCCGATGAGGACGACGACTGCTTCATGCCCGTGCCGCTGCCCGCGTCTCCCCAGGAGGACGCTGGTTTCCCGCTGATCGGTGACATCCGGGAACTGGGCGCCTTCCCCGAGCGCGAGGACTGGCAGGGCGCCGAGCGGTGGCTGGAGGGGTTCGTCCGGTTCTGCACCGACGACCGTGACCTGCTCCGCTCCGTCCTGACACGCTGGACGAGCTGGCCGACCCGTCTGGACGTGCAGCCGGAGTGGCGCTACCTGGACCAGTGGTCCGAGGCGATGGCCAGGCAGATCGTCACGCCCGAGACCTGGCTCGGCCGGTCGTCGTCGCTGCTGCCGTCGCCCGTACGGGTGTCGCCGCCGCACCTGTTCCTGCTGCGACGCTGGGCCGAGGTCCACGCCGCGCTGCGGGCGGGCACGCTGCCGCCGTATCTGCTGGCGACCCCTACGAGTGGCACTGGGCACCTGGATCCCGGCGTGCTGGTCGACCGGCTCGAAGGCTACGAACGTACTGGCGCCAAGGTCATGGACGCCGACCTGTGGCAGGCGCTCCTGCGGCTGCCCCGCTCGGTCGCGCCCGAGGTGGCGGCGCGGGCGAGCGGGCTGACGTCCGGGGCGGGTGTCACGGCCGCCCGCTGGATGAGCGGCGACCGGCCCGTGCCGGTGACAGCCGTCGAGTGGACTCGCGGCTTCACCACCTACACCGGTGACCGCGAGCCCGCTGGCGGGAAGCATCCCGACCTCGTGCCCAGGATCGCCCTCCCGTGCGGCGAGTCGGGTCCGCTCAGTCTCTCGGACGGTGAGTCCGGTGCTCTCGGCCTCTCGCACGGTGAGTCCGGGCCGCTCGGACTCACGCAGGGCGAGTCCGGGCCGCTTCCTCTCTCGTACGGCGGGTTCGGGCCGCTTCGTGATCTGCTCGACGACCCGGACGCGTCGCGGCGGGACGGTCACGGCGTCTACCTACCGTGGTGGCCCGCCGTTCTGCCGTCGGACCGGGAGGTGGTGGCGCTGCACTGCCTGCCGTTCCTGCTCTACCACTGGAACGCGCCCGGGGTGGAGCCGGACATGCTCTGGGCGCTGGCCCGAGCTGGTGGGCCGGCGGGTGAGGGGGTCGCGCTGCTCCTGGCGTACTTCCTGGTCGAACGGGACTCCTGGGTGGGCGGGAAGCAGCCCAATGAGGGGGTCCGGGTGCTGGTCGAGATGGCCGCGCGGGGCGACCTGCCCGCCGCCGAGTTGGGGCGGCAGCTCGCGCTGCTGTTGCGCAGGGCCTGGTACAAGCTGAGCGCGGTGGTCGAGTCGCTGGAGAGCGCGGCTCGGCATGGGGCGCATCGGGAGGTGTGGGAGGTGGTGGCCGGGTTCCTGGAGGTGTACCTGCCAGGTCCCGGGGAGCGGGCGCGCACCGCCCACACGCAGGCGCTCGGCTTCGCTGTACGGGCCGCGTCGTGGGCGGGGGCGCGGGGTGAGCTGCCATGTGTCGCGGAGATCGCGCGACGCAAGGGGAGCAGCGGCTTCGTCCGCGAAGCGCGCCGCCTCCACACCCGGCTCACCTGACCCGCCCGCGCGCCCGCTCCACTCAGTGGGCGTGATTGCCGGCCGGGGCATGTCGCCTCGGCCGGTGGCGCGGGTGGGGGGTCAGAGGTACAGGCCGGTGGATTCGCCCTCGGTGGGTGCGGGGATCGCGCGGCCCGAGCGGAGCGCGTACAGCTCCGCCAGCGTGGCGCCCGACGGGCCGACGCCCTCGGATGAGCCGAGCCAGCCGACCGCCTCGTTCCTGGTCAGCGGGCCGATCTCGATCTGGGCCAGGCAGCGGCCCGGACGTACGACGGCGGGGTGCAGCCGGGTCAGGTCCTCGTTCGTGGTGATCGCCACCAGCACGTCACGGCCCTGTCCCAGCAGGCCGTCGGTGAGGTTCAGCAGCCGCGACAGCCCCTGGCCCGTCTGGGCCTTGGCGGAGGAGCTGATCAGCTCGTCGCAGTCCTCCAGCACGAGCAGCCGCCACCGCTGCGCCTCCTCGTCGGTGTCGTAGCCGACCGCCACCTCCATCAGGTAGCCCGGCTCGTTGAACAGGCGCTCCGGATCGAGTACGCAGTCCACCTGGCACCAGTCCTGCCACTGCTTGGCCAGCGAGCGCAGCAGCGTGGTCTTGCCCGTGCCCGGCGGGCCGTGCAGCAGGACGAGGCGCCCGCCGATGTCGGCCGGGGTGACCGCCATCAGGCCGTCGAGCGAGTGGCGTACGCGGGCGGAGTAGTTGCCGCTGATCTCATCCCAGGGCGAAGCGGTGATCGGCTTCTCGGAGCGGGTGCCGCCGTGCGCGCCACGCCACCAGAAGCCCATCTCGACGTGGTCGGTGTCGGGCTCCGGCTCCTCGGCGCCCTCGGTGCACTCCTTCAGCACGGAGCGGGCGAGCTCGTCGCTGACCGCTGTGACACTGACGGTCGCGGTGCGGTTGCGGTGCCGGATGACCCGCAGGGTCCAGCCGTCGCCGCAGATCAGGCTCGACACGGAGCCGTCCTGCACCTGCGCGGTGCGTACGGTCCTGCCCTGCTCGGGGCGGAGCGCGGCGTCGGGGCGTACACGTTCCAGGTTGGCCAGGCGGGACCAGGGCTGGACGCCGGTCGCGAACGGCGACAAGGCCAGAGCGTCGATGACGTCGATGGCGGAGTCGGCGTCGTCGATCCAGATGTTCATCGGGAGCTCAGGGGAGTCCGGGCTGGGGAACGGCACCTCCTTAATCACAGACATAACAGTAATGATCCAGGTTCGCGGCCCGGTCTGTCGACGGCATTTGCGCAATTCCAGAGGTATTGCTGGCGCTCCGGGTCTCAGCCCTTGCTCAGATCTCCGGTCTCCTCGACCATGCCGAGCCCTGGTACGTCGCGCCACACGTAGGTGAGCTTGCCGCCGTCGAGCGTGAGCCAGACCGTGCCGGCGATGCAGTCGCCGGTGTCGGGCTGGAGAGAGAAGGTGAGCTTCGTCCCGGCCACCTGCGTCAGGGTGATCTTGCCGGTGCAACTGGCGGCGCTGTTCTTCTCCGTCCATCGGGCGATGGGTTGCCCGGTCTTCAGGTCGATCGTGATGGCGGCGCCCTCGGAGTCGAGCGGGTTCGTGGAGGTGATGCGGCCGGACCACTTGCCGGCGAACGCGCCGGGGATCTTCGGCGAGCCGCTTTGAGGTTTCGTTTCGGTGGTGGTCTTCTCAGTAGCGGTGCTCGTGGGTTCCTGGGCGATGGTGCTCTGGCTTGGTGCTGGAGTCGAGGATGTCTGGGTCGTGGTGAAGGTCGGGGAGCGGTTGATCCACAGGAGGGTGCCGCCCGCCGCCCCCAGGGCGAGCACGGCCGCCACCGCGCCGATCAGCAGGCCACGCGAGCGGTTCCGCTTGGAGACGTCTGTGGTGAGCGCCGCGGCTCCCGGTCCTGTACGTTCCCCAGCGCCGGTATCGGGGGGTCCGGCGGGGACGCCCGGCCGCCCGGCGACCTGGCCCAGAAGTCCCGCGGCACCCGGCCTCCCAGTGGCCTGACCCTGACGTCCCGTGGCGGCGACACCCGACCTATCAGGGACGCCCGGCGCGGGGGCGAGCGGGGTCGATGCGGGGCTGACCAGGGAGACCATCAGGTCGCGGGCCGTGGGCCGGTGCGTGGGGGCCTTCGCCAGGCACGACGCCATCAGCCCCCGCAGCCGGGGCGGCAGCTCCGACAAGTCCGGGTCGGCGTGCAGGACCCGGTGCAGCACCGCGGGCACCGTGTCCGCGCCGAACGGGCTGCGACCCGTCGCCGCGAACACCATCGTCGCCGCCCACGCGAACACGTCCGACGCGGGGGAGGCGGGTGAGCCGGCGATCTGCTCGGGCGACAGGTAGGCGGGCGTCCCGATCAGTCCCGAGGTCAGCGTCGCCGCGCCCTCCGCCCTGGCGATGCCGAAGTCCACCACCCGGGGCCCGTCCGGGCCGAGCAGGACATTGGCCGGCTTGAAGTCGCGGTGCACGATGCCCGCCGCGTGGATGGCGGCCAGGGCCGTGGCCGTGCCGACCACCAGGCGTTCCAGTTCGCCGCCGCGCAGCGGGCCGCGTTCGCGGGCGCGCTCGGCCAGCGACAGCCCCTCCACGAATTCGCTCACCACGTAGGGCCGCGGCCCGTCGATCGAGGCGTCCAGCACGCGCGCCGTACAGAAGGAGGCGATGCTCTCCAGCGCGTCGAGCTCCCGCGCCAGCCGCGCGCGGGTCTCCTCGTCACCGGTGCTGAGCAGCTTGATCGCGACCGCCTCGCCGTCGCGGGAGTGCGCCAGGTAGACGACGCCCTGCCCGCCCCTGCCGAGCCGCCCGGCCAGGCGGTACGCGCCCAGCGACGCCGGGTCGTCCGGGGTCAGGGGGGTCGCCATGGCGGATACGTTACCGCTCGCCATGCATCCGCATAGATAGCCCGGTACCTTGTGTCCTCGATCGAAAGTGTCCTTGATCGAATCACTGCGTACGTGGGGGTTTCTGGGGTGGCGAGGGTGACGTTCCGTGAGCGCGCGCGGTACTGGTTCGACAACACCATGTCGAAGGGCACGGCCTCACTGATCGGCTGGCTGGCCGTGGTGTCGGTCGGGCTCATCGTGGTGGTCGCCGGGCTCACTCTCTGGCTGGCTCCGGAGGAGCCCGAGGGCGTCGGCGGCGCCGGCCACGTGATGTGGATCGCGCTCATGCACGCGCTCACTCCGAGCAAGGTCGCCAGCGACAAGGGGTCGGTCGCCTATATGGCGGTGATGTTCGCCGGGTCGCTCGGCGGCATCTTCGTCGTCAGCATGCTCGTCGGCCTGCTGTCCAACGGCCTCAAGCAGAAGGTCGACCGGCTGCGCAGGGGCCGCTCCCGCATCGTCGAGTCCGGGCACACGGTGGTGCTCGGTTGGTCGGACCAGGTGTTCACGATCGTCGCCGAGCTGGCCAAGGCGCATGCCAGCCAGCCGGGCTCGGTCATCGCCGTACTGGCCGAACGCGACAAGCTGGCCATGGAGGAGGACATCCGCGAGAACATCGGCGACCTGGGCAGGACCCGCCTGGTCTGCCGCACGGGACGGCCCACCGAGTCGCGTGACCTCAACCTGATGAACCTGGCCGCCGCCAGGTCCGTCGTCGTGCTCTCACCCGACGGCGAGGACCCCGACGCGCACGTCATCAAGATCCTGCTCGCCCTGGCCAAGCGCCAGGGCACCCGCCCGCCGGTGGTCGCCGCCATCGCCGCCAGCCGCAACATCGCCGCGGCGCGCCTGGCCGGTGGCAAGGACGTGCACCTGGTCGACTCCGACGACACCGCCGCCCGGCTCATCGTCCAGTCCTCGCGGCAGTCGGGCATGTCCGTCGTCTGCATGGACCTGCTGAACTTCGACGGCGGCGAGATCTACCTGCGCGCCGGGACGGAGCTGGCGGGCAGCACGTACGGCGACGCGCTGCACGCCTACGAGACGGCCACGGTCATCGGCCTGCGCCGGCCCACCGGAGTCATCCTGAACCCGCCCATGGACACCGTCATCGAGGCTGCCGACCAGATCATCGTCATAGCCCACGACGACTCCGCCATCCGGCTCGCCACCGGCGAGGCCGCCTTTGACGAGAACGCGATCGCCGTCGCCGGCGGCTCCCCGCTCGAACCCGCGCGCACGCTCCTGCTCAACTGGAACGGCCGGGCCGACGAGATCGTCCACTACCTCGACGCCTACGTCGCCCCCGGCTCGGTCCTGGAGATCGCCGCCGACCATCCCAAGGCCGGGACCGGCCTGGCGGACCTGGTCAACCTCACCGTGAACGTCAAGGAATGCGACACCACGGACCGGTACGCGCTCGAATCCCTCGGCGTCGGCCTCTTCCAGCACGTCATCGTCCTGTCGGACGACCGCTTCAAGCCGCACCACGCCGACACCCGCACGCTCATGACGCTGCTGCAACTGCGCGACATGCAGAGCGCGATGGGCGAGCACTACTCGATCGTCAGCGAGATGCACGACGAGAACAACCGCGCGCTCGCGGAGGTGACCGAGGCCGACGACATCGTGATCAGCGACACGGTGATCGGCCTCCTGCTGGCCCAGCTGGCGGAGAACCGGCACCTGGCGGACGTGTTCGGCTACCTGTTCGACTCGCGCGGCTCGGAGATCTACCCGCGCCCCGCTGGCTCGTACGTGGCCTCGGGGACGCAGGTCACCTTTTCGACGGTCATCGAGGCGGCACGCCGCAGAGGTGAGACGGCCATCGGCTATCGCGACAGCTCGGCGCTCAACGTCCCGCCGCACTACGGCATCGTCCTCAACCCACCGAAGTCCCAGCCCATCGTGCTGAACCGGCAGGACGCGGTGATCGTCCTGGCCGAACGCTGAACCCCTGGTGACGGCGCGGACTTGCCCGGAAGGCTACGGTTTGGGCGTGAGGACGATTGACTGGGTAGACGGCGCGGTCGAGCTGGTGGATCAGACGCGCCTGCCGGACGAGTGCGTCATGGTGCGGATCGAGACCGTCGCGGACCTGATCGACGCCATCCGGCGGCTGGCCGTACGCGGGGCGCCCGCGCTCGGTGTGGCCGGGGCGCTCGGCGTCGTGCTGGCGGCCGGCGACCAGGACGCCATAGCCAGGCTGCGCGCGGCCCGGCCCACCGCCGTGAACCTCGCCTGGGGCGTCGACCAGGCCGCCACGCACCTGCCCAAGGGGCCGCAGGCCGTGCTCAAGGCCGCGCTGCGCATCCGCGACGACGACATCGCCGCGTGCGAGGCGATGGGCCGGCGCGGTGCCGACCTGCTCGAAGGCGACCGGCTGCGCATCATGACCGTGTGCAACACCGGCGGTCTGGCGGCCGTCGAACGGGGCACCGCGCTCGGCGTCGTCCAGACGCTGCACGAGCGCGGCCGGCTGGCCGAGGTGCTCGCCCTGGAGACCCGTCCGCTGCTGCAGGGGGCCCGGCTCACCACCTGGGAGCTCGGCAGGATGGGCGCGCCGCACCGGCTCGTCGCCGACTCCGCCGGGCCGTACCTGCTGGCCAAGGGGGACATCGACGCGGTGCTCATCGGCGCCGACCGCATCGCCGCCAACGGCGACACCGCCAACAAGATCGGCTCGTACGCACTGGCGCTCGGCGCGGAACGGGCCGGGGTGCCGTTCATCGTCGTCGCGCCCGAGACCACCATCGACCAGGCCACCCCCTCGGGCCGGCAGATCGAGATCGAGGATCGAGGCGCAGACGAGATCGTCTCCATCAGGGGCATGCGGGTGGCGCCCGAGGGCACGCGCGCGCTGAACCCGGCGTTCGACGTGACCCCGCACGATCTCATCACCGCGATAGTCACCGACAAAAGGGTGATCAGACCCTAAGAACCCTGAAAATTCCAGATCTACCCACCTTTCCGCGCACTCCGGGCTACGCTCAGTGGTCACATTCCCCTACCCCCGGAGACACAAGGTGGCCATCGACCTCGTGTTACGGCGTGACTGGCACGCCCGTGCGCCGCACGGTGACTACACACAGCTCGACTCCACCAAAGGAGTGAAGGTCCACTACACGGGCGGCCGGGTCGAGCCGGGCATCGTCGCCGACCACGCGGGCTGCGTGTCGCTGGTGCAGTCGATTCAGGGCTTCCACATGGACGGCAACGGCTGGATCGACATCGGCTACTCGTTCGTGGCGTGCCCGCATCGGAAGGTGTTCGAGGGGCGAGGGCTGCACCACTTACCGGCGGCCAATGGGGCCGGGCTCAACTCGGGCCATTACGCCGTGCTCGGCCTGGTCGGCAACGCCGGGCTGGTGGAGCCGCCCGACGGCCTGCTCAACGGCATCCTGGACGCGGTCGAGTACGTCCGGGAACGCGGCAAGGCGGGCAAGGAGATCAAGGGACACCGGGACGGCTACTCGACCGACTGCCCCGGCGAGCCCCTCTACGCGTGGGTCAAGCGCGGCGCGCCCCGGCCGGGTGACGGCGGCGGTGGTGGGCCCGAGCTGCCGACGGCGCCGCCGTTCCCCGGGCGGCTGCTCAAGTACCCGCCCGTGACGCAGGGCGAGGACGTGCGTACGTGGCAGCAGCAGATGAAGGTACGCGGCTGGGAGATCGACGTCGACGGCGCCTACGGCAGCGCCTCGCGCGACGTGTGCCGTCGTTTCCAGCGCAGCGTGAGCATCGACGACGACGGCATCGTCGGTCCGACCACCTGGCGGCTGAGCTGGGAGGCACCGCTGCCCTGACAGTGGGGTCGGTCAGGGGCGAACCCGGGGTTCCTCGCCTAACAGGGCAACGCCTACTATCCGAACATGCATCTGGTAGCGGGTTTTCCCCCCACCAATCGGGATGACTGGCGGGCGCTGGCGCTTGAGGTCCTGCGTAAGACGGGTGTCGAAGCCGGGTCGCCCGAAGAGGCGCTGTCCAGCATCACGTACGACGGGGTGACGCTCGCGCCGCTCTACGACGCCGCCGATCTCCCCAAGACCCTGAGGAAGGGCGCCCCCGGAGCGCGCGCCGGGTGGGATGTGCGGCAGCGGCACGCCGTGGCCGACGCCGAGGCCGTACTGGCCGATCTGGAGCACGGCGTCACCTCGCTCTGGCTGGTCCTGGGTGCCGGCGCGATCCCGGTCGCTCACCTCGCCGACCTGCTGCGGGAGGTCCTTCTGGATCTCGCGCCGATCGTCCTGGAGGCCGGGCCCGAGGTGCGGGAGGCCGCCGAGACCCTGTTCGGGCTGGCGGCGGAGCGCGGCGTCTCGCCGACGGGCAACCTGGGCGCCTCGATCGCTACGGCCGGCCGGGAGACGACGGCCGAGCTGGCGGCGCGGTGCGCGGAAGGCTACCCCGGGATGCGGGCCGTCCTGCTGGACGCCACGCCGTACCACGACGCGGGCGGGAGCGACGCCGACGAGCTCGGCTGCTCGATCGCGCTGGGCGTCGAGCACCTGCGCGCGCTGACCGGTGCGGGGCTCACCGTCGAGCAGGCGTTCGGGCAGCTGGAGTTCCGTTACGCCGTCACCGACGACCAGTTCGCCGCCATCGCCAAGCTGCGGGCCGCCCGTACGCTCTGGGCGCGGGTGGCCCAGGTGTGCGGGGCGGCGGACGGCGGGCAGCGGCAGCACGCGGTGACGAGTTCCGCCATGATGACCGCCCGCGACCCCTGGGTGAACCTGCTCCGCACCACCATCGCCTGCTTCGCCGCCGGGGTAGGAGGCGCGGACGCGGTGACCGTGCAGCCGTTCGACGCGTGCCTGGGGGTGCCGGACGCGTTCGCCCGGCGGATGGCGCGCAACACGCAGGCGCTGCTGCTGGAGGAGGCCGGGGCGGGCCGGGTGGCCGACCCGGCGGCCGGCTCCTGGTACGTCGAGCGCCGGACCGCCGACCTGGCCGACCGCGCCTGGGCCTGGTTCCAGGAGATCGAGGCCGCCGGGGGGATCATGGCGGCCTCCGGCCTGGTCGCCGAGCGGATCGCGGCGACCAGGGAACGCCGCGCCGACGACATCGCCCACCGGCGCTTCCCGATCACCGGCGTGAGCGAGTTCCCCCACCTCGACGAGAAACCGGTCCGCCGGAGCCCCGTTGACGGAGGCGCGCTCGCGGGGGAGAGCGCCGGGGATGAGGGCGCGGTCGCGAGGGAGAGTTCTGGGAATGGGGGCGCGCTCCCGGATGAGGGGTTGCCGCGGATCCGGTACGCGCGGGAGTTCGAGGAGCTGCGGGATCTCGCTGACGCGCAGCCGGAGCGGCCCGTGGTGTTCCTGGCCACCTTCGGGCCCGTCGCCGCCCACACGGCTCGTGCCGCGTTCGCCGCGAACCTGTTCCAGGCGGGCGGCCTGGCCATCCAGACCGCCGGGCCGGGGACCGACCCCGACCAGATCGCCACCGCCTTCGCCGTCAGCGGCAGCGACGTGGCCTGCCTGTGCTCCAGCGACAAGATGTACGGCCTGCACGCCGAGGCGGTCGCCGCCGCGCTGAGACGGGCGGGCGCGAGAAAGATCTGGCTGGCGGGGAAGGGGAGCTACGAAGGCGTCGACGACTGCCTCTACGCCGGGTGCGACGCGCTCGCCGTGCTCCGCACGACCTTCGACGACCTGGAGGTGACGCGATGATCCCGGACTTCTCGGCCATCCCACTGACCGACCCGACCCCCACCAAGCCCGCTGCGGATGCGGCCGAGCCCGCCCAGCCCGCCGCAGGTGCCGCCCAGGCCGCCCAGGCCGCCCGGCCAACCGAGGTCGCTCAGCCCGCCCACCCCGCCGGGGACACCGAGGCAGCCCAGCCGAGTCCCGATGCGGCCGAGGTCTGGGAGACGCCCGAGGGGATCGCGGTCAAGCCGGTCTACACGGCCGACGACCTCGACGGGCTCGACTTCCTGCGGACCTATCCCGGCGCCGCGCCGTACCTGCGCGGGCCCTATCCGACCATGTACGTCAACCAGCCCTGGACGATCCGCCAGTACGCGGGCTTCTCCACTGCCGAGGACTCCAACGCCTTCTACCGCCGCAACCTGGCCGCCGGGCAGAAGGGCCTGTCGGTGGCGTTCGACCTGGCCACGCACCGGGGCTACGACTCAGACCATCCGCGGGTGGCCGGTGACGTGGGCATGGCGGGGGTGGCGATCGACTCGATCTATGACATGCGGCAGCTGTTCGACGGGATCCCGCTCGACCGGATGTCGGTGTCGATGACCATGAACGGCGCGGTCCTGCCCGTACTGGCCCTCTACATCGTGGCGGCCGAGGAGCAGGGGGTGGCGCCCGAGCAGCTGGCCGGGACCATCCAGAACGACATCCTCAAAGAGTTCATGGTCCGCAACACCTACATTTATCCCCCAGGCCCATCAATGCGCATAATTTCGGATATTTTCGCGTTTACCAGTGAAAAGATGCCGAAGTTTAATTCCATCAGCATCTCCGGCTACCACATCCAGGAGGCCGGGGCCACCTGCGACCTCGAACTCGCCTACACCCTGGCCGACGGGGTCGAATACCTGCGGGCAGGTGTCGCCGCCGGGATGGACGTCGACAGGTTCGCGCCCAGGTTGTCGTTCTTCTGGTGCATCGGCATGAACTTCTTCATGGAGGTCGCCAAGCTCCGGGCCGCTCGCCTCCTGTGGGCGAACCTCGTTTCCGGATTTAACGCGAAAAATCCGAAATCTCTGAGCCTCCGTACCCACTCCCAGACCTCCGGCTGGTCCCTCACCGCACAAGACCCGTTCAACAACGTCGCCCGTACGTGCGTCGAGGCCATGGCCGCCACCCAGGGCCACACCCAGTCCCTGCACACCAACGCCCTCGACGAGGCGCTCGCGCTGCCCACCGACTTCTCCGCCCGGATCGCCCGCAACACCCAGCTCCTCCTCCAGCAGGAGTCGGGCACCACCAAGGTGATCGACCCGTGGGGCGGCTCGTACTACGTCGAACGCCTCACCCACGATCTCGCCGAACGCGCCTGGGCCCACATCCAGGAGGTCGAGGCCGCCGGCGGCATGGCCCGCGCCATCGAGGCCGGGCTGCCCAAGCTCCGCATCGAGGAGGCCGCGGCCCGCGCCCAGGCCCGCATCGACTCGGGCCGCCAGCCCGTGATCGGCGTCAACAAGTACCGTACCGACGCCGACGAGCCGATCGAGGTGCTCAAGGTCGACAACAGCGCCGTGCGGGCGCAGCAGCTCGACAAGCTGCGCAGGCTGCGGGCCGAACGCGACGGCGGCGCAGTGGCCCGCGCGCTCGACGCCCTGACGAAGGCCGCCGGCGAGCCCGCCCCCGGCCTCGAGCACAACCTGCTGAAACTGGCGGTCGACGCCGCCCGCGCCAAGGCGACCGTGGGCGAGATCTCCGACGCGCTGGAGCGGGTCTTCGGGCGCCACGCGGAGCAGGTCCGTACCATCTCCGGCGTGTATCGCGACGAGGCGGGCCCGGCCGCCAACATCGAGCGGGTACGCCGGGCGAGCGCCGACTTCGAGCGCGCCGAGGGCCGTCGCCCGCGCATCCTGGTGGCCAAGATGGGCCAGGACGGACACGACCGCGGCCAGAAGGTGATCGCCACCGCGTTCGCCGACCTGGGGTTCGACGTGGACGTCGGCCCGCTGTTCCAGACGCCGGAGGAGGTGGCGCGGCAGGCCGTCGAGGCGGACGTGCACATCGTCGGGGTGTCCTCGCTGGCGGCCGGGCACCTGACCCTAGTGCCCGCGCTCAGGCAGGCACTGGCGGCGCTGGGCGCGGACGACGTGATGATCGTGGTCGGCGGTGTCGTCCCGCCGGGCGACTTCGACGAACTGCGCGCGGCCGGCGCCTCGGCGATCTTCCCGCCCGGTACGGTGATCGCCGACGCCGCCCTGGACCTGCTGGTGGAGCTCGCGTCCCGCCTGGGGCACTGACCCGGCCTCAGTCCAGCCTGTTCATCGCGCACATGTTCACGGTGATGACGCTCTGGCGGCTGCCCCCGCTGACCACGTTGAAGGCGACCCGGTGCTTGCCCTGCGTCTTGAACGACCCGGCCGGCAGGTAGACCTTGTACGGTGTTTCGGCGGGGGTGCGGCCCAGGTTCTGGCCGTCGACGAGCCAGCGGTAGGTGAAGGCGTGGCCTTTGGGGCCGTCGATGACGGCGTACACGTTGAGGTCGCTACGCCAGCAGCCGCCCAGGTCGATGCCTTCCGGCCGCAGGGTCACCGATCGAACCCCGCCGCTCGCGGCCGTCGCCTCGGTGGTGGCGTTGGTGGCGGGTTCGGTCGCGGTGGTGCTGGGCTTCGCGCTCGGTTCGGTGGCGGGTTTGGTGGTCTTCGTGTCGTGTGTGGGCCGCTTGCGGCCGGGTGAGGGCGTCGCGGACTGCTTGCCCTTGGCTCCGGTGGTCTTGGTGGGGGAAGCGCCGGTAGGGGAGGGGCTGGTGGTGGGCGTCACGGTGCGTTTCCGGCCGGTCCGTGACCCGCATGCCCACCCCCGCTCTGCCCGGGGGCTGTCGCGTGAGCCGCTGCCAGAGGGTTCGCCGTGCCGCCGAGGAGTCGCAGCAGGACGTCCTGCATGGTGGGGCGGCGGGACGGGCCCTTGGACAGGCAGGCGTACACGATCGGCCGCAGCCCGTCCGGCAGGTCGCCGAGCTGGGGTTCGTTGTTGAGGATGCGGTTGATGACGGCCGGCAGCGCGTCGTTTCCGAACGGCGGCACCCCCGAGGCCGCGTACACGATCACCGACGCCCACGCGAACACGTCCGCCGCGGCCCCGACGGCGGTCCCGGACAACTGCTCGGGCGCCATGTACACCGGGGTGCCGACGATGCCGCTGGTGACCGTGAGCGCGGAGCCGGCGGCGCGGGCGATGCCGAAGTCGATGACCCGGGGACCGCCGGGACCGAGCAGGACGTTGGCCGGTTTGAAGTCCCGGTGCACGACGCCCGCACGGTGGATGGCGGCCAGCGCCGTGGCCGTGGCGACCGCCAGGCGTTGCAGGCCCGCGCCGGTGTGCCGGCCGGCCTGCTGGAGCGAGGGGCCTTCGACGTACTCGGTCACGACGTACGGCCGGGCGCCCAGCGAGGCGTCGAGCACCTGCGCGATGCAGAACGGCTCCACCCGCCGCGCCGCCGCGACCTCCTTGGCGAAGCGGTCGTCGCCGACCAGCCCGTCCAGCAGCACCTTGACCGCGACCGGCCCGCCGTTCGGCGCCTGCGCCAGGTAGACCACGCCCTGGCCGCCCTCGCCCAGCCGCCCGACCAGCCGGTACGGGCCGACAGCGCCGGGATCCTCCGGCAGGAGCGGTTCCGCGGCCATCGTCAGTTCGTCTCACCCGGGCACAGCGTGACGGAGACGCTCCGCTGCCTGGCCACGGGCGAGGTGATCCGCAGGGTCGCGAGGTGGGTGCTCCCGCTGCCGTTGATGTTGCGGGGCGAGGTCAGATACAGCTCGCCGTCCTGCGGGATGGTGGCCGTCGACCGCGACACCGTCCTGCCGTCGATGACCCAGGCGAAGCTGAAGTTCAGCGGATCGCCCTGACGCTGGACCAGCCCCCTGAGCGTCACCTGGCCACCGGAGTAGCACCCGTTGTCGAGCGCGCCGCCGGCGCGGACGTACCGGACCTTGAGCTGCCCGCCCGCGACGGACGTGGCCGTCGGGTCCGCGCTGGGGGTGCCGTTCTGGCTCGCGGGGTCCGGGGTCGGCTGGGACGTGCGGGTCTTCTTCGGACGGGGTGTACGCGTGGGGGAGGTGGCCGACGAGGTCGGCGTGGAGACGCCGGACAGGTTCTTGGTCTTCGGCTGCGGTGTCGAAGGGGTCAGCCACACGATCGCCGCGCCCAGCGCCAGCACCGAGATGCCGGAGGCGCCCGCGATGGCTACGGTCTTCACACGCCGCCGCCGGGGCCGCGCCTTGCCGTCGCCCCCGGCCGCCTGCGGGCTCACCTGAGTGGCGGCCTGCTCGGGTGCGGCACCATATCCGCCCTGGTCCGGCGCGGGATCGTAGCCAGGTTGCTCCGGCGGTGCCGGAGGTCGGGACTGTCCGCCGAGCAGGTGCAGCAGAACGTCCTGCATGGACGGCCGACGGGCCGGATCCTTGGCCAGGCAGCTCAGCACCACCGACCGCAGCGGCTCCGGCAGCTCACCCACCTGCGGTTCGCTGTGCACGATGCGATTGATCACCGCGGGCAGCGAGTCGTCGCCGAACGGCGGCACCCCCGACGCCGCGTACACGATCACCGACGCCCACGCGAACACGTCCGCCTGAGCCCCCACCACCTGCCCCGCCAGCTGCTCCGGCGCCATGTAGGCGGGCGTGCCGACGATGCTGCTGGTCGAGGTCACCCCCGAGACCAGTGCGCGGGCGATGCCGAAGTCGATGACGCGGGGGCCGTCCCGCCCGAGCAGGACGTTCGACGGCGTGAAGTCGCGATGCACGACGCCCGCCTGGTGGATGGCGGCCAGCGCGGTCGCCGTCGCGACCGCGAGCCGTTGCAGCCGCGCCCCGCTGTGCAGGCCCGCGTGCTGGAGGGATGGGCCGTCCACGTACTCGGTCACGATGTACGGCCGGCCAGAGGTCGACGCGTCGAGCACCTGCGCGATGCAGAACGGCTCCACCCGCCGCGCCGCGGCGATCTCCTTGGCGAAGCGGTCGTCGCCCGCGATGTCCTCGCGGAGTACCTTGATCGCGACCGGTGCCCCGTTGCGCGCCTGGCCGAGGTAGACCACGCCCTGACCGCCCGCGCCCAGCCGTCCGACGAGCCGATAACGCCCCACCGCCGCCGGGTCGCCCGCTCGTAGGGGTTCGACATTGGGCATAAGCGGAGTGACTCCTGTGACAGCTGAGAATAGACGTCCAGCACCCTAGCGCCAAAAGTCAGGATCTGTCGGAAGTTAAGCTGACCAAGCCTGAGAAAGGGGGGGCGAGTGCGCTCGCTGGAGGACTATGCCCGTGGGGTGCGCGAAGGCTCGCGTACCTGGATCGCCCGCGCCATCACGCTCGTGGAGTCGACCAGGGCGGACCACATCGCGCTCGCCCAGCGGCTGCTGGTCGAGCTCACCCCGCTGTCCGGCGGGGCCACGCGGGTGGGCGTCTCGGGGGTGCCCGGCGTGGGCAAGTCCACCTTCATCGACGCCCTCGGCACCATGCTGACCGGCCAGGGCCACAAGGTCGCCGTACTGGCCGTGGACCCCTCCTCCACCAGGACCGGCGGGAGCATCCTGGGCGACAAGACCCGTATGGCCCGCCTGTCGATGGACCCCGCCGCCTTCATCCGGCCCTCGCCCACCTCGGGCACCCTGGGCGGCGTGGCCAAGGCGACCAGGGAGGCCATGGTCGTGGTGGAGGCGGGCGGGTTCGACGTGGTGCTCGTCGAGACCGTGGGCGTCGGTCAGTCGGAGACGGCGGTGGCCGACATGGTCGACACGTTCCTGCTGCTCAGCCTGGCGCGTACCGGGGACCAGCTGCAGGGCATCAAGAAGGGCGTGCTCGAACTGGCCGACGTCATCGCGATCAACAAGGCGGACGGCGAGCACGAGCCCGCGGCGCGCAAGGCGGCGCGGGAGCTCGCGGGGGCGCTGCGCATGCTGCGTTCCGACAGCGTGCCGCCGCCGGTCCTCACCTGCAGCGGCCTCACGGGCGCGGGGCTCGACGAGCTGTGGCGCAAAGTGCTGGCCCACCAGAAGTCGCTGGACCTGGCCGCCAAGCGCCGCCGCCAGCAGGTGCAGTGGACGTGGACGCTGGTGCGCGACCGGCTGCTGGCCGAGCTCCGGGACGCGCCGGAGGTGGCGGCGATCGCGGCGGAGGTCGAGCGGGACGTCCTCGCGGGCACCCTCACCCCGGCCCTCGCCGCCGACCGTCTCCTGTCCGCTTTCGAGCGCCCGCGCCGGTGATCGGCATAGGTGAGTGGGTCTCGGGTTGAGATTCCTCCTCCGCTGGGTGGTATATCCCATCCGCTTCTACGCCCCGTAATCAGTCAGTGACGTGATTCATGTCACTATTGCCCCCATCGAGGCTCGGAGGGGCATATGGGTGCGGAGTCGGGGCTGCCGGAGTCGGTCACAGAGGCATTGGCGGAGTACGGGCGGCTGCTCGGCGAGCACGGCATCACCTGGGGCGAGCCGGAGATCCACTACGTCAAGCTCTTCGCCAGGCGCAGGGTCCTGCCTCCCGCCCAGATGGACCGGTTCTGGCGGCTGGCCTACGGCCGCCTCGCCGAGCGTCACCCCGGTGAGACCCAGGACCGGCTCGCCACCCGTCTGGCGGAGCTGGACTTCGACGAGCTCCTGCGCGACGCGCTCGACGGCGAACTGCCCGCCCACCTGGCCGCCCTGCGCCTGACGTCCGGCGGCGCCGTACTGGACTGTACGCCACGCGCGCTGCTGGACCGCGTACCGCACACCGTGCCGGACCCCGCGACGGGCCCGCAGCGGAACGGCACGGCTGGTGCGCAGCCGGACCCCGCGACGGGCGCGCAGCGGAACCCCACGGCTGGTGCGCAGCCGGACCCCGCGACAGGCGGGCCGCCGTACCGTGCGGATCGCACCGGACCGCCGCGGTTCGCGATGCTGGTCGACTCGCGGCGCGACGTCGCCAGCATCGTCGTCGTGGACGGCGCCGAACGGGTCGTCGCGCCGAGAGGCGCCTGGCTGGTCGAGATCGACGGCGACAGCACGGTCACCGTCGACGGAGCACCCGTGCCGATCGACGGGCTGACCAGGACGGCCCCGGCGGCCACGTTACGGCTGAGCGCCGGGTTCCCCTGCCGGTGGAGTGTCGCCGGCGCCGACGGACAGGGCTGGTTCCCCGAGGCGACCCCGCACCGCCACGACTTCCACGGCCGCCCGTACTTCCACGGCGACGACCTCGTCCTGCGCGTCCCGGCCGAGCCGCTGACGGTCACGGTGACCAGGGGCATGGAGTACGGCACGGCCACTGCGGAGATCACCCCGGAGCCGGGCGAGGAGCACCTGGTACGGCTGGCCCCGCGCAGGATCTACGACGCCGCGGCCCTCGGCTGGTACGGCGGCGACATGCACGTACACCTCAACTGGGCCGGTGACGTGGTCGGCCTGCCGGCCGACGCGGCGGCGGCGCAGCACGGCGAGGACCTGCACGTGCTCAACCTGGTGGCCGGCAACGTGTCGGGCAGCCGCGTCTACGACCGGGCGGCGCTCGACCACTGGAGCGGCGCCGACCTGCCCTGGTCTGATGGAACCCACCTGGCCAGGATGGGCGCCGAATACCGCAACGACCTGCTCGGCCATGTCTACGCCTTCGCGCCACGGGCGGCGCCGGAGCGCTTCCACGCCGGGTTCGACGGGGACGCCGACTGGCCGCCCAACGCCGAGGGTCTGCGCGAGCTGCGCGGCCTGGGGGCGCTCGTCGGCTACAGTCACCCGTTCCACCAGCCGATCGGCGACTGCGACTCGCCCAAGTCCATCGTCTGGCCCGCGCCGCGCAACTGCGCCGCCAGGGAGCTGGTCGCCGACGCCGCGCTCGGGCTCGTCGACAGCCTCGACGTGCTGACCCACTCCTCGATCACGGCGAGCGCGGCGGTGTATCGGCGGCTGATCGGGGCGGGCAACCGGCTGGCCGTCACGGCGGGCACCGACTCCATGATCTCCTTCACCCGGGCCGGCAACCAGTCGAACCCGCTGGGCTGGGCCCGCGTCTACGCCCAGGTGGAGGGCGCGCTGACCGCCGCGTCGTTCGCCGAGGCGGTACGGGCCGGCCGTACGTTCGCCACCACCGGGCCCTGGCTGGAGCTCTCGGTCGACGGGTACGGGCCGGGCGACACGATCGACACGTGCCGCGGCGACCGGCTGACGGTCACCGCCACCGCCATCGGCCCGGAGGTCACGGCGGTCCGCGTCCGCACGGCGGAGGGCGTCCGCGCCGGGGCGGAGCGCCTGCCGGCCGGCGAGCGGTGGGGTGGCGAGGTACGCGGCCTGGAGCCCGCTACCAGCCCCGGCGACTGGTTCGAGGCCGGTGGGCGCCCGCCCACGGTCCACTGGCGCGGCGAGGAGGAGGTGCTGAGCGTGACGGTCGAGCTGGAGACCGACCGCCCCACGTACGTGGTCGCCGAGGCCCTGTGCGACCCGCACCCGCGCACGCTCAACCACACCGGCTACGCCCTGACCAGCCCCGTGTACGTAGACGTCGACGGCAGACCGGTGGCCACGCCAGCCGACGTGCGGTGGTGCCTCGACTGGCTCGAACTGCTGGAAGATCTCATCAAGCAGCACGCCAGGCTGGCCGCCCGCGACCAGCTCGTCGACCACCTGGCCGTGCTGCGACAGGCCAGAGCGGTTTACCAGTCGCGTTTACGCTGAGGTCGATGGACATCGAGACGCTGCTCCGCGACCACCCCGACTGGCTCGGCCACCTCGAATCCGGCGGTCCCGCCAAGATCGCCTTCCCCGACGACCTCGCGGACGAGCTGGTCAGGCTCGCCGTGCCGCACGAGGACATCGGCGCCGTCCTGGCCACGCTGCCGGAGCCGGGCGGCCCGCTGTGGTGGCTGGCCGAACGGTGTGTCGGCGCGCTGGTGTCGGCCATGGGCAGCCTCGACCCGCCCCCTGCCTTTCCCGCCCTGCCCGAGCTGGGCCCGTACTTCTTCGTGCACGTGTACGTCGCCGCCCTGCCGTACACCAGGCGGTATCACCGCGGACACGGCGTCCCAGAGGAGGTCTCCCGGGCCACGCTCGCCGACCTGGGCCGCAACATGGCCGCGCACCGCAAGCGGCACGGCACCGGTGGCCTGCACCACCCCAGGTGGTTCATGCGGCACGCCCGCGGCATCCTGTACGAGCTGGGCAGGCTGCAGTTCGAGCGGGTCAGGATGGGCACCAGGACCGGCGAGGGCGTCGCGGCGGCGGGGCTGCCCGCCGGGCCGGGGGATCCGGCGCTGGGCGTGCACATCCCCGACTTCAAGGGCCCCCTCACGCCCGCCGCCTGCGACGCGTCGTTCGAGGGGGCCAGGCAGTTCTTCCCGCGCTGTTTCCCGGAGGAACGCTTCCTCGTCGCGACGTGCCATTCGTGGCTGCTCGACGACCAGCTCGCCGTTTACCTGCCCGCGAGCTCCAACATCGTCGCCTTCCAGCGCCGCTTCCACCTGCTGCACCGGGGCGACACCAGTGCCGTGCTCGACTTCGTCTTCGGGTCCAAGGCCGCGGCCGAGTGGCCCCGCCGGACGCGGCTGGAGCGGGCCATCGCCGACCACCTCGCCGCGGGCGGCGAATGGTACGGCCGGGCGGGCTGGCTCAGGCTCTGACCAGGGCGATACGCGGATGATGACCGCATGTGTTAAATTTTGGCCATGCGGTCAGAAAATGAACCGAGCGGCCAGAAGGCGCGTTCGTTCATCGAAGAGGCGCGGCGGGCCCAGATCGTCGCGTCCGCGATCGAGGTGATCGCCGAGTCCGGGTTCGCCGGGGCGTCGCTGGCCCGGATCGCCCAGCACGCCGGCATCAGCAAAGGCGTCATCTCCTATCACTTCGCCGGCAAGGACGAGTTGATGGAGGAGGTCGTCAACCAGGTCTACAGCGCGATCGACGAGCACGTACGGGCCCGGATGGAGGGGCAGGAATCGGCCACGGACCTGCTCAGGACGTACATCCTGGCCATCGCCTCGCACATGAAGGAGCACCGGACGCAACTCAGAGCGCTCGGCCAGATCTACTACAACCTGCGCACCGCCGACGGCCAGCCGCGCTACGGCTTCAAGGCCAACGAGGAGACCTACGCGGCGCTGGAGCGGATCTACCGTGCCGGCCAGGCCGCCGGGGAGTTCAGGACGTTCGACGTGCGCGTGATGGCCGTCACGATGTCGTCGGCCATCGACAACATGTTCGGCTACTGGGTGACCTATCCCGACCACGACCTCGATGCACACGCCAGAGAGCTGGCCGACCTATTCGAGAGGGCTGTCAAATAATGAAGACCGAGCCGAGGACTGCCACGCGGCTCTTCGCCATCGACAACCTGCGCATCGTGCTGACCGCGCTGGTCGTCATCCACCATGTCGCGGTCACCTACGGAAACATCCCGCTCTGGTTCTACACCGAGCCCGCCAAGGACCCCTCGGGGGTCGCGCTGGACATCCTCGTGGTGTTCGACCAGGCGTTCTTCATGGGCTTCTTCTTCCTGATCTCCGGCTTCTTCACGCCCGGCTCCTACGACCGCAAGGGCGGACGGTCGTTCCTGCGGGACCGCCTGATTCGGCTGGGCATCCCGCTGCTGGTCTTCCTGCTCGTGCTGCGGCCGCTGGTGACGATCGGCTCCTACCGGTCCGACTACGCCTCGTTGCCGTACTGGCAGTACTACATCGGGTCGTGGGACCCGGGACCGATGTGGTTCGTCGAGGTGCTGATCGTGTTCGCCGCCCTCTACGCGCTGTGGCGGCGCTTCAGCGCGCCGGTCGAGACGCCGTTCGGGGCGGAGCACTCGGTGTTGCGGCCGCGCTGGATCGTGCTGTTCACCGTCGGCCTGTCGGTGGCCACCACGCTGTGGCGTATCCCGGTGCCCGTCGGCTCCTATGTGCCGGTGCTGGGGCTGCCGACGCCGTACTTCCTGCCGCAGTACGCGGCCATGTTCGTGGTCGGGCTCATCGCCTTCAGACGCGGCTGGTTCATGACCCTGCCCGCCAAGGCGGGGCCGCTCGGGTTCGGCATCGCGGCCCTGGTGAGCGCCGTGCTGCTGCCGCTCTCGCAGGTCACCACGGGCACGCTGTCGACCGCCGTGACCGCCACCTGGGAGTCGGCCTTCGCGGTCAGCGTGATCATCGGGCTCACCGTGGTCTTCAGGGAGCGCTTCAACCACCAGGGGCCGCGCGGCAAGTGGCTGTCGGCCCAGGCGTTCACCGTATACATCATCCACCCGCTGGTCCTGGTCGCGATCGGCTACGCGCTGAGCGGGCTGCACGCGATCGCGATCGTCAAGTTCGCCATCGCGGCCGTCATCGCGCTGCCGGTCTGCTGGGGGCTGGCCTACCTCGTACGGTCGCTGCCGGGCGCCAAACGGGTGCTGTGATGTCTGAAGATCACGCGTAGAACGAGTCGAGCGTGTCGCCGTAGCGCTCCTCGACGGCCTTGCGCTTGACCTTCAGGCTCGGCGTGAGCTCGCCCGTCTCCACCGTGAAGTCCGCCGCCAGGATCGCGAACTTCTTGACCGTCGCGTAGCTGGCCTGATCGGCGTTGACCTGCTTGACCGCGCTCTCGACCTCCGCGCGCATGCGCGGATGCTCGCGCAGCCGCTCGGGGTCGAGGGGCAGTCCCTCGGCCTCGGCCCAGGGCTTGACGACCTCCATGTCGAGCGTCACCAGCGCCGTGACGTAGTTGCGCCGGTCGCCGTGGACGAAGACGTGCGACAGGTACGGGCAGGTGGCCTTGATGCGGCCCTCCAGGTAGGTGGGGGCCACGTACTTGCCGCCCGAGGTCTTGATCAGCTCCTTCTTGCGATCGGTGATGATCAGCCGCCCGGCCTGGTCGAGCTCGCCGATGTCGCCGGTGTGCAGCCAGCCGTCCGACAGCGTCTCGGCCGTCTCCTCCGGCAGGTTGTGATAGCCGCGCATGATGCCGCACCCGCCGATGAGGATCTCCCCGTCCTCGGCGATCCGCACCCTGGTGCCGGGGAGCGGCGGCCCGACCGTGCCGTACTTCACCGAGTCCGGCCGGTTGAGGAAGCTGCCCGCCGACGACTCGGTCAGCCCGTAGCCTTCGAGGATCGTCAGGCCCGCCGCGTCGAAGAACTCGGCGATGTCCTGGTTGAGCGGCGCCGAGCCGGAGATGAAGTAGCGGATCCGGCCGCCGAACCGCTCCCGCAGCTTGGCGAACACCAGCCGGTCGGCCAGCCCGTACTCCAGGCGGACGCTGAGCGGGATCGCGGCGCCGCGCTGGCGCGCCTTGCTGACCCGGATGCCCGTTTTCCTGGCCCAGGCGAAGATGCGCGCCTTGACGCCGCCCTCGCGCGCCACCGTGGACGCCACGGTGTTGTGGATCTTCTCGAAGATGCGCGGCGCGGCGGCCATGATGGTCGGCTTGAGCGTGCCGAGGTTGTCGGCGATGCGGTCGAGACGGCCGTCGATCGCGGTGGCCACGCCGATGTCGATCATCACCACCTCCAGCAGCTTGCCGAACGAGTGCGACAGCGGCAGCCAGAGGAAGTGCAGGTCGTCTTCGGAGATCAGCTCGATCTTGCGGACCGCGTCGGCCGCGTACAGCCAGTTGTCGTGGGTCAGCTCCACCCCCTTGGGGCGGCCGGTGGTGCCGGAGGTGTAGATGAGCGTGGCCAGATCGTGCTCACCGATGGCGTCGACCATCGCGTCATAGTCGCCGTGGCCGGCGCCGCGCGTGCTCAGCGAGTCGAGCGTGACCACCCAGCCGTCGTCGGCGGGCGCGCCGTCGATGACGATCACCTGGGTGACGTCCGGCAGCTCCTTCTGTACGGACCTCAGCTTGGCCACCTGGTCGTCGTTCTCGGCGACGACGATCGTGCTGCCGGAGTCGGTGATGACGAAGGCCGACTCGGCGGCGGTGTTGGACGGGTAGATCGTGGTGGTCGCGGCCCCGGTGGACAGCACGGCCAGGTCGGTGAGCACCCATTCGAGCCGGGTGGAGCAGAGGATCGACACGCGGGTGCCCGGACCGGCGCCCAGGGCGGCCAGGCCGAGCGTGAGCCCGCGTACGCGTTCGCCGACCTCCCGCCAGGACAGTGAGGTCCAGCCGTCGTCCGACGGCACCAGATAGGCGGCCGCGTCGGGGGTGGCCGAGATCCGGTCGCGCAGCAGGGCGGGGATGCTGGACATGCCTGGCCTCCTGGTGGGGACGTTGCTGCCGACTCTAGGTGCCGTCCCCCATGCCAGTCGATGCCTGATCGTCAGACGTGCTGCCGTACGCCGCCGCGCGGGCGGGCGGTGCCGACCAGGCGCGCGGTCCGCACCTCCCACGCGCCGCAGGCGCAGCGCAGGTAGGACACGACGCCCTCGGAGGTCATGTGGGAGGAGACGACGGCGAGAGCCAGCGGATCGTGGAGGTCTCTGGAATGCATGACTCCAGACTGATGTAATGGTCTTATGCATTTCAATGCTTACGGAGGCAATGGCGCCGCCCTGGCGGCCGCCCTGGTCAACGGCACCGACTTCCGGCCGGAGGCGGTCGAGGCGATGCTCGCCGAGCACGCCATGCTCCGCCCGCAGGTCACGCCCGAGCAGGCGGCCGAACTGGCGGAGTGGCGGCACCGCCTCGCCCCGCTCTTCGGCGAGCAGGACCAGGACACCCAGATCAAGCTGATCAACGACCTGCTCGACATCACGGCGTCCAAGCCCTATGTGAGCGCGCACGACGGCCGCGAGCCGCACCTGCACTTCTTCTCCGTCGACGCCGACATCGTCAGCAGGGCGAAGGACACCACCGCGGGCGGGCTGGCCATGGCCATCTCCTTCTCCGACGGGCGCCGGCTCGGCCGGTGCGACAGGCCGGGGTGCGAGACGGTCTACGTCGACACCTCGCGCAACGGTCGGCGCCGGTTCTGCTCGCTGGCCTGCGCCAACCGGGTGAACGTGGCGGCCCATCGGGCCAGGGGCCTTGCCGGATAAATGCGTTGCCGGATGATTTCCGGCCGGGTACAGTCCTCTGCGACGTATCGCCGAGCCCTGGGGGCAGTTGACGTGAGGGTCTGAGGTCGCGGGCACCGCACCTGGCCGATTCCTTCGGCGTACGATCCTTTGTCGCATCCAGCTGTCGTCATCAGGCGTCGTATTCAGCGGTGTTCCCGCCAAGTCACGAAATTTCGATCTTTGTGACGGGAGCCACCTCATGTCATTCTCCATCGTCGTCGACGGCGTGTCCTTCGCCTGGTCCGACGGCACCCCTGTGCTCGACGGCCTCGACGCCGCCTTCCCGGCCGGGCGCACCGGCCTGATCGGGGCCAACGGCTCCGGCAAGTCCACCCTGCTCAGGATCATCGCCGGCGAGCTGACCCCCTCTGCCGGATCCGTCTCGGTCATGGGAGAGGTGGGCTACCTGCCGCAGAGCCTCTCCCTGAACGCCGCCCGTACCGTCTCCGACCTGCTCGGCATCAGCGCGGCCCGGACGGCGCTGCACGCCATCGAGGCCGGTGACGTCGCCGAGGAGCACTTCACGGCCGTCGGCGACGGCTGGGACGTGGAGGAGCGCGCGCGGGCCGAGCTGGACCCACTCGGCCTCGGCCACGTGGAGCTCGACCGTACCGTCGCCACGTTGTCGGGCGGCGAGACCGTCATGGTCGCGCTGGCCGCCCAGTTCCTCAAGCGGCCCGACGTCCTGCTGCTCGACGAGCCCACCAACAACCTCGACCTCGACGCGCGGCGGCGCCTCTACGCCGCGGTCGCCGCGTGGCCGGGGGTGATGGTGGTCGTCAGCCACGACCGGGCGCTGCTAGAGCTCGTCGACCGCATCGCCGACCTGCGCGAAGGCACCGTCCGCCGCTACGGCGGCAACCTGAGCGCGTACGAGGAGATCCTCGCCGCCGAGCAGGAGGCTGCGGAACGCGGCGTCCGGGTCGCCGAGGCCGATGTGAAGCGGCAGCAGCGCGAGCTGGTCGAGGCCGGCACCAAGCTCGACCGGCGTCAGCGCTACGGCGCGAAGATGTACGCCAGCAAGCGCGAACCGAAGATCATCATGCAGGCGCGCAAGCGCCAGGCCCAGGTGTCGGCGGGCAAGCACCGCAACATGCATGCCGAGAAGCTGGAGGAGGCCCGTGACCGGCTGACCGAGGCCGAGCAGGCGGTCCGCGACGACGCGGAGATCCGCATCAAGCTACCGGGCACCGTGGTGCCCGCCGGTCGGGTCGTCCTGGAACTCCCGCTGTCCCGTACGACGCGTGAGTCCGATCAGGCGCTGAAGCAGCTGGTCGTGCGCGGACCCGAGCGGATCGCGCTGCTCGGCCCCAACGGGTCCGGCAAGACCACCCTGCTGCGGCGCATCACCGAACACGGGGCGAACGTCCCGGTCCGCTACCTGGCCCAGCGGCTCGACCTGCTCGACGACTCGCTGAGCGTGCTCGACAACGTCCGCGCGCTGGCGCCGGCCGCGCCGGTGAACGAGGTACGCGCCCGCCTGGCGCGGTTCCTGTTCCGGGGAGATCGGGTGGCGCGGCCGGTGGGCACGCTGTCGGGCGGCGAGCGGTTCCGCGCGACCCTGGCGGCGTTGCTGTCGGCGGAGCCGCCGCCGCAGCTGCTCCTGCTCGACGAGCCGACCAACAATCTCGACATGCCCAGCGTCCGCCAGCTGGCGCAGGCGCTCGCCGCCTACCGGGGGGCGCTGATCGTGGCCAGCCACGATCTGCCCTTCCTGGAGATGCTCGGTTTGACCAGGTGGCTGCGGCAGGACCGCGAGGAGGGACTGACCGAATCGTAATTGACGGGTGGGGATCAATCCGGCGATAGTGTGGCACGTGGCTCCCCCTCGCTTGATCTGTTCCACGCTCGCGCTCGCGACCCTCACACTGGCCGCGTGCTCCGCCACGCCCCAGCGGCCGAGCGGCGGCGAGGCCAGTGTGAGCGGTGTCGGTGGCGGCACCGGCTCGATCGTCGCGAACTCCGGTCCCGCCACCCCGCAGAGCAGCGGCCCGACCGGCCCGGCCGCGCTGACCGCCGAGGCGTACAAGAGCGAGCTGGGCACCAAGCACAAGGCCATGCTCGACGCGATCAACGCCATGGCCGGCGCCCGTACCGTCAAGACGCTCAACCAGCGCGTGCAGAGCGCCCAGGAGCAACTGCTGGGCGCCGCCAACGAGCTGACCGCCATCGCGCCGCCGCAGCAGGTACGCGCCCAGCACGACGCGTACGTGGCCAGCCTGCGCGAATTCGCCACCCAGCTCGGCACCACGGCGGGCAAGGTCCGCAGCGGCAACCTGTGCACGTCGTCGGCCGTGCTGACCGACCTGGGCGACCGGCTCGACTCGCTCGACCAGGCGGGCGAGGCACTGCAGGGCGCCGGTGGCTATCCGGCCGACGTGGTCACCGTGAAGGCCAAGGGCAAGCAGTCGAGGCGGCTTGGCAACGGCCACTATCTACGCAAGACCAGCATGTCGGGCCGCAGCTCGCTGCAGATCGACAACGGCGGCACCCGCGACGCGGTCGTCACTGTCCTGAAGGGCAAGTCAACGGCGTTCAGCGTGTACGTGCGCAAGAAGACGAAGTTCAAGGTCAGGGGCGTGCGCGACGGCAGCTACAAGATCTTCTTCACGCACGGCGTGGACTGGGACGGCAAGAGCAAGTCGTTCACCCGTGAGTGCAGTTTCGAGCGGTTCCAGAAGACGGTGAAGTTCAAGACCACGTTCACCGCGACGCAGATCCGCTGGCACGACTGGCGAGTCACGCTGCACGCCATCTCCGGCGGCAACGCCCGCACCTCCGACGTGGATCCGGAGCAGTTCCCGCACTGACGGGCCGGGGCCGCGTACTTGGAGTTGGAGTACGCGGCCCGCTGGATCGGGGGAGCAGACCTGGATCAGGCCGAGACCTGGATCAGGTCGAGAACAGCATGCCCACCCAGCTGCGCTGGCCACGGTGGTGGCCGTAGTGGTGGCCGCCACCGTGGTGCTGCGGAGCACCCCACGCCGGGCCCGGCGCGGGCGGCGGAGCGGCGTGGTACTGCGACTCCATCCGGGTCAGCGTCTCGAGCTCGCCATAGTCGAGGAAGATCCCCCGGCAGTTGTCGCACTGCTCGATGTGGACGCCATTACGCTCATATGTCCGCATATTGCCGCGGCACTTCGGGCACTGCATTTCACGCTCTCCTCGGCTTGGAGTTTAGGGAAGAACCTACCGCGCGAAACACCGTCACGCTCGGACGATTCTGTTGCACGACTCGACCAACGAATGCTCCACCTCGTCCAGTTCCCGACGCTCCCGGAAGGCGTTGAGCACCGCCACGGCGGCCAGTTGCACGGTCAGCGCCCGGGCGGGAAGGTCCAGCCATTGCCACGGGTCGTCGCCCCGGCCGAGCGCGGGCCCGCCGGAGGCGAGGTAGGCGCCCAGGAACCGGTCCCAGATGGCCGGGTCGAGCAGCCCCGCGGCGTACCAGGCGGCCGGTCTGGCCAGGTCCCAAGCCGGGTCGCCGACGCCCAGGTCGTCGACGTCGATGAGCAGCCAGCGGTCGCGGCAGACGAGCTGGCCCAGGTGCCAGTCGCCGTGGGTGAGCAGCCCGGGGCCCGGCTCGGGCTCGGGGAGCTCGCTGAACGCCCGGCGTACGAGCTGCTCGACGGGACCGTCGCCGGGCATCCGCCGCACCGCGCGGGCGGCCCGAGCCGGTCCGCCGGCCGCGGGCAGCGGCGGTAACAGCGTCAGGGGTACGGCGTGTAACCGGGCGAGCAGCCTGGCCCCCTCCTCCCAGGGCGCGGAGTCGGGGGCGTCCTGGGAGACCGGACGGCCCGCCGGCCACACCGTGACGGCACGGCCCGCCACCGTCAGCACCTCGGGATCCAGCGGCGCCAGCATCAGGCCGCTCAGCGCCGCCGACGCGGCCGCGCGCAGCCTCGGCCGCAGCGACTCCACCTCGTCGCGCGCCGAGTGCGCCTTCACCACCACCTCGCCCCGGCGCAGGACCACCACGTCCGTACGCGTCGGATGGCGCACGATGTCGCCCGTGCCGCCATAAGCGCCGGCGATCCCCGCCAGCTCCTCCTCCAGAGCCACTCGTACAGACTAGAGGTCATGAGAATAGGTTTCGCCGTGCCCCAATCCGGGCCATGGGCCACGCCGGGCAACATGCGTCGCGTCGCCGCCCGCGCCGAGGAGCTGGGATATCACGAGCTCTGGACCTTCCAGCGGGTGCTCTATCCGGTGGGACATCCGATGGGACCGACATATCGCAGCGTGCACGACCCGCTCGTGACGCTCGCCTACCTGGCCGGGGTGACCAGCACGATCCGGCTGGGCGTGGCGATCGTCAACGCCTTCGTCCAGCCGGTGCCGCTGGCCAAGCAGCTCGCGACGCTGCAGAGCGTCTCCATGGGCAGGCTGACGGCCGGGCTCGGGCTGGGGTGGCTGCGGGAGGAGTTCGAGGCGGCGGGGGTCGGCTTCGAGCATCGGGGGCGCAGGGGGGAGGAGTTCGTCCAGGTCCTGCGCAAGGCGTGGCAGGACGAGGTGGTCGAGCACCACGGGGAGTTCTACCAGGTGCCGCGCTCCCACATCGACCCCAAGCCGTCGCCGGCGCCGCCCATCCTGCTCGGCGGCACCGCCGACGTCGCGCTACGGCGGGCCGGGCGGCTCGCGGACGGCTGGATCAGTTCGAGCCGGGAGGACCTGTCGGCGGTCGCCGGGCGGATCGAGCTGATCAAGTCGGCGGCAGCGGAGGCGGGCCGCCGCGACGCCGACGCGCTCCGCTTCGTCTGCCGGGGCGTGACCCGCGTACGCCCGGAAGACGCTGCGGATCGGCAGCCACTGACGGGCACCTACGAGCAGATCAGGGCGGACGTCGGCGAACTGGCGGCCCAGGGGGTCACGGAGGTCTTCCACGACCTGAACTTCGACCCGGAGATCGTCACCTGCGACGCCAAGGAGGCGATGCGCCGCGCGGAGGAGGCCCTGGAGGCCCTGGCACCCTCCGCCTAGGCGCGCTGCCGGGTGTGCAGGTGGAGGTCGCGGAGCAGGCATACCTCGGCCAGATGGTGGATCAGCTCGCGGTTGATGTGCAGCACCAGCGCGGACAGCGGATACTTGGCGTACGGTCCCTCCGCCTTTCCGCACGGGCGGGCGAGGCCGGCTTCGCCGAGGGACTCGACCCCGGCCAGCCACGTGGCGTACTCCGCGTCGAGCTGGGCCAGCGCCGCGTCCGCGGTCGCGGCGTACTCGAACGACTGGTAGTCGGTGGGCGCGCGACCGAAGTGCGCGGCGTTGCGCACCGCGAGCACGCCGACGATCACGTGCCCGAGCCGCCAGGCGATCGTCGTGAACGGCGGCGGATCGGGCATCGGTATCGCGAAGTCGATGGTCATCGCGCCGGACCCGGCCCGCACCGGCGCGTCGCCGGTGCCGCGCGGGCGCACGCTCCAGCAGCCGGGCGCGGGCTCCCAGAAGTACTCCTCGTCGGTGAGCCCGTCGAGGCGTTCGCGCACCTGATGGGTCCAGTGCCAGTCGGTCTGATCTCGGAGCAGGGTGTTCCAGGTCTGGTCGGTCATGGGTCCAGCCTGCCGCAGATAGCGGACAGGATCGTTCCGCTATCCGTGGAACGATGAGCGCGTGACTGTCGAGGCGACGACCGAGCGGGTGCTGCGGCTGCTGGCGCTGCTGCAGCACCGGCCGTCCTGGACCGCCACTGAGCTGGCCGCCGAACTGGGGGTCACCGACCGCTCGGTGCGCCGCGACGTGGAACGGCTGCGCGCGGTCGGCTACCCCGTGCACGCGACGGCGGGCGTCGGCGGCGGCTACCAGCTCGGCGCGGGCACCCGGCTGCCGCCGCTGCTCCTCGACGACGAGGAAGCGATCGCGACCGCGGTGTCCCTGCGGATGGCGTCGGGGGGCACGGTCGCCGGGGCGGGGGAGGCGGCACTGCGGGCGCTCGCGAAGCTCGACCAGGTGATGCCACCCCGGTTACGGGCCGAGGTACGGGCGGTGCACGGCGCCACCGAGACCCTCGTCGGCCCTGGGACCGAGATCGACGCGGAGCTGCTGGTGACGCTCGCGCGGGCCTGTCGCGACGCCGTGCGGGTGCGATTCCGATACGCCGGACGCGCCGGCGCGGAGCGCGAACGCACGGTCGAGCCGGTACGGATGGTCGCCACCGCCCGCCGCTGGTACCTGATGGCCTGGGACGTCGACCGCGACGACTGGCGCACCTTCCGGCTGGACCGGATGAGTGAGGTGCTGGCGACGACTTGGCGCTTCCGCGCGAGGGAGCATCCGGACCCGGTCGCCTACGTGCAGCGGTCCGTGACCGAGGCGCCGTACCCGTATCTCGCCCGGGTGCGGGTGCACGCCCGGCCCGACGAGGTGCGGGAGCTGGTGCCGCCCCAGGTGGGGCGGGTCGAGGACGATCGCGACGGATGGTGCGTGCTCGTCGCCGGTGGGGAGAGCCTGGACTGGCTCGCCGTGCACGTGGCCCGACTGGGCTTCGAAGCGCAGGTGCTGGAACCTCCGGAGCTGCGGGAGGCCAGCGCCTTACTCGCCCGCCGCCTCGCGGCGATGGCCGGAACGGCTGACGGACATGGTGAGGTTGAACGAGGTGAGGTTGAACGAGGTGAGGTTGAACGAGGTGAGGTTGAACGAGGTGAGGTTGAACGAGGTGAGGATGAACGAGGTGAGGATGAACGAGGTGAGGATGAACATGCATGAGCAGGAACTGATCGAGCCGTGGGAAGGCGTCCTGATCACTCCAGACGTCATCGGCCACACGGGCGTTCTTGTTCTGGCGGGTTCGAGCGGACGTTCGCCGGCCTGCTCCCGGCCGCCGAGATCCCCATCGAGGAGAGCAGGGCCGACGTGCTGCTGGTGGCGGGAGGGGATGATGCGATGTGGCCGCCCCTCCCGTTCGCCGAGCGACTCGTGGCCCGTCGCGGCACCGCTCGCCTGATCAGCCGGGCCGAAGCCGGCCATCGCCCACGTCTTCCAGGTGAAGGCCCGGCTCCCGAAGGGCCGCGGTTCCTTTACGGGGGTGACGCCGCCGACGACGCCGAGCTTGGAGCGGCCGCCTGGCCGCACATCCTCGATCTGCTTCGCGGCTGACCTGAGCGATCACTGCCACTTCAGCGAGCTTCGCGTCGTCCAGTAGGTCTGGGGGTCCTCGGTCAGCGTGGCCAGGCGCTCGTCCAGTTCCGTGTCCCAGCCGACCCCGATCGCGGTCAGGTTGCTGTGGAACTGATCCACCGAGGCGGCCCCGCTGAGCACCACGCCGGCCCACGGTTGCGCGAGGACGGCGGCCAAGGCCAGTGCGTCCGGCGCGAGACCGCGCTCCCCGGCGGCACGGACGAGCGCCGGAGGGGCGGCGTGGGAGGTCAGGCGGCCGTTCGCCACGCCCTCCTTGACGATCACGCCCAGGCCGGACCGGTGCGCCCGGGCCAAGGCGGGGCCGGCGGCTCGCTCCAGCAGGTTCCAGGTGGCCTGGATCGTGTCGAACAGGCCGATCTCGATCGCCCGGTCGATGGTGTCCGCCTGGTGCGGGCCGGTCGTGGACAGGCCGACCGAGACGCCCCCGGCGCGCAACTCGCGTAGTTCGGCCAGGATGTCCTCGTCGCCGAGCACGCCGCTTTCGACGGTGGCCGAGTGGATCTGGTAGAGCGAAAGGTGCTCGCCCAGCAGTGCTCGGGTCTGGTCCAGTTGGTGGCGCAGCCGATCGGCGGACAGTTCCTTCACCTCATGCCGGTCGGCGTCCATCCGCCAGTCGCCGACGTAGGCGTACCCCCACTTCGACCCCACGGTCACGGCCCCGGGCGCGATGGCGCGCTCACGTAGCCAGCCGCCGAGGAACTCCTCGGCTCTGCCGTAGGAGCGGGCCACGTCGAAGTACCGTACGCCGGCCGCCAGCGCCGCATCCAGCACCGCCCAGGTCCGCGCCCGCATCGCGGCGACGCTGCGATCACCGCCGAGATCTTCGTCCCGGCCGAGTGTGATGTACGCCGGCCGGCCCAGCGCGGCCAACCCGATCCCCACCGGCGTGACCGGCAACCCGCTCCGCCCCATCGGCCGCACAGCCAGCTCATCACGCATCTCGGCGCCCCTGCTTTCATAGTCGGTATACCGCTCGGGATGATGTCACACCAGCGCTTTGACCAGGAGCGATGGGGGTCCGGTGTCAGGACGCCGCGAGCCGGAGCGCCTCTCCCGCGACCGCGTGACGCAGGCCGCGGATGCCGTCGCGTCCCCGCACCGGGTGTACGGCGTTCGTCAGCAGCACCACGGTCAGCCGGCGGGCCGGGTCGACGACCAGCGAGGTGCCGGTGAAGCCGGAATGGCCGAAGGCGGCGTCCAGCGGTCCCACGATGGCCGGGTCGCCGATCCGCACGCCGAGGCCGTGCCGGAACGCCGCGCCCTCCGCTCCCTGGTCGCGGACCATCTCGGCCACGGTCTCCGGGCGCAGCATCGCGCCACCGCCCAGCCGCAGTGTCTCGCCGAACGTCAGCAGGTCGTCGGCCGTCGCGAACACCCCCGCGTGCCCCGCCACACCGCCCAGGCCGTACGCGGTCTCGTCGTGCACCTCGCCGCGCACGCAGCCGGGTCCCTGGCGTTCGGGCTTCCACTCGGTGGCGGCGACGCGCGGGAGCGTCGCCGGGCCTGGGCGGTAGCCGGTGTCGGTCAGGCCGAGTACGCCGGTGACCCGTTCGCCGACCAGCGCGTCCAGCGGCGCGCCGCCCGCCAGTTCGGCGATGCGGCCCACCATGACCATGCCCACGTCGCTGTAGAGGTACGGCCCGCCGACCGGGCCGGTGACCGGGGTGCCGACCATCGCCGCCATGCGCGCGGCCGGATCGGCGCCGGGTAGTTCGAGGTCTATGCGGCGGGTGGGCCGCAGGCCGGCCGTGTGCGTGAGCAGGCGTCGCAGGGTGACCCGGGGGTCGGCGCCCGGCAGCCAGGCCGCCACCGGCTCGTCGAGGTCCAGGCGGCTCTCCTCGGCCAGCGACAGCACCACGGCCGTGGTGAACAGCTTGCTGATCGAGGCCAGATCGAAGACCGAGTCGCGGGCCGCCGCCGGCCGCTCGGCGGTCAGGGTGCCCTCCAGATCGGCATAGCGGACGAGCTCCCCGGCGACGGCCGAGGCCGCCACCGAGCCGTCCACGGAGATCACCGCCACCGCCGCCGAGCACACGCGCGGCACGCCGTCCGCCAGGATCGCGTCCAGCCGATCGGACATCGTTCAGCCTCCCCGTAAGTCCGCCGGCTCGTGGGTTCACCGCGCCCACGAGCAGTTCCGGGCCGTACAGGAATCCGGTCCGTCAAGCAGTCCGGCCCGTGATACAGCCCGTCAGTCGCTCAGCCGCTCAGCACGTCGCTCAGTCGCTCAGCTGCTCAGCACGTCGCTCTCAGCTGCTCAGCGCGTCGCTCAGCCGCTCGCCGTGCGATTCCAGCAGGGCGCGGGCCCCGTCGGCGTCGAGCCCATGCTGGATCATCAGCACCGCTATCTTCGCCTGTCCGCCCGCCGCGTCCAGCGCCTTGCCCGCCGTGTCGTTGTCGGCGCCGGTGATGTCGCGCACCATGCGGAGCGCCCGGTCCGCCAGCTTGCTGTTCATCGCCGACATCTCGATCATCTTGTTGCCGTACGTACGGCCGAGCCGGACCATGGAGATGGTGGAGATCATGTTGAGCACCAGCTTCTGAGCCGTGCCCGCCTTGAGCCGGGTGGAGCCGGTCACCACCTCGGGACCCACCACCACCTCGATCGCGTGCTCGGCGGCGGCCGACAGGGGCGCACCGTCGTTGCACGAAAGGCTGACGGTCAGCGCGTCCCGCCGGGACGCCTCCGCCAGCGCGCCGAGCACGAAAGGCGCCCGCCCGCTGGCCGACACGCCCACCACCGAGTCGAGCGGGCCCACCTCCAGCTCCGCGAGCGAGGCGGCGCCCGCTTCGGCGTCGTCCTCCGCGCCCTCGACAGAGCGGGTGAGCGCGTCCAGACCGCCCGCGATGATGCCCTGGACGAGCGACGGATCGGTGCCGAACGTCGGCGGGCACTCGGAGGCGTCGAGCACGGCCAGCCGCCCCGACGTACCGGCGCCGACGTACAGCAGCCGCCCGCCCTCCGCCATGCGCGCGGCGATCGCGTCGATGGCGGCGGAGATGACCGGAATCGCGACGGCGACCGCGGCGGGCACGGCGGCGTCGGCCTGGTTCATCAGCCGGGCGACCTGCTCTGTCGGCAGCCGGTCGATCTGGCTGTAGCGGGGATCGCTCTGTTCGGTGGGCAGCTCGGGGAGCGGATCAATCATGACGCTAATTTCCACCCTCTACTTCTCTCTTGTAAATATCTTTCAGACAATGGGTTCATGACGTACGTACGCACTGGCGCTGAACGGCTGGCCACGGATCCCACCCTGGCGGGCGGCGACCGGCTCGGCCTGATCACCAACCCCACAGGAGTCCTGCCTGATCTGACCCCCACGACGGACGCCCTCAGCGCGGCCGGAGTGCCGCTGACGGCGCTGTTCGGCCCGGAGCACGGCATGCGGGGCACCGCTCAGGCGAACGGCGGCGAGTCCGACACGATCGACCCCAGAACCGGCCTGCCCGTCTTCAACACGCACAAGGTCTCGGGCGCGGCACTGGACGAGGTGGTGGCCGGCTCCGGGGTCGACACGCTGGTGTTCGACATCGCCGACGTCGGCACCCGCTTCTACACCTACATCTGGACCATGTACGACCTGATGGCATCGGCGAGCAGGCTGGGCCTGCGGTTCGTGGTGCTGGACCGGCCCAACCCGCTCGGCGGGACCATCGAGGAGGGACCGCTGCTCGACCCGGAGTTCGCCAGCTTCGTCGGCAGATTCCCGCTGCCGGTACGCCACGGCAGGACCGCCGGGGAACTGGCCACGCTGTTCGGCTTCGACCTGGACCTGCGCGTGGTCACCATGGACGGGTGGCGGCGCGGCATGACCTTCGCCGAGACCGGGCTGCCCTGGGTGATGCCGTCGGTCAACATGCCGACCGTCGAGACCGCGTACGCCTACCCGGCCACCGGGCTGTTCGAGGGCACGAACTTCTCCGAGGGGCGCGGCACCACCCGGCCGTTCGAGCTGGTCGGTGCCCCGTACGTCGACGACCGCTTCGCGCCCGCGCTCAACGCGCTCGGCCTGCCCGGGGTGCGGTTCAGGGAGACCTGGTTCACGCCGACGTTCCACAAGCACGCGGGCACGACCGTGCACGGAGTCCAGCTGCACGTGCACGACCGGGAGACGTACCGGCCGGTGCTGACCGGCCTGTCGATGCTGCACGTGGCTCGCGCGCTCTACCCGGGCGAGCTGGCCTGGTGGGGGCCCGAGCTGTTCATGGACCACCTGTGGGGCTCCGACACGCTCACGAGGTGCCTGGACGCCGGGGAGGACCCACGTACCCTCTGCCCCGACCCCGTCCACCCTGAGGGACAGCTCCTCTACGGAGGCCGCGTTTAGCGGCGCACCGAAGGTTGCGGGATCCGTACCGGCGTGCGACATCACGCCAGATCGCGTCGGTAGAGCCAGAAGACGCGTTCGGCCCGCGCGCCCACGGCGTGCGAGTAGAACCGCAGCGGCCCGACCCAGCCGATCTGCGCGCTGGACAGTCCGGCGGCGCGCATCTCGGCCAGGCAGCGGCGCAGCAGCACGCCGCCCACGCCGAGCCCGCGCGCCTCGGGCGCCGTCCCCATCGGCCCGAACCACGCGGGCCGCGCCCCCCAGGCGGCGAACCCCAGGATCCGCCCGTCGCGCTCGGCGTAGTGCAGCCCGGCGGCGTTGGCGGCCTCCCAGGCCCAGTTCTCGTTCCAGTGCTCACGCACAAAGGCGGCGACCCGCTCGCGGTCCGCCGCGTGCCCCCGCTCCGCCGAGTCCGAGGCCGCGTGCACGCTCACTCCGGCCTCGGCCAGCCGTACCGGCTCCTCTTCGACGGACAGGTCCGCGCCGAGGTCGGCGGTCATGTTCCAGGCCACGTGATAGCGCTCGTAGCCGAGGCTCTCCGCCAGGCACGCGGCGGCGGTGTAGCGCACGTCGATGCCCGGCCAGGCGTAGCAGGGCGGGTTCCCGGCGAAGCGCGCCTGCCTCGCCCCCTCCGACCGCAGCCACTCCTCGGCCGCGCCGACCAGCGCCCGACCGTGCCCCCGACCCCGCGCGTCAGGGTGTACGGCCAGCAGATCGAGGTGCCCGACGGCCGGATCCTTGGCGGACACCGAGGCCATGACGACCCCGCCGTCCATCACCAGGGCGGTCCAGCGCCGACCGGCGGGCGGATGCGCCAGCCGCTCGACCAGGGCCGCCCCTTCGCCGCCGTCCAGCGTCAGCGCCGCCCGCGCCACCTGCGCGGCGCCCGCGAGGTCGGCGGAGTCGGCCTGCCGGATCACCTGCGCGGCGCTTGCGAGGTCGGCGTCGGCGTGCCGGATCACCTCCGCGGCGCCCGCGAGGTCGGCGGAGTCGGCCTGCCGGGTCACCGGGGTCACACCTCGCTCATCGGGCGTGCGATGACGCTGCGCCGCCGCGGGTAGTAGCAGGCGTGCTCCTGAGGTACGCCCTCCGTCACCTGGAGCAGCGGCCGCTCGCTCGTGCACCCGTCGCCCCGGAACGGGCACCGGGGCGCGAACAGGCACCCGCTGTCGGAGTGGTCCGCGGCGAGCGCCTCCAACGGCACCACCGGCTCCTCACCGGGCCGCTCCAGCCCGTGCAGGACGGGGATGGCGGACAGCAGCGACTGCGTGTATGGATGCACCGGATCGGCGATGATCGTGTCCACCGGCCCGCGCTCCACGACCTGGCCGCGGTAGATCACGTACAGCTCGCCGTCGCCGCCGATGTAGCGCGCGGTGGCCACGTCGTGCGTGATGAACAGCACGCTGACGCCCAGCCGCTCGCGCAGGTCCTTCAGCAGCGCCAGGATGCCGAGCCGCAGCGACACGTCGATCATCGAGACCGCCTCGTCGGCGACGAGCATCTCGGGGTCGACGGTCAGCGCGCGGGCGATCACCACGCGCTGCCGCATGCCGCCCGAGAGCTGGTGCGGGTAGCGCGACAGGACCGTTCCGGGGTCGAGGCCGACCAGCGACAGCACCTCGGCGGCCCGCTCGTCGATCCAGCTCTTGGGCCGGCCGGTCTGCCCGGCCCGCAGCGCCAGCGGCGCCTGGAGGGTCTGGTAGATCGTCCGGGTCGGGTTCAGCGCCGAGTAGGGGTCCTGGTGGATCATCTGGATCTTGCGGAAGTGCGGCTGCCGCTGCTTGACCTTCAGCGGCGACATGGGCGTCCCGTCGATCGCGATCTCGCCCGCGTCGTAGGTCTCCAGCCCGGCGATGATGCGCCCGAGCGTGGTCTTGCCGCAGCCCGACTCGCCGATGAACGAGGCGGACCCGCCCTTGGCGATCGCGAAGTCCACGCCGCGCAGCGCCGGGACCTCCCGCTTGCCCAGCATGTTGCCGCGCTGCTTGAACGTCTTGGTGACGCCCGTCCCGGTAATCACGAAGCGTGCTCCTTCACCGTCACCGCGTGGCAGGCCACGAACCTCGCCCCGTCCGCCACCACCGAGGGATCGACGGTGTCGCACACGTCCATCCGCAGCGCGCAGCGCTCCCTGAACACGCAGCCCTCCTTGGGCACCGTCGCCAGCGTCGGCGGCCGTCCCGGCAGCGCGCGGGCCTCGTCGATGTCGCCGACCAGCCGGGGGATCGCGTTGATCAGGCCCCTGGTGTAGGGATGGCGGGGCGCGCCCAGCACCTCCCTGGTGGGCCCCTGCTCCACCAGGCGTCCGCCGTACATGACCGCGAGCCGGTCGGCCACCTCGGCCACCACGCCGATGTCGTGCGTGATCACCAGGGTGGTCAGGCCGCGCTCGGCGTGCACCTCGCGGACGATCTTCAGGATGTTCGCCTGGGTGATCATGTCCAGCGCGGTCGTCGGCTCGTCCAGCACCACCAGGTGCGCGTTGAGCACCAGTGCCAGCATGATGCCGACCCGCTGCCGCATACCTCCGGACAGCTCGTGCTGGTGCGAGTCCAGCACCCTGGCCCCGTCCAGACCCATCCGGCCCAGCAGTTCCCTGGCCTCGCGGACCAGGCCGGGCAGGTCCTCGACGCCGTGCGAGCGGCCCAGGTCGAGGAGTTGCTTGCCGACCGTCTTGAGCGGGTTGAGGGAGTTCTGGGCGGCCTGGAAGACGTACCCGATGTGGGCGCCCCTGGCCTTGCGCAACTGCTCGCCCGCGAGCCCGACCACGTCGCCGAGCCCGTCGATCTCCACGCTGCCCGCCGAGATCCTGCCCGGCGGCTGCACCGCGTTGAGCAGCGACAGGGCCAGCGTCGACTTGCCGGATCCCGATTCACCGACGATGCCGGTGATCGTGCCGGGCTCCAGGGTCAGGCTGATGCCGCGTACGGCGGGCAACTCGCCCGCCGGCGTCTTGTAGACGACCGTGAGGCCGTCGATGCGCACTCCCGGCGCTTGCTCCGCCACTGCTACTCCTCACGCAGCCGGGGGTTGAAGATCTCGTCCATGGCGTCGACCACGAGCACGATGCCAAGGGTGAGCAGCAGGATCGCCAGCAGCGGCCCCAGCAGGTAACCGAGCGCGTTGGGTGTGATCATGGCGCCCGCCTGGAACACGGCCAGGTTGAGCATCACGCCCCAGTTGTTCGCCTCGTACGGCAGCACGCCCAGGAAGAACAGGCCCACCTGCGCGTAGACGGCGCCGGTGACCGCGATGAGCATGTTCATCGCGATGTACGGAGCCATGCTGGGCAGCAGTTCCTTGCTGATGATGTGCCTGGTGGACAGGCCCAGCCCGCGCGCGGCCTCGATGAAGCCGCGTTCACGCAGGGACAGCGTCTGCGCGCGCACGGCCCGCGCCACCCCGCCCCAGCCGAGCAGGCCGAGCACCAGGCCCATCTGGATCGGGCTGCCGAACTTCCAGACCATCGCCAGGACCAGCAGCAGCGGCAGGCCGGGGATGGTGAGCTTCATGTCGGTGATCCGCATGAGCACGCTGTCCCAGCGGCCCCGCTTGAACCCGGAGAACAGGCCGAGCGTCGTACCGAAGACCACCGTGATGACCGCGGTCACCGCGGCGCTGAGCAGGACGTAGCGGGAGCCGGTGATGACCAGCGCGAGCACGTCCCTGCCCTGGGGATCGGTGCCGAACCAGTGCGCCCAGCTCGGCGCCTGGGTGATGGCGTTGGTGTCGCCCGGCAGCTGGTCCGGATAGAACAGCGGCCCGAAGGCGCCCATGAACGCGAAGCCGGCGATGATGATCACCCCGGCCAGCCGGCTGGGCTTGCGCTTCATCACCCGCCAGACGCCGAGCCAGAAGTTACGGCGCATGGTCGCGGCGGCGGACGCCGTCTCAGGGATCAGCACGGTGCTCATGTCGAGTCCTCTCCGCCGCGCACCCGCGGGTCGATCACCGTGTAGAACAGGTCGGCCACGATGTTCGCCACGATGACAGCGGCGGTGATCAGCAGGAACGCCCCGCCCATCAGCGCGTAGTCGCGGGTGTTGATGCTCTCGATGAGCAGCCACCCGAGTCCCGGATAGTTGAAGATCTTCTCGATGAAGACCGCGCCGCCGAGCAGCAGCCCCAGAGACAGGGCGAGGATCGTGAACAGCGGCAGGATCGCGTTGCGCGCGATGTAGCGGAAGATGATCGAGCGCTTCATGCCGCGCAGCTCGGCGGCCAGGATGAAGTCGTCGCCGAGCACGGTGACCACGCTCGACTTCATCGCCAGCACCCAGCCGCCGTAGGCCGACAGCGCGTAGGTGGCGATCGGCAGCACCGCGTGCTCGGCCAGCGAGCCGAGGTAGCCGGCGTTGAACCCCGGCTCGAACATGATGTCCACCGGCCCGTCGGCGGGCAGGATGGGGATGAGCGTGGCGAAGATGACCACGAGCAGCATCGCCAGCACATACTGCGGGATGCCGTGCAGCAGCGAGCCGGAGATGGCCAGGGCGTCGCCCAGCTTGCTCTTGCGCTTGATGGCCGCGTAGACGCCGAGGATGACGCCGACGAGGAAGCTGAGCAGCGTGCCCCCCAGCACCGGCAGGATGGTCCACTTGGCCGCCTCGCCGAGCACGCCGAGGACGGGCTGTCCCGGGCGGCTGACCGAGGTGCCGAGGTCGAAGTGGAGCAGCCCGCCGATGTAGTCGGTGTACTGCTGCCACAGCGAGCCCGTCGGCTGGAACCCGTACAGCACCTTGACGGCCTGCGTGGCCGCCTCCGGAGACATGCCGCTCTGGAGCAGCTTGTCGTACTGGGCCGCCATGGGGTCGCCCGGGATGTTGTTGATGATGAAGAAGCTGATCGTCGCCACTACGACGATCATGACGAAACCGCGGGCCAGGTGGCCCGCGAGTCGTCGTGCGATAAGTGTCATAAGTTACTGCTTCGACTTGACCATGCCGAGCTGGATCCACACACCGGACGCGAGCACGCCGGTGCCGAGACGAAGGATCTCGTCGTCGTGGGGCCAGCCGGTGAATCGGCTGTTGTTGACGAACTGGTTGTTGACGTAGTCCCAGAGCTGGATGACCGGCAGGTCCTGGTTGGCCGCCGTCGCCAGCTGCGCCATGATCGGCTTGGCCGCCTCCTCGTTGGCCGAGTTCAGCTTGCCGGTCAGCTCACCCGGGTCGATCTTGGTGCCGTTGACGTCGATCTGCTCGGGGCCGCCCATCCAGTTGCCGTTCTTGCCCGCCGGGGAGTGCTCGATCTTGCCCGCGACGTTGGTCCAGCCGTTGGAGGCACCGTAGAGGCGCTGGAAGATGTCGTACGGCGCCGGGCCGAGCGCCATGAGCCAGAAGCCCACGTCGTACTTGCCGGCCGCCAGCTCCTCAAGGTAGACGGGGTAGTCGGGGCTGGTCTGGATCTCCGCGTCGATGCCGGCCTTGACCAGCTGGCTCTTGATGTTCTCCTGCGCCGACAGCCAGTCGGAGAAGCCGGCCGGCGCGTGCATGGACACCTTCCACGGCTTGCCGTCGGCCAGCGTCCACTTGCCGTCCTTCTTCGTCAGCCCGGCCGACTTGAACTCCGCCTCGGCCTTGGCCGCGTCGGGCTTGTACGGGTCGAGCTTCGGAAGCGTGTCGGGGATCCAGGCCTGCGCGGCCTTCTGGTGGATGCCGCTGGTCGTGACGGCCGGCGTGCCACCCTCGGGCGAGGCGACCTTGGTGACCTGGTCGCGGTCGATGAGGTAGGCCAGGCCCCTGCGCACGTGGACGTTGTCATAGGGCTTCTTGGACTGGTTGAAGGCCATGCTCACGGCCACCGGCGAGTAGCCCTTGATGACCTCGTTGCCTGGGCCCTGCTTGATCCGGTTCATCACGTCCGTGGGAGCGGCGACGAATCCGGACTGGTCGAGCTTGCCGGCGGTGAGGTAGTTCCAGATCTGCTCGTTGCCGGTGTAGTTGAGGAACTTCACCTGCGCCGGAGCCACGTTGGCGGCGTTGTAGAAGTTCTTGTTCTTGACCAGCAGGGCTTCTCCGGGGTTGACCCGCTCCAGCACGAACGGACCGGCGGAGACGTCCTTGGGCGGGGCGAAGGCGATCACCTTCTGGCCGATGGCGGTGATCTCCGTGCGGGCCTTCTCGGCCTCCGCGCCGTCGCCCCGGGCGGTCTTGAGCTTGTCCCAGAAGTCCGCCGGAAGAACGCTGCTCCACACGTGGGCGGGCAGGACGGCCGTGTCGAGCACGCCGCGGGCGAACTTCGGACTGGGGCTGGCCATGTCCTGCGTGATCTTCAAGGTCTGGTTGTCGACGACCGTGACCTCCGCGGCGGCGCCCGCCGCGCCAGGGGTGACCGAGAAGGCCGTGCTGCCCTGCGTGTAGGCGATGCCGATGGACATCTTGACGTCCTCGGCGGTGACCGGCTTGCCGTCGGACCACTTGGCGTTCGGCTGGAGCTTCAGCGTGATCGCGGAGTTGTCCGGCGCGATCTCCCAGCTCGCCGCGATGCCGGGCAGAGCCTGGTTCGGGTCCGTCAGGTGGTTCTTGACCCACGCGATTCGCATCGCGTTGAAGCCCGAGAAGGAGTTGCCCTTGGGGTTGTACGGGTTGGCCGGCGCCGAGGCGTCGAGGCCGGGCCGGTTGACGTCGATCGTGGTGAAGAGCCCGCCACCACCGCCCGAGCTGGACTTGTTGGTGGAGCCACTGCTGCACGCTGTGGCAGTGGCCAGGCCCAGCAACGCTACTACCGCTGCTAGTCGCTTCATGTACCGCTCCGGGGAGTGTCGGACCTGCTTGAGGATCGCGTGGGATTAGCCGGACCCTACGGTCACGCACAGGTCACGTCAATAATCTCCAGGTGTTGTGAGGCTAATGTAACTTTCCTTCATGCCCCATGTCGATGGCGCTCGGCGCCATTAGCCCAGCATAAGCACCGCAGCCCCGTTGACCTGCCCGTCTGCCAGATCACGGAGCGCGGAAGCGGCCCTGTCGAAGGGATAGGGCGTCGTCATCACGTGCGGCGGACGCCCGAATGACAGGTCGAGATAGGCCCGTCCGTCGGCCCTGGTGTTGGCGGTCACGCTCCGTAGTGTTCGTTCCTGGAACAGGTGGCGCTCGTAGTTCAGCGTGGGGATGTCGGTGAGGTGGATCCCGGCCACGGCGAGCGTGCCGCCCCGGTCGAGCGCCGCCAGTGCCACGGGCACCAGATCGCCCACGGGCGCGAACAGGATGGCCGAGTCCAGCGGCTCGGGCGGGCGGTCTCCGGCGGAGGCCGCGCCCAGCTCCAGGGCCAGCTTCCTGGCGGCGCTGGACCTGGTGACCACGTGGATGACGGCCCCCTGGGCGATGGCCGCCTGCGCGGTCAGGTGGGCGGACGCGCCGAACCCGTAGACCCCGAGCCGGCCGCCTTCCGGCAGGTCGGCTCGGAGCAGCGCCCGATAGCCCACGATCCCGGCGCACAGCAGGGGCGCAAGCTTCTCGGCGGGCGCCCCTTCGGGCAGGGCGTAGACGTAGGCGGCGGGCACCGTCAGATACTCAGCGTAACCGCCGTCGGCATCCCACCCGGTATAGGCCGACGAAAGGCAAAGATTTTCTTTGCCGTCCAGGCAGTAGCGACAGGCCCCACAGGTCCACCGGAGCCACGCGACCCCCACCCGCTGCCCGACGTCCCCGTCCCCGCCGACCACCCGCCCGACCACCTGGTGGCCGGGCGAGATCGCGGGGTGGCGGGGCGGCAGGTCCCCTTCGACCAGGTGCAGGTCGGTCCGGCACACCCCGCAGGCCTCGACCTGGACCAGCACCTCCCCGACGCCCGGCTCCGGCATGGGCTTGTCCACCATGACCAGTAGCCGGTCCGGATCCGGAATCCATGCCTTCATCGGGCCCCCTTCAGCTCAGGACGCCAGCCGGGACAGCGCCAGAGAGGCGTACAGGGCGGCGCCGTCCGGCAGCACGGAGTCGTCGAACTGCGCCTCTGGGGAGTGGTTGTACGGCGCCGTGGCCGGATCGCGGTCGGGCGGGCACGCCCCCAGGAAGACGAATGCCCCGGGGATGGCCTGCAGCACGTACGAGAAGTCCTCCGAGCCCATCACCGGCTGCGGCGAGACGAAGTAGCGTCCGGGCCCGAACAGCTCCTCGGCGGTCCTGGAGACGAAGTCCGCCTCGGTGGGATCGTTCACGGTGACCGGGTAGCCCATGCCGAACGACGCCTCGACCGACAGCCCGTGCGCGGTCGCGACGCCCTCGACCACCTCCACCAGCCGCCGCTTCACCAGCTCCCGGTTGCCCGGCGAGAACGTGCGCACCGTCGCCTCGAAGCGCGCCTCGTCCGGGATCACGTTGTCGGCTGTGCCCCCGTGGAAGGACCCGACCGTGACCACGACCGGGTCGAACACGTCGAAGGTCCTGGTCACCATCGCCTGCAGCGACGTCACCATCTCGCAGCCCGCCTGGATGGGGTCGAGCGCGCGGTGCGGGCTGGAGCCGTGCCCGCCGCGCCCCTTCACCGTCACCTCGAACACGTCGGCCGCGGCCATGAGCGGTCCCGGCCGGGAGGCGAACAGGCCAGGGGGCAGCATCGAGGAGACGACGTGCATCCCGTACGCGGCGACGGGCCGCGCGCCCGCCGCGTCCAGCACCCCCTCCTCGATCATGTGCTTGGCGCCCTCGTGACCCTCCTCGCCCGGCTGGAACATGAAGATGACGTCCCCGGCCAGCTCCGCCCGCCGCGCGCTGAGCAGGTGCGCGGCGCCGGCGAGCATGGCGGTGTGCAGGTCGTGACCGCACGCGTGCATCTGCCCGTCGATCTGCGAGCGGTAGGGCAGATCATTGCGCTCGGTGACCGGCAGCGCGTCCATGTCGCCGCGCAGCAGCACCGCCGGACCCGGCCGGCCGCCCCTGAGCACGGCGGTGATCGAGCTGAGCGCCTTCCCCGTGGTGATCTCCAGGGGCAGCCCGTCGAGCGCCGCCAGGACTTTCTCCTGGGTACGCGGCAGCGTGAGGCCGATCTCGGGAGTGGTGTGCAGTGACTGACGCAGCCGGACGAGCTCGTCCCGCAGGTCCCGCGCGGATTCAGTGAACGACATGAACAACATTCTTCATGTGCTGGTCGGGAAGTCGATAAGGGACACTCTGTACGATGGGCCGCGTGACTCAGCGTAAGCGGATCAACTCCTGGCTTTCCGACATGGACGGCGTTCTCGTACACGAGGGCCGGCCCGTCCCGGGTGCGGATGTGTTCATCAAGCGGCTCAGCGAGTCCGGCAAGAAATTCCGGGTGCTGACGAACAACTCCATCTACACCCAGCGAGACCTGTCGGTACGCCTGGCGAACGCCGGTCTGGAGGTGCCCGCCGAGTCGATCTGGACCTCGGCGCTGGCCACCGCCCAGTTCCTCGACGACCAGCGGCCGGGCGGCTCCGCCTACGTGATCGGCGAGGCCGGGCTGACCACCGCGCTGCACGAGGTCGGCTACGTGCTGACCGACCTCGACCCCGACTACGTGGTGCTGGGCGAGACGCGTACCTACAGCTTCACGCAGATCACCCGGGCGATCCGCCTCATCGAGGGCGGCGCCCGCTTCATCGCCACGAACCCGGACCCGGTCGGCCCGTCCACCGAGGGCTCGCTGCCCGCCTGCGGCGCGGTCGCCGCCATGATCACCAAGGCCACCGACGTCGAGCCCTACTTCGTCGGCAAGCCCAACCCGCGGATGATGCGCAGCGCGCTCAACGAGATCGAGGCGCACAGCGAGACCACCGCGATGATCGGCGACCGGATGGACACCGACATCGTGTGCGGGATGGAGGCCGGGCTCTACACGATCCTGGTGCTCACCGGCGTCACCCAGCGAGAGCAGATCGACCGCTTCCCCTTCAGGCCGTCGCTGGTCGTGGACTCGGTGGCGGATCTCATCGACCTGATATGAACCTGACACTAGTTGGCAGGTAAGCCTGGCAAGGTGCCCCGTATGACGCATATCTACCTGGAGGTCGGCCCCAAGAAGGTCTTCGCCTGCTCGCTGGAGTGGCCCGGCTGGTGCCGGGTGGCCAAGGGCGAGGAGGCGGCCATCGACCTGCTCGTGGACTACGCGCCCCGCTACCGGCCGATCGCCGAGCGGGCCGGGCTGCCGTTCGAGCCGGGCGATCCCGTGGTGGTCGCCCGCGAGCAGGGCAGCGAGATGACCGACTTCGGCGCGCCGTACGCGATCCCCGAGCTCGACCAGGAGCCGATCGACGCCGAGACCGCGCGCCGCCACGTCGCGCTGCTGCGCGCCGCCTGGGGGCTGTTCGACGAGGTGACCGCCGAATCGCCGGAGGAACTGCGCAAGGGGCCACGGGGCGGTGGGCGCGACCTGTCGAAGGTCGTGGCGCACGTCACGGAGGCGGAGCGCTCCTACGCCCGGAAGGTGGATGTACGGCACAAGCCGTACAAGAGCCCGGCGGACCGCGACGCCATGCGCGAGGAGCTGGCCGAGGTGCTGTCACGCCCCTGGCAACCGCCGCAGACCACCGGCTGGCCGCCCGCCTACGCCGTGCGGCGGACAGCCTGGCACGTCATCGACCATCTGTGGGAGATCGAGGACCGCCGATGAGACGCGGCAGCGCGCTGATGTTGCGCGACAGGTAGGCGGCCACGGCCTCGGGGACGACGTGCCGGGAGGTGATCTCCGTCTCCCGCAGCGGCAGCCGGACGACCTCGTAGACGCCGCGCGACGGGTCCTCGAACTCGGGCCCGTGCCGCAGGGCCGGGTCCATGTCGATCAGGCGGCAGCCATATACGTGCTGAGTCTTGACCTCGCCCTGCCACGGATAGGTGACCGTGGTCAGCGGGGTCACACCCGAGACCGTCGCGCCCAGCTCTTCCAGCAGTTCCCGGTGCAGCGTGTGCTCCAGGGTCGCGTCCTGGGGCTCGACATGGCCGCCGGGCACGGACCAGTAGACCTGGCGCCCCGGCACCGTCCGGCGGAAGATCACTAATTGCTCGTCATGGTCAAGGAGGACACCACGGACACTCGGTCGCATAAGACCACCCTATTTGGCCGGTATGACCTTCGGGTAGCCTAACTTACGGTACCGTAACCTACAGGGAGACGATCTTGAAGGCGATGACGCAGACGCAACTTCTGCACGAGCTGGAGCCCGTGGTCGCCGGGGAGCTCGACCGCCATAACGCGATGGCGAAAGAGTGGTTCCCGCACGAATACATTCCGTGGAGCGAAGGCCGCGATTTCGACGGCGTCTACGGCGGCGAGGCCTGGCAGGACAGCGACTCGAAGCTGCCCGAGGCCGCCCGGGTCTCGCTCATCGTCAACCTCCTCACCGAGGACAACCTGCCCAGCTACCACCACGAGATCGCCACGACGTTCGGCCGTGACGGCGCGTGGGGCACCTGGGTGGGGCGCTGGACCGCCGAGGAGGGCCGGCACGGCGTCGCGATCCGCGACTACCTCACGGTGACGCGCGCGGTCGACCCGGTCGCGCTGGAGCGCGCCCGAATGACGCACATGGAGGCGGGCTTCGCCACCGAGTACGGCACGATGCTGGAGCAGCTGGCCTACGTCTCCTTCCAGGAGCTGGCCACCCGCATCGCGCACCGCAACACCGGCCGGGCCTCCGGCGACGAGGGCTGCGAGCGGCTGCTGGCCAGGATCGCCGCCGACGAGAACCTGCACATGCTCTTCTACCGCAACCTGCTCAAGGCCGCCTTCGAGCTGGACCCCAACCAGACCATGCGCGCCGTGACCGACGTCGTGAAGACCTTCCAGATGCCCGGCTCCAGCATCGAGGGCTTCACCCGCAAGGCGATGATCATCGCTCACGAGGGCATCTACGACCTGCGCCTGCACCTCGACGACGTGCTCATGCCGGTGCTGAAGCAGTGGTCGGTGTTCGACAAGACCGGCCTCGACGCGGGCGGGGAGCAGGCTCGGGAGGAGCTGGCCGAGTTCCTGGCCAAGACCGAGACGACGGCGGCCAGGTTCGTCGAGCGCCGGGCCGAACGCAAGGCTCGCGCCGCCCAGCGCTGATCGAGAGTCCGGGCCGCTCCTGACGCCGCCCGGCTCGATTCCTGGCCCGGTCGAGTACGTCCGGTCGCCGCGCGGCCGGACCTCACGGGCCAGGCTCGTTAGATCGCCGCATGGCCGGATCTCTCGGGCCTTGCTCGGCCGCCGATCACCACGGCCAGGCACGTCCGCCGATCACCAGCCGTAGCCGAAGGGTTCGCGCGGCCGGTAAGGGGCCTCCAGGCGGGCGACCTCGTCAGGGGTGAGGACGAGGTCCACGGCGGCGAGCGCGTCGTCGAGGTGGCCGGGGCGCGTCGCCCCCACGATCGGCGCGGCGACGGCGCTCGCGGCGTGCCCGGCCGCCGTGCCGTTGCCGGGCTTCTTGCCGAGCAGCCAGGCCAGCGCGACTCGCGCGGGCGGTACGCCGCGCTCCCCGGCGACGGCCCGCAGAGCCGCCACGACGCCGTCGTTCTCGGGCGCACGGTCCTCGTGGGCCGCCCTGGTGGTGGCCCGCCCTTCCCCGCCGGCCAGCAGGCCACGGGCGAGCGGACTGTACGGCAGCACGCCCAGCCCCTGGTCGGCACAGTAGGGGAGCACCTCGCGCTCTTCCTCCCGGTAGGCGAGGTTGTAGCGGGTCTGCATCGCCACGAACCTGGTCAATCCCGCCGCCTTCGCCACATGCTGCGCCTTGGCCAGCTGCCAGCCGTACATGAGGGAAGCCCCGATGTAGCGGGCCTTGCCCGCCCTGACCACGTCGTCCAGCGCCCGCATGGTCTCCTCGACGGGCGTCTCGTCGTCCCAGCGGTGGATCTGGTAGAGATCCACGTGGTCGGTGCCGAGCCGCCGCAGTGACGCGTCGATCGAGTCCAGGATGTGCTTGCGCGACAACCCGCGATCGTTGACCCCCTTGCCCATGGGGTAACCGACCTTGGTCGCCAGAACGTAGTCCTCGCGGCGGTCGAAGGGCCGGCGCAGCAGGGTATGAACCGCTGCTCATATTCGCTTTGAAAGCCTGAACATCCGCCATGATCTGTGAAGGTTTCCTCTTGGTCGGCGGCGGCGTCGGCCGGGCCGAGCATGATCGGCCCGCGGGGCGCGTCATGGGTCGGTGGGATACTCGCCGCATCGTTGCCTGCGGTGTCGCTGAGTCTGCCCGCTTGTGATGCGATGGGCTGCGGCTGGTTCTGGCCGGGCGGGCAGGCAGATTCAAAGCATTGTCGTTCACCTGTTCTACCCGCCGGGGTCAACCAATGGTAATCTTTCAATTACCGATCGTGAGGTTGTGTTCCGGGGGCGGGGGTGCAGATATGCGGGCAAACCAGCTCTCCTGCGATCGGGCCGCGCCGACCGCGCGGTGCGGCCGTTGCCACGACCGCCGCCCGGCCGGCACCCTCGCCCGTACCTGGTCGCCGACTGTCGGGCAGTGCTCACAGGACGGCCGATCCGAGCGCGGTGCGTCACCGTCCGCCCACCCGGGATTCCACCTCCCGGGATTCCGCCTGCCCGGAGGCTGGAGCGGTGCATGAGTGAACTCACTGCCACCGCTTCCTGCACCGCTCATGCGGCGGTGGTGGAGGCGAGCGGCGAGGTCGTTGCTCAGCCGCTGCTGGTGCGGCGGGTGGCCTGGCTGGCCGTTCTGGCACGCGACCTGACCGCCCGCGTGGTGGTCGCCCGGTGGAATGCGGCCGATTTGGACGCCTTGGCGTCCGGGGTGGGGTTGGACGGGCGAGGGTTGCCGTCGAAGGGCTGGATGGCTGTCCGTCGGCTGGGCTGGGGCGTGGGCCCGCCTTCGGGCGTGCATGTGTGTGATCGGGTGCTGCGGTGCGCGCAGGAGCAGGCCGCCCGTGCCTTGCGGCTGGCGCTGTACCGGCGCCGGCTGGTGGCGGCGATCGTAGCGACCTGGCCGCGGGATGCGGGTGCGCGCACCGGCGCTGAATGGGACGGGCTGCGCGCGCTGCTGCCGGACGGGGTGAGCGCGGCGGACATCCGGAACCGGACCCGGCAGATCGGCGCCTACCTCGACGAGCATGGCGTGTTCCCGGCCGATCTGATCGAGTTGGAGGGGCCGCCGAACGTTGCGGCGCAGGTGGTCTTGGCGGCGGCCGACCGGCAACTGGTGACCGTGGAGCGCACCGGCGACCGCACCGCCCGACTGCGGGTGCGGCTTCCGCTGGTCGAGTTTCCCGCCAGTGGCAGGGACTGGGCGTAGCATGTGCTGCCGATCGCGTTGCCGCCGACCGTCACACCTGAGGCGACGTTGTTGACGCCCACCGTGCGAGTGGCCAAGGGTCGGGTGCGCGTCGATCTGCCGTTCAAGATCCCGATCGGTGTCGCGCCCGCCACGGGTCATACCGTCGGGTGCGGCTTCGACTGGGGCCTCAACACCCTGTTGACCGGCGTGACAGGGCAGTTGGTTGATGGCCGGGTGATCAGTGATGGGCGGCCGTTCGCCTACGACGCGAGCGGCATCTGCGCCAAGTTGCACCGGTTGCGGGCCGAGCGTGAGCACCTGGCCGCCAAACACCGGCACCTGGAAAGGCTTCTGGCGGGCATCACGCCCGCCGATTCCCGCTACGCCGCGTTGCGTACGGCCTGGCAGCGCATCGGGGTTGAGCATGAGCGGTTGTGCGCCCGCATCCGCAACCTGAACAAGGCGCTGGCCTGGTCGGCGGCACGCTGGGCGGTCGACCACGCCGTGAGCGCCGGGGCGACGGTCATCTACCTGGAGGACCTGGCGACCCTGGAGGCGCGCGGGCGACGGGGGAGCGTGAACGCGCGGCTGTCGGGGCAGGTGCGCGGGAAGATCGTCGAGGCGATTCGGCACCTGGCGGCCAGACACTCCATCGCGGTGGTCACCGTCCCGGCGCGTGGGACCTCCCGATACTGCCCCCGCTGCGGCCAGGGTACGTCGGTGCTCATGCATTGCTCTGCTCCGGATCGGGTCGGTGAGCGGGGATGGAGGTGGGCCTCCTGCCCGGCCTGTGGCCTGTCGGGTGACCGGGACTGGGCAGCGGCCGAGCGGATCCTCGCACGCGGCCTGCTCGGCCAAAACGCCACCCGCACCCACCGCTCCACCGGCGTGCGCACCATCCACGCCGTCGTGGAGGGCAACGTGGCCCGCGCCCGACCACGACGCAAACTCACCCGGGCGGCCCGGCGCGCCCGCCGCACCCGAGCAGACCTGCATCCCCGACCAGCAGCACGCGACAGAGCCAAGAGGCGCCCCACCGCGAAACGGCCCACCCGCGTCCCGGCCAACTCAGACAACAACTCACCAGACAGCTCACGAGACAACCCGATGACTTTCAGCCGTGTGCCCGACCGGCGCACGGTGCCCGCCCCACCGCCTGCCAGCGGTGGACAGCGTCCGGCGGGCCATGCACCCAAGCCGGGACGGCACCAGCCGTACCGGACAGGGCATGTCAGGAACTCTCACCATCGGACCGGCTTCCACCACGCCAAAGCCGCCCCCGTGCTCACGCTTGCCGAGCACGGGGGCGGCCCAAAGCAGGTTACGCCCGTCCGAGTTACCTGATTCCGTCAGGCAACCACAGGGAATTCAAGACGCTGCCGGTGATCTCCTCGCTGACGTCTTCGGAGTACATGTCGGCGGTGTCGAAGAAGGTCACCCCACCCTCCACCGCCCGGCGCACGATCGGCTCGGCGGCCTCCTCGGGCAGGAACCAGGGAGAGTCCGCCGGGTCGCCGTAGCTCATCATGCCCAGGCCGATACGCGACACCTTCAGGCCCGACGTTCCCACGCGTACGTATTCCATCAGCCCATCATCCGGTAAGCCCGTGCCCCCTCTTGACCCGGAGATGGTCTTGGACATCCGCGACATCGGGAAGGTTCAGGACTACGGGCCACACATCAACATCCCTGGGAGTGAAGGGTGAGAATCTTCGGGATCGCCGCGAGCCTCCACGCGGGATCGTTCATCACCAGGTTGCTGGAGGCAATGCAGGGTGAGCTGCCCCGGGGGGCGCGCCTGGAGTGCTGGCGGGGGCTCGGCACGGTCCCGCCTCACTCCCTCGGTCCCGTACCGGAGCAGGTCGGGGGCCTGCTGCGCAAGCTGGACGAGTCCGACGCGGTGCTGATCACCGCGCCCGAGCACAGCCTGCTCCCCGCTGAGCTGGGCCACGCGCTGCGCTGGATGTCGAGCGGCGGGCGCCTGGCGGGCAAGCACGTCGCCGTGATGAGCGCCAGTGTGCGCGCCTGCGGCGCCATGTGGGCGCAGGCCGAGCTGTTCAAGGAGCTCACCGGCGCGGGCGCGGTCGTGATGGGCACGGAGCTGGTGCTCTCGCCCACCTGCCCGCACTTCGACGACCAGGGCCGTCTGACGGCGCTCTACCTGCGCGACCAGGTACGGGAAGTGGTCGGCCAGCTCTGCCCCGTACCGCACAGGACGCGGCCCGCATTCACGCCCCGTCTCGTCCTGGCGGGCCCTTCGGCATAGTCCCGGCCCCGGTCTACGGCGGGTCCTTCGGCATGGACGCGATCCATGGTGGCTGGGGGTCAGGGGCTGCGGCGCAGGCGCTTGACGTCGGAGCGGAGCTTCTTGGTGGCGATGCGGCGCTCGACCGAGCCCCGGCTGGGCTTGGTGGCGCGGCGGCGCTTGGGCGGGGGCGCGATGGCCTCGCGGATGCGCTGGGCCAGGCGCTGTTCGGCGGCCTCGCGGTTGCGCAGCTGGGAGCGGTATTCAGAGGCGGCGATGGTGATCGTGGCCGAGCCGAGCCGGTCTAGGGCGCGGGCCTTGAGCTCCGGCGGCAGCGCCGCGGTGGCCGACACGTCGAAGACGAGCTCCACCCGGCTGTCCGTGGTGTTGACGCCCTGGCCGCCCGGGCCTGAAGAGCGGGAGAAACGCCAGACGAGCTCGGCGTCCGGGATGACGACCGAGTCGTTGACGACCAGCGGGCCGGGCATGGCGGGGTGCTCCTGTTCTCCGAAGTGGAATGTCACCGTATCTGAGCTACATATGCCGAAAGCAATGGGATTTTAAATCGGTAACGCCGCTGCGACTATGGAATGAACGATCTGTGGGGGAGGCCGATTCCGTGGTGCACGTGACGGCGGTGCAGCTGGCCCTGGTGCACGTGACGGCGACGCAGATAGCCCTGACGGTGCCCCTGGCCATCGCCTCCGCCACCGGATTCCTCTTACTCCGCTGCCAGGGCAAGGGCCGGCCGTTCGGGCCAGGCGGCTGGTGGCTGGCGGTCGTCATCATCCTGCTGACCGGGCTGGTCTCCTCGGCCGTGGCGCTGGTGGGCGGTGAGCTGCTGAACAACTACCTGTCCACGGTGCTGGGCGCGGTCGCGCCGGGCGGCCTGTGGCTGAGCCAGGTGCGCTCCCGTGAGGACGACCGGCGCTCGCTGGCCAAGGAGGCGGCGACGTTCTGGCTGGTGTCGTTGCTGGCCAAGCTCGACCAGGCGATGGCCGAGGACCAGCGGGCCTGGTGCGAGAAGCGGGTCGACGACTCGTGGAGTGTCTACGAGCTGAGCCTGGCCGCCAACCGCTACCACGAGCGCATCGGCGAGCGGCTCTCGGTGGAGGAGCGCAGGAAGGAGCGGGTGCACGCCAGGCTCGACGCGATCGAGCGGCGGCTGGACGTGGCCGCGCTGGTCGAGGACGGGGCGTCGCGGTCCAAGGTGATCACCGCGCTGCGCGGCTCCCGGCATACGCGGCTGGCCAGGTATGAGCGTTACATCAATGATCTGACCCGGTTACACGGCATCCTGCGGCATGACGCTGAGAACGACGTGCTGCGGCTGCTGGCCTCGGCCTATCGGAGCGGGTATCGGTCGCTGCCCAGGTTCGTACCGCCGACGCGGTCACGAATCGCCACGCCGCTCAGACCTCACCCCTGAGACGCGTCGCTCAGGCTTCACCCATGAGAGCCGCGAGTCTCCTCGACGAGCAGGATGGACTCCTCCTCGGCCTCGCTCAGCGTGAACTCGATGCGGGCGCCGAGCGCCTTGACCACGGCGCCGAGAGTGCGGAGCGTGAGGTTCTCGTCCCCCGACAGGATCTGGCTCACCCGGCCCGGCGACACGCCCATCGAGGCGGCCAGATCGGCCCGCGAGACCTTGTGTTCACGCATATACCAAGTGATCTCGTCGACGGCGTCCTGGGCGAGACCGCCCGGGCTCACCTCGTCAGGCATGCTCCGGCGAAAGGCCATCTCGGTCCCGCTCTCAGCGTTCGGTTCCTGGTGACTCAACTTTAGCTCTACCTAAACCTTTAGGCAAGACTAAACCGGCAAACGATCTGCAAGTGGGGTGTGTCACCATCGCCTGGAATCACGGGGAAACAGGGAGGGCGCTGTGGCGGGCATCGTCGGCGTGCACGGGATCGGCAAGTACAACTACTACGTGGCGGCGGGCAACTCCGCGGCCGGGGCGGCGGAGGCGATGCGCCTCAAGTGGGACCGCTACCTACAGGCGGCGCTCGGGGGAGAGGGCCGGGAGTACTTCAGCGAGGTGGCCTACTTCTCCCATCTGCTGCACGACGGCCGGCCCACGGAGGGCCCGCAGGCGTTCGCGGCCATGCAGGGCTCCGCCCACCAGGTGCTCGTCGACTGGGCCAGGAACATGGGCCTGGGGGAGCGCTTCACCGGAGCGCTCAAGTTGTTCACCGGGTGGCTGCTGGCCCGGCTCGACAGCAGGTCGGCGGCGTTCGCGTCGCTGTTCGCGCCGGAGGTGGCGGCCTACCTGACCGACCCGGCCCGGCGCGAGAGGTGCCAGGAGGCGGTCCGCGACACGATCAGGAAGCACAGCCCCCGGGTGGTGATCGCCCATTCGCTGGGCAGCGTCGTGGCCTATGAGACGCTCTGGGCCAACCCGGACCTCGAGGTCGACCTGCTGATCACCCTCGGCAGCCCGCTGGGCATGCGCAACGTGGTCTTCGAGCGCCTCCTGCCCGCCCCGATCAACGGACTCGGCAGCCGACCCGGCGGCGTCAAGCGCTGGGTGAACATCGCCGACAAAGACGACATCGCGGCCATCCCACCCGATCTGTGCGGAAGCTTCACCGGCGTGGACGTGGAGGAACTCGTCAATCTCGACTGGATCGACTTCCACACCGCCGAGAAATACCTGGGTTGCCCGGCGCTCGACCCGCATCTGCGACCATTCCTGCCATGACGTGGATTGTCTTCGACTACGGCAACGTGCTGTCCCTGCCCCAGTCCGAGTCCGACGCCGACGAGATGGCCCAGGCGGTGAACGCCGATCCCGAGGCGTTCAAGCGGGGCTACTGGGAGCACCGCCTGGAGTTCGACCGGGCGGCGCTGTCTCCGGCCGCCTACTGGTCGGCGGTGCTCGGCCGGCCGGCTACCATCGCCGAGATCGCCCGGCTGGTCGCGATGGACGTGGCCAGCTGGGCCTACCCGGACGAGGGGACGGTCGCCATCCTGAACGATCTCCTGGACGACGGCGGCAACGTGGCCCTGCTGTCCAACGCGCCCGCCTGCCTGGCCGACGGCCTGGACGGCCTGCCCTGGATCGCCAACATCAAGCACCGCTTCTACAGCGGCAGGATGGGCCTGGTGAAGCCGGACCGGGAGATCTTCGACCGGATGGCGGCCGACCTCGACGCCGACCCGGCCGAGATCGTGTTCATCGACGACCGCGCGGAGAACGTGGCCGGGGCCGAGCGCGCGGGCATGACGGGCATCCGCTTCACCTCCGCCGAGGCGCTGCGTGAGGCGTTCAAGGCGTGAGGCGCTCAAGGTGTCAGGCGTTCAAGGCGTGAGGCGCGTTAATCGAGCGGCGCATTTTGTCTTATGTGATTTATGGTGTTTCAAATGGAAAGCGCGTTTAATGTCGATCTGCGCGGCGTGGTCGACCTGCTCAGCCGCCACCTGTACTCGAGCCCCCGCGTCTACGTACGCGAGCTCCTCCAGAACGCGGCCGACGCGATCACCGCACGCCGGGCGGTCGACCCGGAGGCGCCCGCCACGGTGACCATCGAGGTGGCCGATGGGCGGCTCAGTGTGCACGACACCGGCATCGGCCTCACCGAGGACGAGGTCCACGTGCTCCTGGCCACCATCGGCCGCTCCTCCAAGCGCGACGAGCTGGGTTTCGCCCGGCACGAGTTCCTCGGCCAGTTCGGCATCGGCCTGCTGTCCGGCTTCCTGGTGGCCGACGAGATCAGCGTGCGGACCAGGTCGGCGACGGGCGGCCCGACCGTGCTCTGGACCGGACGCTCCGACGGCCGCTACGAGGTGGCGCCGGCGGGGGAGGAGCGGGACGAGCCGGGCACTACGGTCACCCTCGCGGCGCGGCCGGACGCCGCCGAGTGGGTGACGGAGCGGACGATCACCGAACTGGCGGAGCTGTACGGCTCGCTCCTGCCGATCGACGTCACCGTGAACGGCCGCCGCACCACCGTCGGCGCCCCGCCCTGGCAGACAAAGCACGCCTCTCCCGCGATAAGACGGAATTTCCTGCAAAAGCATGGCGCAGAGCTGTTCGGCTTCACGCCGCTCGACGTCGTCGACCTCCACGTCCCCGAAGCCGGGCTCACCGGCGTGGCCTACATCCTGCCCACCCCGGCGAACCCGGCCGTCCGTGGCGGCCACCGCGTCTACCTCAAGCGCATGCTCCTCACCGAGAGCGCCGACGGCCTGCTGCCCGACTGGGCGTTCTTCGCCCGCGGCGTCGTCGACGCGGCCGAGCTGCGGCCCACCGCCAGCCGTGAGGCGCTCTACGAGGACGACCTCCTCGAACACACCCGCCTGGAGCTCGGCCGCCAGCTGCGCGCCTGGCTGGTCCGGCTGGCCGAGACCGACCCTGACGGCCTGCGTGCCTTCCTGGGGCTGCACCACCTGGGCGTCAAGGCTCTGGCCCTGCACGACGACGAGATGCTCAGGCTGGTCGATCAATGGCTGGAGTACGAGACCAGCGCCGGGCGGATGACGCTCGCCCAGTTCAGGTCGAGGCACCCGAACGGCCGCTACACCACCAGCGTCGACGAGTTCCGCCAGCTCGCGGCCGTTTCCGGCGCACAGGGCGTCGGCCTGGTCAACGGCGGCTACGTCTACGACGGCGAGATCCTGCCGCGCCTCACCCGCATCGACCCGGACGCCCGGCTGGCCCGCCTCGACCCCAGCGAGCTGGTCACCCACCTGGGCCCGGCGGACCCCGAGGCGGAACTACGCGCCCGCCCGTTCCTCGGCGCCGCCGGTCGGGTGCTCGACCCGCTCGGCTGCGAGGTGGTGCTGCGCGAGTTCGACCCGGCCTCACTGCCCGCCCTCTACCTGACCAGCCGCGCGGCCCAGCACCACGCGGAGCTGCGCGAGGCCCGCGACCTGGGGGACGAGCTCTGGGCCGACGTGCTCGGCGCGATGGAGCGCACGCTGGCGGTGGACCGGCCCAGGCTGGTGCTCAATCACCGCAATCCGCTGGTCCGCCGCGTCACCGGGCTGCCGGACCTGACTCTGGCCGCCACCGCGGTCGAGGCGCTGTACGGCATGGCGCTGCTCCACGGCCACCACCCGCTGCGGCCCGCCGACACCGCGGCGCTCAACCGTTCGTTCCTCGGCCTGCTCGACTGGGCCGTGCAAGGGGGCACGCATGGCTGACCAGGTCGAGACGCTGCTGGCGGAGGCGGCGCGGCTGCCGTACGGGGAGGCCAGGACCGTGCTGGCCGAGCGGGCGCTGCGTGAGGCCGAGGCGCTGCGCGAGCCGGAGCCGGCCATCGCGGCGCGGCTCGCGCTCACCCAGGCCTACCAGTACGGCGGTGAGCCCGCGAAGTCGTTCGCCACCTTCTCCCGGACCGTGGCCGCCTACGACGCCGAGCCCGGCCGGTTCACCGCGTGGCAGGCGCGCAGGGTGCTCTGGCAGTTCAAGTGGATCATGAGCGACATGCGCAGGTTCCCGGAGATCCCGCTGCGCCGGGCGCTGGACGCGCTGGACGACATGGAGCGGCGCTACCGCGAGGCCGGGGCGCCCCAGGCCGTGTACGCGCAGCGCTGCCGCGTCGCGCTCCACCTCGGCGACGAGCCGGGTGCCGAGGAGTGGCTGCACCGCTGGGAGACCGCGCCGCGCGACGACCTGTCCGACTGCCGCGCCTGCGACCTCGGCGGCCGGGCGTACGTGCTGGCGTCGCTGGGCCGGTACGAGGAGGCCGTGGCCGTCGGCGGGCCCGTTGTCGCGGGTGAGTTCTCCTGCGGAGTGCAGCCGCAGAGCATCCTGTGCACGCTGCTCACGCCGTACCTCAAGACCGGGCATCTGGACGAGGCCGCGGAGGCGCACCGCCGGGCATACCGGATCGTGCAGGGACAGATCGGATATCTGGACGACATCGGCGACCACCTGGAATTCTGCGCGCTGACCGGGAACGAGACGCGCGGGCTGGAGATCCTGGAGCGGGAGCTGCCGCTGCTGGAGCGGCCGCCGTCGCCGGCGCAGGCCTGCTCGTTCATGACGGGCGCCGCGCTGGTGCTGCGCCGCCTGATGGAGACGGGCCACGACGGGCTCACCGTACGGCGGGCCGGCCGCGACGTGCCGGTGCCGGAGCTGCACGCGGAGCTGGCGGCCGGGGCGCGGGAGATCGCCGCCCGCTTCGACGCCCGAAACGGCGACGACGTCCACACGCATCGCGTGGCGGCCACGCTGGCGGCCGAGCCGCTGGTCGCCCACCTCCCTCTCTTCTCGCCCGCCCTCTTCTCGCCAACCCTCCTCTCACCTGCCCGCCGCGGCGAGCCGGACGGACGGATCGACCCGGCGGACACCGACAGCCGTATGGCGGTCCGCGCGCTGTTCGAGCTGGGCGAACACGAAGCCGGGCAGGCCGCCCTGCGCGAGGCGGGCGACCCGGCCGCGGCCATGGAGGCGGCCAAGGAGCTGGCCGACCTCGATCTGGACGTGGAGGCGGCACAGGCGTACGCGGTGGCGGCCGACCTCTACCGGAACGCCGGCGAGCTCCTCGCCGCAGGCTGCGCCATGAGGCAGCGCGCGAAGTGCGTCTACTTCGCCAGCGACGACATCGCCGAGATCAGCGAGGCGTACGCCCAAGCCAGAGCCGTCCTGACCGCGGCGTCGGAGGCGGGGGAGCCGGGCACAGGGCAGTCGGACACGGGGCAACGGCGGGAGGCGGCCTGGGAGCTGGCCGGACTCGGTTACGACGAGGCCGTCGCCCTCAGGTGGGCCGGGCGCTACGAGGCCGCGGCCGAACGCTGCCAGGAAGCCCTCGACGCCTATCTGGCTCTCGACGATCACATAGGCGCCGTGCCGGTCCGCGAGCTTCTGGAAGGACTGCGAGAAGAGACGGAGCAGGAGGGCTGACGCCGTTCGCCTCCGTCACGGCTCCCTTCCTCCGCAACGCCAACCTCTTCGGCATCATCACCCCCGGCATCGATACCGGACTTGCAGACTGGACCCAGGAGGCCGACGGCCGTTGCGGGTGACGGGATCGACTGGGGGCTCGGGTGGGACAGAGGATCGCAGTCGCTGCCGCGTGGACGGTGGTCCCGGTCGCCGGGTCAGCGTTTGCCCCACACCGCGCGGACCACTTCGGCCAGAGCGCGCAACACCCGTGCCCGGTCGGCCGCCGCGCAGCCCCGGGTGGCTATGAGGACCATCAGCACCGCTGCGAGGGCCGCGCACGCCACGCCGGCCATCGGCACCAGTGCCCACATCGTGAGGTTCATCGACGCGTCCTTTCCCTGCCCGGCAGCCGGAGGGCCGGCTGCGACGTCGTCCGCAAGCTCAGCCGGTGGCCGGCGGCACCTGAAGAGTTTCCGGACACACCGGATCGGCGCTGGAAGCGTCCAGGTGGCGGCGGTGCCGATCGACGATCCGGCCGGAGGCGCCGGATGGACGCCGGCGGTCCAAGGCCAGGCGCATGACCGGCACCGAGCATCTGCCCGCCCCGCGAGCGGTGCTGAAACGGGAGTTGGTCCTGTTGGAACGGCGAGCCCGCGAGCGGACGACCGCGTTCTCGCGAGCCAAGGCCATCGAACAGGCCAACGACTTGCTCGAGGCACAGCGGATCACCGCGGAACTGACCCCGCAGACGGTCAGCGAGTGGTTCACCAGGGGTAGTGTCGCCAGAGAGTTCCCCCTGCTCTGGGCGCTGGTCCGCGTGCTCCTGGCCCTGGCGGACACCGACGCCCCGGCGCCTTACCACCCGAGACACCCATGGTGGCGCTCCGAGCACGAGCTGTGGAAGACCCGTTGGGAGCAGGCCCGCACCACCGGCGCCCGGCACCCGGCCGCCCCCGGCCCCGCGGCCGCCGATCCGGGCGAATGCCCTTACCCGGGACTGGCCGCGTTCGGCCCCGAGAAGGCGCGATACTTCTTCGGGCGCAAGGAGCTCACCGGCACGCTCCTGGACCGGATGGCGGCGCAGTCCGCGCTGGATGGTCCGCTGCTGGTGGCCGGGCCTTCGGGGGCGGGCAAGTCGTCGCTGCTGCGGGCCGGTCTCCTCCCTGAGGACGAGCGGTCCGCGCCCGGCGCCCCCGTGATCTTCACTCCGGGGGACGAGCCCGTCCGGGTTCTCGCCGAACGGTTCTGCGGCGCCGACCGCCCGGACGACGTACGGCGACGCCTGGTCGACGCCCCCTGCTGTCTACGCGACCTGCTCGGACCGGGCGATCGCGGCAGGATCGTCATCGTCGACCAGTTCGAGGAGATCTTCACCGCCTCTGTCGAGGAGCATGAGCGCCAGGTCTTCATCCGGGCTTTGCACGCGGCCTGCGCGTCCGCTGTGGTGGTCATCGGGTTGCGCGCCGACTTCTTCGGCCACTGCGCGGCCTATCCCGAACTGCTGCCCGCCCTCCAGCAGCCGCTGATCGTCGGGCCGATGACCACGGCGCAGCTACGCGAGGTCATCGAGGAACCCGCCAAGCTCGCGGGACTCACCCTTCAGGCGGGGCTGGTGGAACTGCTCCTTGACGACCTGGGAGCCGCCTCCACCGCGGGCGGCGGCGCGCTTCCGCTGCTCTCGCACTCCTTGCTCGTCACCTGGGAGCGTCGGGAGGGACGGGAGCTCACACTGGCCGGCTATCGCGCGACCGGCGGGATCAGCCGGTCCCTGGCCCGCACCGCGGACGCGACGTTGAAGCGGCTCGACCTGATCGGCCGCGAAACCGCCCGGTCGCTGCTGCTCCGCCTGGTCCGCCTGGGCGAGGGGACGGAGGACACGCGCCGCCGGTTGCCGCTGACGGAACTGCTTCCGCCGCAGGACACTCCTGAGCACGGCGCGGTCCGCGAGGTCCTCGACAGGTTCGTCGAGTCCCGGCTGGTGACCGTGGAACAGAACACGGTCGAGATCACCCATGAAGCGCTGATCCGGGCCTGGTGGCAGCTTCGCGCGTGGATCGAGGCCGGCCGCGCCTCCCTACTGGTCCGGCAGCAGCTCGAAGAGGACGCCCAGGAGTGGAGCAGGAAGCGTCGCGACCCCGCGTTCCTGTATCGGGACACGCGCCTGGAGATCGCCCGGAACGCCACCAAAGACGCCCCGGCGAGCCTCGGGCCGGAGGCACGGGCCTTCCTGGAGGCCGGCATCCGGTACGGCCAGGCCGAGCGGGACGCGGCCCGGCGGCGCAGCCGCAACCGCACGGTGCTGAGCGCGGCACTGGCGGTCCTGCTCATCATCGCCACCGGCACGGCGGCCACGGCCATCGTGCAGGGCCGGAGGTTGACCGAGCGGGCCCTGACCATCTCCCGGCAGCTCGCCGAGGCGGTCGGGAGCCGTGTGGCGGGGACGGCCATCGCGATGCGCCGTGCCGATCCGATCACCGCCAAACAACTCGCCGTCGCCGCCGCGAGCCTGGACCCCGGCGGCTACGAGGCCCGCCACGCGCTGCTGACGCTCTCCGCCCAGCCGGAGCTGTACACCTACCGTCCTCCGGGAGTCGACGAGAGCTGGCGCACCGACGCTGACCACACCGGCCGTCTGCGCGTCTATGTCCGGGGCAACGAGGTGAAGATCGCCGACGTCGACGCACGCCGGATGATCAGGTCGTTCACCTTCCCCGGTCAGCCCCTGAACGCCGAAGACTTCGCCCGGCTGCGGCTCAGTGATGACGGGAAGACCTTGGCGCTGCCCGTTCTGGACGGCACCGATGTCCTGCTGGACATGGCGACCGGCCGGCTCCGGCCGATCACTCTTCAGGCGCCCCCGATTCTGGAGACCGTAGGCGAACACCTGCTGCTCGCCAAGAGCGCCACCGCCACGAGCGTGTGGGACACCTCGTCCGGCGAGCTCCTGGTGCGCATTCCCTACTACCTGACTTCGGCCGAGATCACCCCGGACCAGCGATATCTGATCACCACGCACGACACGTCGCTGGATTTCTGGGACCTGCGCACCGGCCACAAGGCACGCACCGTGCGGCCGGCCACGGAAGCCGGACCGATCCTGAAGGTCGCGTTCAGTCCTGATCGCAAACTCCTCGCCCTCGTCCAGGGCAACCGGCTAGGGGACGACACCCGGCTCGGGCTCGTCACTTTCGCGAAACTCGGCCCCTCCCGGATCAGGTGGCGGACCATCCGCAAGCCCTCCGTCCCCGCCGTCGACGAGCCGATCATCTTCAGCTCCACAGGCAGGTACGTCTCCTTCAACGGAGCCGTGTGGGACACCAGGGACATGCTCGACCAGGCGCCCGCCGGGGACGCGGATGATCACCCGGTCTTCACGTACGCCGACGCCAAGTGCTTCAACTTCAGATTCGGACTCGGCGATCGCACCCTGCGGTGTCATGCGGATGCCTCTTCGTCCACCGTCGTGGTGTCCCTTGCCGCCATCCTTGATCCGGTCGCCTTCAGCGACCGCGCGTACGGAGCCCTCGCGGAGCTCAGCGACGACGGTTCGACCCTTGTGGTCGCGGATCTGGGGCCTGTCAAGGATCTGGGGCCTGTCACGATCTGGGATCCCATCAAGATGACGCGCCGGAACACCATCCCCGCCGAGCGGCTGGCCGGCTTCGCCGGTTACCGGCTGTCCCCGGACGGCCGCCTGCTGGCCATCATGGAAGACGATGGGGACACCTACATCTGGGACGTGGCCACGGCGCGTAGGAAGACCGTCCTGAGAACACGGTTCCGCTTCGCCGACTCCGCCACTGTCACGTTCTCACCCGATGGAAAGACCCTGGCGGCGCTCACCAAGAACGGCTCCAGGAACGCCTCCCTCTTGACGCTGTGGGACATCGCCTCGGGAGTCCCACGCGCCTCGGTCGCCGGGCAGCCCACCGCCGGACAGTACGGTCTTCCCGGCATCATCATCTGGGACGGTCAGGTCTTTTTCGGCCCGGATGGCCGGACCATCATCTCCTCTTCAGACCAGGGCGTTGTCGACGCCTCCACCGGCGCGCGGGTGGTCCCGCCCGACTCTGGCATGGATCGTCCGGTAGCGCTGAGCTCTGCCGGAGTTCTCGCCGACTACCACAGGGGCAGCGGCAAGCTCCGGCTTCGGAACAGCCGAACATTGCGGCAGGAGGGGGAGGCGTCCATCGGCGGCGCCCCTGTGGCCTTCTCTCCCGACGGACGTCTCATGGCCGTGCCGGACGCGGCGGACCAGATCCAGCTGTGGGACGTCGCCACCAACCGGCCTCTCGGGCTACCGTTCGCCGGCATTCCACCGGAAGCCGACTCCTCGGGCTTCAGTTCCCTGTACTCGCTGGCGTTCACCCGGGACGGCTCGACCGTCCTGGCCGTCGACGGCCACAGCCGTCTCCGCACCCACGTCATCGCACCCGGCAAGATCAAGGATGCGTTCTGTGCCCAGTTCGGCGCCTTGTCTCCGGCGGACTGGAAGGCCCACATCCATGAACTTCCCTACCGGAACAGCTGCCGGACGATCTGAGGGCGCAGCGGGTTCAGCCGCTGGAACTGGACGACCGACGCTGTTCATCCAGCCTTGACTCCACTGTCACAACCCTGTCAGTCGAGGTGGACATACCTGGACCGTGGACCGCAGATCCTTCCTCGCCGCGGCGGCAGTGACGTTCCTCGCGCCATCCCAGCAGGCAGCAGCAGCCTCTTTCCAGCAGACCCGAACCCTCAAATCCGACCCGTTCACCCTAGGCGTGGCCTCCGGAGATCCGTCCACCGACGGCTTTGTCCTCTGGACCCGGCTCGCCCCGAACCCGCTCTCCGGAGACGGTCGCGGCGGCATGCCCTCCCGTGGCGTGGACGTCGACTGGCAGGTCTCCACCGACGAGCGCTTCTCGAAGATCGTCAAGTCCGGTACGGCCGAGGCGCGGCCGGGCGCCGCGCACAGCGTCCACGTCGAGGTCGCCGGCCTGGAGCCGGGGCGCGACTACTTCTACCGGTTCAAGAGCGAGGGCAGGCTCTCGCCCGCCGGCCGTACCAGGACCACGCCCATGGGAGAGGTGCCGCTCACGTTCGCGGTCGCCGCGTGCGCGCACTACGAGCACGGCTACTACACCGCCTACCGGCGTCTGGCCGAGCAGGAGCCCGAGCTGGTGGTCTTCCTCGGGGACTACATGTACGAGTACGGGCCCAGCGGCTACACCGCGCTCGCCGGCCGGGTGCGTACGCACACGCCGGGCAAGTGCGAGACGCTGGCCGACTACCGGCTGCGGCACGCCCAGTACAAGAGCGACCACGACCTCCAGCGGGCGCACGCGGTGGCGCCGTGGCTGGTGGCCTTCGACGACCACGAGGTGGAGAACAACTGGGCCGGGTCCGTCTCCAGCACCGACGCTCCCCACTTCACCCGGCGCCGGGCGGACGCCTTCCGGGCGTACTACGAGAACATGCCGCTGCGCCGGGAGAGCCTGCAGGGCGCGGTGCTACGGGTGAACCGGCGCGTCTCCTGGGGGTCGCTGGCCCGCTTCCACCTGCTCGACACGCGGCAGTTCCGTGACGACCAGGCGTGCCTGGACGGGGTACGCGCCGGGTGCGACGAGCGGCTGGCGGCCGGGCGTACGCTGCTGGGCGCCGACCAGTGGCGCTGGCTGGAGGACGGCCTGCGCGGCTCCGGCACCCGGTGGAACCTCCTCGGGCAGCAGATCCTGATGGCGCAGCGCGACTACAAGGTGGGGCCGGGCCGCGAGGTGAACCTCGACGCGTGGGACGGGTACGCCGCCGAGCGGACCCGGCTGCTGGGCTCGCTGTCCGGCACCTCGAACCCGGTCGTGCTGACCGGCGACGCCCACATGCACCACCTGGCCGACCTCAAGGCCGACTTCGACGACCCCGACTCGCCCGTGGTGGCCAAGGAACTGGTGACCTCGTCGATCGCCAGCGACGGGGACGGGTACCGGGACCGGACGTGGATCGCCGAGTCGCTGCAGGAGAACCCGCACATCTCCTACATCGACCAGCGGCGGGGCTACCTGATGGCCAAGGTCACTCGTGACGATATTTCGGTGGATTTCCGGACGTTGGATTACATCTCGCGCAAGGGCGCCCCGGCCAAGACCGCCCACAGCCTCACCATCCCGGCCACCGCCGGACCCCGAGCCTGAACCCGCCCGATTCCGAGCCCCCCGACCCGAGCCCGAGCCTGAACGTTCGCTGTCAAACGGCTGAGGGTTCGCTCAACGGAAACGCGGCCGAGCCACCCCATGTGGCCCGGCCGGTGGGTGGTCAGCTCTCCGGCCAGCTGTCGTCCGGGAACTCGCCCGTGGTGCTGTCCGCCATGACCACCTGGTCGCTCTCGCTCAGGCCCGAGATGATCTCCACGTACTGGTCCCCGCGCACCCCGGTACGCACGGCCCGCGCCGCGTCATGCCCGCCCGAGCGTACGGTGACCACGCTCGTACCGTCGGCCCGGCTCTTCACCGCTTCGGCCGGCACGTAGATCCCGTCATTGGCCGTGCCCGTCGTCACCGACACCGAGGCGGTCTGCCCGAGCATCAGCCCGCGCGGCGGCTCGTCGAAGGCGAGCGTCACCGAGTAGCGGACGAGCTGGTCGCTCACGGTGGCGGTCGGCGCGATGCGGGTGACCGTGCCCGGGTACTTCCGCGCGCCGCGCGTGGCCAGGGTGATGCTCGCCTGCTGGCCGAGCTTGAGCTTGTTCACGTCGGATTCGGTGACCAGCGCGTCGACCTGGAGCTCGTTCAGGTTGCCGAGGCTGATGAACGTACTGGTGCCCGCCGTGTCGCCGACCGATCCCGCCACCGACAGAACCGTGCCGGACGCGGGGGCCACGATCCGGGTGCCGCGCACCGCGTCGGCGGCCTGTTCAAGGGCGGCCTGGGCGCGGTCGACGTTCGCGCTGGCCTGGTCCTCGCTGATGCCGCCCTTGCCGTTCGTGCCGGCGCAGGGGCTGCCGCCCTGGGACTGGCGGGTTCCGGGCGTGGCCTTCCCGGTCGGCCGGCCCGAGGCGCCGGTCGACGGCTTGCCCGTGGGCCTCCCGGTGGCCTTACCTGTGGGCTTGCCGGTGGCCTTGCCCGTGGGTTTCCCCGTGGGTTTGGCGGACGGCTTGCCGGTGGAGGTGCCGGTCGGCGAGGCCGACGGGCGGCCGCCCTCCGGCGTGGCCGTGACGGTCGCGGTGACGGTCGCCGTGGCCGTCACGGTCACCGTGACGGTGGGCTGCGGCTCGGGGCCGCTCGGCGTGGGCTCCGGGGTCGGCGTCCAGGTGGGCCGGGGGGTCGGCGTCGTGCTCGGAGTGAGCGTGGTGGTGGGGCCGGCGTCCACGACGGGAACCGCGGAAGGCCCGAAGGCGCCCTTGCCAGCGTCCACGACGGGAACCGCGGAAGGTCCGAAGGCGCCCTTGGCGGCGACCGCCCCGGCGACGGAGGCGGACGTGCCGCTGCTCGGCGCGCACGAGGCCGTGCTGGTGGCGGCGGTCGAGGCGGTGTCCAGGGCCTCCTCGGCGGCGGCCAGGTCGGCCGTGGCGGCCGTGTAGCCCTCGCGGGCCGCCCGGCTGTCCACCCGGGCCAGCACCTGCCCCTTCTTGACCTTGGCACCGACCTTGACGTAGACCTTGGTCACCGTTCCGGAGCCGCCGAAGCCCAGGTCACGCCGCGAGCCGTCCACGGTGTTGCCCGCGGCCGTGACCGAGGCGGTGACGACGCCCCGCTTGGCCGCCGCCAGCCGTACCTGGGCGGCGGGCTCCGAATCGTCACGGAGCGCCAGCACCAGGCCGGAGCCGGCCACCAGGACGGCCAGGGTGAGCCCGCCGAGTTTGAGCGCCTTCGGCGGGATAGTCGATCTCATGAAGGCCCATCATGGCGTGAACAGATGGGTACGAGGCTGCGAGCGGGCTCAGAGTTGTCTGTGTGTCTCCGTATGCTCCGCCTTTGTCAGCGAACCTTCAGCTAGCTCCCGGCTCCAGCGCAGACTGGTGTGCAAGGGTCACCGCCTGTGAAGGTGTCGACAAGGCGCAGAGCGCTGATGACCAACGGAGCCCTGAGCGTGCTCCTGCTGGGCGGGGTCGCGTTCGCGTACGCCCAGCTCGGCACGGGCGAGGTGGCGAGCGAGACGGTCACCCGCACGGTGACCGCCGGGCGCGGCACCGTGACCGCCTCGGTGTCCGCCTCGGGGGCGGTGGAGAGCTCCAAGAGCAGATCACTCGCGTTCGGTACGAGCGGCACGGTCGAGCACATCTACGTCAAGGCCGGTGACAAGGTCCGCAAGGACGACATCCTGGCCAGGCTCGACGACGCGGCGGCGCAGGAGAACCTGTCGGCCGCCCTTGCCACGTACAACAGCGCCCTCGACGACGGGACCTCGACCGCCCAGCTCAACGCCGCCTACATCAAGGCGCGCAACGCCTACCGCGAGGCCCAGCGGACGGCCGCGGCGACGGTGCTGCGAGCGCCGTTCGGCGGCACGGTCACGGCCGTCAACGGCACCGTCGGTGGTTCCTCCAACGGATCCGGCACGTCCACCACCCAGAGCACCGGCCAAAGCACCGGCCAGAGCGGGCAGAGTGGCAGCCAGTCGGGCAACGGATCGGGATCCGGGTTCATCGACCTGGCCGACACCGGCAAGCTCCAGCTGGTCGGTACCTTCACCGAGTCGGACGTCAGCAAGCTCAAGGTCGGCCAGGCGGCCACCGTCACGTTCGACGCGCTGCCGGGCGTCACCGCCACCGGCAAGGTCACCCAGATCGAGCCGGTCGCCGCCACCAGTAACAACGTCGTGCAGTATCCGGTGACGATCTCCTTCACCAAGGTCCCCAAACAGGTGCGACTAGGGCAGACCACCACCGTGGAGGTGGTGACCGGCGAGGCGGAGAACGTCATCTCCGTACCTTCCACCGCGATCTCCACCAGCGGCGGGCAGAACACGGTCACCCTGCTCAAGAACGGCCAGCAGGTTAGAACCCCGGTCGAGGTGGGCGTACAGGGCGCCTCGCTGACCGAGATCAAGTCCGGCGTCGCCGAAGGCGACCAGATCGTCCCGCCGGCCACCACGACCACGGGCACCGGCAACAACCAGCGGCAGGGCGGCTTCGGCGGCGGCTTCCCCGGTGGCGGCGGCGTGCCGGGAGGCGGGCGATGACCGCTCCCGTCCTGCGCGTGCAGAACCTGGTCAAGGAGTACGGCGAGGGCGACGCCAGGGTACGGGCGCTGCGCGGGGTGAACCTCGACGTCGAGCAGGGGGACTACGTCGCCATCATGGGCGCCTCCGGCTCCGGCAAGTCGACGCTGATGAACATCCTCGGCTGCCTGGACGTGCCCACCACCGGCCGCTACCTGATCGACGGCGCCGACGTCGGGCAGCTCGACGAACACCAGCTCGCCAAGCTGCGCAACCGCAGGGTCGGCTTCGTCTTCCAGTCCTTCAACCTGATCCCGCGCATGAGCGCGCTGGCCAACGTCGAGCTGCCGCTGGTCTACGGCGGCATCGGCCAGGCCGAGCGGCGCAGGCGCGCACTGGCCGCGCTGGAGCAGGTCGGCCTGTCGGACCGCGTCCACCACGAGCCCAACCAGCTGTCCGGCGGCCAGCAGCAACGCGTGGCCGTGGCCAGGGCGCTCATCACCGCCCCCGCCCTCCTGCTGGCCGACGAGCCCACCGGCAACCTCGACACCGCGTCCACGCAGGACGTACTGGAGATCATGGACAGGCTCAGCGACTCGGGCCGCACGATCGTGCTCATCACGCACGAGAACGACGTGGCGGCGCACGCCAAGCGGGTCATCAGGCTGGTGGACGGCGAGATCGTGGAAGACGTCCGGCAGGGCCCGATCGACGGGCCGCCGCCGCGAATGGCGGAGGTCGCTCGATGAACCAGTTCGAGGTCCTGCGCTTCGCCCTGCGCGGGCTGCTGGCCAACAAGATGCGCAGCTCGCTGACCACGCTCGGCATCCTCATCGGCGTCGCCGCGGTCATCATGCTGGTCGCCGTCGGCGAGGGCTCCTCGCAGAGCATCCAGAAGAACATCCAGCGACTCGGCGCCAACACGCTGACGATCTCCCAGTCCTTCGCGGGCGGTGGCGGTGGTGGCGGCGGCTTCGGGCGGGCCGGCGGTGGCGGACCCGGCGGCGGGCAGCAGAACACCGGCCCGCGTACCCAGGCCAGGCAGCTCACCCTCGCCGACGCCAAGGCCCTGACCGACAAGACGGTGGCCCCGTCGGTCAAGTCGGTCTCGCCGGTCGTGACCGCCTCCTCGGCCGCCACCACCTACGGGGCGGCCAGCCACTCGATCGCCCAGCTCGTCGGCACCTACCCGAGCTACTTCGAGGCCACGAACAAGCCGGTGACCAAGGGCACGTACTTCTTCAACGACGACGTCCTGGCCGCCAGGAAGGTCGTGGTGCTCGGGCAGACCGTGGTCGAGGAGCTGTTCGGCACCCTCGACCCGATCGGCAAGCAGGTGACGGTCTCCGGGGTGCCGTTCACGGTCGTCGGCGTGCTGAAGGAGACCGGGTCGACGGGCGGCCAGGACGCCGACGACGTGGCCATCGCGCCGCTGCCGGCCGTACAGCAGAGCCTGACCGGGTTCGGCTCGCTCAACTCCATCGTCGTTCAGGCCGGCGGCTCGACGGCGACGGAGTCGGCGCAGTCGGAGGTCACGGCCATCCTCAACCAGCGGCACGGCATCAGCGGCACCGCCTCGGCCGACTTCCGGATCCTCAACCAGGCCACCCTGCAGGAGACCGTCAGTGCGGCGACCGGCACGTTCACCGTGCTGCTCGGCGCGGTCGCGGCGATCTCACTGCTGGTCGGCGGCATCGGCATCACCAACATCATGCTGGTGACCGTCACGGAGCGGACCAGGGAGATCGGCATCCGCAAGGCCATCGGCGCGCCCAGGAGCGCGATCCTGGGCCAGTTCCTGATGGAGGCCACGCTGCTCAGCCTGGTCGGCGGGCTCTCCGGGGTGCTGGTGGCGTTCCTGGGCACCCGCTTCACCGTCGCGGGCATCCAGCCGGTGCTCGTACCGTCGTCGGTCGCGCTCGCGCTGGGCGTCTCCGTCGGCATCGGATTGTTCTTCGGCAGTTATCCCGCCAACAGGGCGGCCAAGTTGAGGCCGATCCAGGCCCTGCGCCATGAGTGACGGACCCCCGAAGGAGACAGAAATGGCCAAACTCGACGGCTCGCCGTATCCGGACGATCTGGACAGCGAGCTGGCCGTCCAGCCGCGCAAGCCGATGTCGAAGGTGACGCTCGGACTGATCGCGGGCGTGGTGCTGGTGGCCGGGGTGGTGATCGGCATCCAGGCGCAGAAGGCGCTGGGCGCCCCCGACACGACCGCCGCCATGCAGCCGGGCGGCCGGCAGCTGCCCGGCGGGTACGGCCAGCAACCCGGAGGGAGGCAGCCCGGCGGGTACGGTCAGCAGGGCAGACAGCCGGGCGGGTACGGTCAGAGGATGGGCGGCGCGGGCGGCGGCACCGTGGGGACGGTCGAGAAGGTCGAGGGCGGCAAGATCTACGTCAAGACCATGGACGGCTCCACGGTCACGGTGACCACCACCGACGCGACCACGGTCCAGGTGACCAAGCCGGGCAAGCTGGCCGATCTGCGGACCGGCACCAACGTCGTGGTCCGCGGCGAGAAGGGCGGGGACGGCTCGGTGGCCGCCACCTCGATCAGCCAGGGGGGAGTCGGCAGATGACCGAGCCGGAGGCCAGGCTGCTGGTGGTGGACGACGAGCCCAACATCAGGGAGCTGTTCTCCGCCAGCCTGCGTATGGCCGGGTTCGAGGTGCTGACGGCGGCCGACGGCAAGGAGGCCCTGCGGGTCGCCGAGCAGAGCACGCCCGACCTGGTCATGCTGGACGTCATGCTGCCCGACCTGGACGGCCTGGCGGTCGCGGGCAGGCTGCGGTCCCGCGGTCGCCGGGTCCCGGTGCTGTTCGTGACGGCCAAGGACACGCCGGAGGACCGGCTCGCCGGGCTGGGGCTCGGCGAGGACTACGTGACCAAGCCGTTCAGCCTGGAGGAGGTCATCGCCCGCATCCGCGCGGTGCTGCGCCGGACCCGGCGGGGCGCGCCGCCGCCGAACCGGCTGCGCATCGCCGACCTGGAGCTGGACGAGGAGACGCACGAGGTGTGGCGCGACGGCGTCCAGGTGCGGCTGTCGCCCACCGAATACCGGCTGCTGCTCTACTTCATGCTCAACGCGGGCCGGGTGCTGTCCAAGACGCAGATCCTCGACCACGTCTGGAACGGCGACTGGCGCACCGACGTGGGGCTCGTCGAGTCCTACGTCTCCTATCTGCGCCGCAAGATCGACACCGGCGAGCGGAGATACCTGCACACCCTGCGTGGCGTCGGCTACATCCTGCGCCCGCCCAAGGATTGACCCCGGCCCCGAATGGCAGGACTGAGGAGGTATCTCGCGCGGACGCCGCTGTGGCTGCGGCTCGTCTCGGCGACCCTGCTGATGGTCACGCTGGCCATCACGTTGACCGGGCTGTTCGCCGTACGGCTGCTGCGCGGCTATCTCGTCGAGCGCGTCGACCAGCAGTTGCGTGCCGCCAGCGTGCCGTGGCGGGGCGCGCCGCCGCCTCCTGAGCCGCAGCCGGGCCCACGCCCGCAGCGCTTCTTCGGCCTGTTCCACTCGGTGCTCGTGGACTCCACCGGCGTCAAGATCCGGACCATGACCGAGTCGACCGAGACGCACATCCCCAAGCTGCCCAGGCTCACCAGCACCGACGTCGCGCTCATGGCCGGGCAGCCGTTCACCGTCGAGTCGCAGGATCCGCAGGGACCCTACTGGCGGGCCGTGGCCATGCCGGGCCGCGACGGCGACAGCAGGATCATCGCGATCAGCCTGGGCGACCTGGACGACACGGTCTCCCAGCTGCTGCTCATCGTGGCGGTCGGCGGCGGCGGGACCCTCGTGGTGCTCGGTTTCGCCTGTTACTGGCTCGTACGGCGGAGCCTGCGCCCTTTGGGGGAGATCGAGCGGACCGCCCGCCACATCGCGGACGGCGACCTGTCCCGCCGCGTACCGCTCTGGTCGGCCACCACCGAGGTCGGCAAGCTCGGCCGGGCCCTGAACGGCATGCTCGCCCGCATCGAGGTGGCCGTGCGCGAGCGCGAGGCGGCGGCCGAGTCGGCCCGCGAGTCGGCCCGGTCGGCCCAGCGCTCGGAGGAGCTGACCCGCAGGTTCATGGCCGACGCCTCGCACGAGCTGCGTACCCCGCTCACCTCGATCAGGGGGTTCGCCGAGCTGTTCCGGCTCGGGGCGGACAAGGACCTGGCGGAGGCGACCCGGCTGCTGAGCCGGATCGAGGGCCAGGCCGCGCGGATGGGCCTGCTGGTCGAGGACATGCTGCTGCTGGCCAGGCTCGACCAGCGCCGCGAGCTCGGCGAACAGCCCGTCGACGTGCTCAGCCTCGCCGCCACCGCCGTGATCGACGCCCAGACGCTCGCGCCGGACCGGAAGATCGAGCTGGTCATGCTGTACGGGAGCGAGGGGGCGGTGTTCGTGACCGGCGACGAGCCGCGGCTCGGGCAGGTGCTCGGCAACCTGGTGGGCAACGCGCTCAGCCACACGCCGCCGGGCACCGCCTTCACTGTCGGGGTCGGCGCGCGTGACGGGCAGGCCGTCGTCGAGGTGGCCGACGAGGGGCCCGGGTTCTCGCCGGAGGTGGCCGAGCGGGTGTTCGAGCGGTTCTACCGGGCCGATCCGGCGCGCAGCTACGGCGGTGCCGGGCTGGGCCTGTCGATCGCGGCCACCCTCGTCGAGGCGCACGGGGGCAGCGTGTCCGCGTCGAGCGAGCCGGGCAAGGGCGCCACGTTCCGTGTCACGCTCCCGCTCGCCCCGTCCCAGACCGCTGAACCTCGGCTTCGGGTGAGCGGGCAGGCCGCGTCTCAACCGCACGGGCTTTAGCCCCCAGGAGAGTCAGTCGATTCGCTCGAAGGGTTCCCTGCTTTCTTCGTCCGGCGCGACGGTGAAGACGACCTTCTCCAGCTTTCCGGTGAACGCGAATTCGCCGTCATAGTTGGGTGAGGAGGGCGACAGGGTGTCCCGGCCGATGTCGAGGCCCTGCCATCCCAGGAAGTGGGGGAGGACCTGCGGAATGGCCTCGGTGCCGACCGGCTTTCCTGACACGTACAGATGTCCGACGCCCCGCATGTCACCGGTCTTGACGAATTCGAAGGTCAGCTCCGCCGGGCCGATCGGGAGTTCGTCCGCCGAGGTCACCGCGTACAGGGTGCCGAGGAAGTTGTACTCGTAGACCAGCCGGTTGTCCTTGACATACAGGACGTATCCGCTGCTGATGTTGCCCAGGGACACCAGGACACCCTCGTCCGCCGCGGTGCTCCGGTCGACGAACGCGGTGATGCGGTGCCCGCGGTTCATCACCGGTGGCACCGCGGCGCCGGGCAGATGAGCCATGCCGGGGTAGTAGGTGAAGGTGGTGCGCATGCGTGGAGAGCCGGGACGCGGAATCTTCGCCCGGTAGGCGAATCCGTGATCGTCCAGCGGCAGCACATCGTACTTCCCTGCTTCCGCCCAGAAGCGGGAGATCATCTTCTCCAGTTGCTCGGGCCGCGCCCGCGCCAGGTCGTTGCATTCCGAGAAGTCGGTGTCGTGGTGGTAGAGCTCCCATCGGTCCGCGTCGAACGGCGTTCCGCGTTGGTGGAAGGCGACGGCCTTCCAGCCGTCGTGCCAGAGCGCGCGATGCCCGAACATTTCGAAGTACTGGGCTTCCTTGCGCGTCGGCTCGGTCGGCGAGTCGAAGGTGTAGGCCATGCTGACACCGTGTATCGGCAGTTGCGGGATGCCGTTGTAGACCGCGGGAGCCCGCAGACCGAGCAGTTCGAAAAGGGTCGGGACGATGTCGGTGACATGATGGAACTGCTGCCTGATCTCGTCGGTGCGCGGCAGCCCCCGGGGCCACCGCACGATGAGCGGGCAGCGGACGCCACCTTCGTGGGTGTTCTGCTTGTAGCGCTTGAACGGCGTGTTGCCCGCCTGCGCCCAGCCCCAGGGGTAGTTGGAGTGAGCTCGTGTGGTGCCGATCTCATCGATCCGCGCGATCATCTCCTCGAGGTCCTCGGGGACGCCGTTCTGAAATGCCGTGGGATTGAGCGATCCCTTCTGGCCGCCCTCCTGGCTGGCCCCGTTGTCCGAGAGCAGGATGGTGATGGTGTTCTCCATCCGGCCCATCCGCTCCAGGAACTCCGTCAGCCGGCCGATCTGGTGGTCGGTGTGGTCGACCATCGCCGCGTAGGCCTCCTGAAGGCGTACGGACAGCTTCTTCTCGTCGTCCGACAGTTCGTCGAAGGGAACGACCCCGGGGTTGCGCGGCGCCAATTCGGTGCCGGGCGGCAGGATGCCCCGTTCGATCTGTCGGGCGTGCCGAATGTCGCGCTCGGCGTCCCAGCCGTGGTCGAACCGGCCCCGGTACTTCTCCAGGTATTCCCGGGGGGCCTGGTGCGGGGCGTGCGCCGCGCCGAACCCCAGGTACAGGAAGAACGGCTTGTCCGGAGTGACCGAAGTCTGGTCCGTGATGAATTCGATCGCCCGGTCGACCAGGTCCTCACTGAGGTGATAGCCCTCTTCCGGGCTCTTCGGCGGAGCCACGGCGTGATTGTCGTAGAACAGTTCCGGATAGAAGCTGTCCGTCTCCGCTTCCAGAAATCCGTAGTAACGCTCGAACCCGCGAGACAGCGGCCACTGGGTGTACGGCCCGGACGCGGTGGTCTGTTCCATCGGCGCCAGGTGCCACTTGCCCACGGCCATGGTGTTGAAGCCGCTGTCGCGCAGCACCTCGGACAGTGTCGCGGCGGCCCTGGTGATCCGTCCGCGACCGCTGGGGAAGCCGGTGTCGAAGTTGGACAGCATGCGCATACCGACGGAGTGGTGGTTTCGGCCGGTCAGCAGGGCGGCACGGGTCGGCGAACACAGCGTGGTGGTGTGGAAGTTGGTGTAGCGAAGGCCACTGGCGGCCAGGGCGTCCATGGCCGGGGTGTCGATGTCAGAGCCGAAGCAGCCGAGGTCGGAGAAGCCGACGTCGTCGAGCACGATCACCACGACATTGGGCGTGTCCTCGGGAAGCGCCTGCGGATCGGGCCACCACGGAGTCGACTCCTCGTAGGTCATGCCGATCTTGCCGTGGAAGGTACCGCTCGCGGCCGGCGGATGCGGAGAGGCATTGGTCATCCAGGACGCTCCTTTTGCGGGGACATGTGAACGCAGCGGGGTCCGCACTCATCACATCTGCTGAGCGGCGCGCCCGCGCCCTGAGATCAGACCCCGTGTGGTGGAAGCTCAGGGCTCTTCGTCCAGGAGCGCGAGCAGCAGCCCCTGCTCGTTCTCGGTGACGTAGCCGGCGTAGTAGTCGTAGAGATTGCGCCGCGAGATGCGTGCCGCCGCCAAGCCGTCCCGTTCCCGGATCGCCTCCAGCACCTCCTGGTGGTGGTGGAGCGACTCTCGCATGAGCGCCGTGCTGTTGAGCGCGTGGGCGACCTTGTCCGAGATCAGCGAGAGGACGGCGTCCCTGACCACCTGGTTGCAGACCTCGATGAGGGAGTTGCGGCTGGCCCGGGCCACCGCCTCATGGAAGGCGACGTCCGCCTTGCTGAACTCCTCGTACCCTGCCTCGATCGCGTCCGACATGACGGCGATCGTCCGTTCCATGGAGGACAGCTCCTCCTCGGACCGCAGCCGAGCCGCCAGCAAGCTCGCCGACCCGTCGAGGATCATGCGGAACGAGATCAACTCGGCCATCGACATATTGTCGAACTGGACGAGCCGGGTCATCTCCTTGGTCAGACCGGCCGGCGAGAACGGCAGGATCTCTGGGCCGTTCGGGTCGCCCGGACGCGAGCGGACGAGCCCGTTGCTCTCCAGCACGCGCAAGGCCTCTCGCACTGTGGGCCGGCTCGCCCCGAACTGCGTCACCAGCTCTCGCTCGCTCGGCAGCCGTTGACCGGGCTTCAGGTCACCTCGAACGATCGCTTGCTCGATCTGCTCGACGATGCGCTGGTAGAGCCGTACCGGCGAAACCTGCCGGAACTGTGCCCCGTCACTCATGGCTTCTTCCCCTCGAGCGTGGTCCATGTCGTCTTCTCCCCGGTGGGCGCCCCGGGGGCGCCGTCCGGCCAGCGCGGGACCGCGTCGGCAGGTCGGTTCCGTTCGTACCACGCCGCCGCCCTCAAGACGCCGAGATCGTCGAAGCGGCGGCCCGCGATCTGCACCCCGATGGGCCGACGGTCCGCCGTGAAGCCACAGTTGACGGTCGCGGCGGGTTGCCCCGACATGTTGTACGGCGCGGTGAAGCCGATGTGGGACATGGTCTTCCCGTCCCCCATGAACGGCATCGGCTGCTCAGCGGGAAACGCCGCCACCGGAGCGACCGGCGAGAGCACGAGGTCGTACGGAAGCGTCGCCGCCACGGTCCGCGCCTGGATGCGCATGATCTGCTGGTAGCACTGGAGTAGCCTTGTGCCCGATATGTCCGCGCCCCCCTGGCACCATTGGATGACGTAGGGGTGGACGCGCAGCCCGGCCTCGGGCGCCAGTTCGCGGAAGTCGTTCCAGGACCGCACCCGCCAGAACAGATCCAGGTCATCGAGGAGATCTTGGCTCATGAACGGCTCGACCGGCTCCACGACGGCTCCCGCCGCCTCGAAGACTGCGGCGGCACGGTTGACCGCGGCGAGGATCTCGGCGTCGCACGGCTCCCCGCAACCGGCGTCCATGTGCACGCCCACCCGCAGTCCGCGTACATCGCCCTCCAGCGCCGACCAGTCGATGTCCTGCGGTGGCAGGCTCGACCAGTCCCGGGGATCCGGTCTGCTCAGGACGCGCATGAACAGGGCCGCGTCCGCCACGGTGCGCGTCATGGGGCCGGCGTTGCGCCCCAGGTACGGGGTGTCCAGCGGGATCCTCCCGTAGCTGGGCTTGAGCGTGGCGAGTCCCAACCAGGTGCCCGGCAGCCGGATCGATCCCCCGATGTCGGTGCCGACATGGAGCGGACCGTATCCTCCGGCGGCCGCGGCCCCCGCGCCGGAGCTGGAACCGCCCGTGGTCCAGGCGGCGTTCCAGGGGCTGCGCGCGATGCCGTGCCGGCTGGAGACCCCCGAGGAGAGCATGCCCCAGTCCGGCATCACGGTCGACCCGAGTATCACCCCGCCGGATTCGACGACCCGCGCGGTGATGGGCGCGTCCGCCTCGGGGGTGACCGGCTCGACCCCCGCGTTGCCCGAGGGCATGGGGACGCCCCTGCGGGCGATGTTCTCCTTCAGCGTCACAGGCACGCCGTCGATCGGCCCGAGCGGTTCCCCAGCCGCCCATCGGGCCTGGCTGGCCAGGGCCGCCTTACGGGACTCGGCTGGATCGCGCACCCAGAACGCGTTGAGCACACTCTCACGCGCCTCGATCACCGACTGGACGGCGTCGTGGACTTCGACCGGCGACAACGTGCGATCAGCGAATCCGGCCACCATCTCGGCGGCGGGCATGGCGGCCAGACCGTGTTCCGTGAGCACCCGCTCTCCTTCGGTCGCGATACGGGGGGCATTCGAACTCTTGACAAGTGCTGCTTCAGTCGCCACGGTACCTGCAAGTGAGCTTACTGGTCAGGCCAGTCATAGCGAAAGGTGGCGTCTATGACGAGGGACACCAACGCGCCATCGAGCGGGCGGCGCATCATGCCTTCGCCCTGGCCGGTCGGCGGTCGGGGCACCTGTGCCTGGTGACCAAGTCCAACGTGATGGAAAGCCAGGGGTTGAACCTATGAAACCTAACAAGCAGCGGACGCGGCACATCGGGACGGTCGCGGCCGCGCTCGCATCGCTGCTGCTGACAGCCTGCTCGGCCGGGTCCACGACAGCGGGAAAAAGCACCGGCGGCCCTGCGGGCGACGCCCTGAAGATCGGCCTCGTCGCCGAGCCGGCCAACCTCGACTTCACCAAAACCGAAGGTGCGGCCATTCCGCAGGCACTGCTCTACAACGTCTACGAGAACCTGGTGAAGGCGGACCAAACCGGGAAGATAGGGCCAGATCTGGCCACGTCGTGGACCCTGTCCAAGGACCGCAAGACATACACGTTCCAGTTGGTGAAGGACGCCAAGTTCAGCAATGGCGCACCGTTCACGGCCGAGGACGCCAAGTTCTCCATCGAACGCGTCACCTCCGGCTGGACGATAGCGCTGAAGTCCCGGATGGACGTCGTCGACACGGTGCAGGCGGTGTCGCCCACCGAACTGAAGGTGACCCTGAAAGAGCCGAGCAACAACTGGCTGTACTGGATGACCACCCGCGTGGGCGCGATGTTCAGCCGGACCGGCGTGAGCAAGCTGGCCACCGAGCCGGTGGGCACCGGCCCGTACGCGCTGAAGTCGTGGACCCGCGGCGACTCGATCACGCTGGCCCGTAATGATGGCTACTGGGGGCCCAAACCGCACTTCGCGTCGGTCACCCTCAAGTACTTCAAGGACCCGACGGCCATGCACAACGCGCTGCTCACGGGCACCATCAACGTGATCGGCACGATGCAGCCCCCGGACGCTCTGGACCGGTTCCAGAACAACCCGAAGTACCAGATCATCGAGGGCTCGACCAACGGCGAGGTGGTCCTCTCCTTCAACAACGGCTCGGGCCCGCTGAAGAATCTGAAGGCCCGCCAGGCGGTCCGCTACGCCATCGACCACAAAGCCCTGGTGGACACCTGCTGGGCAGGCCGCGGCAAGCTCATCGGCAGCATGGTCCCGCCGACCGACCCGTGGTACGAGGACCTCGCGAACGAGTATCCGTACGACATCGGCAAGGCCAAGAAACTCCTTGCGGAGTCCGGCGAGGCCGGCACCACCCTGCGGCTGCGGCTGCCGACGCTGCCTTATGCCACCGCGTGCGGCACCGTGGTCAAGAGCCAGCTCGAACAGGCCGGGTTCAAGGTCGAGCTCGACCAGCTGGAGTTTCCCGCCGCCTGGCTGACCACCGTGTTCAAGAACGCCGACTATGACATGTCCATCATCTCCCATGTGGAGCCCCGCGACATCTATACGGTGTTCGGGAACAAGACCTACTACACCCGCTACGACAACCCTGAATTCCGCGCGTTGCTGAAGAAGGCGGACGAGGGCACTCAGGAGCAGGAGATCACCTCCATGCGAGCGGCTGCCCGGCTGCTGTCCAAGGACGCCGCGGCCGACTGGCTGTTCCTGCTGCCGAACCTGATGGTGGCGGACAAGGACATCACCGGCCTGCCCGTGAACTCCGTCTCCGAGTCACTGGATCTCACCGGTCTGGGCCGCTCGTGAAAGGCGGCGTCAACCGATGATCGTCCGTCTGGTGCAGCGGGTCGCGATCCTCCTGGCCAGCCTTGTCGTGAGCTCCGTGCTGGTGTTCGCGTTCATGGCGGTGCTGCCAGGGGATCCGGCCCGTGTCGCCCTCGGCGTCAACGCGTCGGACGCGGCGGTGGCGCAACTGCGCGCGGAGTTCGGGCTCAACCGGCCGCTCGCGGCCCAGTACCTCAGCTGGATACACGGACTGGTGACCTTCGACCCGGGAAACTCCTACATCTCGCACACGCCGATCGGCCCGCAGATCGCCGACCGCCTTCTGGTCACCCTGTGGCTCGTCGGCACCGCGATGGTGCTCGCCTTCGTCCTGGCGGTCCCCATGGCCACGCTCATGGCCATGCGGCACCGCAGGCCGTCCGGGCTCATTCTCTCGGCCCTGTCCCAGGTCGGCGTGGCCGTCCCGGCCTTCCTCGCGGGCATCCTCCTGATCACCGTGTTCGCGGTGGGGCTCGGGTGGCTGCCGGCGAACGGCTGGACACCCCCGGCGCAGGATCCGGTCCTGTTCCTCAAACAGCTGGTGCTGCCCGCGCTGTCCCTCGGCCTGGTGCAGGGGGCGGTGCTCACCCGCTACGTCCGCAGCGCCGTGCTCGACGTCCTCCGGGAGGACTATCTGCGCACCGCTCGCGCCAAAGGACTTCGCCCGACGCGGGCACTGCTGCGGCACGGCCTGCGGAACGCGGCGGTGCCCGTGGTCACGGTCATGGCGTTGCAGCTCGCCACGCTGCTGGTGGGCGCGGTCGTCATCGAACGGGTCTTCGTCATCCCCGGGCTCGGGAGCCTGCTGCTGGACAGCGTCTCCAACCGGGACCTCATCATGGTGCAGGACGTGGTCATGATCATCGCAATGGCGGTGCTGCTGGTGAACTTCCTGGTGGACGTGATCTACCTGATGATCGACCCGCGGCTCAGGGCGGGCGCGTCATGAGTGCTCCGGACACCGAAGCCGCTGCCGCGTCCACGGTGCCCGACGGCCGTCGGCGGCGCCGCCCGATGACAGGCAGCCTTCTGGTGGGCGGTCTCATCGTCTCGGTCGTGCTCGGCATGGCGCTGCTGTCCTTCGTGTGGACCCCGCACGACCCGACCCTGGTGAACGCCTTGGCGCGGCTGCGGAAGCCGTCGCTGGAGTACTGGTTCGGCACGGACAAGTTCGGCCGCGACGTGTTCAGCCAGATCCTGGTGGGCTCGCGCACCACGCTGTTCGTCGGCTTCGTGGCGGTGGGAGTCGCGGCCCTGGTCGGGGTGCCCCTCGGCATCGTCGCCGGGATGGCGCCCCGCTGGTTCGGCGAGCTCCTGATGCGCGGCAACGACCTGCTTCTCGCCTTCCCGGCGCTCCTGCTGACCATCATGTTCGCCGCCGTGTACGGCGCCAGCACGCTGGTCGCGATGATCGCCATCGGCATCGCGTCCATCCCCCATTTCGCCCGGCTGACCCGCAGCGGCACGCTGCAGGTGATGAAGACCGAATACGTCATCGCGGCGCGCGCGGCGGGCCGCAGGCCGTTCTCGATCGGCCTGCGGCATGTCCTGCCCAACGTCAGCAGTCTCGTCATCGTCCAGTCGTCGGTCGGTTTCGCCATCGCCGTACTCGCCGAAGCCGCGCTGTCCTTCCTGGGCTTCGGCACCCCGCCCCCGGTACCGTCCTGGGGCCGGATGCTGCAGGAGAGCCAGGAGATGTTGTGGTCGGCTCCCCGGCTGGCCGTGTTCCCGGGCATCGCGATCGCGGTGGCGGTGCTCGGATTCAACTTGCTCGGTGACGGCCTGCGCGACCGTTTCGACCCCAAGCTGGAGGACCGCCGATGACCCCGGCACCTGACACGGCACCGGCCTCCGGGCCGGACGACGTCCTGGCCGTGCGGAATCTCGACGTCGCGGTGGGTGGCCTCAAACTCCTCGAAGATGTCGACTTCACCATCCGGGCCGGCGAGCGGGTCGGTCTGATCGGTGAATCGGGGTCGGGCAAGTCGCTGACGGCGCTGAGCGTCATGGGGCTGCTGCCTGATGGGCTCTCGGCCACGGGTTCGGTGCGGCTCGCCGGAGTCGACCACGACCTGGTGGGTGCCGACGAGGCGCGGATGTCCCGGGTGCGGGGCAAGGAGATCGCCATGGTCTTCCAGGAGCCCATGACCGCTCTGAACCCCACGATGAGGGTCGGGCGGCAGATCGCCGAGGTGCTGCTGATCCACCGGACCAGGCCCGACCGCGCCTCCGCTCAGGCCGCCGCCGTGGAACTGCTCGCCCAGGTGGGGCTGCCCGATCCCGCGGCCGCCGCGACCGCCTACCCGCACCAGTTCTCCGGCGGCCAGCGGCAGCGGGTGGTGCTGGCCATCGCCCTCGCGAACGACCCCGCGCTCCTGGTCTGCGACGAACCCACCACCGCGCTCGACGTCACGGTGCAGGCGCGGGTGCTCGACCTGATCGTGCGGGGCGTTCAGGAACACGGGTCGGCCATGCTCTTCATCACCCACGACCTGGCCGTGGTGGCCACCGTCTGCGAGCGGGTCATGGTCATGTACGGCGGGCGGTTGATCGAGTCCGGCCCGGTCCGGGAGGTGTTCACGCGCCCCCGGCACCGCTACACCCAGGGCCTGATCGGCGCGTCGGACCTGACCATGGTCGACGACCGCGGCCGGCTGGCCACGATCGGCGGGTCGGTTCCGCCGGCGGGCCGCTTCCCCGCCGGATGCGTCTTCAGGAACAGATGCGCTCAGGCGACCGACGTATGCGCCACCAGGCCGGAATGGGTCCCTACCGGGCCGGACTCCGGCTACGCCTGCTTCCACCCGGTATCCCAGAGCGCCGCACGCGGGACCGGCACACCCATGAACCAGGAGGCCGGCCGTGGCTGAGCAGCCGACCAGCGCCCCCCTCGCACCCGGGTCGCAGACCGGCCCCCCGGACGCCATCAGCGTCCGTGACGTCACGCGCGACTACCGGCGGCCTCGTACCTCGCTGCGCCACCCCAGCCCGCCGGTGCACGCCCTGCGCGGCGTCAGCTTCGCCGTCCCTCAGGGGCAACGGTTCGGCATCGTGGGCGAGTCGGGGTGCGGCAAGTCGACCCTGCTCCGCATTCTGGCCGGGCTCGACCGCCCCACCAGCGGCAGCGTCGCGATCGACGGCCGGGACATCACCGGGCTCCGGGAGAGCCGGCTGCGGTTCGTCCGCGAGCGGCTCCAACTCGTCTTTCAGGACCCGATGAGTTCGCTGGACCCGCGCATGCGCGTCGGCGACATCGTGGCCGAGCCGCTCGTCGCGCAGGGGCATCCCAATCGCAGGGAGCGGGTGGCCGAATTGCTCGAGGCCGTCGGCCTGCGAGCCGACGCGGCGGACCGCTATCCCCACCAGTTCTCCGGCGGCCAGCGGCAGCGCATCTCGATCGCGCGCGCTCTCGCCCCCCGTCCGAAGATCATCGTGGCCGACGAGCCGGTGAGTGCCCTGGACGTGTCCGTACGGGCCCAGGTGCTCAACCTCATCGCCGACCTCGTCGACGAGCTGTCCCTCACGCTGGTCTTCGTCTCCCACGACCTGTCCGTGGTACGTCATGTGTGCGACCGGGTCGCGGTCATGAATGACGGGGAGATCGTGGAGATCGGGTCCACGGAGCAGGTGTACGAGGAACCGCGACATTCCTACACACGCAGCCTCATCGCCGCCGTTCCGACTCTGGGCAAGGCACTGTCCGGTGTGTCGGCGGCCGACCTCAACCGGGAGTACCGACCGTGACCGCCCACGTCGAACCCGCCGACGGCGACAGCTCCGTGGGGAGGGAGTTTCCCGCGGGTCTTCCCATCGGCGACAAGTGTGTATCGCCTCGCCTCTCGGGCTGGGATCAGCCGAACGCGTAGCCGTACAGGCCGGGGCCGCTGCTCAGCTCGCGGACCTTTCCCGGGAGCAGGCCGGGCCGCAGGCCCGTCTGGCGCGAGCCGGGCACGTACAGCACCTTGCCCTGGTCCGGCGCCGCCACCACCAGCCCGTACAGCGGACGTTCCTTGGTGAGCTGCCGGTAGCGCCCGCCGAGCGCGGGCAGCGCGGCCAGGGACGCGCCGAAGTCGCGCCCCTTGCCCTTGATGAGCAGGTTGCCGTCCTTCGTCAGCCCGCCCTTCCTGGCCCCGGCCAGCACTTGGACCCCCTTCTCACCGGGTACGCCGACGGCCAGCTCGTCGTCGCCGTCGCCGTTGAAGTCCCCGGCCGCCAGCGCGGCGCCGAACCGGTCGTAGTACCGGGGCGTGCCCTTGAGCAGCCGCTGCGTCCACATCTCCGACCGGGGGCCGCGCAGCAGCGCGCTCCCGCTCCCGTACAGGACGTGCACGGCCCCGTCGCCGTAGTCCATCGCCCGCTGGTTGGCGCTCAGCCCTTCACCGGGTACGCCGACAACCAGGTCGTCGTGCCCGTCGGCGTCGAAGTCGCCGGTCGTGAGGGCCGCCCCGAACGCGTCCCACTTCTCCGCCGAGCCCTTGATCCCGGGGCTGCTCTGGGTGAGGAGCCCGGCCCGCCGGCTCCGCACGTCGATGACGGTCACGGAGCCCTGGCCGTCCTGGGTGACACTGTCGGCGGGCGCGCCCACGGCCAGCTCGGCGCGTCCGTCGCCGTTGAAGTCGCCGCTCGCCAGGGCCGCGCCCCACTGGTCCGTCACGCTCGCCGCCTGCCGTACCCAGGGGGTCTTCTGGGTGATCTGGTACGGCTTGCGGCCCTTCATCCAGTAGATCGTGACGCCCCCGCCCGTACGGTGGCCAGGGGCGCCCACCGCGAGCTCGTCGCGTCCGTCGCCGTCGAAGTCACCGGCGGCCAGCGACGCCCCGAACCGGTCGCTCGACGGCTTCGCCGGCGCCAGCTCCCTGCCCGGCCGCAGGCCCGTGGGCGAGCCGTGGAACAGCTCGACGACGCCGTTGCCGTCGGCCCCCGGCACGCGCTCGCCCACGAACTCCTCTGACACGCCCACCGCGAGGTCGGCGCATCCGTCTCCGTTGAAGTCGCCGACCGCGAGAGCCGAGCCGAACGAGTCACCCGGCTCGGCGCCCTCCTGGGTCAGCTTCTCCTTGCGTCCGCTGCCGTAGACGACCGTCACGGAGCCGGCCCGCCGGTTGTCGTAGGGGGCGGCCACCGCCAGATCGGGACGGCCGTCGCCGTCGAAGTCGGAAGGGGATCCGCCACACGACGGAGCCGCGGCGTGGCTCGTACCCGAAACGAGGGGAAGAACCAGGCAGGCGGCTAGCAGTGCGTTCATACCGGTAGGTATTTCCACCCCGGCCGAACCAGGTCTTAACGCTACGGGAACGTGCCAGGATAGGCGGGTGGACATCGACCTCGCGGATCTGGGTTTCTGGCGCCAGGCCCCCAAGGCCCGGCATGAGGCGTTCGCCAGACTCCGGCAATTAGAGCATCCCGTGTTCTTCCCCGAGAAGAAGGTGCCCTTCCTCCGGTCCGGCAGCGGCTTCTACGCCCTGGTCAGGCACGCGGACGTGGTCGAGGCCAGCCGCGACGCCAAGGTCTTCTCCAGCGAGCCCGCCGTGACCAACCCGGAGCCGCCGGGCTGGGTCAAGCAGGTGTTCGGCGAGTCGATGGTCAACATGGACGACCCGCGCCACGCCCGGCTGCGGCGCATCGTCACCCGCTCGTTCAGCCCGCGCATGCTCTCCGGCCTGCAGGACGACATCGAGGCCGCGTGCGAGCGGATCGTCGACGACGTCATCGAGCAGGGCCCGCGCGAGTTCGTCGGCCAGGTCGCGGCCCGGCTCCCCATCCACGTCATCTGCGACATGATGGGCATCCCCGATGACCTGCGGGCGAAGGTCCACGAACACGTCGACGTCTCCACCGCCTACACCGGCGTACGCCCCAGCCTGGTCCGCAGTGTTCAGCTCGCCGGCCAGAACATGCTGGCCCTGCTCGCCCTCCAGCGCATGGTGATCAAGCTGGGGCACGAGCGGGCCGCCGATCCACAAGGCGACCTGGTGTCCCTGCTGGTCACCGCCAACCCCGACGGCGAGAAGCTCACCGACCGCGAGCTCGGCTCCTTCTTCGCCCTGCTCCTGGTGGCGGGCAACGAGACCGCGCGCAACACGATGGCCCACGGCATCAAGCTGCTCACCGACAACCCCGCGCAGCGCGACCTGCTGATGGAGGATTTCGACGGCCGCATCGGCAACGCGATCGAGGAGATGGTCCGCTACGTTTCGCCGATCATGCAGTTCCGGCGCACGCTGACCCAGGACTACTCCCTGCGCGGCCTGGAGCTGAAGAAGGGCGACAAGGTGGTCCTCTTCTACGGCTCGGCCAACCGCGACGAGAGCGTCTTCCCCGATCCCGACAGCTTCGACATCACCCGCGAGACCAAGCCGCACGTCGGCTTCGGCGGGCCTGGCCCGCACTTCTGCCTGGGCGCCAACCTGGCCAGGCAGGAGATGCGGACGATGTTCCGGGTGCTGCTGACCAGGTTGCCGGAGATCCGCGCGGTCGGCGAGCCGGAGCTGCTGCTGTCCAACTTCGACAACAGCGTCCGCAGTCAGGGCTTCACGTTCTGAGCTGCTCTTCCGGGGCCAGGACGTTCCTTCTGATCGTCAGGAAGGTGATCAGTGCCGCGACGGCCATCATCGCGGCGCTGATCAGCATCGCGGTGTGGAAGCCCGCGTTGAAGACGGGCGGGTTCTTGAAGGCGTCGCCGACCAGGCCGACCAGGGGCGGCACCGCGGCCACCGCGAGCAGGCTGCCGGTGCGGGCCACCGCGTTGTTGACGCCGCTGGCCGTACCGGCGTGGCGCTCTTCGACGGTTGCCAGCACGGTCGCGGTCAGCGGCGCCACCGCCGCCGACAGACCGAGCCCGAACACCGTGACCGCGGGGATGACCTGAAGAGGGTACGAGGCGCCGAAGCCGATCGTGCTCATCAGGAGGAACCCGAGCCCGGCCACCAGGATGCCGATCGTCATGGGCCAGCGCGGGCCGTAGCGCTTGGCCACCTCACCGGCGCGCGCCGACAGCAGCAGCATAAGGATCGTCGTCGGCAGCAGCGACAGCCCGGCCGGGGTCGCCGCGAACCCGGACACCACCTGCAACTGCACGACGAGCAGGAAGAACACCACGCCCATGGCCGCGTACATGATCAGTGTCACCACGTTCACGGCCGTGAAGACCCGGTCGCGGAAGATGCTCACCGGCACCAGCGCGTCGGGGGACCTGCGCTTCTCCAGCACCACGAACGCCACGCCCAGCGCCACCCCCACCACCAGCGGGATCGTCGCCCCCTTCTCGATCAGGCCGTAGGTGAGGAAGGCAAGGGCCAGCGCCGCCAGCACCGCGCCCAGCACGTCGAACCGGCCCGCGGCCTGCTCGTCCCTGCTCTCGGGCACGTGCCGCACCGTGACCAGCACGACCAGCGCCGCGACCGGCAGATTGAGCAGGAACGCCCACCGCCAGCCCGCCGTCTGCACCAGCACCCCGCCCAGCAGCGGACCGATCGCGGCGGCCACCCCGCCCAGCCCCGACCAGGCGCCGACCGCGCGCGGCCGGTCGTCCCTGACGAACGACGCCTGGATGATCGCCAGCGACCCCGGGGTGAGCAGCGCGCCGCCTACCCCTTGCAGCGCGCGGGCGGCCACCAGGAGCTCGACGTTCGGCGAGAGCCCGCACAGCGCCGAGGCCAGCGCGAACCAGATCGTGCCGATCAGGAACACCTTGCGCCTGCCGTAGCGGTCACCGAGCGAGCCGCCCAGCAGGATCAGCCCGGCCAGGGTGAGCGTGTAGGCGTTGATCGTCCACTGCAGGCCGGCCATGTCCGCGTCGAGGTCGTCGCCGAGGAAGGGCAGCGCGACGTTCACCACGGTGCTGTCGAGCAGGGCCATCCCGGAGCCCAGCACGGTGGCCGCCAGGATCCAGCGCCCTCGGGCGGACTTGAGCGCTACATGGTCGTCCTGCATAAAGGCAATCTTGTCACCTCTTTCTGGTACATCTGAGCTCCCCCCGATGAGAGGAGCCCAGTTGTCCTTCCACCAGCATCTCCCGTCCTTCTACGACTTACCGGTCTGTGATCGAGAGGACGGCGAAGAGCTGCCCGCCGACGCCGCCTGGCGCGTCACCGGAATGTCTCCCTACGGGGAATCGGACGCGCCGTCGCTCCGGGAGGACCTCGACGACCTGTTGAGCCGGGTGGACGGCACGCGCATCCGGGCGATCGTGGTCGGACAGTGGGGTCCCGACTACGACTCCCCGGCGGACGTCGCGGTCGAGGCGCTGACGGGGGTTGCCGACCGGCTGCCAGCGCTGGAGGCGGTCTTTCTGGGCGACATCGTCTCGGAGGAGTCCGAACTCTCCTGGATCAGTCAGGGCGACATCACGCCGCTGCTCGCGGCCTATCCGCGGCTGAAGCGGCTCGACGTGCGCGGCAGCACTGGGCTGCGGCTCCAGCCCATCGTGCACGCCGGGCTGGAGATCCTTCGGTTCGAGTGCGGCGGGCTGCCCGCCGGAGTGGTCCACGCGGTCGGTGAGAGCTCGTTCCCCGCGCTGCGCCACCTGGAGCTCTGGCTCGGCGAGGAGAACTATTCCGGCGACTCCGGACCCGGCGACTGGGCCGGGATCCTGGCCGGCTCCGGCCTGCCCGCGCTGCGCCACCTCGGCCTCCAGGACAGCGAACGGCAGGACGAGGTCGCCGCCGCCGTGGCCGCCGCGCCGATCGTCGTGCGGCTGGAGTCACTCGACCTGTCGATGGGCGTGCTGACCGACGAGGGCGCCGAGGCGCTGCTGTCGGGGCAGCCGCTGACCCACCTGCGCAGCCTCGACCTCAGCCACCACTGGCTGAGCGAGCCTATGATGGCCCGGCTCCAGGCCGCCCTGCCGGAGGTCCGGCTCGACCTGTCGGACGTGCAGGAGAATGAGGATGACGAGGACTGGCGCTACATCGCGGTGTCGGAGTGAGCGTGCCCGCCTTCGCCGTCGTCGGTACTCCCGGGGATCGGCGGGTCCGCCTGTTCGCCGCCGCTCTTGAACGTCACGGGCTGCCCGAACCGTACATGGTCGCCTGGTCCGACGTGCTGACCGGCGGGTCGCCCCATCCGGGGGCGCGGCGGGCCTGGTGGCTGGGTCTGCCACGCGGAGCGCTCGTACGAGTCGAGTCGCCGGGGGAGGACGCCGCCACGGACGCGCTCCTGCGCGGGCCGGGCGATCCCACCCGCGTCGGCGGGGGCGCGGCGTGGCACGCGGCGTTCGTGCGCGGCCTGAGGTCCGTACGGGAGGCGGTGGCACGTACCCCTGGGGCCCGGCTGCTCGGGGATGTGGCGGAGATCGCGGTGATGTTCGACAAACGGCGCTGCCACGCCCGGCTGCTGGCGGCCGGGGTGCCGGTGCCTCTCGCGCTGCCTGCCGGTGAGCCTGATGAGGGCTCTGTTCGCGGTCCGCTCAGTGGGTTGATCGGTGGCTATGCCGGGTTGCGGGCGCGGATGCGTGCGGCCGGGTGGAGCAGGGTGTTCGTCAAGCCCGCTCACGGCTCATCCGCCTCCGGGGTCATCGCGGTGGAGGCCCACGGAGACCGGGTCAAGGCGGTTACCTCTGTCGAGCTCGGGCCGGAGCTCCACAATTCTCTGCGAGTCCGCTCCTACGAGGACGAACCTTCCGTCGCGGCCATCATCGACGCGTTGGACCCCGATGGGCTTCATGTGGAGCGGTGGTTCCCCAAGGCGTCGATCGGCGGGCGGGTGTTCGACCTCAGAGTCGTCGTGACCGGCGGGCGGCCGACGCACGCGGTCGTGCGAACCAGCCTCGCTCCTATGACGAACCTCCACCTCGGCGGCGCGCGCGGAGACCTCGGCGAGGTGCGCTCGGCGCTCGGCGAGACCGGTTGGGCGCGCGCCATGGACGTCTGCGCCAAGGCCGCCGCCTGCTTCCCCGGCAGTTCGGCGGTGGGGGTGGACCTCCTGGTCGGGGTCGATCGGCGGCGGTTCGCGGTGGCGGAGGTCAACGCGTTCGGAGACCTGCTGCCGGGCCTCATGGGGTTGCCGGGCAGTGGAGCCGACGGGCTCGACACCTACGACGCGCAGGTGGCGCTGGCACTGAGGCGGGCGGCGTGAGGGCATTCGGGGACCCGGGTGTCTTCGAGAGGACCGTGTTTTCCAAGAGGACCGTGTTTTTCGAGCGGGCCGGATGCCTCGAGCGGGCCGGATGCCTCGAGGGGGCCGGATGAGGGACATGCGCGCGGTGGTCGGGACACACGACCTGCTGCTCGTCACGCTCGACACGCTGCGCTACGACGTCGCCGCCGAGGCGCTCGCGGCCGGACGGCTGCCCAACCTGGCGCGAGCCCTGCCGGGCGGGGTATGGGAGCGTCGGCACACGCCGGGAAGCTTCACCTACGCGGCCCACGCGGCGATGCTGGCCGGTTTCCTGCCGACTCCGGTCACGCCGGGACCGCACCCCCGGCTGTTCGCCGCCGCCTTCCCGGGCAGCGAGACCACCGCCGAGGGCACCTGGTGCTTCAAGGCCGCGGATCTGCCCGCCGGCCTGGCTCAGGCGGGCTATCACACGATCTGTGTCGGTGGCGTCGGCTTCTTCAACAAGCGGACCCCGCTCGGCTCCTCACTGCCGGACCTGTTCGCCGAGTCGCACTGGGAGCCGGAGTTCGGCGTGACGGCCCCTGACTCATTCGAACGGCAGATCGACCGGGCGGCGCGCGTCGTCGAGGGCCGTGAGGGGCCGGTGTTCCTGTTCGTGAACGTCTCCGCGCTCCACCAGCCCAACCACTTCTACCTGCCGGCCGCCACCGCCGACGGCCCGGCCAGCCAGGCCGCTGCCCTCGCCTACGTCGACCGGCACATCGGCCGGTTGTTCGCGCTGATGAGCGCGCGGCGGCCGTGTCTGGCCATCGTCTGTTCCGACCACGGCACCGCGTACGGCGAGGACGGGCATGTGGGCCATCGCATCGGCCATGAGGTGGTGTGGACCGTGCCTTATGGGGAGTTCGTGCTTGGGAAGGGAACGTGGTGATGACCCCGTACGAGGGATATGTCTACGCTTATCCGCACAAGACCGCCTACCGTCCCCTGGAGCCCCGGCCGCCACTCCGCGAAGTGTGGGCGGGCGAGCGGACCGAGGCGCTTTTTCTGTACCTGCACATCCCGTTCTGCGAGATGCGATGCGGATTCTGCAACCTGTTCACCAGGACCGGCGCGCCGGAACACCTGGTCGCCGCCTACCTCGACGCCCTCGAACGCCAGGCCTCGGCCATTCGGGAAGCCATCCCCGAGGCCCGCTTCGCCACGGCGGCCATCGGCGGCGGCACCCCCACCTATCTGTCGGCCGCCGAGCTGACCAGGCTCTTCGACCTGGCCGAACGCATTCTGGGCGCCGACTTCCAGGCGATCCCGCTCGGCGTGGAAACCTCGCCTGCCACCGCCACTCCCGACCGCCTCGCCGTGCTCGCGTCACGCGGCGTGACCAGGCTGTCGATCGGCGTGCAGAGCTTCATCGACGCCGAGGCCAGGGCGGCGGTACGGCCCCAGCGCCGGGCCGAGGTCGAGCGGGCGCTGGCCGCCATCCGGGCCTCTGGGGTGCCGACCCTCAACATGGACCTCATCTACGGCATCGATGGGCAGACGGAGACGTCGTGGCGCTATTCGCTGGACGCCGCGCTGGCCTGGCAGCCGGAGGAGCTGTATCTGTATCCCCTGTACGTACGGCCGCTGACCGGGCTCGGGCTGCGGCGGCGCGACTGGGACGACCAGCGGCTCGCCCTCTACCGAGCGGGCCGCGACCATCTGCTCGCGGCAGGCTACGAGCAGGTGTCGATGCGCATGTTCCGCTTACCGGCTGACGCCCCCGCGGGCGTCGAATACTGCTGCCAGCGCGACGGCATGATCGGCCTCGGCTGCGGTGCCCGCTCCTACACCTCTCGCCTGCACTACTCCTTCGAGTACGCGGTGGCCGTCCGCCACGTGCGGGCCATCATCGACGACTACGTACGGCTGCCCCAGGAGTCGTTCGCCCACGCCAACGTCGGCTTCGAACTGGACGGCCCCGAGCGCCGCCGCCGTCATCTCCTGCAGTCCCTCCTCCAGGTGGAGGGCCTCGATCGGCCGGCGTACAAAGAGCGGTTCGGCGCCGACGTACTCGACGACTTCGATCTGTCCGGCTTCGCGGACCGGGCCTGGCTCGAATCGGCGGCCGAACGCATCAGGCTCAACCCCGAGGGCCTCGCCCATTCCGACGCCATCGGCCCGGCCCTGTTCTCCGCCCGCGTACGAGAGCTGATGGACTCCTATGACCAGCGCTGACCTGACCATCCTCTATCGCGGCCCCTTGGCCAGCTGCGACTACGACTGCCCGTACTGCCCGTTCGCCAAGCGCCGAGACACTCCCGCCCAGCTGCGGGCCGACCGGGCGGCGCTCGAACGCTTCACCGCCTGGGTGTCGGCGCAGCGGTTCGGCATCTCAGTGCTGTTCACGCCGTGGGGGGAGGGTCTGGTCAGGTCGTGGTATCGACGGGCGATGGTCGATCTCAGCCACCTCGGACACGTGTCGCGCGTGGCCATCCAGACGAACCTCAGTGGCCGCACCCGCTGGCTCGTCGACGCCGATCTCGACACGCTGGCACTCTGGACCACCTACCACCCCGGCCAGGTGACACATGACCGGTTTCTCGCCGGCTGCCGTGAACTGTCGGCGAAGGGCGTCCGCTACAGCGTCGGCGTTGTCGGCCTCCCCGAGCACCTCACACCCGCACGCCTCCTGCGGGCCGCCCTTCCACCGGAGGTGTACCTCTGGATCAACGCGGCCGAGGGCGGCTCCTACACGGACACGGAGGCGGCGGACTGGACCGCCCTTGATCCCCTGTTCGCCAACAGCCGTCACCCGCACACCAGTGGTGGTCTGCGCTGTCGTACCGGGGAGAGCGTGATCTCCGTGGACGGCGAGGGGGAGGTGCGGCGCTGCCACTTCGTCCCGGATCGCCTGGGCAACCTCTACGACGGTACGGCGCTGGCGGCTCTGCGGCCCAGGGGCTGCCCAAAGGGCTCTTGCGATTGCCATATCGGATATGTGCACCTGGAGCCGTTGGGCTTGTACGACACGTTCTCCGGGGGAGTCCTCGAACGCATCCCAGCGGGCTGGCCACCCAAGGACACCGCCTTGGGATGACCATGCGAGGCCGATCCCGACAGGGACCGGGCCTCCGGGCACCGGTCGGAGATCGCGAGGCCGTGGCGGGGATCGCGAGGCTATGGCGGGGATCGCTAGGCCGCGATGACGGGGATCGCGAGGCCATGGCGGGGATCGCGCGGCAGACCCGCACCGGCGAGGCCGGTCACGTCTCCCGTTCGGGTCGGTAATCGCCCGCCGCCAGCCCGAACGTCCAGGCCACGCCCTCCTGCGCCGTCCTGGTCCATGGCGGCACCCGCAGGAAGTAGGTCCGGCTGGTGCCGTCGGGCTCCGGCGTGGAGTTGACCACCTCGACCATCGCCAGCGGCTCGTCGTCGGGCAGCTCCAGCCGCCACAGCACGCCCGCCGCGTCCCGTTGGACCGGCGTGGCAGCCGACTCGGTGAGGTAGCGGTCAAAGCCGAAATGCTCCAGCATGACGCGGCGCAACTCGGCGTTCTCCTCCTGTCGGATGCGCTCGGGCGTGAGGTCCGCCATGGCGGCCCCGAAATCGGCGGGGACCGGCATGCCATGCCAGCCGTACAGCGCGAACCCGTCGGCGAACGCCAGCGCGGGACCGGTGGCCCGATGCAGGCGGCCGAGGTCGTCGCGGTGCATCGAGACAGGGCGCTCACACAGTACGGCCACCCGCTCGAACGGCCACCACCATCCTGCCGCCCTCGCCACCCGCATCAGCCCGTCGAGAGACGCGACGTGTCGAGCGTCGCCGTCGAGCCCATCGAGCCCGTCGAACAGCGCCAGCCACGGCGCGTCCTGCTGACCGTACACGGCATCGAGAGTGGCCCGCCGAAGCAACGCCGCCGCCTCTGCCACGTCATCGTCGACGCCGTCATCGACCGCTGCGGCCCCGCCGTGGCCACCGTCCGCCGCGCCTGCCGTGCTCGCCGCGCTTGCCGCCCTTGCCGACGCGGCGATGCCTGTGCGGATGTCGTTCACCAGACGGTGGACGCCGGGCCAGAGACGGGCGCCGGTGAGCTGCCAGGCGTGGGGCCAGACGTGGACACCAAGCGTGGCGACCACCTCCGCCCGGGCCCGCTCCCAGGGCCCGGTGCGTACGAGCTCCCGGACGGACGGCCCAGCCTCGCCAACTCCGGAGAACTGGGCGCTGACCTCGTCCATCACCCGCCTTAGCCCGATCGAGTCGAAGGTGTCGCGGACCGCCGCGCCGCCCGTGAGGAGAGCCGCCGCGACCGCACCCTGGGCAGGGGAGGAGAGCCAGACGATATGGTCAGGCTCCGCCAGCCCCACAGCCTGATAGGCGGACCGGACACCTGCCTCGGCCTCGGCCCGGTCGGCCGGGCCACTCGCGAACGCGATCTCTTCCCAGGCGGACGCGGTCCCGGTCAGCCGGGTCGCCATCTCGGCGGAGACGAATGCGGACACATCAGTAGTCGTCATCGATGAAGTGCTCCTGGATCGGGGGGTGGGGTACGGCGGCGCAAAACGGATGAGCGCTCCCATTGACGCCCCAAGGTCAGCCGCTGGACCAGGCCACGGTGGGGGCTCACCGACAGAGCCACTGTCAGTTGGCTGGGCCAGGCCGGGGTGGGGGCTCACCGACAGAGCCACTGTCAGCCGGCTGGGCCAGGCCGCGGTGGGGGACTCGCCCACAGAGCCACTGTCAGTCGGCGACGAGCCGGTAGGCACCCGGGACGTATTCGCGCTGCCTGACCACCCGGAACCACCCCTTGGGCAGCGAGATCTCGGCATGCTCCTCATGGACCAGCCGTCCGCCAAAGGGCAGGCGCAGATAGGACGAGCCCCGATCGACCAGCAACGTCCCCGGGCCCGGGATGGCGTGGGTATGGCCGGTGGCCTCGCCGAGCGCGAGCACGAGGCGGCCGCGCGCGTCACGGGGCGCGGATGGTGCGGATTTCAGATGGTTGGGCACCGAGTCCTCGGCGACCGGAACGATCAGGATGTCTCCCTGACGGAACATGCGAACCTCCTCGGTGATCTACCTCGAAGGTAGTGAGGAGGACCGACAATTCACCGCGATCTGTCGTGGACGGGCCGGGCCAAGTTGACGAGAGGCGTTGCCCAGGCTCTCAGGAGGTGAGGCGTTCCGCAGGGCTCTCAGGGGTGAGGTGATCCGCAGGGCTCTCAGGGGTGAGGTGATCCGCAGGGCTCTCAGCGCCCAGAGCCCTTAGCACGAAGCCCGTCACCAACTGGCCCGCCGCCTCGACGGTCACCGCGCCACTGATCAGAGGCACCCGCTCCGCGCCGATCACCGCGATGATCATTCGGGCCGTCGCCTCGACGTCGACCACCTGGAAATCGGCCGACTCGATCCCGCTCTCCAAGATCTCCACCAGGATGCGCTGCATGGGCGCCACGTGCTCGGCGAGCTGCTGGTAGGCGTCAGGGCCGAGGGCGGCGCTGAGATCCGCCGCTCCAGGGTGCGGGTGCGCCAGCAGGCCGGTCAGCTGCAGCCGGACGAACACCCGCAGCCGGTCGGCGGGGGAGGCGACGGCCGGCAGCTCCTGCTCGTAGCTTTCGATGAAGTAGCTGGTGACCCGCTCGGTGAAGGCCAGCAGCAGGGCGGCCTTGTCCGGGTAGTAGTTGTAGAGGACGGTCCGGGTGATCTCGGCCTCGTTCGCCACGTCCGTCATGGAGATGGCGTCGATCCCCTGCACCCTCGACAGGCGGGCGACGGCCTCGAGGATGCGATCACGCGTCTGGGCTCGGTGCTCACCGATGGTGGCTGCGGAGATGCGGGGCATGCGTCCATGGTAGGCCGGTGTCCATCCCGCTATAGGCCGACTTCTATAGGCCGGACTTCGCGTACGAGAGGTGTGGGATGGACCAGCCTCTCAGGCACCCTATGCTGCGGCCTTGATCACGTGGAGCAGCTCGCCGAGTACCTCGGTGTTGAGCTGGTAGGCCAGCTTGACCTCACGGATCACGCGATGCTGCTCCCGCTCGCCGAAGGGCAGCGCGTCGAGGCGGGCACGATATTCGTTCTTGAATCGGGGCAGGCTGCCGACCTCGTCGAATAGGTAGAAGTCGACCCCGCCGCCCTTCTGGTAGCCGTAGATCTTCTGCAGCTCCATCCGGATGAACTGCCCGCCCGACAGGTCGCCCATGTAGCGGGTGTAGTGGTGGGCGATATAACCGCCCGGCCAGTCGGCCACCTGCTCGATCCGCGCCACCAGGGTCCGGGTCGCCTTCGAGGGCACGATCCGGTCGCGCCAGCCGGCACCGTAGACGGTCTGCAGGTCACGCTCCAGTGCCTGCTCCCGATAGAGCTCCGGGAAGACGAACCGGCCGGCCACCGGGTGATCGGCCAGGGCCTTGGCGGCGCCGTCGAGGGCGAGGTAGGCGAAGTAGTGCTGGGCGACGAGCTCGCCGTAGTCGTGCTCGCTCAACCGGCCGCTCATCAGCTCTTTGAGGTAGCTCTCGTCCTCGGCCGACTCGTGGTCGCCCCAAGTGGCGTTCTTCAAGGTCTCGGAGAACGACGTCACGCTTCACCCCAATGTGTTGCCAGGTCTTTCATGACAAAGTGTCACAAACCCTGGACGGGCCCGTCAAGTTGATGACGACACTCTGTCATTAAACCCGACCCTGTCATGCTGGCGCCGCAGCCGTCACATCGCCGGGGCGGCCGAGGGCGATCAGCGTGAGATTGCGCAACGACGGCGTTCCTGGTGCGAAGTAGTCACTGTGCCCGCCGGGACCCACCTCAAACACCCGCGCTCCGTACCCGGGACTCAGCGCGTCGGCCCCGAAACCAAGCGGCCCGAGCTTCACCTTCGGCACGAACCTGATCCAATCACTACCACCTACACCCGCCCACACCCTGGTGACAGACGGCGCCGGGCTGGACACTCCGTGGTCGGAGGGAGGACGATATGACGCGTCAGACAGATGGTGGTCGGGCAGGGCCCCATCGGACGGAGCCCCGTCGGACGGTTCCTGGTCGGACGGCGGGTGGTCTGATGGCGCCCGGCCAGCCGGTGCGTGGCCGGACGATGCGTCGATGCCGGGGCTTCCGAACAGTGCCACATCCGCGACGGGCAGGTCCGTCCCGGCCTTGGCGCACACCACCGAGCCGTAGCTGTGGCACAGTAACGCGATCGGCGCGGACGTCCGCGCGTGCAGTTCCACGACGGTACGGCGCAGCGCCTTCGCCCCCTCGACGGCCGCCGTGTCGGTGATGGCGCCCAGGCTCCACGTAGGCGGCGCGTCATAACCGAGCCAGGCGATCACGGCCAGCCGCTCGCCGTGGCCCACCTTGGCGGCCTCGGCCAGCAGCGCCCGCGCCGCGCCTCCCGGCCGCTTCGTACTCGCTTCGAAGGTGGCCACCGTGGTGTCGGCCCCCGGCACCACGATGGCGACCCGATCGGCGGTGGCCAGGTCGCCGTAGACCTTCACAAGCCGGCCACTGTGCTGGCCGGGCAGCGCCAGGACCGCGCCGAACGCGAGACTTCCGGCGAGCGTGAGCATTCTGAGCATGCTCGGAAAGCTACGAAACGGAGGCCGTCGACCGCGTCACCGCTGGGGTTGAACTCTCTTGTAGTACCTGGGGCTGACAAGGCTGTCGGCAAGCGCTTGGTGGGGGCGGCGGGCGATCTGGGCCGTGCCCTCCCGGTGTACGAGCGGAAACAACGGTGCTGCTTGGTATGAAGGCCTCGCCGCGGCCGGGCTGGTTCAGCGCCACCTCCGAGGTCGCCTGCCCTACCTGCAAGGGCGCCGGTGTCATCCACACCGTCCGACGGTTGGGGAGGGCCGGTGCGGCATGGCTTGTCCTCGCGATAGGTCACCAGGCGGGAGCCACCAGGACAGGATGGCGGGCTGACCGGGTGCTGAGACGGGGCAGTTCCTGGCGGAGGTCACCCTTCCTTGATCGCTGCCTCTACCAGGGCGCGTGCGGCCCAGGTGATGGCCTCCTGCTCGGCCTGAGGGTCAAGGCCGCGGACGTCGCGTAGGGCGATCTGCGCCTCCCAGCCGACCACGATGGTCAGGGCCGAGATGAGGCGCTGGAACCGTTCCTCGCTGAGGGTGCTCCGGAGTGGTTCGCAGGCCTGTTCCAGCCATTCCACCCGGCGGCGAGTCCGGCGCGGGGTGGCTCGCTCCTGAGCGTCGTTCGGCGCCGGATCGACGGTTAGACGGATCAGCCGGCGGCCCAGGGGAAGGGATTGCGGTGAGTACTCCAGCAGTGTCCGGATGAGGGCGTCTACGCGGGCAACAGGATCGTTGGCGAGCGCGGGGTCGGCCAGTGCCGCTTCGACCGGCGGCTCGTTGAGCGCGCCCGCCGTCGCGTCGATCAGCAGGTGGTCGAGGGTCGGGAAGTGCATGTAGATCGTGCGGCGTGACACGTCGGCGGCGGCCGCGATCTCGTCGATGGACGGCGTTACTCCGATGGCGCTCAGGCGGACCGCCGCGTCGACGATCGCCTTGCGAGTGCGGCGGCGCTGCGCTTCGCGTCCGCCGCGGCGGACTGGTTCGTCACTCGTCATCGTGCCCCCTGGCATTCCTCGGGTCGGTCCGCAGCCGACTTGACGGCCGTTCGTGGCATGAGTATATCTTGATGCAATCATTGCACGAGAGTGCAATGACTGCACATCTACATACTCTATGGCCTAGATCACAGAGCCGCACCTGTCACAGGGATCAGGTCGTCGGCGTCTCGTGTCCGGCAGTCGGCAACGAAAGAATGGAAGATCATCATGAGCAAGGTCTGGTTCGTCACTGGTTCGTCCCGCGGCCTGGGCCGCAGCTTTGTCGAGGCAGCACTGTCTCGTGGCGACAAGGTGGCCGCGGCCGCCCGGAAGGCCGAGAGCCTTGACGACCTGGTCGCCGCCTACGGCGACGCGGTGCTCCCGCTCGCGATGGACGTGACCGACAAGGCGGCCGTCTTCGAGAGCGTGGCGCGGGCCGCCGAGCACTTCGGCCGCCTGGACGTCATCGTGAACAACGCCGGCTACGCCCAGGTCGGCGCGGTCGAAGAGCTGACCGAGCAGCAACTGCGCGACCAGCTGGAGACCAACCTGTTCGGCGCGGTGTGGGTGGTCCAGGCCGCGCTGCCCTACCTGCGCGAGCAGCGCTCGGGACGCATCATCCAGCTGTCCTCGGCCGCCGGCCTGATCGCCATGCCGCTCGGCGGCGCCTACCACGCCTCCAAGTGGGCCTTGGAGGGCTTGAACGAGGCCCTCGCCGGTGAGGTCGCCGACTTCGGTGTCAAGGTGACCATCATCGAGCCCGGCGGATTCGCCACCCGCTCCGGCAAGAACCCCGACCCGCTCAACAACGGCCACATGGCCGAGCCCGACCCGGCCTACGCCGGCCTCCGCCGGCGCCTCGGCGCGATGGCCGGCAAGCTGCCCGCCGGCGACCCGGCCGCGGCGGCCCAGGCGCTGCTCAAGCTGGTGGACTCCGACAACCCACCGCTGCGGGTTCTCTTCGGCCAGGGCTTCCACCCGATGATCCAGCAGGCCTACGCCGACCGGCTCAAGATGTGGGCCGACTGGCAGGACCTTTCGTTGGAGGCGCACGGCAAGGCCGACCAGCCGGCCGCGGTTTGAGCCTTTCCAAATCTGAGCCGCGTCGTTCTTCTCGGCTCGATGTGCCCCCGGCTGGAGTCTGGTACTCGATAGGGCACCTCCCGGTTCGTGGTCGTGAGTGCGTGAGCTGTACGGCCGGCGCCGGCCGTACAGCTGCCGGGCCAGAGGTTGCTCGGCTCGAACGGTGGCGTCGGACAGCTGCCCTCGCCTGAGGGTCCGTTCGTCGCCCCGTCAACCGGCTGAAGGCAGTTGGTGACCCTGCTCGCAGACCTCTCGCACCGAGGAAAGCAGGAGATCGACAAAACGGGCAAAAAGGTAGATCCCTTGACCTTCCTCCGTCGCGTTGCCGTTGATCGTAGGATCGTCCATGTGGATCTGGACGACGTCGCCGCCCGGCTCGGGGTACCCGCCGAGGACGTCGACCGCGTACACCAGCTCGCCGGCGACCGGCCGTCGGCTCCGCTGCCCGCCAAGGCCGACGCGCCCGCGATCCTCGACCGGCTCGCGGTGCGGCCGGACGACGCCGTCGAGATCATGGCGGGCTGGCCCGACCCCGGCTCTCCCCTGTGGACTCCGGAGCTGCGCTGGCTGCTCGACCGCTCGATCGCCCTGGTCCGCGCCGATCTCGGGGGACACGGCTGGCTGCCGCCCGGTCCGGAGCTGCCGCGCGAACGGGGCCCCGCCTGGCGGCACCTCTACGTGTACGCGTACCTGGCCCTGGTCGACGTCGCCATGGGCTACCACCGCGACCACGGCATCCCCGATGCCGTGTCGTGGGTGACCCTCGCGGACCTGGGCCGCAATCTCGCGATCGACCGGCGGATGCACCGCGAGGGCTGGCCGGTCATGCAGAGCTGGCTGACATTGCACGCGCGCGGCGGCATCTACGAGCTGGGCCGACTGCAGCACCATCGCGGCGGCACCACCATCAGCCTGCACATTCCCGAGTCGGGGCCGATGACCCCGGAGGCGGTCACGGCGTCGCTCGACGAGGCCCGCGCGTTCTTCCCACGCCACTTTCCCGGCGAGCGCTACACGGAGTTCTCCTGCGGCTCGTGGCTGCTGGACCCGCAGTTACTGGAGTACATGCCCGGGGACTCCAACATCGTCCGGTTCCAGCGGAGGTTCGAGCTGGAGCCCTACGAGGAGCCGGAGGGGCAGGACGCCGACGTCGAGGTGCTGCGGTTCGTGTTCCGCACCCTGACCACGCCGCTCGACCAGCTGCCGCGCCGCACTGTGCTCCAGCGCGCGATCGTCGACCACCTGAAGGCCGGCCGCCACTGGCGCATCCGCCGCGGCCGCTTCCCGATGTAGCCGGGCCGAGATATCCACAGATTTGCGTCACTCCTGCTCGCACTCGACTCGCCACCGTCCTGACCACAGCCTTCGCCCACCTCGGCCTGACGCCACCACAACCGAGGCCATCGCCGCGATCAACCGCACCACCGCAGGCAATTTCCGGCTGGTCACCCGGCTTCTGGAACAAGCCGAACGGGTGCTGAAACTCAACGATGGTGTCGACCGGATCGCCGCCGAGGTCACACAGCACCCCATAAAAGAGAGCGCTGCACACACGACTCGAAGTCGCATCGAATATCGCAAAAGTGCTTGGGGGCGATCAACGAGTACTGCCGAGCCGCGTGACGGAACCGGAGATCACCCAGGTTGTCACTGGTAGCGCTTGATCACGCCGTCGGCCAGGGTGTCCACGGCCGCGGCAAGGCTGGTTCCCGCGGCGTCCAGGCGGGTCAGCAGAAGCGTCACCTTGATGGTGTCGCGGGTGAGCGGGGCCGACAGGACCTCGGCCAGCGAGAGCTGGTAGGCGACCCGTACGCCGGGCTTCTTGGCTCCCCTGGCGGCCTCGGCAGCGGCGCGGGGGCGGGCGGGCAGCAGCCGGGCCGCCTCCGTGAGCTGCTCGATGCCGGCCGACAGGGCCTGGAGCGGGTTCGCGTACGACGGGTCGGGCGGCGCGGCGAACAGGTGCAGCTCCCTGACGAAGTCCCGCACCGCGTCGAGGACGTCGTCGATAGCGCGGGAGAAGCGGAAGAGGTCCTCACGGTCGATGGGCGAGGTGAGGCTGCGGCGCATCTGGCCGACCAGCGCCGCGCGGGCCTCGTCCCCCTCGTGCTCCACCTCGACCATCCGCGCGCGGGCCGTCGCCGGGTCGATCTCGCCAGTGGCCGACGCCGTGGCCAGCCACACGCCCGCCGCGGCCGCGTCGAGCTGCGTAATGATCTGCTCGATGAGGACGCGGTCGGTACGCCCGGACAGATCGCGGAACAGCGACCTCACGGCGCCACCGCGACGGCTACCGCGCCGCCCACCGCGCCACAGGCCAGGGCCATGGGCAGCGTGAGCAACCAGGCCGTTCCCAGGTGTAGTACCGCTCGCCATCTCACTCTCCTTGTTCCGCGGGCCAGACCGGTGCCGATCATGGCGCCGGACAGGGACTGGGTCATGCTCACGGGGGCGCCGATCAGGGCGGTGCCGAGCACCACGGCCGCACCGGATGTCTCGGTTACCACGATCGCGCTGGTGTCGGCCGCGGCGAGCCCGCCGCCGATGCTGGCCGCGAGCCTGCGCAGGCCCAGCACCGCCCCGGCCAGGAAGCAGCCGACCAGCAGAGCCTGCGCTGTGATCGATGTGGCGGCCCGGTCAGCGGGCACCGCGTGGACTGCGGCGTAGACGGCCAGGAGCTTCTGGCCGTCGTTCGCGCCGTACGCCACGCACGTGGCCGCGAAGGCCGTCACGTGCATGCGGCGCAGCCGTTCCCCTGCGCCCTTGCCCGCCGGCACCACCCCGACCAGCCACGTGACCGCGCGGGCGGTGAGCGCCCCCGCGAACGGCGCGACCGCGGCGGTGGCCAGGACCGTTGCCACCAAGGACCAGTCGACCGAGGCCCCCGCCCCCAGGCCCGCCCCCGAGACGCCGCCGATGAGGGCGAGCGTCAGGCTGGTGGGCAGGCGGCAGGTGGCCAGGACCACGGTGACCAGGACCGCCGCCGCTATTGCGGCCAGCAGCGGCGCCCGGCCGCCCTCGAACGACACCAGCCGCGTGCTGAGCGTGGCGGCCACCGCCGTGCCGACGGCCAGCGGCGCAGCCACGACCGCCAGCGCCAGCAGGAGCAGGGCGGTAAGCGGCCGCAGGCCGCGCGCCCGCAGTCCGAGACCGATCACCGCCCCCGCGTCGTTGTAGCCGGTGAACAGGGCGAACAGCGCCGTGACGATCAACGCCGTCAGGAGGGCCCTCCCGGGCTGGTCTGGGAACCGGCGCCGCTGTCGCTGACCGGGCCGGTCGCCCCCGAGTCGCGCAGGTCGTTGCCGGTGTACCAGGTGCCGGTGCAGGCGGCGGTGATGGACAGCCCGTAGGCGGCCTCGTTCCCGCTGCCTCGGCGTCGTACGGTGTTGCCGACCAGGCTCGTACGGTTGGCGTTGTTGCTGACCCGCAGGCCCGCTTCGGTGCCGGCTGTGGTGCCCGAGCCGAGGACGGTGTTGTCCCGGACGGCCACGTCGGAGATCTTATCGGTGATGCCGATGCCGTACGCGCCGGAGTCCTTGATGATGTTGCCGGTGATCAGGCTGCCGTTGCTCCCGAGGTGGGCGACGATACCCTCCTTCCCGGGCTGCTCGATGGTGTTGCCCGAGACGACCGTGCGCGGTGAGTTGTTGATCCGGATGCCCACGCCGCCGGTGCGGGCTGTGTGGTTGCCGGAGACGACGGCGTGATCGGTACGGAAGACGGCGATGCCCTCCATGGTGACGTCCTGCACGATGTTGGCGTCGATGACCAGGCGGCTGGTGCGTGACTCGTTGAGCCTGCCCACGCAAATGGCGGCATCCGTAGGGCGGCCGGCGGCCTCCTTGACGCCCTTCAGTCCGCGCAGGATGTTGCCGCGGACGATGATGTTGGCGCTGGGCTGCACCCCGGCGGGGCCGATCTGGATGCCGCCACCGCCGTTGACGATCTGGTTGCCTTCGACCAGCGCGTCCCCCCAGTCGTAGAGGCGGATGGCCCACTCGGTGCAACCCTCGGCGTAGTTGCCGAGCACGCGCAGCCCGGTGTGCTGGTGTCCGTTCGGGCCGCCGTGGGAGCCGGCCAGCCGGGGGAAGGATGGAAGCGTCTCTGAGGGGCCGCAGTAACATCCGCTGACCTCGATGTCCTGGCACCCGTAGAAGTCGGGTGCGCCGAACAGCCCGAAGTGGCTGGGGCCTCCGGCGTAGTCCATCTGGATGGCCTCGGAGTAGCCGCGGTTGCCGTCCGGGTCGGAGAATCCGAGGAAACGGCAGTTGACGACTCTGGCGGACTTCACGCCACAAAGTTCGATCGCATGGTGGCGCTGTACATCGCGGATGGTCACGTCGTACACCCGGATGTTTTGTCCGTGGCTGAATCCGAAGCCGGCGGCGCTGGCGCTCACCGCGCCCGCGTTGACGTCCCACACGCCGCCATGGATGACGATGTCGGATTCACCGTCCCATTTGGTGGCGCTGAAGTCACCCAGTACGCCGTTGCCGAGCAGGGCCGGGCCGGCCGTGCGCTTGACCACCGTGGCCGAGGTCGCGAGGACGGTCGTCTTGGAGAAGACGCTGAGCATGTTCGAGACCAGGTACGTGCCGGGTGGCAGGTAGACGGTCGTGCCCTTGCCGGCATTGAGCGCGGCCTGGATGGCGGCAGTGTCGTCGGTCGCGCCGTCGCCCTTGGCGCCGTGGTCGCGGACGTTCACCACCATGAAGTCGGAGGTGCCGGTGTGGGCCGCCGACGGGTTCGGAGCCTGCGAGGGGGTCTCCTGCGGTGTGGGAGAGGCGGCGGCGGCAGCCGCCGTCGCCATCGCGGCGGCGGAGGCGGTGCCGCCGACGATGGCAGCGCGGAGCAGGTGACGCCGGTCTAAGGGCGGCATGTCGTTCTCCTAAAGGAAGGGGGGTGGCCGGGTTCTCGGCAGGTCAGCGCGGTGGGAGGTACAGGTGGACGTTGCGGTCTGCCGGGGAGCCTTCGGCGCCGCGCCGCCCGGCGCGTACGCCGTCGTTGTAGGCCAGCTCCCGATGCAGGGTGGCGAGCTGGGCAGGGTCCGCCAGGTCGCCGGAGACGGTGGCCGGGGCCGCGTGGTCGATCATGGTGGTGGTCAGCCGGCTCTCGCCGGTCGGCTCGATCGCGATCTCGATGAGGCGGGCCTGGCTAGGCCAGTCGGTGATCGACGCGGTGGTCACCTCGTACAGTCCGCCGCCGCCGGCCCGGTAGTGGGCGGTGATCCGGTTGGCATGGTGGTGTCCGTTGAGCCAGAGCACGACGTTCGGGCAACGCAGGGCCGTGCTCAGGACCTCGGCCGCGTAGGCACGGTCGGCCTGCCGGTCGGGGCAGACTCCGTAGCGGTTGTTCATCGAGGCGGTCGCGTGGTGCGAGGCCAGCACCACCAGCGGGGCGTCCGGCCCGTGTGTCCTGGCGAGCTGGTCTTCCAGCCAGGCGAGCTGCCGCTGGTCCATGCTGCCGTCCCAGTGGCCGGGTGCGTGGTTGGTGTCCAGCGTGATCACCCGCAGGCCCGGTACTGGGTCGTAGGTGTAGTAGCCGGTCCCGTCGCGCAGGTTCTCCTCGGTGAACCCATGGCCGAGATGCCGCCTGATCAGCTCCATACGGCCCGCGAAGGCCCGCTCCGGCACGGCCGGGACTGGTCGCGAGCGTCCGGAGAACAGGGTGGCCGGGTCGGACAGCAGTGTGTCGAGCCCGCAGGGGATGTTGTCGGGCAGTTCGATGGGCTTGCGGTCGCTCGTCACGAGGTCGCCCAGGTGGGCGTGGCCCTGGCTGGCGCCGCCGACCAGCAGGTCGTGGTTGCCCAGGCAACCGAGCCATGGGTGGCCGAGTGGAGCGGCGGTGAACGGGGATGAGGCCAGGTCGAGCAGTCCCGGGTGGGTGGGGAAGCCCCATCGCCGTTTGTACTGATCGTCACCGGGGTCGGGCCGCCAGTACCAGTGGTCGTCCCAGTCGAGGCGTTGCGGGCCGTGGTAGGCGGGCGCCAGCCGTACCTCGCCGCCGTCGAGCAGCGCCAGGTAGGCGTTCAGTTCGTTCGTCTGGCCGTTGTCGATGTTGTCCCCGGTCACCACGCAGACGTCGATGGGCAGCCCGGCCAGCGTCGAGACCATCGACCTGACCGCGTACGGGGTGAGCGACTCCTGCGGGCGGAACACCCAGTCCACCGCGCCGCCCCAGGCGGGCCGGCCGGCTCCCGACCGCATCGCGAAGTCAAGGCGGGCCGGAGAACCGGGGTCGACCACGTGCAGGTCGGTGAGGTGGGCGAGCGTGGCCACGACCCGGCCGCCGACCCGGCCGGGGGCGAGCGGCGGCGTGAAGTCCGAGCGAAGGCGGTGCGGCTCGTCGGGGCCGCGCTTCAGGCGCCGGTACACCTCGTCGGTGCCCGCGCCGAGCGGCTCGCCCGGCAGCAGAGTGCTCATTTCACCGCTCCCGTGGTCAATCCGCGGACGATGTGCCGTTGGAAGGCGTAGATCATGATCAGCATGGGGATGACAGCCATGACCACCCCGGCCAGGATGAGGTTCGGCGCCCGCTCTTCGACCGAGTTGAGCTGGTCGAGCCCGATCTGCAGGGTCTGCATGGAGGGGGTGTTGGTGACCAGCAGCGGCCAGAAGTAGTGGTTGTAGGTGCCGATGAAGGAGTAGACCGCCAGTGTGCCGAGCGCGGGCCGCGACAGCGGCACGAGGATGGACCACAGGAAGCGCAGGTGCCCGCAGCCTTCGACCTTGGCCGCCTCGTACACCTCCCGGGGGAAGGTCATGAAGAACTGCCGCATCATGAACGTGCCGAACCCGCTGGCCAGGAACGGCAGGATGAGCGCGGGGAAGGTGTTCACCAGCCCCCAGTCCGCCATGGTCAGGTAGTTCGGGATGATCGATGCCTCGGCGGGGATCATCATCGTGGACAGGAACATCGCGAACGCGAACCGCCTGAACGGGAAGTCCAGGAACGTGAACGCGTACCCGGCCAGCACGGATGTGACGAGGACGCCCGCCACCACGCAGAGCGAGACGACGATGCTGTTCAGGTATTGCCGGGCCAGGGGCACCGCGTGCAGTACGCCGGCGAAGTTGTCCCAGTTCAGCCCGCTCGGGAACACCGCGGGCGGGAACCTGGTGAGGTCCTCCTGAGTCATCAGCGAGCCCGCGATCGCGTAGTAGAGCGGGAAGATGACGATCGCCAGCAGCACGGTCAGCCCGGCGAGGGCGGCTGCCTTCCTCATCCGTAGAACACCTTCCGTTGCAGAAACCGGAACTGGATGATCGTGATCACCATGACGAGGACGAGCAGCACCACGGCCTGGACGGACGCGAGTCCGTAGTCGCTGCTGCCGAAGGCGAACGCCGACTGGTAGAGCCCGTAGACCAGGGTGGTGGTCGCGCCGTCGGGGCCGCCGCCGGTGAGGATGTTGATCTCACCGAAGGTCTGCAGCGAGCTGATCGTGGAGACCACCAGCAGGAAGAACATCGTCGGGCTGAGCAGCGGCAGCACGATGCGCCACAGCAGTGTCCAGCGCCCCGCCCCGTCGGTGCGCGCCGCCTCGAACAGCGATTCCGGGATGGCCTGCAGCCCGGCGGAGAAGACGAGCATGGCGTAGCCGAGGTCACGCCAGACCGATACCAGGGCCAGGCTCGGCAGCGCTGTCGCAGGATCGGTCAGCCACTCGACCACTGGCAGGCCGGCCAGGTCGAGCAGCCCGTTGAACAGGCCGACGCTGGGGCTGTAGAAGATGTCGAAGACCACTGCCGCCGAGGCGGCGGAGAAGGCGAACGGCGTGGCCATCAGTGTGCGGAAGAAGCCGATACCCGGCACCCTGGCCTGCAACACGAGTGCCAGGAACAGCCCGATCAGCAGCGTGGGCAGCACGGTCAGCAGGACGAACATGAGCGTGATGAGCAGCACCCGCCGCAGCGCGGGGTCGGAGAAGAACTCCCCGTACCTGTCCAAGCCGACGAATCCGGTGACGTTGCCGAAGATGTCGCTGGCTGCCACGCTCAGCCAGATGGTCCTGACCAGCGGGTAGAAGCCGAACAGCACGAACACCGCGGTGGCGGGTGCCAGGAAGCACAACGCCACGACGACATCCTTGCGCCGGTGCCGCCCGGGGGACAGGGAGGCCGAACTCATGGCGTTCCCACCCACGCACGCCACAGCTCCTCGGCCGAGCTCGCAGGGGCGGCCAGCACGCCCTGCAGCGGCACGTCGTCGTGCGGGCCCTCGCGGTCGTAGATCAGCGCGCCGGACTCCCTGGCGATCAGTACGCCGGCCGCCACGTCCCACGCGTTGTAGTGGCCGGGCAGCACCACGCCCGCCGCCCGGCCGGCGCCGACGGTGGCCAGCGCGAGTGCGCACGACCCCATGATCCGGGTGGATCCGCAGGTCGCGGAGATGCGTGAGAGGTAGTCGTACATGCCGGGCCAGGCGTCCTGCCGGGACCACTCAGTGAGCAGCACGCCGCCGGTGACGGCCGCGTCCTGGGCGCAGCGCACCGGCTCGCCATTGAGCCGGGCGCCGCCGCCGCGGACGGCGCTGAAGACCTCGCCGCGGTACACGTCGGCGACCACGCCCACCGCCGCGCCGCGTTCGTCGCAGGCGGCCAGACTGAAGGCCACCCAGGGCACTCCGTGCACGAAGTTGGTGGTGCCGTCGATCGGGTCGAGGTACCAGGTCACCGCCGCGTCTTCGGGGTCGGCGCCGTACTCCTCGCCGACCACGCGATGGTCGGGCAGCAGGCGCCGGAGTTCGCCGCGGACGTGCTGTTCGACCTCCCGGTCGAACGAGGTCACCCAGTCACCGGCGTTGACCTTCGTCTCGGCGGTGGCGGGGTCGGGGCGTCCGTTCGCGATCACGTCGCCGGCCCAGGCGGCGAGTCGGATGGCCAGGTCGTGCCATTCGTTCAGCGGGGCGGTCATGCGATGCTCGGCAGGTCGTTGCTGATGAGGCCCTCGACGCCGAGCCGCTTCGCCCGCTCGGCGTCCGCGCGGGTGTCGACCGAGTACGTCCACACCTGGTATCCGCCTTGCAGCGCGGCCCGGCACACGGGCTCGGCGAAGTCCTTCCATGGCAGGTTGATCGTGCTCGGGCGCAGCCGGTCGAGTAGGTCAGGGGCGGGTGACTCCGTACCTGACCAGGACAGGATGAGCTCGGCGTCGGGCAACGCGTCCCTGACGGCGCCGAGCACGTCGGGGGCGCCGATGAAGCAGGAGCGGGCGAGCGCGTCGCAGCGGCGCAGGGTCTCGATGATGGCAGGGACCAGGGCGGGGTCCTTGCCGTCGACCACCAGTCGCAGGTCCACCTTCTCGGCGACCTCGTCCAGCGTGGCGATCCGGGCCTCGGGGTGCTCGCCGCAGCGCAGCTCGCGTAGCTCCGCCACGGTCAGCTCACTCACGGGCGAGGGGCGTCCCCAGAAGCGGTCGAGCGTACGGTCGTGCAGCAACACCGGGTGCCCGTCGCGGCTGGCGCGTACGTCGAACTCCACCGCGTCGGCGCCCAGTTCGCGCGCCAGCCGCAGGGAGCCGACGGTGTTCTCCAGCAGCTGTAAGGGCGCGCCGCGGTGACCAATCAGGATCGGCAAGGGGGCTCCTCGTCACTTTCCGACGGACTTGTTGTAGGACTCGATCGCCGGCTTGATGGCCGCCTCTGCGTTGGCGATGGCGGCCTCCGGCGTGGCGCGGCCGAGGATGACGCTCTCCACGATGTCGTTCATCTTGTCCCTGGCCTGCGGCATCGCGCCCATGAGGCAGCCCTGGGCGGCGGGGGCGTCGGCGGCGGCGCGCAGTTCTTCGGCGGGCTTGGCGAAGTCGGGGTAGGTCGTCAGCACCTTCTTGTAGGTCTCGGTGTCCTGGGCCTTGGCGTTGACCGCGATGTAGCCGGTGCTGGTGGACCAGGTGGCCTGGGCCTCGGGGGAGGCGAGGTACTTCAGGAAGTCGAAGGCGGCGGCCTGTTGCTCCTTGGAGTGGTCGGCGAGGGTCCAGATCGAGCCGCCGCCGTTGAAGACGCCGCCCTTGCCCGGCTCGGCGTCGTCGGGTCGCACGTAGTTCGCCACTCCGACCTCGAACTTGGCGCCGCTGATGATGTCGCGGAGGTTCGCGGAGGTGAAGGGGAGCATCGCGGCCCGCCCGGCCTGGAACGCGGCGGAGGCGTCGGTGTTGTTGCGGCCGACGTTGAGCGCCACGCCGTCCTTCACTGAGGTGGACCAGAAGTCGACGATGCTCTTCAGGGTCGGGGTGTTCCAGTTGACGGCGGTGGCCGCGTCCGCCCGGCCGTTGCCCGGGCCGCAGTACTCGACTCCGGCGTTGGCCAGGAGCTGCTCGACGAGCCAGCCGTCGATGGAGGCGACGAAGCCGTACCGGCTGACGGAGGTGCCCGACTTGACCGTCAGCTTCTTGGCGGCCTTGGCCATCTCCCCGAGCGTGGTGGGCGGCTTGTTCGGGTCGAGCCCGGCCTCCTTGAAGGCGTCCTTGTTGTAGAACAGCAGTGGGGCGGAGGCGTTGAAGGGCAGCGACTGTAGCTTCCCGCCCACCGTGTAGTAGCGGGCGATGCCCGGCTCCAGATCCCCGGTGGAGAAGCCGCCGGCCTGCGCGAGGTCGGCGAACGGCACGATGGCCTTGGTGTCGACCATCAGCCGGGTGCCGATCTCGAAGACCTGTACCAGGTTGGGGGTCTGCCTGGACTGGATGGAGGCGCGTAGCTTGGTCAGCGCGTCGTTGTACTTGCCCTGGTAGATGGCCTGGACCCGGATCTTGCCGGAGTTCTTGCTGTTGTAGTCCGCCACCAGTTTGGCGACCGCTTCGCCGTTCTTGCCGGCCATCGAGTGCCAGAACGTGACGGTCTGGCCGCTGAACCCGTCACCTCCTCCGCCGCAGGCGGTCACCGAGGTGACCATGACGGCTGAGACGGCCATGGCGATACCACGCAGGGTCCTGCCCGGGGGCATGGGTTCCTCCTGAGGGGGGTGACGAGCGGCCACTTGGGACCACTCGCGAGGATGTTGCGTTGGTGCTACATCTAACAATTCAAACGTGAACTTCGCAATAGATGTGTCGCAACGATGCCCCGTTCATAACAATTGTCCCTCTTCAGTGGACTCGTGGCAGCGGATCGGCTGTGATGAACGCTCGACGGTGGTGAGATTTACGTGTTATGAAAACATCTATCCTGTGAGAAGCCTTGACGCCAGGGGTCATGCCTATGCTCGTTCCGTCAACAGATGATCACAGGAGAGCGATGTCCGATATCAAGAACGGGCTGGGAAGCAAGCGTGCTCAGCGCCAGGCCGACATCACCGAGTACGTGCTCCAGCACGGCTCGGCCACGGCCGCGGACCTCGCGGAGCGATTCGCCGTCAGCACCATGACCATCCACCGCGACCTGGACGAACTGGAACGCCAGCGCATCGTGCACAAACATCGCGGCGGTGTCAGCGTCCAGCCGTCGAGCATCTTCGAGTCCAACGTCGCCTACCGGATGCGTAGCGCCGTACGCGAGAAGCGCGCACTCGCGCGGCGGGCACGTAAGCTGATCGAGCCCGGCATGGCCATCATGATCGACGGTTCGACCACCACGCTGGAACTCGCCCGGCTGCTCGACGACATTCCGCTCACGGTCGTCACGAACTTCATGGGCGCCATCACTGTGCTGCGCGACCTGCCCAACATCCGCCTGATCGGGCTGGGCGGCGATTGGTACCGGCCCCACGAGTCCTTCCTCGGGGTGCCGTGCCTGGAGGCGATCGAGGCCCTGCGCGTGGACCTGCTGTTCGCCTCGATCTCCGCCGTGTCCGGCGGCTTCACCTACCATCAGGAGCAGGAGGTCGTCCTGGTCAAGCAGGCCATGATGCGCGCCGCCCAGCGCAGCGTCCTCATGGTCGACCACACCAAGCTCGACCGCGTGGCCCTGCACCGGGTCGCGCCCCTGCCGGCCTGGGACCTCGTGCTCACCAACGACGCCGCACCCGAGCGGACCCTCAAGGAGATGCGCGACCAGGGCATCTCCTTCGACGTGGTGCCCTCCGAGCACGACTGAGGACGGCCGTCACGGCCACCTGGTCGATCTGTACGCGGCCTACTCCGGCCTACCCGCACCGCCCGAAGCAGCGGCTCTCTCCTGGTGCCGGGCGATGGCGGGATGTGACCGATGCCGAGTCCCGCGCTGATGAGGTCGGCTTCGGCCGCGCGGCTGTCGAAGCGGTCACCGACGATGGACGCCGGCTCGATCTCGTGCAGATCGGGGCCGACCAGGGACTGCTCGTGGCGCCGCTCCTCTTCCGCGAGCCTGGCCGTGGCGTTGCGGCGGACGCGTACGTTGTAGCCGTACAGGGCGGCGACCGTCACCATGATCGTGACGAGGTAGAGCGAGTCGGGGTCGATGATCCACGCGGTCAGGAAGCTGATCGTCCAAACGGCGACGGTGATCCGGCGGTCGCAGCGCACGGCGACCGAATAGGTCACCAGCGGGTACATCACCGCCAGCCCGAGCATGTAGGGCGGATCACTCGTGCCGACCGCCCGGGTCACCCAGAGGACGACCGGCAGCATGATCATGGTCGCCCGCCAGCCCGCCAGCCCGCCAGGCCGCCAGGCCGCCAGCGGCCATCGGTCGCGCAGCGCCACGGGCACGGAGATGGCCGCGGCGGTGAAGTAGAGCAGCGGCTCGGACATCACCGGTGTGCCGGTGGGCATGATCGACCGGTCTGAGATCATCCTGCCGGGATGGTCGTCACGCTCGGGTGTAGCGGTGTTTGGTGCCGGGTGGGAAGTACTCGGGGTCGCCCAGCTCACGTAGCCGGATGAACGGCGCCTGCTGGGCCATTGGTACATAGGCCGCGAACTCGCTGTTGAGCCGGAGCAACTGTTCGAGGATCGACTCGCCCACCAGCCTCGCCGTCTCCTCCGACGGCTTCTCACCGGGCATGAGTTCCACCGTCACCGTCAGGTGCCGGTCGCGCCGGTCGTCCTCGACCGCCTCCATGACGAACTTTCCGGTCACCAGCGAGCTGACAGCCGGCTGCTGCAGCCCTACGGAGATGTTCTCCGGGTACACGTTCGCCCCGTAGTAGGACACGGTGAAGTGGCTGCGCCCGAACACGTAGACGAAGGGCCGGGACGGGCCGGTCGCCGAAGGCTCGAAGCCGTGGTGCCGGACGAAACGTGACATCCGCTCGAACGGCACGATCCCGCCCTCGTCGGCGATGTGATAGCGGACCAGGGGGATGCCATTGTCGCCCGAGAACACCAGCGTGCCCTCGTGCTCCTCGAAGAAGCGGACCTCCGGGTCGTACTGGACGAGCGTCGGCAGCCGCGACTCCCCGAACAGCTCCCTCGCGGCCCCGGGACGCCCGGCCAGGAACCGGCGGATCTCCACGGAAAGAGGCGTCTCGTTGCCCAGCACGCCCGCGTCGGCCGTGCCGTACAGGGAGGCGATGCCACGTACCGGGTCGGCGATGCCCGCCCTGTCCGCCACGAGCGTGCGCCACTCCTCGCTGAACACCTCCCCGGCCGTGACAAGCTTGACGTTCCACCTGGACCAGGGAAGTCCCGCGTCGATGACGTCCTTGAGGAAGGGCGGATAGCCGAGGAGCACGACCTGGTCGAAGTGCGGGGCCAGTTGCGGGAGTACGCGAAGGATCTCACGCTTGTCGCTGCCGGGGGCAACCACAGTGATCGGGTAGCCGCGCTCGGCCAGGTGGCGGCAGCAGGCCACGGTGAACAGCCCGCCCACCCAGGTGCCGAGCGCGAAGCAGACGACGGCCAGCGTTCTGCGCTCCCGAGCCTCGAAGGAGTCCCGGAACACCTCCTCGAACCGCGCGGCGATCACCCGCTCGTCGGACACGGAACGCGGCCAGAACGTCGGCGTGCCCGTCGAACCGGACGAGACCGCGATCATGTCGCCGATCACGCCGTCGCGGCAGAGCCGGGGGAGTGGGTGGCGGTTGAGGTAGCCGTCCTTGGTGAGCAGCGGCAACCGCGCGAAGTCGGCCATGCTCGACACCTGGTCCGGACTGACACCGTGCGCGGCGAGGAACTCCCCGTACGCGGGCACCGACGCGGACACCTGATGGAAAAGCGCAAGCGGGTCCATTTCTCAGACGGTAGATCCTGCCTTCCGTCCGCGCACGCGGTCATCCCGGCTGTCTCTGCCCCCTGTCCGCGCACGCGGTCACTCGCCCGCCCCGCCCTCCGTCCGCGCACGCGGTCACCTGCCTGCCCCCACCTGCCTGCCTGCCTCTGGTGGAGCCACCCGTACGCCTCAGTCTCCCGGGCGTACCAGTCCCGTCTCGTACGCGTACACGATCGCCTGTGCCCTGTCGCGCAGCCCCAGTTTCATCAGCATCCGCCCCACATGCGTCTTGACCGTCTGCTCCGCCACCACCAGCTTCTCCGCGATCTCCTGGTTGGACATCGCCTGCGCCACCAGCGCCAGCACCTCCGTCTCGCGCTCCGTCAGCTCCGCCAGCCGCCGGACCGTCGGCGCCCGGGGCGCGCCCAACCGGGCGAACTCGTGGATCAGCCGCTTGGTGACCGCCGGGGCGATGAGGGCGTCGCCCGCCGCGACGACCCGCACGGCCTCGGCCAGCTGGACTGCCGAGGCGTCCTTGAGCAGGAACCCGCTCGCCCCCGCCCGCAGCGCCTCATAGACATAGTCGTCGAGGTCGAAGGTGGTCAGGATGAGGACCTTCGGGCCGTCGCCAGACGACAGGAGGCGCCTGGTCGCCGTCAGTCCGTCCATGACCGGCATGCGTACGTCCATGAGCACCACATCAGGCCGCAGCTCGGCCGCCCGCCGCACCGCCTCTTCGCCGTTGGCCGCCTCGCCCACCACCTCGATGTCGGACTGCGCGCTCAGGAACACCGTGAACCCGGTGCGCACCATGCCCTGATCGTCCGCGATCAGCACCCGGATCACGCCGTCTCCTCCGCCCCGGCGATCGGTAACGTCGCGGACACCTGGAAACCGCCCCCTTCGATGGGTCTCGCCTCTAACGTGCCGCCGAGCAGGGCCGCCCTTTCCCGCATGCCCACCAGCCCTTGACCGGTCCCTTCCGGGCCGCCCGGCGTGGCGCCGGGACCGTTGGTGACGTGGAGCCGTAAGGCGTCGTCGCGTGCGACGACGACCGTGACCGTGGTGCCGGGCGCATGGCGCATCGCGTTGCTCAGTGACTCCTGCACGATCCGGTACGCGGAAAGCCCGACGGCGGGCGGCAGCGCCCCGAGCAGCTGATCCGGCAGCTCGACCCCCACGGTGAGCCCGGCGGCGCGGGCGTTGGACACGAGATCGTCCAGCCGGTCGAGGCCGGGCTGCGGCGCGGTGTCGGTGCGGCCGTCCTGGTCGCGCAGCACGCCGAGCACCTGGCGCAGCTCGGCGATGGCCTCCAGGGACAGGCTGCGGATCTCGGCCAGGCCCGCCTCCAGCCGCGCGGGATCGCCGGCCGCCTTGAGCGGCACCGCCTCGGCCTGGATGGCGATCACCGACATGTGGTGGGCGACCACGTCGTGCAGCTCCCGCGCGATCCTGGCGCGCTCTTCGAGCACGGCCTGCGCGCCTTCGGCCAGCCGCGAGCGCCGCTCCTCCTCCGCGAGCCTGGCCGTGGCGTTGCGGCGGACGCGTACGTTGTAGCCGTACAGGGCGGCGACCGTCACCATGATCGTGACGAGGTAGAGCGAGTCGGGGTCGATGATCCACGCGGTCAGGAAGCTGATCACCCAAACGGCGACGGTGATCCGGCGGTCGCAGCGCACGGCGACCGAATAGGCCACCAGCGGGTACATCACCGCCAGCCCGAGCATGTAGGGCGGATCACTCGTGCCGACCGCCCGGGTCACCCAGAGGACGACCGGCAGCATGACCATGGTCGCCCGCCAGGCCGCCAGCGGCCATCGGTCGCGCAGCGCCACGGGCACGGAGATGGCCGCGGCGGTGAGGTAGAGCAGCGGCTCGGACATCCGCCGGGTGCCCGTGACGTTCCAGTCCATCAGCTGGGACAGCGTGGTGCCGTAAAGGATCAGCGCCAGCACGATGCCGGCGGCCTGAGCCAGATCGACGACGCCGACGAGGGGCAGCCGGAGGCGCAGTCGCTGCGACCGGGGCGGCGGCGGGTCCGCGTCGCCCTGAAACAGCGCCAGCGCGAAGGGACGCACGACTGCCGAGAACACGCGACCACCCTACGGGGGCGTGGACGGGCGGACATCAACCCTGGGTCGTCATCCTCAGGTATGGGTCGCTTACATAATTACGATCGCCGTGAGCGAACATCGGCAACCCTGGGAACAATGCCGGGCTCTAATGACTTGAGTCCATATAACTCAACCCTTTGGAGTTCGTATGAGTGAGAGCTTGATCCTCCCGGTCCTGCCGCTGGACGACGAGGTCGTCCTGCCGGGCATGGTGGTTCCGCTGGACCTGTCCGACTCCGAGGTGCGGGCTGCCATTGACGCGGCTCAGGCATCCGGTGGTAACAAGCCGCGGGTCCTTCTCGTTCCCCGGATCGACGGCCGTTACGGCGCTGTCGGCGTGCAGGCCGTTGTCGAGCAGGTCGGGAGGCTGCCCGGCGGCGAGCCCGCCGCCGTGGTGCGCGGCGTCGACCGCGTGCGCGTCGGCACTGGCACGACCGGCCCCGGCGCCGCCCTTTGGGTGGAGGCCATCACGATCGACACCGTCGCCGCCGGTGAGCGCGCCCAGGAGCTGGCCAAGGAGTACAAGGCCCTGGCCACCACGATCCTGCAGAAGCGCGGCGCCTGGCAGGTGGTCGACCAGGTCAACCAGATCGACGACCCGTCGGTGCTGGCCGACAGCTCCGGCTACACGCCTTGGCTGACGACGGCCCAGAAGGTCGAGCTGCTGGAGGCCGCCGACCCGGCCGAGCGGCTGGCCAGGCTGGTCGAGTGGTCGCGCGAGCATCTGGCCGAGCTCGACGTCGCCGAGACGATCCGCAAGGACGTCCAGGAGGGCATGGACAAGCAGCAGCGTGAGTTCCTGCTGCGTCAGCAGCTCGCCGCGGTCCGCAAGGAGCTCAAGGAGCTCAACGGCGACTCCACCGAGACCGAGGAAGAGGACTACCGGGCCCGCGTCGAGGCCGCCGACCTGCCGGAGAAGGTGCGCGAGGCCGCGCTCAAGGAGGTCGACAAGCTGGAGCGTACGTCCGACCAGTCTCCTGAGACCGGCTGGATCCGTACGTGGCTCGACACCGTCCTCGACCTGCCCTGGAACGAGCGGACCGAGGACAACTACGACATCACCGGCGCCCGTGCGGTGCTGGACGCCGACCACACCGGCCTCGCCGACGTGAAGGACCGCGTCATCGAGCACCTGGCCGTGCGCAAGCGCCGCCAGGACAAGGGCTTCGGCGTGGTGGGCGGCCGTCGCAGCGGCGCCGTACTCGCGCTCGCCGGGCCTCCCGGAGTGGGCAAGACCTCGCTGGGCGAGTCCGTCGCGCGGGCGATGGGCCGTAAGTTCGTCCGCGTCGCGCTCGGCGGCGTCCGTGACGAGGCGGAGATCCGCGGTCACCGGCGCACTTACGTCGGCGCGCTGCCCGGCCGCATCGTCCGCGCCATCCGCGAGGCCGGGTCGATGAACCCGGTCGTGCTGCTCGACGAGGTCGACAAGGTCGGCGCCGACTACCGCGGCGACCCGACGGCGGCCCTGCTCGAAGTGCTCGACCCGGCGCAGAACCACACGTTCCGCGACCACTACCTCGAGGTCGAGCTTGACCTGTCCGACGTGCTGTTCCTGGCGACGGCCAACGTCCTGGAGGCCATCCCCGGGCCGCTGCTCGACCGCATGGAGGTCGTCACGCTCGACGGCTACACCGAGGACGAGAAGGTGGCGATCGCCCGTGACCACCTGCTGCCCCGGCAGCTCGACCTCGCCGGTCTGACCGCCGAAGAGGTGGGCGTCGAGGACGCGGCGCTGCGCAGGCTGGCCGCCGAATACACCCGGGAGGCCGGCGTACGGTCCCTGGAGCGCTCGGTCGCCCGCATCCTGCGCAAGGTCGCGGCCAACAACGAGCTGCCCGTCACGGTCGGCGAGGACGATCTGGTCGGCTACATCGGCCGCCCCAGGTTCGTGCCGGAGTCGTCGCTGCCGGAGGCCACCCAGCGCACCTCGGTGCCCGGCGTGGCGACCGGCCTGGCGGTCACCGGCGCAGGTGGCGACGTCCTCTACGTCGAGGCGTCGCTGGCCGAGCCGGAGACCGGCGAGACGGGGCTCACGCTCACCGGCCAGCTCGGCGACGTGATGAAGGAGTCGGCCCGGATCGCGCTCTCCTACCTGCGCTCGCACGGCGCGGAGCTGGAGCTGCCGGTCACCGCGTTCAAGGACCGCTCGGTCCACGTCCACTTCCCCGCGGGCGCCGTGCCCAAGGACGGCCCCTCGGCGGGCGTGACGCTGACGACCGCGCTGGCCTCGCTCCTGTCCGGTCGTACGGTACGCAGTGACGTGGCCATGACCGGTGAGATCTCCCTCACCGGCCGGGTGCTGCCGATCGGCGGCGTCAAGCAGAAGCTGCTGGCGGCGCACCGGGCGGGCATCACCACGGTCCTCATCCCGGCCCGCAACGAGCCGGACCTGGACGACGTGCCCGAGGAGGTGCGTAACGAGCTGACGATCCACCCGGTCAGCGACGTGCGCGAGGTCCTCGACATCGCCCTGACCCCGGCTCAGGTCGCCTCGACGGTCGCGGCCTGACCTGTCACCCATCTGCCCCGTCGTACTTCGGTACGGCGGGGCTTTTGGCTATTTAGGCGAATTATCCGTTCGTTTGACTGAATGATTCGCTCATGCTTTTCTGGCTTCATGTTGTACGACACACCCGCATTGGAGGCCGCCGACAAGGGCGTGCTCGCGGAGATCGAAGACATGCGGCGCGACTTGAAATATCGCTTGGCCGAGTCGCACCGTTGGGACGGACAGCTCCGCAGGCAACTGCAGGCGCGGGCGATTCAGGGATCCAACTCGATCGAGGGCTATCACGCCAGCGTCGAAGACATCGAGTCGATCATGTCGGGGGAGGAGCCGCTGGAGACGTCGGCATCGGTGACGCGGGAGATCGCGGGTTACCAGCAGGCGCTGACCTATATCCAGATGCTTTCACGCGCTCCCACCTTCCGCTTCGACGTGGGGCTGCTCAACGCGCTCAACTTCATGATGATCGGCCATCACCGTGACAAGACGCCTGGAGTAGTACGCCCCGGCGGTATCTATGTTCGCAATTCCGCGACGGGAGAGGTGGTCTACGAGGGCCCTGACGCCGAAGAGGTGCCGGGGTTGCTCGACGAGCTGGTCACGTGGCTGAACACCGGAGATCTCGACGCGCCAAGCTACGTGCGTGGGGCGATGGCGCACTTCAACCTGGTCGCGATCCACCCGTGGCGCGACGGCAACGGGAGGATGTCGCGCGCCCTGCAGACACTGGTCCTCGGCCGCGAGCAGATTCTCACTCCTGAGTTCTCCTCCATCGAGGAGTGGCTCGGCCTAGGCGAGAACACGGTCGATTACTACCGCGCGCTCCGGGAGATCCAGCAGGGCTCGTGGCGGCCGTACGACGAGATGTTGTCCTGGGTGCGATTCTGCCTGCGGGCCCACCATCTCCAGGCCCAACGGGTCGGGCAGCGTCTGGCCGAGGCCGGGGAGATCTGGATGCTGCTGGAGGAGCAGGTCGACGGCGACGGTCTCAACAACCGGACCGTCTCCGCCCTCTACGAGGTGTTCGTCAACAGGCGTCTGCGCAGGAGCCGCTACCAGGCCGACGAAGGGCTCAGCCAGGGCCAGGCCGCCCGCGACCTGCGCGACCTCGCCGCCAAGGGCTGGCTCCAGCCGTACGGCGAGACCAAGGGCCGCTTCTACGCCCCCGGTCCGCGCATGGCCAGGATCAAGGCCGACTTCGCCGAACGCGTCACCCCGCTGCGCGACCCCTACCGCCGGATGACTGACGCGAACGCCTAGCGTGGCCGCCCCATCAACCGCAGACGCGTCCAACCGCAAGACCGCCGACCAACCGCAGACCGTCGACCAACCGCGGGCCGCCGACCAATCGGGCCCCCGACCGATCGCAGACTGCCGACCAACCGCGGGCCCCCGACCGACCGCAGACTGCCGACCAGCCGAAGCCTTCGGCTGACCGTAGACCTCGACCGACCGCAGGCCCCCGGTTAACCGAAGATCACGGTGTCCAGGCCGGATCCCGGCCGATGAGGCCCAGCAGGTGGTCGAACGCCGGGGCGTCGTCCGGCACCGCCACCGGCGGCCCGAAGACGCCGCGCTGCCTGCCCATCTCCACCATCCGGTCGGTGAAGTCCAGCGCCCGCGAGATGGCCTCGGGCTCCGGCTCGTACTGCTGACCGGTGGCCCTGGCCAGGTCCCAGCCGTGCACCACCAGGTCGATGAGGTACATGTGGGCCAGCGCGGTCATCGGCATACCCATGTCGGGGCTGGTCCCCTCCCATGCCTCGCGCCGCGACCAGGCGGCGAGCGTGCGCTCCGCTTGCTCGGGGAAGTCGCCCGCGTAGGGCCCCTGCTCCAGGCGCGGTCCCTTGCGCGCCAGCGACTCGAACATCTCCGCCACCCACTCCAGGTGGTTGATCAACTCTTTGACGTCGAACTTCGCGCATGGCGTCGGCGACCCGAACTGTTCCTCTCGCACCCCGGTCACCAACCCCGAGGTGCGTTCGGTGGCACGCGTCATCAGCGGCATCATGTCGTCCATGGCAGCCATGGTGCCCCGCCCACCGCAGGCGCGGCTTGTAGAAACGCGACAGCGCGGCTGGGTCGACCCGTACGCGGGACTCGACGCCTTCAATTTCGCCCGCCAGGCGCCATCATCCGAAATTTCGGCTTACGTGGAGCACTTCTGGGTCGTCACCTGGACCGATCTCCCCGAGCCGTACGAACAGCGCATCGTCTCCCATCCCACCGTGAACATGACCATCACCCATGACTTCCACCGGATCGCGGGAGTGATCAGGGGCGGGTTCTCGTACACGATGCGGGGCAGCGGCCGGGTGATCGGCACGCGCTTCCGCCCCGGCGGCTTCCGGCCGTTCCTCGACGGCCCGGTTTCCGAGCTGACCGGCCGCTTCGTGGAGATCGGCGAGATGTACGGCGCGGCGGGCGCGACCTTGGTCGAGCGGGTCCTGGCAGAGCCTGACTCCCGGGCCGCCATGGCGCTCATCGAGACGTTCCTGCTGAGTGTGGGGCCGGAGCCGGATCCGCTGGCCGAGGAGGTCGCGGCGCTGGTGGCGATGGTGGAGGACGACGTGTCCATGACCAGGGTCGATGAGCTGGCCGCCAACTCGGGACGGTCGGTGCGCTCGCTGCAGCGGTTGTTCCGGGACTACGTCGGTATCGGCCCCAAGTGGGTGATCCGCCGTTTCCGGCTGCACGAGGCCGCGGAACGCGTCTACCAGGGCCTCGATCTCGCCACGCTGGCCACCGAACTCGGCTACACCGACCAGGCGCACCTGACTCGCGACTTCACCGCCGCCGTCGGCATGCCACCCGCGGCCTACGCCCGACTCGGAAGCCAGACCCCCGATCCTCACGTCAGCCAAGAGCCCTCTCCTTTGACCGGACGGTAGAGGCGGGTGGTTGGTCTGATCGGGAAGTAGGGGGGTGCGGCTGGTCTGATCGGGCGGTAGAGGCGGGGGTGGTTGGTCTGATCGGGAGGTAGAGGCGGGTGGTTGATCTGATCAGGAGGTAGAGGGGTACGGCTGGTCTGATCGGCCCGTGGAAGCGTGCAGCCGGTCGAGCAGGTCGGCGGCGACGGCCAGGATGCGGCACTCCGCCGGGGTGAGCCGCTGTGCCATCGCCTGGGCCAGCCACACGTCCGTGGTGCCGGCCTGCTCGGTGAGGATCGCGGTGCCGCGTTCGGTGAGGACGATGTGGTGCCGGCGGCGGTCGTCCTCGTCGCGGGAGCGGCGGATCAGGCCCTGCTCGTCCAGCGCGGCCAGGACGCGGGTGACGGACTGCGGTTGGAGGTGTTCGGCCGATGCCAGCTCTCCGGCGGTCATCGCGCCGCGCCGGTGCAGGTGCCCTAGCAGAGAGAGGGCCAGGGCGCCGAGGCCGTGTGCGGGGCGCTCCTCGCGCAGGCGCCGCGCCAGGCCGACGGCTGCGCGGCGGAGTGACACGGCCGTGGCTCGTAGTTCCTCGTCGTCCATGATTATTACGATAGCACTTACTAAATATTCGCCTGTGCTCGGTATTCATCTCTTATTTACTACGCAATGCGTATAGATGGTGCTAGGCTCCCGCGTCGGGAGGTGCCGACGTGGGGATCGAGACGCGACGTATGATCGCCGCCGCGCTGGGGCTCGGCGGCCCGGTCGCGTGGGGCGTCGCCGCCGGGCACCCCGACCTGGGCGCACTGGCCGCCATTGGCGCCCTCGCCGTGGGCGGGGTTTCCCTGAGCGGAGGCCGGGCGGTGGTGAGCGGAGTTTCCGTGGGTGGAGGCCGGGCGGTGGTGTCCGGAGCTTCCGTGGGTGGAGGCTTGGTGGGTACGACACGCGCCGACGGCGTCGCCGCACCCGCCAGGGGCGCCTCCTTGGCTGAGGGGCTGGTGTGCGGAGGTTGCGCACTGGTGGCCACGACCGGGGCGGGGCTCGTCGGTGTCGTCGCCGGTGGACACGGCTGGATCACGGCGGTGGCCGTCGTGCTCGTCGCTGCCGTGGTGGCGGTGGTGGGCGGGATGAGTCGTCCCATGGCTGAGCACACCACGCGCTTCATCGTCTTCATGGTCATCACGACCGGCCTGGGCGCCCAGGCCGCCGCTCCCGTCGCCGCCGCCGTACTGCTCGCCGAAGGGGCGATCTGGGGTCTACTGGTCACGGCCCTCGTCACGGCACTGCCCACCGCGCCAGCCATCGGACTGCCCACGACACTGCCCACCGCGCCGCCCATCGCGCCAGCCCCCTCACTGCTCACCGCGCCAGCCCCCTCACCGCTCACCGCGCTGAGCGCCCGGACGCGACGACCACCCCAGGAGGGGCGGACGGGTCCCGCGCCCACGAGCAGAGCGCTTCTGAAGCGCTGGTGGCGGACGCTCGGGACCGTGCGCGGCTGGCAGTACTCCATCCGCCTGACCACCTGCCTGGCCGCGGCCGAGGTCATCAGCCTGGTGTGGCCGCAGCCGAACGCCTCCTGGATCGCCGTCACCGTCGTGATCGTGGTCAGGCGACAGTTGGACGGCGCGCTGCGGCGGGCGATCGAGCGGGCCGCGGGCACCGCCGCCGGAGTGCTGGCCGGGTCCGCCGTGCTGCTGTGGGTGCCGCCGTCGTGGCTGTTCGTGCTGCTCGTCTCGGGGCTGGCCGCGGTCCGCCCGGTGCTCAAGGAGCGCCAGTACACCCTGTACGCGACCGTCATGACGCCGCTCGTCCTGCTGCTCATGGAGGGCGGTGGAAGAGTGGCCCCCGCCACGATCGGGTACCGGCTGGCGGACACGGTCATAGGCTGCGTGCTGGCCCTGGGGATCGGCTATCTACCCTGGACAGTACGCCGGGAGAGGAGCGTACGTGCCATCGTGGACTGACCATGCGATCTGGTGGCAGGTCTACCCGCTCGGCTTCACCGGAGCCCCGGCCGCCGCCCAGGCTGGTGTGCGGCACCGGCTGCGCCACCTGGAGGCGTGGCTGGACTATGTCGTGGAGCTCGGCTGTTCGGGGTTGCAGCTCGGGCCGATCTTCGCCGCCGAGACCCACGGCTACGACACCGTCGATCACTTCAGGATCGACCCGCGCCTCGGTGACGACGCCGACTTCGACTCCCTCGTCGCCGAGGCGCGGCGGCGCGGGCTCCGGATCATCCTCGACGGCGTGTTCAACCACGTCGGCCGATCGTTCCAGGCTGACGAACGATGGTTCAGGAAAGGGCCCGACGGCTATGAGGTGTTCGAGGGGCATCCGGGGCTTGTCGCGCTCGACCACACCGAACCGGCCGTGCGAGACCACGTCGCCGCCGTACTGAACCACTGGCTCGACCGCGGCGCGGCGGGCTGGCGGCTCGACGCGGCCTATGCCGTCCCGGCGTCGTTCTGGCGGGAAGTGCTGCCCGGGGTGCGGGCGCGGCACCCGCAGGCGTGGTTCGGCGGCGAGGTGATCCACGGCGACTATGCCGGATATGTCGCCGAGTCGGGACTCGACTCCGTCACCCAGTACGAGCTGTGGAAGGCCATCTGGAGCTCCCTGAACGACCGGAACCTCTTCGAGCTGGCCTGGGCCCTCGACCGCCACGACGGGTTGCTGGACACCTTCGTCCCCCTCACCTTCGTTGGGAACCACGACGTCACCAGGCTCGCCACCCGGCTAGAGAACCCCCTCCACCTCGGCCACGCCCTGGCCGTGCTCTTCACCGTCGGCGGCCTGCCGAGCGTCTATTACGGGGACGAGCAGGCGTTCCAGGGGCTGAAGGAGGAGCGGGCAGGTGGTGACGACGCGATCAGGCCGGAGTTCCCGGCAGAGCCCGGCGGCCTCGCTCCGGACGGGATCGAGGTCTACCGGCTGCACCAGCGGCTCATCGGCCTGCGCAGGCGCCACCCGTGGCTGGTCAGAGCCCGTACCACCGCCGAACACCTGACCAACACCGCTGTGGCCCTCCGCTCCCGCCCGCGCGACGGCGGCGGCGACAGGGCGGAGATCGTCACGCTGCTGAACCTCGGCGACCAGCCGCACCACTTCCCGATCGGCCGGGCCGACCCGGCCGAGCCGCGGCACGGCGTGAGCGATCCGACCGTCGTCCCTGCGCACAGCTGGAGTGTCGTGACGCAGGTCACCGAGGAAGTAGGGAATAGCGGGAAGTCGTCGGGCCGTTAACAATGGCGTGAACGAGGCATACGTGACAGACCAGAGCGCCCGCCGCGGCGCCGGATGTTGCTGTATGGGGCGAATGTCCGCCATGGGCTGCCAGGTCCGCTAACCAGCCGTCCCTCCTCGAAGGTCACCCATGCTGCTTACTCCCAGTTTCGTGCTGCGCAGGTTGAGCCACCTGCCCTTCCACCCCGGCACCCGTTAGACCGCCTGCCTGCGGGCCTCCAACGATGTCGATTCCAGCGGCGTGCTGCCGCTCTTAGTGGTGGGGATTTTTCGTGATTCAGGCGTCCGGCCTGCGCAAGGTGTACGGGAACACCGTCGCTCTCGACGGCGTCGACATACACGTACGCGAAGGCGAGATCTACGGCGTGCTCGGTCAGAGCGGCGCGGGCAAGAGCACCCTTCTGCGCTGCGTCAACCTGCTCGAACGCCCCACCGCGGGCACCGTCACCGTCGCCGGGCAGGACCTGACCGCGCTGCGCAGCGGCGAGCTCAATCGCGCCAGGCAGCGCATCGGCATGATCCACCAGCACTTCGCGCTGCTCTCCTCGCGCACGGTCGCCGGGAACGTCGCCTTCCCGCTGGAGGTCATGGGCGTGCCCAGGGCCGAGCGGGAGCGCCGCGTCGCCGAACTCCTCGACCTGGTCGGCCTCGGCGGCCGGGGTGGCGACCGTCCGAACCAGCTGTCGGGCGGGCAGAAGCAGCGCGTCGGCATCGCCAGGGCGCTCGCGGGCAACCCGTCGGTCCTGCTGTCGGACGAGGCCACCTCGGCGCTCGACCCGGCCACCACGCAGTCGATCCTGGCCCTGCTCAAGCGGCTCAACACCGAGCTCGGCCTGACGATCCTGCTGATCACCCACGAGATGAACGTCGTCAAGAGCGTCTGCGACTCGGTCGCCATCATGTCGGACGGCCGCGTCGAGGAGTCGGGCACGATCGCCGACCTGATCAGGACGCCGGGATCGCGACTGACGCGCGAGATCTTCCCGCTGCCCGAACCGGCGCCCGCGGGCTCGGTCACGCTCACCTTCACCGGCGACCCGCGGCAGGCGGTCGTGTCGGAGGTGGTGCGCAAGTTCGACGTTGACGTGAACATCCTGGGTGGCTCGATCGAGGACCTCGCGGGTGGCGCCGTCGGGCGCCTGCGGGTGTCCTTCTCGGGGGGCGAGGAGGCCGGCGCGCTGGACTTCCTGCGCTCGCGGGGAGTGCTGGTGTCATGACGAAGCTTCTTGTACGGCATAGCACGGGGGAGTCGGCATGACCTGGGATGAGATGGGGCCGTTGCTCTGGGAGGCGGCCGGGCAGACCGCGCAGATGGTCGGCTGGTCGACCCTCTTCACTGTGCTGTTCGGGCTGCCCCTGGGCGTGGCGCTCGTGGTGTTCGATCGCGGCGGGCTGCGGCCGGCGCCGGCGTTGAAGTCGGTGCTGGGCGTCGTGGTGAACGTGGGGCGGTCGCTGCCGTTCATCGTGCTGATGATCGCCATCATCCCCTTCACCCGGCTTGTCGTGGGCACCACCATCGGCACCGCGGCCGTGGTCGTGCCGCTCACCGTGGGGGCGGTGCCATTCTTCGCCAGGCTGGTGGAGACGGCGCTGCGCGAGGTGGGCGCCGACGTGGTGCAGGCGGCCCAGGCCATGGGCGCCGGTCGTACGACGATCGTGCGCAAGGTGCTGCTGCCCGAGGCGCTGCCCGGCCTCGTCGCCGCGGTGACCGTCACCGTCGTCGCGCTCATCGGCTACTCGGCCATGGCCGGGACCATCGGCGGGGGCGGGCTGGGGGACCTGGCCGTCAGGTACGGGTACCAGCGGTTCGAGACCCTGCTCATGATCGTCACTGTCGTGCTGCTCGTCGTGCTGGTGCAGCTGATCCAGAGCCTGGGCGACCTGGTCGCCCGTCGGCTATCGCATAAGTAAAGGAAAATAATGAAATTTCGGACCATTGTGGGCGCTCTTGCCCTTGCCCTGTTGCTCGCCGCATGCGGAACGTCGCAGGGAGCGACCGGCAAGACCGCCGAGTCGGCCGACACCGTGCTGAAGGTGGGCGCCAGCCCGGTCCCGCACGCCGAGATCCTGAACTTCGTCAAGCAGAACCTGGCCCCCGCGGCCGGGCTGAAGCTGGACATCGTGGAGTTCACGGACTACGTGCAGCCGAACGTACAGCTCAGCGAGGGCCAGCTGGACGCGAACTTCTTCCAGCACAAGCCCTACCTGGACGACTTCAACGCCTCCAAGGGCACCAAGCTGAGCTTCGTGACGCCGGTGCATCTGGAGCCGCTGGGGTTGTACTCCAAGAAGGTGACCGCCCTGGCCGCCCTGCCGCAGGGTGGCACCGTGGCCGTGCCCAACGACGCCACGAACCTGGGCCGCGCGCTCAAGCTGCTCGCCGACAACGGCGTGGTCAAGCTCAAGGACGGCGCCGGCACCGCGGCGACCGAGCGTGACGTGACCGACAACCCGAAAAAGCTGGTGTTCAAGCCGCTGGAGGCCGCGCAGCTGCCCCGCTCGCTCGACGACGTCGACGCCGCGGTCATCAACGGCAACTACGCCATCGAGGCCGGCCTCAAGCCCGCTTCGCAAGCCCTGGTGCTGGAGAAGGCCGAGGGGAACCCGTACACCAATGGGCTGGTCGTGGCCGCTGGGCATGAAAAGGACGCGAATATCGTGACCTTGGGCAAGCTCCTTCAGGACCCGAAGGTCAAGGAATTCATCAAGCAGAAGTACGCCGGTGCCGTGATCGCTGCCGGATAATAACCGATAAATCCGGAAGATCGGGAAAATCCTCTTATCCCGCGACCTGTGGTGTTAAGTCGGTTGAAAGTGCATGGCAATCGGTGAGACGTACGAAGGCTGGGTCAGCAATACCTCTCCCGAGGAGGCCCTCGTGCGATTCGTTTCGCGAATCCTGATCGGCGTCGCAGCCACCACCGTGGTGGCTGTCGGCGCACCGGCAGCGGCCACTGCCACCACCGTCACCACCGCCACTCCAGCCACGACCTCGTCGAGCTTCTACGACGCGAGCTGGGGACCCTACTTCTCCAGCGATCACAAGGCCAAGGCGGAAGGCCACGTGAGCGTGGACAAGAAGCGGTTCAAGTTCTGGCACTGGAAGACGTTCTTCGTCAAGACGAAGGTGTGCACCTTCGATAAGAAGACGCACAAGAGGCACTGCGAGTTCGTCGTCAAGAAGATCAAGAAGCGCGTGTGGGAGTGGCGGTTCAGCTACTTCTTCACCGTCGACAGCACTCTCACCAACTACAAGTGGTGGGGCCGCGACAAGTGCGCGTGGGAGACCTTCAAGGTCGTCGGCAGCGACGGTCACGCGTCGTTCAGGTCCTTCTCCACGTGCGGCAGGCACTCCGAGGAGTTCTCCTTCTCGGGTAAGGACGCGGCCCACATCTTTGTGGACGTGAGCAGGGGCAACCGGCACGGACCGACAGGGTTCCACTCCGGGTGGCAGGACGTGTATCACGCCGCCTGAGCAAAAAGCGAGCCGCGATCTCGACGATGAGATCGCGGCTCCGCCGTATTTACCGGGCCGTCGCCGCTTACTCGCGGGGCCGCCGGCGTTACCTTCGAGATCGCTGGCATTGCGCGCACGTTCCCGAATAGTGTTCGGTCATGTACCCGGGAGCCATCGCAGCCGTCACCCCCGACAAACCCGCTGTGATCATGGCCGGCTCCGGCCAGGTGGTCACCTACCGGCAGCTGGACGAGGAGTCGAACCGGCTGGCCCACCTGTTCCGCGCCGCCGGGCTGCGGCCGGGTGACCACGTCGCCTTCATGCTCCCCAACCATCCGCTCTTCCTGGCCATCGCGTGGGCGGCGCAGCGGTCGGGCCTGTACTACACGGCGATCAGCTCCCGGCTGGGCACCGACGAGCTCGCGTACATCGTGAACAACTGCGGCGCCCGGGTGTTCATCTCGGACGCGAGCCTGGCGGAGGTCACCACCTCGATCACCGCCGTGACGCCCGGCGTCGAGCTGCGCCTCATGCTGGACGGCGCCGCCGAGGGCTACGACTCCTACGAGGAGGCGGTGGCGGGTCAGCCGGTCACGCCGATCGCCGACGAGTGCCAGGGCTCCGACATGCTCTACTCCTCCGGCACCACCGGCAGGCCCAAGGGCGTCAAGCCCCCTCTGCCGCGTACGCCGCTGACCGAGCCGAACATGCTGCTCCAGCTCATCCAGGGCCTGTTCGCGCCGACGGCCGACAGCGTCTATCTGTCGCCCGCGCCGCTCTACCACGCCGCGCCGCTGCGCTATTGCCTGAGCTTCCAGCGGCTCGGCGCGACGATCGTGGTGATGGAGCGCTTCGATCCCGAACGCTATCTGGAGCTGGTCGAGAAGTACGGGGTGACGCATTCGCAGCTCGTCCCGACCATGTTCATCAAGATGCTCAAACTGCCCGCCGAGATCAGGAAAAAGTACGATCTGTCGTCCCTGCAGTGCGCCATCCATGCCGCCGCCCCCTGTCCCATCCCCGTCAAGGAGCAGATGATCGCCTGGTGGGGCCCGATCATCCACGAGTACTACGCGGGCACCGAGGGCAACGGCTTCCTCTACACCGGCTCGCAGGACTGGCTGGAGCACCGGGGCACCGTCGGCCGCTCGCTGCTCGGCACCGTGCGCGTCTGCGACGAGGACGGCGACGAACTCCCGGCCGGCGAACACGGCACGATCTACTTCGACAGCTCCACCCGCTTCGAATACCACGGTGACCCCGACAAGACCCGCTCCGTCCAGGACCCTCAGGGGAGGGGCTGGACCACGCTCGGCGACATCGGCTACCTGGACGCCGACGGCTTCCTCTACCTCACGGACCGCCGCTCGTACATGATCATCTCGGGCGGCGTGAACATCTACCCGCAGGAGGCGGAGAACATCCTGTGCCTGCACCCGAAGGTCGCCGACGTGGCCGTCTTCGGCGTGCCGGACGAGGAGATGGGCGAGCAGGTCAAGGCCGTGGTGCAGCCGGTGTCGATGGCCGAGGCGGGGCCGGAGCTGGAGGCGGAGCTGATCGAGTATTGCCGGGCGCGACTGGCCCACTACAAGTGTCCCAAGTCGGTGGATTTCCGCGTGGAGCTCCCGCGCCACCCCACGGGCAAGCTCTACAAGCGGTTGCTGAAGGACGAGTACTGGCCCACCGGCGCGTAGGCCGCCGTCCCCCGGCTGTAGAGACAGGGCCCTCGCCCGCGCTCGTACTTGACCTCTGACCGGCCACTTTCTGTCAAGATCCGGCTAAAGATCGACCGCGTGCCCGCCGCCGAACGGGCGCTGCCGCTGCCATTGACACCGCTGGTGAGACGACCTAGCTTGCTTATTGCAGACGTGTTTCGTCCAAATTAACCGCGGCTCCACCTATCTCTCCCCACGCCGCTTCCCAGAGCAGCTCCATCGTGGAGCTCCCCGAAGCCGCAGCTCGGCTGCCGAAGCAGCCCGATCCCAAGTCGCCACATCGGACCTCCGCATTCTCGAGAGCGGATGGCCCGGTTCACTTCCCCCATTTCTCCTTCGGCCCCCCGGAAGGAACCCATCATGGTGAGCGAGAGCGTCCCCTTGCAGCCCGAACCGATCACCGCACCGGCCACCGCGGGCAAGACCCGTCCAGTCGTGGCCTGGGGCATGACGGTGATGCTGGTCGGCGTCATGCTGATCGCGTACCTCGACAAGGCGATCCTCGGGCTCGTCGCTCAGCCGGCCATGGCCGACCTGGGGCTCACGGCGGCCGAGTTCGGGGCCATCAGCAGTGCCGCGGGCCTGCTCGGCCCGCTCTCGGTGTTCCTGTACGCGCTGGTGGCCGACAGGCTGCCCGTCAAGACGACCCTCTTCACCGTCGTCCTCATCTGGTGCCTGCTCCAGCTGCCCGTCTTCTTCGCCGCGTCAGGAGGACTGCTCCTGGCGACGCGATTCCTGCTCGGCCTGGCCGAGGGGCCCGCGACGCCGACGGCGTACGCGACCGCGTACAGCTGGTGGCCCAACGAACGGCGTGGCCTGCCCACGGCGCTGCTGACGACCGGGGCCTCGTTCGGCAAGCTGCTCTTCGCCCCGCCGCTGGCGCTCATCATCGCCGCCTTCAGCTGGGAGGCGGGGTTCCTCGCCGTCGCGATCCTCGGCCTTCTCTGGGCCGTGGGCTGGCTGTTCGTCGGGCGCGAGGGGCCCTACAGCCAGGCGGCCATCACCAAAGCGCGGCCGGAGGCTCCGGCGGAGCCCGGACCGCGTGCGCCCGTCCGCGCCATCCTGCTGACCGGCACCTTCGCCGGGTTCGTGATCGCCAACAGTGCCGCGGCGATGATCGCGATCGTGGTCCTCACCTGGCTGCCGTCCTACTTCCAGGTGGGCCTGGAGTTCTCCGCGGTGACGGCGGGCTCGCTGTTCGGCGTGCCGAGCATCGCCGCCATGGTGTTCCTGTACAGCTGCGGCGCCTGGAGCGACCGGCTGCTCAAGCGAGGGACGACGGCCCGGCGCGCCCGAGGGCTGATGGGCGGCGCGGTGCTGGGGCTGGGCGGGGTCTTCCTCGCCGCCCTGCCCCTCGCCTCCGGAGTGGCGTTCCCGATGGGCCTGCTGATGCTGGGCTACGGGCTGGCCATGACCGTCAACGCCATGACCAACCCGGCTCTCGTGCAGATAGCGCCGGTGGGCCAGCAAAGAAGCGTCCTGTCGATCGGGCTGGCCGTGACCGGTATCCTGGCGGCCGGCGGGCCGTTGCTCACGGGCCGCGTGCTCGACAGCGCGCGGGCGACGGGTGCGCTCGCGGAGGGCTACACCACGATCTTCGCGCTGATGGGCGGCATCGCCATCGTGGGCGGGCTGCTGTTCGCCCTGGTGGTGAACCCCGAGCGCGACGCGGCCAAGGTGGAGGCGGCCCGGCTCGCGCGCTAGAGGCGGTCCTGAGGGCGTACGGACTCGCTCGCCGGCGGCCAGGCGGTCGAGAGGTCACAGGTGCCAGCCGAGCAGGTTCCAGTGCTGGCAGAACCAGAGGAGGGCGAGCAGCCCCGCCAGCACGACCACCTGGTGGCCGCGGGCCAGGACGCCCGCGTGCCGCCAGGCCCGTACGGTGGTGGCGACCCCGGCGACGGTGAGTGCGAGGACCAGCAGCGGCAGCACCAGGAGAATCTGGACGTTGGCCGGCACGCCGTACAGGATGCTCGTGTCGCCGGTCAGGACCAGCGTGAACAGCACCACGAACACCAGCCCGACCGCGGCGGCGAGCCCGGCCAGGACACGCCCGGTGCGCCAGGCACGCGGAACGGGACGCTTCCTGGCCAGGCGGACCACAGCGGCCACCGGCAGGCCGAGCACGGCGGTCAGGGCGGTGACGGCGAACAGCAGGACGATGACGACGTTGACCGGCGGGGTGTCCCACCAGGGGACGCGTTGGTAGGCGGGGCCGTCCGTGGCCACGTACGCGACACCACTTTCGCCGGTCACCAGCGCCAGCCGCCGCGTACCGCCGTCCTGCTGATAGAGCCCGGGCCCCAGCGGGTTCCACGTCGAGCCCCCGAAGACGAGCTTCCCGCCCTCCGCCCACAGCCGGGTGGAGCTGGTCAGGGCGACCACCTTCTCGATGCTGGACTCGGCGGACCGGGTGAGCTTGTAGAAGCCTTCGACAGGCATGACGGGAGCACCGCCGTCGGGCACGGCGCGCTTTCCGGGTAGGAAGCGGTCGAAGAAGGCAGGAATGATCTTCGTGGCGGCGTCGGTCCCGCCCGGACTGTTGGTGGAGATGAACAGGCCGAGGTCGGCGTCGGGCACCAGCAGCAACGCGCTCTCGAAGCGCTCCCAGCCGCCGTCGTGCATGATCACGCGATGCCCGTTGAGCGTCTGCTCCTTGAACCCGTGGGCGTACCCGTCGATGCGCGGATCGGCCGCGAACGTCCGCCGGTGCATGAGCCGGCCCGTGGGCTCGTCGAGGATGCGCCGGTCGCCGAAGCGTCCGTCCCGCAGGTGGGCGATCATGAAGTGGGCCATGTCGTTCGCGGTGGCGCTGATCGACCCGTCGGGGGCGAGGTTGTCGAAGACGAACGGCTTGCGGAGGTACGCCCCGCCCTCGTAGTCGTAGCTGCGCGCCAGATCCGCGGCCAAGGGGGCGGGGACGGGCTCGGCGGCCGTGCTGTGCCGCATCGCGAGCGGGTCGAGGATATGGTCGCGTATGTACTCGTCGTACGGCTGCCCGCTCACCCGCGAGACGATGTATCCGGCCAGCGCCGCCCCATAGTTCGAGTACGCCGACACCTCGCCGGGCGGGCGCACCCGCGCGGGCATGTTGTCGGCGAGATAGTCGGCCAAGGGCGGCACATCGTCCTTGCTCCGCGCCCCCACGCCGATCGTGCGGTCCTCGAATCCGGCCGTGTGGTCCATCAGGTCCTGCAGCGTGATCGGCCGGGGGTAGGTCGCGGGGATCCGGAACGCGGTGAGGTAGCGGTTCACGTCCGCCTTCAGGTCCAGCTTGCCCCGCTGGACCTGCTGCATCACCGCGGTCCAGGTGAACAGCTTGGTGATCGAGGCGATCCGGACCATTGAGGTGCCGGGATCGAAGGGCCTGCGGTTCTCGACGTCGGCCAGCCCGTACCCCTTGCTGAAGAGGATCTTCCCGCCGCCCACCACCGAGACGACCGCGCCCGGCACGTGGTTTGCCGCCAGCCCGTCCGCCATCGCGGCGTCGAAGAAGTCTGCCAGAGCACGTTCGTCCGGAATATCGGTAGCTGCCGTGGCGGGACGCGGCACGAGGATCGTCAGCGCCGCGCACACCGCGACGAGCATCGAACGGAAGACATACACAGGACGGCTCCTAACCCTGTCTTAGGCCATCCACGGTGCGGCCGGCGAGGGGGCGGCCGCATCGCCATCGCGGCCATAGCCGTCTCCGACGAAAGTCGGAGACGGCCCGGCGTCCGGCACCGACGCCGGTATGAGGTGGCGCGCCGCCGCCCTGGCTACGCTGGACCGATGCTGTTGTACCGCGCGGCGCGGCGGCGGTCGGCCGCGCTCGGGCCGCACGCGATCAGCGTGGCCTCCGTGGCGCTCTGCCTGTTCCTCACCGTCCTGGCGGTCAAGACGCCGTGGGCGCCGCTGCCGCGACCGGTCATCGCCGCCGCCGGGCTGGCAGGCACGGGCGCGGTGTGGTTCCGGGGCCGGTGGCCGGTCGCGGTGGCCGTCGTCGGGGCGGGCGCGTACGTGCTGTCGGGCAACCCGGGGCCGCTGCTGATCAGCATGTTCTCCGGCGCGGGCACGCGTTTCCTGGCGCTGGCGGCGATCGGCATGGCGGGGTTCCTGGCCCAGCAGTGGGTGGACGGCGGCCGGTTGGGCACGGACGCGCTGATCTCGGCGGTGACCGCCACGGGGGTTACGCTGGCGGCAGGGGCGTACGCCGCCGCCCGCCGCGAGCTGACCCGATCGCTGCGCGAGCGCGCCGAACGCGCCGAGACCGAGCAGCGGCTGCGCAACGAGCAGGCGAGGACCGCCGAGCGCGGCCGGATCGCCCGGGAGATGCACGACGTGCTCGCGCACAAGGTCACGCTCATCTCGCTGCACGCCGGCGGCCTGGAGGTGAACGCGAGCGCCGGGCCGGAGCGCGTCGAGCGGGAGGCGGCGCTGATCAGGGTCAGCGCGCAGGAGGCGCTCGAAGAGCTGCGCAAGATCCTCGGCGTGCTGCGCGCCGGGCCCGACGATGACGACGACGGCTTCCCCGACCTACGGCGGCTGGTGGACTCCTGGGTATCGGTCGGCGCAACCGTCGCCCTGCACGGCGAGATCGGCACGTGGCCGCCGGAGACGGCCAGGGCCGCCCATCGCCTCGTCCAGGAGGGCCTGACCAACGCGCACAAGCACGCCCATGGGGCCCCGGTCACGGTCACGGCGACCGGGAGCAGGGAAGACGGCGTCACGATCGCGGTCGTCAACGAACGATCGCGCCGGCCAAGTCTGGAGACCGGCGCCGGGGTCGGGCTGGTGGGCCTGGCGGAGCGTTTCCGGCTGATCGGCGGAAGGGTGCGCGGCGGGCCCGACGATGCGGGAGGCTGGCGTCTTGAGGGCCGGCTGCCGTGGCACGCCGCGGACGCATCGCCGGGAGAATCACATGATCAGGACGCTGCTGGTTGACGACGAGTCGCTGATCCGCGCGGGGCTGCGGTTCATCATCGAGTCCGCACCCGACGTGGAGATCGTGGGCGAGGCCGAGGACGGCAACCAGGCCGTCGAGGCGGTCCGCCGCCTCGGGCCCGACGTCGTCCTGATGGACATCAGGATGCCCCGGTACGACGGCCTGGCCGCCACCGGGGCCATCCGCCGGCTCGACCGGGCACCCGCGGTGATCATCCTGACCACGTTCGACAGCGACGAGCACGTCTTCACCGCCCTGGAGGCCGGGGCCTGCGGCTTCCTGCTCAAGGACACCTCGCCGCACGACCTGATCCGGGCGATCCGCCTCGCGCACGGCGGCGACTCGATGCTGTCCCCGCGGGTCACCCGGCGGCTGATCCACCGGCTCACCACTGACCAGCCCATTCGGCGCCGCCGTGACGCGCTCGCCCGGCTGGAGGCCCTGACCGCCCGCGAGCGCGAGGTGCTCACCGAGGTCGGGCTCGGCCGCTCCAACACCGAGATCGCGGCCCGCCTGAACATGAGCGAGGCCACGGTCAAGAGCCACATCTCCCATCTGTTCGACAAGCTCGCCGTCACGAACCGCGTACAGGTGGCCATCGCCGCCTACCGCGCCGGCCTGGTCGACTGACTCAGCCCAGCCTCGTCCCGAATAAAGATCTGGAACGTCTTTACAGACGGCTTTCGTCTATATACATTGCGGGTGCGAAAGGAGTGAACATGTCGATGAACCTCGATGCCGTCGGACAGACCTGGGAGTCGGGCGAGCACACGTGGACCTCGAAGGACGCCATCCTGTACGCCCTGGGGGTCGGCGCCGGAGCGCAGGATCCGCTGGCCGAGCTGCCCTTCACCACCGAGAACTCACACGGGATCGCCCAGCAGGTGCTGCCCACGTTCGCCGTGATGCTCGGCGGCGGCGGAGGCGGCCCCAAGCTGGGCGACTTCGACTTCGCGCAGATCCTGCACGCCGAACAGTCGATCCGGCTGGCCGGCCCGCTGCCCGTGGACGGCCGGGTGCGCTCGACCTCCCACGTGGCGGGCATCTACGACAAGGGCAGCGGCGCGCTGGCCATCATGGAGTCCACGATCGTCGACGCCGACACCGGCGCGCCGGTCGTGGAGGTCAGAACCGGGATCTTCGTCCGCGGCGAGGGCGGATTCGGCGGAGAGCGGGGCGAGTCGGCCCCGTGGGAGCGGCCCGACCGCCCGGCCGACCACGTCGTCGTCTACCCGACCCGCACCGACCAGGCGCTGCTGTACCGGTTGAGCGGCGACCGCAACCCCTTGCACTCCGACCCGTGGCTGGCCGCCCGCGCCGGCTTCGATCGGCCCATCCTGCACGGGCTGTGCACGTACGGGTTCACCGGCCGGGCCCTGCTGCACACGCTGTGCGACTCGGACCCGGCGGCGTTCGGCGGGATGTCGGCCCGTTTCGCCGCTCCGGTGGTGCCCGGACAGGAGCTCGCCGTGCACATCTGGGACGACGGCCGCTTCGTCACCAAGGTGGGAGACACCGTGGTGCTCGACCGCGGCGTGTTCACCAGGGTGTCGGGGTGAAGCCGCAGCCCACGCCGGAGACGGCGCCGTACTGGGAAGGCGCCCGCCAAGGCGAGCTGCGGGTGCAGCGCTGCGGCGCCTGCGGCCGTCACTACTTCTACCCGCGCCCGGCCTGCCGCTACTGCTTCTCGCAGGAGGTGCATTGGGTGACCGTGTCCGGCCGGGCGCGCCTCGTGTCCTACGTCATCAACCAGCGGCCGATGCCGGGCCTGGAGGGACTGTCGCCGGTGGTCGCGCTGGTCGAACTGGACGAAGGGCCGCGCCTCATGACCAACATCATGGGCGTCGAGCCCACACCGGAGAACCTGCCGCTGGACCTGCGGCTACAGGTCTGCTTCCAGGATGACGTGCCGGTCTTCCAGCCGGAGGGGGTGACGGCATGAGCATGCACGGAGGCGATGTCGCGATCGTCGGAGCGGCGGAGACCGAGCAGGTCGGCGTACTGCCCGACGTCTCCATGATCGAGCTGCACGCGCGGGCGGCGCGCCGCGCCCTCAAGGACGCCGGCCTGACACCGGCGGACGTGGACGGCATCGCCACCGCCGGCCCGCTGGCCATGGAGGTCTCCCACCACCTGGGCATCACGCCGCGCTGGCTGGACGGCACCATGGTCGGCGGCTGCAGCTTCATGCTGCACGTCCGCCACGCCGCCGCCGCGATCGCGGCCGGGGCTGCCGACGTGGTGCTCATCACGCACGGCGAGTCGGGCAGATCACGCGTGGGCGTGCCCCAGTACGGCATGAACGCGGCCTCCGCCGGGGGCCAGTTCGAGATGCCGTACGGGGCGGTGCTGCCGTACGCCACCTTCACCCTGCCCGCCCTGCGCTTCCTGCACGAGCGCGACATGGGCCGGGAGGACCTGGCCCAGGTGGTGGTGGCCCAGCGGGAGTGGGCGGCCAAGAACCCGCGCGCCATGCGCCGCGACATCGTGACCGTGGACGAGGTGCTGGCCGGGCCGGTGATCGCCTACCCGTTCACCAAGGATATGTGCTGCGTGGTCACCGACGGGGGCGGCGCCCTGGTGCTGACCAGCGCCGAGCGGGCGGCCGATCTGCCCGGGCGGCCGGTGTACCTGCTGGGCTCGGGCGAGTCGGCCGAAGGCGCGCTGGTCTCCCAGATGGAGGATCCGGGCTCCAGCCTGGCCTTCCGGCGCTCCAGCGCGGAGGCGTTCGCCACGGCCGGGGTGAGCCACGGGGACATCGACCACCTGATGTGCTACGACGCCTTCGCCCACGTACCGCTGTACATGCTCGAAGACCTCGGCTTCGTCGGCCGCGGCGAGTCGGGCGCCTTCATCGCCGACGGCAACACCCGGCCCGGCGGCTCGCTGCCCATGAACACCAACGGCGGCGGGCTCAGTTACACCCACACCGGGATGTACGGGATGTTCGCCATCCAGGAGTCCGTCCGTCAGCTCAGGGGCGAGGCGGACGCGCAGGTGCCGGATGTGGAGATCGGGTTCGTGCAGGGCGTGGGGATGTTCTTCGCGGCCTCGGGGAGCCTGGTGCTGTCCAACCGCAGGCCCTGAACCGCAGGCCCTGAACCGCAGGCCCTGAACCGCAGGCCCTGAACCGCAGGTCCTGAACCGCAGGTCCTGAACCCGAACGACCCGACAACAGGACAACGCGACAACAGGAGGACAAAGCCCATATGAGCGGTATCTGTGAAGGCCGGGTGGCGATCGTGACCGGCGCGGGGCGCGGTCTCGGCCGTACGCACGCGCTGGAACTGGCGCGGCAGGGGGCCCACGTGGTGGTCAACGACCTCGGCGGCGCCCCGGACGGCACCGGGTCCGACGCCGGCGCGGCGCGCCTGGTGGTGGACGAGATCGTGGCGGCGGGCGGCAAGGCCGTCGCCAACACCGACGACGTCGCTGACTGGCAGGGCGCGAAGCGGCTCATCGACCAGGCGATCGGCGAGTTCGGCGGCCTGGACGTCCTGGTGAACAACGCCGGCATCCTGCGCGACCAGACCATCGCGTCCATGACGGAGGAGAACTGGGACGCGGTGATCCGGGTCCACCTGCGTGGCACCGCCGGGCCGACCCATTTCGCCGCCGAGTACTGGCGCGCGCGGGCCAAGGAGAGCGAGCGGCCACTGCGCGCCCGGCTCATCAACACCACCTCGGCCTCGGGCATCTACGGCAACTTCGGCCAGTCCAACTATGGCGCGGCCAAGGCCGGCATCGCCGCGTTCACCCTCATCGCGGCCACGGAACTCGGCCGCTACGGTGTGACCGCGAACGCCGTCGCGCCCGCCGCGTTCACCCGGCTCACCGAAGCCGTCATGCCGGCCGACTACGCCGCTGGTCTCGGGCCCGAGCAGGTCTCGCCGCTGGTGGCCTGGCTGGCCAGTACGGAGAGCGACGCCGTCACCGGGCGGGTGTTCGACGTCGGCGGCGGGCGGATCGGTGTCGCCGAGGCGTGGCGGCTCGGCCCGGAGGTGACCAAGCAGGATCTTTGGGACGCCGCGGACCTCGGCAGTGTGATCCCGGATCTGGTCGCCAAGGCCGCGCCCAACGTAGACATGAGCGGTCGGCCGATCGCCGGTTGACGTCGTAGCCGTGCCGGGCTTGAGGCCATCCGAGCGCGTCGATGTCCGCTGACCCCACGAGTATGAGCTGTGAGCGACTAAGGGATGATCTCGGTGACCCTGCTCCAGGTAAGGACGCCTTATCGCCTGGTCGACGGGGTTGCCGGGAAGCCCTTTTACGCAACGATGAGATTTGCTGGAGTGTTCGGGAACTGCCAGAGTGACGAAATGTCGCGACTCGTCCCTGAACTGATCTGCTCCGACATCCAGGCCAGTCTGGCCTTCTACCGCCTGCTGGGCTTCGAGATTCGCTATGAGCGTCCCCAGGAGCGATTCGCTTACCTGGAACGTGACGGGGCGGCGGACTTGATGCTGGAGCAGCCGTGGAGTCAGGACCGTCTCTACCCGCGCGCGGAGCTGGAGCACCCGTATGGGCGTGGGATCAACTTGACGGTTGAGGTGGATGACGTGGAGCGGATTCACGCCGCGCTGCTTGCCGCCGGTTACGAGATGTGGCTGCCGTTGGAGGAGCGCTGGTACGAGCGGAGCGTCGATGCCGTGGGCGTGCGCCAGTTCGCGGTGCAGGACCCGGATGGCTATCTCCTGCGCATCTCTCAGCAGTTGGGGACCCGCCCTCGATAGCCGAGCCGATCACTTCACCCAAGACGGCCGATCTTCTGGTGCGAGGTGGAAAGCCCACGCCCGAACGCTCGCTCGACGGCGATGCGAGTGAGCCAGCCGAGACCGGCGGTGAAAAGCGGTGGCCACACGATCGGGCCGAGCGAGTAGCCGACCACGATAGCCAGCGGGACCCACACGCGGTGCACCGCTTGGTAGGGCAGTCCAGGCGGGCGGACTCCGGCTAGCCGTGCCAGGTCCGGCAGAGCGAAGAATCCCAGCATGGCGACCATGGTCGGCAGACCGTACTTGACGCTCTCGAAAAGCGCGAACGCGGCCAGGAACAGTGCGAGCGCTCCCCCGCCGATCTTCCGCATCCAACCGCCGACGCCAGGACGGTGGCCTACTCTCGGGAGGTGCTGGGGCGCATCGTCATGCGTGCGTTCGGTTGTCACCTCGACAGCGTAGGCCAGAGGTCGCCAGGCGAACGATAATGGCCGACGCAAACAGATGATCACAGGCCGTGGGCCGGATCCGGCTGACCCGCCCCCACGCAAGCCTGACGTTCAGGGCCTGGATGCTAGCTCAGCTATCGCCGACCGACCCGTTGTAGACGAGCTTCGTCGACTCCGCGGGCCGTACCTCGCGCACGAAGCTTGGTCACGCGGCTGTACGCACGTGACTACTCTGTGTCCACTTTTAGACATGCCGATCACGCATGAAACGCCAACCACCTGCGCCTCTGGTACGTCTCAACCCCTGCCCGTTCCCCCCAGCACCTGGAGTTGCGATGTCGTCCCCCTTTGAGCAGGGTCCCGAATATCAGCCCCATCAGCCGTACGGGCCACAGCAAGGCTACGGCTACCCGCCAGTTCCACCGCCGCGCAAGAAGAGCAACGCGGGCTTCATCCTCTTCTGCATCGGCGCTGTCGGGCTCGTGTTGTTCGGCGGATGCGCGCTCCTCGTGGCCGCGGTGGGCAGCAGTGGCAAGCCGGCGACCTCGGTGGCCGAGAAGACCAGCGATCAGCCCAGAAAGTCGGAGCAGGAAGAACCGAAGACGCCTGGCCTCGGAACGGTCGTGAGGGACGGCAAGTTCTCCTTCAAAGTGACCGAGATCGGAACGGCCACGAAAGTCGGCGGCGAATACCTGAGCAAGCGGGCGCAGGGCAAGTTCCTGCTTGTTCACATCACCGTGAAGAACGTCGGCGACGAGGCTCAAGCCTTCAACGGGGGAGCCCAGAGGTTGTACGACAGCGAGGGTAAGGAGTACGAAGCCAGCTCGGAGGCAGCCATTTACCTGGAGGATTCCAAGAGCCTGTACGAGGACATAAATCCGGGCAACAGTGTCGAGGGAATCGTCCTCTTCGATGTGCCGAAGGGCATGACACCGAGCAGCATTGAGCTGCACGACAGCATCTTCTCTGACGGAGTCAAGTTGAGCTTGGCCGACCGCTGACCGTGTGCACGATGAGGAGGCCCGTCCCTCCCTTGGGTCTCGGCGTGTACGGCTCCCGCTGGGAGCGGGGGAGGTCGGGCCGCAGCATGTGCTTCGGACGCGATCAGTGAGCGGTCTCCGAGTTCGCGAAACCGTACGCCGACGCCACGAACCAGAAGTCCTCGGCGATCACTTCTCGCGCGACGGTCTCGACCTCACTGCCGGCCGCCTCGAACGCCTCCTCCAGCGTGTTGAACTCTGCCGTTGCGATCTCCGTGGCCGGGTACAACACCGCCAGATCCGACGGCTGCAGCAGATCTCGGAGTTCCTGCCCGGTCCGGCCTTTCTCGCCGAAATCGTCCGTCCCTTGGTGGACTACCAGGCATCCGGTTCAGTGAAAACCTGACTAAAGTCACCATCCCGCAGCGCCCGCTCCGGCATGAAGAATATCAACGACCCACCATTAGGGAAACACCACGACCCATGGTTGCTGGATAGGGTGAGAAGGTGCCGATCCCCTTCTTCAAGCCGCGCCCTCAGCGGATGAGTTTCCATCAGCGGCCACCCGAAAGCTTGCTCGTCAGCGCTCAGCCTCCCCGGATCGTTTTGCCAGGCTTTCCCGAATCTCTTCACCATGAATCTGAAGGAGTTCTCCTCGAACTCCTCCTGAAGCTCATCATCCATTTCGAACCGTTCCCACACCGCCGGGGAATACTCGGTATACGGGCCAGGAAGAGAGAGCCCGCCCCAAGCATGCAGGCGCACAACCTCGAACTCCACCAAGGGCTCCGGCGAGGCGACCTCGACGGCCCTCATCGAATCCGCCGGAACGACCGCACAGATCCGAGGGTCGTCCAACTGGAGGTTGTGCGGCAGATCCAGATAGAAGAAGTTGAGCACTCCTGCCTGTACCGGCGCTTGATCCCCCACCCAGGACGCCAACCCGTCCATGTCCAAAACCGCGAACAAACTCAGCGGCGAACCGTCGGCCTCCGGCCATCCCATGCCCGGCTCCAGCAGCGCAGGTCCACCAAGTCGGCACATCCCTGTCGCCGGACGACCGGCCGTGGCAGGCCGCAGTTCGAACCCGGGCCGAGCCAGATCGGTGAGTTGCTGCCCAAGCCGTTCTCCGAGCGCTTCCACACACAATGCCCGATTGGCAGCCAAAGCATCCTGAAGATCCATGCACCGTATCCAAGCGCACGTCTCTGAGTCCTGCAGAGGAGTTACACCTATCTTCACGTAACCCGATGTGCGGAAAACGGGGCTAGCGGCATACGGGATCAGACGTGCTCATATCGGCCCACGTTCAAGGGCGGTCGCCCCGGCTGACGAGTGCGTCGAAGAGAGGCCAGCCGTCCAGCTCCGTCTCTCCGGGGGCTGCGGGCAGGGCGTCGCGCGCCGCCGCCTCGTCGAGGAGTCGCCGGACGACCCCCGGCTCGTTGAGGTTGAGCAGACCTCCGCGACCATTCGTGACCGAGCCCGCGTACCAGTGTCCCTCGGCGACATAGCGGCCGGGACCCGCGCGAAAGACGAGGCGCAGGGTCACACCGGTGCCCTCGCGATGAAGAGAGAGGATCTCGCGGCATTCGGCATGTTTGTGATGTACCGACCACAGCCAGGTCGTATCACCGACGACAAGGCTGCGGAGCCGACGGTTGGTCCCCATCCCTGCACTCTATGAGGCGAGGTGCGGCGGCAGGAGCTTCCCGGGTCCTCACCCTTTCGGGGAGAAGTGTGTAGCGGGTTGGCCGATACGCCCGACCTGCATAACTTTATGCAATTGACCGAATGCTTACAGTGATTGACGCTGGTTGTGGCCTCGCACAACGCAATGGCCGCCAGTACGTGAAGGAGCACCTCGCATGGACTCGCCAGAATTCTTCACCCAGGTCTACACCGCCGGCCAAGCATGCATACCCGAAGGCGACTTGTGTAGTGGCATCGCTGGGCCGGTAGGCCGATGCTGCCCAGGGCTGGTCTGCTGCTCGCTCGCCCCCGACCTCTCCGTGTGCAGGCGCCGCTGTCGATGAAGATCGGCTGGGGGCGGCAGACGGTGCTGGCCGGACTGGCGGCCGGTGGGGCGGTGCTGGCGCGCACCGATACCGCGATCGGGGCGTATCTCAACGCCCCGGCGGCTCGCTGGCTGCGGCAGATCGTCGCGATCGGGCTGGACGGACCGCCCGGGCAGGCGGCCCTTTCCTGCTTGCGCGTGTGGGCGGGCGCGGGCCTCATCACGCTGGATGACCAGGTCGCGATTCTGGTCGGTGATCCCGAGATCGAGGAGTACGAGGAGCGCGGGCGGGCGCTGCGGCGTGACCTGCTTCAGCGGGCCGCTCTGTTCCCTCGAGTTGGCACGCCGATCCTGGCGGTCGGGGTGGGCCGTGATTGCGCTTACTGCGACCAGCTCCTGACCGACCTGGCCGCCAACGCGCCCTTGCGGGACGGCGGTGTGGTGGTGTCTGGCGACGACCAGACTCGGGTGTTCGGAATCGTTCCCGGCACCGGACTCGACCGGCTGGCCGACCCGACCGAGCTGGCCGGGCTGGCTGAGCTGACCGAGCCGACCGCCGGGCCGACGGGGCTGGCCGGGCTGGCCGAGTTGGCCCGAGCGGCCGCGCCCCTAGGCACGCCCAGCGGCGTGCTGCTCCACCCAAGCGCGCCCCCGCGGATCCTGGAGGGCTACCACCAGGTGAGCGCCGCGATCGTGTCGATGCTCGGGGACGAACCCGACCGGGTGGTGATGGAAACGCCCAGTTCCTGCTCGGTGAACGTCACCTCCGGCGAGGGCACCTCGGTGCGGCCGGTCCGCGCCGGCGACCGCGTCGTGGGCATCGCGAGCCGGGGTGCGGTCACCGGCGAACTCGACGGTTGGCTGTCGACGCACACCGCCCACGCCGCGCACACCGCCCACGCCGCGCACACCGCCCACGCCGCGCACGCCTCCAACGCCACGTATGCGCCGGCCACCCTGACCATCGAACGCCCCAGGAACCTGTATCTGGTCTATCGGGGCGGCGCCCTGATCGCCCGGCACAAAACGCCGGCCGACACCATCGCCTGCCTGGAGGCGATGCTCGCCGGGTACGCGGACCACGCCGGCGCCGCCGAGGACGAGGCCGACGTCGATTGCGGGGTGCTGTGGCATCCCGGCCACGCGGCCGTGCTCATCCCCAATCACTGGCTGTCGCCGATGGCCAGGACGTCCTCCCGGCTGCGCCGCAGTGGCTGGCAGCTGTGCCCGCAACCGTACGTCCGGCTCAGCATGCGCGACGGTCAGGCGTGGGCGCGGGTGCGTCCGCTCGGCGAAGATCCCCGGATGGCGCCGGTCGCGTTCCTGGCCGTGGATCCACCGGTCCCGGCCACCGACGAGCGGCCCGCCCGCACCCCCAGTGCCGAAGAACGCGCAGCGCAACTGGTGTGCTGGGCGGTCCGGCCGCTCACCCCGCCGCGCCTGTACGCTTTGGCCGCCACCGCGCATCACATCCCCGTCCGCGAACTGGGCCCTGACCCGATCCTCGCCGAACTCCCCGACCTGGTACTCGCCCAGCCTGACAGGTCCCACCGGACAGCCAGATGAGCGCGGCCCGGGAGAGTGTCGCGCGGGACGGGAGCCGGCTTGCTGTAGAGCGAGTGAGGGCCGATCAAACCGTCCTTGACCTGTGTGGTTGCCTCGAAGGTAAATTTCCGACCAAGTTCATCCGGATAACCGGGCCGTGACCAGCTGTGATAAGGCTGCCGTCAACCCTCTCATACAGTTCTGATCACCGGCTTAACCTGCACTTACGCGCTCCTTGGCACTCTTGAGTCATCGGTACTTGAGGAGATGACGATGAACGCGAACGAGCCTCGCGAGCAGGGCGCCGGCGGCTGGAGCCAGTTCGGCGACCAGCCGCCCTCCGCCGGGGGCTTTCCCCGGCGAGAGACCGTGATCATGAACCAGCCTCCGCCTCCCAAGCCGCCCAGGCGGGGCTTCTCCGTCGGGCGGAAGACGATCGCCGGGCTCGCCCTGGCGGCCGTGGCCGTGGGCGGCGGCGCCGTGGGGGCCGTCGCCGCCACGGCGTTCCAGGACACCACGGTCGTCTCCGCGCCGAGCCCGGTCTTCAAGGCGGCCTCCAACCAGCTCACCGTGGCCCAGGTCGCGCAGAAGGTGCAGCCTTCGGTCGTGATGATCCAGGGGCAGACCGGCGAGGGGTCGGGCGTGGTGCTGTCCGACGACGGGCTCATCCTCACCAACAACCACGTGGTCGTCGGCGCCGGGCAGGGCGGGCAGATGACCGTCAAGTTCAACGACGGCAAGACGGCCAAGGCGTCGGTCGTGGGCACCGACCCGTCCACCGACCTCGCGGTCATCAGGGCCGACGGCGTCTCGGGCCTGACCAAGGCCTCGCTCGGCGACAGCGACCAGCTTCAGGTCGGCGACGCCGTACTGGCCATCGGCAGCCCACTCGGCCTCGACGGATCCGTCACGGCGGGCATCGTCAGCGCGCTCAACCGCACGGTCACCGTCGGCGGCGAGCAGGACCAGCAGCAGCAGCTTCCGCCTGGCTGGGGCCAGCAGCGGGAGCAGCAGCAGGGTCAGGAGAGCGGGGCGACGACGCTCGGCGACGCCATCCAGACCGACGCGGCCATCAACCCGGGCAACTCCGGCGGCGCGCTCGTTAACGCGGCCGGTCAGGTGATCGGCATCAACAGCGCCATCGCCACCAACGGCGGCAGCAGCGGCAACATCGGTGTCGGCTTCGCCATCCCGGTCAACACCGCCAAGCAGGTCTCCGACCAGCTCATCAGCGGTGGCAAGGTGACTCACGCCTTCCTGGGCGTGAGTGTCACCGACGCCACCGGCGACGTGCCCGGCGCGCTGATCCGCCAGGTCACCTCCGGAAGCCCCGCCGACAAGGCCGGACTGAAGCAGGGCGACCTCATCACCAAGATCGGCAACACGCCGGTGGAGGGCGGAGATACAGTTGTTGGCCAGGTCAGAGGTTTCAAAGTAGGCCAACAGGTTCAGATCACTTATATGAGGGACGGAAAGTCGAGTAACGTCTCCGTCACCCTCGAAGAGAAGAAATAACCGGACCCCCTCACGGACGGGTGTGCCGTCGAGATCGCTGCGGACTCGGCGGCACACCCCCCGTTCGAGGAGATCTCAGGTGTAGAGGGGATCCCGGGAGAAGCGGGATCTCAGGAGAAGCGGCGGCCCTCGTCGCGCCGGTAGGCCCAGCCCGCGGCCAGTGCCGCGATCACGGTCCACACGCCGAGCATGATTACCGCGACCATGTTCGGCGCGGTTCCCGTCGTCACGGCCCAGATCAGCTCCCCGGCGCCACGGCTCGGCACGAACGGCGACACCTTCTGCACGAAGTCCGGCATGATCTGCGGCGGCAGGAACAGCCCGCCCAGGATCGCGATCGGGAAGAACACGACCTGCGACACGCCGATGGCCGCCTTCGAAGCCAGCACGAAGCCCAGGAACAGGCCGATCAGCATGAACGGCACCGCCCCGCCGAGCAGGGCGAGCAGCCCGATCAGCAGATTGGGCACCGTGATGGTCGCCGTGGTGAACAGGGCCGCGATCACCACCACCGGGATCGTCGACACCAGCATCGTGGCCATCGTCGTGAGGATCCGCCCGGCGAAGCGGGGGAACGGTCCAGCGGGCAGCGTACGCACGTAGGGGTTCCACGGTAGCTCGCGGTCCTGCGCGACCGTGATGCTGAGCCCCATGAGCGCGGCCGACATGGCGCCGATCATCATCATCGACCCCGTCGCCCGCGTCGCGGCCACCGGATCGTCCCCCGTGAACGGCACCACGAACGCCAGCATCGACGCGGCCGGGAAGAACGAGCTGGCGACCAGGCCGATCGGCACCCGGATCTGCTCCAGCATCAGGTAGCGGGTGTGGGCCAGGATCAGGCTAGACATTCTCGGTCTCCTTGGCGGTGATGGCGAGGAAGGCTTCCTCGAGCGAGGTCGGCCTGATCTCCAGACCGGAGAACGGCGTGCCGCTCCGCACCAGCTCGACGACCAGCCGGTCGGGGTCGGTGGTCACCAGGTTGATCCGGCCGTCCGCACGTTCGCTGGCGAGCACGCCGGGCAGTTCGGGCAGGTTCTCGGCGACCAGCGAGACGCGCCGCACCCCCACCATGTCGCGTACGGCCCGCACGGTGTCGTCGGCCAGCACCCGGCCGTGGCCGACGACCACGACCCGCTGGGCCAGGGCCTCGATCTCCTCCAGGTAGTGGCTGGTGAGCAGGACCGTGCCGCCGCCCTCATGGAAGTCCTTGATGCCGTCCCAGAGCGCGCGCCTGGCCTCCACGTCGAGGCCGGTGGTCGGCTCGTCGAGGAAGACCATCCGCGGGTTGCCGGCGAAGGCCAGCGCCACGCCCAGCCGCCGCTTCTGGCCACCGGACAGGCCGCCGATCTGCCGCTTGACCAGGTCGTCGAGGCCGAACCGGGCGAGTAACTCCCCTTTATCAGCCTTTTCCGGGTAATGGGCTGAGACGAAGTCGACGATCTCGCCGACTCTCAGCGATTCGGGCAGGCCCGTCTCCTGCGGCGTGACCCCGATGCCTCGGCGTACCACCGGATCCTGCGGGGAGCCACCGAGCAGCTCGACCGTGCCGGACGTCTGTTTGCGCAGGCCCACGAACAGGTTGATCAGCGTCGACTTGCCCGCGCCGTTCGGGCCGAGCAGGCCGACCAGCTCTCCCGCCCTGATGTCGAGCGAGACGCGGTCGAGCGCCAGCACGTCGCCGTAGCGCCGGGTGACCTCCACCGTTCTGGCGAGGATGGTCATGAAGTGCCTCCTGCGGAGTCGAGTAGGGCGCGGATCGCCTTGGTGTAGTCGTCGAAGGCGACCCGGCCGCGCTTGGTGAGCGAGACATAGGTGACCGGGGTACGGCCCTTGTGCGTCTTCGTGATCTGGACGTAGCCGACTTCCTCGAGCTTGGTCAGGTGGACCGAGAGGTTGCCGGCCGTCATGCCGAGCAGATCCTTGAGCGCCGGGAAGGCGATCTCGTCGCCCCCGCCCATCGCGTTGAGCGTCGCCACGACGCGTAGCCTGGCCTGCGCGTGGATCACCGGATCGAGCTCCGGAACGTCACCGGCTGTCACCGGCACTGCCTCCGTCGCCACCACAGGCCCACGACGATCTGCCCGAAGCCGAGCAGCACCGCCGTCAGCAGGGCGTGCCAGCCGGGGCCGAGCAGCACGCCCAGGCCGTTGACGGCGGTCACGCCGATGCCGACGAAGAACATCGGCCAGTACAGGAAGATCGCGCCGCCGGCCATGTACATGACGCCCACCACCAGCATGGAGACGCCCGACCAGAGCAGGCCGGCCTCCGCCTCCGGCAGCATCGGGCTGACCCGGATGGCGATGATCGACATCACCACCATCCCGGCGAACCACGTGTAGCCGTACATGGTGCCCCTGGCCGAGCTCTCGCCCCGGACGCCCGAGTTCATCCTGGTGATCTCGTATGCGGCCAGGGAGCCGGCGATCACCATGGAGATCATCAGGACGGCCAGCGCCTGCGTCTGGGAGATCGGCGCGTACGGCTTGCCGTCGAGCCCGTAGTGCAGGAAGAAGCAGGTGAAGCCGACCAACCACGCCACGCCCCAGGGGATGTACAGGAACAGGGGATCACCCCTGAACCTTCGCACCGTGGCGGCCCGCTGCTCCTCGATGAGGCGCAGAGTCTCCTCCGGGCTGGGGGCTTGCTCGCCGTCGTCTACCATGACAACTCCTCTTAGCCTCAAACTGGTTTGTACTTTAAACCAGCTTGCGCCGCCAACACAACCCGCCGAGGCGAGGAGTGGTGCCGAGAGGAGTCAGAGAGCGGGGAAGCCCTTGGTCCGCCAGGTGTCGCCGCTCGTGGTCACCGCGAACGCCTCCAGGTTGGAGGTCTCCTCCACCCAGTCGCGGGCGGCGTCGCCCATCGCGAACGCCGCCGTCGCGAAGGCGTCGACGGCGGTGAGGCGGGGGCCGACGAGGGTGATGGACAGCAGTGCGCCTGCGGCGCGCCCGGTGTGCGGGTCGAGGATGTGCGGGCCCCGCTCGGCGCTGCCCGAGGTGGCGATGGCCAGGTCGTGGCCGGTGGCCACGGTGCAGAGGGCGCCGGGTCGGGCGGGGTGCGCGATGCCGATCCGCCACGGCGAGGGATCGGGGCCGAGCTGGATGTCGCCGCCGCCGTTGACGCAGTGACGGTGCGCTCCCGCCTCGGACAGGATCCGGGACGCCTCCTCGATCGCCCACCCTTTCACCAGGCCGGACGGGTCCAGACGGCCACCGGGGTACATGGTGAAATATCCGTTCGTGTCGCGTTCTGCCTGGGCGCACAGCGAGAGCACCTGGGCCACCTCGGGTGGGCAATCGGACAGCTCGATCTCGCCTCGGCCGAGGTGGCTGATCGCGCTGTCCGGCCGGTAGGTGGAGAAGACCGCGTCCACGTGATGCAGCCAGGCGACCGCCCGCGCCACCGCGTCGTCGGCGTCATGGCGTACGTCGAAGGAGAAGACCGTCCCCATCACGTGCTCGACGTGACGGGTCATAGCCCGGCCCGGTCGATGGCGCTCTGCAGGGACTGGGTGTAGCCGTCGCTGGTGTAGGTGGCGCCGGAGACGGAGTCGATCTGGGCGCTCTGGGCGGACATGGCCTCGTCATGGAGGATGGGCAGAGCCCTGTTGTTGATCTCAATGTCGCGCCGGTTCCCGTTCGGCGACTGGAGCACCTCGACGCTGGAGATCTTGCCGCCGGCGACGCTGATCTGCACCTGCACAGGTCCCCAGCGCGTGTCGACCGCGTCGCCGTCGACCGTCCGGCTGGCGGCGGACTTCTGGGACGTGGCGGACTTCTGGGTCGTGGCGGACTTCTCAGTGCTGGTGGGTGACGGTGTCGCGGAGGTCTGGGTCTGGGCGATGGCGGCGGGCGGCTGGGTGGCGGCCCCGGTGACGTCGTGCGGCTTGAACGACAGCAGCAGCACCAGGCCGATGGCGGTGGTGACCACCGCGAGCAGTACTCTCTTCATGGCGGGAACCCCCTAGAACTCGAAAGACTCGTGATGGATCCGGTGGGCCCGCACGCCCGCCGACCGCAGCGCCTGGATGGCCGACCGTGTCATCTCCGGCGGCCCGCACACGTAGGCGTCGTGCTCGCGCAGGTCGGGCAGCAGGCGGTCGAGCCCGGTGAACAGGTCCGGGGATCTCGGGCCGACCGAGCAGTAGAGCCTGGCGTCCCCGCGTGCTCTGGCGATCTCCTCCAGTTCGTCCCTGAACAGCAGCTCCTCCGGCGTACGAGCGCGGTAGAGCAGGGTCACCTGCCCGGGCAGTGTCTCGAACAGGGTGCGCAGCGGGGTGATGCCGACGCCACCGGCGATCAGCACCGACTTCGGACTCCGGCCGAGGCGTCCGGTGAATCCGCCGTACGGCCCCTCGGCGATGACCCGGGTGCCCGGCCGCAGCCGGGCGAGCGCCGCGCTGTGGTCGCCCAGCGCCTTGACCGTGATGCGCAGCCCGCCACGGTCCGGCGCGGCGGACAGCGAGTAGGGGTTGGCCGACCACCACAGGTCGCGGGTCAGGAAGCGCCACCGGAAGAACTGGCCCGGCTCGGCGCCGAGCCGGGCCAGGCGACGGCCGGTGAGGTGAATGGAGACGACCCCCGGCGCGTCTGTGGTGACGCGCGACACCCGCAGCCGGTGGCGCGCCCACACCCGGACCGGGCCGAGGAAGCGGTACCACACCAGCAGCGCGGCCACTCCGAGGTAGAGGGCGTACCAGGCGAACTGGGCCACCCGATCGCCGGTGAACTGGGCGCCGGTCGCCAGTTGGTGCCCGAACGCCAGCCAGGCCGCCAGGTAGGTGTAGAAGTGCAGGTAGAACCAGGTCTCGTAGCGCATCCTGCGGCGGGCGGCGCGGGCCGAGACCAGAGCCACGCCGAGCAGGAGGAAGAAGGCCACGGTCGCCTTCAGCACATCGGGGAAGGACAGCGCCATCGTGACCGCCTCGTCCACCACCCCGGCCTGGTCGGCGACCGCGTACCCCCAGATGATCGTCAGGACGTGCGCGGTGACCAGCCCGATGACGTACCGGCCGCCCATGGCGTGCCAGCGGGCCAGCCGGTCGCTGCCCACGCCGCGCTCCAGAGCCGGAACGCGGGCCATCAGCCCGAGCAGCACCGCCATGCCGTACCCGGCCAGCAAACCCGTGATGCGGCCGCATTCGGTGAGCCAGCCGTCCAGGCCCGCTACGGACGGCGTGCCGCGCCACCACAGGCCGATGACCGCGAACGCGCCGGCCACCATGGCCGACAGCAACAGCTCGGGCCGGACCCGGCGGCGGGGCGGCGCCGGGACGGCGGCTCGCCGTGTTGGTGCGTGAAGAGTGGTCATGGGAGCACACCGTGCCAGGGCAACCTCTGTTTTCCCTATGAACGGAACCCTTCAGAGGATTCTCAGAAGAAGCCCGTATTTTGTAGTGAGGGGGTGAAGATGAGCAGCCTGTTGCGCCCGGACGGCACGCCGATCCGCGTGCTCGTCGTGGACGACGAGCCGGACCTCCTGGAGGTGCTGGAGAAGACGCTGATCCAGGAAGGCTGGCAGGTGCGCGCCGCGGCGAGCGGGGCCGCCGCGATCCTCGCGGCCGAGGAGTTCGCGCCGGACGCCGCGATCCTGGACGTCATGCTGCCCGACCTGAACGGGCTGGAGCTCATGAACCGGCTCCGGGTGCTGCGGCCCGAGCTGTGCGTGCTGTTCCTGACCGCGCGTGACGCGGTCGAGGACCGGGTCGCGGGCATCACGGCGGGCGGCGACGACTACGTGACCAAGCCGTTCAGCCTGGACGAGGTGCTCGCGCGGCTGCGCGGGCTGCTACGCCGGGCGGGCATGGCGCGGCCCGGCGACGGAGACCGGCTTGTCGTGGCCGACCTGTCCATGGATGAGGAGGCCAGGGAGGTGACCAGGGCCGGCACGCCGGTCGACCTGACGCCCACCGAGTTCGAGCTGCTGCGGCTGCTCATGTGCAACCCGCGCCGGGTGCTCAGCAAGGCGCAGATCCTCGACCACGTCTGGTCCTATGACTTCGGCGGCCAGGCCCACGTCGTGGAGCTCTACATCAGCTACCTGCGCAAGAAGATCGACGCGGGCCGCCGGCCGCTGATCCACACCGTGCGCGGCGTCGGGTACGTGCTCAAGCCGTGAACCTCGTCCCTCGCACGCTCAGGGCCCGGCTCATCGCCGGGTTGCTCGTGCTCCTCGCGCTGTCGTGCGCGGCCGTCGGCGTCGCCACGTCGGTGGCGATGGAGCGGTTCCTGCTCGCCCGCGTCGACCAGCAGATCGCCGCCGAGGGCGGACAGTTCGCCGCCAGCCTGGAGCACGACGAGGACACGCGGGGGCAGGAGCGGGGCACGTTCGGCGCGCGCCTGGTCGGCGGGCGCGTCACCCATGCGGCGGTGGTGTCGCAGCGGGACGGCACCCGGCCCAAGCTCAGCCCCGACGACGAGAAGACCCTGGCGGCGCTTCCGGTCGGGGGTCCTCCGCAGACCGTGGACCTGTCCACCCTGGACGACTACCGGGTCCTCGCCATCGCGGGTGAGGACGGTGACGTCATGATCGCCGGTCTGTCCCTGCACGGTGTGGAGGAGACGATGGAACGCCTGCAGCTGTTCGAGCTGCTGATGTTCGCCGGCGCGCTCGCCGCCGCGGGCATCGCGGGCGCACTGTGGGTACGGCTGGCGCTGCGCCCCCTGCAACGCATCGCCACGACCGCCCGCAGGGTCGCCGAGCTGCCCCTGGCCAGCGGCGAGGTGACTCTGGCCGAACGCGTACCCGACACCGACCCGCGCACCGAGACGGGACAGGTCGGCGCCGCGTTCAACCGCATGCTGGGCCACGTGGAGGCGGCTCTGGGCCGCCGGCACGCCGTCGAGCAGCGGCTGCGCGCCTTCGCCGCCGACGCCAGCCACGAGCTGCGCACCCCGCTGGCCGCGATCCGCGGGCACGCCGAGCTGGCTCTGCGGGGTGCGCAGCCCATGCCGGACGGCGTACGGCACGCGCTCGGCCGAATCGACGCCGAGTCGGGGCGGATGAGCGAGCTGGTCGACGAACTGCTCCTGCTGGCCCGGCTGGACGCGGGACGGCCGCTGGCCAAGGAGGAGGTCGACCTGTCCCGCCTGGCCATCGAGGCCACCGGCGACGCGCGGGCCGCCGGCCCCGGCCACCGCTGGCAACTGGAGCTGCCGGAGGACCCCGTCACGGTGACCGGCGACCCACTCCGGCTGCACCAGGTGATCGCGAGCCTGCTGAGCAACGCCCGCATCCACACACCGGACGGCACCACGGTGGTCGTGGCCGTACGGAGGCTGCCGGCCGCGGTGGAGGTCACCGTCGTGGACGACGGTCCCGGCGTGCCGGCCGGGCTGGAGGAAGAGATCTTCGAGCGGTTCTCCCGCGCCGACCAGGGCCGGTCACGAGCCACCGGAGGTGCGGGGCTCGGGCTGGCGATCGTCCGCGCCGTGGTGGCCGCGCACGGCGGCTCGGTGGACGTACGGAGCCGTCCGGGCCGGACCGAGTTCCGGCTGCTCCTGCCTTCGGAGGGCTGAGCGTGAAAGCGCCCAGCGGGCTACCCACTGGGCGCTTTCGTGCGCGTGGTCAACGGGCCTCGATCGGGCCGCCGAGCGTGGCCACGTCCTCGGCGGCGTCGCCGAGGAGCTTGTCGGCCAGGTCCATCAGCGCCCGCCCCGCGGCCAGCTCGTCGCCGATCTCCGGCACCGCACGGTCGTCGGGGTTGCGCCTGGCCACGCCGACGCTCTCATGCCATCCGCTGTCCTCGGCGGACAGGACCGCACGGGCCAGCGTGCGCGCATCGGTGTCGTCCTCGCTGATGTAGATCTGCACGGTCCACTGCTTGCTCCGCATGATGCCTCCCTGTACGTCCTCGGTACGTACTGGGCATCTGCCCCCAGAGGATGCGGTGTCACGGACTTCCGGACACCGGCCTGCGCCATATGCCAGCATGTCCGCATGCTGGCGAGTCTCGACACGATCGACTGGGCCGACCTGACGCACGCCTACGGCCGCGCGAAGGATGTGCCGGACCAGATCCGGGCCCTGCGCTCTCCCGATCCCGGCATCCGGGACAAGGCGCTGCACAGCCTGTACGGGAACATCTTCCACCAGGGCACCCGCTTCGAGGCGAGCGCCCACGCGGTGCCGTTCCTGCTGGAACTGGTCGCCGACCCCGAGACGCCAGATCGCCCGGCCGTGCTGCACCTGCTGACGCAGCTGGCCATCGGCTACGGCGAGCAGCTCCTGCCGTCCGGCTACCCCCTTGACGACCATCGCGCCGTGGCCGCGGGCGGGGACCTGCTGCTGGCCGCCGGCAAGCAGTTCACGGACGACGAGGACGAAGAAGACGAAGAGGACGAAGAAGAGGACGACGACTGGGGCGAGGATGTCGCCCTGTTCCAGTACCTCCAGACGCTTGAGCCCGCTGACGAGGAGCGGCTGTTCGCGTACTTCGCGCTGATGGCGTACGACGCGGTCGGCGCCGGGCTGCCGATGTTCCGCGACCTCCTCGCCGACGCGGACGCCCCGGTGCGCGCCGCTGCGGCCTACGCCCTGGCCTGGTACCCCGAGGAGCGGGCCGCCAGCCTGCCACCGCTGCTCAGGGTGGCGGCCGACGAGCACCCGGCGGTGGCCGCCACCGCCCTGGTCGCGATCGGCCTGCTCAGCCCGTCCGGCGTGACGCCATCGCAGGAGACGGCGCCCGTGCTGGACGCTGCCCTCAATGATCCCCGTGATGTGGTGCGCTGGGGCGCGGCCATCGCGCAGGCCCGGCTGCGGGGCGCGGAGGCGGACGGCCGGGTCGCGGAGGAACTGCTGGGCTGGATCGGCCGCGACGCCGCCGCGCACGAGGGAATCGCGTTCAACGACGGTGACCTCCGGGGTTATGCCGCCCTGGCGCTGCGCGACCTCGGTGACGAGCCGCTGGCCTGACCCCGGAGTCACTACGCTGGCGGGACCTCTTCACCGAAAGGTCGATCATGCGCAGCTCCGTCTTCGACAACCTCGATCCGCGCCAGGTTCCCGCCGGCTTCTCCCTGGCGAACGGCAAGATGCTCCGGGTCCAGCTCCCGCACGAGGTGCTGGCCAAGCAGGGCTCGATGGTGGCCTTCCAGGGCCAGATGGACTTCGAGTACGAGGGCGCGGGCGGCATCGGCAAGCTGTTCAAGAAGGCCATGACGGGTGAGGGCGCGTCGCTGATGCGCGTACGCGGACAGGGCCAGCTCTATCTCGCGGACAACGCCGACGACATCCACCTGTTCTACCTGGAGAACGAGGGGCTCACCGTCAACGGGCGCAACCTGCTGGCCTTCCAGCCGCAGCTCACCTGGGACATCCAGCGGGTGCAGGGCGCGGGCGTCGCGGCGGGCGGCCTGTTCAACACGACGCTCACCGGCACCGGGTGGGTGGCGGTCACCACGCACGGCACGCCGGTGCTGCTGGACGCCGCGGCCATGCCGACGTACGCCGACGGGCAGTCGGCCGTCTGCTGGAGCACCGCTCTGCACGTCGGCGTGAACCGGACGATGAAGGTCGGCGCGCTGATCGGCCGGGGGAGCGGCGAGGCGATGCAGCTCGCCTTCCAGGGTCAGGGGTTCGTGCTGGTGCAGGCGAGCGAGGGCGTGCCGGTGGTGAAGTCACAGTAGCCGCCGGAGCCCCCGCCGCGTGCACATCCGGCCCAACGCCGGCTTCGGATCAACTCGCCGGCAGAGTCCACTTTCCACCGTTGCAGGCGGGCGGACCGAAGGTGAAACGCCGTCCACTGGCCGTGTCGGCCGCGATCACGTCTTCGGCTCCATTAAGCAGGCAGCCTCCGGACACGACCGCAATCCGCGTCGATTCTCTGGGGGGAACCTGTCGGCCGTAGGCCGCGTCGCCAAGCCATTTCACCGACACGGTCTCAGTTGTGCGGTTCTCGAGCTCCACCCACCGGCTGGTGCGTGGCTGGCAGGTGACAACTTCCCCAAGCCCCGTGAGCGTTGAACGGATGACTCAACTGCGTCACATGCGCAAGGGCTTTGTGCTTTCATGTCGATCATGGGCGTGAGGTTCATATACTTTTCCGGCGTCCGAGAGGAAATTACGCCAGAGTTGATTGAGGATGGTCCCTCCGAGGTGGCCGGCGTGGGTGGGCCTGAGCCCTCTGTGGCGCTGGGGCAACTCGGGCAGCATCTGACTGGCGTCTCATTCCTGGAGATCGGTGATTCAGTCAAGAGCTGGCCCGGTCAAGTCGACGTTCCCGACGATCCGGATGAGCGGGAGATGTTCTTCTACGACCACGGGATCGATCCCGAGGCCACGCCGGAAGAGCTGGAAGTCGCATTGAACGACCTTCGCTGGGGACTGTCTGTTGTGGAGTTGAAAGACCAGTTGCGTGATGCTCTAGCGGCTGTGCCGGCCGACGATTACCGTCGTGTTGCCGAGCAGTGGGCGGCCATTGAGGAGTTGCGGGGCCTGTCGGTGGATGAAGTGCTGACTGTCCTGGGGCGGTTGTGCAGCCTTGCCCGACAGGCGGTTGGGCAAAAGCAACATCTGTATTGCTGGGTGATGCTTTGACGCTTTGGCTGACGGAGCTTCGATCGGGCGGTCTGTCAGAGACCGGGTTGGTAGAAGATGGCTTCGCCTAGGACATGTCTTAGAACCCTGCCGCGTTGATCGCGCCGCACTGGGATGATCTCGGTGCGGCGCGAGGGGACTTGTGGGACGTGTCGGTGGACGCCACGATCAGCCGGGCCCACCAGCACGCCGCCGGTGCCCGCCGCGACGGCGCAGCCCAGAACGAGTCGCCCGGTGGGGTGGAGACCGAACCGGCCGATCACGGTCTGGGCCGCTCCCGCGGCGGCCTGACCAGCAAGATTCACCTGGCTTGCGAACACGGGCAGCGCCTGCTTTCCCTGATCGTCACCGCTGGGCAGCGCGGCGACAGTCCACAGTTCGTGCCGGTACTGGAGGCGATCCGGGTGCCCCGCCCGGGTGCTGGTCGTCCCCGCTGCCGCCCGGATCGGGTGCGGGCCGACAAGGCTTGCTGCTCGAGGGCCAACCGGGTCTACCTGCGGCCCTGGCCGACTGGCTGTGAACCCCGGTCGCGACCTGCGATGCTGGTCGCGACCGGATCGCCAGAGTCTTGGGGGAAGTCGATGCCCGCTTCGTACTACCGTGCGGACGGGGAGAACGGCAACGGCATCGACGACCCGTCTGAAGACGCGCTGTTCATGATGCTCGGCGAGCTGAACCACATCGACAACACGTTCGTCGTCATCCAGCCCGACGCCGACGACCCAGCCTGGTTCGCCTCGGTATCTCTGCTGGACGAGGGCGGCTACGAAGTCGAGCTACGCGTTGTTCGTCATCGCGAACACGAACTGACCACTCAAAGCGACATCAGCCGCATCGCCAAAGATGTCACCATCTGGATGGCTGCTCGCAACGGTGCAAAGCCGTCAGCCGACTTCTAAGCTAAGACACGCTATAGGGTCTCAGCCGAGCTGGCCGGTGGGCCGCACCACAAGTTGGCTGATGTCGACGCCCTCGGGCTGGTTGACGGCGAACAGGATCGCGTTGGCGATCTGCTCGACGGTCAGCGCCGGTGCCGCCTGCGGGGTTCCGCCGCGCTCGTCCCAGAACGGGCTGTCCACGACGCCCGGGGCGACGAGCGTGACGCCGACGTGGTCCTTGGCCACCAGCAGCCGGACGTTCTCGACCAGCGCGTGCACGGCCCACTTGGTGACCGAGTACATGTTGCCGGGCGTGTTCCTGATGCCCGCGACCGAACCGACGACCACGATCCGGCCCCTGGACTCCCGCAAGTACGGCAGTGTCTCGCGCACCAGCAGAGCCGGGCCGAGGACGTTGGTCAGGACCATGGAACGCATGGCCTCGGGGTCGTGGTCCTCCAGCGTGCCAGGCAGGGAGAAACCGGCGTTGGCGATGACGGTGTCGAGCCGTCCCCAGGTGTCCACGACCTGACGCACGGTGGCGGCGACATCGCTGGCGTCGCCGGCGTCACCGGCGATCGTCAGCAGCTGCTCCCCGGCCCCGGCCGAGGCGGCGAACGCGGCCAGCCGCTCGGCGTCGCGGCCGGTGACCGCCACGCGGTGCCCCTGCTTGAGCAGCGCCCGGGCGGTGGCCGCGCCGATCCCGCTCGAACCGCCGGTGACCACAGTGACGGGTTCCATGCGACGGCCTCCTCATCGACGGCGGCGTCGGCAGGGAATCCAGTTGTTGATCAACGCCGACCGACGCATGATATCCGACCATTCGACGTCACCGTGATGATCCCAGAGTGCTGAGACGGCTCACCTCGGCGGGTCGTGGCTGGGGAGTTAAGACGCCGCGGTGGGCGTGCCGGGCGGAAGGCCTGATCCTGGGTTGGCTCCGGCCCTTCGGCCGGTGCGTCCAGCGCGGATGACTGGGCTTCCCAGGCACGGCCCGGAGCTCCAAAACACGCCCTAGGAAATCCTCGCGCGGCACGGTCTCTACCGCCCGGCGCCACGCTTCGCGGTACCGCATGCCGACGAATGAAACCGATGATCGACGTACTTGACCTGGAGTCCACTCCAGATGGCAGCGTCTTCCCTCTAGCCATTTGCGCGAAGTCAGGAAGAGCACGAGATGAATGATTCATTCCGGATCTTGGGACGTAGCGGCCTGCGGGTGAGTGCGATCGGGTTCGGGGCATGGGCGATCGGCGGACCGTTCATGGCCCGTGGCAAGCCGGCCGGATGGGGTCAGGTGGACGACGAGGAGTCAGTGGCGGCTGCGCGTCGGGCGCTCGACCTGGGGGTCACCTTCTTCGACACGGCCGACGTGTACGGCACCGGACACAGCGAGCGGGTGCTCGGGAGAGCGCTGTCCGGACGGTGGGACGAGATCGTGATCGCGACCAAGTTCGGCCTCACCTTCGACGCGGCGACGCGGACGCTCACCGGCCAGGACACCTCGCCCGGATACATCCGGCAGGCATGCCGGGCGTCGCTGGAGCGGCTGGGAACCGATCACATCGACCTCTACCAGTTGCACGTCGGGGACGCACCGCTGGAGCGGGTGGACGAGATGATCGCCACGCTGGAGGAGCTCGTCGAGGAGGGTTTGATCCGAGCCTACGGCTGGAGCACCAACGACCCCGAACGGGCGGCCGCGTTCGCGAAAGGGCCGCACTGCGCCGCCGTGCAGCATGACCTCAACGTCCTGCACGACACCCCGGCGATGCTGGCGGTGTGCGACACCCACGAGCTCGCCTCCGTCAACCGGGGGCCGCTGGCGATGGGGCTGCTCACCGGCAAGTACGGCCGGGACTCGCGGCTGCCGATGGACGACGTACGCGGCGATTCTCCGCAGTGGATGACCTTCTTCAAGGACGGCCGGCCCGCCCCGGAGTTCCTCGCCATGCTGGACGCGATCCGCGACATCCTGACCTCCGACGGGCGTACCCTCGCCCAAGGCGCCCTCGGCTGGCTGCTGGCCCGCAGCGGGCGCACGGTGCCGATCCCCGGCATCAGGACGGTCGACCAGGCCGAGCAGAACGCCGGCGCGCTGCGGCACGGGCCGCTGGCCCACGCGCAGATGGAGCAGATCCGCGAGCTGCTGCAGCCGCACGCCGGCTGAGACAAGCGGCTTACGGCACGCCGGTGCTGCTGGACGCCTGCTTCCAGGCCGAGATCGTCGCGTCGGCCCACTGCTTGACCCGATCCTCATACCCTTCTGCGGGGAAGCGGCCTTCCCCGGTGACGTCCTGGATGGTGACGGCATACGTCGTGGGCCGGCCGACTACCTGGGGGAACGGTGGTGTCTCAGGGAAGTCGTCGGCTATGGGGGCTCGCCCTCCGAACCGATGAGAGTTGCGCTGCCGGGCGCGCTGCGCCGTGTGAGCGAGGGCGTCGATGCCCTGCCACAGGTAGGTGTGCAAGAGCGCCCAGTAGAAAGCAGGGGTCGCGCCATCCATGCGTGCCGGGTGCTGGAAGACGTAGCAGGCCACCGACACGGCGTGCAGGGGGGCCCACGGCGGCCGCCCCGAGTAGTCGCGCACCAGCAACTCGTGGAACAGAGCCTCGCACGAGTCCGTTCCAGCCCCGCACTCCTCGCAGCCAGACACTGCCTTCGCCTCCCGTCACCGCCACTCTTCCTCGGTTCGCCGACACAGCGCAACGCGATTTGCCGGCTGCGACGGTAGATCCCAGTGGTCACCGTTTGCTGGTCGAGCCGCCGATCGCGCTGGGCGCGGATGGGCAAGCAGGAGCGGCGTCAGCCGTTCCCACTCCATCATCGGCATCCAGAGGAAGCCTCTAGGAGTAGGACGATTTAACACAATTGCCTGTGATTTTTAACCTAAGTCTTGTTAGGAGCTTGGCTGCTTGCTAAAAAGTGAGGGCTTTCGACCCCCCAGTTCTTAGGAAGCCCATGCATAGTCCCTCACGCCGATCCTTCCTCGGGATCGGCGGTTCCGCCCTTGCCCTGGCCTTCACCACCAACCTCGCCGACCCCTGGACGGCCCAGGCCAACGCCAGGGCCGACTACCCCTTCCAGTTAGGTGTCGCCTCCGGGGATCCGCTGCCCGACCGGGTGATCCTCTGGACGCGCCTGGCCGTCAGCCCGTTGGAGCCGCTCGGCGGCATGCCGAACGGCAGGATCCAGGTCGACTGGGAGATCGCGGAGGACGAGGCGTTCACCCGCCGCGCCGGGCACGGCTCCGCGTGGGCCACGCCCGAGTACGGTCACTCGGTCCACGTGGACGCCACCGGGCTGCGGCCCGGCCGCGAGTACTTCTACCGCTTCCGCACCGGCGGCCAGATCAGCCCGGTCGGCCGGACCAAGACCGCCCCGGCGGCCAGGAGCAGGCCCGACGCCCTGAAGCTGGCCTTCGCCTCGTGCGCCCTGTGGCAGGACGGCTACTACAGCGCCTACCGCCACCTCGCGGAGGAGGAGCCCGATGTGGTCTTCCACCTCGGCGACTACATCTACGAGTTCGGCATCGTGCCCACCGGCGGCCTGCGCAACACCCCGGTGCCCGAGCAGTACCGGGTGCAGTGCGACACCCTCGACCGCTTCCGCATCCAGTACGGTCTCTACAAGAGCGACCCCGACCTCCAGGCCGCGCACCACCGCGCGCCGTGGATCGTCACCTGGGACGACCACGAGGTGCTGGACAACTGGGCGGGCAAGTACGGTCCCGGCGGCGAGGTGACCGAGCAGGACTACCTGGTGATCCGCGCCAACGCCTTCCGGGCCTACTGGGAGAACATGCCCATCAGGGTGCCCGCCGTGCAGGGCCCGGACGCCCGGATCTACCGCCGGTTCACCTTCGGCGACCTCGCCGAGTTCAACGTGCTGGACACCCGGCAGTACCGCGACGACCAGGCCTGCGGCGACGGCCAGCAGATCGACTGCGCCGACCGGCTCGACCCGGCCCGGCAGATGCTCGGCGCCGAGCAGGAGAAGTGGCTGCTCGACGGCCTGGACAGGTCCCGCGCCAAGTGGAACGTGCTGGCCCAGCAGATCGCCATGATCCAGCTCGACTTCGACCCCGGACCCGCCCAGAAGCTCAGCATGGACCTCTGGGACGGCTACAAGGCCGCCAAGGACCGCGTCATCAACGGCATGATCGACCGCGAGGTCAGCAACCCCGTGGTGCTGACCGGCGACATTCACTACAACATGGCCGGCGAGCTCAAGGCGAACTTCGACGACCCCGCCTCGCGCACGGTCGGCGTAGAGTTCATCGGCACCTCGGTCAGCAGCGGCGGCAACGGCAACGCCACCACCGGACTGCCGGCCGGGGGCAGCGACCCGGTCAACCCGCACCTCAGGTTCTCCAGCTACCAGCGCGGTTACGTCTCCTGCGAGGTCACCCGGAGCCAGTGGCGGGCCGACTTCAAGGTCGTCCCGTACGTCGACAAGCCAGGCGCGCCCGTCTCCACCAGGGCTAGCCTCGTGACCCTCGACGGTACCCCCGGCCTCCAGGCCCTCTGACCCAGGAAGGGAATGATCATGCGACACCTCACCGCCGCGCTGGCCGTCGCCGCCGTCACGGTCCTGACCGGGCCGGGCGCGAACGCGGCCGTTCCGCAGCAGGATCCCTCACCCGCCGCCCAGCCTCCTGAGCAGCAGCCCGCCTCCGTCACCTCGATCAACGTCAGACCGGGCAAGTCCAAGGGCACCGGCAAACTGACCCCCATCGCGGGCGCCGACAAGCTCATCGCGCCGCTCGGCGTGGACCCCGCCTGCCCGGCCAAGATCGAGATCGGCATGCGCAGCGACGCCAAGAAGGCCGCCTACTCCGACATACGGGTGGAGATCGACCAGCCGCTCAGTGCCTCCCGCTCGATCCTGTCCAGCTACCTGCCGCCCGGCTACGAACTCGGCGCGAAACTGCTGGTCGCTGTCCCGCCGGCCACCCCAGAGGGCCAGTACGGGCTGCGCCTGAGCACCGGGGACCGCACACTGGCCGTACCCGTCGAGGTGGTGACCCCGGACAAACTCGACAACGGCGGCAACCTCGCGCTCCGGCGGCAGGTCACCGCCTCCTCCCAGCACGTCAACGCCAACTACCCGCCCTGCAGCATCGCCGACGGCGACAACGGCTCCAACGGCTGGGCCGGCGGCAACGGCTGGAACGACGCCACCGCCAGGGCCTGGCCGGACACCGTGGCCATCGCGCTGGGCGGCGCCAGGCAGGTCTCCCGCGTGGACCTGTACACGCTGAGCACCGAACGGTACCCGGCCTCGACCTTCGGGTTGCGCGACTGGGACGTCCAGGTCCAGGTGGGGGGCCAGTGGCAGACGGTCGCCCAGGTACGCGGCAACACCGCCGGCAACGCCCGCTCGGACTTCGCGCCGGTCACGGCGGACGCCGTCCGCATCGTCGCGCTGGCCTCGAACGGCGCCAACGACTACACCCGCATCGTCGAGGTCGAAGTGCGCTGACGCCCGGCGATCACCGTCTGGTCAGGACTTCCGACTCCCAAAGGTCGCGGTAGTAGCCCGGCTTGGTGACGAGATCGTCGTGGTGGCCGCGCTGAACCACGCGCCCGTCCTCCAGCACGACGATCTCGTCCACCTGCTCCAGGCCCCGGAGCCGGTGGGTGACCAGCAAGGTGGTGCGGTCGTGCGTCACGTCGAGCAGGTCGGCCATGAGCGCGTCGGCGGTCTCCTCGTCCAGCGCCTCGGCCGGCTCGTCGAGCAGCAGCACCGGCGGGTCGTACAGCAGCGCCCTGGCCAGGGCCAGCCGCTGCAACTGCCCGCCGGACACGGTCCGGCCGTCCTCTCCCAGCTCGGCCTCCCACCCGGCCCGCTCGACCCACTCCTCCAGACGAGCGTCTCGTACGGCCTGCCGCAGCTCCTCGTCACCGGCCTCGGGACCGGCGAGCCGCAGGTTGGCGCGCAGGGTGGTCTGGAAGATGTAGGGGTCCTGGGTGAGCCCCGTCATCATGGCCCGTACGTCGTCCGAGGCCAGCCCGCGGATGTCCACGTCGTTGACCCGGACGGCGCCGGACTCGGGCTCGACCAGGCGCATCAGCGCGGCCAGCAGGGTGCTCTTCCCGGCCCCGCTCGGCCCCACCAGGGCCACCCGCTTGCCAGGGGTCAGGCTCAGCGACACCCCGTCGACGGCCGCCCGCTGCTCCGGCGTGTGCCGTACGACCAGGTCGTCGATCTCGACCGTCAGCGGCGACCGCGGGAGAGGGGGTGGCGGTTGAGCGGGCAGTTCGGGAGCCGACGGCGCTTGAGCGGATGGTGCCGCAGTCGACGGCGCGGGAGTGGACGGTGGGGGAGTGGCCGCGGTGTCCGGCTCTGTGACGGCGGGTGGGGTGGCGCTCACCTCACGCAGGCGTCTGAGCGCGGCCAGGATGCCCGCCAGGCGTTCGCCCGCCGCCGCCAGCGGCAGCACCGGCTCGAAGGAGACCAGGGCGGTCAGGGCGAGCACCGCCATGGCCACCCGGTCGGTCCCCGCGGCCTGGGCGAGCAGTACGATCGCCGCCACCGTCAGGCCCTGCACCAGCGTGCCGGCCCCCAGGGCGGTGGCGTGGACGCGGGCTTGGCGGCGCTCCAGCCCGGCCAGGGTCTCATCGGCGGCGCGGGCCTGGGCGAGGGCGCGGTCACCGGCGCCGTACGCGGCCAGGTCGGCGGAGCCGTGGACCAGGTCGGCCACCCGCTCGGCGAGGGCGGCTCTGGCGGGGGCGATCCTGGCCGACCAGCGGCGCGCGGCGGCGGCCGTGGCGGCGGGCAGCAGGACGCCCGCCACGACCAGCCCCGCCAGCAGGACCAGGGCCGCGACGGGGAGCAGAGTGAGGCCGATGACCACGGCGGCCAGGCCCGCGAGCGCGGCGGCTATGGCGGGGAGCAGGCAGCGCACCAGGAGGTCCTGGACGGCCTCCGTGTCGTCCACCATCCGGCTGAGCAGGTCGGCGCCGCCGTGCCGGGGCCGCTGCGGGGGGATGAGGGCCTGGTAGAGGCGTTCGCGGGTGCCGGCCTGGGCGCGCAGGGCGACATCGTGGCCGGTGAGCCGCTCGGCGTAGCGGAAGACGCCCTTGCTGGTGGCGAACGCTCTGGTGGCCACGATGGCGATGCTCAACGCGGCCAGCTCCGGCTGCTCGGCGGCCCGCGTGATCAGCCACGCCGCCGCCGCGATCAGGCCCAGCCCGGCCAGCTCGGCCGCCGCTCCGGCCAGCACCGCCCAGGTGAGCCGCAGGCCCATGCGCCGGTTCATCGGTCACCCCTCATGGCCGTGCTTGTATCGAGGTCGGAGCGGGTCGCGCTCGTATCGAGGCCGGAGCGGTCGGCGATCACCCGGCCCTCGTGGATGCGGACGACCCGGTCGGCGAGGTCGATCATGGCTGGCCGGTGCGCCACGATGATCGCCGTGCGGTCCCGGGCCAGGTCGGCGGTGGCCGTCACCACGGCCGCCTCGCTGCGGCCGTCGAGCCGGGCCGTGGGCTCGTCCAGCAGCAGGACCGAGGTGTCCGGGCGGCAGAAGGCCCGCGCCAGGGCCACGCGCTGCCGCTGGCCGGCGGACAGGTTCGCGCCCCGTTCGCCCACCGCCGTGTCGTAGCCGTCGGGGAGCGCCTGGATGAAGTCGTCGGCGTAGGCGGCCGCGGCGGCCTGCCGTACCTGCTCCAGGGAGGCGGACGGGGCACCGAGGCGGATGTTGCCGGCGACCGAGGTGGCGAACAGGTGCGGCCGCTGCGGGACGAAGGCCAGCCTGTCGCGCCAGGCGTCCAGATCGAGCTCGCGCAGGTCGGTGCCGTCGACGAGGACCCTGCCTTCGGACGGCTGGACGAAGCCCAGGATGAGGTGCAGAAGGGTGCTCTTGCCGCCGCCGCTCGCGCCGACCAGGGCCACGCGTTCGCCGGGCTCGATGGTGAGCGAGACGTGCTCGAGCGCCGGGTCGTCGCGGCCGGGGTAACGGACGGTGACGTCCTCCAGCCGGATCGACGGGGCCTCGGCGCCCTGCGGCAGTCGCTTCCGGGGCGTGGCCGCGCCGACGGCCGCGGGTTCGGCGTCCGGCCCGGCCGCGGGCTTGGCATCGTGCACGGCCGTGGGCTCGGCGTCCAGTACGGCGAAGGCCGCGTCCGCCGCCGCCACCCCCTCCATGGAGGCGTGGAAGCGGGTGCCCATGGCCCGCAGCGGCAGGTACGCCTCCGGGGCCAGCAGCAGCACCAGCAGCGCCGTCGTCAGGTCCAGCGACCCGCCCAGCAGCCGCAGCCCGATCGGCACCGCCACCAGGGCCAGCGACAGCGACGCGCACAGCTCCAGCACCAGCGATGACAGGAACGCCACCCGCAACGTACGCATGGTGGTGGCCCGGTGTGCCTCGGCCACCTGCTGGATGACCGTCGCCTGGTAGCGGGCCCGGCCGAAGGCGCGCAGCGTGGGCAGGCCGCGTACGACGTCGAGGAAGTGCCCGCCGAGCCGCGACAGCGCGCGGAACTGCTGCTCCGTGACGGCCTTGGTGGTCATCCCCACGAGCGCCCCGAAGAGCGGGATCAGTGGCAGCGTGACCAGTACGATCACCGCGCTCGCCAGGTCGGCGGCGAACAGCCGGACGAGCACCGCCAGCGGCACCACCGCCGCGACGGCGATCGAGGGCAGGTAGCCGGTCAGGTAGGCGTCGAGCCGGTCGAGGCCGCGTCCCGTCAGCGTGACCAGCTCACCCGAGCGGTGACCGGCGAGCCTGGCCGGTCCCAGCTCCCGCAGCCTGGCCAGCAGCCGGTGCCGGAGCGCGGACTTGACGCCCGTCGCCGTACGGCCGGCGAAGATGCCCTGCGTCCACCCCAGCAGCGCGCGCAGGCCCACCACGGCGGCCAGGCCCGCCAGCGCCACGGTCGTGAACCGGCCGGACAGGACCCCTGCCAGCAGCTCCGCCTGTACGAGCACGAGCAGCCCGGCCGCCATCGCCGCCGCGAAGGTGACGGTCAGGTGGCGCCGCACCGACTGCTCGGCCCGCATGAGCCGCAGGAGATCTTTGTGCACGAGCCCTCAAAAGAACGACGGGATCCGGACGGCGTCCTTGCCGGGACGGAAAGTGCGCCACACCCATCCTTGCGCGATGAGGACGATCGGCGCGAACGGCAGCGCCATGACACTCAGCACATTCAGCGTCTCGGCCGGCGCGGTGTGGTCCAGCAGGTACGGCATGCTGCCCAGGAGCACCCCGAGGGCGGGGATCGCGGCCACCGCCCCGGACACGGCCAGCGCGCGCCCCGAGCGGGTGACACCGGCCAGGCCGGGGGAGCGCCAGGCCAGGAACGTCCAGCCATGGAAGGCCAGGAGCAGCGTCATCACCACGCCCAGCATCAACCCCACCGGGTTCAGCAGGGACGAGCCGAACCCGGTGGCGGCCGCGTACAGAGCCACCCCCCAGCCGAACGAGAGCCCCAGCGAGCCGAGCGCGATCATCAGGTCCCAGAAGCCCCGCCAGGCCGCGCCCCCGATCCGGCGGCGGAACCACAGCCCGGCGTCCCGCAGGATCCAGGACAGCAGCATGGCCACCACCAGCGGATACAGCCCGAACAGCACCTCGCCCTCGAGCGCCGGATAGACGCCGAACAGCGTTCCGGCGACCGCCACCAGCCACACCTCGTTCGCCAGCACGAACGGGGCCATGGCCGCCACCATGCGATCCTTGCTGCCGGCCGACTTGCCGAGGATCGGCAGCAGGAGCCCGACCCCCAGGTCGAAGCCCTCCAGCGCGAAGTATCCGGCCAGCAGCAACGCGAAGCAGGCGAACCAGATCAGTTCCATGTCACGACTCCTAGTAGGTCAGGGCGGGCTCGGGGACGGCGCCGAGGTCGAGCTCGCGCGGCCCGCGCCTGACCACCCTGGCGATGAGGATGTAGTCGACGATCGCCAGCAGCACCAGCACGCCCACGAAGGCGATCAGTGAACCGGTGATCATCGGTGGGGTGAGGCCGGGCGTCATGGCGTCGGCGACGGTGAGCTTCTGCCAGATCATCCATGGCTGCCGCCCGCTCTCCCTGGCCAGCCAGCCCAAGATGGCCAGCACGAACGGCAGCGGCGTCATCAGCATGAGCAGCGGATGCGTCCACCGCCAGCGCGGCAGCACGCGGATCAGCGGCAGCATCGCGAACAGCACGACGAGCGCGAGCAACTGCCCGATCTCGATCATGATCCCGAGCGGCACCACCCCCGTGTCGCCCTCGAACTTGCCCTCCTGGATGCCGGCGAACTGGGCGTAGCCGAAGCCCACGGTCAGGAAGATGCCGATCGCGGCCGTGGTCACGCCGGTGCGCAGCGACTTGGTGAAGAACTCCACCTCGGACGTACGGCGGCGCAGCTGGTAGGCGCTCGCCCCGACCAGCACCATCGCCCCGGTGAACAGCCCGGCCCCGATCACGTGCGGGAAGGAGAAGATCAGCGTCTTGTTGGTGAACATCGCGCCGATGTCGACCAGCTCCATCCGATCGCCCCTGACGACGGCTCCGGCGGGGTTCTGCAGGAAGGAGTTGGCCGCCATGATGAAGAAGGCGCTGCCGTACGCCGTGAGCGTGACGAGCCAGATGCAGGCCAGATGCGCCCATTTCGGCAGCCGTCCCCAGCCGAAGATCCACAGGCCGAGGAACGTCGACTCCAGGAAGAACGCCACCAGCGTCTCCATGGCCAGCGGAGCGCCGAAGACGTCGCCCGCGTAGTGCGTCAGCCCGCTCCACGAGAGCCCGAACTGGAACTCCATCACGAGTCCGGTGACGATGCCCAAGGCGTAGTTGATGACATATATCTGGCCCCAGAACCTGGTCAGCCGCTCGTGCAGCGGCTTGCCCGCCAGCGCCCAGCGCGTATGCATGATCGCCACCAGCGGCGCGAGCCCCAGCGTGAGCACGACGAACAGGAAGTGCAGGTTCCCTGTCATCGCGAACTGCAACCGGGCCAGTTCCAGCGCTTCCATGCGCCAAACCCCCTTCGTTATGCCTGTCTACCTATAGACAGTCTACCTATAGGCGGCCTACATGTAGACTGGCTACTGAACGAAGGGTTATCTAGGATCGGAGTCATGAACCCCGACGCGCTGCGCGGTCACATGGACGCCCTGCTGCTCTCTGTGCTGGAGGGTGAGCCGCTGCACGGCTACGCCATCATCGAGGCCCTGCAGACGCGCAGTGGGGGAGCGCTCAACGTGCCGACCGGCACCGTCTACCCGGCACTGCGCAGGCTGGAGCGGATCGGCTATCTGGCCAGTGAGTGGGCCACGGTCGGCGGGCGCAAGCGGCGCACCTACCGCCTGACCGATTCCGGCAGGAAACAGCTGGAAGGGGAGCGGTCGGCCTGGGCGGAGTTCGCCAGTGTGATCGGCGGAGTGCTACGGCCGGGGATCAGGCAGTCTGGGTGAGGCGCAGGTGGCCCGGGTGAGGCGCAGGCAGCGCGTCGCGCCGTAGAGCTGCAGGCCCCAGAAGATCGCCGACAGGAAATTGGCGAGGATGGCGGGCAGGTAGGTGTTGATGCCCTGCATATCCGCCCCATGGAGGAGTAGCAGGATCAGCAGCCCGTTCACCGGCAGCATCACCCAGACGACGACCCCCAGCCACTTGGTGACCAGCTGCGGCCGGAGATGCCACCGGGCGCCCCGGCTCAGCGCGAGCAGCGACAGCCCGCCGTACAGGCCCGTGGCCAACTGCAGGATGTCGAGCCCTCGCGAGGCGGCGTTGTACCAGGCGGGCCGGGCCGCCCAGGTGGCCTGAGCGGCGGGGGGATAAGGGTAGAAGCGCCAGATCGCCGACCACATCAGCACGGTGATCGGCACGCTGATGAGCAGCAGCGTCCCCAGCATCCGGCCGGCCGCGCCGGTCAGCTCCCGCTGGTATCCGGGCGCGATCTCGGCGATCGCGCCGAACTGCCGCACCGCCAGCCGCTCGGCCTCGGCCCGGGTCAGGCCCTCGGCCTCCAGCGCGTCGGCGGTGTCGGCCAGGCTGTCACGCGCCTCGACGACCAGGTCACGCTTGGGCCCCGGTGGCCCAGCCAGAGACCTGCCCAGCTCGGCCACGTAGTCGTCGATCCGCATGCCCCCATCTTATGAAGGCGGAACCCGGTACGTAATCAGGGATCTCCCTGATGACTTGATGCGTAGGGAAATTCCTACATATAGTGGCCCACATGCCAATCTTCAGCATCACGACCGTGACCGTGCCAGTAGCGGACCAGCAGCGGGCGCTCGCCTTCTACAGCGGCGTCCTGGGCTTCGAGACCCGCACCGACAACCCGTTCCCGATGGGCCGCTGGCTCACGGTCGCCCCGAAGGGGGCCGAGACCACGCTGCTGCTCGCCTCCTGGTTCCCGGACATGGCCGCCATCGGCGGCCTGGTGGTCGCCTCCGACGACCTCGACGCGCTGGCCGGGCGCCTGCGCGAGCACGGTACGGCCTGCGAAGGCCCGACGGACGAACCGTGGGGCAGGCAATTGCTGTTCCAGGACCCCGACGGCAACGGGTTCGTGGTCAGCCAGGCATGACCGCCGATCACGTGTTCACCGCGCTGGCCAGCCCGGCCCGGCGGGAGTTGTTGCGGCTGCTGCTCGATGAGGGCAGCCAACCGGCCGGGCGGCTGGCCGAGCGCTTCGACATGAGCCGTCCCAGTGTCTCGGAGCATCTCAAGGTGCTCAGGGATGCCGGACTGGTGGCCGAGACGCGCCGGGGGAGAGAACGGCTCTACCGGTTGGAGGCGGCTCCGCTCATGGAGATCCGTGAGTGGCTCACGCCGTACGAACGCTTCTGGAGAGAGAAGCTCTCCGGCCTGAGCGACCTGCTCGACGAGATGGAAGACCAGGAAAGGGAAGACGGCGATGTCTGACGACCTGCGCTCGATCCGGCTGGACCAGTTCCTCGGGCACGCGCCCGCGAAGGTGTGGCGGGCGCTGACCGAGCCCGAACTGGTGGCCCGCTGGCTGATGCCCAACGACTTCAGCCCGCAGGTGGGGCACCGGTTCACCTTCACCACCACGCCGGTGAAGCAGACCGGCTTCGAGGGCATCGTCTACTGCGAGGTGCTGGAGCTGGAGCCGGAGAAGCTGCTGAAGATCAGCTGGAGCGATGGCAAGCTCGCCGACTGGACCGTCACCTGGCGGCTGGAGCCCGAGGGCACGGGCACCAGGCTCTTCCTCGACCACGAGGGCTTCGACCCCGACGACGCCATGCAGCAGATGGCCCGCAAGATCATGGGCGGCGGCTGGCGCTCCATGCACTTCGCCGCCATCGGCAAGGTCCTCGACGAGTTGTGACGGACGGCTTGTGACGGACGGCTTGTGACGGACGGCTTCTATGGGCGGGCGGCGTCTGCGGGCGGACGGCCGCTATGGGTGGACGGCGGGTGCGGGTGGTTGTTCGGCGCCGCGTTCGGCGTGTGAGGTCGAGGTCCAGAACAGCGCGGCCACGGTGATCGCCATCAGCAGGACGAGCCAGCCCGCGGCCCGGCCCATCCGCATGCCGTACCCCCATAGAAGCCACGAAAGGGACAGCCACCACCGGCGGCCCGCCTGGCGGCGCATCTCCATCGCCGCGAACGCGAAGTCGGCCGAGGTGCCCACGTCGTCGACCTGGGCGCGCAACCCGGAGTAGAGGGCGGCCAGCCGGTCGGGTCCGGCGGGCGGGTCCTGCGCCGCCGGAGCGCCGTACGCGGCCGGCCGGGGGGCCGGGCTCTTGTCCGGAGCGGGGGCGGGGGGAGCCCAGCCGCGCATCGTGTGCTCGTCGGCCAGCGCGCTGCGCCGGGAGAACCAGCGCAGCATCGGCCAGTGCAGGCTCACCCGCACCCCCCGCGGGGTCAGCGCGAAGGTGCAGTTCTTGACCCGGACCGCGGCCGGGCGGGCCAGCCCGGCGAACCGGCAGCCCGACAGGTCGAGGCCGAACAGCGCCAGGTCGGCCGCGTCGACGTGCCGCAGCGAGGTCAGCGCGGACCCGCCGCGCCCGGTCACCATCGCGGGGCCGCGCAGCACCGACCCCTCCAGGTCGGCATCGGAATCGGCGAGCCGGATCGTCGTCGCGCCGGTGACCTCCATCCGCCGCAGGTTCGCGCGGCCGGCGGCGACTGCCACGTCGAGCGTGCCGTCGGCGCGGGCCCGCGAGGCGGACAGCCGCCCGGTGACCGACAGGTAGGCGTCGGCCGCGAAGTGCGCGGTGTCGAACCAGGCGGGGCCGCTGACCTTGCGGAAGGACAGCGTACGGCCGAACCTGGCGCCGCGGAAGCTCGCGCCGTCGCCCAGCGCGGCCCCGTCGAAGGTGGCGTAGCCGTCGAACCTGGCCCGCTCGCACGACAGCCCGTGACCGAACACGGCCTGGCTGAACAGCGCGTCACGCGACATCACCGCCCGGTCCAGCGACACGTGGCCGCGCACTCGGACGCCGTGGAAGGACAACTCGCGGGCGAACCCGGCCCCGGCCAGCGAGACATTGCCCTCGAACCGGGCGCCGAAGAACGAGGCCAGCCGCTCGAACCTGGCGCCGTCGAGCGACACGTCGCCGGCGAAGGTCACGCCGGACAGCCGTACGTCGCCGGTGAACGTGACCCGGTCCAGCCGGGCCCGTCCTGGTCGGCCGCCGGTGACCTCGATGATCCTGCTGAGCAGCGCGCCGTTGATCGGCGTACCGCGCAGGTCGAGCAGGCGGCCGGGAGCCATCTCGTCGAGGGTCTCGGCTACTTCGTCCGGTTGCAGATGTGCCAGGCAACGGTCGTACGGCTGGTGGGCGATTCCCGAGCAGGCTGCCGAATAGGCGCAGGTGACCCAGTCCATGCAGTGCTCATACCCGCAAGGGGGCAGTGTCAAGGTTCGATGATTTAATGTTCTAGCCACTTTTTGGTGGAAATCTGTGACCGCAATTCCCTCTAAAGTGCTGGTCATGCGTGTTTTATCCAGAACTTTTCTCGTCGCGTTCGTCGTGGCGGCTGCCCTCCCCGGCACACCGGCGCTCGCCGCACCGGCCACCGCGTGCGACACGCCGCCGAGCCGGCGCATCTCGGAGGTGCAGGGGAGCGGTGATGCCAGCCCCCTGGCCGGGCAGAGCGTCACCGTCGAAGGCATCGTCACCGGCGACTTCCAGCGCGGCGACCAGCTGAGCGGTTTCTTCCTGCAGGACCCGAAGCCGGACACCGACCCGAAGACCTCCGAAGGGCTGTTCGCCTACGCCCGCGACACCTTCAAGGACGTCGCGGCGGGCGACCGGGTGCTCGTGACGGGCAAGGTGACGGAGTACAACGGCTGGACGGAGCTGTCACCGGTCACCGCGGTGGACGTCTGCGGCACCGGCTCGGTGGCGGCTCAGCCGTACAAGCTGCCGGACGACGGGCGGGAGTCCGTCGAGAACATGCTGCTCACCTTCCCGCAGCCGCTGACCGTCAGCGAGCACTACAACCTGGGCCGTTACGGCGAGGTCACCGTCTCCTCCGGCGGCCGGCTGTTCCAGCCGACGGACCGGCCCGGCGTGGACGCGGCGCTGAACAAGCGGCGCTCGCTGCTCATCGACGACGGCTCCAGCAGGGAGAACCCGGCCACCCTGCCGCCTATCGTGCGTACCGGCGACCTGGCCGCGGGCATCACCGGCGTGCTCGGCTACGGGTTCGGCCTCTACCGCCTGCAACCCACCAAGCCGATCAACTACCGCGACACCAACCCCCGGACGCCCCGGCCCTTCCCGGTCATCGGCAACGTCAAGGTGGCCTCGTTCAACACGCTGAACTGGTTCACCACCCTCGGATCGCGCGGCGCCACCAACGCCGTGGAGCAGCAGCGGCAGCTCGCCAAGCTGGTGGCGGCGCTGAAGGGGCTCGACGCCGACGCCGTGGGCCTCATGGAGGTCGAGAACAACGGCCAGACGGCGCTCCAGGCCCTCGTGGACGCCGTCAACGCCGAGGTCGGCGCGGGTACGTACGCGGCGCTCCAGCACCCGTACCCTGGCACGGACGCCATCCAGGTCGCGGTGATCTACAAGCCGGCCAAGCTCACGCCCGTCGGCGCTCCCCAGGCGTCGCAGGACGCGGTGTTCAGCCGGCCGCCGCTGATCCAGACATTCCGCAGGACGGCGGGCGGCCAGCCGTTCACGATGGTCGTCAACCACCTCAAGTCCAAGGGCAGCTGCCCGGCCGACGGCCCCGACGCCGACCAGGGCGACGGGCAGAGCTGCTGGAACGCCACCCGCGTCAAGCAGGCGCAGGCGCTGCTCGGCCTGGTGAAGGACCTGCCCAACCCGGTGGTGCTCGGCGACCTCAACGCCTACGGCGAGGAGGACCCGATCCACACACTGGAGGCGGGCGGGCTGACCAGCCTGACCAAGAGGTTCGTGCCGGCGCGGCAGCGCTACAGCTACCTGTTCGACGGCCTGGCCGGAGAGCTCGACCACGCGCTGGTCGGCCGGCAGCTGCTCAAGCGGGTCACCAGCGCGACGATCTGGCACATAAACTCGGACGAACCGCGCATTCTCGACTACAACACCGAGTACAACCCGGCGTCCCTGTACAAGCCGGACGCCTTCCGGTCCACCGACCACGACCCGCTCGTCATCGGCCTCACCCTGCCGGGCCACTGACCCTTTCGTCACGGGCGGCCGGTATTCCGTACGGGCTGCCCGCCTGTGTTGCGCACGGCGGCTCGTGTTCCGTACGGGCGGCCTGTGACGTGGAATCGAGTGCTACCCGGGGCGAGCACAGTTGATCATTGCGGGATAATCGAAATCATGGCGCTCATCCAGGTTGACGAGGAAGCCGTACGGAGCCAGGTCAGCGAGCCGGTGTTCGCCGAGGCTCTCGCACTGGTCGCCGGCGGCATGGTCGCGGGGTTGACCGAGAAGGGTACGTCGGTCGCCGCGCTGGTGAGCGGGCGTTCGGTGACGGTCACCTTCACCGCGAGCGGGATGCGCGCGGTCTGCGAATGCCTGGATCCCGAATTGTGCGCCCATGCGGCCGCCGCGGCGGTGACCTGGGTCCGGATGGGCGATGTGCGGCCCGCGCCCGACCTGTACGCGCTGCTGCGTACCCAGGACTCCGACTGGCTGGCCCGCCGCCTCGCCACTCTGGCCGCGACGGACCCCGCGCTCGCCGACCGGCTGCGGACCGAGCTCGCGGAGACCATCATCGGCGAGGAGTCGACCGACCTCCTCGCCGACCTGGAATCAGTCATGGCGGACCTGCTGGCCGAGGCCGCGGATGTGTGCGACTCCTGGTACGAGGGTGAGTGGTACCCCGATCTCGAGGACCTGGAGGAGATCCTCGACGAGATCGACGACCTGATCGAGCCGTCACCGGACACCGCTCGCGAGCTGACCGTCCGCGCGATCGACCTCATCGAGGAGGTGCTGGACACCGGAGAGGTCTATGGCGGCCAGCTCGTCGACGATCTCGAACGCGTCCAGGGCATGCATCGCGACGCCTGCCTGGCCGGCTCGCCCGACCCGGTGCGGCTGGCGGAGTGGCTGATGGGCAAGGTGCAGACCAGCAACTGGTGCACCTTCGAGAGCTCGCTGCCCGGCTATGCTCCCGTGCTGGGCGACCAGGGCCTGCGCCGCTGCCACGAGCTGCTGGACGGGACCCTCGCACGCGGGATCCGCGACTACAAGCTGAGCACGCTGCGCGAGTCGCTCGCCCGCGCCGAGGGCGGCACCGACGCCGTGATCGCCCTGCTCGCCCAGCGGGCCGCCGGCAGCGGTGACATCGAGAAGATCGCCCGTCTCCTGATCGGCGAGGAGCGCCACGACGAAGCCCTGGCCTGGATCGATCAGGGGATGAACCGCTACGGCCGCGATCAGCACCTCCTCACCCTCGCCCTTGACTGCCATCAGCACGCCGGACGGACCGAGCAGGCGCTCGAGACCCGCTGGCAGCTGTTCACCCTCTCACCGTCCACGCACACCTATCAGAGCCTGACCCGCCAGGCCGCCCCGGACGCGGCCCCGTGGCAGGCCAAGGCCATCACACACCTCCGCTCATCGCCCGCCATGGCCCCCACACTGGCCGAGGTACTGCTGATCAACGGGGACGTGGCGGGCGCCTGGGAGGTCCTCCAGACGTACGGACTGGACCCTGACCTGCGCATGCGCGTGGTCAACGCCCGCGCCCAAACCCATCCAGAGGACGCCATCCCGGTCTACCGGGAACTGGCCGAATCCTGCGTCAGCCGGGCCAGCAGACCCGGCTACCAGGAGGCGATCCAGTATCTCTTCACGCTACGGACCCTGTTCGAACGCACCGGAGATCAGACCGAGTTCGCCTCGTACGTCGCCCGCCTCCGCGCCGCCCACCCAGGCAAGAAGGCTTTCCACACCCAGCTGGACGGTGCGGGCCTCCTCTGACGCCATCACGCCGACGCCGGTATCGCGATGCGCACCCGCTCAATGTCGGCAAGGGTCTCCCCGCGACGGCGTGCCGCGACGCTTCGCCGCCTCCGACTGCTGCGCCGCCCGGACGCGCAGCGCGGCGAACGACTCGGACTGCTCCGCCGACACCACCCTCCCCGTCTCGTACAGCCTCATGGGCGACGCCGATCTGAAGAGCGGATTGGGTCGCAGCAGGTCCGGCGGGTCCAGCAACTTCCGGATCATCGTCGGGCTCCAGCCGCGCTCGCGCAGCTCGGCCAGCTGGAAATACTCAGGCATCGCGTCCTCTCCTGATCGGCGACCACGTCAGCATGGCCGATCAGGTTGAGCCGCCATCTGTGCGAACCGGATTCTGTGGATAGAGCACGCCGTCCTGACCGCGCCGGCCAGGAGAGGTGCCTCAGGCCCTCGTCGGCGCGCCTTCAGGAGGAGGCGGTCCTGAACCGTGAGTGGCGCTTCCCCTTTACGCGGGTGAGCCCGCGACGTACATGGGTCAGCCCGCGACGTAAGTCAGCCCCCGACGTACATGGGTCAGCCCGCGACGTAAGTCAGCCCCCGACGTACGTGAGTTAGCCCACGACTGTCTTGACGTAGCCCCCCACGTGGTCGGCGAGCTGAGCCTCGGATAGGTCGAGATGCTCGAGGATGGTGTACCGGCCCGGACGGGTCCGCGGCGCGTACGCCACGGCCTTGGCGAAGTCGGCATCTGACAAGCCGAGATCGCCGGGGGTGCGCGGGAGGCCGTGCCGTCCCAGGCACGCGGAGATCAGCTCGACCTTGGCTTCGTCCTGACGCAGGTAGCTGCAGAACAGCGCACCGACTCCGGCGAGTTCTCCGTGGCTTGCCGTGCCGGGGTAGAGCTGATTGATGGCATGCATGATCTCGTGGTCGCCGCCGCTGGCCGGTCGGCTCGACCCGGCTACCGCCATCGCCATGCCGGACAGGATCAGTGACTCGGCCAGTACGGTGAGGAACTCGTCGTCTCGAGCCAGGCCTGGCTGGTGCAGGACCACCAGCGCCGCTGATCTGGCCATCGCCACCGCCAGCCCGTCGATGTGCTCGCCGGCCTCGGCAGCGGCCAGTTCCCAGTCGGCCACCGCGGACAGGTCGCTGATCGCATCGCCGATCCCGGCCGTGGAGAGGGCCGCCGGGGCCGACCGGACGCGATCGAGATCCACCAGGACGGCCGCCGGCATCACGACGCCGTAGGAGCCCGTGCCCGACTCGTGTCGCAGCGTGCTGACCGGCGAGGCGATGCCGTCGTGGCCCAGGCTCGTGGTCACCGCCACCATCGGGATGCCCGCCATGTGCGCGGCGAACTTGGCCACGTCGATGGTCTTGCCGCCGCCGATGCCCGCGATCGCCTCGAACTGGCCGGCCCGCAGTTGTTGTCCGAGCTCAACAGCGGCGGCAAGGGTTCCGTTGGGAATACGGAGCACCTCGGCCCCATCGATCCGCAATTCCTCGCAGATGCCGTCACCCTGACTGGGACCGACGGCGACAGCCACCCTGCCCTGCCGGGCGATCTGCAGGTCGGTCAGCAGCGTGCCGAGGCTGGCGACCGCACCGGCCCGGACGTCGACGAACAGGGGCGCGGAGAGCATGCGAGCCAACAGCGGCATAGGTGTCCTTGTCCTCGGATGAATGTCGACGTCTGCGACCGGACTGAGCTGATCGAATGCGTGAGATTAGCAGCATCTAGCGATCTTCGTGTTCGGGACGTCAACAGTCGCAATCCGCGCTGCAGCGCAAGGTCGCCTTCATTGCCGAACGAGGCATTCGCCGTGTTCAGCCCGCCAGCGCGTGGTCCGGACAGGTCGCCGTCCAGGAAATCCCCGCGCCCGTTATGTGAGGCCCGGCGGCGTGGGCATGGAATGCTGGTGGAGGGTACGTGGTTGACAGCTTTGCACCCTGGGATGACATACAGACTTCACGCGACGATACGAGGAGCCACTTGTGGCGACCATCGAGGTAACCGAGACGAACTTCAACGACATCGCCGACAAGGGGATCGTCCTGCTCGACTTCTGGGCCGAGTGGTGTGGCCCGTGCAAGATGTTCGGGCCGATCTTCGAGAAGGCGTCCGACAAGCATGAGGACATCACCTTCGGTAAGATCGACACCGATGCGGAGCAGGCCCTCGCTCAGGGCTTCGACATCAGCTCGATCCCGACGCTCATGGCGATTCGCGATGGGATCGTGGTCTACGCGCAGCCCGGTGCGATTCCGGCGCCCGCGCTCGAAGACCTGATCAGCCAGGTGCGCGCGCTCGACATGGACGCGATCAGGACCGAGCTCAACGAGGAGATGAAGAACGCCGAGCAGAACTGACCGTCGCACCATGAAGCCCCGCCGTACCAGCGGGGCTTTTCTCGTTCCACAGCCTGATGCCAACGAGTCGCGCCGACAACCTGACGCTTACGGTTTGCGGCCGACTCCCGCGTAGCCGGCGTCGGTGACGGCCTTCGTGCCCAGCAGGGGTTCGCCGGGGTCGGGCCGCCAGTTCTGGGGGTAGACCAGGCCGGGCTCGGCCAGTTCGTAGCCCTCGAAGAAGGCGGCGATCTCCTCGGGCGTCCGCAGGTTGAGCGCGGCCGTCGCCTGCTTGTAGATCTCCAGCGCCTGCGGCGTGGAGTCGGGCGCGGCGTCCACGGCGTGGCTGATGACCAGCCGGCTGCCCGCGGGACCCGCGTCGCGCAGCCTGCCGACGATGCCGTACGCGGCCTCGTCGGGCAGGAAGTGCAGCACGGCCAGCATCAGGAACGCCACCGGGCGGCCGAAGTCGATCGTCTCGGCCAGAGTCTCCAGGAGCGGGTCGATGTCCCTGATGTCGGCCTGTACGAACTCCACGTTCACGCCCCTGGACAACAGGGCCCGCCCGTGCGCGCACACCACGGGGTCGTAGTCGACGTAGACGACGCGCGCCTCGGGCGCGATCTCGTGCGTGTTGCCCTGGGTGGGCAGTCCGGCGCCGAGATCGACGATCTGGTCGACGCCGGAGTCGATCAGATGGCGTACGGCCCGGCGGAGGAAGTCGCGGTTTGCCCTCGCGGAGTCCTTCGTACCGGGGAACAGCTTCAAGATCTGCTCGGCCGCTTCCCGGTCGGAGGCGAAGTTGTCCTTGCCGTCCAGGAAGTAGTCGTACATCCGGGCGATGTTGGGCACGCTCGGGTCCACGCCATCTGGGGCGCTGTCCACGATTTCTCCCAATAGTTGAGGAATTCTCACCTTTGTCAGGCCGATCATAGAAGATCGCGGACGGGCGTGACCGAAGAATCCTCTGGCAGCCCCGGCCCAACCCGGGGCTGCCGCCTACGTACTCAGCTGGAGCGGTAGAGCTCCGCCACCCGGAAGGCGAGGTCGAGCGACTGGCCACGGTTGAGACGCGGGTCGCAGGCCGTCTCGTAGCGGCGCGAGAGGTCGTCCTCGACGATCTCGTGGCCGCCGCCCACGCACTCCGTCACGTCGTCGCCCGTGAACTCGATGTGGATGCCGCCGGGGTGCGTGCCGAGCGAGCGGTGCACCTCGAAGAAGCCCGTCACCTCGTCGAGCACGTCGTCGAGCCGGCGCGTCTTGTGGCCGCTCGGCGCCTCCCACGTGTTGCCGTGCATCGGGTCGCAGATCCACGCGACCTGCGCGCCCGCCGCGGTGACCTCCTTGACCAGCGCGGGCAGGTGCTCGCGGATCTTGGAGGCGCCCATCCGGGTGATGAACGTGAGCCGCCCCGGCTCGTTCTCGGGGTTGAGCTTCTCGACCAGCGCCAGTGCCTCGGAGGGCGTGGTGGTCGGGCCGAGCTTGACGCCGATGGGGTTGCGGATGCGCGAGAAGAAGTCGACATGCGCGCCGTCGAGCTGGCGGGTGCGCTCGCCGATCCAGACCATGTGCGCCGACACGTCGTACGGGCTGCCGGTCCGCGAGTCGATGCGCGTGAGCGCCCGGTCGTAGTCGAGGATCAGCGCCTCGTGCGAGGAGTAGAACTCGACGGTGTGGAACTCCTCCGGGTCGGCCCCGCAGGCGCGCATGAACGCGAGCGCCTGGTCGATCTCCCTGGCCAGCTGCTCGTAGCGGCGGCCGGCGGGGGACTCGCCCACGAAGTCCTGGTTCCAGGCGTGCACCTGGCGCAGGTCGGCGTAGCCGCCCTTGGTGAAGGCGCGGGCCAGGTTGAGCGTCACGGCCGAGGAGTGGTAGGCCTTCAGCAGCCGCCACGGGTCGGGCATGCGGGACTCGGGGGTGAAGGCGAAGCCGTTGACCATGTCGCCCCGGTAGGCGGGCAGCTCCAGGCCGTCACGCGTCTCGGTGCCCTTGGAACGCGGCTTGGCGAACTGCCCGGCCACGCGGCCGATCTTGACCACCGGCACCTTGGCGGCGTACGTCAGCACGATGGCCATCTGCAGCAGCGTCTTGAGCTTGTTGCGCACATTGTCGGCGGTCGCCCCGGCGAACGTCTCGGCGCAGTCACCGCCTTGCAATACGAACGCCTCGCCTCGGGCGACGGCGGCCAGCTGCTCCTTGAGCTGGTCGCACTCGCCGGCGAAGACGAGTGGGGGCAGGCCGCCGAGCTCGGCGACGACCTTCTCGAGCTCGCTGCGGTCAGGCCAGTCAGGCTGCTGGGCCGCCGGCAGGGCTCGCCAGGAATCGAGTTCCTCGGGATTGCTCAGTGCGCTCACGACATACGAGGGTATGCTACCGGCTCGGCGTCACCGACCCCGATGTCCACGTTGTGAGAAAGCGACCCCGCGGGACGGGTCAGAGTTCGGGTGTCCGTACGTGCTCGGGGCGCACCCCCAGCCCGAGGAAACGCCGAAACACCCCGCTGAACAGGGGATTCTGCGGCAGCTTCGCCGGAATGCGCGGCGGCCCCACCTGGCTGTCGATCGTCGGGCCGAGCAGCCGGTCCTGAGCCACGCGCTGCGCGGCCTGGGTGATCCTGGTGGGCAGCATGCGGCGGCGCTCCAGCCGGCGCAACATGGCCTCCGAAATGGGCCGGCCCGCCCGCAGCGGCTCGGCCAGCAGGTTGGCCGTGGCGACCGCGTCCTGCACCGCCAGGTTGATGCCGACGCCGAACACCGGTGACATCGCGTGCGCGGCGTCGCCGATGGCCAGGAAACCGGGCCGGTACCAGCGGCGGAGCCGGTTGAGCACCACCGTGAGCATGCTGACGTCGTCGAAGCTCGCGATCTGCCCGACGCGCCCCTCCAGGTACGGCAGCAGCCGCGCCACCGGCTTACGGAACGCGTCGATGCCCTGACCGGCCAGCCGGTCGTAGCCGCCCTTGGGGATGAGGTAGGCCAGCTGCCAGTAGGTCTCCCTGTTGATGCCCACGATCGCGTGGCCGGTGGAGATCCGCAGGAACGTCTGCTCGGGGTCGCCCTCGACGCGCGGCAGCCGGAACCACAGGACGTCCATCGGCGCGCCGAACTCCTGCGGCACCAGTCCGGCGGCCGCGCGCAGCGTCGAGCCGCGGCCGTCCGCGGCCACGGTCAGCTCCGCCCTGATCTCGTGCTCGCCCGACTTGTCGCGGTAGCGCAGTCCGCGGGCCGCACCGTCTTCGCGGATCAGTCCGTACGCCTCGGCGTTCATGAGCAGCCGGAACTTCGGGTACTTCTCGGCGGCCGACGTGACGAGCTTCAGGAAGTCCCATTGCGGGACGAAGGCGATGTAGTCGTACTTACCCGGCAGCCCGCGAAGATTCGCCATCTGGACCGGCCCGTCGTCGGTCAGCAGGGTGAACCCATACGTCTTGCGGTGGGGGATCTTCAGGAACTCCGCGGCCAGCCCGAGCTCGTCCAGCACCTGAAGCGTCGACGGGTGGATCGTGTCGCCGCGGAAGTCGCGGAGGAAATCGGCGTGCTTCTCCAGCAGGGTGACCTCGACACCTGCTCTGGCCAGCAGCAGGGCGAGCATCGCGCCCGCCGGGCCGCCGCCGGCGATCACACAGGAATTCATCACGTATTGAGTTTAACTCTGTCTATGGAGAAATGCACTTGCCTGGTGCCATCCGACACGCCCGAAACGCCGAAGTACTACCGAAGAAATGACGTGACCCCGACCGACGTGGAGTGCGATATGAGCGATGAGCTCCACACCCTTTCCGGCGCCTACGCCGTGCACGCGTTGCCGGACAGCGACGGGGTGCTGTTCGAAACGCACATGGAGGAATGCCCGTCGTGCCGGACGGAGGTACGGCGGCTGCGCGAGACGGCCGTCCTGCTCGCCCTCGCGGTCGCCGAGCCACCCCCCGCCGCCCTGCGCACCCGCGTCCTCACGGCCGTCGCCCGCACGCCGCAGACTCCCGCGGGCTCGCCCCGGCGGATCCTCCGCGACGTGCGGCTGTGGCGTCGGCGAGGGCGGGGGAGGGTGGTGGCCGGGTTGGCGGCCGTGTCCACGGCGGCGGCCGTCGCGCTCGGCGTCGTGGTGTTCGACGCCCGCCGCGACCTGGGCGACCTCCAGGCCAAGGACGGCGAGGTCGCCGCGGTCCTGGCCGCGCCCGACGTCCGGACCGTACGAATGCCGGTCACCGCGGGCGGCAGCGGCACCGTCGTGGTGTCGCGCGCCCGAGGCCGGATGGTGTTCACGTCGTCGGGCCTGCCCGAACTGCCCCGGTCGAGGGTGTACGAGCTGTGGCTGATGGGCCCGGACGGCATCCGCTCGGCGGGACTCCTGGACCGGCGCCCCGACGGCGTCACCACGCCCATGCTGGCCGGGGCGGCCAAGGGGGACGAGCGCATCGGCCTCACCGTCGAACCGGCGGGCGGCTCCAAGCAGCCCACGACCCAGCCGGTCCTGTTCGCCGAACTCCCCACAGCCTGACCAGATTTATCGGCTTTGGTATGAGACGCCGATCCGCAACAGGCCGATAATGCGGATCATGCGTAAATCCGCGGCCCTGGTCCTGGCCGCCGCCGTCTTATACATCCCCCCAACCAACGCAGCCAACGCAGCAGAAGCACCCGGCGCTGCCACCGTCGTGCCGGTCCAGGTCACCGGTACGCCCGCCAAACGGTTCAACCTGGTCATCATGGGCGACGGCTACACCGAGTCCGAGCAGGCGAAGTTCCGGGCGGACGTCGACCGGCACCTCAACGTGATGTGGTCCATCGAGCCGTACAAGTCCTACCGCGCCTACATCAACGTCTACCGGGTGGACATCGTCTCCGGCGAGTCGGGTGTCAGCTGCGACCCCGCCCTGACCTCGCCGAAGAAGACCACCCCGCTCAGCATGGGCTTCTGGGGCCAGTGCAACCCCAGCAGCGTCCAGCGGCTGATCACCATGGACAACACCGCCGCCACCCGCTACGCGAACCTGGTCACCGGCACGACCTCGGCCAACCGGCAGATCCTCGCGCTGGCCAACAGCGGGACGTACGGCGGCGCGGGCGGTTCCTACGCGACCGCCTCCGGCAGCAATTCCATGTCCGCCTTGATCAGCCCGCACGAGCTGGGCCACTCCCTGGGCGGCCTGCAGGACGAGTACGACTACTACCAGCGCGGCGTCCCCGGCGGCGCGTACACGGGGCCCGAGCCCGCCTCCGCCCACCACACGCTGCTGACCGAGCAGCAGATGCTCGACCAGAAGAAGAAGTGGTGGCGCTGGCTCGGCGAGCCCAGCGAGTCCGGTGGCCCGATCGGCCGCTACGAGGGCGGTATGTACGCCACCACGGGCGTCTGGCGGCCGAGCCGGCACTCGATGATGAAGACGCTCGGCTACTACTACGACCAGGTGAGCCGGGAAGTGATGGCGCAGCGGATCACCGGCAAGACGACGGTGATCCAGGACGCCACCCCGTCGGCCGCGCCCGTCGGCGCCGACCGGGTGCTCTGGGTGGAGCCGATGCGCCCGAACGGCCACGCGCTCACCGTCACCTGGAACGTCGACGGCACGGACCGGCCCGCCGAACAAGGCACGGCCCTGGACTTGCGCGCGCTCGGCCTCACCCCGGGCACCCACACGGTCAAGGCGACGGTCACCGACCCGACGAGCTTCGTCAGGGACCCGGCGATCCGCAGCGCGATGTCCGCCTCCCGCTCCTGGACCGTCGACACGTCGCTGACCACCCCGCCCGACGGCGTCACCCCCGGCATCGTCTCCGCCACCTCGGTGGACCGGCCGCTGGGCCGTACGGAGGTCGTGTACGTGGAGACCACGCACCCGGCGGCGAGCGTTCCCGCGGTCGCGTGGGCGCTCGACGGGAAGCGGGTCGGCGAGGGCGACAGCGACCTGGACCTCGGCGCGCTGAAGCCGTCGGACGGCACGCACACCCTCACCGCGACGTTCGGCGACCGGACGCTGACCTGGACGGTCGACGCCACCTCGCCGAAGACCGGCTACGAGCTGTCGCCGCCGCTCGTCAAGTCCGGCGACACCTACGTCTACAACGGGCCGTTCTCGATGAAGCTGACCGGCACCGACGACCAGGGCGGCTACGTGGTATCGGAGTCGAGGGTCGACGGCGACGGCTGGTTCAACTACTTCGGCTGGCCGACCTCCTCCGACCTGCCGTGGACGTTCACCGAGGACGGCACGACCATCGACTCCCTCGTGTACGGCAAGCTCCCCAGGGGGCGGCACACGATCGAGTACCGCTCGATCGACGGCTCGGGCAACTACGGCAGGGCGGGCAGCTTCACGGTCACCACGATCGCCCCGCCACCGGCCTGCACCAGGACCCTGACGGGCGCCCAGCGCGGCCCGCTGACCGTCGCCGACGGCGTCACCTGCCTGGACCACGCGCAGGTGAGCGGCCCGGTGACCGTGCGGGCGGGCGCCTCGGTGGTCGTCACCGGCGGCCGGCTCTCCGGCGCCCTCATCGCCGCGCGGGCCGCCTCGGTGCAGGTCCTCGGCGCGCGGGTGGACGGCGCGCTGACGGTCGACCGCGCCGGATCGCTGGCCGTCGTGGGCGCCGACATCCGCGGCGCCGCCCTGCTGACCGCGAACACGGCGCCGATCCTGTCGGGCACCACGGTCAAGGGCGCGCTCGCCTGTACGGGCAACACGCCCGCGCCGGTCGACCTGGGCGTGCCCAACAAGGTCACCGGCGTGGGCACGGGACAGTGCGGCAAGCTAGGCGCGGGAGCCGGGGGCACCTCCTACGAGGCGGTCCAGGACGTCCGTGAGTGAGGCGGTGGACAGGTCGCGGGCCCGCGCGTACTCCGACTCGGGATACTGCCGCGGCCCGTTCTCCACCAGCAGGATCAGGTAGAGGTAGGCACGATAGAGGTCGAGCCGGGTCCGCGCGGCGGGGGTGAGCTCCAGTGGGGTCACCTCGCGGTACCCGGCCAGGAGCGGGTCGTCGTCGTGCAGCTCGCCGAAGATGGTCGGCGTGACGAACTCGGCCAGCGGGTCGCCCCAGAACGCCCGCTCGTGGTCGATGATCGCCTGGATCCTGGGCGTCCCGGACAGGTCCAGGAAGACGTTGCCCGCCCAGACGTCGAAGTGGACGAGGTGCGGCGTGGTCACCTCGTCCAGGACGGGCGCGGCGGCGGTGAGCAGCGCGCCGATCTCCGCGGCGGGCCGGGGGAGCGGCGTCGGGTAGCGCTCGGTGTCGTCCAGCAGCGCCCCCACCATGGCCAGGTACGCCTCACGCCAGGTGCGGCCGGTGATGCCCGCGTGCGGGTAGCCGAACACCTCGCCCGTCACCGCGTTGAACCTGGCCAGGTGGCGGCCCAGCTCCCGCCGGAGCGCCGCGTCGGCGCCGTCCGGTTTCACGTCGTTCCACGACACGCCGTCGAGCGTCCCGAACAGCAGGTAGTCGCCGCCGAGCACCGGATCGTCGAACCCGGCGGCCAGCAGCCTCGCCACCGGCACGCCCGCGGCGACGGCCAGCTCGCAGGCCGCCGCCTCCATCCGCAGCAGGTTGCGCTCGTAGCTGAGCTGGTCCAGCTCGGGGGAGGGAGCCAGCTTGAGTACCACGTCGCGGCCGTCGTCGAGGAGGAGCCGCCAGACCGCGTTGGCGTAGCCGTCGGTGAGTTCGGTGGATCGGGTCACGCCCGCGCCGAGCGCGCGCCGGGCGAGATCGTCGAGCTCGGGGGGCGATAGGCGCCGTTTCGTCCTGCTGTCCACGAGACCCGATTGTGGGGTCATGCCGTGCTGATCGTCCAGCTCGGCTCGACCTCGTCAGGCGGTGCTGATCGTCCAGCTCGGCCCGACCCTGTCAGGCGGCGCTGATCGTCCAGCTGGCCACGTGCTCGGCGCCCGGTTCGAGCACCACCACGTCGGTGCCGGAGTTGAACGCGTCGGGCGGGCAGGTCATGGGCTCCACCGCCACGCCCTCGTAGCCGAGCTGCCCGCTGGTGCAGACCTGCACCCAGGGCAGCACGGCCGGGTCCCACGTCATGCGTACGCCCCCGACCCGGGCCTCTCCGGCCGCCAGCCCGGTGAACGCGTGGTCGATCACGTCGCCGTCGAGCGGCCTGGCCTCGCGGAAGTCGTACGGGGAGCCGGACACGTCGTCCAGGGACCGCGGCAGCAGCCGCTCGTCGGTGACCAGCACCTTGGCGGCGGGCAGCTCCAGGTCGTCGCCGAGCAGCCAGGGATGGGGGCCGCAGCCGTAGGGGGCGGCGTCGGTGCCGTCGTTGCGGGCGGTGACCGTGGTGGTCAGCCCGTGCTCGTCGAGCCGGTGGAGCACGCGCAGCGTCAGCGTGAACGGGTAGCCGGCCGTGGGGGTGATCGTGTGCGCCAGGCGTACGAAGGCGTGGTGGTCCTCGGCGGCCAGCAGCTCCACGACCTGCCAGTCGACGCCGGACACCAGCCCGTGCAGGGCGTGGCCGCGCTCGGGCTCGCTCACCGCCAGCTCGTGCGTCCGCCCGCCGAACGGATAGCGGGCCCCGCCCACCCGGTTCGGCCACGGGGCGAGGATCGTACCCGCGAAATAGGGGACCGGGCCCTCGGCGGGCCAGCTCGTGATCAGGTCGCGCGCGCCGTGGCGGAGCGTCCTGAGCGCGGCGCCGCGCGGGCTGATCCGCGCGGTGTATCCGGCGGCGGCGAGCTGGGGCACGGAAGGATCCTCTCTCGGGGGTTGAGCAGGGGGTCGAGCAAATAGCAAAAAGAGCAAAGGGTATCCCGAGGTCAGGCCGACTCCCGGCGCACCAGGTGGGTGTCGAGGATGACCACGGGCTGGCGGAGCGCCTCGCCGTTGATCCGCGCGACCAGCAGCCGCGCCATCTGGCGGCCCATCTCCTCGGCAGGCTGGTGCACGGTGGTCAGCGGCGGGTCGGCGTGCAAGGCGACCTTGGAGTCGTCGAACCCGACCACCGCCACATCACCCGGGATGGCCCGGCCCTCGAGCTTGAGCACCCGCATCGCCCCCACCGCCAGCGGGTCCGATGCGGCGAACACGGCGTCGAGCTCCGGCTCTTCGGCCAGCAGCTCGCGCATCGCCGCCGCGCCGCTCTCCTCGGAAAAGTCGCTGCCATAGGCGACCAGCTCCCGCGCTCCCAAGGTGAGCAGCGCGTCGTGGTAGCCGGCCAGCCGGTCGACGCCCACGCCCATGTCCTGCGGCCCGGCGATCGTGGCGATGCGCCGCCTGCCGAGACCCAGCAGGTGCTTGACCGCCTGCCGGGCGCCGGCCCGGTTGTCCATGTCGACGTAGCTGTAAGGGGTGAGGCCGACCGGGCGGCCGCCCAGCACGGTCGGCACGCCCATCGCCTCCAGCCGGCCGGGCAGCGGGTCGGCGCCGTGCAGCGACAGGAGCAGCACGCCGTCGACGTGCTGCCCCGTCAGGTAGTGCTCCAGGCGTTCGTGCTCCTCCTGCGACTGGGCCATGGCCAGGATCAGCTGGAGGCCCGTCTCGGCCAGCGCCGAGCCGATGCCCCTGATGGTCCCGGCGAAGTAGGGCTCGTCGAAGACGCGCAGCTCGGACTCCGACACCACCAGCGCCACCGTGTCGGTGCGCCGGGTGACCAGCGCCCGCGCCGCGCGGTTGGGGACGTAGCCCAGCTCCTGGATGGCCCGTTGCACGGCGTCGCGGGCCTTCTCGCTCACGTTGGGTGAGCCGTTGATGACTCTGGACACCGTGCCACGGCCTACTCCGGCCAGAGCAGCGACTGCCTCAAGAGTCGGTCGGTTCATGACGCCTATTCTGCCGGATGATCTCCGAGTACCAGATAGCGCTGTCCTTGAGCACGCGCCGCTGGCTCTCGAAGTCCACGTGCACGAGGCCGAAACGCTTGCCGTAGCCCCATGCCCACTCGAAATTATCCATCAGTGACCAGGCGAAATAGCCCTCCAGCGGCACCCCGGCGTCGATCGCGTCGCGGCAGGCGCGCAGGTGGTCCTCGAAGTAGGCCACCCGCTCGGAGTCGTGCACCCGGCCGTGCTCCAGGACGTCCTCGAAGGCCGCGCCGTTCTCGGAGACGACCATCGGGATCGCCGGGTAGTCCCGCGCCACCCTGGTCAGCACCTCCACCAGGCCGCCCCGGTCGATCTCCCAGCCCATCGCGGTGACCGGCCGGCCGCCGTCGACGAACGACACGTGCTCGCTGCCCACCCATGGCGAGGCGGAATCCGTGGGCGCCGCCGCCGCCGAGGCCCTGCCGCCTGGTGCTCCCGAAACCGTGAAGCGGCTGTAGTAGTTGACGAGCAGCACGTCGATCGGCGCCTTGATGGTCGCCAGGTCACCGTCCCTGATGAAGCCCAGGTCCATCCCGAGGTCGTCGAGGACGTCCTGCGGGTAGCGGCCGGTCATCAGCGCGTCGAGGAAGAACCTGTTCTGCAGCCCGTCGATGCGCCGCGCCGCGTCCTGGTCCGCCTCGCTGTCCGTGGCCGGGGTGATCGCGTAGAGGTTCACGCAGCCGCCGACCCGCCTCGCGCCCATCGCCTGTACGGAAAGGCCGTGCGCGAGGTTGAGATGGTGCGCGCCCCTGATCGCGTTCTCCGGCTCGCGACGGCCCGGGGCGTGCTCGCCCGAGGCGTAGCCGAGGAACGCGGTGCACCATGGCTCGTTGACGGTGCTGAAGGTATGTACGTGGTCCTTCAGCGCTTCGTGCACGGTCGCCGCGTAGTCGGCGAAGCAGTAGGCCGTGTCGCGGTTGGGCCAGCCACCCCTGTCCTCCAGCGCCTGGGGCAGGTCCCAGTGGTAGAGGGTCAGCCAGGGGTCGATGCCGTGCTGCCGCAGCTCGTCGGTGAGCCGCTTGTAGAAGTCGAGACCCTTCTGGTTGACCTTGCCGGACCCGTCGGGCTGGATCCGGGGCCAGGAGACGGAGAAGCGGTAGGCGGTCAGGCCCAGCTCCGCCATGATCTGGGCGTCTTCCCGGTATCGGTGGTAGTGGTCGATGGCCACGTCCGCGTGGTCCCCGTTGAGCACGCGGCCCGGGGTCTTGGTGAAGGTGTCCCAGATGGACACGCCGCGCCCGTCCTCGGCGACCGCGCCTTCGATCTGGTACGCCGAGGTGGCCGCGCCGAACGCGAATCCCGTGGGGAACTGCAGCCCGGCACGCGTCTGTTCCTCTTGTGTCGTCACGCCTTGACCGCACCTTCCATGAGTCCGCCGACGATCTGGCGGCCGAATGCGACGAATACCGCGATGAGCGGAATGATGGACAGCGCCGTTCCCGCGAAGATCAATGTGTAGTTGGTGGAGAACCTGGCGTTCAGCGAGGTGATCGCGATCTGCACCGTCGGATTGTCCGGAGTGAGGACGATCAGCGGCCACATGAAGTCATTCCACATCAGCATGAACGTGTTGATCCCGAGCACCGCCATGCCCGGCCGTACGGCCGGCAGCACGACGTTCCACCAGATCCGCAGGGTGGCCGCGCCGTCGACCCTGGCCGCCTCGACCAGTTCCATCGGCACCGCCTGGCGGGTGTACTGGGTCATCAGGAACACGCCGAACCCGTTGAGCAGGTACGGCAGGATGACCGCCTTGAGGGTGCCCGTCCACTCCAGGCTCACCATCAGCCGGTAGAGCGGCACCACGCCCATCTGCTGCAGCGGCACCGCCATCGTCAGCAGTACGGCCAGGAGCAGCACGTTCCTGCCCTTGAACGACAGATTGGCGAAGGAGAAGCCGGCCAGCGTCGAGATGATGACCACCGAGACGGTGACCACGCTCGCCACGATGAAGGAGTTGGTCAGGCCGAGCAGGAAGTGGGCGTCCTCGTTGTTGAGCACAGCGACGATGTTCTGGCCGAGATTCCCGCCGGGCAAGAACGGCGGCGGCACCGCGACCGCGTCGGCGTTGGTCCGCGAGGCGATGACCAGCATCCAGTACAGCGGGAAGGCGGACAGCACGATGGCCAGCGCCAGCATGACCCGGGTGATGAGGGTCGGCGACCAGTTGGTCATTTGGTGCCCCCGATCCTGCGGACGAACAGGAAGTTGATCAGCGCGCCGATGAGGATGAGCAGGAACAGCAGCCAGGCCGCCGCGGCGGCATACCCGTAGTCGAACTCGCGGAAGCCCTGCTTGACGACGAACATCGCGACCGTCTGGAACTGGCCCTGTGACCCGCCGTCGACGTTGCCGTTGTAGAACGTCGTCGGCTCGGAGAACAGCGTGAGCCCGCCGATCGTGGAGTTGAGCACCACGAAGATCATGGTCGGGCGGAGCATCGGCAGGGTGATCTGCCAGAACTGCCGCCGCCGCGAGGCCCCGTCGATGGCCGCGGCCTCGTACAGGTCGCGCGGGATCGTCTGCATGCCGGCCAGGAAGATGATCGCGTTGTAGCCGGTCCAGCGCCAGTCGACCATGGTGGCGATGGCCAGCCACGACGGGACCCGCTCGGCCCGCCAGTTGATGGCGTCCACGCCGAACCAGCTGAGGATCCAGTTGACCAGGCCCCAGTCGCGGGCGAAGAGCTGGGTGAACACGACCGCCACCGCGACCACCGAGGTCACCAGCGGCAGCAGCACGCTCATCCGGATCACCAGGCGCAGCCGGAACCGCTTGTTCAGCGCGTTGGCCAGGAACAGCGCCAGCAGCAACTGCGGGATGGTGGCCAGCAGGAACATGCCGACCGTGTTGACCACGGCGTTCCAGAAGTCCTCATCGGCCAGCAGCTTGGCGTAGTTGCCCAGCCCGGTCCACTTCGTGGTCCCGGCCAGGTCGTAGTCGTAGAGCGAGTAGTAGAGGGTGAACGCCAGCGGGAAGAGCCCGAAGGCGGCGAACAGGATGAAGTACGGGGACACCAGCGTGTACGGCATCACCTTGACGTCCAGTCTGGAACGCCAGCGGCGGCCGCGCGGTTGATGCCGGCTGAGCCGCACCGCGTCGATACTCATGAGTGACCTTTCGGCGGCAGTAGCCCGGCCCGCTTCAGCGCGGGCCGGGCAGGGAGATCAGCCCGCGGCCTTCACCGCGTCGTCCACCAACTGCTGCCAGGCCTTGCCGTAGGGCACCGAGCCGTCGTCCATGCCCTGGATCACCGACTCGATGGCGTTCTTGACCTGGGCGTGCTTCACGCCGAGGAAGACCGGCTGGAGGCTCGACGCCGACTTGGCGAAGATCTCGCCGATGGGGGCGTTGTTGAAGAACTCGTTCTTCGCGCTCTGCACGGCCGGGTCCTGCTGCGCCGCCGTGTTGCTCGGCATGTTGCCGAAGTCGGTGAAGATGCTCGCCTCGGTCTGCGCCTGGGTCAGGTAGTCGGCCACCGCGGCGGCTTCCTTCGGGTGCTTGCTCTGCTTCGGCACGGACAGCCAGGAGCCGCCCCAGTTGCCGCCGCCGCCGGGTACCGCGGCCACGTCCCACTTGCCCTTGCCGCCGTCGCCGGCGTTGCCGCTGACCACGCCGAGCATCCACGACGGGCAGCCGACCGTGGCGAACGCGCCCTTCTGGGTGCCCGCCGCCCACTCGTCGGTGAAGTTACGCAGCTTGGCGGTCAGGCCCTGCTGGCTCATCTTCGTGGCGAAGTCGAAGCCCGCCTTCACCGCCGGGTTCTTGTCGACGATGAGGTTGTTGTCCTTGTCGAAATAGGTGACGTTGCCGTTCTTGGCCGCCTCCTGGTAGAGAACCACCTGGTAGAGGGTGTTCGTGCCGTCGGCGAACTTGGTGTCCTTCACCTTCGCCTGGAACTGCTGGCCGACCTTCATGAAGGCATCCCAATCGGGCCACAGGGCGCTGACCTTGTCGCGCTCGGAGGGCAGCCCGGCCTTCTTGAACAGATCCGAGCGGTAGCAGATGCTCATGCCGCCGATGTCGGTGCCCAGGCCGAACAGCTTGCCGTCGGCGGTGAGGCCGTTCTCCCACTTCCAGGCGGGGAAGTCCGCCTTGCGGGCGTCCAGGCCGAATTCCTTCAGGTCCGCCCACCACTCCGGGTGCGCCTTGGCCAGGCCCATGCCACCTTCGTCGATGCCGACCACGTCGCCCGCGCCGTTGCCCGCCTGCAGCCACTGGATCATCTGCGGCCAGTACTGCTGCTCGAACTGGTCGGTCAGGTGCTCTTCCTTGATCTGGATGTCCTTGTGCTCGGCGTTCCACTTCGTGATGGCGTTCTTGTAGCCGAAGTTCGAGCCGCCGCCGAAAGTCTGCACCCGGATCGTGACCGGCTCGGCGGCCGCCGAGGACGCGGGTGCGTTACTGGCCGCCGGAGTGCCGCCGGAGCCGCAGGATGCGACGGTCAGGGCCGCCGCCGCCAGGGCGGAAGCCGCGGCGAGACCGCCGCGACGCTTGCGGTTCAACATGGTGGACCCCTTCTCGGGTGAATGGGTGGGGAGGTGCACCGCGACACACGCTCCGGGCCGCGGTGGGAAATCCTTGGGAGCGCTCCCACAAAGGGTGCACTTATGGCCTGTGCCCGTCAATGCGCTGAAACGCAACCGTTACCAATGGTGCGATTTCTCGTTCTGAAAGGGGATTTTTGGTTACTTACGCCGCAAAGAGCCGTTTGGGAGCGCTCCCATCACAAGGGACTCGTTTGTGTTTGCTTCCTGGGCATGTCGCCCACACACTGCGGGCTTTTCTCGTGGTCACGCCCGTGGTCACGCCCGTGGTCACGAGCGCGGTCGGGCTCGCGGTCGCGCCTGTCGTGGCGTTTGGCTGTGGCGTCCGTACGGCGCGTTGCGGCGACCAGCGGACGACAGGGATCAGCGGGCGACAGGGATCAGCAGGCGGCGGCGCGCTCTCGCAGCAGGGTGCGCTCGCGGGCGTTGCGGGTCATGGCCGCCGCCCGTTCGAACTCGGCGCGGGCCTCACCCTGTCGTCCCAGCTTGACCAGGAGATCTCCGCGTACGCTCGGCAGCAGGTGGTAGCCCTTCAGCGCCGGTTCGTCGACCAGCTGGTCCACCAGCTCCAGCCCGACAGCCGGACCGTACGCCATGGCGAGCGCGACCGCCCGGTTGAGCTCGACGACCGGCGACCGCGACATCCGTGCCAGCGCCTCGTAGAGGGTGGCGATGGCCCGCCAGTCGGTCTCCTCAGGGGTGAGCGCCCTGGCGTGACAGGCGGCGATAGCGGCCTGCAGCACGTACGGGCCCAGCTCGTCGCCGAGATCCTCGGCCCGCTGGAGCGCGTCCAGGCCACGGCGGATGAGCAGGCGGTCCCAGCGGCCCCGGTTCTGCTCCAGCAGCAGGATCGGCTCGCCGGACGGGCCCACCCGGGCGGCCGCGCGCGAGGCCTGGATCTCCATCAACGCGACCAGGCCGTGCACCTCTGGCTCCTTGGGCATCAGCCCGGCCAGCACCCGGCCGAGCCGCAGCGCGTCCTCGCAGAGTCCGGGCCGCATCCAGTCGTCACCGGCCGTGGCCGAGTAGCCCTCGTTGAAGATCAGGTAGATGACCTCCAGGACCGACGACAGGCGTCCGGCCAGCTCCTCACCCTGCGGCACCTCGAACGGCACCTGCTTGTCGGCCAGCGTCCGCTTGGCGCGTACGATCCGCTGCGCCACCGTCGGCTCCGGGACCAGGAACGCCCTGGCGATCTCGTCGGTGCTCAGCCCGCCGAGCACCCGCAGCGTGAGCGCTACCCGGGCCTCCGTGGACAGCACCGGATGACACGCCGTGAACACCAGCCGCAGCAGGTCGTCCTCGATCTCGTCAGTGCCGGGCAGCTCCTCGTCGGCGCCTGGTTCGTCCGACAGCTCGCGGCCCATCTCGGCCAGCTTGCGCGCGTAGCGTTCCTGACGGCGCAGCAGGTCGATGGCGCGGCGCTTGGAGACGGTCATGAGCCAGGCGCCGGGATTGCCCGGCACCCCCGACTCCGGCCACTGCTCCAGCGCCGCGACCAGGGCGTCCTGGGCCAGCTCTTCGGCCAGGCCGAGGTCGTGCACCAGCCCGGTCAGGCCGGCGATGAGCCGCGCCGCCTCCATCCGCCAGACCGTCTCGATCGCCCGATGCGTATCGGAAGCCATCACCTGGCCATAAGACCAGCCCGCCCCAACTCCCGCAAGCCGACCCGGGGCCCTGGGGTGAGAGACCGGTCCGCCCCGACCCCGGCCTGGGGGGCCGGTCCGCTCCGACCCCGGTCGGGGCGATCGTGACAAGGTCCTGTCGCGGTGCGTCGCCCGGCGGGCGAGCCGGTCGCGGAGCCGGGCCGCCATGCCGGGGCCGGGGGCCTCGTTCCAGGCGAGCCGGGTCCGTAAGCGGGGGCCGGGTCCTCGAGCGGGGAGCTGGGTCCATAAGCAGGGAGCTGGGCTCGCGGACGGGCAGTCGGCTTCTATCGTTCGGTGGAACCCGTCAGGCGCTCCCGCAATGCCGCCTCGCGTTCGGCCGCCTCCGGGGTCATCGACTCGTCCGGCAGGTCGGCGGCGTCGAACACCTGCCAGACATCCAGCCCGACCCCCTCATGCCCACCGGGAACCGGCACTCGCAGGGCCCATTCGATGGCCTCTTCCCGGGACTTGACCTGGATCAGCCAGAACCCGGCGATGAGCTCCTTGGCCTCGGCGAACGGCCCGTCGAGCACCGTCGCCTTGCCATCCTTGGTGTAGGCGATCTGCGCACCGTGGGAGCTGGGGTACAGCCCTTCGGCGGCCAGCAGCACCCCCGCCTTGGCCAGGCTCTCGTTGTAGGCGCCCATCGCGTCGACGAGCTCCTGGCTGGGCAGCTCGCCGGCCTCGGTCGCCTCGTTCGCCTTTCCTACGATCATGAACTTCACGATCCGCCTCCTTCACTCTCACGAACGCGTCGAACGGTCAGGCCCCGAAACGACACGTGAGCAGAAATTCTTCACCAGGAGACGTCGCAGCGGTCACCGACACCGCGAACCAAGACCGGCGCTTTCGGCCCTCCGGCCGCTTTCAGCCCTCTGGCGGCTTCGGGCCTGCGGCGGAAAGGACAGGGGGTCTACGTTCCAAGTGAGGACCCGGACAGCTTCCTGGCCATGATCCGGGCTTGGGAACCGCCGTAGTCCGATTCGAGCTCCACGAAAAAGAGATCGTCGAGCTCGACCGCCGGACCGGTGAGGTGGTCGGCGTCTGGAACTGGCGGGGCCAACACATGACCGCATTCGACGGCATCCTCCTCGTGGACGGCGCACAACAGTGCTGGCATGGTGATGCGGTTGCTGCTGGAGCCCTTGCCCGCGTCGTGTCCGGCACCGGCGCCCCGCGACCGCAGGGACTGCGCGGCCTGCTGGCCGGGCCCGCAGGAGGCGGCCGACGCCGTGCGGCAACTCGAGGATTTCGAAGAGCGCATGCGGCGGGCAGCCACGCAGGCGATCGTGCGGGAGGCGTATCACCAGACGGTGGGCGAGCAGGAGGACGAGCAGCGCAGGCCCACCGCGTCCGCCCAAGCGTGGAGAGCCACCTGGCCGCTGGCCCAAGACACCGTGAAGATATCGGGCCGGTCACCGATCACTGCCGCCGGTCGACGCCCGGTTTAGCCGGGGGTTCCGCCAGCCGCTCCGGCCGGGTCCAACCGGCCCAGCCACGCTCGCGCATCAGGTCCAGCATCCGCGGGTTGGACTCGGCGGCAAGTGCGTCGATAAGGTCAAATGCTAGATCGTCGTACCCCATCTTGCCGGAGGTGTACGCCTGCTCGGCCAGGCCGGCCAGGATGTCGGCGGCTTCCTCGAGACGCAGGTCGTCGCCTGCGCCGCTTTCCAAGATCTCCGACAGGACCCGATAGAGCCGAACGATTTGGGGGTCATCGAGCTGCGTGAGTTTCCAGGGCATAACCTCGCGGATGTGATCGGGCCAGCGAGCCGCAACCAGGATCCACCCGTCCCGCTCAGCCTCCACCATCCGTTCTGACGCCCCGATCTCCCGAAGCCGATCGAGATAGGAGGTCACCTCTGCCGGGAGCGCCAGACGGTCCCCGGCACCGAGCTGCGCGATCTGCTTGCGGCTGGTCTCAAGCCGTTCGATCTCCTCGCGCAGGTGGCTGTCGATTTCTTGGACCGCTTCGGCAAAGGTCGATGCGTCGGCTTCGAGCATCTGACCGATTTGAGACAGTGGCACGTCGGCATTGGCGAGGGTGCGGATCTTGATGAGGGACACGGCTGCCGTCGCGCCGCGCCTCGATCGCACGGATGACCGGATGCCACGCGCACGCCTGCTCGAACGTCAGCGGTCCGTCGACGAGCGGCAGACCGGCCTGGTGCGACAGCAGCCAGCGCACTTTGATCTGTTCCTTGCCGTTGGCGCCGAACTCCGGCCAGTACTGGGCCACCGGAGCGTCCAGATCCAGCTCACCACGCTGTGCCAGCAGATGGGCACAGATCGCGGTAGCGCCCTTCGTCGTGGATGCGACGTGGACGATGGTGTTTTTGCGCCACGGTCGGTTCGCTTCGCGATCGGCGAGCCCGCCCCACAGGTTGGCGACAGGGCGGCCGCCCACGTATACGCTGCACGCCGCGCCGACCTCGCCGGGGGCCTCGAAGTTCGCGCGGAACGCGTCAGCGAGCTTTCCCCAGCCTTCCTCTACACCGTGCTCGAGATCGTCATCACCACCGCCGCTCACGGAGGCGTTGTCGCGGCCCTGATCGGCTGTCATTGGGATATCCATTCTCTCGTTACGGTTTGTCGCCCGGGAACCGCCATCGATGGCGTTGGTCAGCCGCTCCCCTCGGACTGATCCGCTGACCCTCCGGGTGGTTCCGAAGCGACTCCTCGGCGAGCTCCACAGGGTCCTCCCCGGACGACTTCGCGGATCGGGTTCCGTTCACCGCGCTCTGCTGTAGCGCGCGCGGCCTCGGAGGGGTGCTCCAGCACCCTCCCGGGGCCCGTCCAATCGGACCCGATGGCTTGTTGGAGGGCTGCTCATGACAGCCAGCATGGAGGGCTGACGCAGCGTCAAGGTCAAGCCCACAGGGCAGATTCGATTCGTCTGCGTACGCCGATCGTCCCCAGGCGATCTTGACGATCATTCGGTGACAACGGCTGTTTGCCCTGGTTGAGCGCGCCGTTGTCGCCCCACGTGTGTGCGACGCCATGGTTGGAGTCGATCTGCAGGATCGGCTGTGTCATTCGGTGGTCGCCATGGGGGCAGCGCGGGTAGTCGGGATCTTGTGCCCAGCTCGGCCAGCCGCCGAGTTTGTCGCCCTGGCGGTTGAGTGTGAATACGACCTCGCGTTCGTCGGGGAGCAGCGCCGGCTCGTCGGCCTCGCGATAGGGATAGTCCTTGGCCGCGCGGCCCCAGCCGATGATCGGCCGTACCGGGAGCACACGTGCTCCTTCCGGTTCCTTCACGGGGGTGACCGCGCCGGCCGGGTCGACGATCCGCACCAGATCACCGCTGGAGAACGGGTGGTAAGGGTTGCACGTTGTGCAGGGGAACAATTGCAGCAGGCCCAGGCCGAAGGCTTCCCGTGCGGCTTTCGGTGTGCGGGAAAGGTCGATCTGGACGAAGAATGTGAGCGGTGCCTCGCACGAGCGGTGGTGCCTTGTAGTAGTTTTCGGCGAGTCACAGTCGACACCGGCGGCGATCAGCCGTGGCACAACCTCCGGAACGTCGAAGGTGATGCACTGCCCCAGGGCGAGCACCAGCTTGTGATCCTCGATCCCGCCATACTCGACGATCGCCCCGGCGACCGAGCCGCCTGATCAGGGTTGAGTTCTTCGGGCCCCACGACCTTGGCGCCGCGTTCTCGCAGCTGACGAATGATGGTCGCATCGCCGAGGTCTTCCGCGATGTCGAGCGGGCGGTGCAATGTCGGTGTCACCACGTTGACGTCAGCGCCAGCGGCGAGCAGAAGCTGCAAGTTCTCCACAGCACCGGCCCTTGCGCGGCCCACAACGGGGAGCGGTTGCCGGTCGCGGCCGGCGAGGCGCCGGCGGGGAGCAGTACCCGGACGAAGGCGGCGGCGCCGCGGCGTCGTGCGGCGTACTCAAGCCCGACATCGAGATCCCACCGGCGGACGGTGAGATAACACGCACTCCAGTAGGTCAAGACGTTCGCTCTGCGCCGCCATCTGCAGCACGTCACCGGCGCTGTCCGGCTGTTGTTCCAGGTGAGTCGTGAGCGCCGCAACGTCACCGTGCTCGAAGAGCTCATAGAGGTTCATGGGCCATGGAACGTACTGCCTGCCACGGACATCGAATTTCCGGCCAAGTGAGGCGTCGCCACGGCTACCAGGCCGGTTCGGCGAAGTAGCGGTACGCCGACGTGGGCAGCGTCACCGGCACGCAGCCCTCCTCAATCACCTCGAACGAGCAGCTGCTCACGCTTGCGCAAAGATCGAGAAATTTCCGGATTGCTGTGGGGATCTCTTGAAAAGAGGGGCACAGTCGGGCGATCATGAACGCCCATGACGAAAAAGATCATTTCCAGCGTCGCCGGCATTGTTATCGGGGCCACCGCCCTCATCGGCGGCACCGCCTCCCCGGCGGCCGCGGTGAGCGGCTGCTCGAAGACCGCGAGCAGCGACCACTCCGTGAGCGTCAAGTGCACCAGCGGGCTTGAGACCTATTTCCGGGTCTACGGGTACTTCTGTTCCACCTCGTCCTGCTCCTACATCCCGGGCAGCCTGGTCTCCATAGGCAGCACGAGCAAGGCCACCAGCGGCGCCTACTACAGCGGCAGGTGGAAGGTGAAGGGCTGCTACGTGACCGACGGCTGCTGAGGCACCCGCCGACACGCCCGTCGTGTCGCCGCCGAGCGCTAGGTCATCTGTCTCGGCCTGCGGCAGGACAACGACTTCGAGGAAGAGGAGTACGCGGCGCGGATCGTCGACGCCCTTCCCTCCCGACCTGTGGGATCCAACGCCGATCTCCCCGCGAAGCCGTGGCGTCGCGGGGAGATCGGCCGGGGCCCGGCCTTGCGTCAGATGTGCTCGGCGGGGTTCGCCGGGAGGTAGAAGTTCCAGCTGCCGTGCCCCTCGTGGGCGCCGCCTGCGGGGCAGTGCCCGTTGTCGGGGCGGCCATTCCACCAAAGGGTGTAGCACTTGTTACAGAAGCGCCAGTTGTCCTGCTGCGTCGTCGGTGACATGTCCCCTCCTCCAGTATCGAGAACCGGCTCGCTGTCCGGCCACCGTCAGTGTCTGAGGTGATCGCAGGACCGTGACATCCCCAAACTTGGGGGGTTGCGGTCTGATGGGCAGATAAGGCAGCCATGCGCTGTTCAGCCCAACGTGGTGGGCTTTTCGGCAGCCGGTACGGGAGCGTGAGACGCCGACGAGCGCGCGTCCAGAAGGACGCGCGCTCGTCGGCAGGAGAGCCCTCGGTCAGGAAGTCGTCAGGCGCCGTAGCTCGGGTAGCCGTAGCCGACCACCTGGGACGTCGGCCGGACGCGCTGCTGGACGCTGCCGTTGCCGGTGTTGCCCTCGATCGTGGAAATCGTGCCGTCGTGGTTGTCCTTGACGACGAAACCGACGTGCTCGATGTCGTCCAGGCTCTTGCTGCCGCCCCACGAGAAGAACACCACGGCACCCGGCTTCGGGGTCGTGCCCCAGTGGTTGTTGTGAGCGAACCACTTCGCGTGCTCGACCGTGTAGGCGTCCCAGCCGATCATGCTGCGCGCGCCGGACTGCTCGCCGACCCACGAGACGAACATCGAGCACCAGGCGGCGTTCAGGTAGTCCGCCCGGGTGCCGCCGTCGCGCCTGAGGGTCTCCAGGGCGCGCGGGGAGTTCATGTACCACTTCTGGAACTTGGTGCCGCCACCGTAGGCGTTCTCAGTGGTGCCGACCTGGGCCTTGGCCAGCGCCAACACCCGCGAGACCGTGGCCTTGGCCTTGATCTCGCTCTCCGGGTGGCTCTTCGCGGCGGCGTGTGCCGGGGCCACGGCGGCGTGGGCGGTGGCGGTGTCCGCGTGGGCGGCGGACTGGCCGGCGAGTGCGGCGGCCGCGACGCTCACGCCGAGGACGGCGTGAGCAAAGGTCGACTTGGTGGCGCGAAAAAGATGGGACTTCGCCATCGAGGGGGTAACTCCTTGCTTCCATGCCGCTTACCGGGTTAGCTGACGGGTTCGGACGTGGAAGCTGTCCTACGGCACGTGACGTGCCGATACACCCCAAAGGACGGTGGGTCCCCGGTTCCGCGCGAGGCGGATTCAGCGGTCACAGGACGGTCCTGTGATGCCTTTGTGCGATGGTCTGGCAACGAACGGACAAACCGGACGTATGCCTCATATGACCACAAAGGTAATGCAAGAGGCAAGGGTCTTACAAATAGATGAATCGCCAGCTAAGAGAGCTGCTCCCTCGCGTCGGCCAGAAGCCCCATCATGGCAAGGCTTTCGTCAAGTGGCATGATCGCGGATTCGGTCCTGCCTTCGGCCATGGCGTCCCGTACCTCGCGCACCTCGCCGGCGTACCCGTTGTCCGCCGGATCGAGCTCGAGCTCCTCCGTCTCCATCGACGGCCCGCTCAGCACGACCCGCTCCGGCGCCCAGAACGGCGCCTTGATGTGGGCGCGCATGTCGGTGCCCACCACGAGGGCGTCGTTCGCGTACGGGCCCAGCAGCGAGCACTCCACCAGAGCCCGCCTGCCCCCCGGATAGACCAGCACCCCGCCCGCCTCCGCGTCCACCCCTGAAGGCGCCAGCGAGCCCGTGACGTGCATCCGTGAGGGCATCCCGAGCAGCAGCTGCGCCAGCCCGAACGAGTAGACGCCCAGGTCGAGCAGCGCCCCGCCGCCCAGCTCCGGCGCCCACAGCCGGTGCGCGGGATCGTAGGGAGCCTTGAAGCCGAACGACGCCTGGACCGAGCGGATCTCCCCGAACCGGGGATCGCCGGCCACCCGCTGGATGAGCGGATTGAACCGGGTCCACATGGCTTCCATCAGAAACACCCCGGCATCGCGGGCGAGCTGGACCATCCGCTCGGCGTCGGCGACGGACGCGGCGAGCGGCTTCTCGCACAACACCGCCTTGCCCGCCGCGATCGCCGCCTCGGCGACCTCCAGGTGCTGGGCGTGCGGGGTCGCCACGTAGACCGCGTCGACGCCGGGGTCGGCGCACAGCTCCGCGTACGAGCCGTACGCCGACTCGGCGCCCAGTTCCGAGGCCAGCGCCCGCGCGCGGCCGAGGTCGCGCGAACCGACGGCGGCCACCCGCATCCCCGGCTCAGCGGCGATGACCGCCCCGACCTTTGCGGCGATGACACCCGTGGCCGCGATACCCCATGAGAGATCCTTCATGAGGAAAGATCGTAGGGAATCACCCCATCCAGGCGAAAGTGTCCGGGTTGGGGCCGATGCGGCCGTTCTCCTGGTTCAGCGCGCCGATGGCCGCCATGTCCTCGGTGTCGAGGACGAAGTCGAACACCTCGAAGTTCTCTTTGATCCGCGCCGGCGTGACCGATTTGGGGATCACCACGTTGCCGAGCTGGATGTGCCAGCGCAGCACGATCTGCGCGGGCGTCCTGGCGTGCTTCTCCGACAGCACGGCGAGCGCCGGGTCGCCGAGCAGGCCCTTGCCCTGCCCCAGCGGGCTCCACGCCTCCGTGAGGATGCCGTTGTCCTCGTGGAACTGCCGCATCTGCCGTTGCTGGAAGTGCGGGTGCAGCTCGATCTGATTGATGGCCGGAGTGATGTCCGCCTCGTCGATCACCCGGGTGAGCGTCTCAGGGGTGAAATTGGACACACCGATCGCCTTCGCCCGGCCTTGACGGTAGATCTTCTCCAGGCCGCGCCACGCCTGGAGGTACTTGTCCTGCGACGGCACCGGCCAGTGGATCAGGTACAGGTCCACGTAGTCGAGACCGAGCCGGGACAGGCTCTCGTCGAACGCCTCCTCCGCCCGCTCGTGGTCGTTGTTGAAGAGCTTGGTGGTGACGAACAGCTTCTCGCGCGGGATCCCCGAGGCGCGTACGGCCCGGCCGACGCCCTCCTCGTTCCCGTACGCGCTGGCGGTGTCGATGTGGCGGTAACCGGCCTCCAGAGCGGCCGTCACGACCTGTTCGGCCTCGTCGTCCGGCACCTGCCAGACGCCGAACCCGAGCTGCGGCACCTGCACGCCGTCGCTGTTGAGTAGTAGGGAGTTCATCTGAATGGTGGCGCGGAGACCCGGTCCTTCGGGGCCGGGAGGAAGCGCCACTCCTCCTTTCGAAAACAGTGTGGAAAGGCTTGGTCACGTTCGGTAATGTCTGCGGTGGGTGGGGCTGCTGTGACAGGAGGTGCGCGATGGCGATCCGCCGCTCCACCGCCAAACGCCACGGCCTGCCCACGATCGTGCAACTGCGGCTCACGCCCACTCCGGCCCAGGCGGAGGCGCTGGCGGCGGCGGTGCTGTTGTGTAATAAGGCGGCCACTGTTGTCTCCCGCCTGGCCTGGCAGCACCGCACGTTCGCGGTGGTGGAGTTGCATCGGCTGGCCTACTACGAGGTGCGCGGGCAGGTGGCCGGGCTGGGTGCGCAAGCGGCTGTGCGGGCGATCGCCCGGGTGGCCGGCGCCTATGCCAACCGGCGCGCCAGCAAGAAACGCGCCCACATCTTCCGCCCGCACGGCGCCGTCCCCTACGACGCCCGGCTGATGAGCTTCAACCGGGACGCCCGCACCGTGTCGCTGTGGACCCCCACCGGCCGCGTCACCGCCCCCTACACCGGCCGCCCAGAAGACCTCAAAGCCATCGACACGCTGCCGCTCGGCGAGGCCGACCTGGTCTGCCGACGCGGCGTGTGGCTGCTGCAGGTCGCGCTCACCCTGCCCCGACCGGCGGTGCGTGAGCCGGTTCACGGATTTGTGGGGGTGGATCAAGGGGTGGCGAACCTTGCGGTCACCTCCGACGGTGCGGTGCTGCCCGGACCGGCGCTGCCGGGGCCGGTCGGTGGCAACGGCCACGTCCGAACCCTGCGGGAGCGGCGACACCGGCAACGCCGCCGGTTGCAGAAGAAGGGCACGTCGGCGGCGCGGCGGGTGCTGCGCCGTCTGTCCGGTCGTGAGCATCGGATGATGACCGACCTCAACCACCAGATCAGCAAGCATGTGGTGCGTGAAGCCGAACGCACCGGTCGCGGGGTCGCCTTGGAGGATCTGCAGGGTATCCGCGGGCGGGTAAGGGCTCACCGGTTCCAGCGGCGCACCCTGCACAGCTGGGCCTTCGCCCAGCAGACCACGTTCACCCGCTACAAGGCCGCCCGGACGGGGGTCGCCTTCGTGCTGGTCGACCCCGCCTACACCTCGCAGGCGTGTCCGAACTGCGGGAACATCAGCAGGGCGAACCGACCGGCGCGGGGCCGGTTCGTCTGCACCAGGTGTGGCCTCGCTGGGCACGCCGACCACATCGCAGCCCGCAACATCGCCACACGCGGCGCTGCGGGCTGGGCTGCCATCAACCAGCCACACGCTACCGGCCTCCCTTCAACCAGACGGGACCGTGAGAGCAAACCACCAGCTTCAACCAGTGGTAGTTGATGGGTTCCATTGTTCATGTCCCGTTTCTGGCGGCTTAAGGCGGCCGGGCTAGCTTGAAGCGGTCGTGATCGGGCTATCACCCCGCGGGGGTAACAGAGTGGGCAAACAGGCGTCGGCCTGGGTGGAGTCCCCGCTTCAGATGCTGTGCGCCATAGAGGCGCACCGCGCTGGGCTGCTGGGGCCTGCCACGGTCGTCGTGCCGCGTGCCGGGCTGCGAGCGCTCAAGGCCACCCGCCGGGAGCTGTCCGGCCTGGCTCTGCCCGAGGGGCTGGAGCTGGCCGAGCCGCGCGAGCGGATGCCGCGCTCCCCGCACGCCGTCGGCGACGCCTTCTCCGGCCGGGTTCAGTTGCGCTGGCTCGTCTCCCATCCGGGCCGCATCGTGATCGTCGATGACGGGCTGGCCACGCTCCGGTTGCTGTCTCTGCTAGCCGAAGGGCCGTACAAACCGCTGTTGCGGGCGCGCGCCCACCCGGGAAAGCTGCGTGCGGCCCTGGGGCTGGCGGCGGCGATCAGGCTGCGCGCGAGCCGGGTGTCGGTCTTCACCGCGCTGCCGGTGACCGACGGGCTGGCGGCGGCCGTCCGCGCGGCGGGCGTCGACCTGGTCCGCCACGACTTCGGCTGGCTGCGCGAGCAGCCGCTGAGCGGGCCAGGACCGGCCGAGCGGACCGTCGTGCTCGGCACCTCCCTGGTCAGGAACGGACTGGTCCATCGCGACCGCTACCTGAGCTGGCTGATGGAGCGGGCCGCCGAGGAGCCGCTCGCCTACTTCCCGCATCGCCGCGAGGACCCCGCCGACGTGGCGGTCATCCGCGAGCGGCCCGAGATCACCGTGCACGACGCCGGCGTGCCGGCCGAGCTGACACTGCGCGGCCTCGACCCCGCCCAGCGGGTGCTCAGCCTGCCGTCCACCGCGATCACCTCGCTGCGCGTGCTGCTCGGCCCGCGCGGCGTCGCGGTCGAGGCGGTGGACGTGCCGGACGACTGGTGGACCAGCAGGGCGGCCCCCGACCTGCGTTCCCATCTGACCGGAGTCACCGGATGATCGGCTTATCTCGCCGCTGATGGGAGTTGCCGGGTGACCGGCTCATCCCGCGGCTGATCGAAGTGGCCGGGTGACCGGCTTACTCCGTACATGACTGGAACGGCCGGTTAAGACGGGCGTTCAACCCATACGACTGGGCGTTTGCCCGTATTTGACTGGAGTGACCACTTGAGAGTGCTGGCCGTGGCCGACTCCGACTCATACCTGAAGTGGGCGGCCTGCCTGCTCGACGACCTGCCACCCGGCTGCGAGACGGACCTCGCGGTGGTGCGCACGCCGATCGCGCCCTCGCCCGAGCAGATCGCCGCCGCCGTGGGCGGGCGTCCCGCGCCGCCGCTGATGCCGGCGCGGGCGGTGCGGCGTCTGGCCGAGCGGACCCGGCCGGACGCGATCATCGTGGCCTGTACGGGGCCGGTCGTGGACGTACTGGTGGCCGAGGTGTTCGCCGGGCTGCGGCCGCGGCCGGTGTTCGTGGCTGGACTACCAGGCATCTCGGTGCCCGCGACGGAGAAGGCGTGGCTGTTCCGCAGCGGGTGCGATCTGTTCGTGGTGCACAGCGAGCGGGAAGCGGCCGAGTTCGGCGGGATCGCCGCCCAGCTCGGCGGGGGAGGGGCGGTCGGGCTGGCCCGGCTGCCGTTCCTGCGCCCGCGGGCCGTGCGCGGCGGCGGGAACCGGGTGGTGTTCGCCACCCAGGCCAAGGTGCCGCGTGAGCGCGAGGATCGCGAACGCATCCTGCTGTCCCTGGCCGAGCTGGCCGCCCGCCGCCCGGACCTGGACGTGGTGGTGAAGCTGCGCGCCCTGGAGGACGAGCGGCAGACGCACAACGAGCGCTTCCACTACCAGCGGCTCTGGCGCGAGCTCGGCGAGCCGGGGCGGGTGGCGTTCGAGGCGGGCTCGATGCACGACCAGCTGGCCCAGGCGGCCGGGTTCGTGACCGTCAGCTCGACGGCGGCGCTGGAGGCCATCGCGCAGGACGTGCCGCTGCTGGTGCTGAGCGACTTCGGCGTGAGCGCGGAGATGATCAACCTGGTGTTCGAGGACAGCGGGCTGCTCGGCACGCTCGACGAGCTGGCCGGTGGCGGCTTCCGCGCCGCCGACGCCGGGTGGTGCGCGGCCAACTACTTCCACCCGGTGGAGCGCAACGACTGGGCCGGGCTGCTGGGCGGCCTGGTGGCCGGCGGCCCGCGGGTTCCGGCCAGGTCGCTGCTCGACGGGCCGGAGCACGCCGCCGCCCGCCGCCGGGCCAGGATGCGCCTGGACGTGCCGCCCACCATGCTGCGCGTCGGCTACCGGGCCAAGCGGCGGATGCGCCGGTATCTGCGGGCGCTGTCCTGAAGCCGCTGCCTAGGAACCGAAGCCGCTGCCCAGGAAAACCGTGAAAAGCCGTTGCCCCCGGAGGATGTCTCCGGGGGCGCCGTCCGTTCAGATCGCTGAGCGGATCTTGCGGCGCAGCCGCGTCAGCGCCGTGGGCTTGGCCGTCAGCCCGAGCGTCTCCAGGCGCTTGCGCTTGAAGTAGCGCGGGTCGAAGTCGAAGTCCACCGGCCGCAGCTCCGGGTAGGTCTCGGCCTGCATGCAGTAACCCACGGCCCGTACCAGCTCCCGCAGGTAGCCGCGCGGCGCCGGCTCGATGGTGCCGTCCGCCGACATGCGGGGCAGCAGCGCGTCGACGATCGTGACGGGCATCCGGTTGCTGTTCTCGTACGGGGCCAGCCGCTCCAGCACCAGATCGGTCCCGTACGAGGCCACCGGCAGCCCGAAGTAGCGCCCGGCCGTGATCAGGCCGGTCGAGAAGCAGCCCACGACCAGCTCGGGCCGCAGCGCCGAGAAGCACACCTCGGCCGGGACGCTCTCCCCGGCGACCAGCAACCGCACGTCCAGCGGCTCGGCGGCGGCTCTGAGCAGCTGCGCGTGCCGGCGCCCGGCCGCCGGGTGCGGCTTGAACACGACGGTCGAGTAGCCCCGGGCGACCAGGCCGCGCAGCATCGTCTCGTGCAGCGCCGCCTCCTCCTCGGGCGTGACGATCTCCAGCGCGGACAGGTACTGCCCGAGGATCATCGCCTGCCCGGCCAGCATGTCCGGCGCGGTCGTCGCCACCTGCCGGACCACCGCCAGGAACGCCTCGTCCGGCAGGATCTGGGCCGGCACGCCGTACTCGCTGAGCAGGAGCGGCTCCAGTCCCGGCACGAGGTCCAGGTGCAGCAGGCGGGTGATGCGGCGGAAGATCTCGGCGGGCAGCGGGTCGCGGGTCGGGCCGTAGCTCATCAGGCCGTCGGAGTAGACGGTGATCGGGCAGTCGCGCACCAGCCCGGCGATCGTCCGGGCGGGCGGCACCGCGATCGACTCCAGCACCAGCTCGGCCGGGTCGTCGAGCCCCAGCTGGGCGCGGATCAGCCGCTCCATCATCGGTACCTCGATGACGCGGGCCTTCCAGTCCGACGGGTGCAGTGGCGCGATCAGGTCGTTCCACGAGTGGATCTCGTCGAAGCGGGAGCGCAGCACCGCGAAGCCCGGCGTCCGGTCGAGCGGGACGGTCACCTCGGGGATCGCCGCGTTGTTGGACACGATGAGGACCCGGCGTCCCTCGGCGAAGCGGCCCTCGTCGATCCCGGCCGCCAGCGACATCGCCCCGAACAGCGTCGAGGCGTAGAAGACGGTCGTCATGAGTCCTCCCGTTCGCGGCGCGGCCGCACGTGGGGGTTCGGGGGGAGGTCGGGCAGCAGCGTCCGCAGGGTGGCCTCGCGTTCCACGGACATCCGCGACACCACGTCCGCCACCAGGCCGGTGGGCAGCGTGCGCACCATCTCCGCGCCGCGCTCCTCGAACCGGGTGCGCAGTTGCGGGGTGAAGCGGTCGGCGATCTCCAGGTGGTGGGCGAGCAGCGCGCAGAAGTTCCGTACGGCCTTGGGCAGGAACTCCTCCTCGAGGTCCTTGAACACCAGCTCGAAGGCGTCGAAGAAGTGCAACTGCCGCTCGTCGCCCACCCGCGTGAGCGACCCCGACACCATCCGCCGGTAGAACACCCCGGCCAGGGAGACCACCGCGAACGAGGCCGCCTCCCTGTGCAGCCGCCAGATCCACGGCCGGTCCTCGGCGGTGTGCAGCGAGCCGGGGAAGTGCAGCAGGTCGTGCAGCGAGCGCCGGTAGATCCCGGCCCAGGCGTAGGGATAGTCGACCATGGTCCGCACGTTCGCGGGCAGGATCGCGTCCCGAGGGTTGAGCACCACGCCCCGCCGCGCCAGCGGAGCGCGGTGCACGACCCGCTTACGTTCCTCGACCTGTACGTGGTCGGCGCGGACGAAGTCACAGCCGAGCCCCTCGATGGCCTCGACGAGCCGGGCCAGGTAGCCGGGGGCGAGCCAGTCGTCGCCGTCCATGAACGTGACGTACCGGCCCGAGGCGGCCGCCAGCCCGGTGTTGCGCGCGTCGGCGAGCCCGACCGGCGCCGGATTGCGCAGGACGGACAGGCCGGGCAGGTCGGCGCGGAAGTCATCGGCGATGGCGCCGGTGGCGTCCACCGACCCGTCGTCCACGACGATGAACTCGAAGTCGCGCCGGGCGTTGCGGCAGAGCGAGGAGAGCGCGTCGGCGATGAAACGCTCGCCGTCACGCACGGGCACGATGACGGACAGAGTGGTCAAGATCGCGCTCAGACGGTGACGCGACGCAGGCGGGCCTTGGGGGCCTCCTCACCGGGGAAGACGCGCTTGACGCCGTCGCCCATCGCCTGCTCGATGATCCGGATGTCGCGCACCAGGTGCTCCAGACCCGACGGCTCCAGCGACGCGGCGTGGTCGGAGCCCCACATGGTCCGGTCGAGCGTGATGTGCCGCTCCACGCAGACCGCGCCGAGCGTCACCGCGGCCAGCGAGATCTGCAGGCCGCGCTCGTGCCCGGAGTAGCCGACGGGCACGCCGTAGCGCTCCTTGAGGGTGGTGATCGTGCGCAGGTTCGCCTCCTCCGGAGGGAGAGGGTAGGTGGAGGTGGCGTGCATCATGATCAGTTTGTCGGTGCCGAGGATCTCGACGGCCTGGTCGATCTCGGAGAGCGTGGACATGCCGGTCGACAGCATCAGCGGCTTGCCCGTCGCCGCGAGGGCGCGCAGCAGCTCGTGGTCGGCGACGCTGGCCGAGGCGATCTTGTGCGCCACGACGTCCATCTCTTCGAGGAAGTCGATGGAGGGCACGTCCCACGGCGAGGCGAACCAGTGCAGGCCGCGCTCGTCGCAGTACTTGGCGATCTGGCGATACTCGTCGTACCCGAACTCGGTCCGCTCCTTGTACTCCAGATAGGTCATCTCGCCCCAGGGCGTCTGCCTGATCTGCCCCTTCTGCGCCTCAGGCACGCAGATGGCCGGGGTGCGCTTCTGGAACTTCACCGCCTGGCAGCCCGCGTCGGCCGCCACGTCGATGAGCCGGCGGGCCAGGTCGAGGTCGCCGTTGTGGTTGATGCCGATCTCGCCGATGACGTAGACGGGCTCGCCGTCGCCGACCAGCACCTCGCCGACCGCCACCGGGCCGAACCTGGGCCGCTGCCTGACCTCGGGCGTGGGCTCCTCGGGCCGGGCCGCCACGACCCGGTCGCACAGCTCGCGTACGGCACCCTCGCCGCCCGGCTTGGACAGCACGACCCTGGCGGCCGCCCGGACCCGCGGGTGCGCGTCGGGCACCGCGATCGGCCAGCCCACCTCGGCCATCGGGCCCAGGTCGTTGACGTCGTTGCCCACGTAGGCGACGCGGGCCGGGTCGAGGCCCTCGATCGTCAGCCAGTCGCGCAGCACGACCCGCTTCTCGGCGATGCCCTGCAGCACGGGCACGCCCAGCTTGCGGGCGCGGGCGGCCACGACCGGGTTGTGCTCGGTCGACATGACCAGCACCTTCACCCCGGAGCGGCGCAGCAGCGCGATGCCCATCCCGTCGGAGCGGCTGACCAGCACCATCTCGCGGCCGTCGGAGTCGACGTAGGCGCGGTCGTCGGTGTGCACGCCGTCGAAGTCGGTGATGACCGCGTCGACGTCGATCGGCTCGGGCAGGTCCACGAACGGGGCCAGCGCGCGGGCCAGCTCCAGGTCCTCGGGGTCGTCGATCTCGATCGCGTGCCGCACGGGCACCGGCTGCACGGCGATGGTGCCGAAGAAGCGGTGGCCGTGCTCGCGCAGTCCGGAGGCGCGCATGACGTAGAACGCGCCGTTCTCGCGGAACTGCGGCTCACGGTCCTGCCTGCGCGGCCTGAAGGCGGGATCGTGGTTGATCCCGGCGCCGGCCGGGGTCCAGAGGAACTCGTGCGTCGGCAGGCCCGACACGACCGCGTCGGCCTCGCCGTCGAGCACCTTGCGCACGGCCGCCGACAGGTCCTCGGAGTCGATGAACGCGCTGGTGCACTGCACGAGCACGACCACTTCCGGATCCTCGCCGAGCGTGTCGAGCGCGTGCAGGACCGCCGACTCGCTGGAGGCGGTCGAGCCGCTCAGCTCTTCCGGACGGTTCACGACGAGCGCGCCCGCCTCCTTGGCGGCCTCGGCGATTCCCGCGTGGTCGGTGCTGACCACCACCCGGTCGATCAGCTCGCTGCGCAGCGCGGCGCGGACGGCTCGGGTGACCAGGGGGATACCACCGACCGGCGCGAGGTTCTTCAGGGGAACACCCGCAGAACCGCCGCGGGCGGGAACAACGGCCAGGACTCGCAACGTGACTCCTCAGTGCTTACGGATTGCATCCCGAAGCTAGAGGCACGGATTGAACGAGCAGCATCCCCTTTATTAACTTTCCGGGGGGATCCGGTAGAGCAACTCTGGACGGCCCACTCCTCCGTACTGTGGCATCCGTACCGCGACCCCCAGCTCCACCAGGTGTTCCAGGTATCTGCGTGCCGTCACCCGGGAGACGCCGGCCGCCGACCCCACAGCCTGCGCCGACATCCCCGCGGGGCGCCCGCGCAGCTCGGCGACGACCACGTCGAGGGTGTCGCGGGCCATGCCTTTCGGCAGCTCGGAGCGGCCGCGCAGGGTGTCGAGCACCCGGTCCACGTCGCCCTGCCCGACGATCTCGCCGGCCTCCTCCTTGAACCGGGCGTAGCGGGTCAGCTTCTCGTGAAGTGTCGAGAAGGTGAACGGCTTGAGGAGGTACTGGGAAATGCCCAGGGACACCGCCGAGCGCACCATGGCCAGATCGCGCGCGGAGGTGACCGCGATCACGTCGCACAGCAGCCCGCCCGCCCGTACGGCCCGGCAGACCTCAAGCCCTGGCATGTCGGGCAGGTACAGGTCGAGCAGGATGAGATCGACCGGCGTGCGCCGCAGGAACCGCAGCGCCTCCCCGCCCGAGCGCACCACGCCCGCCACCTCGAAGCCCGGCACCCGGGCCACGTAGATGCGGTTGGCCTCGGCGGTGATCTCCTCGTCCTCGACCACCAGCACCGAGATCATCGGACCGACTCCGGTACGGGCTCGGGCACGGGCAGCCGCACCGTGAACACCGAGCCTTCCACCTCGATCGACCCGCCCAGCCGCCGCACCGCCTGCCCGACCAGCGCGAGGCCCAGGCCGTGCCCGTCGCCCTTGGTGGTCCAGCCCTTCCGGAACGCGTCCGGCGCGATCAGGCCGGGACCGTCGTCGGCCACCCTGATGAGGAAGCCGTCCGGCCCGGACCGCAGCAGCACTTCGACCCGCGTCGCCGCGTCGATCGCGTTGTCGATGAGGTTGCCGACGATCGTGACGAGCTCCCCGGCGTCCAGGCCGAGATCGTCCAGCTCGCTGTCCTCGCTGATCACCAGCTCGCCGCCGCGTTCGGCCGCCTCCGCGCTCTTGCCCAGCAGCAGCGCGGCCAGGACCGGCTCGCGTACCGCGCCCATCACCCGGTCCGTCAGGTGCTGCGCCGCGCGCAGCTCCGCGGTGCCGAACGCCACGGCCTGCTCGGTACGGCCCAGCTCCACCAGCGTGATGACCGTGTGCAGCTTGTTGGCCGACTCGTGGGCGGCCGACCTGAGCGACTCGGCGAACCCGCGCTCGGCGTCCAGCTGCCCGGCCAGTGCCTGCAGCTCGGTGTGATCCCGCACGGTCACCACCGTGCCCAGCCTGCTGGCCGCGCCGTTGACGGCCAGCACCCGGTCGCCGACCAGGTGCACCCGCTCCTCCTGGCCCGCGTCCAGCACTTCCGACAGGCCCAGCTCGTCCAGGTGCCGCCCTTCGGCGTCGGCGGGCAGGCCGAGCAGCTGCCGGGCGGCGTCGTTGCAGAGCGTCAGCGTGCCGTCCTTGCCGACCAGCAGTAGTCCCTCGCGTACGGCGTGCAGCACCGCGTCGTGGTGCTCGTGGATGCGGCCCAGCTCGGCCGGGCCGAGCCCGTGGGTCTGCCTGCGCAGCCGGGCGGTCACCAGCCAGGTGCCGGCGGCACCGAGAGCGAGCACGACCAGCGCGATGAGCCCGGTCCAGAAGAGCAGGCCGCGCAGCCTGGCGCTCACTCTCTCGACCTTGATGCCCGCGCTGACCAGCGCCCGCACCGGGCCGGTCGCGCCGTTCGCGCGGACCGGGGCGACCGCCCGCACGGACGGGCCGAGCGTGCCGGTGTAGGTCTCCGTGAACGTCTGCCCGCGCAGGGCCTGGTCGATGTGGCCGAGGAAGCGTTTGCCGATCTCCGCCGGGTTGGGGTGGGTGTAGCGGGTGCCGTCGGGCTTCATGATGGTGACGAAGTCGACGCCCGTCTGGGCACGCACCTGCTCGGCGAACGGCTGTAGGCGGCTGCTCGGCGACGGAGCGTCGAGCGCGGCCCGCACGTCGGGCGAGGCCGCCACCGTGGTGGCCGCCGCCCTGGCCTGGGCCGCCGCCTCGGCCGTGACGAGGTTGCCGGCCAGCACGGAGACGAGCGTGGCGGCGCTCACCAGGGTGAGGACGACAACGAACAGTTGCAGGGCCAGCATCTGGCCGGCCAGGGTCCATCGGCTCATGGGAATCTCTTCAGTGTACGAAACTTACGCAATGGTGACCTGCGTCACCACAGAGCGCATATTCGCATGGTTAGCAGTCTCGTCCATACGACCGGAGACCGTCCCATGCGTCGTGATCGCACCCACCTTCTCTACATGGCCGTCATCGTGGCGGTGCTGCTAGGGATCCTGGTCGGATTCGTCTGGCCGGACGTCGGCAAGGAACTCAAGCCACTCGGCACCGCGTTCGTCAACCTCGTCAAGATGATGATCGGCCCGATCATCTTCTGCACGATCGTGCTCGGCGTCGGCTCGGTCAGCAAGGCGGCCAAGGTCGGCAAGGTCGGTGGCCTCACCATCGGCTACTTCACCATCATGTCCACCGTAGCCCTGATCATCGGACTCGTGGTCGGCAACTTCATCGACCCGGGCTCAGGGCTGCACCTCACCGACGCGGCCAAGCAGGCCGCGGAGGCGGAGGCGGCCAAGGGGGCCGCCGCCGGATCGACCGACTTCCTGCTCAGCATCATCCCGACCACCCTGGTGTCGGCGTTCACCGAGGGACAGACGCTGCAGACGCTGCTGGTCGCGCTCCTCGTCGGGTTCGCGCTGCTGGCCATGGGACCCAAGGCCGCGCCGATCCTGACGGCCGTCGAGCACATCCAGCGGCTGGTGTTCCGCATCCTCGCCATGATCATGTGGGCGGCGCCGATCGGCGCGTTCGGCGCCATCGCCGCGGTCGTCGGCGCCACCGGCCTGGACGCGCTCAAGGCCCTGGGCATCATCATGGTCGCCTTCTACACCACCTGCCTGCTGTTCGTCGGCCTCGTGCTCGGCCCGCTGCTGTGGATGGTGGCCAAGGTGGGCATGTGGCCGCTGTTCCGCTACCTGGGGCGTGAGTTCCTGCTGATCCTGTCCACGTCGTCGTCCGAGGCCGCGCTGCCCCGGCTGATCGCCAAGATGGAGCACCTCGGCGTGAGCCGTACGGTGGCCGGCATCACCGTGCCGACCGGTTACTCCTTCAACCTCGACGGCACCGCGATCTACCTGACCATGGCCACGCTGTTCGTCGCCTCGGCCACCGGAGCGCCGCTGTCGTTCGGTGAGCAGATCGCGCTGCTGCTGTTCATGATGATCGCCTCCAAGGGCGCGGCGGGCGTGACCGGAGCGGGCCTGGCCACGCTGGCCGGTGCTCTCCAGTCGCACCGGCCGGCGCTGGTCGACGGTGTCGGCCTCATCGTCGGCATCGACCGGTTCATGTCCGAGGCCCGCGCCCTGACGAACTTCGCCGGCAACGCGGTCGGCACCATCCTCGTCGCCACCTGGACGGGGGATTTCGACAAGGAACGAGCCGCCGAGGTGCTCGCCGGCAACGCGCCGTTCGACGAGTCGACGCTGCTGGACGAGGACGAGCGGCCCGAGCCGCCCGCGGCGGACGACGAGCGACGGGAGATGTCGCCGGTCTGAGCCGTTGGCCGCCGCAAGCTCTGATCCGTCGTCAGATGGGTCAGAGCTTGCGGCCGATGCCCGCGTAGCCCATCCGCGCCATCTCATCGTCGAGGAAGATCGTCTCCTGGGGGTCGTTGAACGGCCAGCCGACCTCCGGCCCCAGGCCGCTGGCCAGCCCCGGCGGGATCAGCTCGAAGTCACCGAAGAACCGGGCGATCTCCGTGCCGGGGCGCGGGCAGAACGGTGAGTTGGCCTTCTGGTAGAACTCGACGATCTTGGCCACCTGCTCCGGCACGACGTCGTTGCCGACATGGGAGATGGCCAGGTAGCTGCCCGGCGCCAGCGCGTCCCGGTAGGCGGCCACGAACTCCTGCGGCCGGTCCTCATCGGGCACCAGGTGCAGGAAGAACATCATGAGCACCGCGACCGGCTGGTCGAAGTCCAGCAGCGACAGCACCTCGGGATGCTGGAGGAGTTTCTCCGGCTCGCGGCCGTCGCCCAGCACCATGGCGACCTTCTTCGGGTCGGCCAGCAGGGCGCGGCCGTGCGCGGCCACCACGGGGTCGTTGTCGACGTAGACGATGCGCGCGTCCGGCGCGAACCGGTGGGCGACCTCGTGCACGTTCTCCGCGGCCGGGAGGCCGGAGCCGAGATCGAGGAACTGGGTGATGCCCTGACGGCACAGGTATTCGACCACTCGCCCGATGAACTTGCGGTTCTGCCTCGTGCCCTCTCTGACCTCGGGGAGGACGCTCATCACCAGTTCGGCGAGATCCCGGTCGGCCTTGAAGTTGTCCTTGCCACCAAGAAAGTAGTCGTACATCCGCGACGCGTTAGGGATGTGCGGGTCCACACCTTGCGGCGCTTGTTCCGTCATGTGCCCATGATCTCGGACAAACGACCAGTAAATCCACCGTTTCATGTCACAAGGTGACCAACGGGAGGTGGATCATGTCACACGGCAGGCAGCCTCAGGACGAAGCGGGCGCCGCCGCAGTACTCCTCGACGTGGATCTCGCCGCGATGCGCCACCGCCACGTCGCGCGCGATGGCCAGGCCCAGGCCGGTGCCGCCGGAGTCGCGGCTGCGGGCCGCGTCCAGGCGGGTGAAGCGCTCGAAGATGGACTCGCGGTCGGCCCGCGCGATCTCCACGCCGTCGTTCTCCACGGCCAGTACGGCCATGTCCCCGTCTCTGGTGACCGCCACCTTGATGATGCTCTCGGCATGCCGCTGGGCGTTGTCCAGCAGGTTCGTCAGCACCCGGGCCAGCTGCAGGCGTACCCCCTCCACCACGACGCCCTCCTCCAGCATCAGCTTGACGGGCAGCCGGTCGTTGCGGGCCGACAGCTCGTCGCGGACCAGGACGGCGAGATCCACCCGCTCCTTCACCACGTCCACGCGGGAGCCGATCCTGGCCAGCAGCAGCAGGTCGGTGATGATCGCTTCGAGCCGGTCGGTGTCACGCAGCGCGCTGTCCACCAGCGCGATGAAGTCGGTGTCCTCGGGGTAGAGCTGGGCGCTCTCCAGCTGCGCGCGCAGCCCGGCGATGGGGGTACGCAGCTCGTGCGAGGCGTCGGAGGCGAACCGGCGCTGCTGGTACGCCGAGCGCTCCAGGCGGGCCAGCGTGCCGTTGACGGACCTGGCGAGCTGGGCGACCTCGTCCTTGCCCGGCGGCTGGGTCACCCGGCTGCTCAGGTCGCTGGCGTTGACCGCGTCGAGTTCGGCCCGCATCGCGCCCACCGGCCGCAGCGCCCGGCCCATGACCAGCCAGGTCGTCCAGGTGGCCAGCGCGATGAGCACGAGGACCTGGGTGAGCACGACGGCCTCCAGGATCCTCGTGTCCAGCAGGCCAGGGGTGGTGCGCCCGGCGTACACGACGTTCGAGGCCGGGGACGGCGACGCGCGGACGGCCGTCAGGTGGACGCACTGCCTCGGCAGGCAGTTCGTGGTGCTGATGACCCGGTTGTCCGCGGTGGGCCAGACGTCGCTCAGCGGCGGCAGGTTGCGGGCCGCGTCGCTCGTCGCCACCACCTGACCGCTCGGGGTGACGACCTGGATCAGGTCGACGGAGGGGTCGGTCAGCGGCATCGTCGCGCCCAGCGGGAGGTCGCCCACGCGCCACTCGGCCGCCACCTGTTCGGCGGTGTTCCTGGTCTGGTGCCACACGTTCGCCTCGACCACGGACTTGGCCACGACGATGGTGCCGGTCCCCACGGGAATCAGCACAGCGGTAGCTACGGCGGCCGCCACCAGCGTGATGCGGCCGCGGAGAGAACTCGCCCATAGGCGTGACATTAAATCGAGGCTACTAACGACATTTACCCCGATATGTCGGACAAGGGGAAAGTTTGTCCCATTGTCCGACAGTCTCGCGTCAGTGCTGGAGCCACACCGTGGTGTCGGGCGGCAGGGTGCCATCGGCGGTGAGCGGTCCGCTCGACAGTAGCACCTCGCCGGTCACCTCCACCGGCTCGTCACTGGTGTTCAGCATGACGACCAGGCCGGGTGAGCGCTCGATGGCCAGCACGTCCTTGGGCGAGTCGAGCCAGGTCAGCGTGCCGCCGCCGAGTGCCGGGTGGGCCTTGCGCAGGCGCAGCGCGGCCCGGTAGAGGTTCAGCGTGGAGCCGGGGTCGTCGTGCTGGGCCTCCACCGACAGCGCCGCCCAGGAGGCGGGGATCGGCAGCCACGGGTCCCGCCAGCCGAGGCCGGGGGCGGTGGTCCACGGGATGGGCACCCGGCAGCCGTCGCGGCTCTCGCCGCTGCGCAGGAACGCCGGGTCCTGCCGCAGCTCGTCGGGCAGGTCGAGCACCTCGGGCAGGCCGAGCTCCTCGCCGTTGTAGAGGTAGGCCGAGCCGGGCAGCGCCAGCATCAGCAGCGTGGCCGCCTTGGCCCTGGCCAGGCCGCCGTGGCGGGTGACGTGCCGGGGCTTGTCATGGTTGGACAGCACCCAGGTGGTCGGCGCGCCCACCAGCTCCGCCTCGGCCAGCGCCTTCTCGATGACCGCGCGGAAGGACTTGGCGTGGAAGTCGGCCAGCAGGAAGTCGAAGTTGAACGCCTGGTGCAGCTCGTCGGGGCCGACGTAGCGGGCCAGCCGCTCGGGCGAGGACACCCACGCCTCGGCGACGGCCATCCGCCCGCCGGGGTAGGAGTCGAGGATCGGCCGCCACTCGCGGTAGATCTCGTGCACGCCGTCCTGGTCGAAGTACGGCACCCGCTCGTCGCCGAGCATCTCGGCCTGACGGCCCTCCTTCGGCCCCACGTCGGGCAGCCCGGCGGCCTTGACCATGCCGTGCGCCACGTCGACGCGGAAGCCGTCCACCCCGCGCTCCAGCCAGAACCGCAGGATGTCGCGGAACTCGGCCCGCACCTCCGGGTTGTCCCAGTTGAGGTCGGGCTGCTCGGGCGCGAACAGGTGCAGGTACCACTGCCCGTCGGCCACCTGTGTCCAGGCGGGGCCGCCGAAGATGGACTCCCAGTCGTTGGGCTGGTCCCGGAAGATGTAGCGGTCGCGCAGACCTGCCTGGAACCACGGGTGCCGGTCGGAGGAGTGGTTCGGCACCAGGTCCACGATCACCCTGATGTCCCGCTCGTGCGCGTCGGCGATCAGCCCGTCGAGGTCGGCCAGCGTGCCGAACATCGGGTCCACGTCGCGGTAGTCGGCCACGTCGTAGCCGCCGTCGGCCATCGGCGAGGTGTAGAAGGGGCTCAGCCAGATGGCGTCCACGCCCAGCTCGGCGAGGTAGTCCAGGCGTTCGCGCACGCCCGGCAGGTCTCCCATGCCGTCGCCGTTCGCGTCGGCGAAGCTGCGTGGGTAGACCTGGTACACGACGGCGTCCCGCCACCAGTCGTCGTTGCCGAACATGGGGGTCCTTCCGGGGATTGTCCGTGATGTCTGGTGCAGGATGGCCTGCATGGTTCAGTGGGGTCAAGTGTAAGTTGCGGAAAGTTGCAGATGGGCCCCCACTTCTCCGTCGCGTTCGGTTGGCGAGGTCAAGGGAGTATCCAGCGGGTCTGGATCGGGTAACGCTCTTTCGCAAGTTCTTCCAAATTTTGCAAAGAGTCGCTAACGTCCCGGAAACATAAGCCGCGAAAGCGGTCAATTGCTCCCTCCGTGACCTCAGGAGGTCCCATGCGCAAGCGAGCCCTGGGTGTGGCCGCTCTCACGTCCCTGGCATTAGCCGCCACGGCCTGCGGCGGTTCTCAGCCCGGCACCCCCTCCGCCGCCCCCAGCGGTTCCGCCGCCGCCTCCTCCTCGGCCCCCGCCGACAAGGGCAGCGGCAAGCTGGTGATCTGGGCCGACCCCAACCGGGTCAAGGCGCTCAAGCCCTTCGCCGAGCAGTTCGGCACCGAGAACGGCGTGACCGTCGAGGTGAAGGAGATCAGCAAGGACAACCAGCAGACCTTCCTCACCGCCTCCCAGCAGGGCAGCGGCCCGGACATCATGGTCGGCGCGCACGACTGGATCGGCAACCTGGTGCAGAACGGCGCCATCGACCCGGTCAACCTCACCGACGCGCAGAAGGCGGCCTTCCCGGAGATCGCCATCAAGGCGGTCACCTTCGACGGGCAGGTGATGGCCGCGCCGTACGCGGTGGAGAACATCGCGCTGATCCGCAACACCAAGCTCGCCCCCGATGCCCCCGCGACGCTCGAGGACATGGTCAAGAAGGGCAAGGAGCTCAAGGCGGCGGGCAAGGTCAAAGAGGTGCTCTGCCTGCCGGTGGCGCAGAAGGGCGACGCCTTCCACGTCTACCCGATCTTCGCGGCGGGCGGCGGCTCGCTGTTCGGCACCACCGCCTCCGGCGACCCGGACCCGAAGAAGGTGCTGCTCGGCTCGCCCGACTCGGTCAAGGCGTTCGGCAAGCTGAAGGAGCTGGGGGAGAAGGGTGACGGCGCGCTCAAGACGTCCATCACCAACGAGAACTACGTCGCCAGCTTCGCCGGCGGCAAGTGCGCGTTCCTGATCTCCGGCCCCTGGGCCATGGGCGATGTGAAGAAGGGCGGCATCAGCTACGACATCACGCCCGTCCCGTCGTTCAAGGACGGCAAGCCCGCCACCCCGTTCGTCGGCGTCCAGTCGTTCTTCGTGGCCTCCAAGGGCAAGAGCAAGACCCTGGCGCAGGAGTTCGTCGCCAACTATGTGACCAACAAGGACGTGGCCAAGGCCCTGTACGCGGCCGACCCGCGGCCCCCGGCGCTGACCGAGGCGCTGCAGGAGGTCGGCGCGAGCGACCCCGACGCGGGCAAGTTCATGGACGCGGGCAAGAACGGTATGCCGATGCCGGCCATCCCCGAGATGCAGGCTGTCTGGGAGCCGTTCGGCATCGCCGAGGCGGCGGTGGTCAAGGGCGGCGACGCGGCCAAGGCCGCCGAGGCCGCGCAGAAGGCCATCGACAGCTCGCTCAAGAACTGACGTCATGTCCCTGGACGTGCGTGCGGCCGCGGGATCCCATGCTCCCCCGCGGCCTCGCCGCGAGATCACCACGGCGTTCCTGGTCAGCAGGGTCGTGGTGCTCGCGGTGGCGGCGGCGCTCCTGGTGTACGCGGCGCCGCCCCTGGTCGCCGCCGGGTCGTGGCCCGCCCTGGTGGTCCTCGGCCTGGCCACCGCGGTCATCGCCTACCTCTACCTGACCCGCCGCTTCATCCCGGCCAAGTACCTGCTCCCCGGCACGATCTTCCTGATCGCCTTCCAGGTGTTCCCGGTCCTCTACACCGTCAGCACGGCGTTCACGAACTTCGGCGACGGTCACCGCGGCGACAAGCGGGCCGCCATCACGGCGATCGAGACCGGCTCCGTCCGGCAGGCGCCCGGCTCGCCCGAGTACAGCCTGACCACGGCGCTGAAGGGCGACCGGCTGGTCTTCCTCCTCGTGGACCCGAAGACCAAGCAGGTCCAGGCGGGCGACCCGGCCGGGCTCGCGCCGGTGACCGGTGCCGAGGTGGGCATTACCGGCAAGGTGCTGCGGGCGCCCGGCTTCACCGTGCTGACGGCACCGCAGGCGGCGGCCAGGGCACAGCAGATCGCGGCGCTGGCCGTACCGACCCGTGGCGGCCTGATCAAGGCGAACGGCCTGAGCCGCGCGGTCGAGGGACGCTCGGCGCTGGTCTACGACGCGCGCTGCGACTGCGTCCAGGGCGAGGGCGACCGGTGGAAGGCCGACGAGGGGCAGGGCTACTTCGTCAACGCCTCGGGCGCGCACCTCGCGCAGGGCTGGCAGGTGAGCGTCGGCTTCGCGAACTTCACCCGTGTCCTGACGAATCCCACGATCTCCGGATATTTCATCGGGGTCTTCGGGTGGAACGTGGTGTTCGCGCTGGCCTCCGTGGTGGCCACGTTCGCGCTCGGGATGGCGGTGGCGCTGGCGCTGCACCATCCGCGCATGCGCGGCACCCGCTTCTACCGGATCGCGCTGATCCTGCCGTACGCGATGCCCGCCTTCGCGATGCTGCTGGTCTGGCGGGACATGTTCAACCGCGACTTCGGGCTGGTCAACCAGCTGTTCGGGCTGGACGTCGACTGGATGGGGCAGCCGTCCACCGCCAGGTTCGCGGTGATCCTGGTCAACCTCTGGCTGGGCTTTCCGTACATGTTCCTGGTGACCACGGGCGCGCTGCAGGCGATCCCGCGCGAGCTGACCGAGGCGGCCTCCATCGACGGGGCGACGCCGTGGCAGGGCTTCCGCAAGGTGACGCTGCCGCTGCTGCTGGTGGCGCTGACGCCGCTGCTGATCTCGTCGTTCGCCTACAACTTCAACAACTTCAACGCGATCGCGCTCACCAGCGAGGGCGGCCCGTTCCCGGCGGAGAGCCCGCAGGTGGGGGCCACCGACCTGCTGATCACCTACACCTTCCGGCTGGCGTTCGGCACCTACGGCGCCCAGTTCGGCTTCGCCGCCTCGATCTCGGTGTTCATCTTCGCGATCGTGGCGATCATCTCCGCGGTGGCCTTCCGCCGGACCCGCAGACAGGAGGAGGTCTACGCATGAGACTCGCGCTGCGGCACGTGTTCGTGCTGGTGGTGTGCGCGTTCGCGGTCTTCCCGATCCTGTTCGTGGTCTCCGCCGCGATCAACCCGCTGGGCACGCTGGCCTCCACCGACCTGCTGCCCACCGGGGCCAGCCTCGGGAACTTCGCCGACCTGTTCACCTCCGACCGGTATCCGTTCGCCAGGTGGTTCATCAACTCGGTGTTCGTCGCGCTGACGTCGTCGTTCGCCAGTCTGCTGCTGTCGATGTTCGCCGCCTACGCCTTCAGCCGGATGCGCTTCCGGGGGCGCCGGGTCGGGCTGCTGGCGCTGCTGCTCATCCAGATGTTCCCGCAGTTCCTGGCCATCGTGACGATCTTCATGATCTTCACCAAGGTGACCGAGCTCTACCCCGCGTTCGGGTTCAACACCGTGTGGGGGCTCATGCTGCTCTACCTGGGCGGCGCGCTGGGCGTCAACACGTGGCTGATGAAGGGCTTCCTCGACACCGTCCCCAAGGAGCTCGACGAGGCGGCCACGGTCGACGGCGCCACGCACGCGCAGATCTTCTGGCGGGTCATCATGCCGCTGGTCACGCCGATCCTCGCGGTCACCGCGCTGCTGGCCTTCATCGGCACGATGAGCGAGTTCATCATGGCCAACGTCTTCCTGCGCGATCCGGAGAGCAAGACGCTGGCCGTGGGCATGTACGGGATGATCGCGGGGGACCAGCGCAACGCCAACTTCGGCATGTTCGCCGCGGCCACGCTGCTCACCGCCGTCCCCACGGTCGGCGTGTTCCTGTGGTTGCAGAAGTACATCGTCTCCGGGCTCACCGCCGGTGCCGTCAAGGGATAGGTCTCATTGCGCTTCCTCGGCGAGCCGCATCACGACGGCTCCGCTCTGTACGTCTCCACCCAGGCGCCGGCGCCCGGCTCGACGGTGACGGTCCGGCTGCGGGCGCCGCTGTCGGCCGGGATCACCGGTGTGCACGTCCGTACGGTCCGGGACGGCGAACCCCGCTTCACCGCCGCCTCGCCCGACACGCCCGGCGCCGTCGGTGGCTACGGCGAGACGGACGTCTGGTGGCGCGCGGACCTCGTCGCCGCCAACCCGGTCACCCCCTACCGCTTCCTCCTGCACACCGAGGGCGGCCAGGCGTGGCTGACCGCGGCCGGGCTCGTCACGCACGACGTCACCGACGTCACCGACTTCCGGCTGGTCAGCCACGAGACGCCGCCCCCGTGGCTCGCCGAGGCGATCGTCTACCAGATCTTCCCTGACCGTTTCGCCAGGTCCAGGCCGATGCGGGAGCTGCCGGACTGGGCGCTGCCGCGCGACTGGGACCGCGACCCGGTCATCCCCTCGGGCCCCGGCACGTCCCAGCAGTTCTACGGCGGCGACCTCGACGGCATCGTGGAGCGTCTTGACCACGTCCAGGCGCTCGGCGCGGACACCGTCTACCTGACGCCGATCTTCCCGGCCCGCTCCAACCACCGCTACGACGCCGCCGACTTCGACCGCGTCGACCCGCTGCTCGGCGGCGACGAGGCGCTGCACCGGCTCGCCGACGCGCTGCACGCGCGCGGCATGCGGCTGATCGGCGACATCACCACCAACCACTGCGGCCGGACGCACCCCTGGTTCACCGCCGCGATGTCCGACGTGAGCGCGCCCGAGCGGGAGATGTTCTACTTCGACCCCGCCACCGGCGACTACGAGTCCTGGTACGGGGTCAAGTCGCTGCCCAAGCTCAACTGGGGCGGCGACCTGGTACGGGCCCGGATCCCGGCCGTACTGAAGAAGTGGCTGGGCCCGCTCGACGGCTGGCGCGTCGACGTCGCGAACATGACCGGCCGGCACGGCCGCGACGACCACAACCACGAGATCGCCGCCCTGCTGCGCCGCGCGATCGGGCCAGGCGCGGCGCTCATCGCCGAGCACTGCCATGACGCCTCGCCCGACCTGGACCGCGACGGCTGGCACGGCACGATGAACTACGGCGGCTTCACCCGGCCGGTGTGGGCCTGGCTGCGCTCGCCCGACCTGGAGCTGGCGAACTTCCTCGGCGTGCCCGGCGGGGTGCCGTCGCGTGACGGGCTCCAGACGTACGCGACGTTCCGCACATTCGCCTCCCACCTGTCGTGGCGCTCGCAGGTGCACTCATGGCAACTGCTCGACTCGCACGACTCGCCGCGCATCCGCACCGTGACCGGCTCGGCGGAGCGTCACCTCGTCGCGCTCGGGCTGCAGGCCACGCTGCCGGGCACGCCGATGGTGTTCGCGGGCAGCGAGTACGGGCTGACGGGGGTGAACGGCGAGCACGCGCGTACCCCCATGCCCTGGGACCGGCCCGCCGACCAGGACCTCGCGACGCTGGCCGCCTACCGGGAGCTGCTCGGCCTGCGCCGGGCCGAGCCCGCGCTGCGCCACGGCGGGCTGCGGTGGCTGCACGCCGACGCCGACTGCCTGGTCTTTCTCCGGGAGGCCGCCGAGGAGTCGCTGCTGGTGTGCGCGCGCAGGGCACCGGGCCAGGCCATTCCCCTTCCCATGCGGGCGGCAGGGGTTTATAACGCTTCTGACACCGATGTGTTGCCGGGTGATGGCCCTTCGCTGCGTGTCTGGCGCCTCGCGCGGTGACGCGCTAGCGTGGGCGGCCCCCCATCGTTCAGATTTAAACTTGATAGTGGTGTGTTCGCATGAGGTTGCTCTCCGTGGCCGTCATCGCCTCGCTCGCGCCCGCCCTCCCGGCCTCGGCTCTGGCCCGCGCGGGCACCACCTACTACGTCGATTCGCGGACGGGCGACGACTCGGCTGCCGGGACCAGCGCCACCAAACCCTGGAAATCACTCGAGAAGATCGGCGCCGCCGACCTCAAACCCGGCGACGCGGTCAGCGTCAAACGCGGCAGCAAATGGACGGGCACCCTCACCCTGACCGCCAAAGGCACGGCGGCCAAACCCATCGTCATCCAGCCGTACGGGACCGGCCCCATGGCGAAGATCTCCGGCATGGACGGCAACTGCGTCGTCGTGACCGGCAACCACTGGCGCATCAGTGGCCTGCGCGCCTCCGGCTGCCAATGGGCGGGGTTCGAGCTGAGCGGCGACGGCAACGAGCTCGTCGGCGTACGGGCCGACCGCAACATCGCCGGAGTGCTGGTCACCCCCACCGGCTCCCGCAACGTCATCAGGGACAGCACGCTGACCTCCAACGCCCGGATGAGCGTGAACGACTCCGAGCCCGACAACGACTCCGGGGCGTTCGGCATCCTGCTGAACGGCGACGACAACACGGTGACGGGCAACACCATCACCGGCAGCTACGCGCCGAGCAACGACTACGGCTTCGACGGGGCGGCGGTCGAGATCTTCGACGGCGACCGCAACCTGATCACGCACAACACCGCCCGCGACAACGAGACGTTCACCGAGCTCGGCGCCCGCAAGGGGAAGACGGCCGTCGGGAACGTGTTCGCCTTCAACGTGGTCACCTCCTCGCGCAAGCATGGATCGTTCCTGATCACCCGTGGCCCCCAGCACATCGTCGGCCCGGTGACCGGGACGATCGCGGTGCACAACTCGGTCTACCTGCCCGCGCGGGCGACGATCGGCTGGTCCTGCCACGGCGGGTGCTCGCCGTCGATACTCAAGCTGCGCAACAACGCGATCTCGGTCGGCGGTGAGGCCGGGTACGAGGACGGGAAGGGCGCCGACGACGCGGGCGGCGTTTACAAGGGGCGGAAGTACGCCTTCAAGCTGGGGCCCAAGTCGGTGAAGGCGGACCCCCGCTTCGTCTCCCGTACGGACCTCCACCTGCGGCCCGGCTCGCCGGCGCTGGGCCGGGGCGTCCGGCTCGGTGCCGCGTGGTTCGGCCGGGCGTCGGGCGGCACGGACATCGCGGCCCTGCCCGCCGCCCCGAACGCCGGCGCCTACCAGCGCTGAACCTCCCTGTATTTCGGGATATATCCTGTAATTCTGGATATCGCCTGCTCGCCAAGCCCGACGGGCGGCTGTGATGTGACCGCCCGGGCGGTCACTCGTTCAGCGCTTCTCGTGCGTCTGCTGCCAGATCTGCACGCCCGCCTCGTCGTAGCCGATGATCTGGAAGCGTTCGTAGCTGATGTTGCGGGCGCGATCGTAGGTCCCGGCGAACAACCGGATGCCGAGGTTCCACGGGTCCGGCCGAGTGGCGGCCGACACGGACCGGCCGTCGCCGAAGAGCAGGGTGACCCGGGCGGTCTTCGCGCTCGCGATGCCCAACCAGCGCTTGTCGTGCTCAGCCAGCTCCACGGGGTACTTTTTGCCGTCCTTGTCGGTCATCAAGTGGTCGGGCTCGACGAGATTCATGACGACGGTCTGTCCGTTCAGCTTCCAGAGCAGCGTCTCACCCGGCACCTTGTAGAGACCTACGGACAGATCTCCCGGCATCCGCACGGCGGGGCCGACGGGCTGGGCCTTTTCCTCGGGGAAGATGATGGGCTTGTTCTTGAGCCATGCCACGGTCTGGCCCCTGGCATTCGCGAACTCGAACGCCGTCACCCTCTCGCTGGTGGGCGCGGACAAGGTCCAGATGCCCTGGGGAGCGCCGTTCGGACGGTAGATCGTCCCGGTCACCCGGTCGCCACCCTTGATCACGGCGGTGACGCGGACGATCTCGGACTCCGCGCTGCCGAAGAACATCACCACGCCCGTGGACGGATAGGGGAACGAATCGGTCGAACTCTGCATGGTGGCCTCTAGGTTGTTGAGCGGCTCGCCGCACCCTTGCGTCGTGACGCCGGTCCTGCTCTCGTAGGACTGGCAGAGGACCGTGCCCGTCTTCCCCATGGCGTACCAGAGGGTCAGGGGCCGCTCCTCGGACGGGTTGTCGATCAGCAGACGGTCGCCCATCGGGGTCTTGCCCTCCATGACGTCCCAGCTGCGGCGTGGGTCGATGGTGCCGGTGGCGACGTCGTCACCCTTCTGCCCGCCGGTGACCGTCAGCGTGACCGGCAGGGCCACGGTGGTGACGGCCAGTGCCACGACGAGGGCCTGGCTGCGCGTCCTGCGCCGCCGCGACCGCGACACGACTTCGGCACGCAGCCCAGAAGGCGCCTTCGGCGCATGCTCGGCGGCGTGGCCGAGGGTCGAACGCAGGCGGGATTCCAACTGGTCGGTCATGCGGGGCTCCCGTCGATCGCTGAGGGGTGGGGCACGGTGGAACGGAGCTTGGCCAGGCCGAGCGACGCGTGGCTGCGCACGGTCCCCCGGGAGATGCCGAGCACACCGGCGATCTCCTCGTCGGCGAGGTCCTCGTAGTAGCGCAGGACCAGTACGGCCCGCTGCTTGCGCGGCAGGCCGGCGAGCGCCTGCCACAGGTCCTGCTCGATGCCGGAGGGCAGCACGTCGAGCCGGCCGGTCTCGGGCAGCGCCCAGTCGAGCCGCTCGCGCCTGCGCAGCCGCCAGACGCTGATGTGCAACCTGGCCATGATCATCCTGGTGTAGCTCTCGGGAGCCTGCTTCTGGCGCACCCGTGGCCAGGCCCGGTGCAGCCGGATCAGCGCCTCCTGGGTGAGGTCGGCCGCGTCGTGCGGGTTGCCGCTGAGCAGGTATCCATAGCGCAGCAGGGCATCGGCCCGTTCCGCGACGAAGTCCTCGAAGCGCGAAATTTCATCCAATGGCCTGCGCCTTTCCTCGATTCATCACGAGATAGACGGACCAGACGGCCGAACTGTTGAACGCATACTTCCCCGCCGCCCGCCGCCCGCCGCCCGCCGCCCGCCGCCCGCCGCCCGCTGTCCGCTGTCCGCTGTCCGCTGTCCGCTGTCCGCTGTCCGCTGTCCACCATCTCCACCCCCACCACCCCCACCACCCCCACCACCCCCACCACCCCCACCACCCCCACCACCCCCACCACCCCCACCACCCCCACCACCCCCACCACCCAGGGATGGGCCCGCACATCTCGGATGGGCGTCAGGCGGGCTCCAGCTGATACGGACGGCGTGCCAGAATGGCTGGGAAACGTTTTCTCGGCCAGTTTCGGGAGCTTGGACACATGGCAGACGAATCGGCCGGACGGCTCACGTACCGCAACCCCGTGCTCAACGCCGACTGGCCCGATCCGGACGTCATCCGCGTCGGTGAGACCTACTACCTGGTCACGTCGAGCTTCAACCGCGCCCCTGGGCTGCCCGTTTTGCGCTCGCCCGACCTGTTGCGCTGGGAGCTGATCGGCCGCGCACTGCCCGCCGCGCCACCGGCGGAGCACTTCAAGGTGCCCCGGCACGGCGGCGGGGCGTGGGCGCCCTCCATCAGGCATCACGACGGCCTGTTCTGGATCTTCTACCCCGACCCCGACCATGGGGTTCATGTGCTGACGGCGACGGATCCGGCGGGGCCGTGGTCGGCGCCCCACCTCCTGCTCCCCGGGCCTGGCGTGATCGACCCCTGCCCGCTTTGGGACGACGACGGGCGCGCCTGGCTGGTGTTCGGGTGGGCGAAGAGCCGCAGTGGCATCAGCAACCGGCTGTCGCTGGTGGAGATGACGCCGGACGCCCGCGAGATCATCGGCACGCCCGTCACCGTCATCGACGGGGATGCCCTGCCCGGCTACTCGACGCTGGAGGGGCCCAAGGTCTACAAGCGCGACGGCTGGTACTGGATCTTCGCCCCGGCCGGGGGTGTCGCGACCGGCTGGCAGTCGGTGTTCCGGTCACGGTCGCTGGCGGGTCCGTACGAGGACCGCGTCGTCCTGGAGCAGGGCGACACGCCGGTCAACGGGCCGCACCAGGGGGCCTGGGTCACCACGCCGGAGGGTGAGGACTGGTTCCTGCACTTCCAGGACCGTGGCGTGTTCGGCCGGGTGGTCCACCTGCAGCCGATGCGCTGGGGGGACGACGGGTGGCCGGTGATGGGAGTGGACGGACAGCCCGTCCTGGAACACCCGGCCCCGGCGCGCGCCTCGGCGGCGGTCCTTCACTCGGCACCGGCGCAGGGACCGCACCCGGCTCCGGCCCGTGCTTCGGCGCTGGGACCGCACCCGGCCGGTTCCGGGCAGGCGGAGCCGGGGCGGGACGACGACTTCCGGGCGGGGGAGCTGGGGCCGCAGTGGTACTGGCAGGCGAATCCGGCTCCCGGCCTGCTGCGTCTGGACGGCGACGGTCACGCCAGAGTGCGCGCGCTGCCCAACGACCGGGGCAACCTGCGGAATCTGCCACAGGTGCTCGGCCAGCAGGTGCCCGGTGTGGCCGCGCGGTTCACCACCACACTCCGGCTGGCAGCGGATGAGCCGGGGACCAGGGCCGGAGTGGTCGTGCTCGGCGCCTCTTACGCGTACGTGGGATTGGCGCGCGACCGTGACGGGGTCAGCGTCGAGGTCCGGACGTATCAGGACGGTGATGAGGGCGAGGTGACACGGTTCAGCACACGGCTGCCGGACGAGGCCGCGACCGTCGGGCTGCGGATCGACTCCGACGACGCGGGGGTCTGCGCGCTGCGGTTCCGCCACCGCGCCGGCGACGGCACTGATACGGGCCCGGGCGCGGGTGCTGGCGACGGCGCTGGGAACAGCGGCGCTGATGAGGGTGGCGCTGGCAACGGTGGCGCTGATGAGGTCGGTGCTGGCATCCGTGGCGCTGGTGACGGCTGGGTCACCGGATTCGAGGGGTTTCAGGCGGAGCAGGGGCGCTGGATCTCGGCGGAACTCGGCCTGTTCGCGGCCGCCCCGCCCGGATCGCCCGGCGAGGGCATGGCCGTCTTCGGCCCAGTGACCATCCACCCCCGCTAGAACCAATGCGCGCACTGACTTCAAATTCTGGTTGAAGGCAGGGCGGGCTGCGCCAGATTGTCAACATGTTGTTGTGTGCGAAGGTGGGCCTGGCAAAATCAACCTGACCTGCATTGACAGTGGATAGACCGCTTTGGTGTGTCAAAAATCTGTGCAACTCTTGCCAAGGGAGTCGCCCGTTTGCAACTCTGTGTTGAGAGCTCGGCGGCGTGTTCACGATCCGCGAACTGTCATTCCCTTGCCGCTCGACCACGGAGGTCTGTCATGAATCAGCCAGCCTCGCCCTTGTTCGAGCGCCGCTCAGCAGAGGTTGGCGCCGAGGCCGGAGAGTGTGCGAACCCTCTCGAGGAGTTCTCGCTCGAGCAGCTCCGTCAGCGCAGGAGCATGAAGTGGCGGGTATATCCGCCGGATGTCCTGCCCTTGTGGGTGGCGGAGATGGATGTCCCGCTCGCACCGGCGGTCGCCGACGCGCTGCGCGAAGCCATCGAGATCGGTGACACTGGGTACCCCACCGGAACCGAGTTCGCCGAGTCGCTGGCCGGCTTCGCCGCGCGCCGCTGGAAATGGGATGGGATGGTGGTCGACCGCGTCGCCTTGATCCCGGACGTGATGATGGGCGCGGTCCAGGTGCTGCGGCTGATCACCGACCCTGGCGACCCAGTCGTCGTCAACTCTCCCGTGTACGCGCCTTTCTACGCCTTCATCACCCATGACGACCGCCGGGTCATCGAAGCGCCGCTCGGGCAGGACCTCCGGATCAGCCTGGAAACGCTGGAGGAGACGTTCCGGCGTACCAGGGAACAGAGCGGCAAGGGCAAGATCGCCTACCTCCTCAGTAATCCACACAACCCGACCGGCACGGTTCACACCTACGAGGAGCTCGCCGCCGTGGCGACGTTGGCTCGTCGGTACGGAGTCCGTGTCGTCGCCGACGAGATTCACGCCCCGCTCGTCCTGCCAGGCGCTGAGTTCACGCCCTATCTGAGCGTGCCCGGGACCGAAGACGCCTTCTCGCTCATGTCGGCGACCAAGGGCTGGAACCTCGCCGGCATCAAAGCGGCGCTCGCCATCGCGGGGGCTGAGGCGGCCGCTGATCTGCGCCGGATGCCCGAGGAGGTCCACCACGGTGCCAGCTATCTGGGCGTCATCGCCCACACAGCGGCCTTCCGGCACGGGGACGGGTGGCTCGACGCGCTGCTGGCGGGGCTCGACGCGAACCGAGACCTGCTGGGTCGGCTCGTCGCCGAACACCTGCCCGGGGTCGGATACGCCAGACCCGAGGGAACCTACCTGGCCTGGCTTGACTGCCGGTCCCTCGGCATCGCCCCGGAAGAAGACGCCACGGGGCTCGCGGTGGTCACTGACCTGGCCGGTCCCGCACGGCTGTTCTTGGAGCACGGCAGGGTGGCCCTGTCCTCCGGCCACATCTTCGGAACGGGAGGAGCCGGGCACGTCCGCCTGAACTTCGCCACTTCCCAGGCCGTCCTCACCGAGGCGATCACCCGAATGGGACGCAGCGCGGCTCTCCACGCGCGCTAGCCGAACGAACCCCGCCCCGACGCGTCGCGGACATCAACTGGTTGTGGAGGTCGCCCAGGAACTTCGCGGAAATTGTTGGTCCATCGAGGTCTGCGCCTCGATATTCTCACGATGTTGCAGCGAACCGGGTCTGGAGAGCTCGGCCGGTTTCCCGGCGCTGAACAGAGGACGGTGTCACGTATGGAACGGGCGTCAGACAGCTCGATGCTTCCGGCACCTGCGGCCCTGGAGGGGATGGACGCGGAGTGCATCAACCGCGTTCTCGAACTCCTTGTCGCTCCTCTCCAGGCGGCGATGACCCAGCCGACCGAAGTGGTGCTGCATGACCTCCGCCGCATTCCGAACACCGTTCGCGCGATCGCCGGGACGGTCACCGGCCGGCAGGGCGGACACCCTCCCACCGACAAGCTGCTCGAACGTGTCGCCGCGGGCGACCTGCGTCACGAGATCGGCTACCGATCCCAGCTGCCGGACGGACGCAACCTGCAGAGCACGACGATCGTGTACACCGACGACGAGGGCCGCCCCGCGGCAGCGCTCTGCCTGAACACCGATGTGTCTGCTTGGGTCTCACTCAGGTCCGCCATGGACCGGTTCGTGCTCGGGCACGACCTGACGTCCATGCCTCCAGCGCCGTCCATGCCTTCGGCCGACGCGGGTCCCGCCAAGCCGGCAGCCGACCATCAAGGGGAGTCCTTCCCTCACAGCGTCGAGGAACTGTCCGCCCTGCTGCTGGAGGCAGCCATCACGGCGGTCGGCGTCCCGGTCGAGGAGATGCGGAAGGAACACAAGCTCCAGGTGATCGCCGAGTTGGAACGCCGCGGGTTCTTCCTGGTCAAGCAGGCACCCGAAACGGCGGCCGCCGCACTCGGAGTCAGCCGCTTCACCATCTACAACTACCTCAACGAGCTGAACGGCTCCGCTGAGCAATCCGCTTGACCTCGCCGCATGTCCGCCGGACACGCGCGTCAAGAGCCGGGGACGGGGCCTGTGCTGCCACGGACCTCGATCCGGGGACGGAAGCTGAGGTCGTGGTCCGGCTTGTCCCCGTTGAGCAGCGCGTGCAGCCGCTTCCACGCCTCCTCGCCCAGCTCGACGACCGGCACCGACGCCGTGGTCAGCGGCGGCGTCGTGTACTTCGCGAACGGGATGTCGTCGAACCCGGTCAGCGACAACTGCTCCGGCACGCGTACGCCCCGCTCGTTCAGCGCGCTGAGCAGCCCCATCGCCACCAGGTCGTTGAACCCGAGCACCCCGGTCGCCCCCGACGCGAGCACCGCGTCCGCCACGGCGTGCCCGCGCTCGAACGTGACCCCGCACGGAATGCCGAGCACATCGGCGTCGGGATGCTCGGCGCGGAACCGGGCGAGTCCGGTCCGCCGCCGGGTGTTGGAGACGCTGTCGGGATCGCCCTCCAGGTAGGCGATCCGGCGGTGCCCGAGCTGATAGAGGTGCCGGGCGAGCGGCTGGATGCCCGCCTCGTAGTCGGCGGTGAGGGTCGGCGCCGGGACGTACGGACTCTCGCGGTTGATCAGGACGACCGGCGCCAGCTCGGGCAGCAGGACCCTGAGCCTGTCCTCCGGCATCCTGGGCGCGCAGAGCACGATCGCGTCGCAGCAGCGGCGCGCCTCCAGCGCCAGGGTGCCCTCCTCGTCGGCCGTTTCGAGGGAGTCCGCCACCAGTACGTGGTAGTTGTCCCTGGCGGCGGCGCGGGTCAGGCCGCGCAGCACGCTCTGGAACGTCGGATTCTCCAGGTCCGGCACCAGGATGGCCACGCGCTGCGAGCGGCCCAGCACGAGCGATCGGGCCAGCGGGCTGGCCGAGTAGTGCAGCTCGCTCGCCACGGCGCGGACCCGCTCGGCGATCGCCGGGTCCACGTGGGCGTTGCCGTTCATCACCCGGGAGACCGTGGAGATGGAGACCTCGGCCTGCTTCGCGACCGCGGTGATGGTCGCCGGCCTGCCGCTCGCGCCCCTGGCCATGCGCCGTCCTTCGTGTGACTCGCTGGAGGTGGCTCGGGAATGCCGCCGAGAAAACCCTTTCAAGCGATGATAGCCGCAGCCGGGGAGGGGACTCCGTCGCCGCGTCCTGGTCACGTTTCACACGCGCATCCACGCCGCGGCCCATCTGACGACGGTCAGGCGATCGCCTCCAGCCCCGCGACAACACCTCCGCTCAGCAAGCCGACGACCAGGATCAGCGGGCTGCCCTTGAGGGCGGCCACGGCGTGGAAGCGCAGGTCCCGGTACTCCCGCATGCCCTCGGTGCCCGGTAGCACCATCAGGCGGGGGCGCAGTCCGGCGAAGACGATCCAGTCGAGCACCACCAGGTCGTACACCGACAGGGTGAGGAACATGAGCGCCCCCGCCACGGCGGCCGGGCCGAAGCCCAGGTCGGTGCCGAGGTCCGCGCGCAGGCGGAGCATCGCCGCGACCGTCAGGGGCACGCAGCACAGTCCCCAGAAGAGCACCCCCACCCAGGCCGCCACCCGGCGGCCGCGCGCGCTCTTGGGTTTGGCGTAACGCTCCTGGATGGCCGGCGGGTAGTCGTTCAGCAGGAAATCGCGGCTGACGAACGCCCCGGCGAAGATCGCCACGGTGAAGAGCGCGCTCATCACCAGCCCGAATCCCACTCCGTATTCGACGACCAGAGACCACCGCATGCCGTTTCCTCCTTGGTAAGGGTCGCCTAAGTGTGGAGGGGGATACGGCTTAAAGTCAACGGTGTGTGAAGTTCAACGGATCCGGCTAGCATGGCTCGGTGCCCGCCCGCCGCCGACGCCCCGAAGTCCGTATGGGCAGGCCCACTCTGACCAGGGAACGGATCGCCCGCGCGGCCCTGCGCGTGCTCGGCCGGGCCGGTCCGACGGAGCTGACCATGCGCAACGTCGCCGCCGAGCTCCAGGTCTCGCCGCGCGCCCTGTACAACTACGTGAGCGACCGCGATGACCTGCTGCGCGAGGTGCTGGCGATCTGCCACGCCGACCGTCCCGAACCGCGCCTGGATCCGGGGCGGTGGCGTGAGAGCCTGCGCGACTACTGCCTCGACCTGCGGTCCTGGTACCGGGCTCACCCCGGCCTGCTGGCGCTCGCCCACGCCGAGAACCTCACCCACCTGGCCACCCCCGGCCTGCTCGACGCCGACGACGCGTTGGTGGGCTTCTTCCTCGCGCTCGGGCTGAGCCCGCAGAACGCCTACCGGGCCTGGACGATCACCGTGCTCCAGGTGGCCGGTTTCGCCGAGATCTGGGACACCTGGCACGACCGCCCGCCCGCTGGGCTGCTCTCCGTCGCGATGCCGTCGGCGCCGCCCGCCCAGGGTCGGCCGCATCTGGGGCGGATCGGCGAGGAGGCCATCGTGGAGCCGCCGGACGTGCTGTTCGAGTCGGTGGTGGTCATGCTGACCGCCGGTATCGAAGGGACCCTTCTCCGCCCGGCCTCGGGAGGCGCCGACACTCCGGCCTGAGCGTCGGCCGATCCGTTCGGCTGTACGTCGTGTCAGTTGTACGTCGTGGCGCCGCCGGTGTGGCAGCTGATCTCCATGCCGTCCTCCACGGGGAAGGCGACGCTGACGTATCCGTTGGCCGGATCGCGTACGTAGTCCAGATAGTCGGCCATAGAGGCGAAGGTGACGTCGTCGGCCACCACCAGCGCGCCTGGCGCCAGCCGGGGCTCCAGTAGCCGGAGCACCGGCACGCTCAGCTCCTTCCACCCGTCCAGCAGCACCAGGCCGATCGGTCCCGGTACGTCGGCGAGGGTGTCCAGGGCGTTGCCGGGCAGGATCGTCACCACGCCGCCGAGACCGGCCTCGTCCAGGTTCGCGCGGGCGGTGGCGACCTTGGTCGCGCTCATCTCGGTGCCGTACACCCGGCCAGTGCCGTTGTCGGTGACCGCGGCGGCCAGGTACACCGTGGAGATCCCGAACGAGGTGCCGAACTCGACGACGGTCTCCGGGCGGGCGGCCCGTACCAGCGTGTAGAGGAGGTCGCCGCCCCGAGCGGAGATCGGCAGGTACAGGGCCGCCAGGGCGTCGGCGCGCTCCTGCGCGGTGGCGGTCTCCAGGGAACCGCCGGGGAGCGGTCCGCGGGGCGCGTCGTCGTCGAGTGCCGCGGCGGCGAACAGCCGGTCGAGCACGGTACGGACCAGCGGAGAGTGCAGGGTGTTTGTCATGACGCATAGATTAGACGCGCCGTTGCGTCTTGTCTATTGGGAAGTTGTGTGCCCGTACGATCGGGATTGTGGAGAAGCGTGAGCTGGGCAGGACGGGCAGGCAGGTCGGCGTGGTCGGCCTCGGGGCATGGCAGCTGGGCGCCGACTGGGGCGCGGTCGGAGAGGATGACGCGCTGGCGACGCTGCACGGCGCCGTCGACGCCGGGGTGACGTTCATCGACACCGCCGACGTGTACGGCGACGGGCGCAGCGAGCGGATCGTCGGGCAGTTGATCAAGGAACGCCCCGGCCTGACGGTGGCCACCAAGATGGGGCGCCGGGTGCCGCAGGAGGTGTCGGCCTACACCCTGGACAACTTCCGGGCCTGGAACGACCGGTCCCGGAAGAACCTCGGCGTGGACACCCTCGACCTGGTGCAGCTCCACTGCCCGCCGACTCCGGTCTATTCGGACCAGGCGGTCTACGACGCGCTCGACACCATGGTCGAGGAGGGCAGGATCGCGGCGTACGGCGTGAGCGTCGAGACCTGCGCGGAGGCGCTGACCGCGATCGCGCGGCCGAACGTCGCCACCGTGCAGATCATCCTCAACGCCTTCCGGCTGAAGCCGCTGGAGGAGGTGCTGCCGGCGGCGGCCGCGGCCGGGGTCGGGATCATCGCCCGGGTCCCGCTGGCCAGCGGGCTGCTGTCGGGCCGGTACGACGAGCACACCCGCTTCTCCGACGACGACCACCGCGCCTTCAACCGGCACGGGGAGGCGTTCGACGTCGGTGAGACGTTCTCGGGCGTCGACTACGACACCGGGCTGCGGGCCGTGGCGAGGCTCAAGCCGCTGGTGCCGGAGGGGATGACGACCGCCCAGTTCGCGCTGCGGTGGATCATCGACCAGCCCGGCGTCAGCGTGGTCATCCCCGGGGCCCGCGACGCACGGCAGGCCGGCGCCAACGCCGCCGCGGCCGGGCTCCCCGCGCTCACGGAGGAGACCCGGGCGGCGGTCACCGCCGTCTACGACGAGCTGATCCGCCCCCAGGTCCACGACCGCTGGTAACCCCGATTGCTGCTGGCCAGAGCGGCGGGCCGGGGTCGGGGCGGGGCCGGCCGTGCCGTCCGTGAAGCGGCCCGGCGCCGTCTGCGGCACACGTGAAGCGTGCCCGGCGCCGAGGGCACCGGGCACGCGAGGGTGCGTGGAAGGGCTGTTCTCAGCCGGTACGGAGCGTCAGCCCGTACACGCTGAGGATCTCGTTGACCGGCTGGAAGTAGGTCGTCCCGCCGCTGCTGCAGTTTCCGGAGCCGCCGGAGGTGACGCCCTGGGCCTGGCTGCCGGAGATGAACGAGCCGCCGGAGTCGCCGGGCTCGGCGCACACGTTGGTGCGGGTGAGGCCGGTGACGGTGCCCTCCGCGTACCGCACGGTGGCGTTGAGCTGCTGGACGGTCCCGCAGTGCCAGCCGGTGGTCGAACCGGAGCGGCAGATGGAGGAGCCGACGCCGGCCGCGGTGGAGCCGCGGACGGTGACGTTCGCGCCGCCCGCGCCGCGTACGTACGGCGTAGCGGTGTTACCGGGGGCGGCGACCCAGGAGTAGTCGTTGCCCGGGAACGAGGCGCCCTGGAAGGTGCCTGTCGGGTTGGTGGTGTTGTTGGCTACCCGGCAGTGCCCGGCGGAGACGAAGCCGGGGGTGCTGCCCTTGGTGACGGCGAAGCCGATGCTGCACCGGGCGCCGCCGATGTAGTAGGGGGCGCCGCCGACGATGTTGATCAGGGTCCGCGGCTGTTCGCCGGAGACGGTTACGCGGATCGCGTTCTTGTCGACGCCGGCGGCCGTGGCGAGGGCGTCACCGGCCGCCTGCTGCCCGGCGACGATGACGACGCTGTTGGTGGTCACGTCGATGTACCACAGGGACGCGCCGGCCTTGGCCTGGTCCGACGCCCGGTCGATCTGGTCCTTGACCGCGGTGAGCTGGGCCAGCGTCCGCGAGACGAGCACGGGTTGCGCGCCCTTCGCCTCGATGGAGCCGGTGGTGGCCGGGTCCGTCGTCGCGACCATGAGCTTGGCGGCGTCGGCGGTCAGCCAGGATCCGCCGTAGGAGGCGCCGAGCGAGGACGTCAGTGCGGCCTCCGTGGCCGCCGCGCGCTGCTCGTTGGCCAGCCGGGTGATGACCTGCTGCTCGGACAGGCCGAGGTCGCGCTCGAGGGAGTCGATCACGGACGGCGGGGTCGACTCCGAAGGGACGGGAGACGGGGAGGCCGCCACGGCGGGGGTTAGGGGGGTGGTGGCCAGGCAGGCCGCCACGATGGTGGCGCCTAAGAGAGGCCAGCGCTTACTCCGCATGTGCACTCCTTTGTGGGGGTGCCTGTCAAGCTAGCGGTTGGTAGGGATTGGCATAGATGGCAAACGACCCCTATCACGGTGGTATGGCCCCGGCTCGCGGTGGTGGGACGGCCCTCCGGTGGCTGGTCAACCAGCCCCCCAGCGGTTGGTCGGCCAGGCCCCCAGCGGTGGGTCAGCCGCCCAGGCCGCGGACGATGAGGTCGACCGCCGCCTCGAAGGTGCGGTCGGCCTCCTCGGTGTCCTGGCCCTGGCCGATGTGCCCGGCCGTCTCGGCGAACACCAGGCCCGCCACGAACCCGTACAGCACGTCCGCCGTCCGCCGCAGCTCCCCCTGCGGCACGCCCGCCGCCTCCAGGATCGGGAACAGCACGCCCCACAGGCCGCTCCTCCGGTCGGCGGTGATCTCCGGGTGGGCGTACACATAGCGCCACATCTCCGGGTGGTCGGTGGTGAGCCGGCGATAGGCGCGCGCGAGGATGCGCAGCCGCTCCTGCCAGGGCAGCGACTCGTCCGGCGGGAGATCGAGGCGCTGGACGTTGGTGTCGCAGATCTGCGTGAGCAGCGCCATCTTGTTGTCCACGTGGTGATAGAGCGACATCGGATTGACGTCGAGCTCGGCGGCCAGCTTGCGCATCGACAGCCCTTCCACGCCCACCTCGTCCACCATGCGCAACGCCGTGGTGTAGATCTCCTCGAGGGTCAGCGGGGTTCCCCTGCGCGCGCTCACTGCCATACACCGTATGGTAGCGTGAGCCATACGGTGTATGGCTACCCGAAAGGAGTGCTGATGAGAGAGATCCCCGCCCCTCGGGGGCTGCCGATCGTCGGAAACGCGTTCCAGGTGCCCGCGCACTCGCCCATGACCTACTTCGAGGAGGTCGCGCGGGCGCACCCGGAGGGCATCTATCAGCTCGACCTGCTCGGTCGTCAGGTCGTGGTGATCCACGATCCGGACCTGGTGGCCGAGGCGTGCGACGAGACGCGGTTCCGCAAGGAGATCAACCCGCCCTTGTCGATCGTCCGTGACTTCGCCGGTGACGGGCTGTTCACGGCCAGGCCGGACGAGCCCGTCTGGGGCCACGCGCACCGGATCCTCATGCCGGCCTTCAGCCAGCGGTCGATGAAGGCGTACTACCCGCAGATGCTGGAGGTCGCCGACCGGCTCGTGGAGTCCTGGGCGGGGCGTCCGGGGCAGGATCTGCCGGTGGCCGACGACATGACCAGGCTCACCCTCGACACGATCTCGCTGACCGGGTTCGGATACCGGTTCGACTCCTTCGACTCGCCTGAGCTGCACCCGTTCCTGACGGCGATGGGCGGCGCGCTGACCGAGGCGATGCTGCGCAACCAGCAGCTCCCGTTCGTCACCAAGCTCAGGCGCAAGCAGGAGGTCGCCTACCGGGCCGACATCGAGCTGATGCGCGAGCTGGTCGACGACGTGATCAGGCGGCGCCGCGCGGAGGACGGCGCCGCCGCCAAGGACCTGCTCGGCCTGATGCTGGAGGCGTCCGACCCCAAGACCGGCGCCCGGCTCTCCGACGCGAACATCCGCGACCAGGTCCTCACCTTCCTGATCGCCGGACACGAGACCACCAGCGGCCTGCTCTCCTTCGCGCTGTACAACCTGCTGCGCGACCCCCACACCCTGGCCAGGGCCTACGACGAGGTCGACCGGCTACTGCCGGGCGACGAGCCGCCGGCCTACGAGACGGTCATGAAGCTGGACGTGATCTCCCGGATCCTGGAGGAGACGCTGCGGGTGTGGTCCCCGATCCCGGCCTTCTCCGTGAACGCCATCGCGGACACCACGCTCGGCGGTGAGTACGAGGTGGCGGCGGGGGCGCCGGTCATCGTCCTGCTGCCGTCGCTGCACCGCAACCCGAGGGCGTGGGAGCGGCCCGACGAGTTCGACATCGACCGCTGGCTGCCCGAGAACAAGCGTGACCATCACCCCGGCGCCTACAAGCCGTTCGGCAACGGCGAGCGGGCCTGCATCGGCCGCCAGTTCGCGCTCACCGAGGCCAGGCTGGCGCTGGCGATGATCCTGCGGCGCTTCGCCGTCTCCGACCCCACCGTTTACAAGATGAAGATCAAGCAGACGCTCACCCTGAAGCCCGACGGGTTCACCGTCCGGGTGCGCGAGCGCCGTCCCCACGAGCGCGTCACCGTGCTCGGGCAGCCGATCGAGGTGGAGGAGCAGCAGGACATCGCCGTCACCGGCGTCGCGCTGACCGTCGCCTACGGCTCCAACCTGGGCACCTGCGCCGACATCGCCGAGCGGCTGGCCGAGCGCGCCGGGCGGGCCGGTTTCGCCACCACGCTGACCACCCTCGACGAGCTGGTCCCGCCGAGCGAGGGGCTGCTCCTGGTGGTCGCCTCCTCCTACAACGGCAAGGCGCCCGACAACGCCCAGCGCTTCGACGCGCTGGAGGAGCTGCCCGACCTGTCGGGAGTACGGCTGGCGCTGCTGGGCTGCGGCAACACCCAGTGGCCCACGTACCAGGACTTCCCCCGCCGCGCCTTCGCCAAGCTGACGGCGGCCGGTGCCGTACCCCTGATCGAGCGGGGCGAGGCCGACGCCGACGGCGACTTCGACGGCGACGTGTCGGCGTGGACCGCCAAGCTGTGGGCGGCGACGGCCGAGGAGTACAGCGCCTCGGCCGCCGACGCGGGCCCCCGCTACCAGATGGAGGTGCTCAGCGAGGCGGAGGTACGGCCCGCGGTGGTGTCCGCGCGGGCGTTCCCGCTGACCGTGGTCTCCAACGAGGAGCTGACCGGCGACCCGGCCGGGCTGTGGGACTTCTCGCTGGAGGCGCCACGGCCCGGTGTGCGCTCGATCGTGGCGCGGCTGCCCGAGGGCGTGACCTACTCGGCGGGCGACCACGTGGCCGCCTTCGCCAAGAACGACCCGGAGCTGGTGGAGTGGGCGCTGCGCTGCCTGCGCGTCCCGCGCGAGCAGGTCGTACGCCTGCGCACCGGCGGGGCCACCCACCTGCCCGTGGACACGCCGGTGACGGCCGGGCTGCTGCTGACCGAGTTCGCCGAGCTGCAGGAGGTGGCCACCAGGTCGGACCTGGCGGCCCTGGCCGCGCACACCTCGTGCCCGTGGACGCGCAGCCAGCTCGACGCGCTGACCGCCGACTACGCCGACGAGATCCTGGCCAAGCGGGTCTCCCCGCTGGCGCTGCTCGACCGCTTCCCGGCGATCGAGCTGCCGCTGCCGGTCTTCCTGGAGATGGCCGGGCCGATCCGGCCGCGCTATTACTCCGTCTCCTCCTCGCCGCTGGCCGACCCCGCCCTGGTCAGGATCACGGTCGGGCTGGTGGAGGGCCCCGCCTGGTCGGGCAGCGGCGAATACCGCGGGATGTGCTCGGCCTACCTGGCCGGGCTGGCTCCCGGGGAGAGCTTCTACGGCTACATCCGGGTGCCCGCGCCGCCGTTCCGGCTGCCCGAGGACCCCGCCACGCCGGTGATCCTCGTCGGTCCCGGCACCGGGTTCGCGCCGTTGCGGGGGTTCCTGGAGGAGCGGGCGCTGACCGGGGCCACCGGACGGGCCGAGGTGTTCGCCGGGTGCCGCCATCCTTCGCATGACTGGCTCTACCGGGACGAGGTGGAGGGCTGGGCGTCGGCTGACGGGGTGCACGTCACCGTGGCCTACTCGGCGGTGGCCGGGCATCCGTACCGGTTCGTGCAGGACGCGATCGCCGCGCGGGGCGAGGCGGTGTGGGAACTGCTGGAGGCTGGGGCGTACGTGTACGTTTGCGGCGACGGGCTGCGCATGGCGCCCGCCGTACGGCGGGCGTTGCTCGCCATCCACCGGGACAAGACCGGGACGGATGGAGAGGCGTGGCTGGCCGCGCTCGAAGAGCAGGGTCGTTACCAGCAGGACGTCTTCGCCTGATCTCCGCGTTCTTGGGCGCCACCTGCGGCTTTCCGCAGGTGGCGCTGGGCGAACCTTTATCCCGAAACCCGGATTAGCGGACCATCCTTGGATATAAGTGCAGCATGCGTGACATATCCGTGGAACATGCTGGAAACCTTCCACGGGCACTGTGAGAGCCTCTGGAAAGGGGGCGGGTCATGCTGCTCAGACTGAGGGTGTCGTTGCCGGACCGGCCCGGGGGGCTGGGCCAGGTCGCGCGGTCACTCGGTGCGTTGGGTGCCGACATTTTGCAGGTCACCGTGCTGGAACGGGAGACGGGCCGGGCGGTGGACGACTTCACGGTGTCCTGGCCGGGGAAGGTGACCCCGGACGAGGTGCGCGACCGGCTCTCGGCCGTCCCGGGCGTACGCGTCGAGGGGGTCTGGCCGACCAAGGACCTCCCGGGCTCGGCGCCCGACTACGACCTGCTCATGCACGTCGCGTCGGAGCCGTCGCGGGGGATCGCGACGCTGGTGGACGCGCTGCCGGGGCTGTGCGGCGCCGAATGGTCGATAGCGCTGGCGGGCGACGTCGTACGGCACGCCAGTCTGGGCGCGCCGGAGGTGTTCGAACTGCTGGAGCCGCCGCTCAGGGCCGCCACGCGCGCGGCCGACGACCTGCGGCTGATGCTGCTGCCGGTCGCCACGCACGGGCTGCACGTGGTCGTCGCTCGCGCGGCGGGACCGCACTTCCACCGCGCCGAACTCGAACGGGCCGCGCGCATCGTGGCCGTGGTCTCCAAACTGTCCTCGGTGCTGCCCGCCCCCAACTGACTTTCCTTCGCGGTGCCCTAATGTCGGTGCCGTGCCTCGACGATCATGGATTCTGTGGAGTGCGGCGTTAGCGGTCACGCTGATTCCCGATGTCTTCTTCTGGATTCGATCGTTTCTGGGCGGAGATGACGGCAGCCAGAGCTACATGTGGATGTCGGTGGGTTCGTGCCTGGGTAACCAGATCAACGACCTGATCGGGTATCCGGAACGCGTGATCAGAGACCTCCCCCTTTTCTGGTTCGGCGGGGCGCCGATGATCGTCGTGGCCTTCGCCTGCTGGTACCTGAGCGTGCGGACCGGGCGTGACCGGCTCGGCCGGATCATCGCCCGCTCAGGCGCCGTTACCTTGCTCTTCTTCCGCGTCCCGGAGCTGCTGCTGTTCACGCTCGACGGGGCGCTGGGCCCGCGATGCCTGGAGGCGTGGGGTCCATCCGAGATGCTGAGCTGGAACGCGGGCATGAACCTCTACTTCCTGGCGCCGCCGATCCTGGTTCTGCTCGCGGGGCGTCCAGCTCGCCGCGGGTTCGTCCGCAGAGGCCGCTTCTCCCGTACGACGGTCGCGATCCTGACGCTGATGACGACCCTCCTGGTCGTGGACCAGGCGGCCCCTCCCGGCAAAGTGAGCAGCGAAGGCGAGCTCGACTGCGCCGGTTTCGGGGGCGGCACCGTCCACGACCTGACCAAGGCGGAAAAGGACTTCCTGTGCCAGGTCCGCGGCTATGCCCCCTTCATCAACGACGGCATCGAGGGCTGGGCCGAAGCTCCTGATCGGGTGGTCCTGACTCAGGGCCGCGACCTGTGCCGTCTGGCCGAGCAGTACGGCGGCGAACTCAACGCCCCTGCCGTGCGCGAAGCACCGCACGTGGCGCTGGCCGGCGCGCTGGGGTCGATGTGCCCCGCGGTGGCCCGGGCCCAGGAACTGGCCGGTCGGCGGCAACAGGAGGAAGAGGACGCGTACACCGCCAAGATGGAGAAGGCCTGCGCCGTGCATCCCGCGCACCGCCCGAAGATCAAACCGGTCCGGCGACACCGCGCCACCGTGTGGACCGAGTTCTGGACCGTCAACGGCTGGGAGGACGGATACGAAGGCGCCGCTCCCGACCTGGTCAAGGAGCTGGTCGGCAGCGAACGGGGCGCGCTGAGCGTCTGGGCCGCCGACGAGTCCGGGTACGCCTGCGTGACCACCGAGTCCTACACCCGGCGGCCGCCGCTGGAGACCAAGGGGTGGAAGGAGGTGGTCGAGGTCGCCTACGAGAGCCCGACCGGCTCGCTGAGCCTAGGCGACGGCATGGGGGCCACGTCGCCCAAGCTGACGACCAGCGGCCCCGGGTCCTACCGGGTCCGGGTCCACCTGCGCGGCCGTGAGCGCGTCTACCAGGTCCCCTACCCTCCGGACGGCGCGGTCGAGCTGCTGATCATGGTGTTCCCCGGCAAGGGGAAGGAGCCGACCGTCTACCGGTGACGGTCTGTCCGAGGGGATGATCCTCCGACGCGCGTATCGTTGGCCCCGGCCGTGGTAACGCTTGAGGAGGAACCGGTGGATTTCGAGCTGAGCGACGAGCAGAGGGCCTTCCGGGAGACCCTGCGGGCCTTCGTCGACAAAGAGATCATGCCCGTCGCCATCGAGTGGGAGCACTCCGGGCGATACCCCACGGAGATCGTCGACAAGATGAAGGCGATGGGGCTCTTCGGCCTCAGCGTGCCCGAGGAGTACGGCGGGCTCGGGGCGGACATGGTGTCGTTCGCCCTGGTCTTCGAGGAGATCGCCCGGGGCTGGATGGGGGTCGCCGGCACCATCGGATCTCACTCGCTGGCCTGCTGGATGATCGCCCGGCACGGCACCGAGGAGCAGAGGTCGCGCCATCTCCCGGATCTGGCCACCGGAGCCCGCCGTACCGGGATCGCGCTCACCGAGCCCGGGGCCGGGACGGATCTGCAGGGCATTCAGACCAGGGCGGTACGCGACGGTGACCACTATGTCGTGACCGGCACCAAGACGTGGATCACCAACGCCCGCCACGCCGATCCGCTGCCCGTGCTGGTGAAGACGTCCGTCACCGAGCCCGCGCACAAGGGGATGTCGGTGCTGCTCGTCGATCCGGCGGCCGAGGGGTTCGGAGTCAGCCGGGACCTGCCCAAGCTCGGCTACAAGGGGACCGAGACGTGCGAAGTCGTGCTCGACGGCGTGCGCGTGCCCGTGGACGCGCTGCTCGGCGGGGTCGAGGGGCGCGGCATGCAGCAGGTGCTCGGCGGGCTGGAGATCGGGCGGATCAATATCGCCGCCCGCGCGATCGGCGTCGCCCAGGCCGCCTACGACGCCGCGCTCGGCTACGCCCGCGAGCGCAACGCCTTCGGCCAGCCCATCGCCGACTTCCAGGCCGTACAGCTCAAGCTGGCCGACATGGCGACCGAGATCCAGGCGGCCCGGCTGCTGACCTACTGGGCGGCCTCTCAGGCCGACAGCGGGAAGCGGGTCGACATGGAGGCGGGGATGGCCAAGTACTTCGCCTCCGAGGTGGCGTTGAAGGCGTCGCTGGAGTCGATGCGCATTCACGGTGGATATGGCTATTCGCAGGAGTTCGTGGTCGAGCGGCTCTACCGGGACGCGCCGCTGATGGCCATCGGCGAGGGCACCAATGACGTCCAGCGGCTGGTGATCGCCCGATCGCTCGTCTCCGGCAAGAATCACGTCGGGTGGTGATGGCTCGGCGGGCGCGGTAGAGCACGCGACTTGTTGGGCAAGTGAGGTGCTATGACCGGTAAGCACGATTCCAGCTCTTCAGGGTCGCCAGCTTCGTCGGGCGCTTCGGGCGCTTCGGGCTCTTCGGGCGAACACGGGCACGGGCACGGGCACGGTCATGAGCATGTGCATGGTCACGGGCATGAGGGCAAGCGTGGGCGCGGCGGGATCAGAGGGCTGCTAGCGAAGGCCGGGCATGCCCTCGCGCCGCACAGTCACGACAGCGCCGACAAGACCGACGCCGCCCTGGAAGGCAGCAGTCGCGGGCTGCGCGTGCTGGCCGTCTCGTTCGGTGTGCTGCTGGTCACCGCCGCCGTCCAGGCCGTGATCGTCGTCATGTCCGGCTCTGTCGCGCTGCTCGGCGACACGCTGCACAACGTCGCCGACGCGCTCACGGCCGTACCGCTCGCGATCGCCTTCTCGCTCGGCCGCCGGGCGGCCACCCGCCGCTTCACCTACGGGTACGGCCGAGCCGAGGACCTCGCCGGCATCGCCATCGTGCTGATCATCGCCGCCTCGGCCGTCCTGGCCGGGTACGAGGCGGTCACGCGGCTGTTCCACCCCCAGGACATGCGGGCCGTCGGGTGGGTGGCCGCGGCGGCCGTGGTCGGGTTCCTCGGCAACGAGTGGGTGGCCCGCTATCGGATCGGGGTCGGCAGGGAGATCGGCTCCGCCGCGCTGGTCGCCGACGGGCTGCACGCCAGGACCGACGGCTTCACCTCCCTCGCCGTGCTCATCGGCGCGGGCGGCGCCGCACTGGGCTTCCCCCTCGCCGACCCGATCGTCGGCCTGCTCATCACCGTCGCCATCTGCTTCGTGCTGCGCGACGCCGCCCGTGAGATCTATCACCGGCTCATGGACGCCGTCGACCCGGCCATCGTCGACGAGGCCGAAGCCATCCTGGGCGGCGTCGAGGGAGTGGAACGCGTCGGCTCCGTACGGCTGCGCTGGATCGGCCACGCGCTGCACGCCGAGGTGGAGATCCTGGTGGGCCACGAACTCTCCCTCGTGGACGCGCACGCCGTGGCCGTGGCCGCCGAACACCGCCTCATCCACGGCCTGCCCAGACTGCGCGCCGCCACCGTACACACCGACCCGCACGGCCCGGCGGGCGCCGACCATCACGCCCCGCTGACCAGCCATCGCTGACGATGGGGCATCACTCGTCCGGGTCAGGGTAGGTTGATGCGGGTGTCGATCGCCCCCGCCACGACCACACCCACCACGGCCCCCGCCCCCGCGCGCCTCGCCTGGCTCGACGCCCTGCGCGGCATCGGGGCGCTCGCCGTGGTCGCCGAGCACCTGCTGCCCTGGTTCCTGCCGGCGCTCCGGCCCTTTTGGTTCAGTCTCGGTGTCTACGGCATCCTGGTGTTCTTCCTGGTCAGCGGCTACATCATCCCGACGTCGCTGGAGCGGCACGGCGATGTGCGGACGTTTTGGGTCAGCCGCGCCTTCCGCCTCTACCCGCTCTACCTCGCCGTGGCCGCCCTGGTGCTGGCGGCGGCCTGGTGGGTGCCGGTACGCGCGGAGGTGCCCCGCGACGGCACGGCTGTGGCGGCGCACGCGACGATGCTGCTCGACGTGGTGGGCGTCGGGGGTGTGGCCGACACCATGTGGACGCTCTCGTACGAGATGGTGTTCTACCTGCTCGTCACCGCGCTGTTCGTGACCCGGCTGCATGAGCGGAGCGGGTTGTTCGCGGTGCTGTTCGCGGCCGGTTCGGTGGTGGTCGGGCTGCTGGTCGGCGGGGCGCTGCTGAAGGGCGGTTGGGTCGCGTACGCCTCCGGGGCCGCCTTCTTCGCCGGGATGGCGTGCGTGATCTCGGGCAGATTCCGTACGGGGGCGGCGTGCGCCCTGGGCCTGATGGCGGTGGCGCTGCTGGTCCTCGGCAGCCGGGTGCCGTGGATGGGCGTGGCCGTGCTGGGCGTCATGTTCGCCGGGACCGCGATCCACCGCTGGGAACGCGGCACGGGCGGGCTGTGGCCGGTTGCGGTGACCGCCGGGCTGGTCGCGCTGGCCCCGATCTGGGCGATCGAGGCGGGATGGTGGTGGGTCGAGCCGGACGTGTGGATCACCACGATCGCGCTGGCGGCGGCCACCTTCGCGGGCGGGATGGCGCTGCGGGGGCGGCGGGTGCCGCGGGTGCTGACCTGGCTCGGGCTGATCAGCTACTCGCTGTATTTGGTGCATCATCCGCTGCTGAAGTTCTTCGTGGAGGTGAGCGGGGATCTGCGGCGGTCGCCGCTGCCGCTGCAGATCGGCATGGCTACCTTGGCCATGGTGCTGGTCCTGCTGGCCAGCGCCCTGGCTTACCGCTTCGTCGAGAAGCCGATGCAGTCGTTAGGCCGTCGGGTGTCCCGTCGCGCCGCCTAGGGCGGTTCGTCACGCGACCGCCTCGATCCGTGTGACGGTCCGTCGTGGCTGGGGTCCTTTTGGCGGGATACCCCCTTCGGGGGAGCGGAAGGAGACGGTCCGTGTGGCTGGGGTTTCGTGGAGAGGCAACCTCGTCGAGGGCGGACGGACGACGACCGGCTGGCGCTCAGGGAGTCGTGACGCACCGCCGTGGCTGGTCCAGGGCTGTGACGATCTCCGGGTGATGGGCCAGTGCCTGCCGTACGACGGGATCCTCGGTTGTCAGGAACGCCAGGTGCCGGATGGCGTGGGCCACCACATTGGCCACCTCGACGCGGCCGGGCGCGGGCGTCGCGGGTGCGTCACCGGCGACGATCTCCAGCACGGGCAGGTCGATCGCGGGCAGCCAGGGCTCAGGGTCCGGGCAGACGGCGTACGTGAGCACGATCTCGCCCTCGGGGCGGCAGCGCCAGCTCGTGGAGTGCACGACGGTGGACGGCGCGTCGGCCGGGATCCCGCTGACCCGCCGCGCGGCCTGGTCGGGGGTCTCCCCGGGGGCGGGCACGGCGGTGGCGTGCCGGTACGCCCACTTACTGTCACTGCCCGCCCGTAGCATGAGCGTCTCGACCGAGACGACGTGTCTTCCCGTCACCTCCGACAATCTACTGCCAGCGATATGCAGAAGCGATCTATTCGCAGAAGGCCGTAGATAGGGAGACGCGAAGAGAGAGGCGGACAGCCATGCCCGGGTTGCTGGTGCTCATGGGGTCGGGCGAGACGAGCCCGACCATGGTGGAGGTCCACCGCTCCGCCGCGCGGCGGCTGCGGCCGGGCGCGCGGGCCGTGCTGCTCGACACCCCCTACGCCTTCCAGGAGAACGCGGCCGACATCTCCGCCCGTGCCCGTCGCTACTTCGCCCGGAGTGTCGGCCTTGAGGTCGAGGTGGCGACGGGAGCGGCCGGAGCCGACTGGGTGTTCTCCGGTCCCGGCAGCCCGACGTACGCCCTCGATCAGTGGACGGCCGCCCCCACGGCGGGCGACCTGCGGGCCCGTGTCCGCGCCCGTCAGGGCGTGACCGTGCTGGCCTCGGCCGCCGCCTGCACGGCAGGCCTCGCGACGGTGCCGGTCTATGAGATCTACAAGGTGGGCGCCGAGCCGCACTGGCGCGAGGGCCTCGACCTGCTGGCGGCGCTCGACCTGCGGGCGGTGCTGATCCCGCACTTCGACAACGCCGAAGGCGGCACCCACGACACCCGCTACTGCTACCTGGGGGAGCGGCGGCTGTCCCGGATGGAGCGGGAGCTGCCGCCGGGCACGGCCGTTCTCGGCATCGACGAGCACACCGCGGTCGTCATCGACCTCGACGCCGAGACCGTCGAGGTGGCGGGCCGCGGCGGGCTGACCGTACGTCGTCCCGGCTCGCAGGCGGTCCTGCCCGCGGGCACCCACATCGGTCTGGGGGAGGTCCGCCGCCTGGCCGAAGGCGGTTGCGTCACCGCCGCGCCGTCGCCCCGGCCCGCCGCCGTCACCGCGCCGGCCCAGATCACGCTGGAGGAGACCATCCGCTCCTGCGAGCGGCGCTTCCAGCTCGCGGCGGCGGCGCCCGACCTGGGCGCCGCGGCCCGCGCCGTCCTCGACCTGGAGGCCGAGCTGGTCAAGTGGGCGGCCGACACCGAGGAGGACGCGGGCGGCGTCGACGAGGCCCGGGAGCTCATGCGGTTGCTGATCGCCCGGCTGGCCGAGGTGGCCACCACCGCCGACCTGCGCGCCCTCGTCGAGGCTCTGCTGGCGCTCCGCAACGACCTGCGCAGGCAGGGCCGCTACGAGACCGCCGACGCGCTGCGGGCGGCGATGCTCAGCGGCGGCGTGCTCGTCGAGGACACACCTGACGGGCCGCGGTGGACCACCTCTCGGTAACCGGCCTACTGTCGGCGCAGCAGAGACACCACCATATGCCGATCCCCACCCAGGTGGCTCAGGCGATCGTCAGCCGGAGGAGCGGTGCCACGGTTGGGGCCTCCGGCAGGCCGCGACCCACTGTGACGAGGACCGCTACGCGGTCGGGGTCGAGCGCCCGCCCGGCGTTCGTGCGGAACTTCACCGCGAGCTCCTCGGCCGTCAGCGGATGTTCCGGGCCGCCGCGTGAGGAGTCCACCCGGTGCTCCAGCACCGAGCCGTCGCGGCGCCGTACCCGCAGCACGGCCGCGAACGCGTGCGGGAAGATCTCCGTCGCCCGCTCGTCCGCCACGCAGCGCACCCGCTCGGCCAGCGCCAGCCGTTCGGGATCGAGGGCGGCGAAGTCGTCCAGTGACAGCCCCAGCCCGCCGCCGCCGTGCAGCGCCGCCGCGACCGTGTACGGTCCCGAGAACTTCGCGTGGTACGGCGACTGCGGCCTGACCTTGTCGGCCCGGGGCTCGGCGATGGTACGCAGCACCGGAGCCGCGACCCCCAGCTCGACCTCCTCGATGTCGGCGGGGGACAGGCCGCCGGCGCGCAGGGCGAGGGCGCAGTCGATGGCCGGATGGGTGAAGTGGTTCGTCGGATACGGCTTGTAGACCGTGCGCAGGAGTTCCCACCGCTCGCCCAGACCCGACAGCAGCGCCTCGGCGTCGAACCGGCCGTCCAGCCACGCCTGGAAGAAGCCGAACCGGCCCTCCAGCACCGTGGGCGGCCCCGTCAGCCCCTCCAGCGCGAGCACGGCCGCCGTGACGCCCGAGTGGGCCGCCCAGCCGCAGTGCACCCGCTTGATCGTGCCGCCCGTGCGGTTGGCCTCGAGGACGCCGGCGCCCATGCTGGCCGCCACCCCGACGGCGTGGGCGATGCCGGCGGCGTCCAGGCCGTACAGCAGCCCGGCCGCGACCGCCGCGCCGAGCGTGCCGCAGATCGAGGTGGCGTGCTGGCCCTTCTCGAAGAACAGCGAGTTGCCGGCCTCCGGCAGGTAGGAGGCCATGCCGAGCCGGTTGCACACCTCGACGCCGGCCGCGACGGCCGCGATCAGCCGCTCGCCGGAGGCGCCCGTGGCCTCGGCGGCGGCCAGCGCGGCGGGCACCACGGGAGCGCTCGGATGCAGTACGGACGGCAGATGCGTGTCGTCATAGTCGAGCGCGTGCGCCAGCGTGCCGTTGACCAGCGCCGCCGAGGGCGCGGGCAGCCGGTCGCCGCTTCCGATCGCGATCGCCTCCCCGGCCCCCTGCCACCGTCGTACGGCCCGCAGCACGGCCGGGGCCGCGTCACCCGCCGGCTCCGCGTAGGCGGCCAGGCAGTTGCCGAGCACGTCGAGCACCCGGCCCGTCACGTCGTCGCGTACCTCGGCCGGGACGCCGCGATCACGGCAATCCACGGCGAATTCCGCGAGCCGCTGAACATGAGTGGTCATTTCCGCTCCCGATCAGGCGATGACGGCGAGCGGGCGGACCGGGGCGCCCGTGGCACCGACGATCGGCAGCGGGTTCAGCACCAGCAGGAACTCGCGGACTCCCGAGTCGAGCAGTTCGGCCAGCCGCATCGTCTCCACGATGTTGATGCCCGACTCCACCAGCATGATCCGGTGCACGGGGAGCGTGGCATGCCCGCGGCCCGCCGCGATGTGCTCGAAGGCGATGGTCTCGCCGCCCACCACGCGTGGCCGCCGCGCGGCCAGCCAGCGGCCGGCATCGGCGCCCGGACCCGGAACGCCGTTCCGCTGACCGACGAAGTCGTCCCCCGACTCCCACAGCCGCGACCAGCCGGTCCCGACCAGTACGGAGTCGCCCGCGCGGATCTCCAGGTCTCCGGCGGCCCGCTCCAGATCGTCGGCGGTGACCTCATAGCCGGCGGGCAGCGTGGCCACCCCGTGCACGGCGGCCACGTCGAGCAGCACGCACCGGCCCACGTACGGCTCGAACCCGTCGATGCCCATGACGCTGAACCCCTCGTGCGACATCACCTCGCCCGCGGGCTGCCCGCCGTACAGGAGGCCCTCCTGGGAGACGTGCGCCAGAGCGTCGACGTGCGTGCCGACGTGGCCGCCCGTGACGATGATCTCGTTGGCGGCCGAGCCGCCGTCGGCCCTGACCATGTCGCCGTGGCGGCGTTCCAGGGCCATCCGGAACGGCGGGTGGTTGGGGGACTGCGGCATGCCCTTGCGCATCGGCTGCGCCAGGTCCAGCACGCGCGAGCCCTCCAGGGCCTTCCACAACGACGACATATCCGGTGGCTCCTTGTGTTCCAATAGTAGGAATGCTGTTCCCGACAGTACACATGATTCACCGGGGAAGGCCCACCATGCCCAGCCAGACCGCCGCCACCGTCGAACGGGCCGCCGACATCCTCGTCCGGTTCGCCGAGGCGGGCACGGACACGCTCGGCGTCACCGAGCTGGCCGAGAGCCTGGGCATGTCGAAGGCCGCGGTGCACCGGGTGCTGGCCTCGTTCAGGAGCCGGGGGCTGGTCGTGCTCGACGAGGAGAGCAGGCGCTACTCGCTCGGGCTGACGGCGATGCGGCTCGGCCTGGCCTACCTCGACCGCATCGACGTACGGCGGCTGGCCGCGCCCGAACTGCCCGCCCTGTCGAGGCTGACCGGCGAGACCGCCACCTTGTCGATCAGGACCGGCGACACCCGCGTCTACATCGACCAGGCGACACCCGAGCGGGAGGTGATCATGTCGGTCTCGCTGGGCGTGCCGTATCCGCTGCACGCGGGCGGTTCGTCCAAGGCGTTCCTGGCGTTCCTCCCAGAAGCGGATATCGACCGCTATCTCGCCCGCTCCCTGGAGAGCCTGACGCCCGCCACCGTCACGGACCCCGGCCGCCTGCGCACCGACCTGACCCTCATCCGCCGCCGCGGCTACGCGATGTCGATCGCCGAACGGCAGAGCGGCGCGGCCTCCGTGGCGGCCCCCATCCTCGACCACCACGGCCGACCGGCGGCGGTCATCAGCGTGTGCGGCCCGGCCGACCGCTTCATGGCCGAAGCCGACGCCTGCGCCGCCGCCCTCCTCCAGACCACCGACCGCCTGTCCGCCCACCTGGGCCACCACTGACCGTCCTCAGCCCGGGACGCGCTCCTTGAGGAACGCGCGGTAGGTGCCGAGCAACGGGTCGCCGGTCTCGGTCATCCACGCGAGCAGGTCGCGCCGGGCGGCCGCCAGGTCCTTACCGTGTTCGGGGTCGCCGGACAGGTCGGTCAGAGAGTGCGGGTCGGCGTGGAGGTCGTAGAGCTCCTCGGGCGCGCGGTGCAGGTAGAAGCGGGTGCGCGGGGCGAGCCGCGCGTCGGCGAGCATCGCCGGCCAGGTTCTGCCGAACATGTTCTCCGCCCGGTACGCGCGAGCGCCGTCGGACCACTCATTCCAGATGTAGCCGAACCGCGCGTCCTGGCGGGAGCGCATCTCGTACCGGCCCTTGGCCGCGGTCTCGTGGAAGACCGTGAACACCGCGTCCCGGCCGTCCTGCGGCTCACCGCGCAAAAGCGGCAGCATGCCCTGCCCGTCCAGACCCGCCGGTTCCGGCAGGCCGGCGGCCGCGCAGAACGTCGGGAACAGGTCGAGCATCGACACGAACGCGGTGTCCTCGCGCGTCCCGGGGCGGGTCACGCCGGGCCAGCGGACGATCAGCGGCGTCCGGCTGCTCTGCAGGTAGCAGTTGGCCTTGGCGAAGGGCACGGCGATCCCGTTGTCGGACAGGAACACCACCAGCGTGTCGCCGGCCGCCCCGCTCTCCTCCAGCGCGCGCAGCACCTCGGCGGCCACGTCGTCGCAACGGCGCGACGAGCTGAGGTATTCGCGGTACTCCCGCGCCACCTCCGGCAGTTCGGGCAGGAAGCCCGGCACGGCGCCGACGTCGTCCGCCGGCCCGAACACCTTCGACGGGGCCGGGTAGGTGGCCCGCTCCTCGGCCGGGAACCGCTCCAGCTCGTCCTGGCCGCCGGAAAAGGGGCGGTGCGGGTCGTGCGCGTTGGCCATGAGGAACCAGGGGCGGCCTTGCTCGGCCGCCTCCGTCATGAACCGCCGGGCCGCCTCGCCGTAGGCCCGCGGATCGCGCCCCATGCCCAGCTCGCGCATGCCGCGGGTGAAGTCCCAGCCGAACGCCTCCACCGGCTGCAGGTGCTGCACCTTGCCGAGAATGCCGGACATGTACCCGGCCTCGCGCAGGAGCCGGGTGAGCACGGGCACCCCGTCGGCGATGGGCTCGAACCCCTGCGCGCCGTTGCGGTGCGGCCACCGACCGGTCATGATCGCGGACCGACTGGGCTGGCACACGGCGATGGCCACGTGCGCGCGCCCGAACGTCATCCCCTCGGCGGCGAGCCGGTCGAGAGCGGGGGTCACCTCCGCCGGCCCGCCGAAGCAGCCCGGGGTGTCGCCGCCCATGTCGTCGGCGGTGATCAGCAGGATGTTCGATGGCATGACGCTCCTCAGCGGCCGGTCAGTTGGAGGGTGGCGCGGACATGGCATGACGCTCCTCAGCGGCCGGCCAGTTCGAGGGTGACGCGGATGTCGCCCAGGCCGCGGGCGAGCAGGATCCGGCCCCGCGCGGGCAGCGACTCCCAGGTCCCGCGCTCGTCGTCCCAGCGGCGCCACACGCGGGGGTCGGCGCTCACCTCGACCCGTGCGCTCTGGCCGGAGGGGACGGTCGCGGCCCGCCAGCCGATCAGCCGCACCGGCTGGCGGGGATCGTCAGGACGGAAGTACGCCTGGACGACCTCGCGCCCGGTTCTGCCGCCGGTGTTGGTGACGGTCACGGCGACGTGCCGGCCCTGCTCGTCGAGGAGTTCGGCGTCGGAGTACGCCCACGTCGTGTAGCCGAGGCCGTGCCCGAACCAGAACGCGGGCTCGGGCGCGCGGCCGGCCTCGTGGCCGCGGTAGCCGACGAACGCGCCTTCGGTGTAGCCGAGCCTGCCCTCCACAGGGGTGACCGACCAGGCGGGGACGGCCCCGTCCGCGGCCGGGAAGGTGGTGACCAGGCGGCCGGCCGGTTCGATGTCGCCGAGCAGCGCGGCCGCCACGGCGTGACCGCCCTCCTGTCCGGGCAGGCCCGCCCAGAGTACGGCGTCCACCTGGTCGAGCCACGGCATGAGAATCGGGGTCGCCGCGTTGACCACGACCACCGTGCGGCGGGCCGCGGCGGCGACCGCGGTGACCAGGTCGTCCTGGGCGCCCGGGAGCCGCAGCGTGGTCTTGTCGACCGACTCGGTCTCCTGCTCCTCGGTGAGCCCGACGACGACCACGGCGACATCCGCGGCGCGGGCGGCGCTGACCGCGCGGGCCGTCACGGTCTCCACGTCGTCCGGTGCCGGGTGCGCGGCCAGCCCGTAGAGCCCCCTCTTGCCGCGGGGACCTGTGCTCGCCGGCAGGACCTCGGCCTCGACGACGTCACCCGGCGCGACCTCGGCGAGCGTCGTGGCGCCCGGTGGCCGCAGGACCGCCTCACCGACGTCTCCGCTGGAGAGCGCCAATTCGAACCGCTCCACGTGATCACCGGCACGCACCTGCCAGGAGCCCACGCCGATCCCGCCGACCCGCACCCGCCCACCCTCGGGCAGGCGGGCCCGCAGGCGTACGACATGCGGCGGCTCCGGCAGGTCGTCGTCGATCCCGATCATCGTGGCGCCCGAGACGGCGTGCCGCTCGTCGATCAGTGTTCCGTTCTCGGCGTACACCATCACCTGCACACCCGGGTCGCCGGTGACCGGGTGCACGGCGAAGCCCGGCGCGGCCGGTACGGGCCGGTCCCGGACCTCCACCCCGTCCACGACCGTCACGGCGTCGCCGAGCAGCGCGGTGAGCCCTTCGGCCACGCTGACCTGATACGGGGGATTGACCTGGGCCGATCCGCCACCCATGTCGATGGTGTCGACCGCGTGGCGGCCGATGAGCGCGACGGTGGCGCCACGCGCCAGGGGCAGGGTCGCGTGCTCGTTCTTGAGCACGGTCATGCCCTCGGCGGCCAGCCGGGTGAGCTGGGCCCGGCGGACCGGGCTGTCCGGGGCGGGCGACTCCCCGGGCGACTTCCCGGGCTGCTCGCCGGGCGACTCCCCGGGCCGCTCGCCGAGCGCGCCGACCCGTTCCGCGAGGAGCAGCAGGCGGCGTACGTGGTCGTCGATCACCGCCTCGTCGACCTCGCCCGCCTCGACGGCGTCCACGAGGTGCCGGCCCCACGGTCCGGCGGGGCCCGGCATCACCAGGTCGAGCCCGCCGTTGGCGGCGGGGGCGGCGCTCGTCGTGGCCCACCAGTCGGAGACGATCAGCCCGCGGTAGCCCCACTCGCCTTTGACGATCTCGTTGATCACGTGGTGCTGCTCGGTGGCGGGGACGCCGTTGACCCGGTTGTACGCGGCCATGATCGACCAGGCGTCCGCGTCGGCGACGGCGATCTCGAACGGCAGCAGGTACACCTCACGCAGCGTGGCCTCGTCCACCACGCTGTCCACGGTGTGCCGGGCGGTCTCCGACTCGTTGGCCACCAGGTGCTTCAGACAGGCGCCGACGCCGTGGTCCTGCAGCCCGCGCACGTACGCGGCGGCGAGCACGCCCGACAGCAGCGGGTCCTCGGAGTAGGCCTCGAACAGCCGTCCGCCGAGGGGGCTGCGGTGCAGGTTGATCGTCGGCCCGAGCACGACGTGCACGCCCTGCGCGACGGCCTCCTCGGCGAGCATCCTGCCCAGCTCGTAGGCGCTGCCGGTGTTCCAGGACGAGGCCAGCAGGGTCGCGTTCGGGAACAGGGCGACCGTGCGGCCGCCGGTGAACGTCATGCCGCGCACGCCGGTCGGCCCGTCGGACATACGCAGCTCACCGAGCCCGAGGGACGGCTCGGGCCGAAGCGTGAACATGCTCGCGCCGGTGAGCAGGGCCACCTTCCCGGGAAGGTCCAGGGAAGCGGGGTGTGAGGTGGTCATCGCGGTCACTTTCCGGTCAGGCGGGCTTGGCCGCGGCCATCCGGCGTTCCAGCCCGGCGTGCCGCTCGGGCGTCCACGGGATCTCCGGGGCGTGCCACGAGACCGGCGTGGCGCCGGTCGCGGTGGACAGCCGCTCCGCCAGGTCGTCGGCGAGGTGGGCGCGGCCGGTGGCGCGCAGGTGCTCCATGTAGCGGGCCGGGTCGTTGTAGTAGGTGGGCCCGACCTGCAGCGTCGTCTGCATGGGGTCGGGCAGCGCGCCTGGCCGGCCGGCGTAGGTGTGCCACCACTCCGACAGGTGCGTCCGCATTTGCGCCGCGAGCTCCGGCTCCTTGTCGATGAGGTCGGTGGTGAGGTGCGGGTCGGACTCGACGTGGAAGAGCTGCTCCCACTCGGCGCGGCAGCTGCCCGGGTGATAGGTGCGCATGTAGAGGTGCTCGCGGGTGCGCACCGCCCGCTGGTAGGTGTGGGCGCCGTGGCCCAGCACCAGGTACGGCCGCGACGGGATGGCGGAGCCGCGTACCGCCTCGGCGAACGAGGCGCCCTGCCAGCCGCCCGGGATCGGGATGTCGAGCAGGTCGCACAGCGTGGGGGCGAGGTCGATGTTGTACAGCAGGGCGTCGCAGCGGCGCGCGTCCTCGGGCAGGTCGTCGGTCACCCCGGGCCAGTAGACGATCATCGGCACGCGGTGGACCGGCTCGTTGGCGTGGCCGTGCTCGGCGTAGGAGCCGTTCTCGCCGAAGGACTCGCCGTGGTCGGCGCTCACGATGATCGCGGTCTCTTCGGCGATGCCGAGCTCGTCCAGCGTGGCGAGCAGCTCGCCGAACAGGCTGTCCCAGTACATGATCGTGCCGTCGAAGCCGTTGATGAGGTGCTCGTAGTCGGCGCGGGTGCGGATGGCGTCCGGCATGTTGTGCGGGACCGGCGAGGGGCGCGGCACGACCGAGTAGTGCAGGTCCAGCGCGCTGCGGGGCCCGTAGACCTCGGCGTGCCCGTCGATGGCCTCCTGGTCCGGCCAGGCCGGTGGCGGGCCGGATTCGGCCGCCTTCTCGGTCCAGCCCGGCTCGGTCAGGTACGGGGTGTGCGGCTCCCAGTAGGTCAGGTGCAGATACCAGTCGTCCTCGTGGGCGTGGCGGCGGATCCAGTCGAGGCCGACCCGGTTGATGTCGCGCCCGTCCTCGTCGTTGATCTCGTTGCTGGCCCGGATGGACTCGCGGAAGTTGCCGAGGAAGAAGTAGGCCCGGTGCCGCTCGGCGAACATCGACACGGCGGCCGTGTAGTAGCCGTGCTGGCCCAGCCGCTGGCCGAGCAGCGGGCGCTCCGGATGCGGGCTGTGGCCGGAGTCGAGCCGGTAGCGGGCGGCCTCGCCGAAGTGCCCGACGACCCCGTTCGTGATGCCGAACTGGCCGCTGGTCAGCGCGGTGCGCGAGGGCAGGCAGGGGGAGTCGGAGCAGTAGTAGCGCTCGAAGGTGACGCCCTTGTCGGCGAGCGCCTGCAGGTTGGGGGTGGTGGGGCGCTGGTAGCCGTAGGGCTGCGTGTGGTCGGCCCGGAGTGTGTCGACATCAATGTAGATGACGCGCATGGAAACCCTTCATGTTGTCGATCAGTTGAAGTCGCGGACGCGCTCGGTCAGCTGGACTCCCGGACGTGGTCGATCAGTTGGAGTCGCGGACGCAGCGGAAGCCCGTGTTGCCGCCGGAGCTGTCCGGCGTGTTGTGCGAGCGGGCGGCGGCCCGGTAGCGGTTGCAGTAGGAGGCGTGGCAGAGGTACGAGCCGCCGCGCATCACCCGGTCGGTGCCCGAGCGCGGGCCCGACGGGTCCTTGGTGTTCGGGGCGTGGTCGGTGGCCCACCAGTCGGCGCACCACTCCCAGACGTTGCCGGCCATGTTGTGCAGGCCGTAGTCGTTGGGCGGGAACGCGTGCACCGGCGCGGTCCCCGCGTACCCGTCCTCGGCGGTGTTCGTGACCGGGAAGCGGCCCTGCCAGATGTTGGCCAGGTGCCGGCCGCCGGGGGTGAGCTCGTCGCCCCAGGGGTAGCGGCGCTGGTCGTGGCCGCCGCGTGCGGCGTACTCCCATTCCGCCTCGGTCGGCAGGCGTCCGCCGGCCCAGCGGGCGTAGGCGTCGGCGTCGTGCCAGGACACATGGACGACCGGGTGGTCGCCGCGGTCCTCCAGGAGGCTGCCAGGGCCTTCGGGATGGCGCCAGTCCGACCCGCGGACGGCCGCCCACCACGGGGTGATCTCGGGGCGCGGCGAGATCCGGCGCAACTCTCGGTTCAGGAACCGGACGAAGACATAGGACCAGCCGATCCGCTCCGCTTCCGTGACGTACCCCGTATCCGCGACGAACGCCGCGAATTCCTCGTTCGTCACCGCGTAGCGGTCGATGAGGAACGGCGACAGCTCCACCGTGCGGACGGGGCCCTCGCCGTCGGAAGGGAAACCTTCGGCGTCGTCGGTGCCCATCCGGAAGGGTCCGCCCGCGAGCCGTACCATCCCTTCGTCGGATCCGTGCCCCTCTCGCCCGCGCGGAGCGGCTACCGGCGTACGGGAGGACGGGCGGTCGAGGGACGGGCCGCCGGTGGACGGGCCGTCGGGGGACAGGCTGCCGGGGGAGGGGCGGCCGGGGGCGCAGCAGCCGCTCATGCGGGCACCCCGGTCCCGGCCAGTTCGCCGGCGAAATGGCACGCGGCGAGCTGGCCCGCACCGGTGGGGGTGAGCGTGGGCGCCTGCTCGGCGCAGACCGTACGGTCCGGGCGGTGCAGCGGCCCGATCGGGCAGCGGGTGCGGAAGCGGCATCCGGTCGGCGGGTTCATGGGGCTGGGCAGGTCGCCGCCGAGCACGATCCGCTCGCGATCGCGCCCGGTGGTGTCCGGGATCGGGGACGAGGCGAGCAACGCCGCCGTGTACGGGTGCTGCGGCGCGGTGTAGACAGACTCGGCGTCACCGATCTCGACGAACTGGCCCAGGTACATCACGGCAACCCGATCGCTGAGATGCCGCACCACCGCCAGGTCGTGGGCGATGAACAGGTAACCGAGGCCGAGTTCGTCGCGCAGCGACTCCAGCAGGTTGATGATCTGCGCCTGGATCGACACGTCCAGCGCGGAGACCGGCTCGTCGAGCACCAGCAGCTTCGGCCGGGCCGCGAGGGCGCGGGCGATCCCGATGCGCTGGCGCTGCCCTCCGGAGAAGGCGTGCGGGTAGCGGTCGATCTGGCCCTCGTTGAGCCCGACGCGCTCGGCCAGCGTCGTCACCTCGGCGGCCCGCTCGGCCACCGGCAGGCCGCGCACGGCGAGCGCCTCGTCGAGGGACTGGCGGACGGTGCGGCGCGGGTTCAACGACGCGTAGGGGTCCTGGAACACGTACTGGACCGTCTCGCGCAGCTCCCGGGCGCCGGCCGGGTCCTTGCCGCCGACGGTGTGCGCGCCGACGCGGATCGATCCCGCGGCGGCCACGTTGATGCCGACGATGGCCCTGGCCAGAGTGGACTTGCCGCAGCCCGACTCGCCCACCAGCCCGAGGGTCTCGCCGCCGGAGACGGTGAGGCCGACCCCGTCGACGGCGTACACCGGGCGGTGCCTGCGGATCAGGCCGGCTCGGCCGGCGTTGACGTCCACCCTGAGGCCGTCGATCTCCAGCAGCGGCGCCGGGTCCTGCTCGCGGCGCGCGGACGTGGCGGCGGCGGTGCGCATCGGCGGGATCGCCGCGCCGCCCTGCGTGACGTGGCAGGCGGCCAGATGCCCGTCGCCCGCCCGTGGTGACAGCGCGGGCACCTCCTGGGCGCAGATGTCCTCGCTCAGCCGGCAGCGCGGGTGGAAGGGGCAGCCCGGCGGCAGGTTCGCGGGGTCGGGCGGGGCGCCGGGGATGGCGGGCAGGCGCCGCCCGGCGGAGTGCTCGTCGATGCGGGGCATGGCGGCGAGCAGGTCGGCGGTGTAGGGCAGTTCGGGGCGGGCGAAGATGACGTCCACGGGCCCGCGCTCCATGACGCGGCCGCCGTACATCACGACGACCTCGTCGCACATCTCGGCGACCACCCCCATGTCATGGGTGATCATCAGTACGGCGATGCCCAGCTCGTCGCGGAGCCTGCCGAGCAGCCGCAGGATCTGCGCCTGCACGGTCACGTCCAGCGCGGTGGTCGGCTCGTCGGCGATCAGCAGGGACGGCGAGCCGGCCAGCGCCACCGCGATCACCACCCGCTGCCGCATGCCGCCGGAGAACTGGTGCGGATAGTCGTCGATCCGGCGGCCGGCGTCGGGGATGCCGACCTGGTTGAGCAGCTCCCCGGCCCGCTTACGCGCTTCGCGCTTGGTGGTTCCGTGCACGATCAGCGCTTCGGCGATCTGGTCGCCGACGGTCATCGCGGGGTTGAGCGCGGACTGCGGGTCCTGGAACACCATCGCGATCTCACGGCCGCGCAGCTCCCGCATCCGCTTCTCCGGCAGGGTCAGCAGGTCGGTGCCCCGGTAGCGCACCTCACCGGCGGTGATCCGGCCGGGCGGGCGTACCATGCGCAGGATCGAGCGGGCGGCCACGGACTTGCCGGATCCCGACTCGCCGACGATGCCGACGATCTGGCCGGGCCGGATCGAGAAGGTCACGTCGTTGACCGCGTGCACCACGCCGTCCGCCGTGTCGAACCGGGTGCGCAGGCCCCGCACCTCCAGCAGCGCCATGTCCTCAAGTGCTTGGTTCATCGTCGGGTCGCCGCCTGGTTGAGAGCGTCGGACAGGAAGGTGAAGGCCAGCGCGAGCAGCAGCAGCACGAGGCCGGGGCCGATCACGTAGGAGGGCAGGCCGTCGATGTAGCGGGCGCCGATGTTGAGCATCGCGCCCAGCGAGGGGTTCGGCGGGTCGATGCCGAGCCCGACGATGCTCAGCCCGGCCTCGATGAAGATCGCCACCACCATGAACACGGTGGTCTGCACGAGGATCGGGTCGATCACGTTGGGCAGGATGTGGCGGACCATGACGGTCGAGCGCGGCACGCCGAGCACCCGGGCGGCCAGCACGTACTCCCGCTGCTGCTGGGCGAGCAGGCCCGCGCGGGCCAGCCGCCCGAAGCCGGGCAGGCCGGCGATGACGATCGCCGCGAACAGGGCCTTCCAGCCCGCGCCGATCATCATGACGATCATGATGCCGAGGATCAGGCCCGGGAAGCCGAGGATGATGTCCAGCACGCGCTGGGCCAGCGAGCCGAGCATCCGCGACAGGTAGCCGGACAGGCCGAGCAGCGTGCCGATCACCATGCTCACCGGGACCGCGGTGAGGATCAGGCTCAGGTCGGTACGCAGCGCGTACAGCGTGCGCACCAGGATGTCGCGGCCGAACTCGTCGGTGCCCAGCACGTGCGCCGCCGACGGCCCGGTGAGCGCGTCCCTGGTCTGCTGGTCGTAGCCGCCGGGCGCGAGGACCGGTGCCAGCAGGGCCAGCGCGACCAGCAGCGTCAGCAGGACGGCGGCCGCGATGCCCTTCGGGGTACGGAAGGCCCGCGCGTACCGGGCCCACGCGCCTGCGCGGTCGGGCCGCCGCCGGACCGGCCCGGCGAGTGCCGGAGCAGCGATCGTCTTCGGGATGGTCATCTTCACTTCCCCAATCGGATGCGGGGGTCGAGGGCGGCCAGGCTGATCTCGGTCAGCAGTTGCGCGATGACCGCGACGAACACCGTGCCGACGATGAGGACCTGCACGACCGCGTAGTCGGCGGTCTGCGCGGCCGTCACGGCGAGCTGTCCCAGCCCGTTCCTGGCGAAGATGGCCTCGATGACCACGGCGCCGGCCAGCAGGTCGCCGAAGCGGATCCCGATCGCCACCACCCCCGGGCCGAGGCTGTTGCGCAGCACGTGCCGGACGCTGATCCGGCGGGACGGCACGCCCTTGGCCACCGCCAGGTCGACGAAGTCCTCCTCGCGCACCGCCACCATCGAGGTCTGCACCAGCCGTGCCACACCGGCCGACATCGGCAGGGCCAGCGCCAGGGCGGGCAGCAGCAGATACTGGATCCCGATCTCCGGGTTCTCCATGATCGACATCTCGCCGCTGATGGGCAGGACGCGGATCGCGACCCCGAACACCAGGATCAGCAGCAGCCCGACCAGGAACGGGGGCGCGGCCAGCAGGCCGGTGTTCGCCGTGTCGACCAGTACCCGCGCCCACCGGGAGCGGGCGGAGCCGGCGAGTACGCCCAGTCCGATCCCGGCCAGCGCCAGGAACAGCCCGGCCAGCACCGCCAGCTGCACGGTGCTGCCCAGCCGGTTGGCGATCAGCTCGGCCACCGGGCGGCCGTACTGGAAGGAGCGCCCGAGGTCGCCGGTGAACAGGCCGCCCATCCAGCTCGCGTACTGCGACAGCAGCGGCCGGTCGAGGCCGAGCTGGGTGCGGATCGCGGCGATGGTCTCCGGTGTGGCGTCGGGACCGGCGATCACGGCGGCCGGGTCGCCCGGCGTCAGCCGGGGGAGGAGGAAGGCGATCACACTGGTGGCCAGCAGTACCAGCATGATCGAGGGGATGCGCCCGACCAGGTAGCGGATCATCGGACCAGGCACGTTTCGCGCGACAGGAGCCCGCCGGAGGTCATGGCGACCCCCTGCACGGCCGTGGACTTGACCATGATGGACGGCGTCGTCACCAGGACGTGCTGGACGGCCTGGTCGAGCATGTACGTGGTGAGCTCGCGCACCGCCCCGGCCGCGGCCGGGGCGCTGCCCGCCTTGATCACCGCGCCGACAAGGGTGGTGTACTCCTTGCTGGTGAACTGGCGGTGGGCACCCTGCAGCCGTACGTCCGGGTTCGTCTGCGCGAGCAGCGACGGAGTGCCGGCCTGCCCTCGGAAGGACAGATAGCTGCCGGCCTTACCGGCGGCCAGCCGGGCCTGGTAGTCGGGCGCGGCGAGGGCGACGAGTTTCGGCCGGAGCCCGGCGTCGGTGAGGTTGTTGGCGATGATCTGGTACTCGGCCTGCAACTGGGGGTTGTTGATGATGGTGATCGGCACCTCCGCCCCGGTCGCGCCGGCCTCCTTGACCAGCTGCTTGGCCTTGGCGGGGTCGTAGCGGTAGGTGTTCGCCAGGTCCTTGGGGTATTCGGCGCCGGCCGGCCACACCAGGCCGCCGGTGTCGCCGAGGCCGCCGAAGACCTGCTGCTTGATCCGGTCGCGGTCGATGGCGTACCCGATGGCCTGGCGGGCCGTCTTGTCGGCGAACACCCCGTTCGCGGTGTCCAGGACGAGGGAGTACACCGCCGGCAGGTTCCGGCTGAGCTGGAACTGGCCGCCCTTCTGGGCTACCGTGGCGGCGTCCTGAGTCGTCAGGCCGGAGGCGAGGTGGGTGCGCCCGGACCGCAGCGCGGCCAGCTGCGCGGTCGAGTCGGAGATGACCACGTTCTCGACCCGGTCGAGGTGGGGCAGCCCCTTCTCCCAGTAGCGGTCGTTGCGGACCAGCACGATCTGGGCGCCCGGCTGGTAGCGCTCCACGCGGAACGGCCCGGTTCCGATGATCTTGGAGCCGTCGGTGAGGTCGCGATAGGTCTGCGAGTCCACGATGGGTGTGTCGTCGAGGACGCTGGCGAGCACGGGCGTCAGAGGCGTCTTGGACTCGATCGTTACCTCGTGCTCGCCCGTCGCCTTGATCTGCCAGCCGCCGATGATCTGCTTGTCGTTCGACGGGCTCGCCGGATCGAGCGCCTGCTTGAAAGAGAACAGCACGTCGGCCGAGGTGAACGGGCGGCCGGAATGGAACGTGACACCCTGGCGCAGGGTGAGCACGGCGCTGCGGTCGTCGGCGCCGATCTTCCACGCGGTCGCCAGCAACGGCACGGGCTTGGCGACGTCACCGTCCTTGACGCTGATCAGCGGTTCGAAGACCCCGCGCGCCCAGAGCATGTTCGCGGCGCTCTGGGCCAGGACGCGGCCGGGAAGCGGCGGTTGCGCGCTCGCGACGACCAGCGCGCCGCCCTGCCGGCAACTCGCGGCGGACACGCCGGCGGCCTGCTGCTGCTCCAGCTTGACCGCCGACTGGCAGGCCGTCGCCAGCGCGGACGACAGGGTCAGCGCCAGGGCGATTCGAAGAGGTGAACGGGAGTTTCGAGGGTTTTGTAGGCCTCTGCGCATTTGGTGCTCCTCGTTAAGCCGGGGACGGCGCCGCCCGCGCGCATGCTGCGGCCCACGTCGTCACGCCGGCTGGTGCGCCGGTCCGCGCGGGACCGGTACAAGGGGGGTGTTACTGAGAGGTCAGGCTTCGCCTGTGAACTCTGTGAAGCCTGCGAAAAGGGAGGTCGGGCCTTCGCCTAAGAAGGCGGTGCCGATGGTGGGGCGGCGCTCGGGGGTGTTCCGAGGCGCAGCAGAGCGGTCTCGAAGAGCCCGCACATGTCGATCGCCGGGTCGCGGAGCCACTGCAGTTGCAGGCCGTTCATCAGCGCGACCAACTCGGTGGCGGTGGCGGCCGGGTCGAGGGCGGCGGACAGTTCGCCCTTCTCCTGGTCGGAGGTGATGAGCTGGGTGATCCGGTTTCGTACGCGCTGGTTGCGCTGGAAGAAGAAGTCGTGGGCCGGGTGCGCCGGGTCGAGGCTCTCGGCCGCCTGGACGGTGAACAGCCGGACGAGACCGGGTTGTGTCTCGTTGCGGCGGCAGAAGGCCATGAGCCATTCCCTGGTGGAGGGCCGGCCGCCCTGGAACTGCGCCTCGACGAACTGCTCGTCCTGAAGGTCGCGCTGCTGGAGCACCGCGAGGATGAGGGCCTCCTTGCCGGAGAAGTGGTGCAGCAGGCCGGGCTGAGAGACCCCGACCTTAGCGGCCACCTCGGCCAGGCTCGTGCCCCGGAAGCCCGCGATGGCGAACGCGTCCGCGGCGACGGCGAGGATCTGCTCCCGCCGCGCGGCCGCCGGGCGGCGAACCCGGCCTGCCTCTGCCTGCGCCATGCGTGACTCCTTTCCGCTCCGGCCACCGTACGACGGCGGAAGGTCTCCCGTCCCTCGTCGCCCGGCCGGTGTGGCCCGGCTCAAGGCCGGGTTACTACTGTGTTAATTACCCGTAACCTACCGAGTACTCGGTAGGTAAGGAAGACCCTACCCGCTGGTAACTTTCGCTGGATTCTCACGATCTTCGCAGGTCCGCGCCAATGCGTCGGCGATCAGCGCCAGCCTGGCCCGGGGCAGCAGCCCGACGGCGGTGGCCGCGATCTCCACGAGGCTGAGCCCGCCGGCCATGGCCGCGAGCGGGCCCGAAAGCAGACCCGGGACATGCTCGTCCAGAAGCACCCGCGCGGCCGGATCGGCCAGCAATTCCCGCAAGGGGGTGTGCGCGCTCAGCGGCCCGTCCGGGTAGTCCTCGCGCCGCACCGGCTCGCGTGCCGCCACGACCTGGGCCCACTGGCGGCGCACCTGCAGATGCCGCTCGCCGGGCTCGCCGTCCTGGGGCAGGCCGAGGCGCTCGTACTGCTCGGGCGGCGCGTCGGTGTCCCGCAGCAGGCCGACCAGGAGCCGGATCATCCGGGCCTCCAGCGCGTCGTCGACGAGCGGGTGGCGCTGCTCCGGGTCCTCCTGGAGGTCGAACAGCAGGGTGCCGAAGGCGTACGGGTTGGACATCGCCTGGCCCGTGGTCCGCAGCACCGGCACGCCCTTGGAGAAGGCGAACGGCGCGGCCAGTTCGGCGTCGCGCAGTTCCTCGGGACGGAAGCGGGCCATCATGTGCGTGGGCATCAGCGTGTACTCGGCCAGCGGCGCGTTCGCGGCGGTCGCCGGGGCGCGCATGTAGACGTGGCGTCCGTCGGTCACGCTCACGTGCCCGCCGAAGGCACCGAAGAGCGCGGCCTCGCGCACCTGGCGATCCGCGGCGACCGTCTCCGCCAGCGGCCTGCCCTGCATGTCGGGGGGACGCGGGAGACCGAACCAGTCGAGCAGCGTCGGCCCGAAGTCGATCGTCTGCACCAGGGCGGAGCGGCGTTCGCCCGCCGCCTGCGCGGCGCGGGGATCCCAGACGAACAGCGGGGTGTGGATCGTCTCGTCGTACCACGGCGGCACGTTCTTGCCCCACCAGCCGTGCTCGCCCAGCAGGAAGCCGTGGTCGGTGACGACCATGAGCAGGGTGTCGCGCCACAGGTCCAGCTCGTCCATGCGATCGAGCACCCGGCCCAGCGAGCGGTCGCACATCGACAGCAGCGCCGAGTAGCGGTTGCGTACGTGCGCCACCTGCTCGGGGGTCTCCAGCACCTGCGCGTAGTCGGGCCAGTCCAGGTGCGGACCGTCGTAGTCCTCGGGGTAGAGGTCGTGATAGCGCTGGTAGCTGAAGAACGGCTCGTGCGGGTCGAACGTCTCGATCTGCAGGAACCAGCCGTCCTCGGCGTGGTTGACGTCCAGGAAGTGCAGGCCCGCGTCGAAGGTCAGCGTCTGCGGGTGGTCGGCCTCGTCGGCGAGGTATTGCCGGTTCACCCAGTCCTGGCGGTAGGCGGGCCGCCGGACGCGCTTGAGATCCTGCGGCATCTCCGGGTCGGCGACCTGGCCCTTCCAGAAGTCGCCCTCCTGGCCGCGGAAGAACTCGTAGGTGCGGAACCGGTTGTGGTAGGTCGCTCCTCCGTCCTCCCAGTAGTGGGCGTGGTCGGTGGCCAGGTGCGTGTGCACGCCCGCGTCGGTGAGCAACTGCGGCACCGAGTCGTCGAACGGCTCCAGCGGCCCCCATCCCCGGTGCAGGAAGTTGTAGCGCCCGGTGTGCATCTCCCGGCGCGCCGGCATGCACGGCATGCTCCCCGCGTAACAGTTGTCGAAGACGGCCGTGCGCTCGGCGAGCCGGGCGAAGTTCGGCGCGTGCGTATCCCGCGCCCCATAGGCCGGCAGATGGCGGCGGTTGAGGCTGTCGAACATGACGACGATGGCCTTCACGGGGTCTCACTTTCCGGCGAGGTCCTTTACCTACCGAGTATTAGGTAGGTAACGTCACGGACATACAACAGCCGCACCGGCGTCATGGCAACCCCTCCGGAGGACTCGTGGCCCGCTCACCCAACGTCGTCGTGATCGTCGCCGACCAGCTCAGGGCCGACGCGGTGGGCGCGTTCGGCGCCGAGCGCGCCCGTACCCCGCACCTCGACGCGCTCGCCGCCGACGGGATGACGTTCACGAACGCGTTCGTCCAGCACCCGGTGTGCTCGCCGAGCCGGGCGTCGTTCCTCACCGGCTGGTACCCGCACACGGCCGGTCACCGGACCCTCGACGCGCTCCTGCGGCCGGAGGAACCGAACTTCCTGCGCACGTTCCGCGACCAGGGCTACCGGGTGGTCTGGGCGGGCGACCGGGGCGACACGTTCGCGCCGGGCGCGACCGAGCTCAGCGCGGACGAGCACGGCTTCACGCGGCCGCCCGCCGGGTCACATTGGGGAGGCGAGCCGTACGAGCGCGGGCGCCGCCGCCCCGAGATCACCGGGGTCGGGGCCGACGACCCGCTCTGGGACCGGCTCTTCTACGGCGGCGAGGTCCTGGACGACGCGGTCGGCTTCGACGAGGCGGCCGTGCGGACCGCGGAGTCGTGGCTGAGCGACGCCCACGAACAACCGTGGCTGCTGTTCGTGCCCCTGCTGGCACCGCACTGCCCCTTCGAGGTGCCGCAGCCGTGGTTCTCCCTGCACGACCGCGCCGCACAGCCCGCGCCGGTCCCGCCTCCGTCCGGGAACGCGCCGGCTTACCTCTCGGCGATCCGGGACAAGCACGGACTCGCCCGCGCCACTCCCGAGATCTGGCAGGAGGTCGCCGCCGTCTACCACGGCATGGTCTCCCGGCTGGACGATCACGTCGGGCGCGTGCGCGCCGCCGTCGCCGCGACGGGCGCGGCCGAGGACACCGTGTTCGCCTTCTTCTCCGACCACGGGGAGTACCTGGGCGACTTCGGCGTCATCGAGAAGTGGCCGTCGGCCATGCACGCCTGCGTCACCCGCGACCCCCTGATCCTCAGCGGCGGCCCGGTGCCCGCGGGCCGCACCAGCGACGCCCTCGTCGAACTCGTCGACGTCTTCCCCTCCCTGCTCGACCTCGCCGGGATCCGCGCCACCCACAGCCACTACGGGCGCAGCCTGCGGCCGCTGTTCGACGATCCGGACGCCGAGCACCGGGCGTACGCCTTCACCGAGGGCGGGTTCCTGGCCGAGGAGGAGCCGCGGATGGAGCGCGGGGCCTTCCCGTACGACCTCAAGGGCGAGCTCCAGCACGAGAACCCGCGCCTGGCCGGCAAGGCGTTCGCCGCCCGTGACCGCGACTGGACCTACGTGTGGCGGCTCTACGAAGGACCTGAACTGTACGACCGCCGCGCCGACCCGGACGAGACCCGGAACCTCAGCGGCTCCCCGCGCCATGCGGCCGTGGAGGACAGGATGCGCACCGCCATCCTGTCCTGGCTCGCCGCCACCACGGACGTCCTGCCCCCGAACCGCGACCCCCGCCGGCCGGCGGTCAACCTACCGGCGCCCGGCCAGGCGGGAAGCCCGCGATCGGCCCCAAGGACCTCCGCGTCGCTCCGGACGTCCTCCCAGGCGGGCTGACGCCCGCCCCCTCTAGGGCCTCGCTGCGCTCGGGCTGACTTCCCGAACACGCTTCGCCGGGTCGGCTGATTGGAGTGGGCTTGCCCGTAGTGGCAACACCATCGAGACCAGCACCGACTCCAACCGCTAGTCCCAGACCCAAGCGCGCCACCGACCCCCACCGCGCAAGCAGCGGAGCCGAACCGCCTGATCTCAGTGGTCTTCTAGCCGGTGACCCCTGGTTGGGCCGAGTCGGCCAGGGTTGCGACCAGTATGAGGCCTTCGTCGGCGAAGAGGGATCCTCCCTGTGCTCCCTCGGCTCGCGTCTCTAGCAGGACCAGGTGGGAGGAACCATCGGGCTGGGGGACGACGCGGACCTGCCGTATCTCGCTGGAACCGACCTCCTGCAGGTCGGGGTGGATCGCCGTCGGGGTCCAGTGAATTTTCCACGCGCGGTCGAAATCGATGACTTCGAGGTGCCCGTCGTAGGAGTAGGGGACCGGCCCGTCGAGAGTGACGGAGAACGTGGCGTCATAGGCGGCGGCCTGTCCGAAATTCCGGTTGGACTCGGGACGGACGCGGGTCTGCCGGATGGTGATCTTCTTGGCCTGGGAGCCCCTGGTGAAGGCGTCATAGATGCCGTCGAAGTCGCGAGGCGGTTCCAGTACCTGGGCTTTCATGGCGCGCAGGTCGCCGCGTTGCCAGGCCGTCAGGAACGCGGTCACCGTCTGCTGGGGCGAGCCTTCGGTGCGCATCGACAGGTAGACGGCGGCGCCTAGACCGAGGACGGTAGCCAGGGCTAGAGCGATGGTGATCCTTGGCCGGCGCCAATATCGAGAAAATGCGGACATTGTTGGTCAACTGTACTGGCGAGATACGGCTGTGGCCGCCCGAGTCGCAGCATGTGCACGAGACCCGCACTTATCGCCAGACGGCTTCAAGGCTCCTGGCCAGATGCCGCGCGGAGTGACGCCGGTTTCGCGGCGGAAGGCGCGCGGCAGCTGGAGTCGGGGAAGGCCCGCCACACTGTTAGCCACGGTGAGCCTGCGGCCCAGCTCCGCTGCCGTCCATCATGAGGGTGTCGTTGCCAGTGCCCTGCTGGCAGGTGATGACAACCCCGTGGAGGTCTTCGCCGACGCGGCCTACTCCACGGGTTCCTGCCGCCCTTAGGCCGTAACAACAGCGGATTCGCTAGAAGCGCCTGGCGACCTCGCGGGCCCGCTCGTCGGCCTGCTTCCGCTCATCCTCATAAGACCCGGTCAACGTCGGATGGTGGCGGATCTCCTGGACGTCGTCGATCCCGGCCCAGCGCAACCACCCGTCGAAGAACGTCGACTGGAAGTCACTCCCGAACTCGGCCCCGATCCCCGGTCCCCAGACCGAGCTGGTGTAGACGACAGCGGCCCGCTTCCCGCTCAGCAGGTGCTGGTAGCCGGTCTCCGGATCCACCCCGAACACCATGCCCGGCTGGCTGACCACGTCGATGAACTGTTTGAGCTTGTACGGCACGCCCATGTTCCACATGGGCACGCTGAACAGATACCGATCATAGGCATCGAACCGCTCGAACGTCCGCACAGCCGCCTCCCAGGCCACCGCCTCCTCTCCTACCGGCACACCCCCTCCGAACACGGTCATCTTGGCCTTCGCCGCAGGGGGCCCGAACTCCGGCAAACTCCCGTCCCACAGATCGAAGTGGTCGACCCGCCCTCCGGGATGTGTGGCGAGGTACTCCTCGGCGAAGGTCGAGGCGATGGCGAGCGAGATCGACTCCGCTCCTCTGGGGGAGGCGGAAATGTGCAGCAAACGGCTCATGGTTGTCCCCTTCCGGACTGTGGTCCGCTTATGGGAAGACAATACGGACCACGGTCCGGTTGGTCAACTGCGGGCGCTCGGTCCGTGTGGGCTAGGGCGGCCTCCCTGGAACCGTAGATCTTGGAGGGGCCCCCATGGGGTCGGCTCGGAAACGATTCGGCAACCACCGTCGGCTTTCCCGGCCATCGCGTGGCGGAATGAGCCCGGCGCGCTGGGCATTTCAATTAAGTGATAAGTGGAATGGCAAGAGTGGATCATCTCCGTTTGCAGTTCTGATGGCGAGGAAATCAAGGCGATGCCGCGCATTGGCAATGGGTGGCCGGAGTGGGCGTTTCCGATCGAAGTGGACAATCCGGAAACCAGCGCGATGCTGAGTACCAATGAACGCGACAACGGCGGGGGTTGCACATGTCCCGAGCGCGTACACAGCGGTGCTCATTCGCGCCTGATCCGCCGCACTTTCGGAACCCGCACTCCTCTCTTGCCGCCCCTTCGTGGCATTTCCTGATCGGCGCGTACGCAGCGCGCCCTCTGCAGCGTCCATAGCCCTACCGGCCCGCCTGAGGAGTTCTCATGAAGCGACTCTCGATCCTCGTTTCTACGCCGCTGGCCCTGCTTGTCGCGGCGGCACTGCCCGCGCAGGCTGTAAGCCCGCACTTCGTTTCAGCCGTCGCCCAGCTGGGCGGTACGAACTTGATCGTCTCGTTCAAGGAAGCCGGACTCGGCACCAACGAGAGCATCGACTATGCCGCGAGGGCGAGCGCGGCGGCCACGTACGTCTGCGTCAACCGGGGCGCGAGGAATCCCAGCGCCCAGAACAAGCAAGTCAATTCCGGCGAGGTGACCGCGACCGGCACATTCAGCTCTGGCAGGAACGGCCAGGTGACGGCCTCGCTCGCGATCCTCCCGCCGTCGCCGGAGGGCTTCTCCTGTCCGCCTGGACAGAGCCTGGAGATCGCGCGGGTGACCTATAAGGAGGTGGAGATCGCCGATGACACGAATGGTGTCACGGCGTCGATCCCAGGCACGTTCGGCGCTGGGTGCCTGTTGCCTGAAGTGAAGGGTGCCTGCTAGGGAGCCAAGGGTTCGAACGCGGAGGACCGGCCTGTGGGCCGGTCCTCCGCTGCTTGATAGCGGACAACTATCCGAGATAGGTGTCGAGCCCCGCGACCCTTGCGTAGTCGCTCACGTCGAGCGGGTTCAGGCCTAGGCGTACCAGCCGGGATAGAGGGCGGCGCAGTGGACGCGCCGGTTATATAGGACAATATGGCTTACATTATTATATTTAGCGGCGCAGAGAGTATATTAGTGGCCGAAGTAGGGCGGCTGGGTGAGCATTTCAATTAAATGACAAGCGGAGTGGCAAGTGTGCATCATCTCCGTTTGCAGTCCTGGTGGCGAGGAAATCAAGGCGATGTCGAACGTCCGCAATGGGTGACCGGAACGAGCGTTTCTGATCGAAGTGGACAATTTCCAACACGTCGGAATTGATACCCCCGAAAGGAAACTGAACTTGCTCAGGTCGAACGACATTGTTGGCGTTTCGGTCTGATCGGCACGCAATTCGCGCTTCTGCCGAACAGCGACTCTTCCCTGCACCTCATGTCAGCAAATGCCAAAATCCCGAATTCAGTGTAGAGCAACGCCTGAGGAGTTCTCATGAAGCGACTCTCGATCCTCGTTTCTACGCCGCTGGCCCTGCTTGTCGCGGCGGCACTGCCCGCGCAGGCTGTAAGCCCGCACTTCGTTTCAGCCAGCGCCCAGCTGGGCGGTACGAACTTGATCGTCTCGTTCAAGGAAGCCGGACTCGGCACCAACCAGAGCATCGACTACGTCGCGAGTGCGACCTCGACGGCCACGTACGTCTGCGTCAACCGGGGCGGGAAGAATCCCAGCGCCCAGAACAAGCAAGTCAATTCCGGCGAGGTGACCGCGACCGGCACGTTCAGCTCTGGCAGGAACGGTCAGGTGACGGCCTCGCTCGCGATCCTCCCGCCGTCGGCGGGGACCTTCTCCTGTCCGCCTGGACAGAGCCTGGAGATCGCGCAGGTGACCTACACGAGCGTTAAGATCACCGATGACACGAATGGCGTCACGGCGTCGATCCCGGGCACGTTCGACACCGGGTGCCTGTTGCCTGACGTGAAGGGCGCCTGCTAGGAAGCCAAGGGCTCGAACACGGAGGGCCGGCCCATGGGTCGGCCCTCCGCTGTTTGCTCCTCCCGATCAGGCGGCCACGACCTGGACGATCTCGCGAGGCCGTGTCTCACGCTGGTCATAGGCCAGATCGAGTGCCACCTCCTGTATCGCGGCCAGCGACGCGGCGAACGCCTCGTCCGACTCCCACTGCACGATCGAGATCACCGCGTCGCCTGCCGCCGGCCGTGCTCGAACGTTCGGTGGCGATGGTCCGCGACAGCCTCGCCGAGGTGTCAGGGGAGGGGGAGACGAGATTCGATAGCAGGGGCTGCCGGCGCCCGAGCAGGCGCCGGCCGCGCTCCGCGTGCTGGTGGCCGGGATCCTGCCGACCGTGGACGATCTCCACCGCACGGAGGAGGGCGCCGCCCCTCCTCGGGGTCACCAAGTTGGGTAAGCCAGGCTTGGGCGTCGTGTTCGATCCCCCGACGGTCTGGTGCGGTGCTGGAACCCGAAAGCGGTGATCACGATGAAGGCGGCCCAGATGGCGCAGTAGCCGCCGAAGATCGCGCCGCCGCGGTCAACGGCGGGGTGGGTCGATGCGGGCGCCGTCCGGGGTGAAGATCATGAGGCGGTTCTGGTCGATGGCCACCTTGGCGGGCTCGCCGGCGCGCCAGACCGGGCGGCCGCCCAGCCGGACGATGATGTCGGAGCGGCGGTGGATGCCGCTGCCAGCGTTCTGTCCGACTTTTTCCTGTTCCTCCCGCTCCTCGGGTTGGGAGAACATCCGGCGGACCAGCCCGCCGAGTCCGGCGGAGCGGTCCTTGCGACCGTTGACCTGGACACGCCGGTCCGGCGGCTCGGGCACCGGTACGGCAGGGACGCCGCACTCGATGTAGGCCAGCCACTCGTGGCCGTGGTACTCCAGCGCCCGCACCCGGCCGAAGAACGACGGCCCCTCGTACGACTCGGGCACCGGCGCCAGCCCGTCGGGGCGCAGGCCGACCAGCACCTGGCCGCCGGTGTGCTGGGAGATGGCGTAGGCGCGGGGATCGCTCCACGGGAGCGTCAGCCGGTGCGGGCCGAAGTCGAGCATGACGTACTGGTTCTGCGGCGTGCGCACGGTCGCGGCCAGGAGGTTCAGCTGCTGGGAGTTGAGGAAGGCCGCCACGAACGCCGTCGCCGGGTCGTTGTAGATCTGCGCCGGAGTGCCGACATCCTGCAGGACGCCACGGTTGAGTATGGCGATCCGGTCGGCCAGCGTGAGCGCCTCGACCTGGTCGTGCGTCACGTAGATGGTGGTGACGTTCAGCGATCTGACCAGGGCGGAGATCTCCATGCGCAGCTCGGTGCGCATGCCGGCGTCGAGGTTGGACAGCGGCTCGTCCATGAGGAACAGCTTGGGCTGGCGGACGATCGCCCGTCCCATCGCGACGCGCTGGCGCTGGCCGCCGGATAGGGTGCCAGGGCGGCGCTCCAGCGTGTCGTCGATGTGCAGCGCCTTGCTCAGCTCGGTGACGCGCTCGCGTACCTGTGCCGGGTCCGACTTGGCGATCTCCAGGGGGAAGGCGATGTTGCCGCGTACGGTCCTGTGCGGGTAGAGGGCGCCGTTCTGGAACACCATGGCGACATCGCGATCACGTGGCGCCAGGTGGTTGGCCAGCTGGCCGTCCAGCCAGAGGTCCCCCTCGGTGATCTCCTCGAGGCCCGCGATCATCCGCAGCAGCGTGGACTTGCCACAGCCGGAGGGGCCGAGCAGAACGAGGAACTCGCCATTTTCGGCCTTCAGGCTCAGTCGGTCTACCGCCAGGTAGCCACCCGGGTACACCTTGGTCACTTTGTCGAGAACGACCGAGCTCATGGGCCCAACACCTTGCGCACGTGTCACCTGTGACGGGGCTGATTGAAGGGGTAGTACATCGCGCCTTAACGCTACATGTCCACCCTTGTCATAAAAGATCTCTGCCCAATCGGGTTTCGGCTAGGGGTTTTGGGCATCCGATGGCGGAATCATCCGGAAAAATCGTGACTTGGAAAGGCTTGCGGGAAATTGCGGCAAGAGCTTTCATTGTCGGGACCGTCTTAGGGGCTGCGGAGCATGATCAGGGGTGGCGCGAGGCTGTGACGTACTCCGTGTACAGGCGCGGCTTCGCCGCCTCCTACGCCCCGCGCGCGTCACATCCGGCGGCCCGGGGGAAAGTACAGTGGCGCGCATGACCGGTCACGCGCGCCTCGCCGACATCGCCGCCCAGGCCGGGGTGAGCGAGGCCACGGTCAGCCGGGTACTCAACGGCAAGCCCGGCGTCTCCGCCGCCACCCGCCAGGCCGTGATGACCGCGCTCGACCTCATGGGCTACGAACGGCCGCCCCGGCTGCGGCAGCGCAGCAACGGGCTCGTCGGCCTGGTCACCCCTGAGCTGGACAATCCGATCTTCCCGGCGTTCGCCCAGTCCATCGAGAAGGCGCTGACGCAGCACGGCTACACGCCCGTGCTCTGCACGCAGCTGCCGGGCGGCGCGCCCGAGGACGAGTTCACCGAACTGCTGGTCGACCGTGGGGTGAGCGGCATCGTGTTCGTGTCGGGGCTGCACGCCGACACCACCGCGCGGATGGACCGTTACACCAGGCTCACCGACCGCGGGCTGCCGATCGTGCTGGTCGACGGCTACAGCGAGCACATCGACGCGCCGTTCATCTCGCCCGACGACCGGCTCGCCGCGCGGCTGGCCGTACAGCATCTCGTGGACCTCGGACACGAGCGGATCGGGCTGGCGCTGGGGCCGCGCAGGTTCGTACCCGTGATCAGGAAGATCGAGGGCTACCGGCAGGCCATGGCCCAGCTCCTCGGCACCAGCGCCGTCGACGAGCTGATCGCGCACTCGCTGTTCTCCGTCGAGGGCGGGCAGGCGGCGGCCATGCAGCTCCTGTCGCGCGGCTGCACCGGCATCGTGTGCGCCAGCGACCTGATGGCGCTGGGCGCGATCCGCGCCTGCCGCGAGAAGGGGCTGGCCGTGCCGGGCGAGGTGTCGGTGGTCGGCTTCGACGACTCGCCGCTGATCGCGTTCACGGATCCGCCACTGACCACCGTACGCAAGCCGATCGGCGCGATGGCCACGGCCGCGGTACAGACTTTGCTCGAAGAGGTCAACGGGGCGCCCGCCAAGCACGTGGAGCTCGTCTTCCAGCCCGAGCTGGTGGTCCGCGGCTCCACGGGCTCCGGCCCGCTGGTGAACCGATGACACCGTCCGTGCCCATGCGCGATGTTCTGGTTCTCGGCGGCGCCGGGGTCGACACCACCGTGTACGTGCCCGCGCTGCCCCTCCCGTACGAGGACACCTACTCCGTACCGCCCGTCCTCGACCGGATCGGCAACACCGGCGCCGGTGTCGCGCTCGGCTGCGCGGCGCTCGGGCTCGACGTCACGTTCGCCGACCTGATCGGCGACGACCCGCAGGGCGCGCTGATCCGCCACGCGCTGCGCGGCCTCGACTTCATCTGGGCGCCGGCGCGGGCGGGCACCCGGCGCAGCGTCCTGCTGGTCGATCCGGACGGCCGCCGCACCTCGCTGTTCGACCCCAGGGCCACGCCCGGCGAGCGGCTCCCGAGCCACCTCTACAAGGGCGTCCGCGCGCGGCACGCGCACGTGTCGATCACCGACTTCTGCCGCCATGTGTTCCCGGACCTGGACATGCCCGTCTCCACGGACCTGCACGACTGGAACGGCGTCGACGACTACCACGAGGACTTCGCCTACCGCTCCGACCTCGTCTTCCTCTCGGCGGCCGCGCTCGCCGACCCGGCCGCCACCATGGCCGCCATCATCGAACGCGGCCGTGCCCACACGGTCGTCTGCACGCGCGGCGCCGACGGCTGCCTGGTCCTCACCCGCGACGCGCCGCTGCGCGCCTTCCCGGCCGCGCCTCTGCCCGGTCCGGTCGCCGACAGCAACGGCGCGGGCGACGCGTTCGTCTCTGGCTTCCTGTACGGCACTCTGCGCGGACTACCCCTGGAGCAGCGCGTACGGCTCGGCGCCACCGCCGGAGCCCACGCCTGCACCGTCCTCGGCACCCACGAGTCCCCGATCACCGAGCCCACCCTGCTGAGCCGGGTGATCAGCCAGGACGGGGTCACCGAGCCCACTCCACCGAGCCGCGCGAAGGAGCCGAGCCCTAGCGATACTCCGTGATCGCGTCCTGGCCGATCGCCCACAGCGGCTTCCCGCCGGGGAGCGCGGTCATCGCGGTCACCGGGGCGGGAGGCGTGACCCGCGACCACCGTCCGCCCGCTTCGGCCAGCAGTCGGTACGCGTCCTTCGCATCCTCGGCGACGGACCTCCGGGAGGCGACCCACACCACGCCACCGCTGTCGCGGGCGATCCCGGTCAACTGCCCGCCGTCGATGGCGACCGCCCGCCAGGCCGTGCCGTTCCACCGGTAGGACAGAGGCCGGAACGCGCCGTCCGACGTCTCGTAGCCGCCCACGGCCCACACGTCATCGGCGGCCACGGCCAGCACCGCCGAGACCCGCGAGTCGACCGAGCCGGACGGCGACGGCGAGGGCTCCGACGGTGAGGGCAGTGGTACGCGTCGCCAGGCGCGCCCGACGAAGCGCGCGACGGCCGGCTCCGACTGCACGTAGCCGTCGTCCGGCAGCGGGTCCACCTCGCCGACCGCCCAGATGTCCTGCGGCGACACGGCGACGGCCGCGTACGTCGTGATGGGGATCGCCTGGCTGGTCCAGCGCTGCCCGTCGAAGTGCCGCGCCCACCCGTCACCGAGCGCCCACACCTGCCCCCCACCCAGCGCGACCACCTCGGACGGGCCCGCGGTATCCCCCTCAGAGGTGATCACCGGATCGGGGATGAACGACCAGCGCCGCCCGTCGAAGTGCAGCAGCCCGGACTCACCGCCCTCCTTGTCCTCGGCGATCACCCACACGTTGCCGGGGTCTGAGGCGTCTACCTTGGTGAGCGTGACGTATCGGGCTGCCTTCGGCAGTTCCTTCGTCAGCCGTCGCCAGCGCTCGCCATCCCAGCGGACCAGCAACGCCTCGTGGCCGTCGGTGCCGAACGTCCGCTCACCGACCGCCCACGCGTCGGCCGCGCCCGTGGCCGCGATGTCCAGGAAGTCGGCACCGTAGTCCAGCCCCTTCTGCCGGTAGACCACCCGCCAGCGACCCTCGGGGCGCGTCGCAACCGGGGTACTGCCGCTGGAGCCGGGGCTGGATGTGACGCGATCACTCGGGCTGGGTTTGGAGGCAACGCGATCCGTCGGGCCGGGGTCGCGGCCGTTAGCCGAAACGACCGAACATCCGGCCAATGCCACCATCGCCAGGGTGACAGCTGCCAGTCGCAGACCCACCATGCCTCCTGTGCGCGTCCGTCCTGGGTGATCTCCGTGGGCACGGGCCAAAAGGAGCGGCGCTCACACTACCGTCGCAGTGGTACACCCGCACGCCGCGGTCTCCTTCTCCAACTCGGGGCGCTTCAGGCTTCCGCGTGGCGGTCGATGCCGAGCGTGGCGATGAGGTCTTCATGGAGCTCGAACCAGACACGATGGCAGGAGTCGACATCGGTGCGGTCGACCCAGGCGCCCTGCCCGGCTCGGGCGCGCGCCAGGGCCGCGCCGAATCGCGTGTCGTATCCGCGGAACCGGGTGAGTACGCCCCGGAGCCGGTCCGCGAGTGGCAGGAGCGCGCGGTCGATGCCGGTGAGCTCGTCGAGGATCCGGGCGTCCCAGACGGGATCGGAGTGGTCGTTGACGGCGAGCCGATCGCCGGCGGTGGGCCGGAGCTGCCAGTCGGTACAGGCTCGTAGCAGGAGGGCGTTCAGTGGGAGGAACTCGCGGTAGGCGCCACGGACCTCGTCGGCACCGCCGACGCGGGCGAGCTCGGCCGCGAGCAGGCGCTCGTTCTCGGCTCGGCCCGTTTCGGTCAACGACCAACCCCCGCTTCCGGCGAAGGCGGTGTGCTCGACCCACCCACGTGCCTCGGCGTCGTGCAGCACCTCTTTCGTCTCGGCCGCGTCGAGCCCGTACCGATAAGCGATCACCGGGGTGTCCGCGAACCCGGTGATGCGTACGGAGTGCAGGACCAGGAGGTCGGTCGCGGAGTCCCGTGTCATGAGTCGGCGTCCGATCGTCCTGCCAGGCGGGTGTAATGCTGCTGGCACGCCTGCGGCGAGTTGAACCCCATCGCCTGTGCCATCTGTGCCCAGGTCAGTCCCGCGCTCCGGGCCGTGAACAGCAGCCCGGCTTCGAGTCCTTCGACCTCGGCGCGTGCGGCGGGCAGGAGGGCGAGCGCGCTCAGGATGTCCTCCGGGTCCAAATCGGCGTTGCGCCAGACGGCGAACTGCACGAGGTCGACCGCCGACAGCGGGGCGGGTGAGGGTCGCCATGGACGGGCGTCGAGCTCATCCGCGCCCAGGTCCAGGAGACGCTCACGCGCGTCCGCCTCGCGGCGGGCCTGTACGTGATCGGTCTGCGTGTTGTGAGCGATGTCCTGCTTGCGTGGCATGCACTTATCCTGCACAATCAACAAAACGTTGTCAATCATTTGTTGAAGGGTAAGGATGGATGATCGTACCCCTCATGGAGGCTGCCGCCGATACCTGCGGAGGTAAGGCCGGCGCACTCGGCACGTTGCTCCGCGCGGGTCTGCCGGTTCCTGACGGCTTCGTCGTCTCCTACGCCGCGTACCACGCCGCCATCCGCGACCTGGACCTCGGGCGGCTCGCCGGCGAGCCGGACGTGGCGCGGCAGATGCTTGAGTCCCGCCCGGTCCACGCCACCGTGGTCGATGCGCTGCGCCGCGCGCTCGACGAGCTCGGCGACCCGCCCGTGGCGGTCAGATCGTCGGCGGCGAATGAGGACACCGGCCAGGCATCGGCGGCCGGTCAGTACGAGAGCTTTCTCGCCGTGCGTGGAGCCGGTGAGGTCGCCGATGCCGTACGCGCCTGCTGGGCCTCGTTGTTCTCTCCCCGGGCCATCGACTACCGGCGCGACGACCAGCCGTCCGACGATCTTGTGATGGCCGTCCTCGTCCAACGCCATGTGGATGCCGAGGTCTCCGGGGTCATGTTCACGCCCGCGGGCCCGGACGACGCGACCCAGATCGAGGCGTCCTGGGGGCTCGGCCCCAGCGTCGTCGGAGGCACGGTCACCCCTGACGCCTACCGCGTCGCCGAGGACGCGTCGGTCACCCGTACCGTCGCGGACAAACGGACCCGCCTTGACCGGTACGGCACACGGCTCGTCATGAGCGACGTGCCTGCTGGTACCCGGAACCAGCCGACGATCGACGACGCGACCGCCACGCAACTGGCCAAGCTGGGCGAAGACATTGCCGCCGTACGGGGTGGGCCACAGGACATCGAGTGGGCGATCGTCGACGGCCGCGTCTGGATCCTGCAAGCACGCCCGGTCACGGCCGCACCCCCACCGCCGACCTCGCCTTCCAGCGCCTCGCACACCCCAGCCACCGCACTCACCGGAACCCCAACGACCGCACTCACCGGAGCCCCAGCCGCCACGCCCCCCGGAGCCCCCGGCGGCCACGGGACCGTATCTGGCACGCTCACCGGAACACCGGGCAGCCACGGGATCGTAACCGGCGCCGCGAGAATCGTTCGCGGCCCCGGCGACTTCGCCCGCGTGCGCCCGGGCGACATCCTCGTCTGCCCCTTCACCGACCCCGCTTGGACACCGCTGCTGCGCGTCGCCGCCGGTGTCATCACCGAGACCGGAGGCGTGCTCTCCCACGCCGCGATCGTCGCTCGTGAGCACGCCATCCCCGCCGTCCTCGGCATCCCGAACGCGACGAGCACGCTCCACGACGACACCGTCATCACCCTCGATGGCACCAACGGCACCGTCACGGCGGCACCCGCGTGACTGATCACTTCTGTCCCTGGCCGGTCTCTGTCAGACCAAGAGCCGACCCCACCCAGGCATCCCGTCACCGAACCCACACCTACGGATCGAAATCGAAGGAGATGGGAAGCGGGCCCGCACGGGCACCGCGCCCCTGACTACTCATGGCAACGCGACACCTCTACCTGGCGCGCCACGGCGCGGCCAACGCGTTCGGGGAGCTCACCGGCATCGGGCACCAGCAGGCGGGCCTGCTGGGCGAGCGGCTCGCCGGCGTACCGGTCGACGCCGTGTGGCATTCTCCGCTGCCACGCGCCGTGGCGAGCGCCCACGAACTCGCCCGGCATCTACCGAACGTGCCCGTGGCCGAGGCCGCCGAACTCATCGACCACGTGCCCTACGTCCCCAGTCCGGCCGAAACGCCTCCGTCCTGGGTCGGCTTCTTCGACGGCTACGACGAAGCAGAGGCAGCCTCGGGCCAGAGGCTGGCCGAGGCCCTGGTCGCCCGGTTCGCGAAGGTCCCCGAGAGGGCCACTGAGACGACCGCCAAAGCCACTGAGACGACCGCCAAAGGCACTGAGACGACCCCCGAAGGGACCCAGCGCGACACACACGAGGTCCTGGTGACGCACGCCTATCCGATCGCGTGGCTGGTGCGACACGCGCTGGACGCGCCGCCATCCCGGTGGCTCGGACTGAACAGCGCCAACACCGCGCTGACGGTCATCGAGTACCGCGACCGCCTGCCGCCCACGCTCGTGATGTTCAACGACATGAGTCACCTCCCGACCGGCCTGCGCTGGACCGGGTTCCCCGAAAGCATCAGGCCGTGAGGTAGCTCCTGCTGTCCGTACGGCCGAGGCGCTCTAGGGTCGAGAACGTGAACCTCATCGGTGCGGTGGTCCAGTTGTGTGCGCTGGTGGTGGCGTTCAGGCCGCGCGTCCCTCCCGCGTACTCGGCCGTGGGCGGGGGAGCGGTCTCCCTGGCGATCACCGCCTACCATCCGCTGACCGGTACCCGTGGAGACGGCACGTTCTGGCTGCTGATCGAGGTGCCGGCACTGCTCGTGCTGACGATGCTCGCGGCCCGCCGCGCGCCTCTCGCAGCCCTCGTACCCGGTCTCGCGGTTTCGACCATCTTGCTGAGAATGGTCTGGCCCGGCCCGCCCTCGCTGATCCTGGCCGGTTGCGCGGGCTGGTCGCTGGGGGCGGTCGGGGTCGCCACGGCCGGGCTCTACCTGCGTTCGCTCGACGGCAACCGGCGTCGGGCGGTGGCGCAGGCCGTACGGGATCAGCGGCTCGCTCTGGCGCGTGACCTGCACGATTTCGTGGCGCACGATGTCAGCGGCATGCTCGTACAGGCCCAGGCCGCCCGGCTCGCTCCAGAGCTGCCGCCGCGGATCGAGGACGCCCTGCGGCGCATCGAGGAGGGCGGCCAGCGGGCCCTGACGTGTTAGAAACCTGACGCCGGTCATGTGCCGGATCACTCCCTGAGGCGACACTTCCCAGGGCACACCGGCACCGGGTCAGTCGAGATCGCCGAGAACGCGCTGGTGGACGACCCGATCCCGCGCAGAGGTGCGGTACACGTGAGCGTGCCACGGGTGGAAGGGTGAGATGACACATGACGAGGGTGGAAGCTTGGGATGACGTACGGCCAGCCGGTAGCTGGGGTGACGTGCGTCCGGCTGGAAGGTGGGGGGACATGCGCGTGATGGGTGGGCGGTCTGAGGGCGCTCGGCTGGTGGGGGCGGTGGCGTGACGACTCGGGTTCTCGTCGCGGACGATCAAGATGACGTACGGATCGGGTTCCGGCTCATTCTCGACTCCCAGCCCGATATGACGGTCGTGGGGGAGGCGGCTGACGGGCAGGCGGCGGTGGGGCTCGCCCGGCATCTCAAGCCCGACGTCGTGCTGGCCGACATCCGCATGCCCAAGCTCGACGGGCTTGAGGTCACCAGGGTGCTCGCGCGGGAGACGCGGGTGATCGTGGTGACCACGTTCGACCTCGATGACTACGTGCACACCGCACTACGCAACGGCGCTTGCGGGTTTCTGCTGAAACGGTCGGGACCGACGCTGCTCGTCGAGGCGATCCGTGCCGCCATGGCCGGGGACACGCTCATCAGCCCGCAGGTCACCGTGCGGCTGTTGCGCCACCTCCGCGCCGCCCGGCCGGAGCCGCCGGGGGAGCCGCTCACGGAGCGCGAGGTGGAGGTCGCGCGCCTGGTCGCGCATGGGCGTACGAATGGTGAGATCGCCGCCGAGTTGTCCATCAGCGCCGGCACGGCGAAGACGCATGTGGCCAACATCCAGCGCAAGGTGGGAGCGGCCAACCGGGTCGGGATCGCGGCCTGGGCTTGGAACTCGGGGATCGCCTGAGGCTCGGCCGTTGGCCCACAGCAGGGTCTCCCAGGCCCCGGCTCGCTCCCGGAGCCACGGGCGTACCGCGAGGTCCATGGTGCTCAGTTCCCGCGCTCCGGCGGCCAGGTCCGTGGCGTACCACAGGAGCGTGTCGGCCATGTGCGCCACGGTCCACCCCATGCCGGGGATCGAGCGGGACCAGTCCATTCCAGGTACGCGTGGCACTCGGTCGTCGCCGCCATGAGGGTCTGGAGCGGCGGCGACGAGACCGTAACAGACGGCGTCCGACTTCAGAAAGACACCATTTGTCGCTAACGATCTGACAAATCCAGTGTTCGCCCCCCGCAAGCCGGGTACGCATGGCGCAAACCGGGTGACGTGTGAGCCGGATCACACTGGGAGTCCCGGTCCGGGCTGAGGAGGCGCGGGTGACGCACGATCACGGGTTACCAGCGGCGGAGCACCAATCCCAGGTGAGAAGAGCGGCGACGGCGAGCGTCGTCGGTACGGCCATCGAGTGGTATGACTTCTTTCTCTATGGCACGGCCGCGGCGACCGTGTTCGCCGACGTCTTCTTCCCCAAGTCCACCCCCTATGCGGGTGTTCTGGCGTCCTTCGCCACGTACGCGGTCGGGTTCGCCGCCCGGCCGGTCGGCGCGGCGATCTTCGGGCACTGGGGCGACCGCATCGGGCGTAAGGCCACGCTCATCATCACCCTTGTCATGATGGGCGTCTCCAGCGCGCTCATCGGCGTGCTGCCCGGCACCGCCACGATCGGCGTGATCGCGCCGATCCTGCTCGTCACCCTGCGCATCCTGCAAGGGATCGCGGTCGGCGGCGAGTGGAGTGGCTCGGTGCTGCTGTCGATGGAGTGGGGCAATCAGCGCAGGCGCGGCCTGATGGCCAGCTGGCCGCAGGTCGGCGTGCCCATCGGCCTCATACTCGGCACCGGCGCGATGTCGCTGGTGGCTCTCGCGGCCGGCGACTCGTTCAAGGACTGGGGCTGGCGGATTCCGTTCCTGGCGAGCCTGGTGCTGGTCGCCATCGGCCTCTGGGTGCGGTTGCGGGTCATGGAGACGCCGCTGTTCGCCAAGCTCCTCGAGACCAGGCAGGTGGCCAAGCTGCCGGTGGTCGAGGTGCTCAAGAGGCACCCGAAGGAGGTCGTGCTCAGCGCGCTCCTGCGCATCCCGGAGCAGATGCCGTTCTACCTCTATACGACATTCGTGATCACCTACATCACGTCCCCGACCATCGGGATGTCGCGAACGTTCGCCTTCGCCGCCGTCAGCGCCGCGGCGGCCGTCGAGCTCTTCGCGATCCCGTACTTCGGACATCTCAGCGATCGAATAGGCCGCCGCAGGCTCTACCTCATCGGGGCCGCGCTGCTGGCGGTGATCGCCTTCCCCTACTACGCGCTGCTCAACACCGGCATCGCCGTCGTCATCCTGGTCACGATGATGGTCACGCAGCTCCAGCACTCGATGGAGTACGGTCCGCAGGCGGCGCTCATCGCGGAGAGCTTCCCGACCAGTCTGCGGTACGGGGGCGCCGGGCTGGGATACCAGCTGGCCTCCGTCATCGCGGGTGGACCGGCACCGCTGATCGCCACCTGGCTGCTGCACGACTACGGCTGGCAGGCCATCTCCGTGTTCATGATCATCGGTGCGGTGATCGGCTTGATCGCGACGTACGCGCTGCCCGATCGGTCAAAGGTCGATATCTCCGATCCCGCCTCGTACAGCACTAATCGAGCGTCTTGAATTCTCTGTGGTTCCCTGAAGGAATCAGGCAACTCGGACGGGCGTGGCCTGGCCTGGGCTGTTCCCGTGCTCGATGAGCGTGAGCACGGGGGTGGCTTTGGCGTGGTGGAAGCCGGTCCGATGGTGAGAATTCCTGGCATGCCCTGTCCGGTACGGCTGGTGCCGTCCCGGCTGGGGTGCATGGCCCGCCGGACGCTGTCCACCGCCGGTGGGCGGTGGGGCGGGCACCGTGCGCCGGTCGGGCACACGGCTGGAGGTCATCGGGTTGTTGCGTGGGCTGGCCTGGGTGCGGGTGGGCCGTTTCGGGGTGGGACGGTTTTTGGCTCTGTCGCGTGCTGCCGGGCGGGGGTGCAGGTCTGTTCGGGTGCGGCGGGCGCGGCGGGCCGCCCGGGTGGGCCTGCGTGTTGATCGGGCGCGGGCGACGTTGCCTTCCACGATGGCGTGGATGGTGCGCGCCCCGGCGGAACGGTGGGTGCGGGTGGTGTGTTGGCCGAGCAGGCCGCGGGAGACGATCCGCTCGGCCGCTGCCCAGTCCCGATCACAGGACAGGCCGCAGGCCGGGCAGTAGGCCCACCTCCAGCCCCGCTCGCCGAGCCGATCCGGGGCCGGGCAATGCTGGAGCACCGACGTGCCATCCCCGCACCGGGGGCAGTACCGGGAAGTCCCACGCGCCGCGACCGTGACCACCGCGATGGCGTCCTTGGCCGCCAGATGTCGGATCGCCTGCACGATCCGGCCGCGCACCTGCCCCGACAGGCGCGCGTTCGCCCTGGCCCGGCGTCCGCGCGCCTCCAGGGTGGCCAGGTCCTCCAGATAGATGACCGTCGCCCCTGCGGCGGTGGCCTGGTCGACCGCCCACCGCGCCGCCGACCAGGTCAGTGCCTTGTTCAGGTTGCGGATACGGGCGCACAGCCGCTCATGCTCGACCCCGAGAGCCCGGCAGGCCGCGCTCAACGTGGCGCGGCGGGGATCGGCGACGGTCATCCAGGCCAGGAGTCGTTGTTGATGCTTTATCTTGGCGGCCAGGTGTTCACGCTCGGCCCGCAGCCGGTGCAGCTTGGCCGACACACCGCTCGCGTCGTAGACGAACGGCCGCCCATCACTGATCACCCGGTCATCGGCCAACTCCGCTGCCACGCCGGTCAGTAGCCCGTTGAGGCCCCAGTCGAACCCGCACCCGACCCGATGGCCGGTAGCGGGCGCGAAGCCGACCGGGATCTGGAACGGCAGATCGACGCGCACCCGCCCCTTGACCACCCGCACGGTAGGGGCGCACAACGCCGCCTCAGCCGGCACCGTCGGCGGCAGCGCGACTGGCAGCACATGCCACGCCCAGTCCCTGGCGGACGCGGGGAATTCGACCAGGGGAAGCCGCACCCGCAGCCGGGCACTGTGGTGGCCGGTGCGCTCCAGGGTGAGCAGTTGCCGGTCGGCCGCCGCCAGCACGACCTGCGCCGCAACGTTCGGCGGCTCCTCCAGTTCGGTCAGATCGGCCGGGAACGCGCCATGCGCGTCGAGGTAGGCGCGAACCTGCCGGGTGCGGTTGCGGATGTCGGCCGCCGTCACCCCGTCCGGCAGCAGCGCACGCAGCGCCTCCCACTCGGCGCCGGTGCGTGCACCCGTATCCTGCGGCCAGGTGGCCACGATCGCCGCCACCAGACGGCGCCGGTGCAAGGCCAGCCGCAACAGGCGGGCGGCCTGCTCCTGGGCGCACCGCAGCACCCGATCACAGACGTACACGCCCGAGGGCGGGCTCACACCCCAGCCGAGCCTGCGCAGCGCCATCCAGCCCTTCGACGGCAACACCCGCCCGTCCAACCCAACCCCGCCGGTCAGCCCATCCAGATCAGCCAGATTCCACCGGGCCACCACCAAACGGGCGGTCACATCGCGCGCCAGGCCGCTCAGCCAGGCCACCCGCCGCACCAGCAGCGCCTGCGCGACGACCTCACCAGTCGCCTCCACCACCGCCGCGTAAGCGGTGCAGGAGGCCGTCGCGGTGAGCTTACTCACCCACCGCCCCCCTCAGCTCACGGGTGACCAGGCGGCATCGACGCGTGCACCGCACGACCTGGAGCCCAACCTGCACCCGCCCACCCCCCCCCAACAACGATGTGTGATCGTAACGCTACCAAGAGTTGACGGCTTTGGGTAGAACACGTGAGCGATACACGCCCGCCGGACACCAATCCATCCCGCGGATCACCTTCCACCGGCACAGCACGGACCACGACCCCAGAGCAGAATCCCAGGTTTTCCTAGCGAATATGAAGAACGGTTCATACCCTGACCCGCATCCCGTCTAATCGAGCCTGACCCGCACTCCGGTGCTCAGGCCGGAGTCATGCAGTTCCAGTCCCGCGGGCTGGGCCTCCTTCGGCAGCTCGAACAGCAGCGCGCCGCTGAAGGACTGACCCGGCCCGATGCGGACCGGCGTGACCTCGGCGCCCGCCTTGTCGAGCAGCTTGGTGCCGCCGTGTAACGCGTCGTCCGCGTCCAGCAGTTTCTGCTGACCGGGGTAGAGGACCCTGGCCTCCTGGCCGACGTTGTTGACCTTGAGGCTCACCTGGCAGGTGCGCTCTTTGGCGCCCTTGGCCGGTTTGGGGCACTTGGTGCCCGTCACCGCGAACTTCAGCTTCCCGTCCTGCACCGGGCTGTCCGCGCCGACCGGGTCGGGGGACCTGAGCGCCCACGCCAGTACGGCCAGCAGCAGCACCAACAGCACGATGGCCACCACGATGGCGGTCACGCAGCCGGTGAACACGCTCCTCTTCCGCTTGACCGGGAACGCCACCGGGCCCCTCGGCCCAGGCGGCAGCGGCCCCTGCCCTGTCTGATGGGCGGAAAGCGGCGCCTGTCCCGTCTGACGAGCGGAGAGTGGCGCCTGTCCCGTCTGACGAGCGGAGAGTGGCACCTGTCCCGTCTGGAGGGACGGTGGCACCTGGCTCGCCGGACCAGGAGGTGGCGATGCCTGGCGGGGTGGCGCCTGGCGAGGAGGTGACTGGCGGGGCGGCGGGGGCGGCGCCTGGGCGGGCGGGTGTGGTGCCGGCCCGCGTCCCGGCAGCGGCCCCACACCGGTCTGCTGGTGCCCCTGAGGCTGGTGAGACGATGGTTGGTGAGGCGACGGCTGGTGGCTCTGGGGCTGGTGGGCCGACGGCTGGTGGGGCTGTGGCGGCGGGGTCCAGCCCGGCGGTGCCTGGCGTACCTGCGGATTGTTCGGGAACTCGGCCAGCGGCGGGAACTCCGACGGGTTCCACGAGCTGGTGAGGTGGCGGGTCGCGGCGAGCTGGGCGGCCGGCTCGTCGGCAGCGCCCACGAGTTCGAGCAGGAGCTGCTTGGCCGCCGGGCGGCGCGCGGGGTCCGGGTGGATGGCCGCGGCCACCAGCCGGTCGAGCGGCGCGGGCAGGCCGCGCAGGTCCGGCGGGGCGGTGCGGGCGCGCGCCGCCATGACGTAGGCGTCGCCCTCGCCGAACGGGTGGCCGCCAAGACCGGCGTAGGCGATCAGCGATCCCCAGGCGAACACGTCGCCCGCCGGGCTGGTGCGGCCCTCGAAGACCTGCTCGGGAGCGATCCAGCCGGGCGTGCCCATCACCATGCCCGCGTTGGTGTGGCGGGTGGAGACGTGGGACGAGCGGGCCAGCCCGAAGTCGATCACCCGTGGGCCGCCCAGTGTCAGCATCACGTTGGCGGGCTTGAGGTCGCGGTGCACCAGGCCGACGGCGTGGATCGCGGTCAGCGCCGCCGCCACGCCCACGGCCGCCGAGTGCAGCACGGACGGTGTCAGCGGGCCGTGCTCGATCAGGTGGTTCTCGAGGGAGACGCCCTCGATGTACTCGGTGACGAGGTAGAGGACCCCGTCATGCTCGCCGTGGTCGAGGACGCGGGCCGTGCAGAACGAGGCGACCTTGCGGGCGTTGGACACCTCTTCGTGGAAGCGCGCCCGGTAGACCGGGTCCGTGGTGTAGTCGCGGCGGATCGCCTTGAGCGCGACCTGTACGCCGTCGGCGGCCTTGGCCAGGTAGACGGTGCCCATGCCGCCCGAGCCGAGGCGGCTGATCAGCTCATAGGGGCCGATCGCCGACGGGTCTTCCGGCGTCAGCGGAGTGCCTGCGGAGCGCCCCTGCTGCCCCAACGTCGCTTTCCTCTCGCCTTCGTTGCCGTGTTGCCTCAACCGACCGATCCTCCGCCCGGCATGCCCGTTCCCCAAGACTCTAACGGAGGAACGGGTCACCCGGTGGCCACTGAGTTTGGACGGGTTTGGGGCTCGCTTCCTGGAACGCGTGGGGCAGCGGCTCGGGATTGCCCGCGACCTTCTCAGCGGCTCCTGGCGAGGAGGTGGACCAGCACGGATTCGTCGGGGAACAGCGGCGGTACGGCGATGCCCGAGCCGGCCAGCGCGGAGCCGGGCAGGGTGAAGTCGCCGGTCGTCCAGGCCGGGGCGGTCCCGTGCGAGGTCACGGGCATGAGCGGGCGAACCGAGTAGAGGGTCGCCGGGTCGAGCCCGGGCAGCCGGAGCCGGCCCGGCGGCCAGGTGGACGGGCGGTCCAGCATGGCGATCTCATAGACGGCCTCGGAGGCGTCGGTGGCGACGACGCCATGGGCCCGCACGCTCTCCGGAGCGTCGTCCACGCGGACCACCACGCCCGTGTGCAGCAGGTGGCGGTGCCGTTTGTGCAGGGCGACCCACGAGGCCAGCTCGTCCAGCTCGCCGTCGGTGAGCGTGGTGAGGTCCCATTCGACCCCGAAGTGGCCGAAGAACGCGGTGGCGGCACGGAAGGCGAGATCGTGGCGGCGGCCGGTGAGGTGGGAGCGGCCGGCGCCGATGTGGCTGCCGATCAGCTCGGGCGGCAGCAGTTGCCCGGTCCAGCGCATGATCTGCTGGCGTTCCGCCGGGTCGATGCAGTCGCTGGCCCAGATACGGTCGGTACGCTCCAGGATGCCGAGGTCCACCCGGCCGCCGCCGCCCGAGCAGGACTCGATCTCCAGGCGCGGGTGCTCGGCCCTGATCTCGTCGAGCAGCCGGTAGACGGCGTGGGTCTGGGCGTGAACGGAGGCCCGGCCGCCTCTCGCCGTGGAGCCCGCGTCCACGAGGTCGCGGTTGTGGTCCCACTTGATGAAGTCGAGGTCGTACTCGCGGATCAGGGCGAGCAGCCGCGTCCTGACGTAGGCGTAGGCCTCGGGGTTGGTCAGGTCCAACACCTGCTGATCGCGGGCGAGCGGCGGCAGACGGTCGCCGGTCTGCATGATCCAGCCGGGGTGGGCGCGGGCCAGGTCGGAGTCCGGGTTGATCATCTCCGGCTCGAACCAGAGCCCGAACTGCATGCCGAGCTCTCTGACCTGCTTGACCAGCGGCGTCAGCCCGTCCGGCCAGACAGTGGCGTCCACGGTCCAGTCACCGAGCCCGGCCCGGGCGTCGCGGCGGCCGTGAAACCAGCCGTCGTCCAGCACGAACCGCTCCACCCCGATCCTGGCGGCCCGGACGGCCAGCTCCAGCAGGCGGTCGAGGTCGTGGTCGAAATAGACGGCCTCCCACGTGTTGAGCATCACGGGCCGGGGCCCGGACGGGTGCGCGGGCCTGGCCCGCAGGTGCTCGTGGAAGCGGCGGGCCGCGGCGTCCAGGCCGCGCCCGTAGGTGGCGTAGAGCCAGGGGCTCCGATAGCTCTCACCCGGCGCCAGGATGATCTCGCCGGGCAGCAGCAGCTCGCCGCCGCCCAACATGGTCCGGCCGCTGGAGGTGCGCTCGGCGTAGTGGCGGTGGTTGCCGCTGAAGCCGACGTGCAGGCCCCATGCCTCGCCGCGCCGGAAGCCGAGGTCGGAGGTGCCCGCGAAAAGGACGGTGGCGGCGTCGGGGCCGGTCCTGCCGCGGCGGTTCTCGCGCAGGTGGATGCCGGTGGTGAGGGGGCGGCGCTGCGGGATGCGTTCCTTGGCCCACCGTCCGGCCTGGTCGAGCAGATCCGTGGGGGTGCCGGGCACGGGGAAGGCGAGGTTGAGCGCGTCCAGGGTGTAGGGGGACTCGGCCTGGTTGCGCAGGTCCGCCCGCGCCTTCAGCAGGCCTGAGTCGCCGAGCTCGATCGTGATCGTGAGGCCGAGGCGGGCGTGCTCGTCCCTGGCGGTGGCGGTGAGGGTCTGCCCGGTCCGCTGGTAGGCGACGCTGGTGAAGGCGGGGGACCAGTTCTGTCCCAGGTGATGCCCGGACAGGCCGGGCACGCCCATCCAGCCGGTACGCGCTTCGGGCACCAGCGGGATCCGTACGGGCACGTCCACGCTGACGTCGAGCCGCGGACGGAGATCGGCCGCCAGGTGGGCCAGCGCCGCACCGTCGAGCGGGCCCAGGTCCGGACCCCAGTGCAGGATCGCGGGCAGGGCATCGGGCGGGCATTCGATCACCACGGACACGCCGGCGGCTCTGAAGTGCAGAGTCTCCATGGACAGCGGTTTCATCCTTTCAGTCCTCCGCTGAGCAGGTCCAGCCGCCAGAAGCGCTGCAGGCTCAGCAGCAGGACGATGAGCGGGATCACCGACACGGCGGCGCCCACGATGGCGATGCCGTACAGGGCGGGCTGGCCCGAGCCCTTGCTGAGCACGGTGTACAGGCCCACCGTGATCGGGAATTTGCTGTCATCCGACAGCATGATGTAGGGCAGCAGGAAGTTGTTCCAGATCCCGACGAACTGCAGCAGGAAGATCGTCACCATGCCGGGCACCATCATGGGCAGCCCGATCGAGCCGAAGATGCGATACTCGCTCGCTCCGTCGATCCTGGCCGCCTCCATCGTCGAGTCCGGGACGGAGGCCATCGCGTAGACCCTGGCCAGGTAGATGCCGAACGGGGAGATGAGGCTGGGCAACAGAACCGACCAGTAGCCGCCTACCAGGTCGAGCTCGGACATGATCAGATATTGCGGGATGGCCAGCGTCATGCCGGGCACGAGGACGCCGGCCAGAATGGCGTAGAACAGCAGGTTCTGGCCGCGAAACTCGTACTTGGCCATGGCATACCCGGCCAGCGCCGAGATCAGGGTCGAGGCCGCGGCGCCGGCGATCGCGTACAGGGCGCTGTTGGCCGTCCACCGCAGGTAGAGGCCGTTCCCGTAGGTGAACAGGTCGCGCAGGTTGTCCAGCAGGCCCGTCCCCGGCGCGAAGGTGAACGTCGAGAACAGCTCTCCGCTCGACTTGGTCGAGGCCACGAGCACCCAGGCGACCGGCACCAGGCAGTAGATCGCGCCGAGGAGCAGGACGATGGTGGGCAGGATCTGGGCGCGCCGGTGCGTGCGATCGACGGCGCTCACTGCATGCCCCCGAACGCGCGCTTCTGGGTGACCTTCAGCAGCACGACCGAGACCACGAGCGTGCCCACCGCCAGCAGGACGGAGGCGGCCGAGGCCAGCGGTAGGTCGTCGCGGAAGAAGGCGTCGCGATAGATGTGCATCAAGGGCACCCAGTCCCCGGAGATCTCCGGCGTCATCGGTTTCAAGGTGGTCGGCTCGCCGTACACCTGTAGCGTTCCGATCAGCGAGAACAACCCGGTGAGCACGAGGGCGGGCGCCACCAACGGGATCTTGATCCGCCAGGCGATCTGCCAATCGGAGGCTCCGTCGATGCGCGCCGCCTCGTACAACTCTGAGGGGATGCCGCGCAGCGACGTGAAGATGATGATCATGTTGAAGCCGACGCCGCCCCACACCGCGATGTTGGCCAGCGACGGGTAGATGCCGCCCGCCCCGAGAAACGGGATCTCGCCCAGCCCCAGCTCCCGGGTCAGGTAGCTGAACGGGCTGGTCGAGGGCAGGTACATGAAGCCCCACAGCAGCGAAGCCGTCACGCCGGGTACGGCGTACGGGATGAAGATCGCCGTGCGCGAGAACCTCTTGGCCCGCGAACCGGCGTGGTCGAGGAGCAGCGCGAAGAGCAGTGCCAGCCCGAGCGTGAGCGGCACGCTGATCAGGCCGTAGAGCGCGAGCCTGCCGAAGCCGGCGAAGAACTCGGGGTCGGTGAGCGTCTTGACGTAGTTGTCGAGCCCGACGAAAACCTCTTCGCGCGTGCCGAAGATGCCCTTGCCGGTTAGCCTCAGGCCGCGCGCGCTGAGGTAGATCGCGTAGCCGATGGGGACCGCCAGGAAGGCGACGAAGAGCAGCACGGCGGGCGCCACGAAGAGATATGGAGCCCGGGATCTGCGCTCCGCCCTGGGCGGGGCGGTCACGGGCCGGCGACCTTGAAGCCGGTGGTCTTCATGTCCTCCACCACGAGGTCGCGCGTCTTCGTCAGCGCGTCCCGCAGCGGGGTGTGGTCACGGACCGCGGCGGCGACGGCGTCCTGGTAGGCGCTGCTGGCGGTGCTGACGTTCGGGCCCCAGCTGATGTGCGGAATCGTGCGCTGAGCCGCCTTCGTGGCGATGTCCCAGTAGTCCTTCTGGTTCGCCGTCAGCTTGGGCGGCGAACTGCTGCTCGCGGCCCGCTGACCGGCCAGCGACGCCGGGTACTCGCCCAGCTTGATCTGGATGTCGTTGGCCGCCTTGTCGGTGTTCATCCACTTGGCGAACGTGGCCGCGGCCTCGGCGTGCTTGGAGGACTTCGTGACGGTCAGCGCGGAGCCGCCCTGGAAGGCCACTCGGTCGTCGCCCTCCTTCCACTGGGGCAGGGGCGCGATGGCCCAGTCGCCCGCCTGCTTCTCCGCGATGCCATACAGCACGCCCGGCGCCCACAACGCGCTCGGCCAGGTGAGGATCTTGCCCTGGTTCAGCTTGTTGTTCCACTCCGGGGTGAGCAGCGGCTCGGCCTTGACGAGGTCCTTGTCGATGAGCCCCTGCCAGAAGTCGGCCACCGTGAGGGAGGCCTGGTCGGCGATCCCCACGGTCCAGGTCTGGTCCTGGACCTTCCACCAGGACGCGCCGGCCTGCTGGGCCAGCCCGGCGAAGTTGCCGAACTCCGCGGGTGCGAAGGTCGCGAGGTAGGTGTCCGGATCCTTCTTGCGTACGTCCGCCGCGACCTTCGCGAAGTCCTGCCACGTGGCCGGCGGCTCGATCTTCAGCTCCTGGAAGCGTTTCTTGTTGTAGACCAGGACCATCGGGCCGACGTCCTGCGGCACGCCGTACACGGCGCCGTCGAAGCTGGTCAGGTCCCACACTTCCGGGCTGAAGGCGCTCTTGACGTCGCCGGTGTGGGCGGAGATGTCGGCCAGCGCACCGGCCACGATCATGGAAGGCAGGGTCTCGTATTCCAGGCAGGCGGCGTCGGGGCCATTGCCCGCCCGGGTCGCCGTGAGCAGCTTGGCGGCGGTGTCCGTGCCGCCTCCCACATCGGTGTGCTTGACCTGGATGTCCGGGTGGGACTTGTTGAACGCTTCGACCTTGGGCTTCTGAGTGGTGCCCCAGCACCAGAACTCCAGCGTGACCGGCCCACTGGCCGCTGTCGGCGTGCTGGTGCTCCCAGGCGCGCCCGACGAGCAGGCCGCAAGGACGGCGGCCGTGCCGAGCACCGCGATCGAGCCGGCGAGCCTCGTGATACGCATTCGTGCCTCCTCTGTTGCAAAGCAGGTGGCTTTGTAACAGAGCTAACCTAGGGAGAAGGTGAGAGGCATGTCACTACTTGTGCACAGATTTCCTGCGTGTTATGTGAACGTGCGGTTACGTATCGGACATGCTAGCTTTGCTACGAAATCAAGTGAGAGAGGCTGGCGCTGATGCGGGTGGAGCCTCAAGGATGGTGCGGCATGTGGGACGTCTTGCCCGACGCGGCACGCTCCATCGTCAAGGAGCTCATCATCCACGGTCCGCAGTCCAGGACCGCGCTGGCCAGGATCCTGCGCCTGTCCACCGGCAGCCTGACGCGGCTGACCAAGCCCATGGTCGACGCCGGGCTCCTTGTCGAAGGCGACGTGGTCCACGACCCGGTCAACGGCCGCCCGACTCGCCCGCTGGACGTGGCCGCGGGCGAGCACAGCTTCTTCGGCGTCAAGCTGACCGCGGACCGCGTCCACGCGGTCGTCACCGACCTGCGCGCCCAGATCGTCGCGGCTCGCGACGAGCCGATCTCCGACCACCGCCCCCAGGCCGTGTGCCGCCAGGTCCGGGAGCTGCTCGATGAGCTGTCCGACGGCGAGCGGACGCCTGTCGGGGCCGGTGTCACGCTCGGCGGCGACGCCCGCTCGGCGGTCCAGCTCGGCGGTGAGCGGCTGGTCGACTCCTCGTATCTCGGCTGGCGGCAGGTGCCGCTCAAGTCGCTGCTGGAGCAGGCGCTGGGCGTCCCGTGCGTGGTCAAGAACGACGTGGCGGCGCTGGGCCACCAGCATCACTGGTTCGGGGCGGCCCGCGGGCTGCGCGACTTCGCGCTCGTCTCGATCGGGGCGGGAATCGGCTACGCCTTGGTCGTACACGATCATTTGGTGACGGCGGCCGAGTCGGACCTCGGCATGTTCGCCCACCTGGTGCTGAACGCGGGCGGGCCGATGTGCGGGGACGGCCACCGCGGCTGCGCCTCCGCCTACCTGGCCAGCGGGTCCATCGTGACCGCCGCCGGGCAGGGGCTGCGGCGGCCGGTGACCTACGAGGAGGTGATGCGCCTGGCCGCGGAAGGGGACAAGGCCTGCCTCGGCGTCGTCACCGAAGCCGCGGACGCGCTCGGCAGGCTCATCGCCCACGTCGCGACGTTCTCCATGGTCAAGACGGTGATCGTGGCCGGTGAGGGCGTGGAGCTGGCCCGCGTCGCCAAGGATGGTCTCGACCGGGCGCTCAGCGCGAACCGGCGCGGCCAGGCGAACTCGGTCGACGTGCTGATCGAAGTGGACGACTTTCGCGAATGGGCCCGTGGCGGCGCGGTCGTGGCCATCCAGAGTTTCGTAACCGGCAGCGACTGATCAGCGGCCGTGACACCCCCAGTTGGAGAGAGCATGTACTTCGGCGGAGACTACAACCCCGAACAGTGGCCAGAGGACGTCTGGCTGGAGGACGTCCGGCTGATGCGGGAGGCGAAGGTCAACCTCGCCACCGTGGGGGTCTTCTCCTGGGCTCGGCTTGAGCCGTCGGCGGGCGTCTACGACTTCGGCTGGCTCGATCGCGTCATGGACCTGCTGCACGACAACGACATCCAGGTCAACCTGGCGACCCCGACGGCCTGTCCGCCGCCCTGGTTCGGCCTGGCCCATCCGGACGCGATGCCGGTGCGGGCCGACGGGACTCGGCTCACACATGGCAGTCGTGACACGTACTGCGTCAACGCGCCCGCCTACCGGGTGGCCTCGCGCCGCATCGCGACGGCGCTCGCCGAGCGGTACGGTGCCCATCCAGCGACGGCCATGTGGCACGTGCACAACGAGTACGGCACGACCTGCTACTGCGATCACTGCGCGACGGCCTTCCGCGCCTGGCTGCGTGAGCGGCACAAGTCCCTCGACGCGCTCAACGACGCGTGGACCACGGCCTTCTGGAGCCAGCACTACTCGGCGTGGGAGCAGATCATGCCACCGCGGACCACCCAGTACCGGTCGAACCCCGCCCACCTGCTGGACTACCGCCGCTTCTGCTCCGACGCGCTGCTCGCCCACTACCGCGAGCAGCGTGACATCCTGCGCGTTCATGGACGGCAGCCGGTGACCACCAATTACGTCATGGCGGGGTGGACGCCACTGGACCACTGGAAATGGTCGGCCGAGGTCGATCTCGTGGGCATCGACCACTACACCGACGAGCCCGGCGACGGCGGGCTCGCCCAGGTCGCCTTCGCCGCCGACCTGGCCCGCTCCTGGGCGCGCGGGAAGCCGTGGCTGCTGATGGAGCAGGGCGTCGCGGCCATGTACACCCCCGATGGGACGCTCCCGCTGGAGCCGGGAGAGCACACGCGGCGCAGCCTCGAGTACGCGGCCCGCGGGGCCGGCGGAGTGCTGCACTTCCAGTGGCGCGCCTCCCAGGGCGGGGCGGAGCAGTGGCACCAGGGCATGGTCCCGCACGCGGGCGCCGACAGCCGGGTCTTCCGCGAGATCGCTGACCTGGGCCGGACGCTCAGCGCCCTTCCGCCCGCGGAGCCCGCCGAGGCGGAGGTGGCCATTCTCTGGGACGACGAGGCCGCCTGGGCGCTGCGGAACCCGGCCCTGCCCGTGACCGGGCTGGACTTCCGCGCGTCGGTGGAGCAGACGCACCGGGCGCTGTGGCAGCGGGGCCTCGCCACCGACTTCGTCCACCCTTCACACGATATTTCGCGCTATCGGGTGGTGCTGATGCCGTCCCTGTATCTGATCTCTGACGAGGCCGTCGCCAACCTCACCGCGTACGTCGAGGGCGGGGGCACCTTGATCGTGTCGTACTTCAGCGGCATCGCCGACCCCGACACCCGCGTCCGGCTGGGCGGCTACCCTGGCGCGCTGCGCGACTTGCTCGGCGTCCGTGTCGAGGAGTTCCGCCCCCTGACCGGCCCCGTCGCACTGTCCGACGGGACGGCCGGCGCCTTCTGGAGCGAGAGCGTCCAGTTGACCGGCGCCACGGCGACCGTGACCTACGCCGACGGCGGCCCGGCGGTCACCCGGCACCAGGTAGGCGCGGGCACCGCCTGGTACGTCTCGACCAAGCTGGACGCGTCCGGACTCGCGAACGTCCTGGCACAGGCCGGCCTCTAGCAGCGGTTCGCGCGCTCGGGTCGACCTTGGCCCGCGTGCCGAACGACGGACCCGCACCGCTTGAAAACCACGAAATCGATAAAATAAGTGGGAACTCCTCTCTGGTCACGCCAAACTGATCACGAATCAGCGAGGGGATCTATCCCATGCCGAACCAGCCCGCACCGAACCTGTTGTCGTGGGCCAGTGAGATCGACGAAGGCGCGATCACGCAGGCCGCTCGTGCCGCCCGCCTGCCATTCGTCTCCGGACACGTCGCGCTCATGCCCGACGCCCACGTCGGCATCGGCGCCACGGTCGGTTCGGTCATTCCCACCGAGAACGCGATCATCCCCGCCGCCGTCGGCGTGGACATCGGCTGTGGCATGGTCGCCACCGAGACGACGCTGACGGCCGCCGACCTGCCCGACACCCTCGCCGCCCTGATGCCGATGGTGGAGCACCGCATCCCGGCCGGTGTCGGGAAGGGCCACGACGACCCGTCGATGGACCATGCCCTCAGCGACCTCGGCCTGCCGCACACCGATCTCAACCCGAAGCAGACCAAGAAGGTGTCCGACCAGTTCGGCACCCTCGGCTCCGGCAACCACTTCGTCGAGGTCTGCCTGGACGAGCGCGATCGGGTCTGGACGGTGCTGCACTCGGGTTCGCGCGGCATCGGCAACCAGCTCGCCCAGGCGCACATCACGGGCGCGAAGAAGCTGATGAAGAAGCAGGAGATCGGCCTGGAGGATCCGGATCTGGCCTACCTCGTGCAGAGCACGCCGGAGTTCACCGCCTACATCGAGGACATGCTGTGGGCCCAGCGCTACGCCATGGCCTCGCGTGCCCGGATGGACAAGGTCCTGGTCAACGCCCTGTTCCGGGTCGCGGGCCAGGGTGAGCGGGTTCGTACGATCAATTGTCACCACAACTTCACCCAGCAGGAGACGCACTACGGCAAGTCCCTGTGGATCACCCGTAAGGGAGCCATCAAGGCCGACACCGGCGACGAAGGCGTGATCCCCGGTTCGATGGGCACCCGCTCGTACATCGTGCGCGGCCGGGGGAATCCCGAGTCGTACAACTCCTGCTCGCATGGCGCGGGCCGCCGCATGTCCCGTACGAAGGCGAAGCGGGAGCTGTCAGCGGCCTCTCTGACCGCGGCGATGAGCGGCCGGATCTGGAACGCGGACCGCGCCGCCGCGCTGGTCGATGAGCATCCTGAGGCGTACAAGTCCATCGACCAGGTGATGGCGGACCAGAAGGATCTGGTGGCGGTTCAGCACACCCTCCGCCAGATCTTCAACTACAAGGGGTGAGTCACCCGCGCGCCCTGGCGACCAGCGAGGTCGCCAGGGCCGCGATCAGTGGGATGAGCGTGAGGCCGACCAGATACAGCAGGCCGACCGGCCAGAGACCCTGGCCACCGCCGCGCAGTTCCCTGACCACGCCGGACGCGAAGTAGACGTAGAACGGAGCGGCGGCGAGCAGGCCCCACAGGAGGCCCACCTGAGGGGCGAACCACCCGGCCAGACCGGCCAGCACCGCCAGGACGAGGAACGCGGGCAGCAGGAAGGGCGAGTCGAAGAACTCACGCGGGGCTTCGGCGGAGGCCACGGGTGAGGTGGCGACGCAGAGCGCCACGGCGACGGCTCCCACGACGACGAGGACCAGGGCCCACACAAGGACGGAACGGGTCATGAGACTCCCCAAGATGAGGCGTGAAGGCCATACTGATCGGCGACGGACCTTCCCACCATCCGCCGTGATACTCATCCGGCCTAGGTAGCTCCCGTGAGCGCGGTCGCCTCACTGCTGGCGGCGGCGGCCGCCGTGAGGTCGCCGGCGGCGGTGTAGGCCTGCGCGAGGTCGGCCAGCGCGCCCGCCAGGAACTCCTGCCACCCCCGAGTACGCCAGAGCCTGACCGACTCCTCCAGATGGGCGACCGCCTCGTCGATCCTGCCCTCCGCCAGGTCCACCCCGCCGAGCACCCAGAGTGCGTCGGCCTGGTGGTGGGCCAGGCGGTGTGAGCGGCTCAGCATCTCGGCGGCCTCGGCCGCGGGCCGCGCCCTCGGGTCGTGGTGTCCGGCGTACAGCCTGGCCAGGGCGACCAGGCCCATCGCCTCCAGCAGTGGATCGCGGATCTGGCGGTAGATGGCCAGGGCTCTGACCAGGTACTCCAGCCCGGCGTCGAACTCCTGCGCATGAGCGTGCGCCAAGCCCAGGAACTGCAGCGTCGTCGCCTCGAAGCGCGGATTGCCGAGCTTCTCGGCCAGCTCCAGGCCCCGCAGCAGGTGCACGATGGCCATCTTGATGTCGCGCGTCCCGTACGCCACCGCCATGCACACCAACGCCCTGGCCTGCCCACTCTGGTGGCCGCTGCTCTCGGCCAGGCTCAGGGCGATCTGGCCGGACCGCAGGCCCTCCGCCATGTCGCCCCTGGCCGCCTCGCCCCAGGCCCGCAGCACGTACGCGTCGGACAGCCCGCGTTCCTCGCCCAGCTCGGAGAACAGGGTGATCAGCCGTTCGGCCCCTTCGTACTGCGCGGCCATGGCCTCGCCGCCGGTCTCCATCCACGTGGTGGCGTGCATGAGCCCGCGCCTGATCACCGCCTCGCCGAGCCTGTTGCCCGTCGCGAGGCAGACCTCCAGGACGCGCTCGTGCAGCCCGCGCCAGTCGTCGAACTGCCCGCACACGTCGAAGTAGCGCTCCACGCAGCAGGCGGTGTCCCAGGCGACCTCGGCCAGGCCCAGCGAGCACGCCTGGCGGATCGCCGCGATCAGCGCCGTCCGCTCGGTGTCGAACCAGGCCATCGGATCCTGTACGGCCGGCCCGTCCCAGGGGGCGCCGTCGGGGGAGTTCCAGCGCGGGGCGGTGCCGTGGATGATGGCCGAGGAGGTGCCCGGCACCCGCTCGGTGGCGCGTTCGGCAAGCGCGAGCCAGGCGCCGAAGGCCCTGCTCAGGGCCACGGCCACGGCCTCCGGCTCGTCCTCGAGCTCACCGCGCTCGCGGGCGTACAGGCGGACGAGGTCGTGGAAGCGGTAGCGCGGCTGGCCCGCCGCGTCCATCCCGCTGAACAGCACCAGCTGCGTGTCCACCAGCGTCTCGACCAGCTCCTCGCCGGCCGCCACGGGAAGGTCGAGCAGCGCCCCGGCCACCCAGCCCGCGAAGTCGGGTACGTCCAGCGAGCCGAGCAGCCGGAACGCCCGGCGCGCGTCGGGATCCAGCCCCACATAGCTGAGCGCCAGGCTGGCCCGGACGGCCAGGTCGCCGGTGGTGAACTGGTCCAGCCGCCGCCGCTCGTCGGTGAGCTGCCCGGCCAGGCGGGTCAGCGGCCAGTGCGGCCGGGCCACCAGGCGGGCGCCCGCCACCCGGACGGCCAGGGGTATGCCGTCCGACAGCCGGACGAGCTCGGCCGCCGCCTCCGGCTCGGCGGCCACCCGGTCGGCGCCGACGATCCGGGAGAGCAGTTGCACGCCCTGTTCGGGGTGGAGCACCGAGAGCTCGACCACCGCCGCGCCGGACAGGCCGGTCAGCCGGGTTCTGCTGGTGATGATGACGGCGCAGCCGGACGTACCGGGGAACAGCGGACGAACCTGCTGCTCCGAGGCGGCGTTGTCGAGCACGATGAGCATCCGGCGCTCCGCCAGCCGGCTCCTGAAGACCGCGGCCCGCTCCTCAAGGGTCTCCGGCAGGGTGGGCCGCGGCACGCCGAGCGCGGTGAGGAAGGCCGCGAGCACCTGGGCGGGATCGGCGGGGGAGGACTCGGCGCCGTGCAGGTTGGTGTGCAGCTGCCCGTCGGGGTAGTGCTGGGCGATCAGATGGGCCGCGTGTACGGCCAGCGTCGTCTTGCCGACCCCGCCCATTCCCGCGATGACGTACACGCGCACGGGCCCGGGTCCAGGGGGCGGGCCGTCGCCGAGGAGGTCCGTCAGCTCGGCGAGCTGCTCGCTCCGTCCGGTGAAGTCGGAGATGTCGGCCGGTAACTGGGCGGGGGAGCGGGGAGAGGGGTCGTCCGGCGGCACGGTGGCGGACTCGACGGGCAGGGTGCCCGTGAGGATGGCCTGGTGCAGGCGCCGGAGCTCGGCGCCGGGATCGAGGCCGAGTTCGGCGGCGAAGACCCGGCGGGCGTCGCGGTAGGTGGCCAGCGCCTCCGCCTGGCGGCCCGACCTGGCCAGGGCGAGCATGAGCTGCCAGCGCGGCCGTTCCCGCAGGGGGTGCTCGCCGACCAGCCCGGTCAGCTCGGCGATGAGCGCGGCGTGCACCCCGCGGGCCAGGTCCGCCTCGATCCGGTTCTCCAGCGCGATCAGGCGCTCCTCCTCCAGGCGATGCGCGTGGTCGCTGAGCCCGACGGTCAGGTTCAGCTCCGCGTACGCGGGACCGCGCCACAGGTCCAGCGCCTGCTTGAGCAGCTCGGCGGCCCGTTCGTGCTCGCCGGCGGACAGGGCGCTCCTGCCCTGCTCGGCCAGCTCCTCGAAGCTGTCCGCGTCCAGCTCGCCCGGATGGAGGGTGAGGACGTAGCCCGCGGCGGTGCGGGTGATCCGGTCATGGCCCAGCGTCCTGCGGAGCTGGTGCACGTAGAGCCGGAGGTTGTCCGGCGCGGTGCGGGGCGGGCTCTGGCCCCAGAGCGCCTGGATGAGCGTGGCGGGGGAGACGGGGCGCCCCGGACGGCAGAGGAGTTCGGCGAGCAGGGCACGCTGTTTTCCGGCGCCGAGCGGTAGGGACCGGGCATCGGCCGAGATGTCAAGCGGCCCCAGAACGGCGAACTCCATCGCGCCCCCGGACAAGACTAAAGTGCACAAAGAAGATCAAAGTCGCTTAAATGTGCACGATGGTTCTTTTCCCGTCAACCCATGCAACGCCAACATCGACGGAAGCCTTTATGACGGCTCCCGCCGATGTCAAGCCCGATTGTCAGCCGAAGGCGGCGGGCACGGCGAGGAAGAAGTTCAGAGCGATGGAGTCGCGGGTTCCCTTCCGGAAATCAGCCGCGGCGGCTGAAGGGGTCGTAGGTGTAGCGAGGAGTGATCACTATGCTCTCCGAGTAGGCACCGGGCGTCAGCGGCGGGGCGACGGAGAGCGGTGGCCCCCAAGGCTTCTTGAACACCGTCCACCTCCGCCGCGACGCGATAAGCCAGTCAGGCTAAGGCTGCTCAGCGGCCGTATAGGTGCCGTATAGATCGCGTTGGGGGCTGGTGCCTCAGCGGAGGGCGGCGGCCTCGGAGGCCAGCTTCTCCACCCGGCCCCAGTCGCCCGCGGCCAGGGCGTCGGCCGGGGTCAGCCAGGTGCCGCCGACGCAGCCGACGTTCGGCAGCGCGAGGTAGTCGGGCGCGGTGGCCGGCCTGATGCCGCCCGTGGGGCAGAACCGCACGTCCGGCAGCGGCGCCGACAGCGCCTTCAGGTACGCCACGCCGCCCGCGGGCTCGGCGGGGAAGAACTTCAGCTCCTTCAGCCCCCGCTCGGCCAGCGCCATCGCCTCGGAGGCGGTCGCCGCGCCCGGCAGGTACGGCAGCCCGCTCGCGTCCATCGCGTCGGCCAGGGTCAGCGTCGTCCCAGGCGAGACCAGGAACTTCGCCCCCGCCGCCAAAGACGCCGCAATATCAGCAGAAGTCCGGATTGTTCCGGCGCCGACCGTGGCCTCCGGCACCTCGGCGGCGATCCTGGCGATGGCCTCCAGCGCGCCCGCCGTACGCAGGGTCACCTCGATGACCGGCAGGCCGCCCGCGACGAGCGCCCGCGTCAGCGGCACGGCCGTCTCGACGTCGTCGATCACCACGACGGGGATGACGGGGGCGAGATCGAGCAGGCTCATGAAAGTTCTCTCCTCAATGGGTACAGCTCAGTGACATGGGGCAGCCGCTCCCCTGCGGCGCGCTGCGCCAGCCAGGCGGCGGCGCCCGTCAGCGCCGGTTGCGGGGCGACGATGAGCGTGGTCGCGATGGCCGACAGGTAGCCGGCCATGTCCGGGTTGTCGGCGAACCTGGCTCGGAAGTCGCTGGTACGCACGCGCTCCACGATACGGGGCAGCACTCCGCCACCGAGATAGACGCCACCCCGGGCTCCGAGGGTCAGCGCCACGTTCCCGGCGAAACTCCCCAGCATCCCGCAGAACACCTCGACCGTCTCCGCGCACAGCGAGTCGTCCAGCCGCGCCACGATGTCCGCCGACGACAGGCGAGGCGCGTCGACGCCGTTGACCTCGGCCAGCGCCCGGTGCAGCACCACCAGGCCGGGGCCCGACAGCACGTGCTCGGCCACCACGTGGTCCAGGCCCCCGGCGCGGAGCACCCGGACGATCTCCCGCTCCCGGTCGTCGCGCACCGGTACCGTGACGTGCCCGCCCTCGCCGGAGACCGGCGTCCAGCCGCCGTCGGTGGGCACCAGCCCGGCGACGCCGAGCCCGGTTCCGGGCCCGAGCACGGCCTTGACACCGTGGGCGGGTTCCGGGCCGCCCAGGGACGCCAGGTCGCCGGGCTCCAGCCGGGGCAGCGAGACGGCCAGCGCCTCGAAGTCGTTCAGCATCATCGTGTACGGCAGGCCGAGGTCGTTCGCCGAGCCGCTCCAGGCCGAGTTCGTCAGCGCGTAACGTTCGCCCTCGACGGGTCCGGCCACGGCCAGGCACGCCGCTCCCGGCCGCACTCCGCCCGCGTGCTGCGCGAGGTAGGCGGCTACGGCTTCCGGGAGAGTGGCGTAGTCGGCCCCCGCCAGGACCGCGACGTGCGACGGCCGCGCTCCCGGCGAGGTGACCAGCCCGAACCGGGCGTTGGTGCCGCCGATGTCGGCGACCAGCCACGGCAGATCGAACGCGCTCACGACGGCTCGCCGATGTCGGCGACGAGCCACGGCAGAGGGAATGTGCTCATGACAGCTCGCCGACGCGCCGCGGACAATCAAAGGACACGATGTTCACCTGGCGATGCTCGCGTGCCGCCCGCGAGGAGCGCCCGACTCCAGGTGCGAGGCGCCCGCCTCGGCGGGGAAGCCCAGCCCGGGGCCGTGGTCCGGCGACTCGGCGCCGCTGATCCCGAAGATCCCCGCCCCCTGCTCCGCGTGCCCCGCCATGCGGCGGAACGTCGCGAACAGCTCGCGCCCGGTCCCCACCCACTGCGCGTCGCTCAGCGGCCGGCCGCCGGGCGTGCGCCGGGCCAGCTCCTCGGCCGGGACCAGCACCTCCAGCGTCCCCGCCGCCGAGTCGAGCCTGATCACGTCGCCCTCGCGGACCAGCGCGATCGGCCCGCCGTCCGCCGCCTCGGGCGACAGGTGGATGGCCGCAGGCACCTTGCCGGAGGCGCCCGACATGCGGCCGTCGGTCACGATCGCCACCCGCTGCCCCCGATCGAGCAGTACGGCCAGTGGCGGCGTGAGCTTGTGCAGCTCGGGCATGCCGTTCGCGCTCGGCCCCTGGTAGCGGATGACCGCGACGAAGTCCTGCCCGTCCAGCTCGCCCGCCTCGAAGGCGCGCAGCAGTTCGAGCTGGTCGTCGAACACCTTGGCCGGCGCCTCGATCACCAGGTGCTCGGCCTTGACCGCCGACACCTTGCTGACGGCCCGGCCCAGGTTGCCCTCGACCATGTGGATGCCGCCATCGGCGGAGAACGGCGCGGCCACCGGCCGCAGCACGTCGAGGTCGGCGCTGCCGCCGGTCACCTCCGACCAGGTCAGCTTCCCGTCGGACAGCGTCGGAGCCGACCGGTAGTGGTCCAGCCCGTGCCCCGCCACGGTCAGCACGTCGGCGTGCAGCAGGCCCTCGTCCAGCAGGTCGCCGATGAGCACCTGCATGCCGCCGGCGTCGCGGAAGTGGTTCACGTCCGCCTGGCCGTTCGGGTAGATCTTGGTCAGCGAGGGCACGGCGGCCGACAGGCAGGCCAGGTCGTCCCAGGTCAGGACGATGCCCGCGGCGGCGGCCATGGCGACCAGGTGCAGCGTGTGGTTGGTGGAGCCGCCGGTGGCCAGCAGCGCCACGCAGGCGTTCACGATCGACTTCTCGTCGACCAGCTCGCCGACCGGGGTGTACTCGGGGCCGTGCGCGGTGATCTCCACGGCCCGGCGCCCGGCCGCCTCGGTCAGCGCGTGCCGCAGCTCGGTGTGCGGGTTGACGAACGTCGAGCCCGGCAGGTGCAGGCCCATGACCTCCATCAGCGCCTGGTTGGAGTTGGCGGTGCCGTAGAAGGTGCAGGTGCCGGGGGAGTGGTACGACTTGGCCTCGGCGTCGAGCAGCTCCTCCCGGCCCACCTTGCCCTCGGCGAACAGCTGCCGGGTGCGGGCCTTGACCTTGTTCGGCAGCCCCGAGGTCATCGGGCCGGCCGGCACGAAGATCGCGGGCAGGTGCCCGAAGTGCAGCGCCCCGATCAGCAGGCCCGGCACGATCTTGTCGCAGACGCCCAGCAGCAGCGACGCGTCGAACATGTCGTGCGACAGCGCGATCGCGGCCGACATGGCGATCACGTCCCGGCTGTAGAGCGACAGCTCCATACCGGCGCGGCCCTGAGTGATGCCGTCGCACATCGCGGGCACGCCGCCCGCCACCTGCGCCACGCCACCGGCCGCGCGCACCGCCGCCTTCAACTCGGCCGGGTACGTCTCGTACGGCTGGTGGGCCGAGAGCATGTCGTTGTAGCTGGTCACGATCGCCACGCCGGGCTTGGCCGTACCCATCAGAAGGGGCTTGTCGGCGGCCGGCGCGGCGGCGAAGCCGTGTGCCAGGTTGGCGCAGCCGAGGTGCGCGCGGGCCGGGCCCTTGGCGCGGGCGGCTTCACCTTCACGCCGGATCCGCTCCAAGTAGACGGTGCGGCTGGCTCGGCTGCGTTCGGTGATCCTGTCGGTGATTTCCTGGACGATGGGGTGCATCGACCCTCCTTCAGTGGGTCCTCGACCCCAAGTCGGCTTGTTCACGCTTGGTCCTCTTCGTGCCACTCGCGACCGCTGCGGGCGAGCAGCTCGTGGGCGCCCGCCGGTCCGGTGGACCCGGCGGGGTAGGGCTCGGGCAGTTCGGCGGACGACTCCCAGGCGGCCAGGATCGGGTCGATCCACTGCCAGGCCGCGGCCACCTCGTCACGGCGCATGAACAGCGTCGGGTTGCCCGCCAGCACGTCCATGAGCAGCCGCTCGTACGCCTCGGGTACCCGCGCGGTGAAGGTCTTGCCGAAGCTGAGGCTCAGCGGCACCGGCTTGAGCGCCACCTCGCCCGCTCCCGGCTCCTTGGCCATGATGTGCAGCTCGATGCCCTCTTCCGGCTGCAGCCGCAGGACGAGGCGGTTCGGCGAGCCGCCGGGGTAGATGGAGTGCGGCACGTCCTTGAACTGCACCACGATCTCCGACGTCCGGCGCGGCAGGCGCTTGCCGGTGCGCAGGTAGAACGGCACCCCGGCCCACCGCCAGTTCTTGACCTCGGCGCGGATCGCGGTGAACGTCTCCACCCGGCGCGAGGCCTCGGTGGTCGGAGTGGAGGCGGGCTCGTCCAGGTAGCCGGGCATGCCGTCGGCCTCGGTGTACTGGCCGCGCACGGTGAAGCGGTCGACCTCGGTGCCGGTGATGGGCCGCAGCGCCTGGAGCACCTTCACCTTCTCGTCGCGGATCGCCTCGCGGTCGTTGCGGGCTGGCGGCTCCATGGCGGTCATGCACAGCAGCTGGAGCAGGTGGTTCTGCACCATGTCGCGCAGCGCGCCGGCCTGGTCGTAGTAGCCGCGCCGGCCGGGCGTGCCCACGGTCTCGGCGGCGGTGATCTGCACGTGGTCGATCCAGAGGGAGTTCCAGATCGGCTCCAGGAAGGCGTTGGCGAAGCGGAGCACGAGCAGGTTCTGCACGGTCTCCTTGCCCAGGTAGTGGTCGATGCGGAAGATCTGCGCCTCGTCGAAGATGGCGCCGACCTCCTCGTTGATCCGCTGGGCGCTGGCCAGGTCGCGGCCGAGCGGCTTCTCCAGCACCACCCGCGAGCGCGGCGTCACCAGGCCCGCCTGGTCCAGCTCGCGGCAGAACGGGCCGAACGTCATCGGCGGGCTGGCCAGGTAGAACACCCGGTCGCGCTGCTCGTGCCCGCCCAGCAGGGCGGCCAGCGCGCGCCAGCCGGACCGGTTCGTGCCGCCCACGTCGACGGACACGTGGTGCAGGCGGCCGAGGAAGCGCTGCCACGCGCCGAGGTCGGCCGGGACCTGGTCCCGTACCTCGGCGTCCACCTTGCCGCGGAAGTCCTCGTCGGTCAGCCCGCCCCGGGACATGGCGATGATCCGCGTCTCGGGCGAGAGCCGGCCCTCCACGTCGCTGTGGTACAGCGCCGGGAGCAGCTTGCGCATGGACAGGTCGCCGGTACCGCCGAAGACGACAAGGTCGGCGGCGTGCGCGGTGGCGGGGGTGGGAGAGGGGGACACGGCTGGGAACTCCGATGATCTACCAAGCAGGGACAGAACGGACACTAGTAAGAGTTGGGTAACTACACAAGCAGAGTTTTGCTATTTGAGATAAAAAAGTCGAGACTTTTCATTACCTAACCTCCTGTGATTCACTTGGCGGATGCCTCGACGTACCGCCGCGACGCTCGCCACGAGTGGCGAGGTGCTCCGCCTCATCCGCACCGGTGAGGCCGTGACGCGAGCGGATCTGGGCCGGGTGACCGGCCTGTCCCGCCCCGCGGTGCAACTGCGGGTCGGTGAGCTGCTCGACCGCGGTCTGGTCGTGGAGCGGGCCGACGCGCCGTCCACCGGCGGCCGGCCGCCGGTCCGCCTGGAGTTCAACGCCGTCGGCGGCGTGGTGCTGGTGGCCGCCCTGGGCGCCACCCGTACGCGGGTGGCGGTCTGCGACCTGGCGGGCCGCGAGCTCGAGGGGCGCGACTTCGCCATCGACGTCGAGCAGGGCCCCGACGTGGTGCTGCCGCTCGTCATGGACACCTGGGACGAACTCCTCGGGGACCGGCCGCGCTCGATGCTGCGGGGCGTGGGCATGGGCATGCCCGCCACGGTCGAGTTCGCGCAGGGCCGCACCGAGAGCGCCAGGGTGATGGCCTCGTGGACGGGCGTGGTGATCCCGCCGGTGGTCCGCGAGCGCTTCCCGGTGCCCGTACTCATCGACAACGACGTGAACCTGCTGGCCATCGGCGAGCACCGGGGCGCCTATCCCGACCTGGACGACCTGATGTTCGTCAAGGTGTCCACCCGGATCGGCGCGGGCGTCATCGCGGGCGGCGAGATCCTGCGCGGCGCGCTCGGCGCGGCGGGCGAGATCGGCCACATCCCCGTGCGCGACGGCGGCGGCGTGCTCTGCCGCTGCGGCAACATCGACTGCGTCGACTCGGTCGCCAGCGGCACCGCGCTGCTGCGCGACCTGCGGGCCGCGGGCAAGGACGTCAAGACCATCGCCGACGTGACCGCGCTGGTGCGCGCCGGGGACGCCGAGACGATGGCGATCGTCCGCGAGGCGGGCCGTCAGATCGGCGAGGTTCTGGCCATCGCCGTCAACATCCTCAACCCGTCGGTCGTGGTGCTCGGCGGCGACGTGGCCGAGGCGTTCGGGCCGCTGGTGTCGAGCATCCGCGAGGTCGTCTACCGCCGCTCCACCGCGCTGGCCACCCGCCGGCTGCGCATCGAGCCCAGCAGGCTGGGCGCCGGGGCGGGCATCAGCGGGTGCGCGGTCATGGTCCTCGACCACGTGCTCTCGCCGGACGCCGTCGACGAGAGCATGATCGCCCGCCTCAAGGTCACTTCCTGACGGTCGGCCTCAGCCTCAGGGCCGCTTCCTGGCGGTCGGCGGCGGTCAGGCCCGCACCGCTGGGGATGCGGTTCGGTCAGGCTCTCACCGGTGAGGATGCCGGTTCGGCCAGGGCTTCTTCGTCTTGCGCGGTGGCGTGATCCGGTCCGAGGGGATGCTCCTCGGTGGCTGCGTGCGGCCCATGGCCGCCTCGGGCAGCGCGGGCTGCAGCGTGGCGATGGCCGTGCCGGTGGTCCGCGGAGTCGGTGACGTGCTCCGGGTGGGGCTCGCCTGGGGGCGCGGGGTGCCGGTCGCCCGGGTCGCGTCAGGGGTGGCCGGGGCGGTCCTCTTGGCGCGGCGGGTGGGCACGGGGTCCGCGGGGGGCGGCGTGGACTGGACCGGACGCGTGACCGGGACGCGATAGCGGGCGAGCTTCGACTCGATCACTCCCGGCTCGCGCCGCGCCGGGCCCGGGTGGTGGCCACGGTCGGGCAGGCTGGCCATAGTGAGCTGTGTCCCGGTGAAGACGCCGCCGACGAGGATCGCCGCGGTGGCCAGCATCAGGCAACCGGCCATCAGTCCGGCGACCATCAGAATCCGCCTGCGCCGCTCTCTGTGATCCACAGGCGCCGATGATAGTAACTCGGAACCCCATCTCGGGTGACTCCCGGCGAATCGTGATCAAGTTCCCCGGCGGTCAGCACGCGCACAGCAGGCCGCGCAGCGCGGTCTCCAGGCAGAGGGCGGTGTGCGCGGGCGTCGGCCACGCGAAGCGTACGAGCTGCTCGTCCGCCCGGACCGTCGCGCCGTAGCGGTCCAGCTCCCACAGCCACACGTCCCCGGCGTCCCCGCCCAGTTGCTTGGCCACCCCGCCCGCGAGCTGGGCCCTATGCGATTCGTTGATGTGGGCCAGCACGCGCTCGGCGGTGGTGGCCAGCGGGTCGGGGGTGGCGTCGAGGTAGTCGTCGGCGTCCAGCACCCCGGAGTCGTGCCCGGTCAGGTACACCACCTGGCCGACGTCGAGCCGCAGCAGCCGGGGCGCGTCCGGCCGGCCGTACCTCTCCAGCGCCTCGAACAGGGCCTCGTCGGCCGTGTGCGCCGCGACCGCGACGGCGGCCCCGCGCGCCTCGCTCTCGGGCACCGCCTGCGCCCATCCCTGCACCTCGAGCAGCCCACGGGGATGCGAGACCTGGCCGAGCACGCGCATGGCGGTCAGGTTCACCGCCACGACGGCGTCGTCGCGCAGGCCGTGCAGCATCTCGCCCGGCCGCACCAGCAGCACCGGGCGGCCCCGCTCGTCGACCCCGCCGCGGGCGGGCGCGGGGGCGCCGTCGACGGACAGCCGGCCGACGCTCGCCGACGCGGCAAGAGTGCGGATCCGCTCGGGGATCGTGAGCATGGCGCCTCCTTGAGATCTCACTCAGCTATAGGTTAGCCTTACCTAAGTAAGGACTACCTAACCACATGAGGTGAACGTGCGCTACACCGGTCCGAAGGTGCGACTGTCACGTCGCGCGGGCGTCCCGCTGACCAAGAAGGCCGTCCGCTACTTCGAGCAGCGCCCCTACCCGCCGGGCGAGCACGGCCGCAAGACCAACCGCCGCAACTCCGGCGACTACGGGCTGCGGCTGCTGGAGAAGCAGAAGCTGCGCTGGTACTACGACGTGTCGGAGCGGCAGCTGCGCCGCTACTGGGACCTCGCCGTGCGCAAGCCGAGCGCCTCGGGCGCCGAGCTGGTCACGCTGCTGGAGACCCGCCTGGCCTCGCTGGTGCTGCGGGCCGGCCTGGCCCCGTCGATCTACGCGGCCAGGCAGTACGTCAACCACGGCCACATCGCCGTCGACGGCCGCAAGGTGGACATCCCCAGCTACCTGGTCAAGCCCGGCCAGGTCATCACCGTGCGGGAGCGCTCACGCCGGATGCAGCCGTTCGTGGCCGCCGCCGAGGGTGTGTACGCCGATGAGCGGATCGCGGCCTACCTGTCCGTCGATCATTCCGACCTGCGGTTCACGCTGGTCAGCAGGCCCGAGCGCGAGCAGATCAGCGTACCGGTGGACGAGCAACTCGTCGTGGAGTTCTATTCTCGTTAGCCGTGAGTGATGTAGGTGCCGCGAGTGGCGCGGAAGTCGCGGAAGCCGCGAGCGGCGTGGGTGAGCGGCATGCCAGCTGGCTGGAATTGTTCTTCGACCTCGTCGTGGTGGTGGCGGTCGCCCAGCTGGCGCACCGCCTGCAGCACCCGACCTGGGGCGATGTGGCGCTGTTCGTCATCCTCTACTACGCGGTGTGGAGCATCTGGACGTCCCTGACGCTCTACTCCAACGTCCGCGCCGAGAAGACGCACCTGCGCAGCATGCTGATCGGCATGTTCGGCATCGCGGTCATGGCGGCGGCGGCCCCCGACGTCGCCCACGCCATCCCCGGTGTGGGCACGCACGACAAGTGGTTCATCGCCGCCTACATCACCTGCCGGGTCAGCGCCTCCCGCTCGCTCCAGGCGGCCAGCACGGTGATGACCGCCTGGCCCGCGGCCCAGCTCGGCGCGGGCCTCACACCGTGGTTCGCCTCGCTCGGGGTGGAGGGCGAGTGGCGCTACTACCTGTGGGGCCTCGGCATCGCGCTGGACGTGACCTTCTCCATCCTGCAGAGCCGCCGGCCGGAGCGGTTGGTCAAGGAGATGACGGCACAGGCCGACCGGCTCAGGGCGCGTGAGCTGCGCCGGGCGGCCAGGGGCGGGAAGATCCTTGAGGCGCGCTACCTGGAGGCGCCGAAGGTCGCCGTACTCGACCCCGCGCACCTGGGCGAGCGGCTCGGGCTGTTCGTCATCATCGTGCTGGGCGAGGCGGTCATGCAGGTCGTGATCGCCTCCTCCGGGCTCAACTGGGACTGGCCGCTCGGCCTGGCCGCCGTGGCCGGGTTCGGGCTGGTCGTGTCGCTGTGGTGGCTCACCCTCCAGTACGGCCTGAGCGCCGTGCCCGAGATCCACGAGCGGGGGCTCAAGCCGTACATCGCGCTGCCCGCGCACTACGCCATGACGGCGGGCATCACCGCGACCGCGGCGGGGCTCGGGGTGGTGGCGTCCGCGCCCGCCGAGCATCTGCACGGCGGGATCTCTTGGGTGCTGTGTGGCGGCCTGGCCGTCTACTTCGCCGCCTCCACCGTGCTCGGTGTCGCCAGCCGCGCCGGGCGCCGGTGGATCTGGGGCTGGGCCGTGCCCTCGATCGTGGTGCCGCTGCTGGTCGCCGCGATCGCGGGGCTGGTGCCGGCGTGGAGCGTGGTGGCGCTGCTGCTGGTGGTCGCCCTCTGGCGGGTGGTCTACAAGCCCGCCGCGCCTACCGCCGCCCCCGCTTGACCGAGCGGCCCCCGTTCCCGTTCCGGCCCCCGTTCCCTATCCGGCTCCCGTTCCCGTTCCGGCTTCCGTTTCCGCTCCCGCCCGGCTGAGCGGCCACTGCGGCCTCCGCCCGGTCGAGTAGCACGTTCTGCTCTTCGCGCAGCTCGGTGACCTCTTTGCGCAGTGCCGTCAGCTCGGCCAGGACCAGCTGGAGCGAGGCCGCGGTGTCGACCTCCTGCTCCGCGCGCTCGGCGGCCGACTCCTCCTCCATGGCGCTCACCACGACGGCCATGAACAGGTTGAGCACGACGAACGTGCACACCAGGATGAAGATCGTGAAGAAGATCCAGGCGGTGGGGTGGGTGTTCATCACCTCTCTGGCGATGTTGCCCCAGTCGTCGCCCGTCATCGTCTGGTAGAGGGTGAACAGCGAGGTGGGCAGGCTGCCAAAGCGGTTCGGCGCCGTGTCGCCGTACAACTTGGTGGCCATGACGGCGGCCACGTACAGGACCAGGGAGAGCAGCAGCACGATCGAGCTCATGCCGGGCATCGCGCGCAGCAGGGCCGAGACGACCCGGCGCAGGCTGGGCACCACCGACAGCAGGCGCAGCGCCCGCAGGATACGCAGGGACCGCAGCACCGACAGGCCGCTCGTGAAGGGGGCCAGGGCGATCGCCACGATCACGGTGTCGAAGATGTTCCACGGATCGCGCGGGAAGCGCGAGCGCTCGACATAGATCTTGGCGAGCAGTTCGGCCACGAAGATGTAGAGCGCCGCGTGATCGACCACGGTCAGCAGGTGACCGTAGCTCTCGACCACGGCGGGCACGGTTTCGAGGCCAAGGGTGGCCGCGTTGAGCAGGATGACGCCGACGATGAACCGCTGGAATCGCTGGTGCTCGACGAAGGCTCGGGTGCGTTCACGCACGGGAAGGGGCTCCTAAAGACGGATAAGTTGCCCCACCATGATGACGCAGGAGATCACTATGTCGGTGTCAGGCGAAAGACCCGCAGCTCCCGCCCGGACACCTCGGTGTAGCGGTCGAACAGCGGCCACCGCTCGATCAGCCACGGCCACGCCGCCTCGCGGTCGGCGCCGGTCAGCAGCGTGGCGGTGACGGGGAAGTCCTTCCCTCGGAAGCTGGCCGTGGCCGTGGGGGTCTTCAGCAGGTTGCCGCTCCACGCCGGGTGGTGGTCCTGGCCGAAGTTGCTGCCCACCACGAGGAGGGTGCCCTCGGGTTCGGGCAGGCAGGCGAGCGGCGAGCTGCGCGGCAGGCCGGACTTGGCTCCCGTGGTGACCAGGATCAGCGTCGGAATCACCGGATTGTTGCTGAGCAGCCGCCCCCGGGTCAGCCGGTGCACGGTCCGGTCGAGCTGCGGCATGAACTTGGGACCGGCCTTCATGAACCACTTGGCCGCCGCCAGCCGATGGAGGAAGAGCCTCAGAACCCGGAGCATGCGGCGAGTGTAGCAAGCGTTTGGTCAACTGCGGACGGCAGAGCGCCTGTGGTATAAAAAACCGCCTAATCGACAACGGGGGCGAGTGCAGATGTCCTATCCCAACTATGGCCCCTCCTACTACGGGCCACCGCCTCAGACGCACCCGAACGGCACCACGATCCTGGTCCTGGGCATCCTGAGCCTGGTCGTCTGTACGTTCATCGGCCCCTTCGCCTGGTCGATGGGCACCAAGGCGCTCCGGGAGATCGACCAGAGCGGCTACATCTATGAGAACCGGGGCATGGTGTCGGCCGGCCGCGTCTGCGGCATCGTCAGCACCTGCCTGATGCTAGCGGTGTTCGGCCTCTACGCGATCATGTTGGTGGTCTTCGGTGGCGCCGCCATCCTCGGCGGCCTCGACGACTAGCGATCGGCGGCCGTAGCCGCCGATCCCCGTCTCCAGCAGGTCGAACGCCTTCACGGCCTGCGCGCGCACGTCCGCCCGGATCTCGGGCCAGTCCTCGCCCGCCGCCTTGCGCCGTGTCGCGTGCCGGGACAGCAGCCGCGTCACGGCCAGGATCTGGTCGGCTACGAGCTGCGGGGTGAGGTCATCGGGCCCGGCCCCGGTCTCCTCGGCGATGGTGGCCGACAGGTTGACGGCCGCGAGGTGCTCCACCTCGCGCATCCTGGCGACCAGCGCCGCGCTCTCGCTGACCAGCCGGCCGAACACCTCCGAGCCCTCGCTCATCCCGTAGCGCCAGTCGCCGGTGTCGAGCGCGTCGAGGAAGTCGCGCCGGAAGGCCGCCACGACGCTCTCGCCGGGCCGCCGCTCGCGGACCACCTTGCTCGACAGGTCCACCACCTCGCTCTGCCGGTCGGCGAACAGGTCCTCCTTCGTGCCGAAGTAGTTGAACACCGTGTTGACCGACACGTCGGCGGCCTTCGCCACCTGCGCGACGGTGACGTTGTCGAACCCGTGGACCATGAACAGCCCCATCGCCATGTCGGCGATGCGCTGCCTGGTCTCCCGCTTCTTCCGCTCGCGCAGCCCCTCATCCATGCCTCCATGCTACCAATATTGCAGTCACACCAAACTTGTGGCTACTCTATTTTTGGAGGCGATGAAAATGATCAAGACCGTAGGTCTGCGCAAGACCTTCAAAGGCGGCGTCGAAGCCGTCAAGGGTGTGGACATATCGGTGGAGCCAGGCGAGATCGTCGGCTTCCTCGGGCCCAACGGCGCCGGAAAGACCACGACCATGCGCATGCTGACCACGCTGCTCCAGCCCACGTCGGGCACCGCCACGGTGGCGGGCCACGACCTGCTGGGCGACGCCCGCGAGGTGCGCCGCCGCATCGGTTACGTGTCGCAGGGCGGAGGGGTCAACCCGGCCGCCCCGCTCGGGGAGGAGCTCGAACTCCAGGCCATGCTGTACGGCCTGTCCCGCGACGAAGCCGGGCCCCGGGTGCGCGAGGTGCTGGCCCGGCTCGACCTGACCGGCCTGGAGTCCAGACCCGGCGGCGCCCTGTCCGGCGGCCAGCGGCGCCGCTTCGACATAGCGTTCGGCCTGCTGCACCGGCCCGTGCTGCTGTTCCTGGACGAGCCGACGACCGGGCTCGACCCGCAGAGCCGGGCCAACCTGTGGGAGCACATCCGGGCGCTGCGCGCCGAGCAGGGCGTGACGGTCTTCCTGACCACGCACTACCTCGACGAGGCCGACGCCCTGTGCGACCGGCTGCTGATCATCGACCACGGCCGCATCGTGGCCGAGGGCGCGCCGGCCGAGCTCAAGACCGGCGGGCGCACGCTCGACGACGTGTTCCTGGACATCACCGGCAGGTCCCTGCGCGAGGAGGCGGGCGTCTGATGCTGCGCGAGACCTATCTGCTGTTCCGTCACAACCTGCGCGCCACGCTGCGGCAGAAGATCGCCATCGTCTTCGGCGTCATCCAACCGCTGGTCTTCCTCGTGCTGTTCGGGCCCATCTTCGCCACGATCGGCACCTGGGAGACGCTGGTGCCGGGCCTGATCATCCAGCTCGGCCTGATGAGCACCGGCATGGCCGGGTTCGGCGTGGTCTTCGAGAAACGTTCGGGCGTGCTGGAGCGCATGCGCGTCACCCCGGCCAGCCGCCTGGCCCTGCTGCTCGGCCGGGTGCTCAACAACGCGGTCACACTCATCATCCAGGCCGTGCTGCTGGTCGCGGTCGGCTACGCCTTCGGCCTGCGCGCCCCGGCCGCGGGAGTGGTGGCCGGGCTCGTGCTGGTGGTCGTGCTCGGGCTCAGCCTGGCCGCGCTGTCGTACGCGGTCGCGCTGACGCTCAATGACCAGCTCTTCGCGCCGGTGATGAGCACCGCGGTGCTGCCGCTGGTCCTGCTGTCGGGCGCGTTCCTGCCCATGTCGATGGCGCCCGGCTGGCTGGACGCGCTCTCGCACATCAGCCCGTTCCGGTATGTCCTGGAGGCGCTGCGTGAGCTGTTCGCCGGACATTACGCCACCGGCACGGTCGGCGTCGGGGTGGCGGTGACCGTGGTCTTCGCCCTGGTCAGCGTCACGATCGGGACGCGGGTGTTCAACCAGGAGAACGCCTGAGCCGAGCCTGAGCTGGCGGCGGGCGCGGTCGCCGCCATCACGGCACCCGTCAGGACATGCTTCTGGCCCGGCGCTGGAGCGCGGCGATGATCCCGGCGGTGTCGACGATCCCGTAGCCGTAGTCGTAGTCGAAGCCCACCTCGCTGCGGTCCTCGCCCGTACGGCGGAGCAGCGCGCGCAACTGCGCGGGCCGCAGCCGCGAGGCAGGCCAGCGCGTACGGATCGCCGCGACCAGCCCGGCGGCGACCGGAGTCGCGGCCGAGGTACCCGAATCGGGCTCGGCATCGCCGAACGCCTTGGACCCGGAGAAATGGGTGTAAGCGCAGATGTCGGGCTTGCGGGCGGTCAGCCGCCCCGGCCCCTGCGAGGAGTAGCCGACCCGGGTGCCGCTCACGTCGACGCCGCCGATCGACAGGGCCCTGGGATGGGAGTTCGCGCCGGTGATCGGCCGGTTCGGGTAGGCGCACCGGCCGTCGCGGCACTCGCGCCCGCAGTTGCCGGCCGCGAACAGCACGTCGGCGCCCGCGCTGTCGAGGCTGGAGATCATCAGGTTGAACGGATGCGCCGCGTTGTCGGAGTAGTTGCCCGGATGGCCGACGGGGAAATCCCACTCAGGGGAGAACGACCCCCACGAGTTGCTGATCACCAGCGCCCTCGACGCCTCGGGCTGCGCCTCGAGCACCATGCGCAGGTGCGCGAACGCGGCCACGGCGTCCGACAGCAGCCCGTCGAGCGCCGAGCCGCCCGGACGGGTGGAGCGAAGCACCGGGATGTCGATCAGCGACGCCTGCGGCGCGCCGATGAGCGTGTCGAAGGCGCACATCGTGCCATGAGCGACCTCGAACTCGCCCGCCCGGCCGTCGACGCCCGTGGGGTTCCAGCTCCGCTGGGCGTCGAGCGTGACGCCCCGGCCGAGCTGCCTGGCGACGTGGGCGGCGTTGATGCCGGTGTCGAGCACGGCCAGGGTCACCCCGGAGCCGTCCAGCCCCTCGGCGTGCAGTCCGGGGACGTTGAGCAGTCGTTCGACGTCGTGCCAGTCGCCGAACGGCGCGTCGCCGCCGCAGGTGAGCGAGGACTCGACGACCGGATCGGCGTAGACGCCCACGACGTCGGGCCGGAGGGTGGGCAGGAGGGTCACGCGGGTCAGGAGTTCGTCGTCGGAGATCGTGCCGCGAACCAGCACCGAGGCGTCCTCGGCCGCCAGGGAGAAGTCCAGCGGCTGGTTGAGTGACAGCGGGTCGCCGCCGGGCGGCGGGACGGGCCGGGGGAGGGGCACGGGCGTGAAGGCGTTGTCGAGCTCGACTCCGGGCAGACCGTCCGCGACATCGGCCGTGGTGGCGGTCTGGCCGGGATCGGCGACCGCCGCGACCAGATCGAGGGAGGGGCGCAGCTGGATCAGAACGCGCATGGGCACCACCGGAATGTTCGGAGGGAAATGAACCTCCCAAGATTCCTTCATCTGTTCGGGCGTGTCCAGCACATCTCATGGGCTTTGACCTGCTGAAATGCCGTAAAAGCCGCCAAGGGGACGATATTCATTCCCGCTGTCAGGCTTCCTTGTTCTCGGTCCGTTCACTAGCGTGAGGCGGCATGACGCTCCAGGCACAAAAGACGGTTGCGGGCGAGGACGGCGATCACTGGCTGGCGGTGCGGCCGAGGCTCATTCTCGCCAGTGCGTTCATGCTCTTCCTGGAGCTGGCGCTGATCCGGTGGACCGGATCGAACATCGTGCATCTCAGCTATTTCACCAATTTCGTGCTTCTCGGGTCGTTCCTCGGCATCGGGCTGGGGTTCCTGCGCGTTGGGCGGGCGCGGCGGCAGCCGTACTATTCGCCGGTCATCCTGTTCGGCCTGGTCTTCGTCGTGCTGACCTTTCCGGTGACCGTCGACCGCAACACCGAGGGCGTCCTCTACTGGACCAGCCTGCAGACCACGGGGCCGCCCGCGTGGCTGATCCTGCCGGTGATCTTCTGCGCGGCGGCGCTCGTGCTGATGGGCCCGGCCGAGCTGGTCGGGCGCTGCTTTCCCGAGCTGCCCCGCCTGGAGGCCTACCGCTACGACCTGATCGGCAGCCTGTCGGGGATCGCGGTCTTCACCGCGTTGTCGTTCCTGAGCGCGCCGCCGGTGTTCTGGGGACTGATCGCGGCCGCCGCCTACGGCGTGCTGCTGGTGCCCCGGCCGCGGATCATCTACCTGGGGCTCGTCACCGTGCCGTCGCTGGCGGTCGTGGGGCTGCTGCTGGCCGAGACGCTGACGGCCGGGGCGTTCTGGTCGCCGTACTACAAGGTCACCTACAAGCAGTTCCAGCAGCTCGGCGTGCCCGTCACCGACATCTCCGTGAACGGCATCCCGCACCAGCAGGCGGTGCCCGCCGCCGCCCGGCTGCAGTGGGAGCGCCAGTACGGCCTGCCGTACGAGCGGGCGAGCACCCCGCCCAAGAACGTGCTCATCGTCGGCGCGGGCAGCGGCACGGACGTGGCGATCGCCCTGGCCAAGGGCGCCACCCACGTCGACGCCGTCGAGATCGACCCCAAGCTTCGCGAACTCGGCGGTTCCCTGCACCCCGACAAGCCCTACGACGATCCCCGGGTGACCACCCACGTCACCGACGGCCGCGCCTTCCTGGAGCGGACCGGCGACAAGTACGACCTGATCCTGTTCGCCCTGCCCGACTCGCTCACGCTCGTGTCGGGGGCCAGCTCGCTGCGGCTGGAGAGCTACCTGTTCACCGAGGAGGCCATGCAGGCCGCCCGGGCGCACCTCAAGCCCACCGGGACCTTCTCGATGTACAACTACTACCGCGAGAGCTGGCTCGTCGACCGGCTCGCCTCGACCGTGCAGAACGCCTTCGGCCACAAGCCGTGCGTCGACGTGGTCAGCACGGCGGGCCAGCAGGCCGTGATCACGGCGGGCGCGACGGCGTCGGCGCAGCGGTGCGCGGGGGAGTGGGCGGGCGCCGCCGCGGGCACCCCGCCGCCCACCGGTGACGACCGGCCGTTCCTCTACCTGAAGGACGGCGACATCCCGTCCCTCTACCTCATCACGCTCGGCCTGATCCTCGCGGTCAGCCTGATCGCCGTCCGCGTCGTCGCCGGGCCCTACCGGCGGATGCGCCCCTACGCCGACCTGTTCCTGCTCGGAGTGGCGTTCCTGCTGCTGGAGACCAAGAGCGTGACGGGCTTCGCGCTGCTGTTCGGCACGACGTGGGTGGTCAACGCGATCGTGTTCGCCGGGGTGCTCGTCGCCGTGCTGGCCGCCGTGGAGATCACCCGCCGCTTCCGCACACCGCCACTGCCGGTCATGTACGGGGTGCTGTTCGGCGGCCTGCTACTGGCCTGGCTGGTGCCGAACACGTGGCTGCTGTCGCTGCCACTGCCCCTGCGGGCGGTGGCGGCGGTGACGGTGGCGTTCCTGCCGATCTTCGCGGCGAACGTGGTCTTCGCCAAGCGCTTCTCCGACTCGGCGGACGCCACGACGTCCTTCGGCGCGAACCTCCTGGGGGCCATGGTGGGCGGCTGCCTGGAATACCTGGCGCTGGTGATCGGCTACAAGGGCCTGCTCATCGTGGCCGCCGTCCTCTACCTGGGCGCCTTCATCCTGCTGCCGCGCAAGTCGGTGGCGGCCTCTTAGTACGGGCCGGGCCCGCTACGGGCCCGCGCCAGGCTGGTCGCCGGGTTCGTCGTTGTGCTGGTCGACGGGGGCGGGTGGTGCAGGGCGTCGGTGCAGGAGGCCGAACTTCGACCACATGCCCTCGGCCGTCTCGATCGAGGCGGCCGTCCGGGCCGGGTCCACGGTGGCCAGCTGCGTGACCAGCGCCTGCGCGACGGCCATACCCGCGGTCAGCGACGGGAAGAACGCCACCCCCTCGGCCGGGACCATCACCACCTCCTCGGCGGCGTTGGCCAGGGCGGGGCTGGCCGCGTCCGTCAAGGCGAAGACGCGGACGCCACGGGCGCGCGCCTCGTTGGCGGCCAGCACGGTGCTCTCGTACAGCCGCCAGAAGCTGATGGCGATCAGCACGTCACCCGGGCCGATAGCAGCGACGGAGTTGGCCAGCTCGGCGTCCCCGCTCGTCACAGCCGCGACCGGGTAGCCGGCCAGCCGGGCGTTGTGCGCGAGCGCCATGCCGACCGCCGCGTAGCTGCCGTCCGCGACGATCACCGTGCGGCCCGCGGCGGCGACGGCCTCGGCGATGGTACGCAGCACGCCTTCGTCCAGGCGCCTGTTGAGCAGCGCGAGGCTGTCCAGGTCGCGCCGGAGTGAGCGGGAGCTGGGCGAGCCGGCGCCGCTGTGCTCGGCCGCGACCTGGGGCGCGCTGAGCGAGGACAGGTAGCGGGCACGCAACTCCTGCTGGAGCGCGGGCCATCCGGCGAAGCCGAGCGCCTGCGCGGTGCGGGTCACGGTCGCCACGTTCACGCCCGCGAGCTGGGCCAGCTCGACGGCCGCGCCGAAGGAGGCCCGGCGCGGCTGCGAGAGGAGCACCTCCAGCAGCGCGGCCGCCTTGGGGCGCAGCCCGCGCTCGGGCACCCGGTCGCGCAGCCAGTCCTGAAAGCTGTCCGTGACGTGCTCTGCCAACTGATCCTCTCCCGTGGGGTGAGGAGCCATGCTACGCGTTCGCAACATGGACAATGCGCAAAGAACATTGCAATTGCCGCTATTTGCACTATACGTTGCCAGGCAATCGTTCTACAGGGCTGTGACCTTGGGAAGGTGCGTTGGCATGACCTTGTTGGCCCGTCTGGACCGGCTCCCACTGAGCCGTCCGCACTATCTCCTTCTGCTCATAGGCGGACTCGGCTACACCTTCGACGGCATGGACTCCGCCGTGGTCGCCTTCCTGCTGCCCAGCGCCCGCGCGGAATGGGGGCTCGACGACGGCCAGCTCGGGCTGATCGGGTCCGCGAGCCCGTTCGGGTTCCTGTTCGGAGCGGCCATCGCGGGCCTGCTCGGCGACCGCATCGGCCGCAAGAAGGTCATGATGTACGCGCTGGCGTTCTACGCGGTCTTCTCCGTGGTCGCCGCGTTCGCCCCCAACTACGAGGCATTCCTGGGCTCCAGGATCCTCGCCGGGGCGGGAGCCGGCGCCGAGAGCGCGATCATCGCGCCGTTCCTGTCGGAGTTCGTCCCGGCCAAGCGGCGCGGCTGGTTCATCGGCGCGCTGGCCGGGTTCTTCTCCTTCGGCTTCGTCATGGCCGCGCTGATCGGCCGCTTCGTGGTCCCCACGATGGACGACGGCTGGCGCGTCGCGCAGCTGATCACCGCGGTGCCGATCGTGATGCTGCTGTGGTGGCGGCGCTCGCTGCCCGAATCGCCGCGCTTCCTGCTCCAGCAGGGCCGCCACGCGGAGGCCGAGGCGGTGGTCGTCGACCTCGAACGCCGCGTCGAGCGAGCCACCGGGCAGGTTCTCCCGCCCGTGCCCGCCACCACCGCCCAGGTCGCGACCGTGACGCCGAAGGTGAACCTGATCAGCGCGCTGCGGTTCCTGTGGAGCCCGGCCATGGCCAAGCGGACCGCCGTCATCTGGCTGATCTGGTTCGTGATCACCTTCTCCTACTACGGGTTCTTCTCCTGGATCCCGACCCTGCTCGTGGGGCGCGGCATCACGGTGACCAAGAGCTTCGAATTCTCGATCATCATCTATCTGGCGCAGATCCCCGGCTACTTCTCCGCCGCCTGGCTCTCGGAGCGGCTGGACCGCAAGAACACCATCGCGCTCTACCTCGCGGGCTCGGCGATCAGCGCGTTCTGGCTGTCCCAGATGGACTCGCCGGTCGCCATCACGATCGCGGGCGCGGTGCTGTCCTTCTTCCTCAACGGGACGTACGCGGGCGTCTACTCCTACACGCCCGAGGTGTTCCCGACCTGGATCCGGGCCACCGGCACCGGCTTGTCCAGCGCGTTCGGCCGCGTCGGCAGCATTCTCGCGCCCACGATCATCGGCCTGTCGGCCGCGAGCCTGGGCTTCGCCGGCGTGTTCGGCCTCACCACGGCCGTGCTGGTGGCCGGGGTGATCTGCGTGATCGTCTTCGGCCTGTCCACGGCCGGACGGTCACTCGAAGACCTGACCGAGCGGGGCGATCCCGCCGACACAGCGGGGGAGATGGCGAAATGACCGACCTGAGGGATGTGGAGGACAAAGTCCGGGAGTCAGTGGGGGTGCGGCTGTTCACGGTCCTGGCCTGGATCCCCGAACGGCAGGCGCTGCGGCGCGTCCACAGCAGCGACCCCGAGCGCTATCCCGTGGGCGGGGAGAAGACCGTCAGGGAAAAGACCGGCGAGGTGGCCCGGGGCTGGCTGGCCCGGTGCATCGAGGCGGGGGAGCCGTACTTCGGCCCGGACCGGGCCGCCGTGCGGGAGGTGTTCGCCGACCACGAGCTGATCGAGAGCCTGGGCTGCGGGGCCATCGTCAACGTGCCCGTGATGGACGGCGACGAGGTGCTCGGGGTGCTGAACATCCTGGACGCCGAGGGCAGCTACGACGAGGAGTCGGTCGCCGTGGCCGCGTCCCTGGCGCCGCTCGCGGTGCCCGCCCTGCGCGCCGCCGTGCATGGAACCGCCGAGTGAGGCTGCAACCGAGAGAATCTGAGAGGTATGAAGTGAGTCTGCTGCTGCGTAACGCCCTCATGCTCGACGTGGTCGCCGGTGACTACGCCGAAGGTGACCTGCGCCTGGAGGAGGGCCGCATCGTCGAGGCGGGCCCGGGACTGGTCGGCACCGCGGGCACGCGGGTGATCGACGTGGCCGGCGGTGTGGTCGTACCCGGGCTGATCGACGCGCACGTGCACGTGACCGCCGCGACCGCCGACCTGGGCGGGCTGCCCGCCATGTCGCCCTCCTACGTCGCCGCGCACAGCGCCCGCCTGATGGGGCAGATGCTCGACCGCGGCTTCACCACGGTCCGGGACGCCTCGGGAGCCGACTACGGGCTGTGCGACGCCCAGGAGGAGGGCCTGATCCGCGGGCCGCGGCTGCTGTTCTGCGGCAAGGGGCTGAGCCAGACCGGCGGCCACGGCGACCAGCGCGGCCGGGGCCAGAACGGGGGCGTCGACCAGTCCTGCTGCGCCGGTCTCGGCCGGGTCGCCGACGGGGTGGACGCCGTGCGCACCGCCGCGCGCGACGAGCTGCGCAAGGGCGCCCACCACATCAAGGTCATGGCCTCCGGCGGTGTCGCCTCGCCCACCGACCGCATCGACTCGACCCAGTACTCCATGGACGAGCTGCGCGCGATCGTCGAGGAGGCCGAGGCCGCCAACCGCTATGTCGCCGCGCACGCCTACACGGCCCGCGCGGTCAACCGCGCCCTGGAGGCGGGGGTGCGCTCGATCGAGCACGGCAACCTGCTCGACGACCACAGCGTGGAGCTGTTCCTGCGGCACGACGCCTACCTGGTGCCCACGCTCGTGACGTACTGGGCGCTCAAGGAGGAGGGCATGGCCTTCGGCCTGCCGGAGTCCAGCTGGCGCAAGGTCGACGAGGTGCTCGGCGCCGGGCTCCGGGCGCTGGAGCGCGCCGCCCGCGCGGGCGTGCGGCTGGCCTACGGCAGCGACCTGCTGGGCGGCATGCACCGGCACCAGAACCACGAGTTCCGGCTGCGTGGCGAGGTGCAGCAGCCGATCGACGTGCTGCGCGCCGCCACGGTCAACGCGGCCGACCTCGTCGGGCTGGCCGGCGAGATCGGCACGCTCGCGGTGGGCGCGCGGGCGGACCTGCTCGTGCTCGACGGCGACCCCCTGCGGGACCTCGGGGTGCTCGCCGAGCCCAAGCACATCCGCCACGTCGTGCAGGGCGGTCAGGTGGTCTCCGGGTGAGCTTGCCTCAGCCCTTGAGCCCGCTGGAGAAGCCCTTGATCACGTAGCGCTGCAGGAGGAGGAAGATCACCACGATCGGCAGCGCCCCGAGCACCAGCCCGGCGAAGACGAGGCCGTGGTCGGAGACGTACTGGCCGACGAAGGCGAAGACGCTCACCGGCACCGTCTCGAACCCCGAGCCGCCCAGGTAGAGCAGGGGAGTGAAGAAGTCGTTCCAGATGAAGACGGCGTTGAGGATCAGCACCGTGCCGGTGATCGGCCGCAGCAGCGGGAAGACGACCCTGGTGAACGCGGTCAGATGCGAGGCGCCGTCGATCTGGGCGGCGCTGGCGTACTCGCGGGGCAGCGCGCGGATGAACCCGGTGTAGAGGAACACCGTGAACGGCAACTGGATCCCCGTGTAGAACAGGATCATTCCCGCGTGCGTGCCGATCAGCCCCAGGTCGGTCACCAGTTGGTAGAGCGGGATCATCCCGAGCTGGAAGGGCAGCACGATGCCCAGCAGGAACAGCACGTACAGCCCGTAGCCCAGGTGGCTCTTGGCCCTGGCCAGATAGTAGGCGGCGAAGGAGCCTAGGGCGATCAGCGCGACCAGGCTGACCGCGGTGATCACGGTGCTGTTCATCAGGGACGGGCCGAGCGCGGCCGCCGACCATGCCTTGGTGAAGTTGTCCGTCGTGGGCGGGGCGGGCAGCGCCAGCGGCGTCTGCGAGATCTGCGCCGGGTCCTTCAGCGACAGGGTGATCAGCGCGTACACCGGGAAGAGGAACGCCACCGCCACCACGATCATGACGAGCTCCAGCAGGAACGTCCGCCTCACTGGGCCACCTCCCGGCCGCGCAGGTAGTAGACCTGCACGAGCGACACCGCGGCCACGAACAGCGCGAGCACCAGGGCGATCGCGGTGCTGTAGCCGAACTTGCCGAACACGAACGCCTGCTTGTACAGCACGGTCGACAGCGTCTCGGTGGCGTAGCCGGGGCCGCCGTTGGTCGCCGCGAAGACCTGGTCGAACAGCTTGAGACCGCCGATCGTGGAGAGCATCAGATTGATCGTCAGAGCCGGGGCGAGCAGCGGCCAGGTGACGTACCGGAAGCGTTGCAGGGTGCTCGCGCCGTCGATCATCGCCGCCTCGTGCAGCTCCTTCGGCACGCCCTCCAGCCCGGCCAGGAAGATGACCATCGAGTAGCCGGCGTACTGCCACACGACCGTGGCCGCGATCGACCATAGCGCGAGCGACGGGTCGCCGAGCCAGTCGATCTTGAGGCCGAGCAGCCCGTTGAGCCCGGCGGACGGGTCGGGGTTGTAGATGTACTTCCACAGGAAGGCCACCATGACGGGGCTGACGACGACCGGCGCGAAGAAGATCACCCGCAGCAACGCCCGGCTCTTCAGCTTGGCGTGCACGCCGAGCGCGAGCAGCAGCCCCACCGCGTTCTGCACGACGACGATCGCCACGGTCAGCAGCAGCGTGTTGCCGATCGAGTCCATCGCCTGGTCGTCGTGCAGGAGCGTCTGGAAGTTCGCCAGCCCGACGAAGGACTTGTCCGCGCCGATGCCGCTCCAGTCGGTGAAGGCGTACAGCATGCCCGCCAGGCTGGGATAGAGCACGACGACGGCGTACACCACCAGGGCGGGCGCCGCGAACAGCCACGAGGGCGAGAGCGCGGCGAACCGCCGCCGCGGCTTGCCGGCCGCGGCGGCGGATCGTCCGACGGGCGTCGCTGTCATGGTCATTTGGCGTAGGCCTCGTCCATCTTCCGTAGCGCGTCGTCAATCTTGATCTTGCCGGCGAGCAGGTCCTGGATCACCGCGAAGTGGACCGGCTGCACCTCGGCGTTGGGCCAGCGCTGGTCCATGAACGGCACGGCCCGGTCCTTGGTGAAGGGCAGGAACGACTGCACGGCGGGGTCGATGGTGGAGGAGGCGTCCTGGGTGAGCGGGATGGCCGCGATCGCCTTGGCCCAGCGGTTGATGTTCTCCTGCTTGCCGAGGAAGTCGATGAACGCCTTGGCCTCGGCCAGGTTCTTGCCCTTGGCCGCGGCACCGAGGCCGACCACCACGCCGGCCGGGATCCACACCTGGTCCGCCACGTCCGCGCCGGGGACCGGGAACATCGACAGGTCGTCGGGGCTGCCCGCCGACTTGCGGAAGTCCGGCAGCACCGCGGAGACCTGGATGGCCATGCCCGCCTTGCCGGTGGCCACCATCGAGATCTGCTGCTCGAAGGTGGTGCCGTTCGGCTTGTCGTTGAAGAAGCCGCGCTTCTGCAGCTCCAGGTACATCTCCATCGCCTCGCGCCAGCCGGACTTGGCGAAGCTGGTCTGCCCCGCCGCCTGCTTGTCGTCGAAGGTGGGGTCCTTGGCGTACACGGTCGAGGGGACGAGGGCGTAGGTGATGAGCTGGGTGACCCACGGCGTCTGCGCGCCCAGGGCGATCGGCGTCTTGCCGGCCTTCTTCAGCTTGTCGCAGACCGCCAGGAACTCCGTCCAGGTGGTCGGCGGCGCGTCCACGCCCGCCTCCTGGAACACCTTCTTGTTGTAGATCGCGCCGATGACCGAGGAACCGGCCGAGTAGATGTAAGTCTTGCCGTCCTTCTGGAAGGCGGGCTTGAAACCGGTCGGGATCGTCTGCGTCCACGACTGGTCGGACAGGTCGGCCAGCAGTCCGGCCCCGGCGATCTGGTCCATCGACATTGCGCTGCCGCTGCCCGGGTAGACCACGTGCACGTCGGGCGCGTTGCCCGCGCCGAGCTGCGTACGCAGCGAGGTCTGCACCTGGTCGGTCGGCGCGAACGAGGTGGCCAGGGTGACGCCCGGCTTGGCCTGCTTGTAGGCCGCCACCAGCTCGTCCATCGGCGCCTTCTGGTCGGCCACGCCGACGAACCGCAGCTCGACGGCGGAGGCCTGCCCCTGGCCGGTGGAGCCGGTGGTCTGGGGCTTGGTCGAACACGCGGTCGCCGCGGCGGCGACCGCGAGACCGCCCATCATGCGGAAGAACTGAACGCGGCTCAGCCTGGCGTCGCGTAGCTCGGTCATAGCACTGTCTCCTCGGTCTGACGGGATTGGGGGGCTCCCGAGGGATGCGAACGTTTTAATGAGTTACATCTAACGTTAAAACGTGTGAAGTTGTGAAGGTGCGAGGAGACTACGAGCCGTTCCGCAGGGGTGTCAAGGGTGCGCGCCGCGCTACGATGCGCTGTCATCACAGCTGCCATCGCGCTGTCATCGTTCTGTCATCTAGACCGGGAGGGCGCGGGTGAAATCACGTCAGCACTCGGACAGGGGAGTCGTCAGGCGCCAGGCGATGGCGGAGCATCTCATGCGGCACGGCTCCGCCTCGGTGAGCGAGCTCGCGGAGGTGTTCCGCGTGAGCGTGATGACCGTCCACCGCGACCTCGACGAGCTCGAGTTCCAGGGCATGGTGCGCAAATACCGCGGCGGCGCGAGCGCGCAGGCGTCGAGCGTCTTCGAGAGCAACATCGCCTACCGGCTGACGGCCCAGACCGAGGAGAAGGAGGCGGTCGCCCGTCACGTGGTGGGGCTGATCGAGCCGGGCAGCTCGGTCATGATCGACGACTCCACGACCGCGCTGGCCGTCGCCCGCCATCTCAACGAGGTGGCCCCCCTGACCGTGGTGACGAACTTCCTCGAGGCCATCAAGCTGCTCGCCCCCGTGCCCGGCATCCGGCTCATGGCGCTGGGCGGCGAATACCATCCGACGCACGACTCGTTCCTGGGCGTCGGATGCGTCGACTCCGTCCAGGCCATGAACACCGACATGGTGATCGTCTCCACCTCGGCCATCTCCGACCGGCACGCCTTCCACCAGGAGCAGGAGATCGTGCTGGTGAAGCGGGCCATGGTGGCCGCGGGGACGCGCTGCGTCCTCGCGGTGGACCACACCAAGCTCGACCGGGTGGCGCTGCACCGGGTGGCGCCGCTGGAGAAGTTCGACGTCATCGTGGTGGACGCGGGCGCGCCGGCCGAGGCCGTCCAGCGACTGCGCGACCGGCGGCACAACGTCGAGATCGCCGGCTAGCGCGCCGCCTCACATTCCGTGGTGTTGTCTCGTCGTACTGGGGAGAACACATGGGACAACGGAAAGTCGGCGACACCATGACCACCCCACCCGAGCCAGGAGGCGGCCGGCTCGATCCGGGCCTGAGCACGATCATGAGCGAGCGGCGCAAGCTGATCAATCTCGCCTACCGCCTCCTGGGCTCCTTGGCCGATGCCGAGGATGTCGTACAGGAGACCTACGCCCGCTGGTACGCCATGACCCAGCCGCAGCAGGACGCCATCGAATCCCCCAGCGGCTGGCTGACGACGGTCGCCAGCCGCATCTGCCTGGACCTGCTCGGCTCGGCACGCGCGAGGCGCGAACGCTACGTGGGCGAATGGATCCCCGAGCCGCTGCCCGACCCCACGGAGTGGATCACCGGGCGGTCGGCCGACCCGGTGGACCGTGTCACCCTCGACGAGTCGATCACCATGGCCTTCCTGGTCGTGCTGGAGTCGATGACCCCGGCCGAGCGCGTCGCGCTCGTCCTGCACGATGTCTTCCGCTACTCCTTCGCTGAGGTGGCCGAGATCGTCGGCCGTACCCCGGCGGCCTGTCGCCAGCTGGCCACTTCGGCCCGCCGCCGCATCGGCGCCGCGCAGACTCCCTCGACTCCGGCGGCCCAGCGGGCCGGCATCGTCAGGGACTTCAAGCAGGCCTGGGAAGCCAAGGACATCGACGCCCTCATCGGCCTGCTCGACCCCGACGCCACGGCGATCGCCGACGGCGGCGGCCTCGTCAGCGCCAGGCTCCACCCGATCGAGGGCAGCGAGCAGGTGGCGCGCTACTGCGTCGAAATCGCCGACCTGGCACCCGGTCTGACGCTTCTGGAGCGTACGGTCAACGGTCAGCCCGGTCTGGTGCTTCAGCTGGACGACGTCACCGTGGCGGTAATGGCGTTCGAGGTCGCGGGTGACCGGATCAAGCACATGTGGGGAGTGCGGAACCCTGAGAAGCTCCGGCCCTGGACGACAGGCTGACGCGTTCTTGTCGTGTCCTGGGGCGCCGCAGCCAGTGCGGCGCCCCCTTCCGGCCAAACGGTCAGGCCGGCTCGAACCCCGGCGCGAACGCGATATCCGCCCCCGTCGCAATGGAAAGGTCGTGCGTTTCCAGTCCGTAGGCCATCGTATTCGTCGAACCAACGCACAAAGTTGCCGCGGACCTGATCGGATCCCGCGGACTGGAGCGGCGGCACGACATCGTAATAAACAATGTCAGAAGAGTAATGTGACATGAGGCGGTCAATGTCCTTTGTCTGGCAGGCATCGACTCAACTCTCCAAGAGCGCCCTAATCTCGGACTCGTTCGAAGTCATCGCATCCTCCGTTCATCAATCCCATGCCGGATCAGGCGGCGCGGCCGGCCTTGAGTGAGGCCGCGGTGTCGACGACGCGGCGGGCCTGGAAGCGAGCCGCCTGCAAGATCACCTCACTGGGCGGGCCATCGCCGCCCACATGGGAGGTGCCATAGGGATTGCCCGACTGGAACTGGATGGGGTCGGCGTAGCCGGGGGGCACGATGATGCCGCCCCAGTGATAGAAGGTGTTCCCCAGCGCCAGGAGGGTGGATTCCTGACCGCCGTGGGCGGTGTTGGAAGCGGTGAAAGCCGAGTACACCTTGTCCACGAGCTTGCCCTGAAACCACAGGGGACCGGTGGTGTCGATGAACTGCCTGAGCTGGCTGGCCGGGTTGCCGAAGCGGCTGGGGGTGCCGAACAGCACCGCGTCGGCCCACTCCAGATCGTCGTGGCCGGCCTCGGTGACGTCGGCGGTGTCCTGGCGGTGCTGGACCCAGAGCGGATTGGCGCTGATCGCCTCCGGCGGGGCCGTTTCGGCGACCCTGCGCAGCCGTACGTGGGCGCCGGCCTTCTCCGCGCCCTCGGCGACGGCTTGCGCCAGAGCGTGCACGGTGCCTGTGGCGCTGTAGTAAATGATCGCGACCTTGACGGGTTCCATGGTCGGTTCACTCCTTCGGGTTCGGTTCATGGATAGGACGGTTCATGGATAGGACGACGTAGCCTCGCGCGATGTGAGGTGACAGCCGACGCGCCGCCGGACCTGACGATCGGAGTCAAATCCCGGGTCGGTTATCTGGCGGCCGGTGCGAGCACCGATGGCCAATTCGGTCTCTACCGCTGGGACATGGCCGCGATCCCGAACGGTCCCGGCGCCCACTTTCACCGGACCTTTTCCGAGTCGTTCTTCGTCCTGGAGGGGACGGTCTCGCTGTACGACGGCGAGCGATGGCTGGACGCGACACCGGCACTGACGAGGAATGGACTGAGCTTTATGCCGCGCACGACCAATACGCCGTACCGTGAACCACGCGCGGCTCTGGCGGCTGCCTCCTGAGGCGGCCGCAGCGGCATCGCCTGGACATTTAGCCTGTCTGGGTGGAACCAGTTGTCCTGGATGAGCTTGATCGAGCGATCGTTCACGCGCTGCACGTCGATGGACGTGCGGCGTTCAGGCAGATCGCGGCCGTGCTGGAGGTGTCGGATCAGACGGTGGCCCGACGGTATCGGCGGCTCCGTTCGGCCGGTGCGTTGCGGGTGGTGGGGCAGCCGGTGGCGCAGCGGCTGGGCTGGGTGGAGTGGGTATTGCGGATCCAGGCTCTACCGGAGGCTGCCACGGCGATCGCCGATGCGCTGGCGCGCAGGGACGACACCTCATGGGTGAGCCTGACCTCGGGCGGCACGCAGATCGTCTGTGTCGTCCAGGCGCGGGATCGGCGGCGACGAGACGCTCTGCTCCTCGGACAGCTGCCACGTACGCCGCAGGTCACCGGGGTCAGTGCCCATTGCGTGTTGCGGGTGTTCGCCGGCGGTCCGACCGGGTGGCACGGACGGGCCGACGCGCTCACCTCCGGGCAGATCGCGGCGCTGGTACCCGGACCAGGCGACTTGTCCGGGAAGGCCGTCGTGTCGGGCGAGGAGGACGAGCAACTGCTTGCGGTGCTCGCCCAGGACGGGCGGGCGGGATATGCCGAGCTGGCCAAGGCGATCGGGGCCTCGGAGATGACGGCCCGGCGCAGGCTGGAGTACCTGCGCCGGGCCGGGGCGGTCTTCTTCGACGTGGACATCGACCCGTTGCTTCTGGGATACGACACGATCGCGATGCTGTGGCTGACCGTTGAGCCATCCGCGCTACGGCAGACGGCCGAGGCGGTGGCCGGGCACCCCGAGGTCGCCTTCGTGGCGGCGACCACCGGCACGACGAACCTGCTGGTATTCGCGGCCTGCCGGGATGTGCCCGCTCTCTACGAGTACCTGGAGACCGGGATCGGCACCCTGCCGGGCGTCCGGCAGTTGGAGAGCGCGCCGATCATCCGCAGCAGCAAACGGGTCGGTGCGACTATGCGAAGTGATGCACGAACGAGCCCTGGTCGTAGCGACGCCAGCCGGGTGACTCGCGGTGGATGAAGGCGATCCAGGGCCGCTGGACCTGCTTGACCAGGCGTTCCAGGTCGGCCAGGTCGGCCCCGGCCAGCATCGGCGCGTGTCGCCACGCCCGCAGGCCGCCGAACACGAACGGCAACTCGACGCAGTGGCAGGCCCCGAGCGCGCTACCGGCGGGAGACCAGTCGAACTGGTAGGCGTGGGCGGTGGTCATGGCCGCCGCCAGTTCCAGGCTGCCGTGGCGGAACAGCCGATCGGTCTCCTCTTCCGCCGGGCCGGGGAAGAACGCCCTGGCCTCATCCCGGGTGGTTCCGATCAATGTGGGGATGTCCCGGGGAGCGGCGGTCAGCGCCGGGTCCTCGACCAGTTGGAAGGGCGGAGTGACCTCACCCGGCCTGGCGGTGCGCCGGGCGACCTCGCTCTGGGCGGCCAGGATCGACGCGGTCGGCGCCGTCATGACATCGGCGCCCAGCACCTCGAGGAAGAGATCGGCGATGGACGTGGCCTGTTCGAGGTCGTAGGGGCGTACACCCGCGGGCAGACTCTGCAGGATGACCCGCTGAAACAGCTCGCCGCAGTCCGGATGGCGCAGCATGGCCAGCGCCGACATCGCACCGGCGGACTGGCCGGCCAGCGTCACGCGGTCCGGATCTCCGCCGAAGCGAGCGACGTTCCGCCGCACCCACCGCAGCGCCAGCATCTGGTCGAGCAGGCCGAGGTTGGCCTGACCGCCGGGCCGGTACAGGTATCCCAGAGCGCCCAGCCGATAGGTGACCGTGATCACCACCATCTCGCCGCGCCGGGCCAGCAGCGCACCGTCGTACCACGCCTCGCCGCCCGAGCCGCTGGTGAACCCGCCGCCATGCAGCCACACCAGGACGGGAAGCCCGCTGCCGCCCGGAGCCCAGACGTTCAACGACAGGCAGTCCTCGTCCTGCTCGAGCCCGCTGCCGGGGCCCATGACGTGCGCCAGGCGGGAGGCCGGCTGCGGCGCGGCCCGCCCAGGCAGCAGAGCCTCAGGCACGTCACCAAGGTCCGGTGCGGCCTGTGGCGCCGACAGCCGGTCGGCCCTGCCGTACCGGATGCCGGCGAACGCGCCGGTGAGGATCATGGCCGCACCTCACGGAAGGCTAGCGTGGCGGTGAGGCTCATGACGGCACCTCACGGAAGGCTAGCGTGGCGGTGAGGCTCATGACCGCACCTCGCGGAAGGCTAGCGCGGCGCCGCGTGCCTGGGCCGCGCCGACGAAGAACCCGCCGCCCGGCAGGTCCCGCGTGGCGAAGCCGTTGCCCTCCACCAGTGTGCGGGCGGCGGCGAGATCGGCGACCGCCACCGTCTGTCCGGCCATGTACGGCAGGGCCGGAACGCCCTCGCCGGGCAGCACCTCGGCGAAGCCGGAGACCGGGACGATCTCCATCTGCCCGAGCGCGAGCCGCAGCACCTGGCGCGGCCCGTCGGCGACCGGCGTCACATCCAGGATGCGGGCATACCGTTGCACGGTGGCGGCCAGGTCACTGTCGTCCACCACCAGCAGGACGCTCTCCAGATGGGTGGCTCCGTTGGCGTGGCGCAGGTAGCGGGACTGGTGGATGAGTTCGGGCGTCAGATGGCAGGCGGCGTGGACCAGCCCCTCGGGCGTGAGCGCCCTCTCCAGGTGGATGGCCTGGAATCGTGCCGTCGCGGTGCCGTCCGGGGTCTCCACCTCGCGCTGCAGGGGCAGGACACCCGAGGAGGAAAGCCCGGCCGCGCGCAGCCGCTCTTCGGTCACGGCCGCGTCGGCGCAGCCGAACGAGTTGCCGTGCAGGCCCTCGTACTGAGCGATCAGCGAGCGGATGTTCCACGGATCGATGCCTCCGTCGCCGAACAGGCCGAGTAGTTCCAGGTAGTTGCCGCCGAACAGGGCGCACCGGTTACCGGCGCCCATGGGCTCGCGCTCGCCGCCGGGACGATGGGAACCCATGTGCATCGACAGCGGGCTCAGGGTGAAGCCCAATGCCTCGTAGGTGGCGGCGGTGGCGTCCATGTCCGTGGTGTACAGGACCGAGTGATCGATCCGGTCAATGTCTGTCATGAGCCGAGACTGCACACCATCTGGCCTCGTACCCCAGTCACCCGACTTCATGTGATGAATCTCGACACGAGAAGCTCTCCCATGAGAGAAACACTCCATCTCCCTCGCCTGCCGACGGCGAAGAGGCCGTCGGGTGACCGTGGCTCTGGTCAGCGGAGGCCGTGCCGGTCCGCCCAGGCCGAGATGGCCGTGCCGATCAGGACGGGGTGGTCCTCCGGGGTGTGGTGGCCGGCGACCTCCTCGGAGTGTTCGATCTCCAGGGCGGCCATGTTGGCCGCGCACCACGCGATCATGTCCTCGTGCATCATCGCTCCCGGCCCGGGTGCGAACGTGAGCAGCAGCTTGGGCACGTCCGTACTGGCCGCCAGCCACCGGTCGTACGCCTCGACCCTGGCCACGACGTCGGCGGGCTCGCCGCCCAGCGGCATCGCGCGCGGCCACTGCAGGAGCGGCCGCCTGCTCTCGCGTGTCGGGTACGGCTTGCCGTAGACGTCGAGGTCTCCCTGGGAGATCGGTGTGGCGACGGTGCCCGGCAATCCCTGCTCGAGGAAGGCGTTGTCGTCCAGGATCATCGCCTCGCCGACGCCCTCGGTCTTGATCGCCCGGAACAGCTCGCGGCCGCCCTCGGGGAACTCCTCCCAGGTCATCGGCTTGACGATGGTCTCGGTGAACGCGATGCCGCGCACCCGCCCCGGGTGCCGCGTGGCCCAGTCGAAGGCCAGGGCGCCACCCCAGTCATGCCCGACCAGCACCACGTCCTGGAGGTCCAGCGCGTCGAACCAGGCGTCCAGGTAACGGGCGTGATCGGCGAAGGTGTAGTCGATATCGGGTTTGCCCGACTCACCCATGCCGATCAGGTCGGGGGCCAGGAGCCGACCGGGTCCCACGGCCGGCATGACCTCTCGCCACAGGTGGGACGAGGTCGGGTTGCCGTGCAGGAAGACGATCGGCGCCCCGGTGCCGGACTCGCGGTAGTGCAGGGTCGAGTCGAGAACGCGGTGAAAAGCCATGATTCTGTCCTTAGCCAAGGTTGAGTTGGGTGATGCGATCGACCGCGATCTCGATGACCACGCGGCCAGGTGGATGGGGTGGCGGGGCTCCGTATCGCTCGGCATAGCGCCTGACGCCCTCGGACACCCGATGGGGTACGTCGTGCACAGTGGCGAGGCCCTCGAGCGTCACCCACCGGAACCCCACCGCCTGGCAGAGCGCCACACGGCCGCCCTGCCCGGCGAGGTTTCTGGCTTTCCGGGTGCTGCCGACGGTCAGGACTCGGGCCAGCCCCGCCGCCTCGTCCCAGGTGAAGCGCACCGCGACCACATGCGGCGAGCCGTCGGGACGCAGGGTGGTCAGGGTGGCGACGTGCGGCTCGGCGAGGAAACCCGCGACGCCCACCGGAAGGCGGCGAGCCGTATCTCCCGGAAGGTGAGGAGCGCCTGCCGGCAGGCGAGTGGCACCTGCCGGTAGGTTCGGAAGGCCGGGGGTCGGGCTCATCGGAAGGCGGGGAGGTTGCGCGCGGCCCAGTCGGCGAAGGTACGCGGCGCGCGGCCGAGCACGCGCTCGACGTCGGGGCTGACGGTCTGCTCGGCCGCGGTCGGCTGGCCCAGGATGGCGAGCGTGCCCTCGACGACGGGCTCGGGCATCACCTGGAGCATCTGCGCGCGTGCCTCCTCGCGGGTCTGCTCCACGAACCGCACCGGCTCGCCGAGCGCCGCGCCGAGCGCCGCCGCCCGCTCGCGCGGGGTGACCAGCGCGGGTCCGGTCAGCTCATAGGTACGGCCGGAGTGCCCGGACTCCCGCAGGACCGCGGCCGCGACCGCTGCGATGTCGGCCGGGTCGATGGTCGGCAGCCCGACGTCCCCGAAGGGCGCGGCGGCGGTGCGCCGCGTCCGGACGGACTCGGCCCAGGCGTAGGCGTTGGAGTCGAAGCCGCCGGGCCGCAGGATCGTGAAGTCCAGCCCCGACTCGCGCACCGCCTGCTCGAACAGGGCCGGGTGCCGGTAGACCTCGGGACGGGTGCCCGCTCCTTGCGAGGAGAGCAGGACGACCCGCTTGACGTCCGCGGCCTCCTTCAGGATCCCGTGCGGGTCGTCTCCGGCCACGAGGAGGAAGAGCGCGTCGGCGCCTTCCAGCGCGGAGCGGAGGCTCGTGGGGTCGTTCAGGTCGGCCCGGATGTGCCGTACACCCTCGGCGAACTGGGCGGACTGGCGGGACACGGCCGTGACCTGCTCGCCCGCGGCGGCGAGGACGCTGACGAGTTCGCGTCCGACGTTACCCGTGGCGCCCGTGACAACGATCATGATGTAGTCCTTAGTTAGTTGGCTGACTGAGAAAAACCCTAGTGCGTCCGCAGAGTGCTTGTCCATAGTTAGTTGGATAACTGACTCAGATACGCCCGGACGGTCCCCGTCGGCACCACTGTTACGATTCAGCCCGGAGCCGTACTGGAGGGGTCGGATGGCAGCCAGGCAGCGCCGGATCACCTCGATCGATGTGGCCAGGGAAGCCGGGGTCTCGCAGACCACGGTCAGCTATGTGCTCAACAACGTGCCGCACCAGAAGATCTCCGAGGAGACCCGGAGCCGGATCTTCGCGGCGGTCGACAAACTCGGCTACGCCCCCTCCGCCGCCGCGCGCACCCTGCGCCGGGGCCGCAGCGACCTCGTGCTGATCGTGCTGTCCGACGTGCCGCTCGGCGCCACGCTCGCCCAGCTCGTCGAGCACCTCACCGACGACCTCGAACGACACGGCCTGACCGCGATCACCCGGCGCGAACGCCGCCTGCCCGTGACGGCGCTCGCCCGCGAGCTGGAGCCGACCGCCATCGTCGCGTTCACCGCCATCTCCCCCGAAGACCGGGCGAGCCTGCGGGCGGCCGGCATCAAGGTGGTCAGCACCCGGCTCGACGGCGGCGGCGAGAACGTCCTGACGCTGCCGCAGACCGAGATCGGCCGCCTTCAGGCCGGACATATCGCCGCCACCGGCCGCCGCCGCATCGGCTACGCGGCGCCGGACGATCCACGCGTCCGCGACTTCTACCACCTGCGTCTCGGCGGCGTCCGCCAAGCCTGCGCCGAGCTGGGGCTGGAGCCGCCGGACGTACGCGATGTGCCGCTCGACACGGCCACGGCCGCGGAGGTGGCGCGCGGCTGGCACGAGGCGGGCGTCGACGGCGTCTGCGCCTACAACGACGAGACCGCGTTCGCGCTGTTGGCCGGGATGCGGGCGGCGGGCCTGGCCGCCCCCGGCGACCTCGCGGTGATCGGCGTGGACGACATCCCGCTCGCGCCCTTCGCCGTGCCGCCCCTGACCACGGTCGACCAGCACACTCAGACGGTGGCCGAGCACCTGACGGAGATGATCCTGCGGGCTGACGGCGCGCGCTCCCCGCAGTCCCCCCGGACGGAGACCGCGAGCCTGGTGATCCGCGAGTCCGCCTGACTCGGGGTCCGAGAGAGAGCGGCCGGCTCCTCGCGTCGTAGCGCGTAGACGCGAAAACGCGTTGCCGTAAATCCCCGCGAAACGTATGGTTTTGCGCTCGTGGTCACTGTGGTGGAGAGGGTCCTGCCTGCCCGGCTGGGGACAGGGTTTCGGTGGTTGCTGGCCTCGAGCTGGCTGACGAATCTCGGTGACGGGGTCGCGGCGGCCGCGGGCCCGCTGCTGATCGCGACGTTGACTCGCGACCCGCTGCTGATCTCGCTGTCGGCCCTGGTGGGCTGGGCGCCGCCGTTGCTGTTCGGCCTGTACGCGGGCGTGCTGTCGGATCGGCGCGACCGGCGCAGGATCGTGCTCGTCGCGAACGCGGTACGGGTCATGGTGCTAACGGTGCTGGTCGCGCTCCTGGTGACCGGCACCGTGACCGTGGCGACGGCACTGGCGGCGCTCACGCTCCGATCCATCGCCGAGGTGTTCGCCGACAACGCGACGGCCACGCTGACGCCCATGATGGTCGGCAAGGACGATCTCGTCATCGCCAACGCCCGCCTGGGCACGGGGTTCATCACGCTCAATCAGCTCGCCGGGCCGCCGATCGGCGCGGCGCTGTTCGGCCTGGGCTTCACCTGGCCATTCGCGAGCCAGCTGCTCCTGGTGATGGCGGGGATCGTCCTGGTCTCGCGGATCACCTTGCCGCCGCACGGCCGACAGGCCGACGGCCCCAAGCCCGATACCGTACGGGAACTCATCGCCGGGTTCACCTGGACCATGCGGCACGCGCCGGTCCGCACGCTGGCGCTCACCATCCTGATCTTCAACTTCACGTTCGGCGCGGCCTGGTCGGTTCTCGTCCTCTACACCCAGGAACAGCTCGGTCTGGGCGCGATGGGGTTCGGCCTGATGACCACCGTCGGCGCTATCGGCGGCCTGATCGGCACCGGCCTGTACGGGACCATCACCCGTAGAGTGAGTCTCGGCGCCCTGATGCGGATCGGACTCATCATCGAGACCCTCACCCACCTGGGCCTGGCCCTGACCCATTCACCGTGGGTAGCCGGAGCCATCTTCCTGGCCTTCGGCGCGCACGCCTTCATCTGGGGCACGACCTCGACCACCGTCCGCCAGCGCGCGGTCCCGCACGAACTCCAGGGCCGGGTGGGCAGCGTCTACACCATCTGCGTCTACGCCGGTCTGGTGGTCGGCACGTTGATCGGCGGTGTCCTGGCCACCCGCTTCGGTGTCGCGGCGCCCTTCTGGTTCGCCTTCGCCGGCTCGGCGGTGTTCGTCGTGCTGCTGTGGCGGCAGCTCATGCACATCGCCCACGACGACTGAGTAGGCTGGCCGCTGCTTGCCGACCAGTGAAGGAGACGCTGATGACCGCCGACCCGACGATGGCCCGGATCGGCCAGGGGGTGGAGTTACATCACCACCGAGGTCAGCCTGACGCCGCTCGCGAGCTGTTCGCGCAGATCTGGGATGACATCGGTGGTGAGCAAGGCGATCCGCTGCATGTCTGCGTTCTCGCCCACTCGATGGCCGATGTGCAGGACGACGTGCGCCAGGAGCTGATGTGGGATCTGCGGGCGCTCGCCGCCGCCGATCGGGTCACCGATGAGCAGGTGGCGCAGGTCGGGGTGGCGCTTCCGGTGGCGGGCCTGTATCCGTCGTTGCACCTGAACTTGAGTGAGTGCTATCGCAAGCTGGGCGATCTCGCTCGCGCCCGTGAGCACCTCCAGCAGGCCCGAGCCGGGATCGGAGTGCTTGGCGACGACGACTATGGGCGGCTCATCAAGGACGGCCTGGAGCGGGTGGCCGAACAGCTGGATGACGCCACCTGACCGCGCGCGCTGCGCCCCATACCACGGCGTTATGGGCAAATTGGGAGGTATCACTTAGGTCACTCGCGATGCGAGTCTGAGTGCGACCCCAGCCGGCCGGGGCTCGTCCACTCCACCCCCCTGAGGAGCCACGAGCGTGAACCCCAAGCTCAGGTTGGGCGCTGCCGCCATACTCGCGTTAGCCCTGACCATCACCGCACCGGCGGGCGTCACAAGCGCGAACGCCCAGGCGGCCGACCCACCCTCACCCTCGGAACGCGGCACCGCGGTGGCGACCGCGCAGAGCGTCATCGCGTCCAACCGGACGCAGCTTCTGGCCGCCGACCAGGACGCCTTCTCCCTGTCGTCGAGCATCGCCGGCGTCAACGGCATACAGCACCTCACGTACACGCGTACCTACGCTGGCCTGCCCGTCTACGGCGGCGAGGTAGTCGTCACGACCGACAAGGCCGGCAAGGCCGTCAGCACGATCGACACCGGCCAGCAGGCGAAGATCGCCCTGGACACCAAGCCGACGATCGCCGCGCAGGCGGCGGCGGACACGGCCCGCAACGTGGCGCCCAAGGCCACCTCGATCAGCACGCCGACTCTCGTGGTGCACGCCGCCACGTCCACGCCACGCCTGGCGTGGGAGGTCGTGGCCGCCACCGCCGACCAGTCGAGCATCATGCACGTGTACGTGGACGCGCGTGACGGCCAGGTCATCGACAAGTGGGACCAGGTGGTCGACGGCACCGGCAACAGCTACTACAACGGCAATCCGGTCACCATCGCCACGTCCCCGTCGTACCGGATGGTCGACCCCACGCGCACCGGCGTCCAGTGCGGTGGCCAGAACGGCTCGGTGTACACCAAGACGACCGACAGCTGGGGCAACGGCAGCGGCACGAACCTGGAGACGGCCTGCGTCGACGCGCTGTTCGCGGTCCAGCACGAATGGAGCATGCTCAGCGAGTGGCTCGGTCGCAACGGCATCAACGGCTCGGGCCGCGGCTACCCCGCGAGGGTCGGGCTGAACGACGCCAACGCCTTCTGGAACGGGTCGTACGCCTCCTTCGGCCGCAACTCCGCGAGCACCAGGCAGGCCACCTCGATGGACGTCGTCGGGCACGAGTTCGGCCACGGCATCTTCCAGTTCTCCGGCGGCAGCAGCGGCAGCGGCAACGAGGCCGGCGGCCTGAACGAGTCGACGGGTGACATCTTCGGCGCGCTGACCGAGGCGTACGCCAACGAGCCGGCCAGCCTCGACCCGCCCGACTACCTGGTCGGCGAGGAGGTCAACCTGGTGGGCAGCGGCGAGATCAGGAACATGTACAACCCGTCGGCGGAGGGCGACCCGAACTGCTACAGCTCCTCCATCCCGAGCACCGAGGTGCACGCGGCGGCCGGACCGCAGAACCACTGGTTCTACCTGCTGGCCGAGGGCACGAACCCGAGCGGAAAGCCGGCCAGCACCCGGTGTGACGGCGGCGCGGCCATCACCGGCGTCGGCGCCCGCAAGGCGGGCCAGATCTTCCAGACCGGCCTGAACATGAAGACGGCGCCGTGGACGCACGCCAAGGCCCGCGTGGCCACGCTGCGGGCGGCCAAGACGCTGTTCACCGGCTGTGTCGAGTTCAACGTCGTCAAGGCGGCCTGGAGCGGGGTGAACGTACCCGCGCAGAGCGGCGAGCCGACCTGTCCCTGAGCACGATGGCGCCCTGTTCGGCGTGGATTGTCCGCAATCCGGCCGAGCAGGGCGCTTCCGGCCGTCTCAGGGCGCTTGTTCGCTCGGCACCTCGGCGGGTGACTGAAGTTTGGCCATGATCCGGTCGAGGGCGGCCAGTTCCGCCGGCTCCAGCGCCAGCAGGGCGCGCGGTGGCCGGGCCAGGATGCGTTCGGCCTGTTCGGCGGCGGCGACGCCGTCCGGGGTGAGGGTGACGAGCTTGGAGCGGCGATCGTCGGGATGCACGCTGCGCTCGACGTAGCCCGCCTGCTCCAGGTTGTCCACGACCAGCGTGGTGTACGGCTTCTCCGTGCCCAGGCGGGCGGTCAGCTCGCGCATGGTGAGCGGGCCGCCCAGCAGGCGGCGTAGCGCCTTGGCCCGGAAGAAGCTCATGCCGAGCGTGTCGGCGACCTCCTTGCGGCGGTTTTCCTGCTTCAGGACGAGGAAGCACATGGCCGCCCAGGAACGGGCGACGGCGTCCTGCGCGGCCTCGCCGATCCCGCCGTCGTTCGTCGCGTCGCTCATACGGTGCCCGCCATCCTGTGGGTCAGCCGCTCCGTCGTGTGCTCGGCGGTGCGCCTGGCCCAGCGGCTCGTGGTGAGGATACCGAGCACCAGCACGACCGCGCCGGATGCCGTGCAGATCCACCAGCCGATGTGGCTGGCCTGCGGGAAACCCGTACGCCATGGCCCCTGAACGGCGGCGGCGACCAATGATCCGAGCACCGCGACGCCGAGTGCCTGGCCGATCTGGCGGCTGGTGGAGGCCACGGCGGCGGCGACCCCGGCCTGGGCGCTCGGCATGCCGGAGACGGCGGTGTTCGTGATCGGGGCGTTGACCATGCCGAAGCCGAGCCCGAAGACCACGTACGAGGCTATGAGCTGCCACGTCGGGGTGTCGGCGGTGAGCCCGGTCAGGATCAGCGCGCTCACGGACATGGCGCCGCCGGCGACGATCAGCGGCACGCGCGGCCCGGCGCCGCCGACGATCCGCCCGGACAGCGGCGCGCACACCACCGTCAGCCCGGCCATCGGCAGGGTCAGCAGGCCCGCGTGCAGCGCCGAGTAGCCGAGGACGTCCTGCAGGTAGAGGGTGTTGAGGAAGAGGAACCCGCCGAGCGAGGCGAACGCGCAGATCGCGATGACCGTCGCCCCCGCGAAGGGGACGCTGCGGAAGAACCTCGGGTTGATCAGTGGTTGCGCCCGGCGCAGCTCGTACGGGATGAGCAGCGCCAGTGCCAGCGCGGCCGCCCCGCAGAAGGCGATGGTCTGCCCCGAGCCCCACCCGGCGGACGGCGCCTCGATGACACCGTAGGTCAGCCCGGCCAGGAGCACGATGACCAGGAGCTGCCCGACGGGATCCATCGGGCGGGCCCGCGGGGCTCGCGATTCGGGCACGAACAAGGCGCACAGGACGAGCGCGGCCAGCCCCACGGGAATGTTGATCCAGAAGATCGTCTGCCAGGTGCCCCAATCCACCAGCGCCCCGCCGATCACGGGCCCCAGGGCCATGCTGATCCCGACCACGCCACCCCACACGCCGATGGCGCGCGCCCGCTCCCGCGGATCGGTGAACGTGTTCGTGATGATCGACATGGCGACCGGGTTGAGCATGGAGCCGCCGACCGCCTGCAGCGCTCGCGCGGCGACCAGCCAGCCGAGGCTCGGCGCGAGCGAGCACAGCAGGGAGCCCAGCGTGAACAGCGCCAGGCCGGTCTGGAAGGTGCGGCGTCGCCCGAACCGGTCCGCGGTCGAGCCGGAGAGCATGAGCAGGCCGGCCAGGACGACCGTGTAGGCGACGATGATCCACTGCAGGCCGGAGACGGAGGCGTGCAGGTCACGCTGGATGGCGGGCAGCGCGACGTTCACGATCGTATTGTCCAGGCCCACGATGAACAGGCTCAGACAGCAGATCGCGAGGATGAGCAGCCGCCGCCGGCGGTCCGGGCCGGGTGGCCCGGTCTCCTGGAGGGTGGCGACGGGCTCGTTAGTTGCTGGCATATAACAATTATACCCATGTAACCAAATGCCGGACTCTTGTGCTCCTCTCGGGGCTGCGGCTACGTTTACGGATACGTCTCACTTCTACGTATCAGTAATGGGAGTGAAAGACGTACCCCCACGCCGTCACCCCCGACCTCAGGGACCCCCTCATGAAGCTGGAAAGCCTTGTCGCCGCCCTACCCCTGGAGCGGAAGGTGAGGCTGCTCACCGGCGCCGACTTCTGGTCGCTTCACCCCGAACCGGCCGTCGGCCTGCGCCGGCTGGTCGTCTCGGACGGCCCGGCCGGTGTCCGCGGCGAGATCTGGGACGAGCGCGACACCTCCGTGAACGTGCCCTCGCCCACCGCCCTCGCCGCCACCTGGGACGAGACCCGCGTCGAGGCGATCGGCCGACTGCTGGCCGCCGAGTCGCGGCGCAAGGGGGTGGACGTCCTGCTCGCCCCCACGGTCAACCTGCACAGGTCCCCGTACGGCGGGCGCCACTTCGAGTGCTTCAGCGAGGACCCGCTGCTGACGGCCAGGATCGGCGTCGCGTACGTACGGGGCGTGCAGGGCGGGGGAGTGGGCGCGACGGTCAAGCACTTCGTCGCCAACGACTCCGAGACCCAGCGGATGACCCTCGACGCCCGGGTGGACGAGCGGACGCTGCGCGAGCTCTACCTGGCGCCCTTCGAGGCCATCGTCCGGGAGGGCGAGGTGTGGGCGGTGATGGCCGCCTACAACGGCGTGAACGGCGCGACCATGACCGAGAACCCGCTGCTGCAGGACGTCCTGCGGGACGAGTGGGGGTTCGACGGAGTCGTGATGTCCGACTGGTTCGCCACCCGTTCGACGGCGGCGGCCGGCAACGCGGCGCTCGACCTGGTGATGCCCGGGCCGTCGGGCCCGTGGGGCGAGGCGCTGGTGGCGGCGGTACGGGCGGGCACGGTTCCGGAGTCGGCCGTCGACGAGAAGGTGCTGCGCATCCTCCACCTGGCCGCCCGGGTCGGCGCCCTGGACAACGACACCGCCGACACCGCCGACACCGCCGGCACCGCTGCCGGCGCGGCGTACACGGAGGAGCGGGTCGCGGCGGAGGTGCGTGCTGCGGCGGCCGCCGGGTTCGTGCTGGTTCGTAACGAGGGTGGGGCGCTGCCGCTCGCCCCCGCCGAGCTGCGCGGGATCGCCGTCCTGGGGCCCAACGCGGAGGTCGCCAGGACCCTGGGCGGTGGGAGCGCCACCGTGTTCCCGCCTTACACGGTCTCCCCGCTGGACGGCCTGCGGGCGGCGGTAGGCGACGGTGTCGAGGTGACGCACGCCATCGGCGTCGTCGCGCACACCCGCACGCCGATCGCGCGGGCCCCCTGGCTCTGCCTGCCCGACGGTACGGATCACGGTGCTGAGGTGAGATACCTCGACGGGGACGGTTCCGTGCTCGCGGTGGAGCGGCGCGATGGGGGCGCGTTCAACTGGGTGATGGGCTCCTACCCGGAGGGGGTCGTGCCGGAGCGGCTCGCCGCGATCGAGGTCCGTGCCCTGATCAGGGCCACGGAGGCGGGTACGTACCTGATCGGCTCCGCCGGCCTCGGCCGGCACCGGCTCCTCGTCGCGGGGGAGGAGGCCTACGACGCCGTGCTCACGCTGCCGCCGGGCGCGGACATGGTCGAGGCCATGCTGACGCCGCCGCAGCGGACCCACCCCGTCCGGCTCGCGGCGGGCGAGAGCGTCGAGGTCACGCTGGTACATGATCGCGAGCGTACGGAAGGCGGGCTGCCCGGCCCCGCGCTCCAGCTCAACCTGCAGACGCCGCACGGCACGGACGAGGAGGAGATCGAGCGGGCCGTCGCGCTGGCCCGCGCCGCCGACGTCGCCGTGGTGGTCGTGGGCACCAACGAGGAGGTCGAGAGCGAGGGGTTCGATCGGACGAGCCTCGCGCTGCCGGGGCGGCAGGACGAACTCGTCCGCCGCGTCGCCGCCGCCAACCCGCGCACGATCGTCGTGGTCAACTCCGGCGCCCCCGTCCTGCTGCCCTGGCACGAGGAGGTCGCCGGGGTCCTGCTCACGTGGTTCCCCGGGCAGGAGTACGGCAACGCGCTGGCCGACGTGCTGCTCGGCCGGGTGGAGCCCGGCGGGCGGCTGCCCACCTCATGGCCCCTCCACGAGGGCGACCACTCCGCCACGCAACCGGTCGACGGCGTGCTCGCCTACGAGGAGGGGCCGGCGATCGGTTACCGCGGCCAGATCGAGGCCCTGTACCCCTTCGGCCACGGCCTCGGCTACACGACCTGGGAATACGGCGCCGCAGAGGTCCGCCACGTCGATGATGGCGCGGCGGGCGAGGTCACCGTTCGCGTGCGCAACGCCGGTGACAGGCCCGGGCGTGAGGTCGTGCAGGTGTACGCGAGCCGCCCCGGCAGCGCCGTCGAGCGTCCCCGGCGCTGGCTGGCCGGGTTCGCCACGGTCGACGCGGCCCCCGGTGAGGAGGTCGCGGTGACGGTGACCGTCCGGCGGCGCGCCTTCGAACACTGGGACGTCGCGGCGGGCCGCTGGGTCGTCGAGCCGGGCACCTTTCAGCTGGAGATCGGCTCCTCCTCGAACCCGAAGGCGCTTTCCGAGGCTCCCGGCCTCACCTTCGGATAGCGAGCTTCGCTTCGGGTAGCGCCGAGGAGGTCGCGGACGTCCTCGGCGCTGCCAACCCTGTTGATCCAGGCGGGCTCCAGCCCCGATGCTTGTGCGCATGGGCGGTCGTGGGACGGTGTCGCGGATCACGCGGGCGACCGCGGGCGTCGCGCTGGGCCTGGTGGGCGGCATGGCGACCGACACCGTCGAAGTAGACGCGTGGTGGTGGAAGCCGTTCATCTGGGGCCTGACCGGCCTGATCGGCCTGGTCGTCGTGAGAGGCGCACTTGACGTCGGGGAGGTCGCCCAGGTCACGCCGGTGGAGCCCGCGCTCGCCATGCTCAGGAAGCTGGTGAAGGACCAGTGGAGCAACGAGGCCGACCGGGTGCTCGGGCTGGGGCTGGACCCGATGCCCGTACGGTGGAACCTGCGCGACGAGGCACGCTTCATCGCCGGCCCGCGCATCGGAGGGGAGATCACCTGGTCGGGATCGGGCGACAAGATCAAAGGGCTGGCCGACCGGTTCCGCGCGTCAGGCCGCCGCCTGGTCGTGCTGGGCGGCCCCGGCGCGGGCAAGACGACGCTGGCGATCCAGCTCGTACGGGAGTTGCTGAAGAGTCAGGACGGCTCGGTGCCGGTGCTGCTGACAATGAACGGCTGGGACGTCAAGGAGTATCCGTACTTCGAGGATTGGCTGGCCGACCGGCTGGAGCAGACCTATCCGGCGCTGCCCGCGTACGGCAAGGACATGGCACGCCGGCTCTTCCGCGACGGCAAGATCGTGCCGGTCCTCGACGGGCTGGACGAGATGCCGGCCGCCTCGTTACCCGGGGCGCTGGCCGAGCTCAACAAGACGCTCCCCGCGGAGACCCAGCTCGTCCTCACCAGCCGTACCACCGAGTACACCGCCGCGGCGCAGGCGCTGGGCCTGGCCGCCGTGGTCGAGGCGGAGCCCATGTCGGCCGTTGCCGCCGCCGACTACTTGGACGGCACCTTCGTACGGACCCCTCCGCATCCCGGCTGGGCAGCTCTGCTCGACCGGCTGCGCGACGACGGGCCGACGCCGCTCTCCGAGACTGTGTCCAGCCCTTTGGGGCTGTGGCTGCTGCGCACCGTCTACAGACCGGCCGCCGATCCGTCCCGGCTGCTCGACCCCGCCCGCTTCGCCACCGCGGCCGAGCTGCGCGCCCACCTGTTCGACCGGCTCGTACCGGCGCTCATCGAGGCCCGGCCTCCCGCGCGGAAGGACGAGGCCGACCTGTTCCGGCCCAGCCGCGTCTACCAGCCCGAACAGGTCACCCAATGGCTCAGCTACCTGGCCACACTGCTCGACCGCACCCCCGTCGAGGCCGAGGCCGTGCCTTTGGGCGGCAAGAGCATCGGGGTCCGGGACTTCGCCTGGTGGCGGCTCGCGGCCTTGACCATGCGCCGGCCGCCCCCGGGTCCGGGAGTCATGTTCTTGGTGCTGGTGGCGAGCGTGGCCTGGGGAGGGGTACTCGCCACACTGGCGCTGGATACCTTCACGTGGTGGTTCCTCATCGGCGGTCTGGGGATCATCGCCATGTATCGGGAGAGGTCTGACAACCCGTCTTGGGTGTATGACCGGCCCGGCTACGCCGACCTGCGGATCAGGCGGCGGATCTTCCCACTGCTCAACAAGCTGCTGTCCAGCTTCTCGATAGCCAGCGGGATAGCGCTCGGGGCCGCGCTGCTGGGCGGCGTCGTGCAGGCGGTGGTCGATCTCGTCACGGGCGCCGCGCTCACGGATTCGCTGGTGGAGGCATACGTCGGGGCGGTGGTGTTCGGACCGGGGATGCTGCTCGTCTTCATGACGGACGCGGTGGCCGAGTGGGCCGAGATCCCGGTGATGGACAGGCAGGCCAGTACGCCGCTCACGAGCTGGCGCGCGGACCGCAGGCTCAACCGCGTACGGCTGCTCGCCGGAGGGGCGCTCGGCGCGATCATTGGCGCGGCCCTGATCTGGGCGACAGACGGATCCGCGGGCGAGATGGCGGTCGCGACCCTGGTCGCGGCCATGGTCGGCATGACATACGGACTCGTGTCAGGCAAGCACCACGCCTGGCCGGTCTACGAGCTGGCCGCCTTCCGCCTGGCCCGGCAGGGGCGGCTGCCGCGGCGGTTGATGGCGTTCCTGGACGACGCGCACCGCCTCGGGCTGCTGCGCGCGGTCGGGCCGCTCTACCAGTTCCGGCACGCCGAGTTCCACGACCATCTCGCCGGGCGTGGGACGCCGGTTACCGCCCCCCGGCAGGCCATCACGCCCCGACCGTCCGTGCCCCGCCGCGCCGGCCGGATGGTCACCCCCGTGCCCTTGCGTACGATCGAGACCCCTCGGAAGGTCAGCGGCCTCGCGTTCAGCCCGGACGGCACCCGCCTGACCTGGACCGGCGGGGGCACGACCACGCTGGCGGACCTGACCGGCGGCCCCGAGCGCGTCTTCCGTCACAGCGGCCGCCTGATCGCCCGCCTGCTGGACACGGGACCGATGGCGGCGATCAGTCCCGACGGCCGGTTGATCGCCTTCACCAGGGAACGCCTGGGCCTCAGGGACTACGACGCCATCGCCGGCAAGATCTGGATCGCCGACCTCGCCACCGGCGCCGAGCTCGTGGAACTCGGCAACGAAGGCGGCGTACAGGCGATGGCCTTCAGCCCTGACAGCGCCCGCCTGGCCGTCAGCGACACCGAGGCCGCCACCCGCATCTGGGACGTGACGGACGGCACCGAACTCCTGCGCATCGCGCACGTCGGCGGCCCTCACGGCCTCGCCTTCAGTCCCGACGGAACCCGCCTGGCCACCGCCTCCTCCAGCTCCTGGGGACGCGACCGGACCTGGGAGGCGGAGATCTGGGACTCGGAGACCGGCATAGCGCTGCTGCGGCTGCACGCATCGGATACCGAGCTGTTCTCGTGGACGCGTGATGTGGCGTTCAGCCCGGACGGCACGCTGCTGGCCACCGCGGGCTCCGACGTCACCCGCGTCTGGGACGCAGGCTCTGGTGCAGCCCTCGTCACGCTGCGCGAGCCGGCCCGGCGCGTCGCGTTCAGCCCCGACGGCACCCTGCTGGCCGCCGCCGGATACGGTTCCGACGTCCGGCTCTGGGACGTCGGGGACGGCACGGAGGTATGGGAGATCCTGCGGGTCCCGCACGGCCGGTGGTCCACCGCGGCGGCCTTCAGCCCCGACGGGCACCTGTTCGCCACCGTCGCGGAAGACAAGATCATCCAGCTGTGGGAGCTGTCCGGCTGACCCGTGAGCGGCGGCCGAGCAGTGCCAGCAGGCCGATCATGACCAGTCCGAGCGCCGTCAGTTCGGCCCGCTCGGTGAGGGTCGCGGCGTTGGCCAGCACTCCGAAGGCGGTGTGCGCCACCAGCGCCCCGCCGGCCAGCGCGAGGCTGTGCCGGTCCGTCCACGCGCCGCTCGTCGTCCAGCGGCGGACCAGCCACCACGCGAGCACCGCGAGGGCCGCGGCGGCCAGCATCGGCACCATCACCCAGTTGCCCCGGGTGAAGGCGGGCTGCGTGGCGCCGCCGAAGGGGAACAGGAGCGCCAGATAGCCGAACGCGACGAGGCCCCCGAAAGCCGCCACTGCCCACGAACCGGGCACCGCGCCCGTACCGGCGGTCGGCGCCGATGAGTGCGAGGCGCGGGGGACGACGCGCAGTGCCAGCACCGCGAGCAGGGCCACGGCCGCCAGGCAGCCCGCCACCACCGGGAGCGGCGCCTGGTAGCCGGGGTCGATGAAGCCCGTCACGCTCAACCGCAGCAGCGCCGCGCCCAGCACGAACACCACCCCGGTCACCACCAGCCCGGTCCGCTTCAGGTACGGCCGGTCCCGCATGCCCGGGAACACCAGGTCGACCAGCAGGATCGGCAGCGCCACACTGAACACGGCGTGGTAGGGGAGGTTGAGCTCGGTGTACGCGCTGTTCAGCCCGAGGATCCTGGGCGCCCACCCGGCGACGCCGTACAGGGTGGGGCTGCTGAGCGCCTGCAACGCCAGGCCCTCCTCGACGATGCCGTACGCGAGCCCGAGCAGCAGGATCGAGAGCCAGCCCGCGCCGCGCCGGCGTACCAGCTCGCGGATCAGCACGGTGCCCGCGCCGTAGATCGGCACCCACAGGAGCATCAGCCAGATCTGGCTCAGAGGCGGGTTGCCCAGCGTGAGCTCGGCGACGAGCGGAGTGATCACCGCGAGCAGCAGCGCGGCCCATCGGCGGCGTCCGCTGGAGTCTGTTGTGGTCATGCCGCCACGGTGCCGCGCGACGGGTGATCACCGCTGCTACCGGAAGACCGCTCCATGGCAGCCTTGGTCGTCTTCCGGCAGTGACTTTGGTTGCTTACGCACGGGTCGGTGGCGGGCTAGCATCAGCGGTCATGTTCGTGGCCGGTGCGGAAGACGTACGGCCCGGCTGGATTCGGTCGCGGCGCGACTGGGCGGTCGGGGCGGGTGGGTTCATGCTCGCCCTCGCCGGCGCGGTCGGGGTCGTCTGGGGTGATCTGACGGGCGGCACACCGGGCTGGTATCTGGTGGCCGACGTGGCGGGCGGCGCTCTGGCCTGCGCGGGGCTGTGGTTGTGCCGCAGGTGGCCGGTGAGCGTGGGGCTGGCCGTCATCGCGCTGTCGGTGCCCGCCGCGGCCGCCTCGGTGGCGGCCGGGATCGCCACGCTGATCGTGGCCCTCTACCGGAAGCCGCCCGCCGCTATCGCGGTGGGGGTGGCGGGGGTGGCCGCGACGCTGGGCAGGTTCGCCTGGCGGCCGCCGGGGCTGGCGCCCTATCCGGTGTGGGCGTTGGTGGGGGTGCTGTTCGGCGGGGCGCTGACCGGCTGGGGGATGCTGGCGCGCACCCGGCGGGAGCTGGTGCTGTCGCTGGCCGAGCGGGCCCGCCGGGCCGAGGCCGACCAGCGGTTGCGCGCCGAAGAGGCGCGCCGGGCCGAGCGGATCGGCATCGCGCGGGAGATGCACGACGTCCTCGCCCACCGGCTGTCGTTGCTGGCGGTGCACGCGGGGGCGCTGGAGTTCAACGCGGACGCCACGCCGGGGGAGGTGGCCGACGCGGCGGGGGTGATCCGGTCGAGCGCGCGGCTGGCGCTGGAGGAGCTGCGAGCGGTGATCTCGGTGCTTCGCGAGGCGCCCCCGTCCGATGACGGCTCGCTGTCGCCCGGCCGCCCGGATCTCACGCCGCTCGTGGCGGAGTCCCGGAGCGCCGGGATGCGGGTCGAGCTGCGCGATCACGGGCTCCGGCTGGCCGACCTGCCGGAGGTCACCGGGCGCGCCGCTTACCGCATCGTCCAGGAAGGGCTCACGAACGCGCGCAAGCACGCGCCCGGCCAGCCGGTCACGGTCGTCATCTCCGGTACGGCGGGCGCCGAGCTGCGAGTCGAGGTGCACAATTCGCCGCCCGGCGGAACGGCTTCATCAGATCCGGGTGTGGGGAACGCCGGCCTCGGGACGACCGGGGCGGGGGCGGGGCTGGCCGGGTTGGCGGAGCGGGCGGAGTTGGCGGGTGGGCGGTTGGCGTGCGGGCCAGTGGCGGGCGGGGGGTTCCGGCTGGTGGCCTGGTTACCATGGCCCGTGTGAACGAGCCGCCACTTCCGCAGCAGCCACCAGCGCAGCAATCGCCGCAGCAGCCGTCCGTTCAGCAACCCACGCAAGAACCGCAGGCGGTGCCACCGCAGCCGTCCCGGTCGTCGATTCGCGTGCTGATCGTCGACGACGACGCGCTCGTCCGCGCCGGTCTGGCGTTGATGCTCAAAGGCGCAGCCGACCTCCAGGTGGTGGGGGCGGTGGCCGATGGCGGGGAGGTGGTGGCCGCGGTCGACGCGCACGCTCCCGACGTGGTGCTGATGGACATCCGGATGCCCGGCCTCGACGGCATCGAGGCGACCCGGCGGCTGCGTAGCCGGCCCCAGGCGCCCGAGGTGGTCGTGCTCACCACGTTCGACGCCGACGAGCACGTGTTCAAGGCGCTGCGGGCGGGGGCCGGCGGGTTCCTGCTCAAGGACACCCCGCCGGAGGGGATCGTCGATGCCATCCGCCGGGTCGTGGACGGCGAGCCGATCCTGTCCCCGAGCGTCACCCGGCGGCTGATCGCCCACCTGGTGCCCGAGGAGGAGAGCCGTCGCCGTGCCGACGCCCGGACGGTGCTGGCCCGGCTCAGCGAGCGGGAGCGTGAGGTCGCGCTGGCGGTGGGGCAGGGCAAGCCCAACGCGGTCATCGCCGCTGAGCTGCACATGAGCGTCGGCACGGTCAAGGGCTACATCTCGCGCATCCTCACCAAGGCGGCTCTGGACAACCGGGTCCAGCTCGCCCTGGTCGTCCACGATGCCGAAGGCGCGTCATGAACCCCGCGTGGAGGCTCGCAGGGTGAGCTCGATGGGGTGGATCCGCTCCGTCCCCACCGAAGCCGTGCCCGACAGCAGGTCGAACAGCAGCTCCGCGCACCGTACGCCCGCCTCTCTGGGGCGCAGGTCGATGGCGGTGATGGGCGGGTCGGCCAGCTGCATGGCGGGGCTGTCGACGCACGACGCGAGCAGCAGGTGGCGCCCCCCCTCGCGACGCAGGTCGCTGTCGTCTTCACAGCGGAGCAGCTCGCGACCCTCCTCACGGCGGAGAAGGTCGCGGCCCTCCTCGCGCAGGAGCGGTAGCAGATCCGTGGCCGAACCGGCGGGCCCGCACACCAGCGCGTCGATGCGCGGTTCCAGTGCCAGCAGCTCGCGGGCGGCCTCGTGGACCTCGCCCGCCGAGCAGTCGAAGGGGACCGTACGGACGAGCGGGTCCACGTCGTGCCGGACGCACCAGTCGCGGAAGCCCCGGTGTACGGAGGCGGCCCAGTCGCTCACGTCGCCGGCCACGATGAGCGCGGGACGGGTCGCGCCGGAGGCGCGCAGGTGGTCCATCAGGCGGCCCAGCATCTCGGCGTGTTCGGAGCGGACCACGCCGTCGGCCCGGCCGGTGCCGGTGAAGCGTTCGCAGGTGACCGTGGGCAGGCCAGTGTCCATGAGCTTGGCCACGATCGGGTCGTCCCCCAGGGGGTCGCCGAGCACGAGGCCGTCGACGCGCGGGGTGCGGCGGCCCGAGGTGATCAGCGTGACGTCGTAGTCGTTGTCGGCGGCCCCCTGCACGACCCCGAACACGAACGACATGTAGTAGGACGAGCGGGTGAGCACCTCCGGCACGTGCAGGCCGATGGTGCCGGTGCTCGCGCGGCGCAGGTGCCGGGCCGACCCGTTGGGTACGTAGCCGAGGGCGTCGGCGGCCTCCATCACCCTGGCCCTGGTCTCCTCCGACACCCGGCCGGAACCCCGGAGCGCGTCGGACGCGGTCGTCTTGGAGACCCCTGCCGTCTTGGCGACCGTGAGGATGGTGGCCGGCTCGTCTGCGCGCACGCCCCGATGCTAGCGCCACCGTTGATCTGTTTCCGCCACGTATCGACCTGGCGAAAGGTCTTGTCCTCGTCCTGAGGCGGAAGTATGTTGGCCCGCATGCCGGAACGTTCCGGCAAGAAAGGGGCGGAAAGCCGGATGGCAGCTGGACGGCGGGTTCTCGGGGTCGGGGAGCGGTCGCATCCGCTCGACCCGCTCAGTGCGCAGGAGATCGAGGACGCCAAGCGGATCATGGCGGACGACGGAGTGCTGGCCGCCACCGGCCGGGTGGCCTACCTCGGGATCGAGGAGCCCCCGAAGGAGGACGTGCTCGGCGACGCGCCCGCTGCCCGGCGGGCCCGCGCCCTCGTGCTCGACCTGGCGAGCGAGCAGGCCCAGGACGTCGTCGTCTCGCTCAGCGAGGGACACGTGGTGGAGCGCCGGCCGATCGACCCGATCACCGACGGCCAGGTCCCCATGCTGGATGAGGAGCACGAGCTGGTCAGGCGAGTGCTCGGCGCCGATGCCGGGTGGGCCGCGGCGCTGGCCCGGCGCGGCCTGGACGACACGGCCCTGGTGTGGCTCGCCGCCCTGTCTGCGGGCAGCTACGGCCTGCCGGGCGAGGAGGGCAGGCGGATCGCCCGCGTGCTGGCCCACCTGCGCCCGACCGAGGAGAGCCTGCCCTGGGCGCACCCGATCGACGGCCTGGTGGCCTTCGTCGACCTGCTCAAGGGCGTAATGATCGAGATCGTCGACACCGGCGTGCTGCCCATCCCCGCCGAGGCGGGCGATTACCACCTGGAGCGCGAGCACCGCACCAGCCAGCGCCCGATCCACATCACCCAGCCGGAGGGCCCCAGCTTCGGCATCGACGGCAACCTCGTCACCTGGGAGAAGTGGAACGTCCGCCTCGGCTACGACATGCGCGAGGGCCTGGTCCTGCACCAGATCGGCTTCGACGGCCGGCCCATCGTCTACCGGGCGTCGGTGGCCGAGATGCTGGTGCCCTACGGGGACCCGAGCCCGGTCCGCTTCTGGCAGAACTACTTCGACACCGGCGAATACCAGCTCGGCAAGCTGGCCAACGCGCTGGAGCTGGGCTGCGACTGCCTGGGCGAGATCACCTACTTCGACGCCACCGTCACCGGCGGCGACGGCTCGCCCAAGGTGCTGCCGAACGCGATCTGCATGCACGAGGAGGACTACGGCGTGCTGTGGAAGCACACCGACCCGGCCAACGACTCCCGCGAGACACGCCGGCAGCGGCGGCTGGTGATCTCCTTCTTCGTCACCGTCGGCAACTACGACTACGGCTTCTACTGGTACCTCTACCTCGACGGCACCATCGAGCTGGAGGTCAAGGCCACCGGCATCGTGTTCACCGGCGCCTACGACGAGCGGGCCGCGCCGTACGGCTCGCAGGTCGCGCCGGGGCTGGCGGCGCCCTACCACCAGCACCTGTTCTCCGCGCGGCTGGACATGATGGTCGACGGCCCGGCGAACGCGGTGGACGAGGTGGAGGTCGTACGCCTGCCCATGGACGAACGCAACCCGTACGGCAACGCCTTCGGCCGCAAGGCCACCAGGCTGCGCACCGAAGCGGAGGGCAGGCGCGACGCGGACCTGGCCATGGGCCGGACCTGGCACGTGGTCAACCCGGAGGTGACCAACCGCCTGGGCGACCCCGTCGGCTACGCGCTGTACCCCGAGGGCCTGCCCACCCTGCTCGCCCACGAGAACTCCTCGATCCGCGCCAGGGCGGAGTTCGCCACCAGCCACCTCTGGGTCACCAGGTACCATCCGCAGGAGCGTTATCCGGCCGGTGACCTGGTCAATCAGCATCCGGGTGGCGCCGGGCTGCCCGCGTACACGGCCGCGGACCGCGACATCGACGGCCAGGACATCGTGCTGTGGCACACGTTCGGGCTGACCCATTTCCCCCGTACCGAGGACTGGCCGATCATGCCCGTCGACACGTGCGGATTCACCCTGAAGCCCGTCGGGTTCTTCGATCGCAACCCCACGCTCGACGTCCCGCCGAGCAGCCAGGGCTCCTGCCACTAGAGATGAGGCGTCATGCGATACAGACTGGCCGGTAGCGTCGCGGCGGTCGTGTTGGCCACCTCCGCCTGCGGCGGCGGCACGGAAGCGGCCCCGCCGGGCACCGCGGCGACCGGCTCGGCCGCCGCCCCCGGCTACCTGGCCGTGGCAGACGGCAAGCTGCCCGCGGGCGGCGCGCTCAACGTCGCGGTGCACATCGACAGCGGCGCGGCGACCGGGCTCGACCCGCAGCTCGCCGACGTGGCCACCTCCTGGCAGCTGATGTCGCTGGTCTACGAGACGCTGGTCACCGTGGGGCCCGACTTCAGCCCGCAGCCGCGGCTCGCCGAGAGCTGGGACAACCCCACCCCGACCACGTACGTGTTCCACCTGCGTAAGGGCGTCGCCTTCTCCAACGGCAGGCAGATGACCGCCGACGACGTGGTGGGCAGCCTGAAGCGGCTGCTGGCCGCCAAGTCGGTGTGGCGGGGGCAGCTCGGCCCGGTCGAGAAGGTGACCAAGGTCGACGCGGCCACCGTCAAGGTCACGCTGACCAAGCCGTACACGCCGTTCCTGGCGGCGCTCGCCAATGTGCCGGCCGCGATCCTGCCGATGAAGGAGATCGAGGCGAAGACGCTCGACCCGGCCAAGGAGATGCTGGGCACCGGGCCGTTCAAGGTGCAGGCGCACCGCCAGGACGTGTCCTGGAATTTCGCCCGCAATGAGCATTACTGGGACAAGGGAAAGCCAGCCGCCGACAGCCTGACCGTCACGATCGCGCCCGAGGAGGCCGCCCGCGTCGCCGCAGTGCAGAACGGCAGCTCCGCCCTGGCCGCCCTGGGCAACGTCGACTCCGCCGCGATGCTGGCCGGCGCCGCGAACGTCAAGGTCGCCACCCAGGCCACCACCGACTTCTACTACCTGATGCTCAACTCCAAGAACCCCAAGTTCGCCGACCCCCGGGTCCGCCAGGCGCTGAACATGGCGCTGGACCGCAAGCAGATGGCCGAAGTGGCCCTCGGCGGCCAGGGCAAGCCCACCGGCGTCACCCCGGCCGGCCTGCCCGGCGCCTGCGACCCGGCCACGCTGCCCTCGGCCACGGCGGGCGGCGCCGCGAAGGCCAAGGAACTGCTCGCCCAGGCGGGCATCGCGAACCTGTCGTTCACGCTCAGCATCTACTCCACCGAGCCGGCCCCCGCCGTCGCCCAGGTGATCCAGCAGAACCTCCAGCAGGCCGGCGTCACCGTCAAGATCGAGCAGATGGACGAGGCGAGCTGGGCGGGCAAGGTGTACGGCAAGGTGCCCGCGACGTTCGACGCCGCGCTGTCGTGGTTCGCCGGATACGCCGACCCCGGCATGGTCACCACCTGGTGGAACCCCGACGTCGCCGGCTTCAACGCGGGCTTCATGCAGGCCGACAAGGACCTCAACTCGCTGATCACCGCCGCGACGGAGACCCCGTCGGGCGCCGAGCGCGACAAGGCACTGGCCGCGGTGTGCGCCAAGGTGGACACCGACGCGCAGATGATCCCGCTGGTCACCCGCCCGGCCACGATCGCCTATCGCGCCGACGGGGTCAGCCCGAGCCTGTACGCCACCGAGGGCTACGGCAACCTGCTCCGGCTGGTCGCCGACGCCCGGGTCAAGAAGGGCTGACGATGCGGCTCCTGCTGTGGTGGGCGGGCCGGGCGCTGAGCTCGGCCGTCACCCTCCTCGGCATCTCCGTCCTGATCTTCGCGGCGCTGCGGCTGATGCCGGGCGGGTTCGCCGAGACGATCCTGGGCCCGTTCGCCACGCCCGCGCAGAAGGCCGAACTGGCCGCCAGGTACGGGCTCGACCAGTCGGTGTTCGCCCAGTACGGGCACTGGCTGGCGGCGGTCGGCACCGGGGACTTCGGCACCTCGATGATCAGCAGGCAGCCGGTCGCGGCCGAGCTGTGGGCCCGGCTGCCCGTGACGGGGCAGCTCACGCTGTTCGCCGTCGCCGCCGCCGTACTGGCGGGGGTGCCGCTCGGCGTGCTGACCGCGCTGCGCGCCCGCCCGGGAGGCGGCGGCGCGGCGGGGCGGCTGCTGAGCGGGCTGGGGGTGAGCGTCCCCGAGTTCGCGCTGGGCAGCCTGGTGGTGTTCGTGGTCTCCCGGTACGGCCTGCAGACCAGCGGCTACCTGCTGCCCGCCGCGGTGCTGTCGATCTTCGCCATCTCGGCGACGGCCAGGACCACCCGCGACGCCGTGCTGAACGTGCTGGTCGAGCCGCACGTCACGGCCGCCGTCGCCCGGGGCGAGACACCGTGGTTCATCGTCCGGCACCACATCCTGCGCAACGCGGCGGGGCCCGTGCTGACGCTCACCGCGACGATCACCGCCTACCTCCTCGGCGGCGCGCTGATCGTGGAGTACCTGTTCAACCTGCCGGGCATCGGCTCGTACGTCGTCCAGGCGGTGGGGCGCAGGGACTACGCGGTCGTGCAGGCGGGCGTGCTGCTGGCGGCCACCGTGTTCATCGTGATGAACGTCCTGATAGACCTGCTCGTCGGGCTGGTCGACCCGAGGCTCGGGAGACGCGCATGAAGGAGACGGCTGGCGAGAAGGAGACGGCTGGCGAGAAGGAGACGGTGGGTGTGAAGAGGAGGCGGCCAAGACAGCGGCTCGATCCGTTGTCGCTGACCGGTCTGGGCTGCCTGCTGCTGCTCGTCCTGGTCGCGCTCGGCTCGCTCGTACACGCCGGTGGAGACCCCGACGCGATCGTGGGCCCGCGCCTGCGGCCGCCGGGCCCCGGCTGGTGGCTGGGCACCGACAACCTGGGCCGCTCGATGCTGCCGCGCGTCATGGAGGGTGTCGGCACCACGCTGCTGCTCTCCTCGGCCGCCGTCCTGGTGACCGCCGCGCTCAGCGCGGGCTTCGGCATCCTGGCCGGATACCGGGGCGGCTACCTGAACGAGCTGATCATGCGGGTGGTGGAGCTGCTCTACTCCTTCCCCGCCATCGTCCTGGCGATCCTGGTGGCGGCCGTCGCCGGGCCCGGCCAGCTCGCCGCGGTGGCCAGCATCGTGCTGGTCACGATCCCGCTGATGACCCGGCTCGTACGCGCCGCCGCCGTCGCCGTGGCCGAACGCGACTACGTGACCGCGGCGGCCATCAGCGGCGCGGGACTGCCCCGCATCCTCGGCCGCCACGTACTCCCGAACGTGGCGGGCACGATCGCGGTCCAGGGCACCTACGCGCTGTCGGTCGGCATCTCGGTCGAGGGCGGCCTGAGCTTCCTCGGCTTCGGCGTGCAACCGCCGCAGGCGTCGCTCGGGGTGCTGATCCGCCAGGGTGGCACCTACATGATGGCCGCTCCCTGGCTGATCATCGGGCCCGGCGTCGTGCTGGTGCTCGCCATCCTGTCCATCAACGTGCTGGGCGACGGGCTGCGCGACCGGTTCGAACCGAGGGAGACGAGGTCACTGATATGAGCGCGCTGCTCGAAGTGGACGGCCTGGAGGTCGACTACGGGACGGCCCGCGCCCTCGACGGCGCCGTCCTGCGCGTGGCGGCGGGCGAGGCCGTCGGGGTGGTGGGCGAGAGCGGGTCGGGCAAGTCCACACTCGGCGCGGCGATCGGCCGCCTGCTGCCCCGCCAGGCGGTGGTGGCCGCCGGCACGGTGCGCGTGGCCGGCGAGCCGGTGCTGGACCTGCCGCCCACCGCGTTGCGGCGGCTGCGCAGGCAGCGGCTCGGCTTCGTCTTCCAGGACCCGATCGCCTCGCTCGACCCGACCATGCGGGTCGGCGCCCAACTCCGGCTCGTCCTCCGCGCACCCGGCCGCGACGGGCGCGACGGCTCCGAGGGGGCGGACGGGCGTGCGGGTCTTCAGGCTCAGGTGGCGTTTCACCTGGGGCGGGTCAAGCTCGATGACCCGCGCGTGGCCGCCGCCTACCCCCACCAGCTGTCCGGCGGCATGGCTCAGCGAGTGGCGATCGCGCTGGCCATGGCCGCCTCGCCCGAACTGCTGGTCGCCGACGAGCCGACCGCCTCGCTCGACAGCCAGGTGCGCGAAGAGGTGCTGAACGTGGTGTTCGCGCTGGCCCGGCAGGCGGGCACGAGCATCGTCTGGCTCAGCCACGACCTGCCGGCCGTGGCCCGCAGGTGCGACCGCGTGGCGGTCATGTACGCCGGGCGCGTCGTGGAGAGCGGCCCGGCGGCCGACGTGCTCGGCGATCCCGTGCACCCCTACACCGCCGCCCTGGCCAGGTCGGCTCCCGCTGTGGCCGTTCCCGGGGTACGGCTGGAGCCGGTGCCGGGCCGCCCACCGGTCCTGACCGGTCCCTCGCCCGGCTGCGCGTTCGCGCCCCGCTGCCCCTTCGCCGAGGACCGCTGCGCCACCGAACGTCCCGAGCCGGTTCGCGTCGGGGCCAAGGACGTGCTCTGCCACCGGGCCGCCGAGCTGGAGGTGATCGCGTGATCCTCGATCTCACCGACGTCACGGTCTCCTTCACCACGGGCCCGCCGCTGCGCCGTACCCGGCTGGACGCCATGCGCGGCGTCTCGCTCTCCGTCGCCGAGGGCGAGACGCTCGGCCTGGTCGGCGAGTCCGGCTCGGGCAAGACGACCACCAGCCGGGTCGCGCTCGGCTTGCAACGGCCCACCACCGGGACGGTCAGGTTCGACGGCCGCCCCTTCCCCCGGCGGCGCAAGGACCTGGCCGGGCGGATGCAGGCCGTGCTCCAGCACCCGCACTGGTCGCTGAACCCCAGGATGCGCATCGGGCAGAGCGTCGCCGAGCCACTCGCCGTACTGGGAAAGTCCGCCGGTGAGCTGGTACCCGAGGCGCTCGAACAGGTCGGCCTGGAGCCCGGCTTCGCCGACCGCTACCCGCACGAGCTGTCCGGCGGCCAGCGGCAGCGGGTGTCCATCGCCCGCGCGCTGATCACCCGGCCGAGCTTCATCGTCTTCGACGAGGCCGTCAGCGCCCTGGACGTCTCCGTCCAGGTGCAGATCCTCAACCTGCTCAAGGACCTGCAGGCGGAGTACGGCTTCGCCGCGCTGTTCATCTCCCACGACCTCGGCGCCGTCCGCTACGTGGCCGACCGGATCGCCGTCATGCGCGGCGGCGAGGTCGTCGAGACCGCCGACACCGCCACCTTCTACTCCGCCCCCGAACATCCGTACTCGCGACAACTCCTGGAGTCCCTGTGACCCTCGCTCCCGTGTCGGCCTTCGCCGCCGGCGTGCCCGGTAACTCCGACCTCCCGCTGACCCCGCAGCCCAGCCCGGGGCGCGGCTCGGTCGCGTTCGACCTGCCCGGTGTGTTCGTCGGCACGGCGGAGTACGGCGAGGGCCCCACCGGCTGCACCGTCGTGCACGTCCCGGCGGGCGCGCGGACCGCCGTGGACGCCCGCGGCGGCGCGGTGGGCCTGAGCGGCGGCTACGACTACAACCACGCCATCTGCCTGACCGGCGGATCGGTGTACGGGATGTCGGCCGTGGCCGGGGTGAGCGAGGAACTGCTGGCCCGCCGGAGCAACCAGACCAAATGGGACGAGCTGCAGCTCGTCTCGGGCGCGGTGATCTACGACTTCTCCACGCGCGACAACGCCGTACACCCCGACGGGCCGCTGGGCCGCGCCGCCCTGCGCGCCGCCGTCGAGGGCGAGTTCCCGGTGGGGCGGTGCGGCGCCGGACGCAGCGCCAGCGCGGGCAAGGTCGACTTCGCCAGGGCCGAGTTCGCCGGGCAGGGCGCCGCCTTCGGCACCTTCGGGGCGGTCAAGGTCCTGGTGGCGACGGTGGTCAACTCGGTGGGCGTGGTCGTCGGCCGCGACGGGACGATCCTGCGCGGCAACTACCACGCCGACGAGGGCACCAGGCGCCACCCGAGCGTGGACTACGCGATCGCGTCGGACGCTCCGGCCGTCATGGGCAACACCACGCTGACGGTCCTGGTGACCAACGTACGGCTGGCCGACATCGAGCTCACCCAGCTGAGCCGCCAGGTACACGGCTCGATGCACCGGGGCATCCAGCCGTTCCACACCCAGAACGACGGCGACGTGCTGTTCGCGCTGACCACCGACGAGGTGGACCTGGGCGGCCTCAAGCCCGCCGGGCTGGGCGCCCTGGCGTCGGAGGTCGCCTGGGACGCCATCCTGAGCAGCGTGGAGTAGGAGGAATGTACAGCTTTCCCCGTTTCGCGGCGCCGGACCACGCGCACGTGGCGCGGCTGGTGCGGACGCACCCGTTCGCGCTCGTGATCACCGCGACCGGCGGCGTGCCCGTGGCCAGCCACGTGCCCGTCATCGTGGAGAGCGGCGGCGAGTCCACGTTCGTGGGCGCGACGCTGCTCGGCCACATGGCCAGGGTCAACCCGCAGTGGCACGCCTGGGACCCGCCTGTCGCTAGCAACGGGCCCGCGCCGTCCGCCACTAGGCCCGTGGCGCCCGAGGCGTTGGTGGTTTTCTCCGCCGCGCACGGCTACGTCTCGCCGACCAGCTACGCGGTCGATCCCGCCGTACCGACGTGGGACTACGCGGCCGTCCACCTGACCGGCCTGATCGAGCCGCACCCCGACCCCCTGGAAGTGGTACGGCGCACGGTGGCGGAGCTGGAGTCGGCACGGACGCCCAGTTGGCGCCCCACCCCGGCCTCCGAGGAGCGCTTCGCCCAGCTCGTGCCCGGCGTGGCGGCCTTCCGGGTGCGGGTCACGGCCGAGCAGAGCGTGTTCAAGCTGAGCCAGGACAAGGACGACGAGCAGCGACACCGCGTCCACCGCGACGCGGACGCCGCCGTCGCGGCACTGATGGACGAGGTAACCCCCAGATGACCACGTTTCCCACCTACACCTCCACCTGCCTCGACGCGGCGGGACGGGGACGGCAGTTCGGCGCCCGCTGGCGCGAGGCCGTACATGCCAACCTCGACGGCTATCTGCGGCTGTTCGAGGTGAGCGGCGCGAGCCATGGGCGGGTCAGAGAGCTCGGCGAGCGGGCACTCGACAGCACGGCCGCGTGGGCGCCGGAGCTGGCGGAGGAGATCGGCGGCATCGCGGCGGGCTGCGGCCTGGCGGACTGGCAGGTGGCCGTCGTCAACGCGCGGACCGAGATCCTGGCCGCGCTGCGCCACGACGGGGAGGGCGAGTGCTCCACCGCCGTCGTGCTCGGCGGCGGGCTGCCCCCGCGCACGACGCAGACCTGGGACTGGCACGACCACCTGCGCGACGCGCCGGTGCTGTGGGCGTACGAGCCGCGCGAAGGGCACAAGGTACGCACCTTCACCGAGTTCGGGGTGCTGGCCAAGATCGGCGTGAACAGCGCGGGCCTGGGCGCGCACTTCAACATCCTGCGCCACGAGTCGGACCACGCGAACGTCGGCGTGCCCGTGCATGTGGTCGCGCGCCGGATCCTCGACGAGGCCGCCACCCTGGAGCAGGCCACCGAGATCGCCAGGTCGGCGAAGACGTCGGCGTCCACGGTCATCACCGTGGTCACGGCGGAGGGGGCCAGGTCGCTGGAGATCTGCCCGGACGGCGTCGCGGTCGTCGAGGCGGACACCGCCGGCGTACTGCTGCACGCCAACCACTTCCTGGACGGCGCGCTGAGCGCGGGGGAGCGGCTGGGCACCGAGCGGCCGGCCACGTACGCCAGGCTCGAACACCTGGAGGAACGGACCGGCGAGCTGGGCGACCCGGACGTCACGGCCAGGGCGCGGGCGATGACCTGTCACGCGCCGGTGGCGCCCGTGTGCGCGCACGCCGACCCGGCGCTCCCGCTCGACCAGCGCTGGGAGACGCTCGCGGTGGTCAGCCTGGACGTGACCGCGTCCGAGATGCGGGTGCACAAGGGCAGGCTCTGCCAGGTCACCGCCTCGACCTGGCAGACCTTCTGAGCCCGTCAGTCATTCTGAAGGCGTCAGTGGAAGGCGGGCACGCCGGTCAGCGCCTTGCCCAGGACCAGCGTGTGGATCTCCGAGGTGCCCTCATAGGTCAGCACGGACTCCAGGTTGACCGCGTGCCTGATCACCGGGTACTCCAGGGTGATGCCGCTCGCGCCGAGCAGCGTGCGGCACGTCCGGGCGATGTCGAGGGCCTCGCGCACGTTGTTCAGCTTGCCGGCGCTCACCTGCTCGGGGGTGAGCTCGCCCCGCTCCTTCAGCCGCCCCAGATGCACCGCCAGCAGCAGGCCCTTGCCCAGCTCCAGCGCCATGTCGGCGAGCTTCTCCTGGGTGAGCTGGAAGGAGGCGAGCGGCCGGGCGAAGATCTCCCGCTCGGCCGCGTAGGCGAGCGCGGTCTCCAGGCAGTCGAGCGCCGCGCCCATCGCCCCGAACACGATGCCGAACCGGGCCTCGTTCAGGCAGCCGAGCGGCCCGGACAGGCCGCGGGCGCCGGGCAGCATCGCCTCTTCCGGAAGCCGTACACCGTCCAGCACCAGCTCGCTCGTCACGCTCGCGCGCAGGGAGACCTTCCGCTTGAGATCGTGTACGGCGAAGCCCGGCGTGCCCGCCGGCACCAGGAAGCCGCGGATGCCGTCCTCGGCCCGCGCCCAGACCACGGCCACGTCGGACACCGAGCCGTTGGTGATCCACATCTTGGTGCCGTTCAGCACCCAATCGGAGCCGTCCCGCTTGGCCGTGGTCCGCATGCCCGCCGGGTCGGAGCCGAAGTCGGGCTCGGTCAGGCCGAAGCAGCCGATGCGCTCACCGGCCGCCATCGCGGGCAGCCACTCCCGCTTCTGCTCCTCGCTGCCGTACTTCCAGATCGCGTACATGGCCAGCGACCCCTGCACCGACACCAGGCTGCGCAGCCCGGAGTCGGCCGCCTCCAGCTCCAGGCAGGCCAGGCCGTAGGCGACGGCGCCGAGGCCCGCGCAGCCGTACCCGTCCAGGTGCATGCCGAGGACGCCGACGGAGCCGAGCGAGCGGGCCAGCTCGCGGGCGGGCAGCGCGCCCGCCTCGAACCAGTCGGCGACGTACGGCCGGATCTCCCGGTCGCACACCTGCCGGACGGCCTGGCGGATGTCGCGCTCCTCGTCGGTGAGCAGGCCGTCGATGGCGAAGAGGGCGGAAGGATGCATGTCCCAGCTCCGTATTTTGGATCCAATATTGATTATCCAATATGACACAGTTAGGGTGCGTTGACCATGGACATCCTGAACCTCGTGGACGGTCGCTGGATCGAGGGATCCGGCGCGGAGTTCGCCGACACCAACCCCGCCCGCCCGGACGAGATCGTCGCCCGCGGCCGGGCCGCCGGGCCCGAGCAGGTGGAGCAGGCGATCCGCGCGGCCCGCGACGCCGCGCCCGGCTGGCGGGCCACCCCGCACCACGAACGCGCGGCCGTCCTCACCGCGGCCGCCGCCCTGGTCGAGGAGTCAGCCGAGGAGTGGGGGCGGGAGCTGAGCCGCGAAGAGGGCAAGACCCTGCCCGAGGGCGTGGCGGAGGTACGCGGCGCGGCCAGGATCCTGCGGTACTACGCCGCCGAGGCCGACAGGGAGAGCGGCGAGATCTACGCCTCCCCGCGCCGCGGCGAGAACCTTCTCGTCATGCGCAAACCGGTCGGCGTCGCCGGGGTGATCACCCCGTTCAACTTCCCGATCGCGATCCCCGCCTGGAAGCTGGCGCCCGCGCTCACCTACGGCAACACGGTCGTCTGGAAGCCGTCCTCGCTCGTCCCGCTGCTCGCCGCCCGCCTGGCAGGCGCGCTGGTCGAGGCGGGCCTGCCTGCGGGCGTGCTCAACCTCGTGTACGGCGAGGCGGAGGTGGGCGCGGCCGTCATCGATCACCCAGGCGTGGACGTGGTCTCCTTCACCGGCTCCACCGAGGTCGGCCGGGCCGTCATCGCGCGCTGCGGTGAGCTGGCCAAACCGGTGCAGACCGAGATGGGCGGCAAGAACGCCGCCGTCGTCCTGGCCGACGCCGACCTCGACCACGCCGCCGAGCAGGTGTGTATGGGCGCGTTCCGGTCCACCGGGCAGAAGTGCACGGCGACCTCCCGGCTGGTGGTCGAGGAGTCCGTCGCCGACGAGCTGCTGCGCAAGGTGGCCGCCAAGGCGGAGGAGCTGGTCGTCGGGGATCCGCTCGGCGCCGGGGTGGACATGGGCCCGCTGGTCAGCGCCGCGGCCAGGGACCGGGTGGCGGCGGGCGTGCGCGACGCGCTCGGGCAGGGGGCCACGGTGCTGGCGGGCGCCCGGCCGTACACCGACGGCGACCTCGCGGCCGGCTGGTTCACGCCCCCGACGGTGCTCGCGCTGCCGGGCACGGACGTGGACGTGTGGAGCAGGGAACTGTTCGGGCCCGTTGTGGGCGCCGTTCGGGCCTCGGGTCCAGAGGAGGCGCTGCGGCTGGCCAACCGGAGCGAGCACGGCCTGTCGGCGGCGATCTTCACCAGGGACCTCGGCGCCGCCCTCCAAGCCGTCGAACACCTTGAGGTCGGCGTGCTGCACATCAACTCCGAGTCGGCGGGCACCTTCCCCTGGGTGCCGTTCGGCGGGCGCAAGCTCAGCGGCTTCGGGCCCAGGGAGCAGGGGCGCGCGGCCCGCGAGTTCTTCACCCAGACCGTGACCGTCTACCTGGGCGCCCCGGCGTGAGTGGGCGAACCGGGCGAACCGGCGAGCACAGCGGCGGCGCTCTCTCCGGGCTGCTGGTCGCCGACTTCAGCCGGGTGCTGGCCGGTCCGTACGCGACCATGCTGCTGGCCGACCTCGGCGCCGACGTCGTCAAGGTGGAACGCCCCGGCGCCGGCGACGACACCCGCTCGTGGGGGCCGCCGCACGCCGGGGGAGTGGCGACCTACTTCCTGGCCGTCAACCGCAACAAGCGCTCGATCGCCCTCGACCTGCGCGACCCGGCCGACCTGGAGGTGGCCCGCGCGCTGGCCGCCCGCGCCGACGTGCTCGTCGAGAACTTCAAGCCGGGCACCATGGACCGGCTGGGCCTCGGCCATGATGCGCTCAGGGAGGTTAACCCAGGTCTGGTCTACTGCTCGATCACCGGGTTCGGCGCGGGCAAGGGCGCGGACTTGCCCGGGTATGACCTGATCGCGCAGGCCGTCGGCGGGCTGATGAGCGTGACGGGCGAGCCGGACGGCCCAGGCACGAAGGCGGGCGTGGCCCTCGTCGACGTGATCACCGGGTTGCACGCGGGGCTCGGCGTGCTGGCCGCGCTGCGCCACCGCGACGCCACCGGGCAGGGACAGCGGGTCTCGGTGTCGCTCCTGTCGTCGCTGCTGTCGGCCCTGACCAACCACGCCTCCGGGTACGCCGCCGCCGGGGTGGTGCCGAAGGCCATGGGGAACCGGCATCCCAGCATCGTGCCGTACGAGGTGTTCCAGGCCGCCGACCGGCCGATCGTCATCGCGGCGGGCAACGACCGGCAGTTCCGCGCCCTGTGCGAGGTGCTGGGCCGGGCCGACCTGGCCGACGACCCCCGCTTCGCCGCCAACACCGGCCGGGTCGCCGGCCGGGAGGTGCTCGTGGCCGAGCTGGACCGGACCCTCGGGACGCGTACGGCCGACGAGTGGTTCGCCGCGCTCACCCCGGCCGGGGTGCCGTGCGGGCCGATCAACTCCCTGGACGCGGCGTTCGCCTTCGCCGCCGAGCTCGGGCTGGAGCCCCTGGCCGGTGATCAGGTGGCCAACCCCATCGGGCTCGGCGCGACGCCGCCGGAGTACCGCCTCCCGCCGCCCTCACTCGGGCAGGACGCGGACTGGGTCCGTGAGATATTGGGGCAATGACCTCGGTAGAAGGGCACCGCAGGCCGCCCACGGCCCAGCAGTTCGTCCTGGAGGAGCTCAGGCGGGCGATCACCACCGGCCGGCTGCGTCCAGGCGACCCGATCAGGCAGGAGGCGCTGGCCGAGGAGTTCGACGTCAGCCGGGTCCCGCTGCGCGAGGCGCTCAAAACCCTGGAGGGCGAGGGGCTGGTCACGTACAAGGCGCACCGCGGCTACTGCGTGCAGCGGCTCTCGCTCGACGACCTGCGCGAGGTCTACCTGATCCGCGAGCTGCTGGAGGCCGAGGCGGTCCGCCGCGCGGTCGAACGCCTCACCGACGCCGGGCTGGCTGAAGCCGAGCGGGCGCAGGCCGAGGTCGAGCGGGCCGCGGCGGCGGGTGACGTGCTGGAGATGGCCGAGGCCAACCGCCGCTTTCACATGACGATCTTCGAGTGGTCGGGGCTGCCGCGGCTGGTCCGGCTGATCAGGACGCTGTGGGACTCCACCGACGCCTACCGGTCCCTGTACTACGGCGAGGAGCCCAACAGGCAGCGGGTCATCGAGGAGCACCGCGCCACGCTCGACCTCCTGCGCCGCCGCGACGCGGAGGCCGTGGTGCTCGTGCTGGCCGCGCACCGCGCCCACGCCGTGACCGCCATAGAGGCGCAGTTGTCGCCCGGTACGGCCGGCTGACCGGCGGGTTCGGCGCGGCGGACTTCTCATCCGACGGTCGCAGGTTCGAATCCTGCAGGGCGCGCTTTGATCATGTCCTGACCTGCTGTTATGCGGGATCGGATGCGTTCTAGAATTTTCGTCTAGCGCTTGCGTGCTCCATCCGTGCTCGCCCGCACCAACTGCGCACACACCATGATCCATTTACCATCCTCCCACTCGGTGAAGAGCAGCGGCCCCGCCTCGCCGCGAGCAGGCGGCGAATGCGGGGCCGGATGCTTAATCCGACTGTTCAGCTCCTCAGCGAGATGAGTTGCCCGGGTGCGGTCTGGTCTTCCTTGCCGAACAGCAGGGCCGCAGTCTTCTCGGCGGCGGCCGTGGCGACTTGCGGGTAGACGGAGGTGTAGGTGTCGGCGGTGAACGCACTGGAGGTGTGGCCCAGGGTTTCCTGTACAACCTTCATCTCTACCCCGGCCTGAAGGGTGTCAAAACTAGGTCCAAGGTGCTGACCTGCGCATTCTTGATGGCGCCTCGTTGGTCAGCCAGTTCGCTGGTACTCGTTGATCAGCCCGCCGAGGACTTGGCGGCGCTCGATCCGGCCCACCGGTAGCGGGATCACGTCGGAGTCATCGGTGGGGGCTCGAAGCCCGAGAGAGCGGTGCGGCCGGTGCCGATTGTAGTGATCGACATATTCGTCCAGCGCGGTACGAAGGTGCCGCTCGCCGAAGATCAGCAGCCTATCGGTGCACTCCGTGCGCGTCGTCCGTACCCATCGCTCGGCGAACGCATTCGCGCGAGGCGCCAGAGGTGGGATCTTCAGCACCTGAATGTCGTCGCCGGTGAACACCTCATCGAAGCTGCGGGTGAACTTCGTGTCCCGATCCCGAATCAGAAACCGGAACGTGCCGGCCCGGTGGTCCAGAGTGACGAGAAGGCTACGGGCTTGCTGGGTAACCCATGCGCCATCGGGGTGGGCGGTCACGCCGAGCACGTGCACGAACCGGGTGCCGACCTCCATCACGAAGAAGACGTACAGCCGGCGCAGCATGACGGTGTCCACCGCGAAGAAATCACAGACCAGCGTGCTCGCGGCGTGGGCGCGGACGAAATCGCGCCAGCGGTCGTCGGTACGTCGCGGCGCCGGACCCAGGCGCGCCCGTTTCAGGACCCGGCGGATCGTCGCACCGCTCACCTGATGGCCCAGATGCCGCAGTTCGCCTCGGATGCGCTCGTAACCCCAGCGAGGATTTTCCCGTGCCAACTGCTGGATCAACGCCACGACCGCTGGATCGGTCGCTGGCCGTCCTATCCTCCGGTGCGGGTAGGTCCAGTGGCGTGCGATCAGACGCCGGTGCCAGCGCAGCAGCGTCTCTGGTGTTACCAGTCGGTGGGCACGCAGCACCGTTGGCAGTCCTCGGGCCAGCGCGGACAGCACTGCTCGGTCCGCCCATGACAGTCTTGGACGGTGAACCTGACGGCGCAGCACGGTGACCTCGTGCCGCAGGACGAGGATCTCCATGTTCTTGGACGCGTCGCTACGGTGCAGCAGCGTCAGCCAACCCACGATGCGGCAGAAGATCATATAGAAGAGACGGAGCGTCACGAGCCTCGAGCATGCCTGACCCAGGCCACTGCTCCGACCAGGAAGCCGAGACAAACCGGCAGCTCACGACCATGAACAGAATATTGACACCCTTCACCCTCGTGGTCTGCGGAAACTGCCACGCGGACATCCACGGCAAGAACCCTGTCCCAGCACTCACGGAGTAGTCACTGGAGAGCGACGTGCGGTGATAAGTCGCACGCGTCGTTCGGGCTGGGGGTCGCTGAAGAAGGACCTGCACAGCAGGCACCTCGTCAGCGGCCCACCAGTACCGTGTGGAACAACCTGACCGAAGCCGTGGAGAAGACGGTCGGTGCGCACCACGGCTGCGTCAAGCAGGCGTATGCCGAGCTGCCCGGCAACGGTGGCGAGCTCGCGGTCCCGCCCGAGCCGCCGGACGGCTATCTGGACGTTCACGGCCACGAGCGAGCCCTGGTGGCTCGGACGACCAGGCGATATGCCGAGGTTCAGGAGCTGGTGGCTCAGGGCCGTTCGCTCAGGGGCATCAGCCGGGATCTGAATCTCGACTACTACGCCGTACGCCGCTACGCCCGCGCGGCTGGCCTGGAGGAGCTGCTGGTCGCCGCTACGCACCGGACCACGCTGCTGGATGCCTACAAGCCGTATTTGTATGAGCGGTTCAGCCAGGGGTGTCACAACGCGAGCCTGCTGTTTTGTGAGATCCGGGCACAGGGATACCAGGGCAGTGCGAGCCCGGTCGACCGCTACATCCGGCTGCTGCGCAAGGGCAGTATCGCGCCGCCGCCACCCAGGCCCACGCCCAAACCCCGCAAGATCACAGCCTGGATCGTGACTCATCCCGACAATCTTCGTCCCGACGACGCGCCCGACCTTCAGCAGGTCCGCGAGGCCTGCCCCGAACTGGATGCCACTTTCGCCATGTCCGCAGCTTCGCCACCATGATGCGCGACCTTCGCGGTGACCGTCTGCCCGCCTGGATCGACGCAGTTCCTGAAGAGGACCTGCCCCACCTGCACCGTTTCGCCCACGGCCTGCGCTACGACCTGGACGCCATCATCGCCGGCCTGTCGGTTCCGTGGAACTCCGGACAGGCCGAGGGCAGAACACGCGAGTGAAGCTGGTCAAGCGGCAGGGCTACGGGAGAGCCAACTTCGATCTCCTGCGGAAGCGGATCCTGATCCGAACATGATCCCCAACCCGTCCCAAGATCAGCGACAGAGCCGCTCATCATGGGCAAGACCCGGCACAAGAACCCCCGCACCGCCATGCGCTACGTCAAACCCGGCGCCGAAGCCATCGCCAGGGTCACTGAGGTCCTGGCACCTCGCCGCCGTACTCACTGATCAGCGATCTCTCAGGTAGGGCAGGACACTGCCCCTTTCTCTCGTACTTGGTACTGGCCCTCGTCCAGACGAGCCGCGACCGCCTGGCCGAGGCGGTGCGGGAGCGGTGCCGGAGCAGGGGCCGGCGGTGGAGCCCGGGCCCGCGGGGGGTATGGACGGAGCCCCGCCTCTTGACCTTCAGCGCCTTGCCGGTGGTCAGACCTGGCCGATCCCGCCGTCGACGGGCAGGTCGATGCCGGTGACGAAGCTCGAGTCCGCGGAGGCCAGGAAGAGCGCCGCGGTGGCGATCTCGTGCTCGTCACCGAGGCGGCCGATGGGCACCCGCGAGGCAATCTGCTCCTTGAACCCCGGCGGGAGGTCCGCGAACGCGGCGGTGTCGATCGCGGCGGGGCTGAGGACGTTGACCCGGATTCCGCGCTGCTTCAAGTCGGTGGTCCAGGTCCGGGCGAACGACCGCAGCGCCGCCTTGCTCGCGGCGTAGACGGTCGTTCCCGGATCGCCCTTGTCCGCGGCGCCCGACCCGATGAGCACGATCGAGGCGCCGTCGGACAGCAATGGCAGCAGTTTCTGCACGGTGAAGAACGTCCCGCGCACGTTCACCCCGAACACGGCGTCGAACGACTGCTCGGTCACGTCGCCGATGTGCTCGTTCCACGTCCAGACGCCGGCGCTGGCGATGAGCACGTCCACCCGGCCCGCTTCGACCGCCACGACCTCGGCCAGGCGGGCCGCGTCGGAGATCTGGCCGACGTCGCCGAGCACGCCGGTCACGCCGTGGCCGATGGCGGCCACCGCCGCGTCCAGCCGGTCCTGGCGGCGGCCGGTGATGACCACGTGCGCGCCCTCCTGGACGAACAGCTTCGCCGTCGCCAGTGCCAGCCCAGAGGTTGCGCCGGTGATCACCGCGACCTTCCCGCCGAGCTTCGCCATGTCGCTCTCCTTGTCTCGAAAAATGAGCATGCTCTCATCTTTTGGGTGCTGCTCACTGTAGCGAAGATGAGAGCACCCTCAAAGTTGAGACGTGTCGCACTTTGCTACGGTGACCTCATGCCTGCCACGGGGAACCCGCTGCCCGCTCGCCGGGATGCCCGCCGCAACCGCGAGCGGCTGCTCGAGTGTGCCCGGCGCGCGTTCGCCGGGCAGGGCGCGCAGGCCGCCCTCGACGGCATCGCGCGCGAGGCGGGCCTGGTGGTCGGCACCCTCTACCGGCACTTCCCGACGCGCCTGGACCTGCTGTGCGCGGTGCTCGAGCCGAAGCTGCGCCACGTGATCGAGGAGGTGGAGGCCGCGCTCGGCCTGGAGGAGCCGTGGCAGGCCTTCCGCGGCCTGCTCGAAGTCCTGTGTACGGCCCAGGCCGGGGACCGGGCGTTCGCCGACTTCCTGGCGCGGCGCTTCCCCGGCGACGACCGCACCGAGACCGCGCACAGCGAGATCTGCGCGCTCGCGCAACGGGTGCTGGGGCGGGCGCAGGCGGCCGGCGTCGTCCGCCCGGACGTCACCGGCGCCGACCTCTTCCTGCTGTTGTGGGCGAGCAGCACGGTAGCCGAGGCCACCCGGCACGCCGCCCCGTCCCTGTGGCGGCGCCACGTTCACCTGGCGCTGGACGGGTTCCGGGCGCCGGACCGGCTCGACCTGGGAGAACCCGCGTGGGACGCGGACCGGCTCTGCCGCGCGATCGCCACCGGGCCATCATGGCAGCCATGACGAAGCTTGTGATCGCGGTTCCGCTGGTCTTCCTTCTGGCCGTGCTCGGGTGGAGCGCGCGAACGCCTGCGTGAGCAGGTGGCCAAGCTCAAGGAACTCCGCAAGGAAGACCAGGACGAGCTGTCCCGGCTACGCGCCGACATCAACGCCCTCGTCCGCGTCGTCAACCAGTCGACTCTGGATAACCGGCAACTATACGGTGGCGACTCAAACTGATCACGGTTGACCGCTGACCGTACGTACGCCTACCGGCCGAAAGGTGTGCCAAGATCGGGTCATGGCCGTTCTGGCCGCATCTCGGCTGGATACCCGATGTGGAACGAAATCCGGCGTCAACGGGGGTTTCCACTGGTCAGTGAGTCTTTGTTGACTCCCGCTTACGGAGGAGGCTTGCGCCGGATTCCGATCGATCTCACAGCGTGACTTCGATCTACGTGTCGCGTGCGGCGAGCCGGGCGAGCGCGGCGGCGCTGGGGCTGCCCGGTCGCGCGGTGTAGATCACCATCCGCAGATCGGTGCCGGGCAGCAGCAGAGTCTGGCAGTCCAGCTCCAGGGCGCCCAGCTTGGGGTGGTGCAGGTGCTTGCGCAGCGTCGGTATGGGGCGTACCTCGTGGTTGCGCCAGCTGGCGGCGAAGTCGGGGCTGTGCGCGGCGAACTCGTTGACCAGCTCGCCAAGTACGCGTTCGGCCGGGTACCGGGCGCTGGCCGCGCGCAGCTGGGCGGCGGTCTGCCGGGCGTATTCGCCCTGCGAGCCGTCGGCGGCCGAGCAGAGGGTGCCGTTCAGCCGGATGGACAGCCGCACGGCGTTGCGTTCCCCAGCGGGCAGCGATCCGAAGTCGGTGATCAGGTCGGCTGCCGCGTTGTTCCAGGCCACAATGTCCTGGCGTTCGTCGGTGAGGTAGGCGGGCACCGGCCCGAGCCGGTCCAGCAGCTCGCGGGCGAAGGCGGGCACCGGCGCCCGGCCGGTCTCCGGGGCGGGCGGGGCCTGCCCGGCCAGCCGCGCCAGGTGCTCGCGCTCGGCGTCGGTGAGCCGCAGTGCCGTGCCCAGCGCGGCTATGACCTGCGGGGACGGATGCGGAGCGCGGGCCTGCTCAAGTCGTTCGTAGTAGCTGGTGGAGACCCCGGCCAGCGTGGCCACCTCTTCGCGGCGCAGGCCGGGAGTACGGCGGGCGCGGCGGCCTGGCGGGTGGACGGCCGTGGCCGGCAGCTGGTCTGGGCGCAGCGCCTCCCGCCGGCGACGGAGAAAGTCGGCCAGTTCAGCTCTGCTCACCCGTCCAGGCTGCCACAGTGGCGGCCGCCTTAGCCACGGACCAGGGGTCCGGGGCTTACCCGTCCGTTCCGCGGCGCCCGGATCCGCGGCCAGGCTGGCATGACCACATTTCACGGGACACCGGAGGACGAACATGCCACGCACTCCTGAGGAGACGATCCGCCGACTGCTGGATCTGCTGCTGGCCAAGGACATGGATGCCATCGCCGATCTGTGGGCGGAGCAGGGCACCGGCGAGTTCCCGTTCGCTGCGGGGGACGCGCCGCGGCGGCTGGCGGGGCGGGAGGCCGTCCGTGACTATCTGGCCGGATATCCGGAACGGATGGACGTACGGGAGATACCTGTAGTGACCGTGCATCACACGCAACGGCCGGACACCATCGTGGTGGAGTTCACCACGCACGGGTACACGGTGCGCACCGGCGAGCCCTACCGCATGGACTACATCTCCGTGATCACGGTCCGTGATGGCCTGATCACGCACTACCGGGACTACTGGAGCCCGCTGGCCGCCGCCTCGGCGACCGGGACGCTGCCCGAGTTGCTCGGCTCGCTGCGCTCGGGGGCCGCCCGATGAGCGGCGTGCTGGTCACCGGCGGCACCGGGAAGACCGGCAGCGTGCTGGCGGAGCTGCTGCGGGGCAAGGGCGTACCGGTCCGGGTGGCCGCTCGCAACCCATCTGCCGGGGATCCTGACGCGGTCCGGTTCGACTGGAACGACCCGGGCACGCATCGGGCCGCGCTGCACGCGATGGACCGCGTCTATCTGGTGCCTCCGGTGAACGCCGTGAATCCGATGCCGCTGGTCGAGCCGTTCCTGGACGAGGCGGAGCGGCTCGGCGTGCGCCGCGTGGTGCTCCTCGGCTCGGCCATCGTGCTGCCGAACGCCCCCGGCGCGCTTGAGCTGGCCGCACGGGTACGGACCCGGCCCGGGTGGGTCGTGCTGCGCGCGTCCGGGTTCATGCAGAACTTCCTGCGCCCGCATCCGCTGGGCGAGCGGCTCCGGCGGCACGGCGAGATCCACACCGCCGCCGGTGGCGGCCGGCTGGGCTGGATCGACGCGCGCGACATCGCGGCCGCCGCCTCCGCCCTGCTGACCAACCCCGATGACGGGTCCAGCGAGAGGCCCAGTGAAGGGCAGGGTGAGTGGCCCAGTGAGAGGCGGGGTGAGTGGCTCAGTGATGGGCCGGGCGACCGGCGCGACTACCTGCTCACCGGGCCGAAAGCGTTGAGCTACCGGGACGCGGCGGCGATCATCACCGCCCGCACCGGCAGGCCGATTCAGGTGCTGCCCGTCGAAACCGACGAGCTGGCGGCCGGCTACCGGGCCGCCGGCATGCCGGCCGAATTCGCCGCCGCCCTTGCCGCCGTGGACGCCGGCCTCAGCGCCGGCCGGGACGACCTGGTCAGCACCGCGGTGCTGGACCTGACCGGCCGCCCGCCCCGCTCCTTCGACGAGTTCGTCCAGGACCACGCGTCCGAGTGGGCGAACGGCGTGGCGCCCTAGCCCGATTCTTCGCAGGTAGGTGAATGCTGTCGCTGGCTGATCGTCTGGATCATGATTACAACATCAGCCAGCGTGATCGGGTGGGATCGACGTTCAGCAACTCCAGCAGCCGGTGTTGCAGAAGGTCAGGGATCAGGACCTGGGGTGGGCTGGTGGCGGTGGCGGAGATGAGCCGGATGCGTTCCAGGGCGGTGAAGATCAGTCGTCCGGTGGGCCGGCCGGGGCTCTGCTCGGCTTTCTGGTGTGGCGCGATCCAAGGCCGCCCTGCTGATGTTCATTCGGACCAAGGACGTGACGGCGACCGTCCAGTCCGCCACGGCCGCCATCGAAGCCCACCCCAACTACAAACGGCGCGGTGCCCACGACAACGACGGCCGCATCGACGTCGTGATGCATGCCAACGGCGACCCCGACCGCGAGATCAAGCTCGCGTTCCTGCCGTTCTCCCCGCCACGAGACGCCACCAGCCGCTTCGCCAAAGCCAAGCGCTGACCGGGCCCGCGGAACGACCCGTCCCACGGCGGTGATCGATCAATCACGCGGGATGGTCAGAAGCCGACTGTGTAATATCTCTTGAGTTCGTCTGAGCCTCTTGGGTCTCTCTAGCCGCAGGACCTGGGCTTATCTGCTGGTGCTCCGGCTTCTTCGGGTGTTGATGAGATTTCAGGGTTTCTGAAGGTCTATCGTCCAGGTCGTTCGTCTTGCTGTGATGGTGAAGGCGAGGTGGCCGGAGTTGGCGCTGGCAGTAGTTAAGGATCTTCGGGTGGCCCGTGCCCCGGCCACTGCCGAGGACCTGGAGGCACTGGAGACCGATGTGCTGGCCGGGTTCGTACTGGCCCGAGCGGCGGCAGGGTTGTCGGACGGCACGATCGCCTCGGACGTGATGCACCTGGAGCAGGTGCGCGCATGGTTCGGGCGGTCGCTGTGGGAGATGGAGCCCACCGACGCCGACGTGTACTTCGGCAAGGTGCTGCGCGGTGCCGCCAGGCGCAAGCGCAGGCATCAAGACCTACTTCTTGTTCCTTGATCTGCGGCACAAGATCGAGATTCGCCAGATGACCGGCCGTGTCGTCGAATGCCCGATCGATGAGATGAACCGGCCCCGCGGCCGTCAGGAGGCCCGGCTGCGCATCCCGCCCACCGCCGACCAGGTGGGCCAGCTGTTCGCCGGGTGGCGCGAAGAGCTGACCAGCTGCCGCAAGTTCGCGCCGGCCGCCCGCAACTACACCGCCGCCAAGCTGATGAGCGAGGTCGGGCTGCGAGTCAACGAGGCCTGCAAGCTCGACCTATCCGACATCAAGTGGAACCTGGGCCACTTCGGCAAGCTGCACGTCCGTCACGGCAAGGGAGCCCGTGGCTCCGGTCCGCGCGAGCGGATGGTCCCGCTGATCAACAACGCCGCAGCCACCCTGCGGTGGTTCATCGAGGACGTGTGAGGTCAGTTCGGCGACGACCACGCCCGGCCCGGGGTCCCGCTGCTGCCCTCGGAACGCAAGAACACCGACGGCAGCGCCGCCCGGGTCGGCGATGAGACGCTCCGGGCGGCGCTCGCAGTCACCGCCGAACGCTACCTGCCGGACTGGCCCGACCCCGTCACGCCGCATGTCCTGCGGCATTTCTGCGCCTCGCAGCTCTACCTGGGCGGGATGGACCTGCTGGCCATCCAGGCCGTCCTCGGACACGCCTGGCTGGCCACGACCATGAAGTACGTTCACGTCCCCGGCACTCACATCGAGGACGCGTGGATCGCAGGTCAGCAGCGTGCCGCCGCCCGCCTGAAGGGATTGACGCGATGACCGCACCCCCCGCCGGCGAGGCCGGCGGCTACTGGGCCCATTGTGATCTGGACTTCTGGAGCCCGGCCAACAACCACGAACCGTGGCTGGGTCGCGGCAACCAGAACGTCTTCGAGGACAGCGTCGCCCCGGTGCACGAGGCCGGGCTGACCCACCTGTGGGACGGCTCGTACCGGATCGACCGGAACCTCCGGCTGGATCTCGCGCCCGGCCACACCCCGGGTCGTCCGTGCTGACCCTGGAGTCGCGCGGCGACTGCGTCCTGTTCGTCGGCGATCTGGTGCACAACCCGCTGCAGCTCCTCGAGCCGGAGACGAACTCCTGCTTCTGCGAGGACCCGGCCGGGACCCGGGCGACCCGCCACAAGCTCCTCGGCCGCGCGGCCGAGGACAACACGCTGGTCTTCCCAGCTCACCTCGGCGGCCAGGGCGGTGCCGTGGTCGAGCGTGACGGGTCGAAGTTCGCCATCAAGGAGTGGGCGGGCTTCTCCCGCATCGCTTGAGCCCGGTTGGGGCCGGTCGGCTCCACCCCTTCGTCGCTCGGCTCCGCAACAGCCCGAGAGAGGAAGCGTTTCCCGTGTCCCAGCAGGCAGATCCGATCGTCGAGACCCCGGCGGGCGTCGTGCGCGGTGTTCGTGACCGCTTCGGCGAGCTCGACCGCGCCGTCCCGTATGCGGCGGCCCCCACGGGCGCCGGCCGATTCGCGCCCCCGGTGTCCACCCGGGCTGGTTCGGTGTCCGGGACGCCACCGCGCCTTCGCCGACCGCGCCGCAGCCGACCCGCGACTTCGGGCGGCTCGACATGATCCCCTACTTCGGCCCGGGCTGGGTGCGCGGCGAGGAGTACCTGACCGTCGACGTCCGGACTCCCGGCACCGACGGCGGGAAGCGGCCGGTCATGGTCTTCGTGCACGGCGGCGGGTTCGTCACCGGCTCCACCCGCGCCGCGCTCTACGACGGCCGGGCGTTCGCCCGCGACGGCGTGGTGCTGGTGACGGTGAACTACCGCGTCGGCATCCCCGGCTTCCTCGACCTGAAGGGTGCCCCCGCCAACCGCGGGCTGCTCGACGTCCTCGCCGCGCTCGGCTGGGTGCGGGACACGATTGCCGGGTTCGGTGGCGATCCCGGGAACGTCACGCTGTTTGGCCAGTCCGCGGGAGCCACCATCATCGGAGCCCTGCTGGCGACGCCGGAGGCCAAGGGGCTGTTCCGGCGCGCGATCGTCCAGAGCGGCAGCGGTACCGGCGCCTTCACCCCCGAGCAGGCGCAACGGGTCACGGCCGTGGCCGCGCGGTCGCTGGGCGTGCCGCCCACCGCGGAGGCCTTCGCCGAGATCCCGGACGACAGGTTCCTCGAGGTCCTGCCGGATCTCGCGGGGATCGACCTGCGGACCGCGACGGCCACGGACCCACTCGTCGAGCTGAGCCCGTTCTCCCTGGTCCTGCCCATGCAGCCGGCCGACACCCTGGCGGAGGGGCCGGCGGGAGAGATCGACCTGCTCATCGGCACCAACACCGAGGAGGGCCACCTCTACCTGGTACCGCAGGGCAAGCTGGAATCTTCGACGGACGACGATCTGCTCGCCGTCGCGGCGAAGGTCGACGCGGACCCCGCCGCCGTCGTCGCCGCCCAACGGGCGGCCCGGCCGGGGGCGACCCCGGGCGTGCTGCGCTCCGCGGTGCTGGGCGAAGACCTCTTCCTGGCCGGCACCGCGCGGATGACCGAGGCCCACGCCCGGCTGTCTGGTGGCCGCACCCACGCCTACTCGTTCGGCTACCGCTCGACGGCTTTGGGTTGGCGGCTGGGTGCCACCCACACGGTCGAGCTGCGCTTCGTCTTCGACATCGCCGATGAACCGTGGCTGCACGGCGACGCCGGTCTGCTCGGTCCCGACCCGGCGCCTGCCGGGCTCGCAGCCCGCGTGCACGGCGCCTGGGTCGCCTTCGCGACCCACGGCGACCCAGGTTGGGCAGCGTATGACCCGCGGCGGCCACAGGCGGAAGCCCTGGTTGGCGGAAGGATCCCCATCGGGTCGGGCGCAGTCGAATGCCCGAAGATGATCAAGGGGGCGGCTCTCCGGCCGGCGTTTTCATGAGGTCATGACTGATCGTCAGGCTCGACGGGGCGGGCGTCTCCAACTGGAAGGCCGTACCGTTGTGGCTGCGTGTCTCGCTGCGGTAGCGCCCGGGCGTGCGTCCGTGGGCTCGGGTGAAGGCGCGGGTGAATGCCGGTACCGATCTGTAACCGACCGCCTCGGCGATGGTCTCGAGGGAGCCATGACTGTCGCGTAGCTGCACGGCGGCCAGATCCATGCGCCAGTTCGCCAGGTACGCCGCGGGGGTGTATCCCGTGGCTGCCGGGAAGCGGCGGGCGAGGGTCGCACGGGAGACCGAGATGGCTTTTGCGAGCGTCGAGGTCGTCCAGGGGATGGCCGGATTCGCGTGCAGGTGCCGTAGCGCTTTGCCGATGACGGGGTCGTAGAGGGCACCCAGCCAGGTGCCGAAGCACTCAGGAGGATTCACCGCGAGCCAGGCGCGCAGCATCTGCACGAGCATGATGTCGATGAGGCTTTTCAGTACGGCAGGCGTGGCGAGCTGCGGTTGGGCGAGTTCCCGGGCGAGCATGCGCACCGTGTCGGTCAGCCCGGGCGTCCCCGCCTCGGCCCGCACGTGCACGAGACCTGGTAACAGGGTCAGGATCTGGGTGAGCGCGGCCGGGTCGCAGTCGTAGTGAATGGTGACGATCCGCGTGGTCGCGGGCTGCGACCCGAGGCTGATCACCTCACCGGTGCCGCGCCCGCGAGCGGCCACATGCTCGCATCGACCGCGTCTGGCGCTGCCCGTGTCCGTGGGGTCGTCGGTGAGGCCGTGCGGGGTGTCGGCGGGCAGCAGGACCACGTCGCCGGCCGCTAGTTCCACCGGTTCGTGTCCGGCGACCGTGAGCCAGGTACTGCCTGCGGTCACGGCATGCAGGGCCGCCCCGGGATAGTCGTCCAGGGTGATCGCCCATCGGCCGCCTGCTTCGACACGGGTGCTCAGTGCCCCTTTGACGCCCGAGATCGCCAGGGCGTCGGTCAGTGGATCCATAACGTCGACGTTAGCACCTTGATCAGACGCAGATGAGGCAGATAATCAATCATCTGAGCTGTGCGGGCATGGTTCGCCTCAGTGATTGCCACATATGGTCTTGGGAGCCGGGACTCACATCCGGCATCATCGAGAAGGAGTCACCATGGACTACCACAGCTGGGCAGGCCTCGAGATCACCGTCGCGGACGGTGTGGCCACCGTGTCGCTCGACCATCCGCCTCTCAATCTGATGGACGGCGTGCTGCTGCCGTCACTGCGTGGGTTCGCACATCAGGTGCGCACCGATGCGGACGTGCGGGTGATCGTGTTTCAGAGCGCCGATCCGGAGTTCTTCAGCGCTCACGGCGACATGGCCTACCTCACCGACCCGGAGGCCCTGCCCGCCGCCACCCAGGCCGCGATCGACGCCGCGCCGGGCGCCGTGATCCCCGACGGCCTGAACATCCTCCAAGCCATGGGAGCCGAGGTCCGCGACCTCCCGCAGGTCACCATCGGCAAGGTGGCCGGTTTCGCCCGGGGCGCCGGCAACGAGTTCCTGATGTCCCTCGACATGCGGTTCGCCGCGATCGGCAAATCGGGTCAGGCCCAGCCCGAGTCCACCCTGGCGATCCTTCCCGGGGGCGGTGGCACGGTGAACATGACCCGCCTGCTCGGCCCGGCCCGGGCCCTGGAACTGCTCATCGGTGGCCAGCTCGTCGGCGCCGAAGTGGCCGAGCGCTACGGCCTGGTGAACCGGGCTCTGCCCGCCGACGAGATCGACTCCTTCGTCGACACCCTGGCCCGCCGGATCGCGGGAGTACGCCCCGAGGTCGTCGCCGCGATCAAGGCCACCGTCAGGGCCGCGACCCCGCCCGCCCCCAACACGGCCTACGTCGTCGAAAACGCCTTCCTGTACTCACTGTTCACCGAGGACATGGTCGAGATCGCCCGGAAGCAGCTGGCCGCGGGCGTGCAGACCCGTGACGGCGAGCGGGATCTCGAGGGGCTCGTCGACAACCTGTGACCTGGGTTCTGGCACGCATCTCAGCGGTAGGGCCCCACGTCCCGGAAGCTCGTCACCCGAGCCGCGCTACCCACCAACCAGACGGTCAACGCGGCGACCGTCCTCGGCACCGGCGCCGGTGCCCATCCTGACCGCGGACCCGGCCTAGCCGACCCGCCTCTACCGCTTCGCCGGCGAGCGGGAGCAACTGGCCTCCGGGCCCGCACTTACGAGGCGTACCTGGCCGAGCTCGCCACCCCGGCCGAGTCCAACTCCGACATCGTCGGCGTGATCTTCGCGGGCCCCCGCAACCAAGTCACCGAGTTGACAAACGGCTCCCCCTGCTGAGCGGACGGGAGGTGGCCGGGCGCCGGCCCACTGACTGTCACGCGGCTTCCGGTGCCTCCAGAACCAAAGGAAGCATCGTGAGGATTTCGGCGGCGTGTTCCAGCGCCCGGACGTCGACCCGCTCGTCGGTCTGGTGCGTGAGGTTCGGGTCGCCGGGCCGCACAGGAGAGTGGGAACGCCGGCCGCGGGCTGCTGGAGGGAAGCGTCGGAGAAGTAGCTGACCCCGCGGACTTCGGGCGGGGTAGTCACCGGTGACCGTCATGTGCGCCTGGAACCCGGCTCGGGTCGCGGCGAGTTCGTCGAGCAGTTGTCTGATGCCGACCAGCCTCCTCGGTTTCGACCACACTGGACGGCTCGTGCTCGCCCCAACCAGTCCACGGCCCGGCCACGGCGGCGAGCGACGCCTGGTACGCCGAGATCGCGGACCCTGCTGGTTAACTCGCCTCAGGCTGCGAGAGCGAGTTCTGCCAGTTCGAGGCGGGCAAGGTGGCTGGTGCGGGTCCGGTCGAGCGGGTTCCCGTTCCACCAGGCGTCCAGGCGGATGAGGTTGAGCGCCACGGCGGAGAAGACGTGTTCGAGGTGAACCTTCGCCAGGCCTCGGTAGCGGGCTCGGCGGACTCCGGTGACCGCGACGGCCTGGCGTATGGTGCCTTCGACTCCGGCGCGGAGCTTGTATTTGTCCTGCCAGTCCTTGGTGGTCTGATCAGCACGTGCCTGGTCAAGGGCTTGTTGAAGGGGGCGGGCGCGGATGGTGAGCTGGCGTCCGCCCTTCTTGGCCGAGGTGCACAAGGAGCGAACCGGGCACGGCCGGCAGATCTCGCCGCTGAATTTGACCACGATCGCCTCGGTGTCGCGCTGGGCGCACGGGCTCCACGAGGAACTCGCCCGTCCTTGCGGGCAGGTGACCTGTTCGGCGTCCCAGCCGATGGTGAACGCCGCACTGTTGTAGCCGGCGGCGGCGCGGGCTTGCGATGAGTGATCCAGCAGAACCGGGGTGATGAGCGCGATCCCGAACCTCTTGCGGGCATCGACGAGGAGTTTCGCAGACGGGTAGCCGGAATCGAGGTAGTGCTCGCCGGGCAGCAGCCTGCGTGCCGCGAGCATCTGATGGATCTTCTCGGTCATCTGGCTGTTGGGCACGGTCGCGTCCGTGGTGGCGACGTTCGTGATCAGGTTGGGCGGCACGATCGTCTTGCCGTTCGTGCCGGCGGGGGTGTGGCACGTCTCGCTGACGTGCAGCTTGTAACCGTTCCAGAACATGTCGTCGCCCTTGGCCGCCCACCGGGCATCAGTGTCGTAGGGGGAGGTCAGCCGCACTCTGACCGGCGGCAGTCCCTCTCCGCCGTCTTCGAGGGGCCGCCGCCGCTGAACCACCTCCCGCCCCTTGTGGTCGGTGACGCGCACATAGTTTTGGATCAACATGACCTGCAGCGCCTGCACCGCGGGCAGATTCCGTAACCAGGCCGGGGAGAACGGCGCATACACCGCTTCCACCAGCGCATAGCCATCGGCGCCGTAGGCGCGCGCAAGCTCATCGCGCTTCGTCTCCGATCCCGGCAGCCGCCAGGAGTCAACCCGTGCGCGACTGGCAGCACGCCCGCGGCCCGCACGTGACGAAGATGCTGGCCACGGGCCGCTTCCCGGCCGTGGCCAAGTTCGTGCACGACGGCATGGACGTGGACGCCGAGACGTCCTTCGCGACCGGCCTCGACTGGGTGCTTGACGCCGTGGCCGCCAAGCTCGACCGGCCGCCGGCGTGACGTTCGAGATCTTCAGGGACGGCCCGCGACGTCTGCGCCTCAGCGTACGGTGATGACCAGCTTGCCCGTCGTGCGGCCCGTCTCCCCCTGAGCGTGGGCCCGGGCGCCCTCAGCGAGGGGGAAGGTGCCGGAGACGTGCGCGCGGAGCCTGCCCCAGGCGGCGAGGTCGGCGATGGCGCGCATCCCCGCCTGGTCGTGCTCGACGATCAGGGTGACCGCGCGCACCCCCGCTTTCTCGGCCGCGGCGCGGGTGTCCTCGGCGCCCCGCAGCAGGGAGACGAGGACGCCGCCGGGGCGGAGCACGTCCACGGAACGGGTGGTGGTCTCCCCGCCGAGCGCGTCGAGGACGACGTCGTAGCGCTCCTCGGTGCCGGCGAAGTCCTCGACGCGGTAGTCGACGCAGGCGTCCGCGCCGAGCTCGCGCAGGAAGTCGTGCTTGGGGGCGCTGGCCGTACCGGTGACGTGCGCGCCGCGCTCCTTGGCGATCTGCACGGCGAGATGACCGACGCCGCCGGCCGCCGCGTGGATCAGCACCCGCTGCCCGGCCCGCAGGCCCGCCGTCTCGACGAGGGCCTGCCAGGCGGTGAGCGCGGCGAGCGGCAGGGCGGCCGCCTGGACGTGGTCGATCTCCGCGGGCTTGGCGGCGAAGGCGCGGGCGGGGCCGGCCACGTACTCGGCGTGGGAGCCCGCCCCGTGCGGGTAGGGCAACATGCCGAACACCTCGTCGCCGGGCTGGAAGAGCGTGACACCCGGGCCGGTCTCCACCACGGTGCCGGAGACGTCCCAGCCGAGGGTCAGCGGCGGGGGCGGCAGGAAAATACTCATGGCGCGGTGCTTGAAATCCGTGGGGTTGAGCCCCGCCGCGTGCACGGCCACGAGGATCTCCCCGACACCGGGCACGGGCCGCGGAACCTCGGTCAGCCGCAGCACCTCCGGGCCGCCGAGGGCCGTCTGGTGCAGGGCGAGCATGGTGGGGGCAGCACTGCTGTACGTCGTCGTCATGCCTCGATCCTGGCCGTACGGTCGCGCCCGGGTCGATGGCAAGAAGGTCAGCATCCGATACATTCATGCCATGCCTGCCGATCCTTCCACCCGTCCCGCACCTCAGCGGCTCCGTGAGCTCGCCTGCCGCGCGGCCGCGCTGGCCCCGCCCCCGCGACCCGATGCCCACAAGGTCGTCGTCCTCGCTCTCGACGGCGTCTACCCCTTCGAGCTCGGCATCCCGCACCGGGTGCTGGGCTCCGCCGACGGCCGCTACGAGGTGCTGTCGGCGAGCGTGGACGGGCAGCCGGTGCGTACCGATGCCGACCTGACGATCGTCCCCGGGTACGGTCCCGAGGTGCTGGCCGAGGCGGACACGGTGATCATCCCTCCGTGCGCGATCTCCGTGACCTCGCCCACCGCCCCGGACCAGCAGGCTCTCGCCGCCCTGTCGCGCGTTCGCCCCGGCACCCGCCTGGTGTCCATCTGCACCGGCGCCTTCCTGCTGGCCGCCGCCGGTCTCCTGGACGGGCGCCGGGCCACCACCCACTGGGCGCTCACCGAGATCTTCCAGGAGCTGTTCCCCCGGGTCGAGCTGGACGCCGGGGTGCTCTTCGTCGACCACGGCGACGTGCTGACCTCCGCGGGGGCGGCGAGCGGCGTCGACGTCTGCCTGCACCTGGTGCGCCAGGACCACGGCAGCGAGGTCGCCAACCAGGTCGCCCGCCAGTGCGTCGTGCCGCCGTACCGGGACGGCGGGCAGGCGCAGTACATCGAGCGGCCGCTGCCGCCGGCGAGCGAAGCCGGCACCGGGCCGACCCGCGACTGGGCGCTGCGGCGGCTGGAGCTGCCCCTGTCGCTGGACGAGCTGGCCGCGCACGCTTCGATGAGCACCCGTACCTTCGCCCGGCGCTTCCGGCAGGAGACCGGTCTGAGCCCGGGCCGCTGGCTGACCCAGCAGCGGCTGCGGCGGGCGCGGCACCTGCTGGAGTCCAGCGACCTGCCGGTGGAGCGGGTCGCCCACGAGGTCGGCTTCGCCACCGCCACCTCACTGCGGCGGCATTTGGCGGCGGAGGCGGGGGTCGTCCCGTCGGCGTACCGGCGCACCTTCCGCGCCTCGGGTCCGGCCGGTAGCGGCCGGTCAACCTGACCCGGCGCTTCCCGGCGCCTCGGGTGCGGCCGGGAGCGGCCGGTGAATCCGGCTCCTTGGGTGCAGCCGGTGAACCTGGCCGGTGCTTCCCCGCCAGCCCGTTCACGGGCCGGGCAGCGCGATCACGCCCGCCTGCGGTAGTGGTACCAGCCGGGGTCCGGTGCGGGCCGGGGTGACCAGCGCGCACCGAGGAGCGCGGCGAGATCGGTCGCGTCGATCCCGGCCGGGCCGACACCGAGGCGGCGCGGGGCGGCGGCCCGTACCAGCAGATCGGCGCCGGGTGCAGCGAGCGTCTCGACCGTGGCGGCCCATCCGGGCCGCCGCCGGGATGGGATGCCGTGCAGGCAGCCGTTGTCGAGCACCAGCGTGACGGGGCCGCCGAGCCGGCCGCCGGGGTCGACGCTCGCCGGGTCCGTGACGTCGGCCGTCCGCCACGTCACCGACGCGCCCGGATCGAGACGCCGCGCCGCCGCCACCGCGGGCGCGGCGTAGTCCACGGCGGTGACCGTCCAGCCGCGCGCGGCCAGGGCGCGGGCCTGCCTGCCGGTGCCGCAGCCGAGGTCGACCGTGTGATCCATGCCGCCTCGCACGTCGGCCCCGCCGGTATCCTGCCCCGGGCGGGCACGCTGGGATACGACATCGTGGCCAGTTCGAGCGCCGTCGTCGAGGCGTGCCTGGCGGCCGACGTCCCGCTGTGCGTCTTCAGCTCGGCGGAGGTCTACGGCCGCAGCGGCGTCCTGGACGAACGGGACCCCCTCCGGGTGCCCACGGCCTACAACGCCAGGATCGAGTACGGGGTCGCCAAGGCCATGGTCGAGGCGATGACGGTCAACAGCATGGCCCGGGGGCTGCGGGCGGTGGTGATCCGCCCGTTCAACGTCGCCGGGCAGCGGCAGTCGCGCGCCGGGGGTTTCGTGATGCCCACCTTCGTGCAGCAGGCGCTCGCCGGGCGGCCCCTGACCGTCTTCGGCGACGGGAAGCAGGTGCGGGCGTTCACGGCCGCCGACGACCTCACCCATTTCGTCCTCGACTACATGGACGCCGCGATCGACGCCGGCGAGCCGATCATCAACATCGGCAACCCCGCCAATCGCACGATGATCGGCAGGCCCGCGGAGCGGGTACGCGACCTGCTCGGCAGCGACTCGCCCATCACGCACACCGACGGACGGCGCCTGCACGGCGACGCCTACGCCGAGGCGGAGTCGTTCGAGAAGATGCCGGCGCTGCGCGCGGCGACCACCCTGGGGTGGAAGCCGTCGGTCAACCTGGACGAGCTCATCAGGACCACGGCGGACTACTACGAGACCCGCGAGGACGTCAGGGGGCGCTATGCGCCGCTTTGACCGTGTTCTGCTGGTCTCGCCGCACGCCGATGACGAGGTGCTCGGCTGCGGTGGCCTCCTCGCCAGGCTGGCGGACGACGGCTGCGACGTTCACGTGCTCTACCTCGCCGTCGACGGCATGAGCCACTACGGCCTCGCGGGCCCGACGACGTTCCCGCAGCGCACGGCCGAGATCGAGAAGGTGAGCGAGCTGCTCGGGTTCGGCTACGAGATCGCCTACGGGGATCGCCAGCTCACCGAGCGCCTGGACACCGTCGGCCTGCGCGAGCTGGTGGACCTGCTACAGGAGCGGATGGACCGGCTCCGTCCCGACCTGCTGCTGCTGCCCAGCGGCGACGACTACGACCAGGACCACGCGGCCACCTTCCGGGCCGGGTTCGCGGCGGCCAGGCCGATCGGCGGCCAGTTCGGCAAGTGGCTGGTCCCGCACGTCATGGCGTACGAGATGACCATCTGTCCCCTTCTCCAGTCGATGTCGCCGAGTTGCATGGCGGCGACCTCACAGACACGCAGTCCCAGCCGGGACAGCGCGGTCAAAATCGCGAAGTCGCGGCGGCCGAGAGCGGTGTCGCGATCACAACTGGCCAGCAGCAGATCGGCTTGCCCAGGTTGCAACCGCCCGGGCAGAGAACTCAGCCTGCGGTTGGCAACGGTGGGCACCGCCGTAGCCAGGTCCCGATTGATCCGGCCGGTCACGAACAAGAAGCGCAGCAGCGACCGCAACGCGGTCACCATGCTCTTGGCGTCGGGGACGCTACGCAGTCCTGCCTGGTCGAGCACGAACTGGGAGACCTGGGCCGCCGACAGCCGGTCCAGCCCGCCGTCCAACGGGCTGGACAGCAGCGTCAGGAAGGTGCGGACAGCGATCAGGTAGCGGCGGATGGAGACCTTGGCCAGCCCACGCTCATGCACGAGAAACTGCCGATACTCCCGCACCAGCATTGCCACGTCAGGGCGGAGGTCCAGCGGCACCGGCTCCGGCGGCGGCACCACGCCGATCTGCCGGAGATGAACCAGTAGCGGTGCAAGCCCTCGCCTGCTGCGGAACTTGCGGTACTCGCCCCGTCGGTCTCTCAGAAACCGGTCGGCGACCTCCTCGGTCAAGTCTTCCGGCCGCAGCCGACGCTCGTCGAGCCAGCGGCTGAGATGCGCCATCAGCTGGACCAGTTCGCACGCCGGGTGCGCCGCATAGCTCTGCTGCTGCAACGCTCCACAGAAACCGGCCGCGTACGCCCCCAGCGACTCTGGCACCACTACTCGTAACGGATCACGTACGTACATGAATGTCCTCCCCTCTGAGCTCCACCCACTCAGACAGAGGCCCCGGCAGAACAGGACACGAAGACACCGAATTATCCCGACCGGGCCATCCGCCACCCCACCTCGACAGCGTCAGCTCGGGATAACCCCGATCGCGGAATAATATGAGACTCTACCCGCCAGTTCCCAAGCCGTGATTCACATCGCGTCGATCAACAATTTGATCAAGCGTATAACGGACGAGACCACTTCAACCTGGCGAGGCACCTACTAGAACATAAGCCGCAATCTACTCAAATCAAACGCCCTCTCACATCACGGCTTCCCCTTCCGCGACGCTCCCATCCTGCTGACTCATATCGCGAGGCGCCGCTCGCAGAGCAGGCCGTCGATACGGGGGGTCAGCAGGTCCTGGGCGGGCACGGTCCCGCTTCGAGCCCACCGACCTCACCCCGCCGTGGATCGAAGTCGAGCACCCGCTCGAGTCCCTCAGAGGGCTGGCCGAGGAGATCAGGGCCTGACACTGCAAACGCTCCTACTACTCACCAGCAAAATCAGCGCTGAGCTCGCGGCGCTGCCGGTACCTTTCGACCATGGCGTCCGACGATGCCGTCCGGCAGCTCAAGGGCAGCAAGGGCCGCGTGCTGGACCGCCGTGTTCAACGAGCCGTTGCGGGTCCGGTGCACGTGGGCGGCGGCGTCCACCACCTCGCGCGGCCCGGTCAGGTAGCCCACCCGCCAGCCGGTCATCGCGTACGTCTTGGAGAACGTCTGTACGTACACCGTGCGGTCGCGCAGCGATTCGACCTCCAGCGCCGAGGTCATCACATGCCCCGGGTAAACCAGCCGGTGGTACGCCTCGTCGCTGACGACCAGGATGCCAGAGCCGTCAAGGAGATCCCCGAGGGCCTTGAGCTCCTGCTCGCAGTGCACGATACCGGTCGGGTTCGACGGATTCGAGAAAATCAACATTGCGGCGCCGGGAAGGGCCTCGGCCAAGGCGTCGAGGTCCCAGTGCAGGTCCGGGGCGAGCGGAACGAAGTCCACGGTCCCCCCGGCCAGGACGACCAGGTCGGCGTAGAGCGAGTAGGCGGGCTCGGGGATGACCACGCGGTCGCCGGGGCCGATCATCGCGAGCGCAACGGCCGCCAGCGCGGCCGTTGCGCCGTGGGTGACCAGGATGTCGTCCGTGGTCCAGGTCCGGCCGGGGCACCCTGGCAACCTCGCGGCGAGCGCGGCGCGCAGCTCCGGCAGGCCCTTCTGGTCGGCGTAGTGGGTGTGTCCCGCGCGCAGGGCGGCCGCGGCGGCCTCGATCACGGGCGGCGGCGTCGGGAAGTCCGGCTCGCCCATGGCGAGGGAGACGGCTCCCGGAGGGGCCGGGGTCAGGGCCGGGCGCCGTGATTGGCGGCGTAGTTCCCCCCCATCCGGAACGCCGGCGGCACGGTGGTCGTCGGACCGGTCATCGGCTCACCGCCGTATGCCCGAAGCGCGCGGCGAGGATGCACCGCCGGAGCACCTCCTCCTTCTCGACGATCCCGTCGACCGCGTCCACGACCTCCTTCACGCGGTGGCGTGGGATGACGACGACGCCGTCGGCGTCACCGACGAGCACGTCACCGGCCCCGCCACCACCACGCCGCCGACCGCCACCGGGACGCCGATGGTGCCAGGCCCGTCCTTGAAAGGCCCAGCGGGGGTGACCGCCCGCGCGTAAACGGTCAGGCCCACCGCCGACAGCGCCCGGACGTCGCGGACGGCGCCATCGACCACCGCGTCGGCCACCCCGGCGTTCACCATGAACTCGCCGATGAGGTCGCCGATCAGTCAGAAGTCAACCCCCGAGAGACTTCCAGGCGAGACCACTTAGGCCCAGTTTGACACCCTTCAGGCAGACGGAGGGTGCGGCCGGTTGCTGGAGGACAACGGTAGGCGACGCCGGCGCGACCCTTGCGGCTGAGCATAGGCAGCAGCATTCCGGTCCACGCATGTGTCAGACCGGATCCCGGCCCTGGCCGCCGACCCTCGACAGGGCGTCTTCGACCACGTCGCGGAGTTGTGCGCGGGCGGTGATGCCCAGTTTGGGGAACACCCGGTAGAGGTGGGAGCCGACCGTGCGCGGCGAGAGGTACATTCTCTCTCCGATCTCACGGTTCGTCAGGCCGCGGGCCGCAAGCTGGACGATCTGCTGCTGCTGGGGACTGAGCTCAGTGAGAGCGCCGGGCGCCACACTGTCGGCGGCCTCGATGCCGGCGGCGCGCAGTTCCGCCTTCGCCCGCTCCATCCATGGCCGAGCGCCGAGCCGCTGGAAGGTGTCGAGTGCCATGGTCAGCAGCGGGCGGGCCTCGGCGATGCGACGCTGCCGCCTGAGCCACTCACCGTAGTCCAGCCGTGTCTGTGCCCGCTCGAACGGCCACTGCTCCCCCGCATCGTCCGCCAGCGCCGCCTGGAAGTACGGTTCCGCGTGGTCCCGTTCGGCGAGCAGGGCGCGGCCTCGGTTGAGCAGTGCGGTGATCCGTACCGACATGCCGGTACCCAGGCGCCACGCCGATCGCTCCAGCAGGTCGGCGGGGTCCTCCCGCCGCCCCAGGCGGACGGCCGCCGCGGCGAGTTCGGCCAGGACGGTGTAGGAGACGTGATAGTGAACCGGATCGCCGTCGCCGGTGAAGGCGGAGCGGAACTGCGCGTACGCGGTGTCGTAGTCGCCCTCGGCCACGGCCGCCAGGCCCAGGGCCCGGCGTGCGAAGACCACGATGGAGCGGCTCTCCATCGGGTCGACGAGGGCCAGTGCCCGCTCGGCACCGTGTCGCGCGTCGCCAGTCTCGCCGAGCAGCGCGAGCGCCGTCGCGTCCAGCGCGTACGCACATGCCTCGGCGTGGTCCAGCCCGGCCGCTGACGCCACCGCCGAGATGTCGGCGGCCACCGAACGGGCCTCGGTCCATCGGCCCTGATCCAGGTAGGTCCAGCCGACGGCGGAGCCCAGGCCGTCCGGCAGCGAGCCACGGGCCTGCCACCGGTCGTACGCCTCGTCGAAGGTCCTGGCGGCCAGGGCGGTCTGGTCCAGGATCCACGCCACGATGGCGAGCGTGGTCAGACTGCCGGCGTCGTCCCTGGCCTCGGCGATGAGTCCGGGCAGCGCCGGAGCCAGGGAGGCCCCCGCGCCGTTGGGGTCGGAGACGGCCTGCACCCAGGCGCGCAAGGGGCCCCTGGCGGTGAGGTCCGGCACGGCGGAGAGCAGGCTCTCGATCCGTTGCCGCTGTGGCTCCTCGCCCGAGTAGTAGCGGACCACCGCGGCCGCGGCGAGCGCGTCCAGCACGCGGGGCGAGTGAACGGCCGCCGCCTCGTCGGCGACGCGGGTCAGCAGGGCGAAGGCCGCCGCATGAGGCCGGCGCAGGGACCTGAGCCGCCCGGTGGCCAGCGCGGCACTGCCGATCAGTGACGGGTCGTCACTGTGCTCGCGAACCTCGGCGGCCAGCCGTTCCACCCAGCCGAGCTGACCGGTGAGGACGGCCATGTCGGCGGCCTCGGTCAGCAGCCGCGCCTGGTCCGCGCGGCGCGGGCTCAGCTCCGCCGCGCGTTCCAGAGCGGCGGCGGCGGCCGCGTAGCCACCCCGGCGCCGTGCCCGGCCGGCCGTCTGCCGCAGGGCGGCCGACACCTCCTCGTCGGGACGCGTGGTCGCGGCGGCGAGGTGCCAGGCCCGGCGGTCGGGCTCCTCGCTCAGCTCCGCGAGAGCGAGATGCGCATGCCTGCGTTCCTCGAAGGAGGCGGCATGGTAGATGGCCGAGCGGATGAGCGGGTGGCGGAAGGAGATCCAGGGGGCGTCCTGGCGTACGAGACCGGCTCGCTCCGCGGGTTCCCACGCCTTGTCGCCGGCTTCGGGGAGTCCGCGAGAGGCCGTGGGCGCGTCCGTCGCGTCAGCGGCCGCGAGCAGCAGAAGGGGGCGACGGGTCGCCTCCGGCAGGAACCGCGCCTGCTCCGCGAAGATCCGCTCCAGTCGATCGGTGACGGGCAGCGGGCCCGCCACGCTGCCGCCGCCTGAAGGCCGGGTCGCGTCGGCGCGGGCGAGTTCGACCAGGGCCAGCGGGTTGCCGGCCGACTCCTGCAGGATCCGTACCCGGGTTCGGCCGGTGGGCGGCGCTGGCTGCCGGTCGAGCAGGCGATTCGCCTCCCCTCCGCTCAGCGGGCCGATCTCCAGGCGCTCGAATCCCTTGTCGAACCCGGGCACCGCAGCCTCGGCGCGTGCACCCAGCAGCAGCGTGACGGGTTCGCCGTCCATGCGCCTGGCCACGAAGGAGAGAACGTCCAGCGATGCCCGGTCGATCCACTGGGCGTCGTCGACCACCACGAGCAGCGGCGCCGGCTCCGCCAGGTCCGACAGCAAGGTGAGAACGGCCGATCCGGTGAGCACGCCGTCTGGGGCCTCGGTGCCCTGGTCCAGCCCCAGGACGGTCCGGAGCGCGGAGCGCTGCCACGGCGGCAGGCTGTCGAGCTCGCCGAGCACCGGGCGGACCAGTTGGTGGAGGCCCGCGAATCCCAGATGGGCCTCAGACTCGCTGCCGCCCGCTCGCAGCACCCGTCCGCCCTCGCGCCGCGCGTGACCGGCCGCGAAGTCGAGCAGCATGCTCTTGCCGGCACCGGGGTCGCCCGTGAGGATCAGGACTTCGCCGCGGGACCGGTCAGCGGCGATCCGCCGCATGATTTCCGCGGTCTCGGTTTCCCGGCCCACCATCGGCAGATCAAGATCGTCTGCCGAGCTCTTTCTCCGGGCACTTCTTCCGTTTTCCACGAACGCTCCAGAGATGTGCTCGAATGATCGCGCGGGGTCATCAACGCGTGCGGCGTCCGGGATATTCCGCCGTCCGATGCCCCTGCCAGCGGTTCTTCAGTCGAGTGACTGATACCGGCCCGCGCCCGTATTGCGGACGATGGTGAGCATCCGGCCGCGACCATCAGAAAGCGGCCTGTCACGGTCCTGGTGTTCCTTGCTCGCGAGGACACGCAGGCCGTGACCAGTGATTCCATCGGAGAGCGGAAATGAACAGCATCAATACTTCACGTTCCCTGAGCCGGCGCGGCTTTGTCGGAGCCGCGGCGGGCATCGGCGCCGCCGGGCTGCTGGGCCGGCCGACCACCGCCTCCGCCGCAGCCTCCGAGAGCCGGACCCGCGTCGAGACGATCGAGCTGGGCAAGGTCACCGTCACTCGTGTCATGGAGTACAGCGGACCCGTCGGCATGACCTCACGCCAGTTCTTCCCCGGAAGTCCGAAGGAACTGTGGGAGGAGAACGAGGACTGGCTGAGCCCGGACTTCTGGGAGCCGGGCACCGACATGGTCTACTCCGCTTTGCAGACCTGGGTCCTGCGCAGCGGGGGCAGGACGGTCCTGATCGACACCGGTGCCGGGAACGACAAGTTCCGTCCGTACGCCAAGCAGTGGCAGTACATGGACACGGGCTTCCTGCGCCGTCTGTCCCGCGCGGGAGTCAGGCCGGAGGACGTCGACGTCGTTGTCAACACCCACCTGCACAACGACCACGTCGGCTGGAACACCCGGCGCGAGGGCCGTGACTGGGTGCCCACCTTCCCCAACGCCACCTATCTGATCCCGAAGATCGAATTCGACTTCTGGAACCCCGCGGGCCCTGTGCGGCCGAAGTACTGGCAGGGTAACCAGAACGTCTGGGAGGACAGTGTGCTCCCGGTGCATGAGGCGGGCCTGGTGAAGCTGTGGGAGGGCTCGTACACCCTTGACTCCGGCCTGAAGCTGGACCTCGCCGCCGGACATACTCCCGGCTCGTCCGTAATCCGGCTGGAGTCGGGAAACGACAGAGCGGTGTTCATCGGCGACCTGCTCCACACCCCGCTGCAGCTCGAACACCCCGAGTTCAACAGTTGCTTCGAGGAGGACGAGAAGCAGGCGCTCGCGACCCGGCGCCGCGAACTGGAGTGGGCCGCCGATCACAAGGCCCTCATCCTGCCCGCGCACCTTCCCGGCCACGGCGCCGCAGAGGTGGCGCGCAGCGGCGGAAATTTCCGGATCAAGGAGTGGGCGGGGTTCAGCCGTAGCTGACCCGGCCGTCGGAGGACCTCTGTTCGCTCACGTAAGGATGTACGGAGACCGTCATGCGGGCAAGAAAGACGGCGTTGCTGTGGGAGCGCTTCGCCGCCGCCGACCCCGGGCTGATGCGGCTGGCCTCCGCGATGCGCGCCGTCCTTGGCGCCGCCGCGTCCCTGACCGTCCTGGCGGCCCTGGGGCAGTCCGGCACGGCGTTGCTGGCCGGCGGGTTCACCGCGATGGTGACCTCGCTGGCCATCAGCGATCTGCATTCGCGCAACCAGCTCATCACGCTGGGGATAGGGGCTCCGGTGTCCCTCGCGGCCCTGGCCGCTGGAGCCGTGCTGAGGCCGTACCCGGTCACGGCCGCAATCGTGTTCCTGCTGCTCATCTACCTCGCCGTCCGCGCCCGCCAGTACGGCGCCAGAGGGCAGGGCGTGGGCGTCTTCGGTTTCATGGGCTTCTTCCTGGCGCAGTTCGCCGGGGCACGAGCGAGCGAGCTGCCGGCGATGGGTGGGGCTGTAGTCGTCGCGTTCTGTGCGGTCGTGGCCGTTTTCTACGGCACGGGATTCATGACGTCGTCCCGTGTTCTCGCCCGCCTGCGGCGCACCTTCAACGCGCGACTGCGCGACGTCCTGCGAGACACGGCCGTCCTGCTCAGCACCGCGCAGGACACCGGCACGCTGAGCCTGTCGCTGGAGCGCCGTCTGGACCGGCTCCACGTGGCTGCGCTCCTGATCGGGGACTTTCTCGGTGAGCGCGCGGTCGGCGAGGCCACCGACGGCTGGATCCTGCGGCACGTCACACGCGCGGAGGTGGCCGCCCAGCGACTCGTCGTACTCGCCGTCCGCGCGGCTCGCACACCACGTGACGCACCCGCCCTGTTACCGGACTGTCTTCGGGAGATCGACGAACTGGCCGCGGCCATGCGCCTTCCCGGCCCGCGCGTCGTCTCCCCGACGAGGATCGGGGCGACTCCGTACGAGCCCGCCGCACCGCGGACCGCCGGGCGCTGCCGCGAGGCGGGCCCCGAAGGCCGGAGGCGGGGAACGACCCGGCAGGCCCTCCGGGTGACCGCCGCCTCCACGCTGTCCATCCTCGGTGGTCACCTGTTGTCACCCGACCACTGGTACTGGGCCGTCATGGCCACGTGGGTCGTGTTCATCAACACCGAGAGCACCGGCGAAGTCCTCCTGCAAAGCGCGCGCCGAGTGGCGGGCACAGTTCTCGGCGCGGTGTTCGGCTACGGCCTGGCCACCCTGGCCGGACCGTACGGCCCGCTGCTTCTGGTGCTGCTGCTGGCGTGCATGTTCGGGACCTTCTACACGCCGGCAGACGCCTACTGGGCGGTGACGTTCTTCATCACCGGCATGCTGAGCATGCTGCTCGCGCTGCTGGACACCTTCTCGACGACCGTGCTCGTCCTGCGCGTGCAGGAGACCGCGCTGGGAGTCGCCTGCGGCGTCCTCGCCACCGTGGTCGTGGCGCCCCTCACGGTCCGCCGGGCCGGCGACGAGGAACTAGTCCGCTTCCTGCTGGCCCTCAGCCGCCTGCTGGACGCGACGACGCGGAGCCCGAGCACCGGCACCACGACGAGCCTGATACGCGCGTCCCATGATCTCGACCGGGCGCTGGAGTCCTTCCGCAAAGCCTGTCTGCCGCTCACCCACCCGTTCAATCCCCAGCGCGGCCGTCGTGATCGAGCTCGCCACCTGCTGGAACGGCTGGAAGCCTGTGCCTACCACGCCCGGAACCTGGCCGTCGTGGCCGGGCGCCTCCCGCAGGACGACGAGTACGCCACCCGGGTCACCGCGGCGGCCGACCGCACGCAGGGGAGGGTGACGCGCCTGATCCGCCTCGCGCGACGCCGGCGGCGCACCGCCTCCCACCCGGAACGCCTCAAGATCGCCGGAGCGCTGTCGCTGCTCTCCGGTGAACGGCGTACGCGTCGCGGGCCACTGTCGCCGCAGGAGCGCCTGCTGCTCCATCTGAACCGTATCGACCTGATTCTGACGGCGCTCGCACGAGCCTTTGACCCGCCGGCGCCGCCTGCTGAGCGGGTCGGCACACCGCGTTGTGCCCAGATGCAGTCAGGTGACTCATACCGCTGTCCACCACGGCCGGCGCACCATGGATGAGCAGGCGTAACCCCCTGAGGACGGGGACGCCTCCGCCGGGGTCACAGCACCACCGGCACACCGCCCCGCAGGAGCGCGGCACCCCCTGAACCCGTCATGAGGGGCCGCTCAGCCATGCCGCGGCCGAGCACGCGGAACCGATCGAACTGGAGACAATCGTGGACACCATCACCCTGGGCGATGTCACGCTGACCCGGGTCTGGGAGTACTTCGGCCCTGTTGACATGACGCCTGAGGCGTTCTTCCCGAAGAGCCCGGCGCAGGCATGGGAGGCCCACCGTTCCTGGCTGGCGCCGCACTTCCTGAACGCCGAGACCCGGATCGTCAACTCGGCGATCCAGACCTGGGTGCTGCGCAGCGAGGGAAGAACCATCCTGGTCGACACCGGCGTCGGCAACCACAAGGATCGCCCGTACGCACCCGTGTGGAACCGGTTGGACACCGCCTTCCTGGACAATCTCGCCCGCGCCGGGGTCCGTCCTGAAGACGTCGACATCGTGATCAACACGCACCTGCACATCGACCACGTCGGCTGGAACACCTACCTTGATGGCCGGACCTGGGTGCCGACGTTCCCCAACGCCACCTATCTCATGTCCAAGACGGACTTCGACTTCTGGAACCCTGCCAACGACCACAAGCCCATGCTGGGCCGCGGTAACCAGAATGTCTTCGAGGACAGCGTCGCCCCCGTACACGAGGCCGGCCAGACCCAGCTCTGGGAGGGCAGCCACCGCATCGACGGCAATCTGCGCCTCGACCTCGCCCCTGGCCACACGCCGGGCTCGTCGGTGCTGACGCTGGAGTCCGGGCCGGACCGGGCGCTGTTCGTCGGCGACCTGCTGCACAGCCCGCTCCAGATCCACGAACCCGATTCCAACAGCTGCTTCTGCGAGGACCCCGCCGAAGCCCGCGCCACCCGCCACAAGCTCCTGGGCTGGGCGGTCGACAACAACGCCCTCGTCATTCCCGCGCACCTGGGCGGCCATGGTGCCGCTGAAGTCATCCGCGAGGGGGGCAAGTTCGCGATCAAGGGCTGGGCGCCCTTCGCCCCGTACACCGAGCAGTTCTGAGCCCCCGGAAAGGCACCACCGTGAATCACCGCCCTGACCCCGTCGTCGCCACCGCCCAGGGAGCCGTCCGTGGTCTGCGCCAAGGCGCGGCCCTCACCTTCCTGAACATCCCCTATGCCGCCCCACCTCGCGGCGCCGGCCGTTTCGCGCCGCCGCGGCCGCACGAGCCGTGGGAGGACGTGCGGGACGCCACGGCGCCGGGGCCCAACGCGCCGCAGTCCGAACGCAAGCTCGGCAGCGTGGATATGTCCCCCTATTTCGGCGCCGGTTGGAGCCGCGGGGAGGACTATCTCACGGTCAACATCTTCGCGCCCGCCGCCGGCGGTGCCGGGCTGCCGGTCATGGTGTTCGTCCACGGCGGCGGGTTCGTCGCCGGCTCGACGCGATCCACAATGTACGACGGCTCCGCGTTCGCCCGCAACGGCGTCGTCCTGGTCACTCTCAACTACCGGCTCGGCATCGCCGGGTTCCTCGACCTCCCCGGCGCGCCCGCCAACCGCGGCCTGCTCGACGTGGTCGCCGCGCTGCGCTGGGTCCAGGAGAACATCGCAGCCTTCGGCGGCGACCCGCACAACGTCACCCTCTTCGGCCAGTCGGCCGGGGCGACCATCGTCGGCGGCGTCCTGGCCACCTCCGATGCCGCGGGCCTGTTCCACCGGGCGATCGTGCAGAGCGGCAGCGGCCTGGGCGCGTTCAGCACCGAGCAGGCCGCCCGCGTCACCAAGGCGGCGGCCGAGGCCCTGGGCATTGAGCCCCACGCCGGCGCGTTCGCCGACGTCTCCGACGAACGCCTGGTCGAGGCCGCCTCCCGGCTCGCGGGCATCGATCTGCGGACCGACACCCACGGCGACCCGCTGATCGGACTCAGCCCGTTCAGCCTGGTCCTCGACACACAACCCGCCGCGTCCGTCGCCGTCGGCTTGAGCGCCGACGTTGACCTGCTCGTCGGCACCAACACCGAAGAGGGGAACCTCTACCTGGTCCCGGTGGGCAAGTACGCCACCTCGACCGCCTCCGACGTCGACGAGGCGGCGGCGCGCTCGCACCCGGATCCAGCACGGCTCGTCGAGGCATACCGCGAGTCGCGCCCCGAGGCGTCCTTCGCGGAACTGCGCTCCGCCATCATGGGCGACGCCCTGTTCGGCGCGGGCAGCCGCGCTCTGGCCGGCGCACACGCCGCCCATCCCGGGTCCGTCACCTACGCCTACGAGTTCGCCTGGCGCTCCCAGGCCCTGGACGGAGAGCTCGGCGCCACCCACGCGGTCGAGCTGCCCTTCGTCTTCGACCTCGCGGACCGGCCCGACCTGCACGGCCCCAACGCCCTGCTCGGTCCCGGCACGGCTCCCGCGGGCCTCGCCGCCCGCGTACACGAGACCTGGATCCGGTTCGCCAGGACCGGCGACCCCGGCTGGGATCCGTACGACGCCGAACGCGGAGCGACCATGCGCATCGACACCGAGTGGACCCAAATCGACGGCCCCCGCACCCGCGAACGCCAGGTCTGGAGCTGAGGAACATCATGACCAGAACCGTCATCAGCACCGAGAACGCCCCCATCCTGGGGGCCCCGCTGTCCCAGGGCATCCGCAAGGGCCCCATCCTTCAGGTCTCCGGGCAACTCCCCTTCGACCCGGACACCGGCGAGGTCGTCGGCGCCACAGTCGCCGATCAGACCGCACAGACCCTGCGCAACGTCGATGCCGTGCTCAAGGCGGCCGGCGCGGGCTGGGAGGACGTCGTCATGCTGCGCGTGTACCTCACAGAGCCCGCCCATCTGGCCGAGATGAACCAGGCGTACGCGGAGGCTGTCGGCGCGCCCTTCCCCGCCCGCACCACCGTGTACATGCGGCTTCCGCCGGGACTGCTCGTCGAGATCGACGCCCTGGCCGTGCTGGACGACTGATCACCATGGCCGGTCATCTGACACGGGCGTGCGCCGCCCTGAGGGTCGCGCCGGCGCACCTGCCCGACGCTCTGTGCGTACTTGCCGGACGACCGGCGCCTCCTCCTGGGCCCCATCCCGTACGCCGCATCCACGAGCGGGTCCTTCAGGCGGTGGGGTCGGTACCTCCGGGCGCGCTCCAGCCGGGCGATGTGTACGCGGCCACGGACGTACAGGCGGGTCTCCTGAACGCCGAGGTCCCGGCCCCCTCCGACACGGCGGCCCTCTGCATCCGGCGCACGGTCGACGGTGTCGGCCCGGCCGACCTGTGGAAGCTGGCCCGCGGCACCGCGATGACCCGGGACGACCTCCTACGGGGCGCCGCCGCAGTCCTGGCGCCGGGATACCTCGGCGCCGGAGATCCGTTGCGCGAACTCGCCGCGCACACCCTCGCGCAGGAGGTCGCCGAACGGTCCCCGTGCCACTGGGGCCGCGACCACACCGAGGTGGTACGAGCCGCGCTGTATCGGATTCTGGCTGACCTCGCGGACACCCTCCTGGAGGTGTCGGACTCCACCCCGACACCCCTGGACTGGACCGTTCACGACAGCGGCCGCCGGTACTGCGCCACCACGGCGGGGCGCGGGGTGACACACGACGTACTGGTCCGGACAGCTCGGAGCACTCCCCCGGCGGCGGCGCCCGTCTGGCATCGTCACCCCCCACGCCCCGCCTGGCTGTGGAGGATCACCGGCGGACCGGCCGGCCGCGGCTCCCGAAGTTGTGCCCCCTTCCCCTCCGCATTCGCGGCACAGCACGCCGCCGAGTGCGCGATCACCGCACTCACCGCCGGGAGATGCGGGCTGTGACCAGCGTCGGCACGTGGGACTGTGCCGGCCACCGCGCTGTGCCGTCGACAGGGCGTCCCGGCTTGGTGGGTGCCACGCGCTCGAGTCCGCGGGGAGGAGATGAGGACGGCGGGTACAGCCATGAGCCCGGCCAGGACGGTGTCCCGCTCGGAAACACGATTTCGTGCTCCGAGCTGGGGTTTAGTTGCGCTATCAGAGCGGCGGCTGCGACCATCGCAAGGTTGTTATCGCTGGTCTACCGGTTGGTGAGGTGCCTGTTCGGCCTGCTGATGGCAGGTCGCGAGTGCCAGTGCCGAAGATTTGGTGCGTGCCCCCGGCAGGATTCGAACCTGCGGCACCCGCTATTCAGGTGCGGGTGTTCTTGTATAAGCCGGGGGTCGCTCGGGCTGCTCGTGGCGCTATCAGCCCACAGATCTGCCGTCCTTTCTACGGAATCCGACTTGTCGAGCTCTACTCGTTTGCGGTGTTTGACGGCTCGCCCTCGTCGTTGATGAGACGTATTCCAGCGCGGCGAAGGTGGTTGGTGTCGAAGTCGAGAGGCCAGGCTGTTGTGGGGTCGGCCAGTGCGCCAACCAGTGTGGCGTCAGCGAGATTGGTGCCGCGAAGATCAGCTCTGCGGAGATCAGCCCTACTGAAGTCGGTTCCCCTCAGATTTGCACCCTCCAGATGAGCACCACGGAGGTTGGACTCTACGAGGCTGGCGTTCTCTAGATTCGTCTGCCGGAGGTCAGTCGACTTGAGGTCGCTATGATCCAGCCGTATGCCGCGTAGCCAGGCCCGCGCAAGATTGGCGTGGCGTAACTGTGTGCCGATCAGGCGCGCACCGTCCAGTTGGACACTGCGTAGGTCCACGCGAGATAAGTAGAGTCTTCGTGTATCTGGCGACGTAGGACGATTCCCCAGCACCTCCATGGCGGTCTGAATGTCAGGGGCGCGGATATGCAGCCAGGGTAGATGTTGATCCACTGCGGTGGTCGGATGCTCGGGGCCGTCGGGCATGCCGACCGGCCAGGCTGCATGGGTGCGAATGAACGCTCCGAGCATGAACTGGACTGTGTTGCGATCCGACGGGGAGTTGTCAGCGATGCGTCGCAAAGCGTAGATACCGACGCGGACGTCGGTGTTGTCACTCCCGAGTTGGTCGACAGCCCGGGTGAATCGCTCGGTGATCTGTCCTTCGCGGTTGACTTGCACCTGCCGCCAAGTGGCCACCGCACCCGCGACGACAAGCAAGCCAGCGACAGCCTGGAGGAGGGTAGAGCGTGCATTGTTCTGCAGCTGAGACTGTGCCTGTTGCAGCTGGATGCGGGTATCAGCGCCTTTCACTCCGCTGAGCTGAGTATCGGTCAAAGGCGGGTAGAGCAGGTGCGGCAGCAGCGTGAGAGTGCCGAGCACAACGACCAGGAAACATGCGACACCAGCTGCTGTGCGCCAAAAAGCCGCTCCTATCATGGGGTCCTCTTATCACGTCGATCAGCTTCGCGGCTTGCAGTCGGCTGTTTTGTCTCTTCGTCTGGCCTGTGGGCGCGGCTGATGTTGCTGGCGTGTGCCGGGTTCTAGCGGTCCGGCTGGACATCGCTGCCATTCTCCAGAGACGAACGTGTTCGCGGAATTGCGATCACGCACTCTGCTGATCCGGATCCGGCGGCAGAAGCAGACCAGGAGTGTGGGAGGGCAGTCTGAACGAGGCGGGGTTCACGCCGGAGGCGGTTCGCAGATCCACCTCGCAGCCTTCGAATCGTGCGCCTTCGAACGTGACTTCGCTGCCGTTGAACATCGACGACCCGAAATATGCCTTGCCGTTCCGGAACCGAGCCTGGTCGAACCACACTTTGCTCCCGCCGAATTGCGCGTTGGCAAACCAGACCTCGGCACCGGAGAAGTCGGTATGACCAAAGGACACCTCCCCGCCGCGGAACTGCGTGCCTACCAGCCAAATCACGCTGCTGGAGAATGTCGCCCCATGGAACGAAAGTTCCCCTCCGATCAACTCCATGTTGGACAGGATCACCTCACAACCAGAGAACTCCGCGTTGTGGAACCAGACGTTTCCGCTGACGATCTGTGCACCGCTGAACGTCAGCGTGCCGGCTGAAAGCCGGACCCCGAAGAAGGGAACATCGCAGTCGATCACGGCGCCGGTGAAGTCAAAGTCGTGCCCGCGCCACGATGATTCTGTCTCCAGTCGCAGGTGAGCTCCAATGATCCGCCAGATCGTGCGTCTGACTTCGGTCATCGACCGCAGATGGAGCCGATGTTCCACAGAGGCGTCTGACTCGGGAGTGATCTCGTAGGGCATGCGGAGGTAGGCGCACAGTACGTCGATGCATGTCTGCCGGCCAGCAGGCCAGTCGTCAGCGAGTCCAGCGAGGGCATGGATGCCTGCTAGCCGCACGGCCGCGTTGTCCTCGCCGAGTTGGCCGCAAGCGGTGGCGAAGCGTTCGTTGAACATACGGGAGCGTTCGCGGTCCTCCTTGGAATGTTCAAGCGCGGAGGTCGTCTCAAGTACGCGCTGCCGCCGGTACGCAACAACGAGTGCGATCACCCCACCGATCCCGGCGACTGCGGCACCAGAGATTTTGATCATTTCCAGGAGGCTTGCCAGCGACAGCGTGGGGGTCGGCTGCATCGCCGGACTTCCCCCAACGATCAGCAGAGTCGTGACCAGGCCAGCTACTCCAACTACGGCCAACAGCAAAGCGCCTGCCAGGGCCGCGCCGATCGGAGTCAAACGGACGCCGCCTGTTTCCTTCGGGGGAGGATCTACTCTTCGGCCGCTGGCGAGGGGTTTCGTTGCCACCTGCCCAAGCTTGGCAGCCCACAGACATCTCCTGGGGTGGTTTTCGCACGGTGGCTACGGAAGAGACCGCCTGGTCCCAAGTTGGGGTGGGAGTCGAGTCGCTGGGTTTCGAGTTCAACGAAGTACGGTCGGAAGCGGTCCACTGATCAAGTTGCTTCCTGATCTCGGAAGAGGGATCTTGCCCCCCGAGGGCGTGAACAGCGCCCTGGAACGCATCTCCGGCTCCTCCACAGCCGACCGCCGGACCATTGGGGAGATCCTCTTCGCGTTCATTGGCGGCCGAGCCCGTGACCCACAACGCGACACCCAGCACGCGTCACGCCATCACGGCACCGGGCAACTCTGCCAACCTTTCCCTCCGAGCCCCTGACATCCACGCGGCACTGAGACCATCCTCGGCCGCCGGGACACGGTTCGAGGGCCAGGTACTCCACCTCGACTGCTTGGTCCTGCCCAAGGCCAACCTCCCCTCCGCATGGCGCCGCGACGCGGACCTCCACTTCAGCGATCTGACCGAAGCCACTTTCGTCGGATCCCACCTGACTCGTGCTGATCTCACCGGAGTACGACTGGCGGGGAGGTCCTGGCCGACGCGATCCTCTACCAGGCCGACATGCGCGACGCGGCCTTGACCGGGGAGGCATTGCCGAGAGCGTCGATCTCGGAGCATCGATCTGACCAAGGTCGACCTGCGAAACGCCAACCTGCGCGGCGCCCTCCTAACCTACGGCGACCTACGCGAAGCCACGCTGATAGGCGCCGTCCTGACCGGTGCCTCGCTGAAACGCGTGGTCTTCGACGAGTACGAGACCACCATTGGCCCGACGGCCTCGACACCTCCCTCATCAGACCTACACGGCTACGTCGCTCCCGCCTATCCGTACCAGAACCTACGAGGAGTTCGCTGTCCAGTCGGCGACCGCTGAGAACGACTCAGCAACCGGAGCTGGGTAGGCCTCTCTGAGGGATGTCCCGAATAGGTGCGGTCCAGGATGCCGAGAACCAGCGACTCCTTGGTGCTCGAAAAGCAGTCCGCTACGGGGAGCTTATGGTCGCTCGGGCGGTTTCGAGGAAGCTCTGTAGCCGGTCACGGAACACTTGGTGAGCGTTGTCGAAGTGGGAACGAGGGGTGCCTTGCGCAATGTGCCATAGCGCTCCGTTTGCATCCGTGACCGCCATCTTGACGCCTTCAGCCTTTGCGGCAATGGCTTCCGGCCCTTCGAGGAGGACCACCCTGGCACATCGTGCCAGCGGATCATAGGCGTCCCGCAGGGCACACCATGATCCATCCGCCATCTCCGGTTGCTGCGGGAAGAGCAGGGATGTACTTCCCACACCGTGGACGGCGCGACCTTGATGCCGAGGGTGGTGGGCTCGCCGTGCACCCGTCGCTAGCCCCAGCCGGGGTTCTCCCGAACCATGCGCAGGATGAGAGCGCGGATGGACTGGAGGGTGGGCGGGCCGGTCTTTGGGAGCGAATCTGACTCTGGTGTCGGTGCCGAGTTGGCGTTCCTCGCGCCACCATGCTAAGCCCTCACATGGCCATGACCTGGGTGGATGTGATTCTCGGCAGGCGCAATACAGGCGCTATCGGTCTCGCGCCCCGAGGCTGGCCTGATCGGCGGCGCTACGGCCGGCCGCCCAGCCCTCCCGGTCCCAGGACGTGCGGATCGCGTGCGAGATCAGGTTCGGGAACATGCGCTCGACCGCCTGCTCCACCTCTTGCTCGCGGGCCGCCAGCACCGGCACCAGGTCGGTGCACAGGCTGGCGCTCTCCTGCGAGACCGCGGCCGCCGTGGCCTCGGCGAGCCGCTCCCCGATCCTGGAGGCGAACGCCGACAGGAACGACTGGCGGAATGTCTTGTTCCTCGATCGGCCGGTGCCGTGCTTTCTGGTGCCCGAGTTCACCAGCGCGGTCTGCGCCTGCACCAGCAGCGAGGTGAACAGCATCTCCACCCAGGACAGGTCCGCCCAGAAACCCAGCACGGTGGCGAACCCCAGCTCCTTCGACCAGATCACCCGGCACCTGTTGGCCTCGGCGATGAGGTTGAGCAGCACGGCCTTGGGCTGCTCGTACGGCGCGTCGATGCCGACCCGGATGCCCGCCGGGGCCTCGCCTCCGCCTGGCTGTGCGTCGAGCATCGCCGCGTCGATGCTGTACTTCGCCATCAAGCTCTGCGCCGCCGACGTGAACGTCTCCGCCTCCGCCTCGTACGCCGTCGACTCCGCCTTGGCGAGCAGCGCCCGCACCCGCCCGAGCGTCTTCTCACTGACCACGTGCGAGCGTGCCTGGAGCGTACGGCGAGCGGCCCCGGGCGGCGGGCTCAACGACTCCAGCCGCGGCAGCCCGGTCAGCAACCCCAGCAGTTCCAGCACGCCGGAGACGGTCATCAGACGGCCGGCCCCGTCGCGCGCCTGCCGCGCCGCCAGGTAGCCGCCCTTCCACCACACCGCGGCCTGCAGGCCGGCGAGTTGGTCGCGCCAGCGCTCGTCCACCGTGGCCGGCGCGTAGGCCCGCATCTCCCAGGCGATGAGGTCGGCCGCCGCCCGCCCGTGCCAGTCGGTCAGCCGCCTGGCCGCGATCCTGACCACGTCGGCGGGCTGCCAGCCGTTGCGCCACAACCCCGAGATCGCACGGGTCACGACCTCCACCAGCACGCGATCGGCGTCGTCCCGGTCGGCCAGGAAGGCGGCGGCGGAGTCGAAGGCTGCCTCATCCTCGCGGGTGAGGGCCTCCATCGCCGCGCCGATCAGCTCATCAGCCTTACTCACACGTGCCGTCCACCTTGAAGAAAGTCCGCCAGAACCCTACCGCGACGAAGCCTCGTCCTCTGCTCACCGGCGCGGTGGAAGGCGGCGAGGTCCTGACCGACCCCGGCTGACCATGTACCGCGTCAAAACGCGACCACGACGGCTCTGACCTGTGGTTTGCCGGGGTTCGTACCCGCACGAAAGATCGCGTCTTGTGCCTGTTCGCCTGCTCTGTCTGATCACGCTTCGAGTGTTCGGCCGGCTGATGTTGCCGGGCCGCGGCCAGGCGTCGAAGGACGCGGAGATCATGGTGTCGCGTCATGAGGTGGCGGTGCTGCGGCGGCAGCTCAGCCTTCCGCCGCGACCTGTTCGATCATGGGAGCTTGTACGGCGGCCAGCACGGCGGCGGCGAAGGGCAGGGAGTGATGCGTGGCTCCCCAGCCGATGCCGAACACCACGGAAGCGGGATCGTTGTTGGGGTTGGAGAGGGCCTGGTGCCCACGGATGCGCAGCCGCAACGACCCGCGAGCGTCCTCCAGCGCATGCCACTCGACGCCCTCGATCTCGGTGATCGGGTAACGCCGGTCACCTGCCGTGTACTTGGCCGGGGAAGCTCCGGACGAGAACCAGGTGAAGGTGACAGCCTGCCCGTCGAAGGCGGCCTCACCGTCCCATGCCTTGAAACTACGCGGCACCGAAGGACCGGCGATCAGGAACCGCTCAGCCGGACCGCGCTCGGACAGGGCCGCGCGCATCTCGTCGGCATACTGGTCGGCCAGCGTCTTCGTGGCGGCGGGCAGCACCAGCCGGTACGGATCGAGCGACTCCTGGAGCTGCCCCGTTGCCGCGGACATGACCGGATCGGCTCCCTCCCGGGGAACCACCCGCAACACCACCCTGCCGCGTGCACCAGGCTCCAGCATGACATCGGCCAACGCGTGGTACGGCACGAACCGCTCACCGAGCTCCATGCTCAGTTTCGACGCCTTACCCGGCTCAGGCGTAATGCGCAGCCCCCCGTCCTCGAACTCCCACGCGCAACCTCGCCCCTTCAGTACGTCACCCATGCAAGCAAGGATAGGTGCCCGAACACTGGCGGCTGCGCAGACGGGCGGCCACCGCGACGAGCCGGCCGGGCCTGGGCCGAAATCGATCCCGCGCCTCGGGTTCAGCATGCGCCGATGACGCTCGCCCCCCGCACCTTCCAGGGCCCCGCGATGTCAGCAGAACGCGAGGGACCCGTCCGGCCGGACGGGAACCCGGCGTTCCCAGTGCACGTAGTCGTCCTCCGCCAGGGCGTCCTCGTCGATGGTGACCCCCCAGCCGGGCCGGTCGGGCCGCAGCTCCAGGTGCCCGTCGACCGGCTCGTACGGGTCCGGGCACCAACTCGTCGTCTCCGGCTTGTACTCCAGGATCGAGAAGTTGCTGCACGCCGCGGCGAAGTGCACGTTGTGCGCGGTGGCCAGTGGCCCCATCGGGTTGTGGGGCGCCACCATGGTGTTGAAGGTCTCGGCGAGGGTCGCGATGCGCCGCATCTGGGACATGCCGCCCACCACGCAGATGTCCGGCTGGACGATGTCGGCGCCCCCGTGGGTGAGCAGGTTCAGGAACTCGTGGGGAGAGTACAGGCTCTCCCCGGTGGCCAGGGGCACCCGCAACTGCTGGCGCAGGTAGCCCCAGGAGGCGAAGTGCTCCGGGCGCAGCGGCTCCTCCAGGAAGAGCGGGTCCATCGGCTCCAGGGCGTTGCCGAGCTGAACCGCCTGGTAGGGCTCGAAGATCTTGGCGTGCGCGTCAAAGGCGAAGTCGAACTCCTCCGGGCAGCGCCGCCTGACCTCCTGAGCCCATTCCGCCGTCTCGGCGACGACGAGGCCCCAGCGTCTGGCGTGCAGGTCCGTACGGAACGGGCTCAGCTTGAAGGCGCTGAATCCGTGGCTCCGATGCAGCTCGGTGGCCTGGCGGCGGCACTCGTCGGGGTCGGGCGCGGAGTAGAGCCCGCAGTAGACGCGCACCCGATCCCGTACGGCGCCACCGAGCACCTGGTAGACGGGCACGCCGAGCGCCTTGGCGGTGATGTCCCACAGCGCGTGGTCGATGGCGGCGATCGCCGCCAGCCCGAGCGCCCCCTGCGGGAACCTGGCGGTGCGCAGGAGGAGCTGGGACACGTATTCCACGCGCCGCGGGTCCGCACCCCTGATCTGCTCGCCGAGGTAGTCGAGCAGAGGGCCGAGGGCCAGGTCGGGACCGTGGTTGTAGGCCTCGCCCCAGCCGCTGACGCCCTCATCGGTGTCGACGCGCACCAGCACCCGGGGACGCTCGCCGACGCGCTGCACGAACGAGCGCAGGCCGCTGATCCTCATGACGCGGCCACGGGCAGGGGCCCGAGGTCGTCGGCCTTCGCCCACTCGGTGAGGATCCGCGCGACCTCCTGCCGTTCGGGTTCGCCGAGGACGGTGCTCGGCGCCCGGACCGCGCGGTCGCACAGGCCGAGCTGGTGCATCGCCTCCTTGACGACGCTGACGTTGTTGGCTCCGCCGTCGACCGCGCGAAGGTGCTCGAACCGCGCGATGTCGAGGAGCATCCGCTCCGCCGCCGGATAGCGCTCCTCGCGCAGGGCGTCCCTGAGCCGGAGCGAGAAGGCGGGGTTGACGTTCACCAGACCGGAGGTGAAGCCCTCGGCCCCGTGGACGGCGTAGGACAGCGCGTACGGTTCGGCCAGCCCGGCGATCCAGACGAACCGGTCGGGGCCTGTCTCCGCGCGTAGCTGCGCGAAGCGGTTCACGTCCGTGACGGCGTACTTCACGGCGATCACGTTGGGGCACAGGTCGCCCAGCCGCGCCAGCAGCCGACCGTCCACCCAGGCGTTGCGCAGGTAGAGGACCAGGGCCAGGTCCGGCACCGCGTCGGCGATCTCCCTGTGGTAGTCGAGCCAGCCCTGGGCCGACACGTGCGGGTGCACCGGCTGGTGCACCATGACCATCCGGATGCCGTGCGCCGCCGCGTGGCGGGCCTCCTCGACGGCGGTGGCGACGTCGAGGCCGATCCCGGCCAGGAGGTGCGCCTCTCCCCGCGCGGCCTCCGCGGCGGCCGTGATCAGCTGAAGCCGCTCCTCGGCGCTCAGGGCGTAGAACTCGCCGGTGTTGCCGTTCGGGGTGAGCACGTTGACGCCCGCGTCGACCAGGCGGCGCAGCAGCGTACGGTACAGCGCGAGGTCGGGGACGCCGCCGACGTAGGGCGTGACCGGGATGGCGACGACGTCGCGCAGGGCCCGGGAGAGCTCACCGAACCTCATTGCCGGCCTCCTTGATCTGCTGGAGCGCCCGCTCCTGGAACACACTGATGTGCTGCGACACGAGCCGGGCCGCCTCGTCGGCCTGCCCGTTCAGTGCCGCCTCGAGAATCTGCCGGTGCTCCTGCGCCTCGTCCTCCCAGGAGGGACGCTGGGACCAGACGTTGACGGAGATGAGGGCCGTCTGGTCGCGCAGCTGGTCGAGCACGCCGACCAGCACCTCGTTGTCGCAGTCGGCGTAGAGGGCGCGGTGGAAGTCGCGATTGGCGAGGCTGCGGGTCACCTCGTCCGTGGCCTCGTCCGACTTGCGCAGGGCCTCGCGGGCGAGCCGGCCGCCGTCGCGCAGTCCCGCCTCGACGCTTCGCCGCACCGCGGCCGGCTCGATCAGGCACCGGGCGTCGAACACGCTTCGGGTGAGGCGCTCGTCGACCTTGCGGACCGTCACCCCGGTGTATTCGCTGATGGTGACCAGGCCGGCGCCGCTGAGCGTCTTGAGCGCCTCGCGCACCGGAGTCTTGGAGACACCGAAACGGCTGGCGAGCTCCACCTCCACGAGGGACCGCCCGGCCGGCAGCTCGCCGCTCAGAATGCCGCGACGCAGCGCTTCGAGGACGAGAGCCGTCCTGGAAGACGCTTTGATCGCGCCCAACGCTGTCTCACTCACCCGCACTCCTTCACTTGTCGTCGACCACCGTAACCGGCGCTCCGTCTCGCCGTCCGGGGATCGGGGGGCACATGGCCCGTTGTATAGAACCGACCATACCCTAAATCTCATATCTCATGTACCGTATGGCAACCGCACAGCGGAGCGCAGTTCTTGGTGAACGAGAGGAAAGACCCATGACCCGTCAGCAGCATCCGGCCGAGGTCCTCGGCCGGCACGCCTTGTCCCGGCGCGGCTTCATCCGGACGGCGGCACAGGCCGGCGTCGCCATGGGCCTGGCGTCCGCGGTGAGCGCGTGCGGCGGCTCAGGCGGCGGCAGCGGCGGCGCCGTCACGCTGCAGCTGTGGGACACCGACACCCGCCCGGAGCGCACGGCCAACCTTAAGAAGCTGATCTCGATGTTCGAGGCCAAGAACCCCGGCATCCGCATCAACTACCTGGGCCTGCCCACTGACCAGTACATGCAGAAGATCAACACCGCGATCGCCACGCGCTCCACACCCGACCTGCTCACCCCGAAGGCGTCCGACCTCGCGGCCCTGGTGGCCCAGAACGCGCTCGCCCCCCTGGACGAACGCCTGAAGGAGGCCGGCCTCGAACAGCAGATCTCCGAGCAGATGCTCAAGTCCTCCCGGGCCGCCGCTCCTGACGGCAAGCTCTACCTGACGCCCACCACCAGCCTCGCCGACGTGATCTACTATCGCGCCGACTGGTTCAAGGAGGCCGGGCTGAAGCCGCCGACCACCTGGGCGGACTTCGACGCGGCCGCGAGCCGCCTCACCGACGCCTCCTCCGGCCGCTTCGGCTACACGCTGCGCGGCGGCAACGGCTTCTTCGGCCAGCTCGTGCAGATGGTCTATCCACGCGCGGGCGTGAGCACGTTCTTCCGCGAGGACGGCTCCTCCACGCTGGACGACCCCGCGGTGATCGCCGCCTGCGAGAAGTACGTGGCCCTGTTCGGCAAGCAGACCGCGCGCAGTGATCTGACCGCCGACTTCAAGACCATGGTGGCCCAGTTCGGCAACGGCGGCGCGGCCATGTTGAGCCACAGCATCGGCTCCTACCCCAACCACGTCGCCGCCCTGGGAGCCGAGAAGGTCGGCGCCGTCGCCCCCTTCCCCGGGCCGGACAACCAGGTGCTGACCGGCTGGATGACGACCGGGTTCGCGATGTTCCAGAAGAGCGAGCACCAGGAGGAGGCCTGGAAGTTCCTCGCCTACACGATGGAGCCCGAGGGCAACAGCTTCTGGGCCCAGAAGTCCGGATACCTCCCGGGCAACAAGACGGTCGCGAAAGAGAAGTGGGTGACCGAGAACGCCGCCATGAAGGCCGCGCTGGACGCCGCCGCGAAGCCCGGCGTCGTGACCCTGGAACAGCCCTACTACCTGCCGGAATTCTCCTCCATCACCGTCACGGACCTGCTTCCGGAGTGGCAGAAGGTGCTGCAGGGCAGCCTGACACCCCGTGACTTCCTCACCGCCGCGGCCGCGGCCCTGACCACGGCCAAGCGCAAGTACGACAAGGAGCACGGATGAGCTCCACGACCGCCGAACCGGTGCGCCGCCCACTCGCGGCGCGCCGCCGCTCCACCGGGTCCCGGGCCGGGCACGCGTACCTGCTGATCGCGCCGGCCGTCGTGCTGGTGCTGGTCTTCCTGTTCTATCCCGTGCTCAGCGTCTTCTGGGAGAGCCTGCGCCACCACAATCTCACCCGGCCCCTCGACGACGGGTTCGCCGGCCTGGACAACTACCGGGCACTGCTGGCCGACGAGGTGTTCTGGCGCAGCCTGCGCTTCACCGCCCAGTGGGTGTTCGTGGAGGTGGGGCTGCAGTTCGTGTTCGGCCTGGCGCTGGCGCTGGTGCTGAACCGCACCTTCGTGGGCCGCGGGCTGGCCCGCGCCCTGGCCTTCAGCCCATGGGCGGTGTCGGGCATCCTCACGACGACGATCTGGATCCTGCTCTACAACCCCACCACCGGGATCGGGCACTACCTGGCGTCCATGGGCATCGGCGAGTACGGGACCTCCCTGCTGTCGGAGCCCGGCACGACCTTCTGGGCCCTGGTCATCGCCGAGCTGTGGAAGGGCATCCCGTTCTTCGCCATCCTCATCCTCGCCGACCTGCAGTCGGTGCCGCTGGATCTGTACGAGGCCGCGAACGTCGACGGCGCCGGGCCGCTGCGCCGGTTCTCGTCGGTGACCTGGCCGCACATCCGCAAGGCCGTGGTCATCGCCACGCTGCTGCGGGCGGTGTGGGAGTTCAACAACGTCGACCTGCTGTACACGATGACCGCCGGCGGCCCGGCGGGTTCGACGACCACGCTGCCGCTCTACGTGGCCCAGACCGCCATCCACGACCAGGACTTCGGCTACGGCTCCGCGCTCACCGTCACGGCGTTCCTGCTGCTGACCTTCGCGTCCATGGTCTACCTGCGCATCAGCAACGGCGATTCGAAGGAGGGCAAGTGAGCCTCCGCATCAGCTCCGGCGATCCCAAGGAGGGCAAGTGAGCCTCCGCACCAGCTCCGGCGATCCCAAGGAGGGCAAGTGAGCCTCGCCACCCGTGACGACGTCGGGCGAGTCCCGGCGGAACCACCGACCCGGCGGGACCCGACCGGCGCGCACGCGGCCCGCAAGCGACGGCGCTCGATGGGCGACCGCCTGATGCTGTGGTTGCCTCTGACGTTGTTCCTGCTTTTCACGCTCGTCCCGTTGTACTGGATGGTGCTGTTCGCCTTCCGGCCGACGGGTTCCACGGCCCTCGTGCCGTGGCCCATCACCCTGGAGAACTTCAGCAGGGTCTGGGAGGGCTCGGGCTTCGGCGTCTACTTCCGCAACAGCATCGCCGTCGCGGTCGCCAGCCTCGTCGTGTCGACGGTGATCGGCATGCTCGGCGGGTACGCGCTCGCCCGCCTCACCTTCCGCGGCAAGAACGTCTTCCTGGTCATCATGCTGTGCACGCAGTTCATCCCGGGCGCCATGATGCTCATCCCGCTCTTCCAGATCTTCAACGGGCTCTATCTGACGAACAGCCTGTGGAGCCTGATCATCGCCGACACCGTCTTCCACCTGCCGCTCTCCCTCGTTCTCATGGCGGGCTTCATCAGAAATGTGCCGGTCTCCCTGGAGGAGGCGGCTCAGGTGGACGGGTGCGGCCGGATCCGCGCGTTCTGCGCGGTCGTCCTGCCGCTGCTCAAGCCCGGGATCGTCGCAGTCGGGTCCTTCGCGTTCATCAGCGCGTGGAACAACTTCCTGTTCGCCATCATGTTCATCAGTTCGCAGGATCGGTTCACCGTGCCGGTCGGGTTGAGCTATCTGCTGGGCGAGTTCGGCAGCGACTTCGGTGCTCTCGCCGCCGGGGGTCTGATCGCCGTCGCGCCCGTCGTCGTGCTGTTCGCGTACGTGCAGCGCTTTCTCATCCAGGGGTTGAGCGCCGGCGCGGTCAAGGGCTGACGCCGGTGCGCGGTTCGCTGTGGATCCCACATCCGCCCGCCACCCCGGCCGGGCCGGGAATCGCCGCGCGGACCGAGGCGAGCCTCCAGCGGCTGGTCACCATCTTGCGCGAGCTGAGGGTGACCTGGGCGCGCATCGGCGCCGCCCTCCAGATCACCCGGCAGTCCGCGTGGGAGCGGTTCTCCAGCGAGGAATAGCCCTCAGATCTGCGTTCGCAACCTCCACAGAATGCATCATGGGCAACCCGAGCACATGCGTCAGGTATCGAGCAAACTCACGTGCCACAACACGCCGGATGAGAAATCACTGACGCTGAGGCACGCGCGCCAGCGCAGGACACGGACACGGACATACCAAGTCAGATAAGACAGAACCTCATACGTATTTGTACGCGATGACCTCGCCATCGCGCGCCGTCGGCGCGTTGTGCGAGGCGGCGTGGGCTGCCCAAACTGAGTGACGGCTGGCGGCCGCTGCGCCCGGCCCAGCTACGGGGGGAGCTGGGCCGGAGAAGCTTCAGGGGCAACCACGGCTCGCCCGGTAGCGTCTCAGGTGGCGTGCCTGGCGTGCTTGATCTCGGCGGACGGGAACGGCGTCCGCTTGCTCGTGTTGAGTAGGCGGTGGTGGAACTCGTTCAAGATGACGGCCGCCGGGGCGTGCCGGTCGATGATCGCGGTCGTCGCGGGCGGGACGTCGTCGGGCTGTCGCCCTGCGATCCATTCCCGCAGGAACGCCCGCTGGTCGAGGTCGCCGCGCAGGTCGTCGAGCAGGTGGTGGTGCAGCAGATGGCCCGTTGTGTAGCAGTGGTCGTAGTCGAGATGCTCGGACAGGAACGCCCGCTCGGCCGCGCTGAGCTCGAAGCCGGAGCTCAGGGCGAGCCCGAAGTCGGCGAAGTAGAGCCGCTGGCCGTCGGTCAAGATGTTGACGAAATGGGCGTCGAAGTGGACGAGCCCGCGAGAGCTCATGAAGGCGGTTCCGCGTACCAGAGCCTCCTCCACCCAACGGTACGGCGATCCTCCTCCTTGACCCAGCGGGGCCTGGGGCGAGTCGGCCAGCCAGGCGGCAAGCGTCTGCGGCAGGTGTTCCAAGAAGAGCACGAGACTGCATGTTGAGCGGCCGACGGCCTCCAGGCGTTCACGGACGGCCGGCGAGCCCTCCCAATGCGCGACCGCCCCATCGATGCCACCGAACTCGTCGGCGAACCCTTCGGGCCGGGAGTCGGGTAGAACCCGCCAGTGGTACATCAGGGGAAAGCCCTCATACTCCCGTCCGAGGACCCAGTTGGTGGTCATGATGTGGACGGCCAGCTCACGCCAGCCTCCGAACCCGGCCGACCCCACCCCGTACTGGTAGAACAGCGGCAGCCCGAACAGATTCGCCGTCGAGCGCACATTCTCAGGCCGCAACTCGACGTCGGTCAGCGGGATCCGCTTGATGAAGACCCGCCTCCCGCTGACGTCCATCTCCGCCGACCTGCCGCCGATGCCGGACCCGAGCCCGCGGGCTTCCGCCACGGCCTGGCTGAGTCGGCGGTCGCTCAGCAGTGACAGTTGGGTAGAGACCGCCCCGTAGGCGGCCAGGCGCGCGGCGTACTGCGAGTCCGAGTTGGGCATCAGTGGTGGCTCCTGAGTCTTCCCCGCCGGGGTGTTAGCGAGCTATCGGCAAGATCGGCCCTATTCGGGGCTTGATCGAGAACGGAACGGCCAGCGGCGTTAACGCGAGCTGAAAACGGCGCGATCGGCGGGTGGGATCACTGGTTGGCTGGAGACATGCGAACGGCACGGCGGGCGTGGGCGGAGACTCCCCCCGCGCTCAGAGACGAGGTCGAGCGGCACCTAGGGTCCCCGGTGCGAGAGGTCGAGGACCGAAAAGGCGGCTTCTCATGGGGGATCGTGGGCTTGGCCACCCTCGCCAACGGCGAGAAGGTCTTCGTCAAGGCGATCCAGTCGAGCCCGGACGCCGTCGACGACCACCGGTCCGAGATCGGCGTCTCTGCGCGGCGGCGAAGGCGCTGACGCCGTCGCCGGTCACGGGCGTCCCCACCGTCGCCGCGCGCATGGAAGGGCGTTGCGAGACATGGCGGGCGCTCGAGCGCGACGGCACGCACGACATCGTGTCCACCGCCGCGCTCGGCAGGTGGGAACGCGAGCACCTGCGCCTGCTCGCCGACCTCGAGCTCCACTGGGACGAACTCGTCGTCGGGGAGACGTTGCTGCACTTCGACCCCAGGTTCGACAACATCCTCATCGACGATCACCGCACCGCCCGCCTGGTCGACCGGTCGCGCGCGTGCACCGGCCCCGCGTGGGTGGACCTCGTATGCCTGCTGATGGAGTCGGACCTCGGGGCGCGCGATCCGCAAAAGATCTTCCTCGCTAGTCCGGCCGGACGCAACGCCGATCCCCTGCGGGTGAACGCCTTCCTCGTGGCGCTCGGCAGCTACTGGACCCACACGGCCACGCTACCCAGCCCCGACCACGCACCCCACCTGCGCAAACGGCGAGAGCATTCCAGACGCGCCACGATGAGCTGGCTAAGATCGCGATGGGCGGGGGACGGCGCGAAGCCAGATGTCGGCACCGTCCGGTAGACGACGGCGACCCCCACCACCAAACTCCGCTGTCTCCCGCGAGGGGCCAGCGCGCGATTACTCACCCGAACCGCTATAGGCCGTCCCGCTGTTCCTCAACCCCCCGGGGAACTGCTGGGCGCCAGCCGCTGGGACGGCGCGGCCTTCGACCGCCAGGAGGTCAATGACCAGGCTCGGCTCCTTGGCCCAGATCCGTTACTGCGTCGTGTTGACTGCCGCTAGTGGGCTAGCAGGCCCGAAAATAGGCGCACAGAGCTGGCGAGCACAAGATATTCGGGGGCACCCATGAAGGCAATCGTCGTGATGGATCAGACCGCGGAAGCAGCCGGGATCACACTCGCGGAGCGGCCTGAGCCGACGCCGGCGATCAACGACGTCGTCGTTGAAGTCCACGCGTCGGGCTTCGTCCCCGCGGAGTGGGAGTGGCCCTCGACGTGGGTCGATCGCTCCGGTCACGATCGTGCCCAGGCGATCATCGGCCACGAGTTCGCCGGAGTGGTCTCCTCCCTCGGCTACGGCACGACGGGACTCTCGCTGGGACAGCGGGTGTTCGGGATCACGGACTGGCACCGCGATGGAACGCTGGCCGAGTACGCGGCCGTGGAGGCACGCAACCTTGCGCCGCTGCCGGGGAACGTCGACTTCACGGTGGGTGCGAGTCTGCCGATCTCCGGCCTGACCGCGTGGCAGGGCCTGTTCCAGCACGGTCGTCTTCAGGCGGGGCAGAGCGTCCTCGCACACGGCGCCGCCGGCGCGGTCGGATCTATGGTGACGCAGCTCGCCCGGGAGTTCGGCGCCTACGTCATCGGTACCGGTCGGGCGGCGGACCGCCAGGCGGCGCTCGACTTCGGCGCGAACGAGTTCCTCGACCTCGACCACGAGGATCTCGACGACATCGGCGGGGTCGACCTGGTCTTCGATGTCATCGGCGGTGATATCCAAAGGCGCTCGGCGAGCATCATCCGGCCTGGCGGGACGCTGGTGTCGGTGGTCGGATCTGTTGAGGCTCGCCCTGTCGACGGCTTGGCGGTCGACTTCGTCGTCGAGTCCGTTCCTAGTCAGCTGGTGGAGATCGTCGACCGGGTGCGAGACGGGCGCCTTCGCACTCACATCGGAACAGTGGCCACCCTCGACGACGCCATCCCCGCGCTCAACCCGACCGAGCGGCGCAAGGGCAAGACCGTCATTCGCGTACGCTCCTGAGCGCCCTGGAATAGGCCGACAGCGCCGTCACGCTGACACTCTACTGACGCGCGATCGGCACCTGACCCGACGACGACGTCTGTGGGGCCGCTCAGTGCGCACCAGAGCGACCTGGCCGCGCTTCCCGAGGACGGCGGCGATCGCCTCGCGCAACCGCGGCGTAGAGCTCCAGCTGCGGCTGAGCGCCGAGGAACTCGTAACACAGCTACTCGCGTCGGTGGCGAGATCTTCGACCAGCGCGGCGCGGGTCTCGCCCTCGGCCTGGAGTTGTTCGATGGTCCAGCGTCTCGACCAGGCGCCACAGCGCCGTGCGGGCCCGGATGCCCGGATGTCCGCGATCCATTCCTCGCGGCTGAGGTTCCGGGTCGAGCCCCGGGCGCCTCACCGTCAATGACATGGGCGGACTCCCCGATCGTTGTGATCAGAAAGTCCGCCCGGTTGCATTTCGAGTTGCAGTTAGGTCCAGAGTGCGTGGCCCATGCGAACTGCTGCTTCGGTGGGGAGCGTCGCCATGATGTGGGTGTAGGTCTTGGTCGTGGTCAGTTGTGGGCGGCTGAGAATTTCTTGAACGACGCTGATGTCCATGCCCCGTTCGATGAGGAGTGTCGCGGCGGTATGGCGTGCGTCGTGGACGCGGGCGTCCTTGTCCACCTCGGCCACGCGCGGACAAGCAGGAGAAGGCCCGGCAGGCAGCCGCGGAGGGGCGGGGCGACCCTTCCAGGGGCGTGGACTCGACTACCTGCCGGACGATGAGGCGCGACGAGACGGGGAAGGACCTGCCCCGTCCCCCTCCGAACGGGGACTCACCGCCCCGCCGCGCCCGCCTGTTACTTGGCGATGTACTCCGCCAAGACGTTCGCCGCACCCTCCACGTCATCGACCGGATGCCGCTTCTCAGCGCTCTGCCAGGAGAAGTACGCGCCGCCGTACCCGATGAACACCCACACCGGCAGCCCCGGTTCAGGCTTGCGCACCAGAAGCGCGCTGTTGTTGTCCCGCAGGTCGGCATTGACGCCGAGCCTCGTGAGCGCGTCGCGCAACCGCATGAGCAGCTCACCCTCCTCCTGGCCCTGCGGAAAGCCAGACACCGCCGCCAGCATGATCGGATTCATCTCCCGCTCCTTTCGGCCCGGCCGCTTCCGAGGCAGTCGAGACACTTCCGCTCCCCACCTGTGCTCTGATCTCCGTCGCCGATGAGGAGCGCCCGGCGCGAGTTGCGCAGCTTGATCCCCCGACCCCGGCCAGCAGGGCAGGGCGACGTCTTGCTTGTCTCGTCTGGCCGGATCACCGTCGACATCCCCCCGTTCATCCGGCGTTCTCTGTGGCCGGGAAGCCGCGTAACGTACCGTGGTTGCTTGATGACAAGTCCACCGACAAGCCGGCGACGATTCGCTGGCCGGGAAGTGCCCCCACGTGCGCTACCCCCAAGAACGGAAGCAGATGGTGCGCACACAGCGAGGAGAACGGCGCATCACGGGCCAGCATCAGCTCGTGCTGCCCTTCCCGATTGGGGAAAGTAGTGAATTCCCACGCTGGACAGCCGAGCAGTTCCGCCAGCCCGCCAGCATCCGGGCCGGCGTTCGGTCAGTGGCCTCGCTGTCACCGCTCACGCCGATGGCCGCGAGGAGGGCAGCGGCGGCTCGTTCAGCCGCTTCCACGTCGATGCCTGGCGATCCCGGGAACAGGTCTGCGGGCAGGCGATTGCTTTCGGGGTGTGCGATGAGCACCTGATCTCCTCCGATCGAAGTCCCGGCGAGCACCCTTAGCCAATCGCGCGGCAACGGCGCAGGCCACGGCATCAGTGACGCATCCATGCGGCACCTATGCGGCATCGCAGCCGCTGAGTGGGCACGTCCCGTACGCTGCCCTTGACGGGACCACATGTGGGCGGAGGTGCGCTGTGGCTGGCAAACGCAGACGCCTCGCCGATCGAAGGAAGGCGCTCGGCTACAGTCAGGAATTCTTCGCTGATCAGCTTGGGATCGACCGGACCACCGCGGGACGGTGGGAACTGGGGAAGACCGAGCCCTGCCCGTACATCCGGCCCAAGATCTGCGATCTTCTGAAGGTCACCGCGGACGAGTTGGATCACCTCCTGGTTCTTTGTGAAGAACCCGAGAAGCCTTCTCTCGCCTCCACCTCGGCACCGGTCGTCATAGGCCAGGTCGTGACTGAACCCCAGCCGACGGGTGAAGCTGACGACATGTACCGTCGCGAACTCCTCCGCCTGCTGAGCATCGCGGGCACGCTCATGGTGCTTCCCTCGCTGGCCAACGCCGACATCCAGGATTGGGCCGGCCAATCCGACGAAGCCGATGACCTAGAACAGCATGCGCTGCTCAGCAGCCACCTCTGGCAGGTCTTCGCCTTGTCCAAGTCGAAGCGCCTGGTCTACCCACTGGTCCATGACCAGCTCAAGCTTCTCGTCAAGCAACTGGACCAGGCCCATTCAGCACGAGCCCGCCAGCAACTGTGCGTCTTGGCCTGTGACCTTTTCCAGCTTGCGGGAGAGATCTGCTTCGACAGCAACCGCTACACCGACGCCACCTACTGCTACACCATGGCCGTGACCGCCGGCCGCGAAGCTCGCTGCTACGACCGCTGGGCCTGCGCTCTCACTCGCCAGGCGTTCGTCAACATGTACGACCATGAATACCCCGAGGCCACTGCGGTGCTCTCGGCGGCTGCCCGCATCGCCGAGCAGGGCGACAGCCAGCTGTCCACGCGGCACTGGGTCGCCGCCGTACAGGCCGAGGCATTTGCCAGAGACGGCGACCGAGCAGCCTGTGAACGCGCCCTCGACACCGCCGACCAGGTTCTCGACCTCGCAGGTCCCGTCAGCCCTGGAGGTTGGCTCCGCTTCGACGGCTCCCGCCTGGCTGAGGAACGCGGTACCTGCTACCTCACTCTCGGCCAGACGGACCTCGCCGAGGCATCACTCCTCGCGGCACTCAACCAGGCCACCTCGCTCCGGCGCCGTGGCAGCCTCCTCACCGACTTGGCAGCCCTCGGCATCCAACGCCGCAACATGGATCAATTCCTGCACCACGCGGGGCACGCCGTGGACGTGGCCGAGCAGACGCAATCCGCCGGATACGTCGGCCGCAAGCTCCACGGCATCCAAAAGCAGCTCCAACCCCTTCTCGCCGACAAGCGGGTTGTCCAGTTGAACGATCGCATCACCCGTCTGTCGGCCCCCGCCCAACACTGAGAGGACCATGATGCAGACTGCGACGGACGAGCAGGGCCGCGCCTTCCGCGAAGCATGGATCGCCGGGGTGAACAAGCACTACCCAGGCGAGCCCAAGTCTTCCTACGTCGCTCCGTGGGAGGAGACGCCCGAGTGGGAACGCCGAGCCGCTGCCGCTGTCTACATCCAAGTGCGGACCTTCGTCGAGGTTAGTGCTGGCAGCACCGCGAAGCTGACCCGCGAACAGAGAGGCCGCTTCGTGGCCCTGTGCTGGATCGCTCAAATCCATAAGCACATTGAAACTCCGAAGCCGTCCTATGTGGCCGATTGGGAGGACCTTCCCGAGTGGCAGCGTGAGACCGACGCGGATATTTTTCAACGTATCGAAGAGGACGCTGCGCATCGCTAAAGCAGCTTGCTCGGGGATGGTCCGGCTGCGGGGGCGTGGCCTCCAGGGTGACGGTGGTGCCGTTGGCGTCGCTCTCGATGGTCAGCCGGTTGACCCACTGCCGGGCCTGCCACAGGCTGAGCCGCCCGCGCTCGCCGCCATGGCGCACCGCGTTGGTGGTGATCTCGTTGACCGCCACCAACGAACCGGTACAGGTCCGGCCCGCTGAGGCCGTGCCGCGCGGCGTACCGCTCCACCAACCGGCGCAGCAGCACGAGCGTGCCGAAGTCGAAGTCGTACCGCGTCTCCGGACGGCGCTCCCCGACGGCGACAGAGCCGTACACATGGGAGCCCACCCCAGGGAATGGCGTCCTTCGCGCAGGTCAGTGCGCTGTCGTGCGCGGATGGTGCACCCAGCCGTGCGAGTCGGGGGCACGGCCGGTCTGTACGGCCATGAGCTTCTCGCGCAACCGGAGGGTGAGGGGACCGGGCCGGCCGTCTGCCATCTGCCAGGCGGTGGTGCGTGTGCGGGCCCGGCCGACGGGGGTGATGACAGCGGCGGTGCCGCAGCCGAAGACTTCGGTGATCGAGCCGTCCGCCGCGCCCGTCTGCCACTCCTCCAGGCTGATGCGGCTCTCGCTGACGGGGTGGCCGAGGTCGCGGGCGAGGGTGAGGACGCAGTCGCGGGTGATCCCAGGCAGGAGTGAGCCGGTGAGGGCGGGGGTGGTGATCTCGGCGGCAGGGCCGTGGCCGCGTACGAAGAAGAGGTTCATGGCGCCCACTTCCTCGATCCAGCGCCGCTCGACCGCATCGAGCCAGACCACCTGGTCGCAGCCGTGCTCGGCGGCGTCGTTCTGGGCGAGGAATGCGGCGGCGTAGTTCCCGGCGAACTTGGCGGCGCCGGTGCCACCCGGGGCGGCTCGTACATAGTCCTCGGCGATCCACACCGACAGGGGTCTGATGCCGTCGGGGAAGAACGACCCGGCCGGGGAGGCGATGAGCAGGAACAGGTACTCGGCCGAGGGCCGGACGCTGAGCGTGCTCTCCGTGGCGAACATCAGCGGCCGCAGATACAGAGAGTGCTCAGCGGCGTCGGGAACCCAGCACCGATCCTGACTCACGAGCAGCTCACATGCCTTCATGAACAGCTCGACGGGTAACTCCGGCATGGCCATCCGGCGGGCGCTCGCCTGGAAGCGGTGCGCGTTGGCCTCGGGCCGGAACAGCGCGACCGTACCGTCCGGCTGCCGGTACGCCTTGAGCCCCTCGAAGATCGACTGGCCGTAGTGCAGCCCTGTGGCGGCCGGGTCGATGGTCAGCGGGGCGTAGGGGCCCAGTGCGGCGTCATGCCAGCCCGCCTCGCCGGTCCACTTGATGGTGACCATGTGATCTGTCATGTACCGGCCGAAGCCGGGCGCGGCCAGAATCTGCTGCCGCTCGGCATCAGGGCGCAGGTGAGGATGCGGTTTGATGGTGAACTGCGGGAGCGTGAGGGGCATCTGGGTTTCCCTAACGGGCGAGTGCTCACCGTGGTGCGCGGTCAGCGGGTGCGGAACAGGTTTCGGAGGACTGGCTACGGGCCAGGGATGCGGGCCGTCGAGGAGCCTGCGCAGGGCGCGGCCGAACTCGATGAAGAACCGCTCGCGCGTCTCGGCGGTGGTGCAGCCCGGTAACAGGCAGGGGTCGAGATCTTCCAAAACCACGTGCAAGCAACTGCCCGTTGCCCGTGCGTACAGCGTAGACCCACTGGATGCCGGGGTGAATGGCATCGACGAAGGAGAACGGCACGGCAACCAGTTCGACATTGCGGTCGAGCTGTGCTGGTGATCGCGGGTTGACTTCGAGTTCGGTTGAGATTGCCGGCTGGGGGTGACATCAACCGAACAGGGGAGAGCAACGTGCGCGCGTGGTGTGGTTGACGGAGTTCGGCAGGCCCGAGGTGCTCCTACCTGGAGATGCGCCCGACCCGGTCCCGGGGCCTGGGCAGATGTTGATCGACGTCGCCTACGCCGACATCACCTTTGTGGAGACCCAGTTCCGGTCGGGCGCGCCGTCGCCGTTCAAGCGGGAGCTGCCGATGATCCCGGGCAACGGCGCCGGGGGCATCGTCACGGCGGTCGGTGAGGGCGTCGACTCCGCCCTGGTCAGCCAAAGCAGGGCCGGTGCCCACGTACCTGACGTGTGCCCTGGCCGGCGCGCTCATCGATACCGCCGTGGAGATCCTCTGGATCCGCTCCGGTGCTTTCGCCTACCCCTACGCCATCCGTGAGGTATCACTGTTCGCCGGCCACTGGTACCAATCGCCATTGCGGGATCGCCGACGCCGACAAGCTGACCAACTGGCTGGTGGTCGACGTCCCGACATGATCTCTCAACGGGTCGGTGCTCGTCGTGGAGGTGGATGCTGATCCCTCGAAAATCGTTGGACGTCTGTCGGACCTCCTGCGATCGTCCGCACCGTGACAAATGAAGCCGATCGCCAGACGTCGTTCCCCACTAGTTCGAAGCACGTGCGCTTCGTCGAGTTGTCGAGCACTGCGCTGTCCGCTCTGCTCGATGGGGATCTGCCCGCGGCCAGCAACGCGGCCGGGGTCGCGCTGACGGAGTACTTCGTGACAGACAGAGCACGGTGGCTGTGGCGGATTCGGATCGACCAGATGGCCGCCGATCCTCGCCACGCATCGTGGATAGCGCGGCAGGCGGTGACGGGGCCTGAAGGTGTCGTCGTCGGTCATGCCGGGTTTCACGGACCGCCCGATGAGGCGGGCATGATAGAGATCGGCTACGCGGTTGCTCCTGACTTCCGTCGCCAGGGGTATGGCCGAGCCATCTTGATCGAGTTGCTGCGTCGGGCCGCGGCCGAACCGGCGGTCAAGACCGTACGTGCGACGATCAGTCCCGATAATGTGGCGTCTCTGGCCACGATCGCCGGCTTCGGCTTCGTCCAAGTCGGCGAAGACTGGGACGAAGAGGACGGTCTCGGACTCATCTTCGAAGTCCGTTCCAACCGCCGTACTCATTGATCAACTGAGTCGCGGTTTGCCGTACCCGAGCCGCTCGTTGTGGGGTCGGACCGGGGCGCCCTGCCGTAATCGCTCACGGTGGGTTTCCCCGGCCCGCCCGCCGCACCCGGCGTGCGCGTCTCCACGCACCGGGCGCTCCACGTGTCGTTGCCGTGGTCAGCCGCTTTGGGCGGCTGCCGGTGCCGGGGTCCAGGGGGTTGGGATTCCGTGCCCCCGGTAGCGGTATCGGATCACTTTGACGCTGGCCGCGCCGGTGAACTCGACTCCGTCATGAACGATCTTCCAGGTGCTTGGCCGGCAGACCCTCTGCATCACCCAGCAGTTCTGGCACCGGACGCGAGTTTCGGGCACTCACAGGACAGAGCCGGCTGAGACAAAGTACCGTTCGCACCGGCCGGAACACCGACGGCCGGGCAGGAAAACCAGCTTCTGTTATCGCCTCTCGCTCAATTCGATTGAGCGACTGCACAACATTGCCTGAGCCCCACCTTATGAGATGATCTTCGCACGTCAAAGGGCTGCAGGTGAGACCGTCGGATGCGATTCCCGGCACTCGCAGAGTCGACTATCGCCCGTACGATCTCATGTCGCAGTTGATTATCAGTTTATCCGGGCCAAACAATGAACTTAGGGTGCATTCAGTGAAAATCAACTCCCTCCTGGCAGTATCCGATGGACAGGGCGCGATCGATGCGCCACCAAGATCGCAGAAAGCAGGGAAATGAACTTCAGGAATAGCTTCCGGGCGTTCGGCATGACGTTAGCGGCGGGGACGGTCGTGCTGGCCGCAACGCCTGCGGCGATCGCCGACACGGCCTCCACCCCCGCTGCCGGCCAGTGTGAGTGGGTAGGCATCATATCCCAGGAAATGAGCCGTGCCTGGAGTACCAGAAACAGCGAAGTGGGATACAAGGAGGGCATGCTCACCGCTACGGCGGCGTTGCTGGGAAGCCGGGAGACTTTTAAGCTCTGCAACCTCGACAATACGAACTACGTCATCGCCGCGTTGACGACAAAAAAGTATGTGAGCGCCGAACTCGACTACTCAGGCGCCGACTACGGCATGCTCCGCGCACGCTCGACCGGCGTCGGAGACTGGGAGAAGTTCCGTTTCGAGTGCACCGGAAGCCTCTGCGCCATCAAGTCTTCCAAGAACAACAAATACGTGAGTGCCGAGTATGCCTACGAGGGTAGCGGCTACGGCATGCTCCGGGCGCGCGCCGATACCGCCGGGCCGTGGGAGAAGTTCTACGTCCGACCGTCCCCAAACGCCTGACCCCTGGGGCGGCAAGTCATAAACCAGATGACCTGAGATACGGTTGCACAGAAGTCGAGCAAGGGGTGAGGCCTTCTCACCTCCTGCTCGCTGTGGGCGGACGGTGTGACGATGATCGCCGACGGGGTTTCCGTCGCTGATCGTCTCGGACATGCCGGATTCGGGGCCGGGGAGTTGGAGCCGTACGCGGATTGTTCCGCGCTTGCCCGGCCAAGCCTGATACGGCCAGCCGGAGCGGCCCGGCCACGGACGACCGAAGCGTACGGACGGGCGCGGGACCGGACTGCGGCAGCCGGGGCGATCATGTCGCTGATCAACGTCAGCTCGGCAAGCTGCTGCTGAGCGGTCTGGGTGCCGGCGCGTAACAGTGCGCCCTGGCTGACCTGCCAGCCGATCAGCCGGTCGAAGCCGTCCAGCACCGAGCCGAGCAGGAAACGCAGCTCGCCGAAGTGCTCGGTCATCACCTGCAGGGCGTGGGCGAGGCCGTCGCGGTTCTCGGTCCGCATCGCCTCCAGCACCACACTGCCCGCGCGTCGATCTTCTTCCCCAGTGGCAGCGTGAGACCGACGCGGATTATTCTGAACGTATCGAAGAATCTTCACTTCACTAAATGATCTTGCTCAGGGATGGTCCGGCTGCGGGGGAGCGGCCTCCAGGGTGACGGTGGTGCCGTTGGCGTCGCTCTCGATGGTCAGCTGGCTGACGCACTGCCGGGCCAGCCACAGGCCCCGGCCGCTGCTGCTGTCGGCGGGCACGGCGTGGTGGCCCTGCGAGTCCGGCCGCGCCAGCCCTGGGCCGTTGTCGGTGACCCGGCAGTAGAGCCGGCCGCCGGCCTGCCACAGGCTGAGCTGCCCGCCCTCGCCGCCATGGCGCACCGCGTTGGTGGTGATCTCGTTGACCGCCACCACGAACCGGTACAGATCCTGCCCGGTGAGACCGTGCCGCGCGGCGTACCGCTCCACCAACCGGCGCAGCAGGACGAGCGTGTCGAAGTCGAAGTCGTACCGTGTCTCCAAGGTTTCGGCGGGTTCACTCATCGGCGCGTCCGCCCCGACCGGCGCGGGCGGCCCGGGGCCGCGAAGCGGAGGCCACGGTGGCGCGCCCAGCTCTCCTCAGCCCCCAGCCCAATTCTCCGCAGCCCCACTCTCCGCAGGCCAGCTCTCCTCAGGCGAGCCCTCCTCAGGCCAGACCGAACGCGGACAGCAGCCCCGTGATGCGCAGCTGGTCGAACACCCGGGACGTGGGATGCCGCACGCTGAAGGCCGCCTCGACCTCGGCGGACGCCTTCATCGCGTCCACGAGCACGCCGATCCCGGAGGAGTCGATGAAGGCCACCTCGCCCATCTCGATCCACACCACGGAAGGGCGCTGGTCGAGCACGGCGGCGGAGACCGTGCTCCGTACCCAGGCCGCGTTCGTGAAGTCGATGTCGCCGCGCAGCACCACTTCCAGCGTGCCGTCGGTCACGGTGCCTACTGACACCACCTCCATGCGCGTTCCTTCCTCTGCCGATGCCGGGCACGGCGAGTCTGCCCCCATGATGCGCTCCGAACCGCAGGGCGGCTGCCCGCACCCATCATTGTCCGGTACATAGCGGTATTTATCACCAGCCCGACCGCCACGCCACCCGCCGGCGGCTCTCGGCGGGCAGGTGAGCCGGGGCGGAGCCGCGGTCCGGGGCGCCTTACGATGTGATCGTGAGTCCGAGCCCTCGGCGCGAGCCGCGCTCCGGCGCCCGCAGAGGGGCCGTGCCCAGCATCCGCGACGTCGCGGCCGCGGCGGGCGTCTCCTACCAGACCGTCTCGCGGGTGCTCAACGACTCGCCGCGGGTGCGTCCCGACACCAGGGCCGCGGTGCGCGCGGCCATCGAGACGCTGGGGTTCCGGCCCAACCGGGCCGCGCGGGCGCTCGGCCTGGGGCGCGCTCCGGGCATCACCGTGGTGACGTCCAATACCATGCTGTACGGCTACGCCTCCACGTTGCAGGGCATCGAGGAGGCCGCGCGGACCGAGGGCCTGGCCGTGGGGGTCAGGGTCGTGGAGTCCGACTCGCCCGCCGAGATCAAGCAGACCGTCGACTATGTGAGCGACCCGAGCGCGGGCGGCCTGGTCGTCATCGCGTTCGACCCGGCGGGTACGGCGGTGCTGGAGGCGCTGCCGGCGGACATACCGGCGATCGCCGCGACCGAGCCGGTGGCGCCCGACACGGGCCGGGTCATGATCGCGCTGGACGAACGGGGTGCCGCCGCCGACGCCACCGAGCATCTGCTGGCCCTGGGCCACCGGACCGTGCACCACGTGGCGATCCCGTCCGAGGGGCGCTCCAGTGGCCGGCAGGCCGGCTGGCGCGACGCGCTGTCGCGGGCGGGGGCCGAGATTCCCGAGGTGGTCGGCTCCGGCTGGGACATCCGGGCCGCCTACCTGGCCGGGCAGCGGCTGGCCGGCGATCCGGACGTCACGGCGGTGCTGTGCGGCAACGACGACATCGCCCAGGGGGTGCGCCGCGCCCTCTACGACGCGGGCAGGGACGTACCCGGTGACGTGAGCATCGTCGGGTTCGACGACATTCCCGGCTCGGCCTTCTGGATCCCCGCGCTGACCACCGTACGGATGGACTTCGTCGGGCTGGGGCGGGCGTGCTTCCTGGCGGCGGTGGCCGAGTTGACTGGCCTGCCGCAGCCCCAGACCGAGCTGACCCCACCCCGCCTGATCGTGCGCGAGTCGACCGCCCCTCCGCGCCACGCCACCTCCTGAGACCGCCCCCGCCGAGATCGCGCCGCGTCTGAACCTGAGACCGCACCCGAAACCGGCGCGTAACAATCCGGCAAAGGGCCCTTCCGTTCCTGCCGTGTGACCGCTCACACTCCATGTGACCGGTCACATGGCCGCTCTTCTCCCGGCAGGAGGTACCCCCGTTGACTTCGTTCCGGCTCCTGGGTGTCACGACCGTCGTCCCCGCGCTCGTCTCGGCCCTGCTGTGCGCCGCCGCCCCGGCGCAGGCCGCGTCCCCTGCCCTCGTCGTCGACCTCGCCTCGGACACGGGCCCGCTGAAGTACGGCGCGACCGGCTTCCTGTACGGCCTGGGCAACGACGGAATCCCCACCGACACCATGCTGGCGGCCCTCAAGCCCCAGGTCACCGCGCAGAAGGCGCCCGACGGCCTCCAGCATCCCAACGGCGACGCCCTCCAGATCGCGCCCATGTTCAAGCGCACCGGCGGCCGTGACATCCAGGTCTACATGCAGGACGTCTACCGCCAATGGCCGTACGAGAACCTCGGCATCGACGACTACCTGGCCAAGGTCGACACGATGACCCGCAAGATCGTCGCGGACCCGTACCGGACGTCGTACGTGTACGTGCCTTTCAACGAGCCCGACCAGATCTGGTACCAGGGCAACCTCAACGGCCTGCTCGACGCCTGGAAGCGCGTCTACCAGAAGATCCGCTCGATCGACCCCGGCGCCCGGATCGCGGGCCCCAACTTCGCCAGCTACCGTTCGGCCGACCACCGCGCGTTCCTCACCTACGCCAAGGCCAACAACGTGCTGCCCGACGTGTTCACCTGGCACGAGCTCGGCAACGACTTCTTTACCAGCTGGTACGACCACCACGCCGACTACCGGGCCATCGAGACGAGCCTCGGCATCAGCCCCCGGCCCATCGTGATCAACGAGTACGCCCGCTACTCCGGTGACCTGGGCGTGCCCGGCAACCTGGTCCAGTACGTGACCCGGTTCGAGAACAGCAAAGTCGACGCCTGCCTGGCTTTCTGGACCACGGCCGGCGCGCTCAACGACCTGGTGACCAGGAACAGCCAGGCCACCGGCGGGTGGTGGCTCTACAAGTGGTACGGCGAGCTGACCGGCCACACGGTCACCGTCACCCCGCCCACCAGGAACGGCTCCCTGCAGGGGCTGGCCGCCCTGGACCCGGCCAGGAAGCAGGCCCGGGTGATCTTCGGCGGCTCGCTCAACGTGAGCGACACCTACGCCGCCGACGTCGTGGTCAAGGGCATCGCCTCGGCCCCGTACCTCGGTAGCTCGGTCCACGTGACGGTGTGGGGGGTGAACAGCACCGGCCTCAACGCCTCCCCGGGCCCGGCCCTGATCCACGAGGGCGACTACACCGTCTCGGGCGGCCAGATCACCGTTCCGCTCACCGGACTGAACGGCGCCGCCGCGTACCAGGTCATCGTCACCCCGAACACCGACCTGACGCCCGCGGGACCGGCCACCCGCTATCAGGCCGAGTACGCGGCGCTCGGCGGCACCGCCCGCGTCACCTACGGCCCCAACACCGGCTACTCCGGCACCTCCTTCTCCGAGGGCTACGGCGCCAGCGACACGGCCGCGACCACTTTCGTGGTGAGCGCGCCCACTGACGGCTACTACAACCTGGGACTGCGTTACTCGGCGGGCCCGTACACCGGCGCGCCGCAGAACCGGGGCGCCCGCCTGGTGCTCAACGGCACCGCGTTAACCGACCTGACGCTGCCGGGAACCGCCGACTGGAACACCTGGAACACGGTGACGACCAAGGTGTTCCTCCAGGCCGGCGTCAACCGGATCGGCGTGCACGCCTTCACCACCGACGACCGCGACGCCGTCAACCTCGACTACCTGGACGTGACCGCCACAACCGGCACCGTCACCGCCTACGAGGCCGAGAGCGGCGCCAACGTCCTGGGCGGCACGGCCGTGGTCGGCGCCAACGGCGCGGCGTCCGGCGGCTCGTACGTCGGCTACATCGGCAAGGGCGCCGCCAACATCCTGCGCTTCACCGGCGTCAACGCCCCGGCCGCCGGCCGCTACCGCGTGGTGATCACGTACGCCAACGGCGAGCTGGGTGAGGGCGCGAGCAACTACAACACCAACATCGTGGACCGCTACGCCGACATCCGCGTCAACGGGGGCACGTCAACCCGGGTCTACTTCCGCAACACGCTGGGCTGGTCGAACTTCCGCACCACCGTGATGACCGCCGACCTCAGGGCCGGCGCCAACACGATCGAGTTCGGCAACGCCGCCGCGTACGGCCCCGACGTCGACCGGATACAGATCGCCGCCGCCCTCGGCTGACGCCTGTCTCGCGACCACCGCACAACCGAACAACCACCGCACAACCGAAGGAGAGTTACGTGAAGCCTGCCGACGTGGTCGAGACCCTGCGCTGGGGACATGGCGCCCTGGCGGCGGTGGTGGAGATCCACCCGGACCGGCCGGTGGCCCTCCAGAGGCTGGGACCGCCCGGCGGCGAGCCGTCCCGTCTGTCGCAGCCGCTGGTCGAGGTGCTGATCCCCGGCGAGGGCCGGGCCAAGGCCTCGCAGCGGCTGTCGGAGACGGCCGTCGGCTGCCGGTTGCGCTACACCGGCGCCGAGCAGAGCCGTGACGGCGACTGGCACACGCTGCGCGTCGCGCTGCGTGACGAGGTGTCCGGGCTGGCGGCCGAGCTGACGCTGCGCTCCTTCGACGGCGTGGCCGCCTGCCAGGCCCAGGTACGGGTGACCAACCAGGGTACGGACCCGGTGCTCCTGCTCGCCGTGTCCTCCTTCGCCGGTGGGTTCCTCGGCCGCCCGGTGAGCGAGGTGGACGTCCTGTCCGCCGACAGCGAGTGGCTGGGCGAGAGCAGGTGGAGCAGGAGGCCGCTCGGCGAGCACATCGCCGACCTCGGCCTGGCCGCGCACGGCCAGCACGGGCGCGGCAGGTTCGCGCTGAGCAGCACCGGCACCTGGTCCAGCGGGCGGTACGTGCCGATGGGCGGGCTGGCCGACCGGCGCACCGGCCAGACCTGGCTGTGGCAGATCGAGCACAACGGCGCCTGGGGGTGGGAGACCGGTGAGCGGCTGGACGGCGTGTACGTGGTGGCCACCGGCCCCACCGACGCCGACCACCAGTGGAGCCAGACCCTGGCGGCGGGGGAGTCGTTCACCACGGTGCCGGCCTCGGTCGCCGTCTCGGACGACGGGCTCGAAGGCGCGGTGGCCGCGCTGACCGCGCACCGCCGCGCGCTGCTGCGCCCGCACCCCGACCGGTCGGCGCTGCCCGTCGTGTTCAACGACTACATGAACACCCTGATGGGCGACCCGACGACGGCCAAGCTGCTGCCGCTGGTGGACGCCGCCGCCGCGGCCGGGGCGGAGATCTTCTGCGTCGACGCGGGCTGGTACGACGACGACGGCGCCTGGTGGGACAGCGTCGGCGCGTGGGAGCCGTCGCGGACCCGTTTCCCCGGCGGCATCCAGGAGGTACTCGGCCACATCAGGGACCGGGGGATGACGCCGGGGCTGTGGCTGGAGCCCGAGGTGATCGGCGTACGCAGCCCGATGGCCGACAAGCTGCCCCCCGAGGCGTTCCTGCAGCGCGGCGGCCGGCGCGTGGCCGAGCACGGCCGCTACCACCTGGACCTGCGCCACCCCGCGGCCACCGGGCACCTGGACCAGGTGGTGGACCGGCTGGTGGAGGAGCTCGGCGTCGGTTACTTCAAGCTCGACTACAACATCAACCCGGGCGCCGGCACCGACCTGCACGCCGACAGCGCCGGCGCCGGGCTGCTGGCCTGCAACCGGGCCCACCTCGCCTGGCTGGACAGCGTCCTGGACCGGCACCCCGGCCTCGTTCTGGAGAACTGCGCGTCGGGCGCGATGCGCATGGACTACGCGCTGCTGTCCCGGCTGAACCTGCAGTCGACCAGCGACCAGCAGGATTTCCTGCGCTACCCGCCGATAGCCGTGGCCGCGCCCCTGTCCATGCTCCCGGAACAGGCCGCCAACTGGGCCTACCCACAACCGGACATGACCGACGAGGAGCTCGTCTTCACCATGTGCACCGGCGTGCTGGGGCGGCTCTACCTGTCGGGCAACCTGCCCGCCATGAGCGCCGCCCAGCTCGACCTGGTGCGGGCGGGCGTACGCGCGCACCGCGACCTGCGCGCCGACCTGGTGCGCGCGGTCCCGTGCTGGCCGCTCGGCCTGCCCGGCTGGGCCGATCACTGGCTCGCCCTCGGCCTGCGCGCCGGGGACACCACCCATCTCGGGCTGTGGCGCCGCCCCGGCGCCGCCGAGACCTCGATCTTGTCGCTGCCCCACCTGGCCGGGCACGCCGTCCAGATCGAGACCGTCTACCCGGGCGATAAGGCAGGATGGGGCCACTCGTGGGACCCGCAGACCGCCGAGCTGTCCGTGACCAGCACCGTTACCGGACCGAGCGCCCGAATCCTGAAGCTCCGCACCCTCTGACCCCCCCACGGACCAAAAGGAAACACACCGTGAAACTCACCGCGATCACGGCCGCGGCCGCCACCGCGCTCCTGACCCTCACCGCGTGCAGCGACCCGGCCTCCGGGCCCGCCGCCACCCCGGCCGGGAGCGGGCAGCCCGCCGCCTGGGCCGCGCCCACCGGCCGGCTCGATGGCACCACGCTCACCATCTGGGCCGCCCAGAACAGCAACACCGTGCCCAAAGCCGTGACCGACGCCTTCACCCAGGCCACCGGCGCCAAGGTCGACGTGGTCACCATCCCGGACCCGTACGAGCAGGGCGTACAGACCAAGGTGGCCACCGGCGACAAGCCCGACCTGGCCTTCTGGCAGCCGACCGCCTCCATGCTCACCGCCCTGAACGCCAGGACCAACCTCCAGCCGCTGGACGGCGCCCCCTGGATCGCCTCGATGACCCCCGAACTACGCGATATCACCGGCCTGCTGGACAAGACCCGCTACGCCGCCCTCGTCACCAGCCCGGCCGTCGAAGGCGTCTACTACAACAAGGAGGTCTTCGCCGCCAACGGCATCACCGCGACGCCCAAGAACTTCGACGAGATGGTGGAGACGGCCCGCAAGCTCAAGGCCAAGGGCGTCACCCCGTTCTTCGAGATGGCCGGCGACAAGTGGGCCACCCAGTGGTGGGTACAGGTGCAGCTCGCCGACGCCGCCCGCGACGGTCTGTGGGACCGGGTCAACACCGGCAAGGAGACCTTCTCCGACAAGACCATCCTGGACGCGATCAAGAAGTACAAGGCGCTGATCGGTGAGGGCCTGTTCAACTCCGACATCAAGACGGCGAAGTTCGAGGACCAGGGCGCGGCGCTGCTGTCGGGCAAGGCGGCGATGGCCGTGCAGGTGAACTCGTTCTTCGGCCAGCTCCAGGCCAAGGCCGACACCGCGACGTTGGACAAGAAGATCGGCTTCTTCCCCGTCTCGCCGTCCGGCAACGTGGGCACCTTCATCCCCGACCAGAGCAACGCGCTGGTGGCCTTCAGGACCGGCGACGCCAAGCGCGAGGCGGCGGCCCGCCAGCTGCTGTCGTACTGGATGGGCCCCGGCTACCAGGGCTTCGTCGCCGACCGGAAGACCGTCTCGCTGCGCGCCGACGTGCCGAGCCCGGCGGGCGTGCCGCAGGCGCTGCTCGACGTGCACAAGTCGCTCGGCGACGCGGTCGGCTCGATGCAGGCGCTCGCGGTGGCCAACCCCGACCTGTACCTCAACCTGGCCGACATGATCACCGGCAGCCTGACGCCCGAGCAGGTGGCCGCCGCGACCCAGAAGCAGTTCGCCCAGCTCGCGAAGGCGGCCGGCGCGTCCGGGTTCTGACCACATGACCGTTACCAGCGTGCGCCGCACGCATCCGATGTGGTTCCTGATCCCGGCCTTCGCGATCCTGTTCGTGTTCTTCTTCCTGCCGACCCTGTTCAACTTCATCTACGCCTTCACCGACTGGTCCAGCTTCAAGAGCGAGATCCGCCCCGTGGGGCTGGACAACCTCACCGACCTGCTGTCGGACGGCACGCTGTTCAGCGCGCTGCGCATCACGGTGAGTTACGCCGTCCTGGTGGCGTTGTTCCAGAACCTGTTCGGGTTCGGCCTGGCCGTGCTGCTGGAGCGCGACACCTGGCTGAACCGGGTCGCCCGGCTGTTCTTCCTCATCCCGGTGCTGATGTCGGCGCTGGCGGTCGGCTACGTCTTCCAGGCGCTGCTGAAACCCAGCGGCAGCCTGAACGGCCTGCTCGGCGGCCTGCTCGGTCATCCGGTGAGCGTCGCCTGGCTCGGCGACACCACCTGGACGCTGGTCGTGGTCTCGGTCATCCACGCCTGGAAGTGGATGGGGCTGTCCATGCTCATCTACCTGGCCGGGCTGAAGACCGTGCCGGAGGACGTCACCGAGGCCGCCAGGATGGACGGCGCCTCGCCGTGGCAGGCGTTCTGGTCGATCCGGTTTCCGCTGCTGGCGCCGGCGGTGACCTTCAACGTCGCCACCGCGCTGCTCGGCTCCATGAACGGCTTCGACATCGTCCAGGCCACCACCGGGGGCGGGCCGGCGCGCAGCACCGAGATCCTCAACATCTTCATCTACCGCACCTTCGGCCAGGGCCTGTTCGCGCAGGCCACGACCATGAGCCTGGTGCTGTTCCTGCTGGTCGGGCTGCTGGCCTTCCCTGTCATCCGGATTCTGCGCAAGCGGGAGGAGATCCTGTGACCGTTCGTATGGGCGGGAGTTCCCGCCCATGACCATCCCCGCCTACGGCGTCCGCAGCCGCCGGGTCCGGCCGCCCCGCGCGAGCGGCCTCGCGGCGCGGCTGCGTCCCTCCGCCGTCGTCGCGCTCGTCGTCACCGTGATGGGCGTGCCGCTGTGGCTGATCGTCTCGACGGCGGCCAAGTCGCAGTCCGAGGCGCTCTCGCCGGACCTGTCGCTCCCGTCGCGCTGGCTCCTGTGGGACAACCTCGCGCAGGTGTGGACCCAGGGCGACATCCCGGCCGCCTTCCTCGGCAGCGTACTGATCGTGGTCCCGGCCGTCGCCCTGGTGCTGACGTTCGGCTCCATGGCGGCGTGGATCCTGGCCCGCCGGGCCACCCGGCTCAACGCCGTCCTGTACGCGCTGGCCATCAGCGGCATCGTGCTGCCGCCCGCCGTGGTGACGATCGTGCTGCTGCTGCGCCAGCTCGGCCTGGCCGGGACCCTCACCGGCATGATCGGCGTCTACGTCGGCATCTACCTGTCGACCGTGGTCTTCTTCGTCACCGGCTTCGTCCGTACGGTGCCGCTGTCGATCGAGGAGGCCGCCCGTATGGACGGCGCGGGCCCCGTGCGGGTCTTCGTCTCGGTCATCCTGCCGATGTTGCGCCCGGTGCTGGCCACCGCCACGATCCTCATCTGCCTGTACGTGTGGAACGACGTCTTCTACGCGTTCTTCGTCATCGGCGGACGGATGGACACGTTGCCCCTGAACCTGTTCCAGGTGGCCAACGCCGGGCTCTACCTCAACAACTGGCACTTGATCTTCGCCTACATCATCCTCATGAGCCTGCCGCTGCTGATCGTCTTCGCCGTGGCGCAGCGCAGGATCATCTCCGGGATCACCGGGGGCGCGGTGAAGTAGGGGCTACTGGGGGACGGTCCACTTCTGCGGGTCGAGGCCGTTGCAGTCGTAGATCTGCAGGCGGGTGCCGTTGGCCGTGGCGCCCTGCGGGCTGTCGAGGCAGCGGCCCGACTGCGGGTTGAGCAGCGAGCCGTTGGCCTGCTTGCGCCACTGCTGGCCGCCCGCGGTGTTGCACTCCCACAGCTGGACCTTGCTGAAGTTCGCGGTGGCGTTGGCGTCGATGTCGAGGCACTTGCCGAACGCCCGGATCGTGCCGTTCGGGTGCATGGACCAGCGCTGGCCGGTGGCGACGCCGCAGTCCCAGAGCTGGACGGCGTTGCGGTTGGCGTTGGTGTTGGTGTCGACGTCCAGGCACTTGCCGGCCGTGGCCGGGCCGGTGATCTGGCCGACCGGGCCGCCCAGCGTGCCGATGCCGTAGCGGACCTGGCACTGGTTGCCGGTGAGCTGGGTCCCGGCCAGGTAGAGGAAGCTCGTGCCGTCGGCGGCGGGCACGATCGGCGAGCTGTAGCCGGGGCAGGCCGGAGCCCCGGGGGCGTAGCCGCCGGTGGGGTTGACGGTCACCGGGGCCTCGATCTCGGTCCACGCGCCGGCGCCTAGGTTGGTGTTGGCGAACAGGACCAGGCCCGACTCGCCGTTCACGGTCTTGTTGCCGGTGGGGCCGGCGACCACGCGCTGGCCGGACATCAGCAGCGTGCCGTTGGCCCCGCCGCCGGGCAGCCAGGCGACATACGGGGTGTGCAGCAGCTCCCGGCTGTCGGAGGTGCGGACGATGGTCCCGGCCGCGCTCCAGTTGAGGCCGTCGGGGCTGGTCTTGGTGTAGACCTCGCAGGCGTGGTCCGGGTCGGTGGCGTCGCGGCACAGCTCGTACGCCATCAGGAACGTGCCGTTCGGCAGCGGCGTGAGGATGGACATGCCGGGCCTGGCCAGGTTGTCGGCGGGGAAGGCCACGTCCTGGGTCAGCGTGGCGCTCCAGGTCTGGCCGCCGTTGGTGGAGGTGTAGTGGCCGATGACCTGGTTGTTGGTCGGGGTGTTCGCGGGCCGCTCGTCGGAGATGAAGCAGGCCAGGGTGTTGTTCGGGGCGAGCAGGAACCACGGCTCCCAGATGCCGTGCCCGACGGTGTTGGGCTGGCCGCTGGTCTGCGTGCAGTTGGACAGCCACGTCCAGGTGACGCCGTGGTCGGTGCTCTTGAACACCTCGACCTTCTGCGCGGTGAAGTCGCCGACGTGCCAGGCCGTGCCCGCCGCCAGCAGGTCGCCCTGGTTCAGGCCGTTCGCGGTGCGCGGCACCTCGTACAGGACCGGGGCGCCCAGGTCCCAGCCGGAGGTGTGCGAGGTGATCGTGGAGATGGGGTTGGCGGTCCAGGTACGGCCGCCGTCGGTGCTGCGGTAGATCGGGAAGGCGTTGGGCGCGTTGTGGTTGTTGCGGGCGAACGTGGCCAGCATCGTCTCGTTCGGCGAGCCGTCGTAGTCGAGCCGGACGGCCCTGGGGTAGCTGGCGTCACCCTGGGGATAGGTGGTCAGGTTGGGGGAGTAGAGCACCTGCCCGGCCGGGGCGGCCGAGGCGGGACCGGCCAGGGCCACGAGCAGCCCGGCGATCAGGGTCAGCGCCATGACCAGCGGTAACGGGCGGCTGGGGGGTGGTGCGATGCGCACGGTGTCTCCTGGGGTGGGGCCCGGTGAGCGGATCTCACCGGGACGTTTTCGGCTGTGCTCAGGGGCGGGCCTGGGGGTCGTCGCCGATGACCGGGGCGATGTGGGTGTCCACATCGACTGCGGAGCGGGCCAGGACGATGCCGTCGTCGGACACGAGGGCGATGTGCAGGCGGCCGCTGGTCCAGCCGTCGGGCAGTTCGGCGTGCACCTCGGCGGGCGCGCCGAGCAGGAACGGTTTGGCCTCGGCCCGCTCCCCGGCCGTTCCCGCTCGCGCGGGCGCGGGCCCGAAGACGGGGGACCAGGCGGTGTGCAGGTGGCCGCTGACGGAGTCCGTTCCGTGATGGGAGATCCGGACCGGGACCGTGACCCGCCCGGTCTCGCTGAGCAGGTCACGGCCGGGGGCGACCGGGACCACATCCAGGACGAGCGTCGTCGTGGCGTTGACGTGCGCCGGATCCACCCCGGCCAGGTCCTTGGGGCGGCGCTCGAAGTCCAGCAGCCCGGCCGACTCGTGCTCGATGTCGTACATCTCGGTGTAGACGTAGCCGGCCAGCCGGTCGTGGCGGCGCATCTCCTGGGTCTGCCAGCGCAGCTGCCAGCCGCGCTGCACACTGGTGAAGCCGGTCCCGTACTCGCTGTTCAGGTTGGGCAGACCGCGCAGCGGCTGCGACGGCGACCCGGTCAGCTTCTTGCGGACCACGTAGTCGGGGCCGAGCGGGACGGGGAAGTCGTCCTGGTCGCCGTTCAGCAGCGCGGCGATCGTCCGGCCCCAGGAGGCGGCCGACTCGTCGTAGTAGTGCCAGTCGAGCAGGTCCGTCTTCACGTGCGCCCAGCCGGAGTTTTCGACCGCGGGCCGGGTCGGGTCGAGGGCCTTGAGCAGGTCGTACGCGCGGGCCGCGGCCTCCTGCTTGGCCGGGTCGCCGGGAATGTCCCAGTCCAGGCCCCACTCCTCGTTGTACAGGCCCCAGATGACGATCGCGGGGGAGTTGCCGTCGCGCTCGGTCATCGGGGCGATCTGCGCCTCGAAGGCGGCGACCGACTCCGCCGAGAACCGGCCGGTGGCGGCGGGTTCGGCCCAGAGGAGCATGCCGAGCGTGTCGGCATGGTGAACGAAGCGCGGATCCTCCAGCTTGAGATGCTTACGCACCAGGTTGTAGCCCGCCGCGGCGGCCAGTTCGAGGTCGCGGCGCAGCGCGGCGTCGTCGGGCGCGGTGATGCCGGTACGCGGCCAGTAGCCCTGGTCGAGCACGCCGCGCACGAACAGGCGCTGGCCGTTGAGGTACAGGTCCTCACCGGACACCTCGATCCGGCGCAGCCCGGTGTAGCCGGCGACCCGGTCGGTGCCGTCGGCCGAGACCAGTTCGGCGTCCACGTGGTACAGGTGCGGGTCCTCGGGCGACCACAGGCGCGGCTCGGCGATTTGCAGCACGGTTCGCACGACACGGCCTCCGGCCTGCGGCACGGCCCGCGCCACACCGCCATCGGCCTGCGGTGCGGCGTGACCGGCGTCGCCATCGGCCTGCGGCGCGGCGCCGTCGGAGACCGGGATCTCCACCGTCGTTCCGTGGCCGCGCACGGTCAGCCGGAGTGTCGCCGGAGCCGGGCCCTCGACGCGGGCCTCGACCTCGATGCCGTCCAGCCCCTCGGCCGGGCGCAGCTTCAGCGCGGCCACGTGGGTGGCGGGCCGCGCCTCCAGCCAGACGCTCTGCCAGATGCCCGACGAAGGAGTGAAGCACACGCCGTCGAAGTCGTCGCGCGGGATGCTGCGCTGCTTGCCGTGCGCGATCTCCCGCTTGTCGGCGGGGGAGGAGACCCGTACCAGGATCTCCTGCTCGCCCTCGCGCAGCGCGTCGGTGATGTCCGCCTCGAACGGCGTGTAGCCGCCCACGTGGCGGGCCACCTCGGTGCCGTTGACCCAGACGGTGGCCTCGTGGTGCACGGCCCCGAAGTGCAGGACGATCCGCTGCCCCGCCCAGCCGGCGGGGACGGTGATCCGGCGGCGGTACCAGGCGACCGGCAGCCAGTGGGCCTCGATGCCGGAGGCCGGGGTCTCCCAGGCGAACGGCACGCTGATGGTCCGGTCCCAGTGCTGGTCGGCGTCGGCCCGGAAGTCCCAGTCGCCGTTCAGGCTCGACCAGGTGTGCGACCGGTCGAAGTGGGGGCGCGGGTATTCCGCACGCGGCGTCATTGGAAGGGTGCTCCGATCATGAGAAGGTGTGCGCGGTCAGCCTTTGACGCTGCCGGCGAGGATTCCGCTGATGAAGTGGCGCTGCAGCAGGATGAAGATCACCAGCAGCGGCAGCATGGCGATGCTGCCGGCGGCGAGCAGCTCACCCCAGACCGTGGCGAAGTCGGCGCCGACGCGGTTGCCGGTGACGTTCTGCGCCAGGGTCGACAGCACCACCTGGACCGTCTGGTGCGCGGTGTCGTTGACGGCGACGACCGGCCAGACGAAGTCGTTGTAGATGTTCATGGTGGTCAGCACGGCCAGCGCGGCCAGGCCGGGCCGGATCACCGGGATGACGACCCGGGCGAAGACCCCGAACTCGCTCGCGCCGTCCACCCGCCCGGCGTCGAGCAGTTCGTCCGGGATGGCGGCGATGACCTGGCGCATCCAGAAGATGCTGAAGGCGTCGACGCTGCCCGGCAGGATCAGCGCCTGGTAGGTGTTGACCCAGCCCAGCGAGCTCATCTCCAGCAGCAGCGGGATGATCAGCACCAGGGTCGGCAGCATCAGCGTGAGCATCACCACCCCGAACAGCGCGTTCTTGCCGGGGAAGGTGTACTTGGCGAAGGCGTAGCCGGCCAGCGGGCAGAACACCATCGTCATCGCGCCCTTGACCGCCAGGACCAGCGCGGTGTTCACGAAGCCGGTGCCGATCGGCACGTCGGCGAACATGGCCCGATAGTTGTCCAGCGTCGGGCCGCCCACCGACAGCGGGCTGGTGATGATCTCGGCGGCTGGCTTGAGCGAGGAGCTGAGCGCCCACCAGATCGGGTACAGGAACGCGACGGCGAGCAGCGCGAGCACCACGTACTGCACCGGACCGGGCCTGGCCTGCTTCATGAGACCTCCTCTTTCGGGCGCAGCAGCCGGACCGCGCCCAGCGAGAGGCCGAACACCAGCAGCACCAGCAGGAAGGAGTTGGCGGCACCGGTGCCCAGGTCGGATGCCGAGATGTGGTCATAGAGGTAGAGGCCGGCCGTGGTGGTGGAGCCGTAGGGGCCGCCCTCGGTGACCACGTACGGCTCGGCGAACATCTGGAAGACCGCCAGCGTCTGCACGACCACCAGGAAGGCGATGCTGCGCCGGACGAGCGGCACGGTCAGCGACCAGAACTGCCGCCACCGCGAGGCGCCGTCGATCGAGGCGGCCTCGTACACGGCACCCGGTACGGCCTGGAGCCCGGCGAGCAGGATGATGATCGCGAAGCCGGTGGTCTTCCACAGGAACAGCAGCGCGAGCGTCGGCTTGGCCCACGCGGTGGAGGTCAGCCAGCCGACGGCGGGCAGGCCCACCAGCCCGAGCACGTGGTTGACCAGCCCGTAGTCCTCGTCGAACACCACGATCCACACCTGCGCCATGGCCACCAGCGGCGTCACGAACGGCGCGATGAAGGCGACCCTGAACAGCCCGCGCAGCCGCAGCCGCGCGTTGGCCAGCAGCACCGCCGCGCCCAGCCCGGCGATGACCTGGACCGGCACGATCAGCAGCCACATCACCGCGCTGTTGCCGAGCGAGGCCCAGAAGTCGGGGTTGGTCAGCAGGTAGACGTAGTTGCCCACGCCGACCCAGGTGGCCTCGCCCGCGCCGCGCCAGCGGGTGAGACTGAGGCGCAGCGCGTAGATCAGCGGGTAGACGCCGAAGGCCGCGAAGACCGCGAAGAACGGCGCGATGAACAGGTACGGCGAGAGCCGGGGCAGGCGCCGCGAGCCGGTGGCGGCCCGCCCGGCCGTCGTGGCGGCGAGAGTCGACATCAGGCCCGGTCGATCAGGTTGCGCTGGATCTTCTTGGCCGACTCGGCGATCACGTCGTCGGGGGACATCTTCCCCTCGATCAGGCGCTGGGTGTTGTCACCGAGATAGTCCACGGACTGGGCCCACCACACGGGGATCGGCGCGGCGGCCGGGATGGTGGCGGCGGCCTCGACGGCGACCTTCCACAGGTCCTGGCCGCCGAGCGCGTCGATCGGCTTGAACAGCGGCTTGTCCGGCTTCAGCGCCGGGGTGAAGGAGGGCACGGAGGTGGACAGGCCACCGGGGTAGATGCTGTTGGGGCCGTAGACGGCCGTGCAGCCGGGCTCGGTGAAGCACAGGAACTCATACAGCAGCCAGGCCAGGTCGGGGTTCTTCGCCTTGGCGGGGATGACGAAGCTGCTGCCGCCCATGGCGCCGCTGCGGGCGCCGCCGGGCGTCCACGCGGGCAGGGGCGCGGCCCGCCACTTGCCCTTGGTGGCCTTGAGCAGCTGCTGCGGCGCGAACGACCACCAGATCGCCCACGGGACGAACACCTGCTGCCCGCTGTCGAGGGTGTTGATGTCGGCCGCTTCCAGGTAGGGCGCGTGGGTGACCAGGTCGCCCTTGACCGCGTCCTGGATCCAGGTCAGGGTCCGCCGGTACTCGGCCGACTCCAGCCGGAGCTTGCCCTGCGCGTCGGCCAGGCTCGTGCCCTGCTGGTTGGCCAGCATCTCCAGCCAGAGCTGGCCGAGGAACGGATTCTTGTCCAAGTGGATGGGCTTGGACTTCGGGTCCTTCTCCTTGATCATCCGGGCCGCGGTCAGCAGGTCGTCGTAGGTGCCGATCCCGGCCGGGTCGACGCCGGCGTCCTGGAGGATGTCCTCGCGGTACCAGAGCAGGCCGGGGTCCAGGTCCCACGGCACGCCGAAGATCTTGCCGCCGACGGTGTTGACGGACAGCTTGTACGGGGCGACCTTGTCGCGGTAGGGGGCGATCAGGTCGGTCAGGTCGTACAGGTGCTCGGACTGACCGCCGATCTTGGCGTCGTCCCAGAAGCTGCCGTCCGGTACGTCGGTGCCGCTGATCAGGGTGTTGGCCAGCTTGGCGTCGATGTCGACGGCCAGGTGGTTCACCTTGACCCCGGGATAGGCCTCCCGGAACTTGCCGATCGCCGCGTCGAACACCTTGAACAGGTCACCGGACCGGTTCCAGATCGTGATCTCGCCCTTGGCGGACGTGGACGCCGTGACGGTGGGCTTGGCCAGCTTGCTCGGAGCCGCGCTGGTGCCGCCGGGAGCGCAGGCGCCGGCCGCGGCCAGCGCGCCGATTCCGAGCGCTCCCTTGAGGAAGCCGCGGCGGGCCATGGCGGGTGTGGACATCTCTACTCCTCGGACGGGGGTACGGCACAGCCGGCGGAAATACTCTGCAACGATGCAGACATCATGCATACTCCTCTGCAACGATGCAAGAGTGAGTTATGATCACACTAACCGCAGAGGAGGAACATGGCCCGTCCAACGTTGCGTGACGTCGCCAAGCGGGCGAACGTCTCGATCCGCACGGTGTCCAACGTGGTCAACGGCTACGCGCCGGTCTCCGACGAGCTGCGGGCCCGGGTGCAGGTCGTGCTGGACGAGGTGGGTTACCGGCCCAACCTGATCGCCCGCAACCTCAAGCAGGGCCGCACGGGGATGATCGGCCTGGTCGTCCCCGAGCTGGACGTCCCCTACTTCGCCGAGCTGGTGCGCGAGGTGATCACCGCGGCCCGGGCGCACGGCTACGTCGTGATGGTCGACCAGACCGACGGCGACGCCGAGCGGGAGCGTGAGCTGCTGGCCCGTGACTCGCGGGCCAGCATGTTCGACGGCCTGCTGCTGAGCCCGCTGGCCATCTCCGCCGAGGAGCTGCGCGGCCGGGGCAACCGGGTCCCGATCGTGCTGCTCGGCGAGCACATCTTCAACGGCAGCTTCCACCACGTCGCCATCGACAACGTCGCCGCCGCCCGTACGGCCACCGGGCACCTGCTGGAGCAGGGCCGCCGCCGCGTCGCCGCCATCGGCGACCAGCCGTACGCGACCGGCGAGACCGCGCAGCTGCGTACGTCCGGCTACCGTCAGGCGCACGCCCGGATGGGACTTGATGTCGATGAGCGGCTCATCGTCCCGACCCCGCGCTTCCACCGGCGTCTGGGCCTGGAGGCGATGGAGCGGCTGCTCGCGCTGCCCGACCCGCCCGACGCCGTGTTCTGCTACAACGACCTGCTCGCCCTCGGCGCGATGCGCGCCCTGAACAGGGCCGGGCGCCGCATCCCGGACGACGTCGCGGTGGTCGGCATCGACGACATCGAGGAGGGCCAGTACAGCACGCCCAGCCTCACCACGGTCGCCCCGGACAAGGCGGAGATCGCCCGGCTGGCGGTGGGCGTCCTCATCGAGACGATCAACGGCTCGGCGCCCACGCCGTCGGAGATCGTCGTCCCCCACCGCCTCATCGTCCGGGAGAGCACCGCTCTCTGAGCGGGCGGAGTCTTTCCTAACAGGGCCGGAACGCCACAACGACATATCCGCGGCGCAAAGCGCGGTGGACGGCGCCGGGGCTTGGTTCTCAGCATGGGTGCGGGAGAGGAAAATCCAGGTCAGAAGCCCTTTCGGCGGGCAGGATGGGGGCGCACGGGGTGTTCTAACGTGGAGAGCGGGGGCAGCACCCGCCCCCGCTGACACCAGAATCCCACGGAGAACACCATGTCTATCCTGTGCTTGTTCGGCATGAGCCGCCCGCCGGTTCCTGCGCCTCCGGGTCTGTCCAGTAGTGACAGCAGTGGTGCGGCGCTCGCGCGCCGCCGTCGCCGCCATCGCCGTTGAGATCAACGCTCCACCCCAACGAAGGACGCTCGGCAGGGAAAGCTCCTCGCCGGGCGTCTCGCTGTGCGTCACCAGGCGGCACGAAATTTTGTGATCAGGAAGATGAATGCGCCTTTCGGTGAATAGTAGAGGAGAAGATCATCAACCTACGTCTATGAGGTAGACCGTGAACTTAGGCAAGTCGCTCATCGCCGCCCTCGCGGCGGGAGCAATCGGCGTCACGCCGGCGTGGGCCCAGCCGGCCCCGCCTCGGCAGGAGAACGGGGTGACCCTGATCACCGGTGACCGGGTCGTGGTCACCGGGCCGGGGCACCGTGTGGTGCCCGGTCCCGGCAGGCGGGCGGACTTCACGAGCCAGGTGCTCGGAGGCCACCTGTACGTGATACCCGCCGACGCCACGCCGCTGATCGCCCAGGGTGTGCTGGACCGGCGACTGTTCGACGTCACCCAGCTCCTGGCCTGGAAGTACGGCGACGCCGACACCCCCGACATACCCGTGATCTCGCAAGGGACCGCCGGGCAGGCCGTCGCACCGCAGGGCGCCCAGCGGGTCCGCCAGTTATCCAGCCTCGGGATGAGCGCGGCGCGCGTGCCGAAGGCGAACGCCGCCCAGACCTGGAAGGACCTGACGGGCGGCGGCGCCCGCGCCCTGACGGCGGGCCGTACCAAGCTGTGGCTGGACGGCCGCAGGTCGTTCTCGCTGGACGAGAGCGTCAAGCAGATCGGCGCCCCGCAGGCGTGGCAGCAGGGCATGACGGGCAAGGGCGTCACCGTCGCGGTCCTTGACTCCGGCTACGACCCCGACCATCCGGACCTGAAGGACGCGGTTCAGCAGGAGCGCAACTTCAGCGACGAACCCGACATCCGCGACTCCCTCGGCCACGGCACTCATGTCGCCTCGATCGTGGCGGGAAGGGACCAGAAGTATCGGGGCGTGGCACCGGAGGCGACGCTGGCCATCGGGAAAGTGGGCGGCCCCGCGGGTCCGACCGATTCGGCCATCCTCGCCGGCATGGAGTGGGCGGCCGTCGAAGTCAAGGCCAAGGTCGTCAACATGAGCTTCGGCGACACCGACAGCCTCGATCTGGACCCCCTGGAGCAGGCCGTCAACACGCTTTCTGAGCGGACCGGCACGCTGTTCGTCGCGGCGGCGGGAAATGGCGGCGCCAGCGGCAGGGTTACCAGTCCCGGTAGCGCTGAGGCGGCGCTGACCGTGGGCGCGGTGGACAAGAAGGGCCGCCTGGCCGAATTCTCCAGCCCGGGGCCGAGGGTGAGCGACCACGCGATCAAACCCGAGGTGACCGCGCCGGGCGTGAACATCGTCGCCGCGGCCGCGGCGGGCACCGCCGACGGCCTCCACCGGCCGCTCAGCGGCACCTCGATGGCCAGCCCGCACGTGGCGGGAGCAGCGGCGATCCTGGCTCAGCGCCACCCGGAGTGGACCGGCGCGCAGCTCAAGGCCGCGCTGATCGGCAGCGCCGCGCCCGCTCAGGACGCGACGCTCTATCAGCAGGGAGCCGGGCTGATCGACCTGGTACGCGTGCTGAAACAGCAGGTCACGGTCGCGCCGGGCAACCTTTGGGCGGCCTTCCCCTGGAACGCCGCCGGCGAGCGGGTCACCACCAAAACGATCACGTACGCCAACGCCAGCGACGCTTCGGTCACCCTCGACCTGTCGGCTCAGGGCGAGGTGCTGAAGCTGCCGGCCGATCAGGTCACGGTCCCGGCCAAGGGCACGGCCTCGGTCACGCTCACCATCGACGCCGGTGGCAAGGCGCCGGGCGACTACCCGGGAACGGTCACCGCCAGGTCGGGCGAGACGGTGGTCCGCACGCTGGCCGGCGCCTACGTCGAGCCCGAGTCCTACGACGTCACGCTCACCGTCGTCGGCAAGCAGGGCCGGCCCATCAACCCCATGCAGAGCCAGATCTACGACGCGAAGACCGGAGCCCTCCACCAGCCGGCCTTCCGGGACGGTGTGGCCAAGGTACGACTGCCCGAGGGCGACTGGAGCGTCTACACCGAGATCGCGGAGAAGGTCGACGGGAAGTGGGTGATGACGATCGCCGACCCCGCGCTGAAGATCGACGGCGGCGACCAGAAGCTGACGGTGGACGCGCGCCAGGGCAAAGCGGCCAAGATCACGCTTGACGATCCGAGCGCCGAACGTCAGCGCGGTTACGCCCTCGGGGTGACCCACGGCGCCTGGAACTCCTGGTGGTCGACGAATGGCGACGTCAACGACAACCTCTTCGTCGTTCCCAGCCGTCAGGCAGGTCTGACCTACGGTGTGGAGACCACGTGGCTCAGCAAGGACGCCTCTCCCAGCCCGTACGCCTACCACATCGTCGACCACCGCACCGACGGCCTCCCCGAGGATCCTGCCCACAACTTCCGGCAGAAGGATCTGGCGAAGGTCACCGCGACCTACCGGGCCGCGGGAGCGGCGGCCACGGGCACGCCGATGTCCGGACTGCGTAACCCTGATTTCCCCGGCTCGACCTTGGGGCCGCTGGTCGGCGACATCACCCTGCCCGGCACGCTCATCCAGTACCGCACCCCCGGGCTGACCTACGAGAGCGGGCTCCAGGTCGGCACCTCACTGATGTTCGACGGCGGCAAGGCCCTGAAGCGCGGCCAGACCAGCGAGGTCTGGAACGCCGCGGTCATCGGGCCGGCGTTCCTGCTGCCGGGCGGCGACCGTACCGGCGACAAGCTGACCTTCTCGGGAGTGGGGCTGTTCTCCGACGGGGGCGCGGGCCGGACGGGGTCGGACACCGCCGCCACCGGCGTCGCCACCCTCGCCAAGGACGGGCAGGTGCTGGCCACCGCCGACCTCGCCGGCTGCTGGGTCTACGAGCAGGACGGATGCCGGCTGCGCGCCGACCTTCCCTCCGGGCGCGGTTCGTACACGCTGACCGCGTCGATGCGCAGGCAGGTCCCGCACTCGGCGCTGTCCACCGGGGTGGAGTCCGTTTGGACCTTCCCGTCCGCGACCACGGCCAAGGCGCAGCCGCTGCCGCTGACCGCGGTCCGGTACGACCCCGAGGGCCTGGACACCTCGAACCGCGCCAAGCCGGGCAGCGTGACCCGCCTGCCCATCCGGATCGAGCGCAACGCCGGGTCCGCGCCGGTGAAGGCGAAGTCGGTCCGGCTGGAGATGTCCGTCGACGACGGCGCGAACTGGCGCAAGATCCCGGTCGTCCGTACCGGCTCGGGCTGGTCCGCCATGGTGCCGAACCCGGGTGAGGCCGGGTTCGTCTCGCTCCGCGCGGTGGTGACCGACACGGAGGGCATCGGTCTGACCCAGACGATCACCCGCGCGTACGCCATCGGCTGACCGGCGATCACACCCACCCAGGCTCGGCCCCTCATCGGCCGGGCTTGGGTGACCGGCGACCACACCACCCAGGCCCGGCCCCTCATCGGCCGGGCCTGGGTGACCGGCGACCACCCCCCAGGCTCGGCCCCTCGTCGCCGGGCCTGGGAACCCGCCGCCGCTTCAGCGGGCGGACCGCGGGCGGTCTCTTGTCAGGCGACGGGTCGTGGATGAAGATCTCCCCGACGGCGATCTGGCGGGGGTGGCGGGACGTGAGCAGCAGGTTATGGACGGTGACGGCCCTGGTGGCGGCGGTCGTCGTGACCGTGTCGTCCTGCGACGGTGACACCCCGCCGACGCAGACGCCCCCGCCCTCCTCCGCCCCCGGCTCGCTCGCGCCGAACTCGCCGCCTTCCCCCAGCCAGCCGACCAGCCAGCCGACCTCCCAGCCGACCTCCCAGCCGACCTCCCAGCCGACCCCTTGGGCGGCCGGGCGCTGCCTCGACGTTCAGGTGCCCAAACCGGACAGCCAGGTCCCCGCGCTGGTCGACTGCGCCTTCGTGACGGCCGGGGCCCAGATCACCAAGCTCGTCTACCAGGGCAACGGGCCGGTGGAGTGCCCGAAGGACAGCGACGGGCTGCTGGACACCCCGGCCGGTCAGGAGCCGCGCACGGCCTGCCTGCGTAACCGCCGCGCCCCGCACCCGGGGGACGTCGGCAAGGGCGGCGGGCTCCTGCGCGTCGGCGACTGCACGCTCATCCAGGACGATCCCGTCGTCACCGTCGAGGAGCGGGCCTGTTACGACGCCCACGGCCCCGGCCGGATCAGGTCCTTCACCAAGACGAAGAAGGCGTGCACGCGCAAGATCTGGTCCTACGCCTACAAGTGGCAGGGCTCTTACGTGTGCGTCGGTCCGGGGGAGGACGCCAAGGAGGTCGGTCCGCGGTACGCGCTCGCGAGCTGCCTGACCGCGCCCAAGACCAAGAAGCGCAAGACGGTCTTCGGCACCGAGACCTCCATCGTCGGTGGGCTGAAGGAGGTGTCCTGCAAGGCGAAGAAGGCGTGGGGGAAGGTCGTCGGGCACGTCAGCATCGAGTTCGAGTGCCGGCGGCCGGCCGACTACTCGGTGACCAGCTCGACCACGATGTACGAGCTGCCCCACGGCCCCGATCCCTACCCGTCGGTCACCTGCATCCGGAGACTCTGACCGCGCCTGAGGCGAGGCCCCGCGCGCTCCCCGGCACCGTCAAGCCATCATCCTTTGTTTGGCTGGCATCTAAACTAATGTGCGACCGTTGACGTTTGTTGGTTGGGACGGAAAACTAACTCGCGAGCCGTGCCGGTCACTTGAAGGAGCCTTCATGCCCTACCGCCCGCCCCTGGTCGCGCACGAGTACTTTGTCGCCGACCCGCCGGAGCTGCCGGTCCGCATACGGGGCGAACAGGGCCTGTCCGCGTTGACCGCCGCCGAGCCGGTGGCCGTGGACGACTCGGGAGTGACGTTGAAGGGCATCACCTCGGCGGAGGAGAGTCTGGTCGTACAGGTGCGGGTGGCGGGCGAGGGAGTGATCCGGGTCCGGCTCGGCCAGGACGTGGACGCCCGCACCCGCTCGGCCCGGGCGGCCTCCCTGGTGACACCGGGCACGTACGCGGGAGCCCGGGTGGAGACCCGGCCCGGCGGGCTGACCATCGACGCGGGCTCATTGCGTGCGGAGATCACCCTGGACCCGTGGCGGCTGCGGTTCACCGACGCGGCGGGCGCCACGCTGGTGGAGCAGGACCGGGGGCACACCGACATCAGCGGGCGGCTGCGTACGCTGCCGTTCGGCCGCTCCCACGCCGACGGCGTCACGGTGGCCTACCACGAGAGCTTCGCCGCGCCGGCCGACGAGGCGTTCGCCGGGTTCGGGGAGTCGTTCACCCCGCTCGACAAGCGCGGCCAGCGGCCCGTCATGTGGAACTTCGACGCCTTCGGCGCCGAGTCGCAGCGCGCCTACAAGAACGTGCCCTTCTACCAGTCGAGCAGGGGATACGGCATCGTCGTCGGCAGCGGGGCGCCGACGGAGTTCGACGTCTGCCAGTCCACGCACAGCGTCGTGCAGATCGTCGTCCCCGACGACCTGATCGACTACTACGTGCTCGCCGGGCCGACGCCGCCGGAGATCCTCGACCGCTACGACCGGCTGACCTGCCGCCCGACCCTGCCGCCGAAGTGGGCGTTCGGCACCTGGATCTCCTCGGGCTTCTTCGTGGACAGCCAGGAGCGGGTCATGACGCGGGCCCGGAAGATCCGCGAGCGCGGTATCCCGTGCGACGTGCTGCACCTGGACACCTACTGGCAGACCGACGGCCACTGGTCGGACCTGCGCTGGGACGAGGCCCGCTTCCCCGACCCGGCCGGAATGCTCGCCGAGCTCGACGGGATGGGCTTCAAGGTCTGCCTCTGGATGAACCCCTACATCTCCCACCTGAGCCCAGCTTTCCCCCAAGCCGCCGAAGCCGGATATTTCCTGAAAAATCATGATGGGGAGGCGTACGTCGCCGACTGCTGGCACGGGTCCTACCCGGCCTGCGGCATCGTCGACTTCACCAACCCGGCCGCCGTCGCCTGGTTCCAAGGGCTGCTGCGCCCGCTGCTCCAGCAGGGCGCGCAGGCGTTCAAGACCGACTTCGCCGAGGGCGTGCCGCACGACGCGACGGCCTTCAACGGCATGACCGGCACCGACCTGCACAACGTCTACACGCTGCTGTTCAACGACGCCGTCGCCGAGGTGACCCGTGAGGTCCACGGGCACGGCCTGGTCTGGGCCCGCTCGTCGTTCCTGGGCGGCCAGCGGCACTCGGCCCAGTGGAGCGGCGACACCTTCACCAGCTACCCGGCGATGGGCAGCACGCTGCGCGGCGGCCTGGCCCACGGCCTGTCGGGCGTGCCGTTCTGGAGCCACGACGCGGGCGGCTTCACCGGCCGCCCGGCCGACGACCTCTACGTCCGCTGGACCCAGTTCGGCGCGCTGTCCCCGCTGCTGCGGCTGCACGGCACCACCAGTCGTGAGCCGTGGGAGTTCCCCGAGGTGGAGGCCGAGGCGGTGGCCGCGCTGCGGCTGAGGTACCGGCTCATGCCCTACCTCTACTCGGCGGCCGTGGACGCCGCGCGGACCGGCGCGCCGATGATGCGGGCGCTGTGCGTCGACCATCCGGGCGACCCCGTCGCCTGGCGGGCCGACCTGGAGTATCTGCTCGGCCGCGACCTGCTGGTCGCGCCCATGACCACGCCCGACGGCACCCGGCAGGTGTACCTGCCCGAGGGCCGGTGGGTCGACTACTGGACCGGGGAGCTGCTGGAGGGCGGGCGCTACCGCGCCGTCTCGGCGCCGCTGGAGCAGATCCCGCTGTTCGTCCGGTACGGCGCGCTCATCCCGGTCACCACGCCTGGGGACACCGTGGACGTCCCCTCGGAGATCACCCTTGTCGCCTTCGGGGGCGGCGACAGCCGTAGCACGGTCCACGACCTCGACGGCGAGACCCTCGTCGAGGCCACCCGCGACGGCGACACCCTGCACGTCACCGTCACCGGTCCGAAGCGGGTCGCCGGGGTCGAGTTCGCCCCGGTGGCGGGCGCCCCGGTCCGGGCGGTCATCACCTCCCAGGAGACACCATGATCAAGCTGAGAAGTGCCGCGGCGGCGCTCGCCGTCGCGGCATTGACCCTGACCGCCTGCGGCTCCGGCTCGGACGGGCAGCAGCCCGCCGCGAGCGGCCAGCCGCGCGTGCTCAAACTGTGGCACTACGAGAGCGCCGAAGGCGCGATGGGCAAGGCCTGGGCGGCGGCGATCAAGAAGTTCGAGTCGACCCACCCGGGCGTGACGGTGAAGTTCGAGGAGAAGGGCTTCGAGCAGATCCAGAAGACGGCCAGCATGGTGCTCAACTCCGACGAGGCGCCCGACGTCATGGAGTACAACAAGGGCAACGCCACCGCCGGGCTGCTGTCCAAGCAGGGCCTGCTGACGGATCTGACGGAGCAGGCGACCAAGCGCGGCTGGGACAAGCTGCTGTCGGCCAGCCTGCAGACCACCGCCAAGTATGACGACCGGGGCATCATGGGCTCCGGCAAGTGGTTCGGTGTGCCGAACTACGGCGAGTACGTGATGGTCTACTACAACAAGAAGCTGTTCGAGAAGAACGGCGTCACGGTGCCGACCACGTTCGAGGAGTTCACCGCGGCGCTGGACAAGTTCGCCAAGGCCGGCGTCACGCCCATCTCGACCGCCGGGGCCGAATACCCGGCCCAGCAGATCTTCTACCTGCTCGCGCTGAGCAAGGCCAACCGGGCGTGGGTCGACTCCTACGAGCTCTACAAGGGCAAGGTCGACTTCCACGGCCCCGAGCTCACCTACGCCGCCGACACGCTGGCCGACTGGGTGAAGAAGGGCTACATCGCCAAGGACTCGGCCGGGATCAAGGCCGAGGACATGGCCACCGCGTTCATCGGCGGCAAGTTCCCGATCATGGTGTCCGGCAGCTGGTGGTACGGCCGGTTCCAGACGGAGATCAAGAAGTTCGAGTGGGGCTCGTTCCTGTGGCCCGGCAACCAGCTCGCCCCCGGCTCCAGCGGCAACATCTGGGTCGTCCCCGAGAAGTCCAAGAACAAGGACCTGGCCTACGACTTCATCGACATCACGATGAGCAAGGAGATCCAGAACCTGCTCGGCAACTCCGGCGGCGTCCCCGTCGCGGCCGACCCGGCCGCCATCACCGACCCCAAGAGCAAGGAGCTCATCGACAACTTCAACAAGCTCACCTCGCAGGACCAGCTGGCCTTCTACCCCGACTGGCCGGCTCCCGGCTACTACGACGTCCTCGTGGCCGGCGTCCAGAACCTCATCAACGGCAGCAAGCCCCCGGCGAAGGTCCTCGACGAGATCGCCCAGCCGTACAACGAGAACCTCGCCGACCTTGGCAACTAGAGCGTCGGCAACCAGAGCGTCGGTAACCAGAGCGTCGGCAACCAGAACAGAGCGTGGCTACTGGCCGTACCTGATCCCCAGCGCGGTGCTGTTCACCGCGGTCATCGTCGTGCCGTTCGTGATGAATGTCGCGACGAGCTTCACCCGCTGGTCGGGGGTGGGCACACCTACCTGGATCGGTACACAGAACTATGTCCGCCTGTTCGCGGACGAGCGGTTCTGGACGTCCTTCCGCAACAACGTGGGGCTGATCGTCGCGATGGCGATCATCCCCACGGTGATCGGGTTGGTGCTGGCCGCCGCGCTGTTCGACTACATCGGCAAGAGGTTCGGCCCCCGTACGGCCTCGGCCCTGCGGGCGGCCTACTACCTGCCGCAGGTGCTGCCCGTCGCGGTGGCCGGGGTGGTGTGGGGCTGGATGCTGCACCCGACCTACGGCGCGGTCAACCAGATCTTCGGGCTGAAGGTCAACTGGCTCGGCGATCCCGACTACGCGCTGGCCACGGTGATGGCGGTGATGGTGTGGTTCCAGCTCGGCTACCCGGTCGTCATCTTCATGGCCGGGCTGCAGCGGGCCGACCCGGCCCTGCACGAGGCGGCCGAGATCGACGGGGCCTCGTGGTGGCGCCGGTTCTGGCACATCACGATCCCGCAGATCCGTCCTGAGATCTTCGTCGTGCTGCTGACCTGCACGATCGCCGCGCTCAAGGTGTTCGGGCCGATCTTCGTGCTCACCAGGGGAGGGCCGGGCAACGCCACGATGGTGCCTTCGTACTTCTCCTACCTGAACTTCTTCCAGAAGGCCAACATCGGCTACGGCTCGGCCATCGCCACCGTCCTGGCGCTGATCATCGTCGTGGTGACCTCGGCCTTCCTGTTCCTCCAGGAGCGGAAGCCGTGAGACGCTACCCGATCCTGGCCGCGCTGACGGTGCTCGCCGCCGTCATGCTGTTCCCGTTCGTCATCGTCACCTTCAACGCCTTCAAGACGCCCGCCGAGTATTCGGCGGGCAGCCCGCTGAGCCCGCCGCAGGGCCTGAACCTGGACGGGATCATCGCGTTCTGGACCCGGGTCGACTTCGGCGAGAAGCTCCTCAACAGCCTGGTGATCAGCGGCTCCGTCGCCGTGCTCGCCGTGCTGCTGTCGGTGCTCAACGCCTACGCCCTCGGCATCGGCCGGGTACGCGGCCGGCTGTGGATCCTCGTGCTGTTCCTGGTGGCCAACACGCTGCCGCAGGAGGCGCTGGCCTACCCGCTCTACTACCTGGCCAAGGCGGCCGGCCTGTACGACTCCAAGCTGTCGGTGATCATCGTGTTCACCGTCATCCAGGCCGCCTTCGGCACCTACCTGCTCAGCGCCGTGCTCGGGCAGTTCCCCAAGGAGATCCTCGAGGCGGCGCGGATGGACGGCGCGGGGCGCTTCCTGGCGCTGTGGCGGATCGTCGTCCCGATCAGCAGGCCCACGCTGTCGGTCCTGGTGATCTTCTTCTTCATCTGGACCTGGAACGAGTTCTTCCTTCCGCTCATTTTCCTGGTCTCCAACGACACCCAGACGGTGCCGGTCGCCCTCGGCGTGCTGCAGGGCGAGAAGTACATGGACGCCACCATGTCCAGCGCCTCGGCGCTGCTCGGCATCGTCCCGGCCGTCGCGTTCTTCCTCATTTTCCAGCGGACGCTGACCAGGGGCATCACGGTCGGCGCCATCAAGTAGGAGCTCCCGAATGAAGCGATTCCTGGCGGCCGCCTTGCTGGCGGTCACCATGGGCGCGGCGCCCGTCAACGCCGTGCCCGTCCATGCCGCGGCGGCCCTGCCGTACCAGGACCCGGCCGTGCCGCTCGACCAGCGCGTCGGCGACCTCCTGGGCCGGCTCACCCTCGACGAGAAGATCTCGCTGCTGCACCAGTCGCAGCCGGCGATCCCCAGGCTCGGCCTGCCGTACTTCAAGGCCGGGACCGAGGCGCTGCACGGCGTCGCCTGGTCCAACGACCACAACGACGCCTGGAAGCAGAAGCTGGCCAGCGGCACCGTCTTCCCCCAGGCCGTCGGCCTGGCCAGCACCTGGGATCCGGAGCTGATCAAGCGGGTCGGCTCGGCCGTGGGCGACGAGGTACGCGGCTACAACGCGATCGACCCGGTCCTGTGGGGCACCCAGGTGTGGGCGCCGGTGGTCAACCTGCTGCGCGATCCGCGCTGGGGCCGCAACGAGGAGGGCTACTCGGAGGACCCGCTGCTGACCGGCGCCATCTCCACCGCCTACGGCAAGGGCCTGTCCGGCGACGACCCCCTCTACCTCAAGACCGCCCCGGTACTCAAGCACTACCTGGCCAACAACAACGAGTATCTGCGCAGCCTCACCTCCTCCAACCTGCGGCCGAGGATCAAGCACGAGTACGACGAGGCCGCGTTCAAGCCGGCCATCGCCAACGACGCCGCCACCGGCGTGATGGCCTCCTACAACCTGGTCAACGGACGGCCGAACACCGTCAACCCCGACCTCGACACGGTCGTCCGCTCGTGGACGGCCAAAGACCTCTACAACGTGAGCGATGCCTGGGCGCCGGACGCGCTGCAGGAGTACGAGCACTACTACGACACCAAGCCCGAGGCCGTCGCCGCGACGCTCAAGGCGGGCCTGGACAGCTTCACCGTCAACGACGACAACCCCTCCCTCATGACCGCGAACATCAAGTCCGCCCTCTCCCAAGGGCTGATCACCGAGGCCGACATCGACCGGGCCGTGCGGCACGTGCTGTCGATCAGGATCCGGCTCGGCCAGCTCGACCCCGACGGCGGACCGTACGCGAAGATCACCAAGGACGTGATCAACTCGGCGGCGAACCAGCGGCTCAACCGGCAGACCGCCGGCGAGGCGATGGTCCTGCTGGAGAACTCCGGCAAGACGCTGCCGCTCTCGCCGGGACTGAAGAAGGTCGCGGTGCTCGGGCCGCTGCAGGACACCCTCTTCAGCGACTGGTACGGCGGCACCATGCCGTACAAGGTGACCCCGCTGGCCGGCATCAAGGAGCGGCTCGGCGCGCGGGCGGCGGTGACCGGCGCCGACGCGCTGGACCGGATCGCGCTCAAGGACCTGGCCAGCGGCAAGTACGTCACCGCGACCGGCACCACGGGCCAGAACGTCGTCGTCTCCGACACCGCGCCCGGCGGCGCCTCGACCTGGGACCAGACCGACTGGACCGGCGACGTCTCGACCCTGCGCAACGTGGGCAACGGCAAGCTGCTCACCGGCAACTTCGGGCCGTACGTCACCAACGCCGACGTCCCGGGCGGCTGGTACGTCCAGCAGCAGTTCCGGCTGGAGGGCCAGGCGGACGGCACGTACCTGATCCAGTACGTCGGCTACGAGGTCAACGAGGGCTGGTGGCCCTTCCCCGAGCACTACGTGACCGTCGGCGCGGACGGCACGCTCGGCACCGGGACGAAGGCCGCCGCGGCGCACTTCGCCAGGGAGGTCGTCCAGAGCGGCGCCAAGACCGCGGCGGCTGCGGCCAAGGGCGCCGACGCGGCGGTGGTCGTGGTCGGCAGCAACCCGTTCGTCTACGGCCGCGAGAGCCACGACCGCTCCACCCTCGCGCTCGGCCAGGGCCAGCAGGAGCTGATCAAGGCCGTGCGGGCGGCCAACCCCAACACCGTGGTCGTCCTGGAGGACAGCTACCCGACCACCATGAACGTGGACACCCCGGCCCTGCTCTGGACCACTCACGCGGGCGCCGAGACCGGGCACGCCGTGGCCGACGTGCTCTTCGGCGACCGCAACCCGGCGGGCCGGCTCACCCAGACCTGGTACCGCTCCGACGACCTGCCGGACATCCTGGACTACGACCTCACCAAGACCGGGATGACCTACCTCTATCACCGGGGCGACCCGCGCTACGCCTTCGGCCACGGCCTCAGCTACACCACCTTCGGCTACCAGGGCCTGAAGGTGACCCCGCGCGGCGACTCCTACGACGTCACCGTCAAGGTCACCAACACCGGGTCGCGGGCCGGCGACGAGGTCGTCCAGCTCTACACCCACCAGCAGAGCTCGCGCGTCACCCAGCCGGTCAAGCAGCTGCGCGGCTTCACCCGCCTCACGCTGCGCCCCGGCCAGAGCCGTACGGTGAAGCTGACCGTCAAGAAGGCCGACCTGGCCCTGTGGGACGTCACCCGCGGCAAGTGGACCGTGGAGACGGCCACCCACGACGTCCTGGTCGGTGGCTCCTCCTCGGCCATCAGGCAGCGCGCGACCTTCCAGGTGAGCGGCGAGCGGATCCCGCCCCGCGACCTGACCAGGAGCACCCGGGCGATCGACTTCGACGACTACTCCGGCGTGGACCTGGTCGACACCTCGAAGGCGAGCGGCGAGGCGATCGGGGCGGTCACGGGTGACTGGGTGAAGTTCGCCGACGCCGACCTGCGCGGGGGACTCACCGGCATCACCGCGGGCGTGTCCTCGGTGGCGGGCGGCTCCTTCGAGGTCCGCGCGGGCTCCCCGTCGGGCGCGCTGCTGGCCACCGTCGCGGTCCCGGCCACCGGCGGGATCTACCAGTACGGCACCGCGTCGGCGACGCTGTCCGGCGCCGGTGGGATCCGGGACCTCTACCTGGTCTTCAAGGGCGACCTGCGGATCAAGGATCTGACCCTCACCAAGTAAGTTTGGTTAATAACCAAACTATTGACCTCACTCAGAGGCTGTGTGAGCCTCTGAGTGAGGGTTCGGGGACCTCGCGACCATGTGCGCTGGAGCGGCGACGGCAGGGTCCTGTACCCGGTCGTGCATGGCGGTCATCTGCTGCTGTGGGGCCTTCGGCCCCGGAGAGGGAAACCGCTCATGCGAAGAAGGTTGTTCAGCCTGCTCGCGGTGGCTGCCGTCGTCGTGGCGATGGCGGTGGTGCGGATGGCGCCGGTCGGCGCCGTCGCCGCCGATCCGTACGCCTTCAAGGGAGTGAAGATCGGCGGCGGCGGCTTCGTCCCCGGCATCGTCTTCAACCAGAAGGAAAAGGACCTCATCTACGCCAGGACCGACATCGGCGGCGTCTATCGCTGGGACAAGACCAAGTGGACGCCGCTGCTCGACGGCATCGGCTGGGACAAGTGGAGCTGGGTCGGCGGCGTCAGCGTCGCCACCGACCCCGTCGACCCGAACCGGGTCTACGTCGCCACCGGCATGTACACCAACGACTGGGACGCCAACAACGGCGCCATCCTGCGCTCCACCGACCGGGGCAACACCTGGGCCGCCACCGAGCTGCCGTTCAAGGGCTTCGGCAACATGCCGGGCCGCGGCATGGGCGAGCGCCTGGTCATCGACCCGAACAAGAACAACATCCTCTTCTACGGCACCGCCAACAAGAACGGCCTGTGGAAGAGCACCGACTACGGGGTCACCTGGGCCAAGGTCACGAGCTTCCCGAACGTCGGCAACTTCGCCCAGGACCCGAACGACACCCAGAACAACTACAACACGATGACCCAGGGCATCCCCTGGATCACCTTCGACCCGCGCACCGGCTCGGCCGGCACCGCCACCAAGACGATCTACGCCGGGGTGGCGGACAAGGACAACAACGTCTACCGCTCCACCGACGGCGGCGCCACCTGGAGCCGGGTGGCCGGCCAGCCGACCGGCTACATCCCGCACAAGGGCGTGCTCGACCCCGTCAACGGCTACCTCTACCTGGCCACCGGCAACACCGGCGGGCCGTACGTGGGCGAGGACGGCGAGGTGTGGCGCTACGCCACAGCCACCGGCACCTGGACCGAGATCACCCCGACCCCCGACGCCGACCGCTACTACGGCTTCAGCGGCATGACCATCGACCGCCAGAACCCGAGCACGATCATGGTCGCCAGCCAGGTGTCGTGGTGGCCGGACAACATCATGTTCCGCAGCACCGACAGCGGCGCCACCTGGACGCGGATCTGGGACTGGAACGGCTACCCCAACCGGACCTTCCGCTACACCCAGGACGTCTCCTCCCATCCGTGGCTGGCCATGGGCAACCCGCAGCCCCCGGAGATCACGCCCAAGCTCGGCTGGATGACCGAGGCGATGGAGATCGACCCGTTCGACTCCAACCGGCTGCTGTACGGCACCGGCGCCACCATCTACGGCACCGCCAACCTCAAGCAGTGGGACGCCGCCGGCGGCAAGATCACCATCAAGCCGTTCATCGAGGGGCTGGAGGAGACCGCGGTCCTCGACCTGATCAGCCCGCCGACCGGGGCGCCCCTGCTCTCGGCGGTCGGCGACATCGGCGGCTTCGTGCACAGCAACCTCGACGCGGTGCCGCCGATGATGTACACCCAGCCCAATCTCGTCACCACCCGGAGCATGGACTACGCCGAGCTCAGCCCGTCGAACATGGTCCGCGCCGGCGACAACGACACGGCCGGGGTGACCCGCATCGGGTTCTCCTCCAACGGCGGCGCCAACTGGTGGCAGGCCAGCAGTGAGCCGGGCGGGGTCACCCAGGGCGGCAGCGTCGCGATCTCGGCCAACGCCGGCACCACGGTGTGGTCGCCGACCGGCGGGGCGGTGAGCCGCTCGACCGACTCGGGCAGCTCGTGGACCGCCTCCACCGGCATCCCGGCCCAGGCGCAGGTGCGCTCCGACCGGGTCAACCCGAACAAGTTCTACGGCTACTCCGGCGGCAAGTTCTACGTCAGCACCAACGCGGGCGCCACCTTCGCCCAGTCCGCCGCCACCGGGCTGCCCACCGGCACCGCCACCGTCAAGTTCAAGGTCGTACCCGGCAAGGAGGGCCACATCTGGCTCGTCGGCGGCGCCCCGTCGACCGGCAAGTACGACCCCGCGGGCACCTACGGCGTGTGGCGCTCGACCGACTCCGGCGCCACCTTCACCAAGCTCGCCAACGTCACCGCGGCCGAGAACGTCGGCTTCGGCAAGGCGGCGCCCGGTGGCTCGTACATGGCGATCTACCTGGTCGGCCAGATCGACGGCGTGCACGGGTTGTTCCGCTCCGACGACGCGGGCGCCTCGTGGGTGCGGATCAACGACGACCGGCACCAGTACGCCAACATGGGCGAGGCGCTCACCGGTGACCCCCGCGTGTACGGCCGCGTCTATCTCGGCACCAACGGCCGCGGCATCATCTACGGCGACCGTACCGGCCCCAACCCGACCCCCACCCCGACTCCGACGCCGACGCCCACCCCGACCCCGACTCCCACGCCCACCCCGACGCCCACGCCGACGCCGGTTCCGGGCAAGTCGTGCGCGGCGACCTACGCGTCCACCGGCCAGTGGCAGGGCGGCTTCCAGGCCGGGGTGACGGTGAAGAACTCCGGCACCGTCGCCATCACCGGGTGGACGGTCGGCTGGAGCTTCCCCAACGGCCAGACCATCACCCAGCTCTGGAACGGCGCCCACACCCAGACCGGCGCCGCCGTCAAGGTCACCAACGTCAGCTACAACGGCGCGCTGGATCCGGGCGCGAGCACCACGTTCGGCTTCACCGGCAACTGGACGAGCAGCAACGACCCGCCCGCCACGGTCACCTGCACCCCCGCCTGACGACAGGAGGGCCGACCGAGGGAGAGGCCCCTCCCTCGGTCAGCCCTTGGCGGCCTTCGTCAGCCCTTGACGGCGCCGATGATGACGCCCTTCGTGAAGTGCTTCTGCACGAACGGGTAGATCACCAGCACCGGGATCAGCGCCAGCGTCACGATGGCCATCTGGATCGCCAGGCTCGGCGGCAGCGCGTGCCCGCCGACCGCGGTGTCGCCCGTCTGCCCGACGAACATCGACTGCCCCTGAAGCACGAACTGCCGCAGGACCACCTGCAGCGGCCACTTGGTGCTGTCGTTGAGGTAGAGGGTGGCGTTGAAGAAGGCGTTCCAGTAGCCGACCGCGTAGAACAGCCCGATCACCGCCGTGACGCCCTTGGACATGGGCAGCACGATCCGCCACAGGATGCGGAACTCGCTCGCCCCGTCGATCCGCGCGCTGTCGGTGACCTCCTCCGGGATGTTCATGAAGAAGGCCCGCATGACGACCAGGTTGAAGGCGGTGACGGCGGTCGGCAGGATCAGTGCCCAGTACGAGTCGATCAGCCCCAGCGAGCTGACCAGCAGGTAGCTCGGGATCATGCCCGGCCCGAACAGGAAGGTCAGCAGCACGAGGAACAGCATCGGCCGGTGCAGCAGCGAGCCGGGCCGCGACAGCCCGTAGGCCGCCAGGACGGTGACCGTGAGGCTGAGCAGGGTCCCGACGACGGTCACCCCGAGGCTCACCCCGATCGACCGGGTCACCACCCCGCCCGCGAACAACTGCTCGTAGGCGGCGAAGGACAGCTCGCCCGGCACGGTGACCAGGCCACCCGCCTTCGACACCGCCTCCTGCGTGGACAGGCTGGTCAGCACGACCATGTAGATCGGGAACAGCACGGCGGCCACGATGAGGGCCAGCACCAGCCCCTTGACGCTCGCGCCGAACCGGGTGGGCCGCTCGGCCCAGACAGGCATAGTCATGATCGTTTGTAGATTCCCTGCTCGCCGAAACGATGGGCGACCTTGTTGGCTATGAGGATGAGGATCAGCCCGGCCACGCCCTTGACCAGGCCCGCCGCCGCGCCGTAGCTCCACTCGCCGGTCAGCAGCGTGCGCCAGTACATGAACGTGTCGAGCACCTCGGCGGCGTCGCGGCCGACGGCGTCGCGCTGCAGGAAGAACTGCTCGAAGCCGACGTTGAGCGCGTCGCCCAGCCGCAGGATCAGCAGCAGCACGAACACCGGGCGCAGGCCGGGCAGCGTGATGTGCCACAGCCGCCGCCAGCGGGAGGCGCCGTCCACGGCGGCGGCCTCGTAGAGGTGGGGGTTGATGGCGGCCAGCGCCGCGAGGAAGATGATCGTCCCCCAGCCGGCGTCCTTCCAGACCGTCTCCGCGGTGACCAGCAGAATGAAAGTGTCCGGATTCGTCATGATGTCCACGCCCGCGAAGCCGTGGTCGCGCAGGATCTGCGCGAGCAGTCCCGCGCCGCCGAACATCTGCTGGAACAGGGTGACGACCAGGACCCAGGAGAAGAAGTGCGGCATGTACACGATGCCCTGGATGAACAGCCGCAGGCGCGGCCGTACGACGCTGTCGAGCAGGATGGCCAGCAGGATCGGCAGCGGGAAGTAGAAGATCAGCTGGAACGTGGTGATCGACAGCGTGTTGAGCGTCGCGTCCCAGAAGCTCTGGTCGAACATCAGCCACTGGAAGTTCGACATCCCGACCCACGGGCTGTCCTTGACGCCGACGTAGGGGGAGTAGTCCTGGAAGGCGATCACGTTGCCGAGCAGCGGCACGTAGTGGAACAGGAGCAGCAGCCCGATCGCCGGCACGGTCATCAGCAGCAGCTGCCAGTCGCGCCGGAACCGGGCCCGCAGCGAGCCCTGCTTGATCCGGACCCGTGTCCGGGTGATGCCCGAGCCGGCGGGAGAGGGCAGGTCTCCCGCCGGCCCGGCGTCCGTGGCCCGCTCGACCGCGATGTGGTCAGGCGCGGCCATTGTCCCGAAGGACTTTCATGTAGAACGCGCGCGCCTCGTCGCCGCCGTCGCGCCGCCACTCCGCCGCGATCTGCTTGGCGTCGCTGACCGGGCGGCGCCCGCGCATGATGTCGGTGAACTTGTCCTCGGTGGGCACCTGCAGGCCCGCGTACTTCGACGGCCGCTGGATCCTGATCCCGTCGAACGGCGTCTTCTCGATGTACTTGAAGGAGGCGTTCTGCCAGTCGATGTTGGCCTTGGCCGCTTCGGGGAAGGGCCAGTCCACGTAGAGGGGACGGCCGCCCAGGAAGCCGTAGGTGTAGGCGACCTCCTTGCGGCCCAGGTCGGTGCTCTGCGGGATGCCCTTGGCATCGAGGGTGAAGTGCTTGCCCTTGATCCCGAAGTTGGAGAGCTCGTACTCCTTGGTCCCGTACGGTGCGGCGCACCAGTTGAGGATGGACAGGATCTCCTCCATCTTCTCCTTCGGCAGCCCCTTCTTGATGAAGGTGAACATGCCCGCCGCGTTGTTGTGATACATGATCGGCGTGCCGCCGTCATGCGCGAACAGCGGGAAGACGCCCAGCGCGAAGTCGGGGTTCTTGCCGGTGTGCTGCTGGAGCAGCTCCTTCCAGGCACCGATGCCGTCCCGGTAGATGGTGATCTGGCCCGCGCCGATCAGGTCCTTCTCGTTGGCGCCCTTGCTGCCGGCGACGCTCGGATGGATCAGCCCCTCGGCGAAGAGCTTGCGCATCCACGCCAGCATTTCCTCGAACTCCGGCGTCTCGTACTTGTGCGTCAGCTTGCCGCCCGCGTACCGCCATTCCTGCGGGACGCCGAAGATGGGCCAGGCCATCTCGTGGATGTCGCCGAACGCCCAGCGCTTGGCCTTCGCGTCGGTGATCGTCTTGCCGAGCTGGTAGAGCTCGTCAGCGGTCTTGGGGTTCTGGTTCCAGCCGTTCTTGTCGAACAGGTCCTTGCGGTAGAGCAGGCCGTACGGGAAGGGCTCGGTGGGGTAGGGGATCGCCATCAGCTTGCCGTTCCACACCGACCACTCCCACGCGGGGGTCGGCAGGTTGGCCAGCAGCGGGTACGGCTTCACCTTGTCGCCCTGGAGGTACGGCGTGAGGTCCTCGAACGCCTTGTCCACGGCGGTGTTGAAGTCCGCCATCTTGTCGATCTCCCAGCTCGGGAGGGCGAAGATGTCGGGCAGGTCGCCGGAGGCCAGCCGGGCGATCGCCTTGTCGGCGTAGGTGGTGCCGTCGGCGATCTGGAACTCGACCGTCGCGCCGATGTCGGCGTTGACCGCCTGGAAGTAGGTGTTGCCCGGCAGTCCGGGCGGCGGTGGGCCCCACAGCGGGGTCATCGCCTTGTAGGTGCCGCCCTTGCCCGCCTTCTGGGTGAGCGCCGCGGTGGGGGTGGCCGGGTAGGTGGTGAAGCCACCGGCGATGCCCGGCACGCCCGGCAGGTTGGAGACCGTGCCGGCCAGGTCGGGCTTGACGCCGGCGAACTCGACGTACGCAGGCGTGAGCTGGGCGAGCTTGTCCGCGGCGGCCGCGGTCGCGCCGCTCGAGCCGGGCCGCGTCCCGGTCGGGGCGGAGCAGGCGGCGAGGGTGGTCAGACCGGCCAGGCCGAGAAATCCACGGCGAGTCATCGACGGTGTCACGACGGCTCCCTTCGTTGGTCGGAGCAGGGTAAGGGGTGTCCGAACGGGAGGTCTACGAGCTAGAATTAGTTCGTCTAATGACCAAACAAACTAAACCCGAGGCGACGCTGACCACAAGGTGTGCCACCGGTCACAGATTGATGTCGGGAGTGAGATGAGATTCGCTGACGGCTCCCTCCCCGCCGTTCCCGGGGGTCCGCGCGGCTCTCGGCGACGGCACGGGGACACTGGGGGACAGCGCACACTGGTACCGCGGCATGATCGCCCGCGACGGCCTGACGGACGGGACAGACTTTGATCACCTCATCGACCGACCCGCAGCCGGCCGACTTCGCCGACGTGCGGGCCACCAACCTGGCCGTCGTGCTGCGTTTCGTCCGCGAGCACGCGCCGTGCTCGCGGGCCGACATCGCGGCCTCCACGGGCCTGAACAAGGCGACCGTGTCGAGTCTGGTCGCCGACCTGATCGACAGGCGGCTCGTCCGCGAGACCGGCCTGACCGAGAACCGGGTGGGGAGGCCGGCCACGATGCTGGTGCTGGACGGCTCGCCGTACGCGGCGATCGGGCTGGAGATCAACGTCGACTACGTGACGGCCGTCGCCGTCGACCTGGCGGGGGAGCGGCTGCTGTCCTGGCGGCGCGCCTTCCCCGGCTCGGTGGCCGCCGTCGCCGCGATCGTCAGGCGGGTGGTCAACCGCATGGCCAAGGAGGACAAGCAGATCCTCGGCCTGACCGTGGCCGTGCCGGGCCTGGTCGACGAGCAGGGCGTCGTGCGGGTCGCGCCCAACCTGGGCTGGCTCGACACCGATGTCAGCGGCGACCTCGCCAAGGCGCTGCGCGATCCCGGCTTCCCCATCCAGGCCGACAACGACGCCAACCTCGGCGCCCTGGCCGAGCACCGGTTCGGCCCCCATGGGGCGGTCACCGACCTGGTCTACCTCACCGGCGAGATGGGTGTGGGCGCCGGCGTGATCCTGGACGGGCGGCTGCGCCGGGGCGGGCGCGGCTACAGCGGCGAGATCGGCCACATCCAGATCGACCCGCTGGGGCCGGAGTGCCGGTGCGGCCGGACCGGCTGCCTGGAAGCGGTGGCCGGCATCGGCGCGGTCCTGGAGCACCTCTCGCCCTCGCCGGTCGAGGTGGAGCTGGAGATCGAGGAGGTCGTCCGGCGAGCCCGCGCGGGCGACGCCCATACCCTGGGCCTGCTCCGCGGCGTGGGCCGCGACCTCGGTCGCGGGGTGGCCATCCTGGCCAACCTGCTCAACCCTCAGGTGGTGATCCTCGGGGGCTACTACGTGCCGCTGGCGCCCTGGCTGCTGCCCGCCGTGGAGGCCGAGGTACGCGAGCGCACCATCGCGCCGGAGGCCGGCGGCTGCCAGGTGGTGATCTCGTCCCTCGGCTACGACGCGGCCGCGCTCGGCGGAGCCGCCCGGGTGCTCGACTCCATCGATTCAGGAAGATTGCCGCGAATCTCTTGACCCCGCTCGCGCACGCGTGCACCCTTCAGAAGAACTCCGTTCGAAACACTCGTGTAACGGGCGGGGTTTTTCTGGACCGGCTATCGAAGCGCTTCGACAGAGACCCGAAGCGCGCTCCCCCCGCTAGTCGAAGCGTTTCGACGCTTTCAGAAGGTGGCCCCATGAACGAACCGTTCCGCGACCCGGACCTCCCCCTCGCCGAGCGGATCGCCGATCTGCAGGCCCGGCTGACCGTGACCGAGAAGCTCGCGCTGCTGCACCAGTACCAGGCGCCGGTCGAGCGGCTCGGCGTGGGCGCCTTCCGTACCGGCACCGAGGCCCTGCACGGCCTGGCCTGGCTGGGTCCGGCGACGGTGTTCCCGCAGGCCGTGGGCCTGGCCTCGACCTGGGACCCGGAGCTGGTCCGCAGGGTGGGGGAGGCGGCGGGCGAGGAGGTCCTGGCCTTCCACCACAAGGACCCGTCCGGCGCCGGCCGCAACGTGTGGGCCCCCGTGGTCAACCTGCTGCGCGATCCGCGCTGGGGCCGCAACGAGGAGGGCTACTCCGAAGATCCGTTGCTGACCGGCGTCATGGCCACGGCCTACGCGCGCGGGCTTCGTGGGAGCGCTCCCGTAATGCGGACGGCGCCTACCCTCAAGCACTTCCTCGGCTACAACAACGAGACCTACCGCTGCGTCACCTCCAGCAACCTGCCGCCGCGGGTCCTGCACGAGTACGAGCTGCCCGCCTACCGGCCCGCCCTGGAGAGCGGCGCCGCCGTCGCGGTCATGCCCTCCTACAACCTGGTCAACGGCCGCCCGGCGCACCTCAGCCCGCTGATCGGGCAGGTGCTGCGGGCCTGGGCGCCGGACGACCTGCTCGTGGTCAGCGACGCCTACGCCCCCGGCAACCTCACCGGGCTGCAGGGCTACTACGACGACCCGGCCGAGGCGTACGCGCACGCCGTACGGGCCGGGCTCGACAGCTTCACCCAGGACGACGACCGGGCCGAGGCCACCCTCGGCCACCTGCGCGAGGCGCTGGAACGCGGCCTGCTGACCGAGGCCGACCTCGACACCGCCGTACGCCACACGCTGTCGATCCGCTTCCGGCTCGGCGAGTTCGACCCCGCCACGCCGTACGACGACATCACCGAGGCGGTCGTCAACTGCCCCGAGCACCAGGCGCTGGCCCGCGAGGCGGCCGCCCGCTCGATCGTGCTACTGAAGAACGACGGCCTGCTGCCCCTGGCGCCGGCCGCCTGCCGCCGCATCGCGGTGCTCGGCCAGCTCGGCGACACCCTGCTGGAGGACTGGTACAGCGGCACGCTGCCGTACGAGGTGACCGCCCGCGCCGGTCTGGCCGAACGCTGCGAGACCGTCTTCTGCGAGGCCGTCGACCGCGTCACGCTGACCGCCGACGCGGGCCCGGTGGTGGCCGGGCTCGACGGCGGACCCCTGGGCATCGGGACGCCGGGGGACCGCTTCGACCTGTTCGACTGGGGCGGCGGGGCCATCGCCTTCCGCGCGGTCGCCACCGGCCGCTTCCTGTCCGTGGACGACGACGGCGTCCTGGTCAACGACCAGCCCGGCCCGAACGGCTGGGAGGTGCGCCAGACCTTCCGGCTGGAACAGCGCACCCGCGGCGCCGTCGTCCTGCGCCACATCTCCACGGGCCGCTACATCGGCCTGTCCTCCGACGGGGTCTTCCGGCTGGTGGACGACGCCGACGCCGCCACGTGGCTGACGGTGGAGGTCGTCGAGAGCGGCGCCGCGGCGGCGGCCGCGCTGGCGGCCACCGCGGACGTGGCGGTCGTGGTCGTGGGCGACCATCCGCTGGTCAACGGCCGCGAGACCGAGGACCGCACGGACCTGGACCTGGCCCCCGCCCAGGACGCGGTCGTCCGGGCGGTACGGGCGGCCAACCCGCGCACGGTCATGGTGATCACCAGCGGCTACCCCGTCACCTGGTCGGACCCGGACATGCCCGCGGTGCTGTGGTCCTCGCACGGCGGCCAGGAGTACGGCCACGCGCTGGCCGACGTGCTGTTCGGCGACGCCGACCCGCAGGGGCGGCTCACCCAGACCTGGTACCGCTCGGCCAGCGAGCTGCCCGACCTGCTCGACTACGACATCATCGCCACGGACGCCACCTATCTCTATTACCGGGGCACTCCCCTCTACCCCTTCGGCCACGGCCTCAGCTACACCGTGTTCGACTACTCCGGCCTCGCCGTCGCGGTCGACGGGGAGATCATCGCCGCCACGGTCACGGTCACCAACACCGGCTCGCGGGTCGGAACCGAGGTCGTGCAGTTCTACACCCACCAGCGGCGTTCCCGGGCCAAGCAGCCGCTGCGCCGGTTGCGGGGCTTCGAGCGGGTACGGCTGGCGCCCGGTGAGAGCCGGGCCGTCACGCTCACCTTCCCCGTACGGGACCTGGCCTTCTGGGACGTGACGCGCGGCGCCTTCGCCGTCGAGGACGCGCCGCACCAGCTCATGGTCGGCCGCAGCGCGACCGACCTGCGGCTGAGCGCGGCCTTCCACGTCGAGGGCGAGACCATCCCGCCCCGGCGGGGCGGGATGGCCGCGGCGGACCACGACGCCTACGACGCGGTCGCCTTCGTCGACGCGGCCAAGGTCTCGGGCGACGCGGTGCGCTCCGAGGCCGAGGGGGCGTGGATCCTGTTCCGCGACGTCGAGCTCACCGGGGCCGCGTCGTGCCTGATCGAGGCGGCGAGCACCGAGGGCGGGGTCGTCACGCTCCGGCTGGACGACCTCCTGCACGGCCCCACACTGGGCGCCATCCCCGTGCCGCCGGCCGGGCGTTACGCTCCGGCGGCGTCCTCGGGCGAGCTTGCGGAAGCCTCGGGGGTGCACGATCTTTATGTCGTGTTCGAGAACGTGGGCATCACGCTGGGCAGGCTGGAACTGACCGGCACGGGTCGGGCCGCCCCCCGATCGCCCGGCGCCGTACGCGCCGACCGAGGACGAACTGGGCGAGGCCGCATGGACCGAGACCACGCCGACACCGGACGGACCACCACATGACGGAACACCACATAACGGACGGCCACCTGGTAGACGGCCACGCGCCGGACCGCGACCTGCCGGACGGCCGCCCATCGGACGGGGGAGCGGCGGACGCGCACGGTGAGGAGGCGCGCGGTGAGGAGGCGCGCGCTGAGGACGGGCACGCGACCGGCCGGGCGGTCACCATTGTCGAGGTGGCGCGGCACGCGGGTGTGGCGGTGAGCACGGTCTCCTATGTGCTCAGCGGCAAGCGGGCGATCTCGGCCGACACCCGGCGGCGGGTGCTCGACAGCGTGCGGACTCTCGGCTACCACCCCAACGCCGGCGCCAGGGCGCTGGCCAGCAAGCGGGCCAACGTGATCGCGCTGGTGCTGCCCCTGCGGGCCGGCATGCACGTGCCCGTGCTGATGCGCTTCGCCACCTCGGTGGTGACCGCGGCGCGCCACTTCGACCACGACGTGCTGCTCATGACGGCCGACGAGGGCCTCGACGGGCTGCGCCGGGCCGCGGCCAGCGCGCTGGTCGACGGCCTGGTGCTGATGGACGTCGAGCTCGACGACCCCAGGGTCCCGCTGCTGCGTCGGCTCGCCGAGCCCAGCGTGCTGATCGGCTTCCCCGCCGACGCCGCCGGGGTGACCTGCGTCGACCTCGACTTCGCCGCCGCCGGGGCGCTGTGCGTGGCGCACCTGGCCGAGCGCGGGCACCACGAGGTGGTCCTGCTCGGGGCGCCGGCGGTGGTCTACGAGCGGGGAACCGGCTTCGCCCGCCGTACGCTCGAAGGCTTCACCGCCGCCCTGGCCGAGCACGGGCTCGACGGTACGGCCCTGCCGTGCGAGGAGAGCTTCGAGGAGGTCCACGCCACCGTGAGCGGGCTGCTGGCGGCCCGGCCCGGTCTGTCGGGACTGGTCGTGCACAACGAGGCAGCCGTCAACCATGTGCTGAGCTCGCTGCGGCAGCTGGGCCGCAAGGTGCCGCAGGACCTCGCGGTGATGGCGATCTGCCCGGACGACGTGGCCGAGCCCGCCCGGCTGACCTCGGTGCTGATCCCGGCCGAGGAGGTCGGCAGGGAGGCCGTCGGGCTGCTGATGGACAAGCTAGCGGGCCGTGCGGTGCCACCCGCGACCCTGCTGGTGCCTCGCCTGACGGTTCGCGCGAGCACGTGACCGTCCGCGCGAGCGTCTGACCGGACGGCGGGTCCCACGCTGAACGTCCGCGCGAGCGCTGACCCGCAGAGCCAGGCTCTCGGGTCAGCGGTGGTGGTGGCGTGTGGCGCCCTTGGCGGGGCAGTGGTCCGTCGACTCGCGAGCGAAGAGGCCGACGGCGGACGGCCTGGGGAGCGGGACGGCCGACGGGCGGGTGCCGTCGAGGAGGAGCGCCAGGTAGCGCCGCCGGTCGGCGCCGTCATCGGCGTCGGTCCCGTGGCGGACGGAGTCGGCCCCGTGGTGGACGGTCGTCGCCAGCGCCATCACCACGATCGCCGCCAGGTCGCGGACCAGCAGGTCGTCACGGACCAGCCCGCGCTCCCGCGCGGCGGTCAGCACGTCGCCGAGCGGTCCCATGAACCGCTCGGCGATGCCGATCGTGAACGCCCCGGCCTCCTTCGCGGCCGACAGGAGCGCCCGGTGGCCGGACAGCGTGTCGACCACGGCCGTCAGCGCGTCGGCCAGCCCCTGCCTGGGGTCGGCGGCCACGCGGGCGGCCTGGAGGACCGGCTCGATCTCCTCGGCGAAGTAGGTCTCGAAGCAGGCCAGGATCACGCCGTCGCGGTCGCCGAAGCGCCGGTAGACGGTGGCGATGCCGACTCCGGCGCGGCGGGCGATCTCCTCCAGCGGGACGGCCGTGCCCGACTCGTGCAGGGCGGTGATCGCCGCCCTGACGATCCTGTCGGAGTTACGCAGTGCGTCCGCACGACGTCGCTGCTCTGGCACATGCCGAACGCTAGCAGCATCCACGCCGTCACTCCATGGCAGCGTTACCAGGCCACCTCGAGCGAGGCCAGCCCGTACACGACATGGAAGGAGCGGAAGTCCGCGATCGGCGCGACGGTGCGCAGTCCGGGGAAGCGCTGGAAGAGGGCCTGGAAGGCGATCCGCATCTCCATCCGGGCCAGCGGCGCGCCCAGGCAGTGGTGCACGCCGTGGCCGAAGGCGAGGTGGCCGGGCGCGCCGCGGGTGATGTCCAGCTCGTCGGCCTCGTCCATGAAGGCGGGGTCGCGGTTGGCGAGGGGCAGCGAGCACATCACCAGGTCGCCGGGCTGGATCTTCTGACCGGCCACCTCGGTCTCCGTGGTGCACACCCTGCCGATGCTGGCATGGAGAATGCTGAGCCAGCGCATCAGCTCCTCAACGGTGGCCTCGATCCGCTCGGGCTCCTTCTTGAGCAGGTCCAGCTGGTCCGGCTGCCGGAGCAGGGCCAGCGTGCCCAGGCCGAGCATGTTGGAGGTGGTCTCGTGCCCGGCGATCAGCAGGAGGTTGCCGATGCCGATCAGCTCGTTCGTGGTCAGGTCGTCGCCGTGCTCACGTACGAGCATGCCCAGCAGTTCCTCGCCGGGGTCGGCCTGGATGCCCTCGACCAGCTCGGTCATGTACGCGCGCGACTCCTGCTGCAGCTTGAGGCGCTCGTCCATGGGCAGCGACACGTCGAGCAGCCGGCCGGTCCTGCGCTGGAAGTCCGCGCGGTCGGCGTACGGCACGCCCAGCAGCTCGCAGATCACCAGCGACGGGATCGGCAGCGCGAACGACGACACCAGGTCGACAGGTGAGCCCGCGCGCTCCATGGCGTCGAGGTGCTCCTCGACGATGTCCTTGATCCGCGGTTCCAGCCGCTTCATCCGGCGGATGGTGAACTCCGGCGTCAGGAACCGGCGCAGCCGGCTGTGCTCGGGCGGGTCGAAGGAGAGCAGGTTGCCGGCGCGGAGCACCTTGAGCTCCTCCTCCGTCGCGCCCGGCGGCTGGAAGATGGTCTGGCGGGCGTTGCTGAACCGCTCGGCGTCGCCCAGCACCGCACGCGTGTCGGCGTAGCGGGTCACCAGCCAGGCGTCGATGCCGAACGAGGTGGTGACGCGGGTGATCCCTTCCTTCTCCCGCACCTCCGCCAGCTCGGCGGCGGGACTGAACTCTGTCCGCCGCATGTACAGAGGCAGCGTTGAGATGTCGCTCATATATCCCCCAGGATGACCGGTCGTCACGAAATACCCTGACAAGAAACGATAGCAACCTATCGATTAGCCGCAAGACCATCCCGGTAAACATTGGGTCTTGACGACCTTGGTGGTATCGCTAACACTCGACGACGCCCCGCCTACCGCACAGATTCGGGGTCCAAAATGTTAGCGCTAACCAAGCAATCGCTAGCTTAGACGAGGAGTGCCCTGACATGAGACGTCTGAAAACCATGACCCTGGCCGCGGCCGCCGCCGGGTTGGTCGTCGTCACCGCGGTCCCGGCGCCCGCCGCCGCGCCGATCACCACCTCCATCTATACCGCCGATCCGGCCGCGCTGGTGGTCGGCGACACGATGTACCTCTACACGGGCCACGACGAGGCGCCCGCCGGCGGCACGAACTTCGTCATGCGGGACTGGCACGTCTTCACTTCCGGCGACGCGACGACCTGGACGGACCAGGGCGCGAAGCTGAACCTCTCAGATTTCCCGTGGGCGGGCGCCGACGCGTGGGCGGGCGAGGTCGAGCCGCGCAACGGCAAGTACTACTGGTACGCCCCCGTCAACGGCAACGGCGCCGGCTGGATGGACATCGGCGTGGCGGTCGGCGACAGCCCGCTCGGCCCCTTCCACGACGCCAAGGGCGGCCCGCTGATCAGCGACAGCACCCCGGGCTCCTCGCCGCTCAACATCGACCCGACCGTCTTCACCGACGACGACGGCCAGGCCTACATCTACTGGGGCTCCTACTACGGCCTGCGCGCCGCCAAGCTCAAGCCCGACATGATCAACCTCGACGGCGGCGTGGTCACCCCGAGCGGCGTGTCGAACTTCTGGGAGGCCCCCTGGATGTTCAAGCGCAACGGCACCTACTACCTCGCCTACTCCGCCAACGACTCGGCCTGTTCCGCGCCCGGTTACGCGTGCATCCGCTACGCCACCGCGAGCAATCCGCTGGGACCGTGGACGCATAGGGGAGTGGTGCTCGACCAGGTCTCCTCGACGACCAACCACCCGGCGATCATCGAGTTCAAGGGCCAGTGGTACATGGTCTACCACAACGCGGGCAGCCCGGGAGGCGGCGACTTCCGACGCTCGGTGACGCTCGACAAGCTCTATTGGAACGCCGACGGCACCATGCAGAAGGTCGTGCAGACGACGGGTCCCGCCAACCCGAACAACCTGGCGCTCAGCGCGACGGCCTCCACCTCCTACGTCTCGCCGTGGGAGACCCTCGGCGCGGTCAACGACGGCTTCACCCCGGCCAACTCGGCCGACCACAGCCACGGCGCCTACGGCAACTGGAGCCACCAGGGCACCGAGTGGCTGGAGTACCAGTGGCCGTCCGCGCAGACCGTCAACCGGGTCGGCGTCTACTGGTTCGACGATGACCAGGGCATCGACCTGCCCGCCTCGTGCAAGGTCCAGTACTGGAACGGCAGCGCGTACGTGGACGTGCCCGGACAGTCGGCCTGCGGAACGGCGGCCAACACCTTCAACACCACGACGTTCACGGCGGTCTCGACGACCAGGCTCCGGCTGAGCGTCACCTCGAAGATCGGCTTCTCGACCGGCGTCCTGGAGTGGACCACGCAGGCGTGACCCTCTCACCAGCACTGGAGGTGCAATGAAACTGCTTCTTCTCCAGAAGTGGATGGACGTGATGGCCGGTCGACCCCTGCCAGTACGCCACTGTGCCCCTCAAAGCCCGAACTGCCCCGGCGGCGCGTCCCATCTCCACGGTATGTCGCTGTGGCTGACGGCCGGCTTCGGCAGCGGCGCGGCCAGCGACTCGGGCCAGCGCGTCGGCAGTGAGTACTACATGGGCAACCTCAACACCGACAACATGCACATCCTGCTGCACGAGATGGGCCATTCGTTCGATCTGGATGACTTCTACAACTGGACTCCCACGGGGGTGTGCTGCTTCCTGGTCAACTACCGCCGGTTGAAGCTGGTGGTTTGCTCTCGCGGTCCCGTCTGGGTGAAGGGAGGCCGGTAGCGTGTGGCTGGTTGACAGCAGCCCAGCCCGCGCTGCCGCGTGTGGCGATGTTGCGGGCTGCGATGTGGTCGGCGTGCCCAGCGAGGCCACACCTGGTGCAGACGAACCGGCCCCGCGCCGGCCTGTTCGCCCTGCTGATATGCCCGCAGTCCGGACAGGCCTGCGACGTATACGCGGGGTCGACCAGCAGGAAGGCGACTCCGGCGCGGGCGGCCTTGTAGCGGGTGAAGGCGATCTGCTGGGCGAACGCCCAGCCGTGCAGGGTGCGCCGCTGGAACCGATGAGCCCTTACCCGATCGCGGATGCCCTGAAGATCCTCCAGGGCGACACCGCGGCCGGTGCGTTCGGCTTCACGCACCACAAACTTACTGATTTGGTGGTTGAGGTCGGTCATCATCCGGTGCTCACGACCGGACAGACGGCGCAGCACCCGCCGCGCCGCCGACGTGCCCTTCTTCTGCAACCGACGGCGTTGGCGATGCCGCCGCTCCCGCAGGGTGCGGACGTGGCCGTTGCCGCCGATCGGCCCCGGCAGGGCCGGGCCGGGCAGCACCACCCGATCGGAGGTGACCGCCAGGTTCGCCACCCCCTGATCCACTCCGACGAAGCCGCCGACCGGCTCGCGCACCGCCGGTTGGGGCAGGGTGAGGGCGACCTGCAGCAGCCACACGCCGCGCCGGTAGATCAGGTCTGCCTCGCCGAGCGGCAGCGTGTCGATGGCTTTGAGGTCTTCTGGGCGGCCGGTGTAGGGGATGGTGACGCGGCCGGTGGGGGTCCACAGCGACACGGTCCGGGCGTCCCGGTTGAAGCTCATCAGCCGGGCGTCGTAGGGGACGGCGCCGTGTGGGCGGAAGATGTGGGCGCGTTTCTTGGTGGCGCGCCGGTTGGCGTAGGCGCCAGCGACTCGGGCGATCGAGCGTACGGCCGCCTGCGCCCCCAGCCCGGCCAGTTGCGCCCGCACCTCGTAGTAGGCCAGCCGATGCAGCTCCACCACCGCGAACGTGCGGTGGTGCCAGGCCAGGCGGGAGACGACGGTGGCCGCCTGATTGCACACTTGCACTGCCGCGGCCAGCGCGTCGGCCTGAGCCGGGGCGGGTGTGAGCCGCAGTTGCACGATCGTGGGCAGGCCGTGGCGTTTGGTGGTGGAGCGGCGGATCGCCATCGCGCACCTCCTGTCACCCCGTCCTCACCCACCGCACATATTACCGAACGTGATCGAGCCTTTCCATGCTGTTTTCGAAAGAGGGATGTCGCTTCCTCCCGACCCTGAAAGACCGAGTCTCCGCTCCACCATTCAGATGAAAGCGGCAGCGCCACTTCGATCATCGAGATCGACCGTGGATGTTCCGCGACTGGTGGCGGCACTTGAGGAGCCGCTACGGGCTGTAGGACCGTGGAGGGCGGCGGCCACCGGCGCCGCCGCCCTCCACGGGCGCTGATGGCGCTTCTCAGGTGTTGACGGTGAGCGAGTACTACGGGTTACCGGCGTGCTCAGCTTTTCGTATTAGTCCCTGAGCTGGACGGTGAAGGCCGACGTGCCCGCCTTCACGGGCGTGCCAGTGATCGCGCCGGTGAATCGGTCGAGCGTCAGCCCCTCGGGCAGCGCGCCGCCGGTGACCTGCCAGTCGTAGAAGGGCACGCCCCCTGACCTGGAGCCGCTGGTCGTAGGCGGCGCCCGCCTTGTCGGCCTTGACCGAGGCGGTCTCGATCGAGGGCTTGAGGAACGGGGTCAGCTCCCTGTTCAGCTTCCAGCCGGCGTTCTCCACGATCAGCAGCGTAAGCTTGTGTCAGCGTCGAACACGTCCAGGGCCGGGGCCGCTCGGCGGGCCGCCAGGCCGGGGGTGGGCATGGAGAGCGCGCCCACGAGCCCGGCCAGGACGGTAACAACGGCGTTCTTTTCACCAACGTTCTTTTCACCAAACGTTCTTTTCGCTAAGCGTTCTTTCTCATCAAGCGAATGCCTTCACGTCCAGCAGTCCGACGGAGGCTTGGCCGCTCTGGAGCGCGACCCTGAGCTTGGTGGTGTTCACACCGGTGAACGTCACGTGGTTGTAGGCGTTGAGCGCGGTCGGGTAGGTGCCCGGGATGTCGACGTACGCGGTGCCGTTCCAGTACTGGAGCTTCCAGGAGGCAGGCAGGCGCACGCCGTCGTTGTCGTCGAAGAAGTACACGTCCGCCGACCGGATCGTCTGCGCGGCCGGCCAGGTCAGCTCGGCCCACTGCGCGCCGGTGTTGGGCCAGGTGCCCCAGCGCCGGTTGACGGTGTCGTTGGAGCTCGGCGGGTCGATGCCGTCATTGATCGCCGCGATGCTCTCCCAGGGCGAGGTGTACGACGCGGATGGCGTCGCGCTCGTGGCCAGGTTGACGGGCGTGGGACCGCCGCCGCCGACCTGGAGCTGGAACGACTTGGTCACCGGCGTGCTCCTGCTGTCGTAGTCACGCAGCTGCACGGTGAAGGTCGAGGTCCCGGCCGTGGTGGGCGTGCCGCTGATCGCGCCGGTGAAGCGGTCGAGGCTGAGCCCGGCGGGCAACGAGCCGCTGGTCACCTGCCAGTCGTAGAACGGGACCCCGCCCTTGGCGGCGAGCGTCTGCTGGTAGCTCTGGCCGGGCGTGGCCTGCGGCAGGGAGGTGGTGGTGATGGAGGGCTTGAGGAACGGGGTCAGGTTGCGGTTCAGCTTCCAGCCCGCGTTCTCGGCCACCAGCAGGGCGAGCTTGGTGAGCATCCACCTGCGGGTCGGGAAGTAGTGCGTCCAACCGCCGCTCTGCCCGCTCAGCCGGTCCCAGTTACGCTGGTCGCCGGGGATGTGGTAGCTGCTGTCGAGCGGCACGGCGTAGCCCATGTAGTCGACGACGTCCGGGTCGTTGCCGCCGCCGCTCACGTAGGAGCGCATCCCGGCCCAGTCGCTGTGGAAGGCCACGGCGTGGCCGTACTCGTGCATGACCAGGCCCTCCACGTCGAGCACCGAGCCGGCGATGTCCGTCTTGTACCAGTCCTCGTCGGCCAGGGAGGTGAACAGCTGCTTGTTCGCCTCGTCATACTCGAAGATCATCGCGGTGGAGCGGTGGAGGGGGCCCGCAACCTGTGCGCCGTTCCTGGTGAAGTACTTGCCGTTGGCGGCGGGGTAGCCGGTCGAGTAGGGCGACTGGATGCCCCGGAAGAAGACGTACATGCCGTTGTAGGCGGCGTTGTTGGTGACCGTGATCTCGTTCTGCCAGTCGTTGCCCGGCAGGTGGTTGTTCTCCGCCCCGGCCGCCACCGTGTCGAAGGGCGTCACGTCGAAGAACCTGAACCAGTCCTTGACAGCCTCCTCGGCGGCGGTCCTGAAGGCCGGGTTGGCGAAGTAACCGGTGACCGTGTCATAGCGGTAGTCGAAGTTGATCGGGATCGTCGGCTGCAGGGCGGTCTTCTCGTCCTGCTGGACCCTGATCGGCATCGACTGCTGGAACGTCGCGCCGCTGCCGTCCCTGATCGCCAGCCGCAGCGTGTGCATCTCGTCCTGGCCCGCGCCGCGCTTGGAGGCGATCTCCAGCTTGAACGTCTTCTGCTCCGACGCGTTCGCGAACGTCAGCGTCTTGGTGGCGCCCGTCGCGGTCAGCTGGCTGGGCAGGTCCATCATCAGCCGGGAGGTGCCCTCGGCCTTGAGGTCGATCGTGACGGGGAACTGGGCGTCCTGCGGGGGTTTAACGGTCAGCTGGATATACGGGTTGGCCAGGTACCCCTCCCAGTCGACCAGCTTGACGCCGTAGGTGTTGACGGTTCTGCCGAACATGTCGATGACCTGGGCCGCCGACAGGGCGTGGGCGGGCTGCACTCCGACGAACAAGGAGCTCAGCAGCAGGAGCGCGACGGTTAATCGCTTCATGATCTGACACCTTTCTGTTCGTAAAACTCAGTTCTTGATGCCGGTGAGCGTGACTCCCTCGATGAAGTAGCGCTGGAGGAAGAAGAACAGGGCCACGATGGGCACGATGACGGCCGCCGAGGCCGCCATCAGGTAGCCCCACTGCGTGATGAAGACGCTCTGGAACGAGGCCAGCCCGAGCGAGAGCGTGTACTTCTCCTCGTCCTGCAGGTAGAGCAGCGGGCCGAGGAAGTCGTTCCAGGTGCCGATGAAGGTGAAGATGGTGACCACGATGATGGCCGGCTTGGACAGCGGCATGACGATCGTCCAGTACACCCGCCACGGCGAGGCCCCGTCGATGTAGGCGGCCTCGTCGAGCTCGAAGGGGATCGTCAGGAAGAACTGCCGCAGCAGGAACACGTTGAACACCCCGCCGCCCGCCCCGGCGAACCAGGCGGGCACGGTGAGCGGGACGAAGGTGTTCAGCGCGCCCAGCTCCTGCCACATGACGAACGTCGGGATGATCGTCACCGCGTACGGCAGCATGACGCCGGTCAGCAGCAGCGCGAAGACGATGTTGCGCCCCTTCCACCGCAGCCGGGAGAAGCTGAAGGCGGCCACCGAGCAGGTGAACACCGTGCCGAGCACGCAGATCACCGCGATGATCACCGTGTTGAGAAGGTAGAGGCCGAACGGCTGGGCGGTGAGTGCCTCGCCGAAGTTCGACCACTGGAACGGGCGCGGGATCCACTCCGGCGGCGCGACGAACATCTGGCTGTCGGTCATCAGCGCGCTGCGCACCAGCCAGACGAACGGCAGCAGCGTCGGGATCGCGCCCGCGGCCAGCGCCACGTACAGCAGCGCCCTGCCGTACCTGCGCGGCCGCCGCAGGCCCTGGGTCGGCGCCACGCCCTTCGCGCGGGTCCTCTCCCGCGCCGCCAGCGTGGTCATCGGGCACCTGCCATCTCGTAGTAGACCCAGCGGCGGGCGTTGCGGAACATCAGGAACGTCACCACCATGATGATCATGAAAAGCACCCAGGCGAGCGCGCTGGCGTAGCCCATCTCGCTCTCGGTGAAGGCCTTGCGGAAGAGGTAGTAGACGTAGAAGAGCGTGGCGTGGTTGGGCCCGCCCTCGGTCATCACGTACGCCTGGTTGAACACCTGGAAGGTGCCGACCACGCCCACCACCAGGTTGTAGAAGATGGTGGGTGTCATCATCGGCAGCGTCACATGCCAGAAGCGGCGCAACGGGCCGCCCCCGTCGATCGACACCGCCTCGTACAGGTGGCGCGGCACGCCCTGCAGTCCGGCCAGGAAGATCACCATGGTGTTGCCGAAGCCCCAGGTGCTCATGATGATCAGCGACGGGATCGCCATCTCCTCGCTGTAGACCCACTGGGAGGTCGGCAGCCCGGCCTGGCGCAGCAGCGAGTTGAGCAGCCCGAAGTCCGGATTGAAGATCCAGATCCAGAGCACCACGTTGGCGATCGCCGGGACCAGCGTCGGCAGGTAGAAGATCGTCCGCCAGAGCGACAGGCCGCGCGCCTTCTGGTTGAGCAGCATGGCGACCGCGAAGCTGACGATCAGCGTGAGCGGCACCGCGCCGAGCGTGTAGTACGTCGTGGCGCTCAGCGACTTCCAGAACAGCTCGTCGTTGACCATCCTGCTGTAGTTGTCCAGGCCGACGAACGACGGGCTGCCGCCGATCTGCCAGTCGGTCAGGCTGAAGAAGAACGAGGCGACCATCGGGCCGATGGTGAAGATGGCGAACCCGAGGATGGCCGGCAACGCCATGAGGATGCCCCACCGCGTCTCGAACCTGCGCATCAGAGCGCCTGCGTGTGCTGCCAGCCCTGCAGCATCCCGGTGATCTTCGGCGCGACCGCCTTGAGGATCTCACCCGCCGGGCGCTTGCCGGACTCGATCTCCTGCAGGGCGGGGGCGAGCACGTCGCTGCTGATCACGGACATGTTCTTGACCCGGTTGCCGAACACAGGCACGCCGTGGTCGCGCGCGAAGTCGACGACCGCGGTCCTGAACTCCGGCGGGTGCTGGTCGTTCTTGATCCAGGAGTCGATGGACGCCTGGTCCTCGTAGTACTTCTTCTCCTGCGGCATCCACAGGCCCTGCTTGTACAGGTCGACGTAGCGCGGGTCGTTGTGGAAGGCGAACAGCTCGACGGCCTCCTCTACATGCTTGGTCCCGGCGAACACCGCCGACGCGCCCGCCACCTGGGTGGCGGTGAACGGCTCCGCGTATTTGGGCAGCACACCGAGGCCGAAGTCGGTCTTGCTCTCGTTCATGTCGAGCAGTGACCAGTGGCCGTCGACCACCATGGCCACGCGCTTGGTCTTGAGCAGGATGTTCGTGCCGGGCACGTCGTCGCCGGTGGCGGCGAGCTGGCCTGGGCCGGGCATGACCCGGTGCTTGTAGATGAGGTCCTGGAGGTTCTGGAACACCTTGATCGCCTCGGGCGAGTCGAGCAGGCAACGCTTGCCGGCCTCGTCGGCGAAGTCGCCGCCGTTGCCGCGCAGGAAGCCGTACCAGGCCGCGCCGTAGGTGATGCTGCTGGAGATGCCGAACTGCTTGATCTGTTTGGGGTCGAAGCCCGACTCGTCGGGATGCTTGCCGTTCTGGTCGATGGTGAGTTTGTAGGCGTTTTGCACCATCTGGTCCCACGTCCAGGCGGAGGCGGCGTCGGCCGGTGGGGGAGCGATACCGGCATCGGCGATGGCCTGCTTGCTGTACCAGAGCAGCTCGACCTCGTTGGCCGTGGCCACGCCGTGCAACTTGTCCTGGCCGTACCAGAGGTAGGCATCGGGCAGATAGCCGGCCAGCTGCGGATACTTCTTCAAGTAGGGGAACAGGTCGACCAACTTGCCCTGCTCGGCCAAGCGGAAGGACATGGCCATCGGCACGTAGCCGACGTCCGGCACCCGGCCGCTGGCCACCAGGGTGTTGAGCTTGACGTCGTACTCGTCGGGGGTGAACAGCGCCTTGACCTTCACGCCCGGCTTCTTCTGCTCGAACTGCCTGAGCATCTTCTCCACGGCCTTCTGCTCGAAGGTGGAGCCCCAGTACATGAACTGCAGTTGTTTGGCGCCGGCCGATCCGCCGCCGCCGCTCCCACACGCGGACGCCGCCGCGCCGAGCGCCGCGAGACCGCCGATCTTGAAGAGGTCACGTCTATTCATGGGGTGATTCCTTTACGCGAGGGGGATCCAGACCCGCATCCCGCGGCCGTCGCGGTTGTCCCACTGGTAGTAGGGGATCGCCGTGGCGGTCACGCGGGAGCCGGTCGAGAGCTCCCCGGGGGGTGTGGTGGTGTACGGCAGGCCGCCCACCGGCTGGCAAACGACTTGGGCGTCGGCCTCGATCAGGACGGTGCGCCCGACGCCGTCGAGGTCGTCCTTGTCCAGGACGCGCAGTTCGGCGCCCGCGGGCAGCGCCAGGTCCGGAAGGTCCACGCCTTCGGCCTGGTCGGCCTGCTCGAAGCAGTAGACGAGCGGTCCGCGCTCGACGGCGACGCATCCCCTGACGGCGTCGACGCGGCGGTGCGGGTGGACGAGCCGGGGCGCCATGTCCAGCTCCAGCTCGACGGTGTCGCCCGCCCGCCACTCGCGGGTCAGCACGACGTAGCCGCGCTCGTCGGGCACGGCCGCCGCCGACTCGCCGTCGACCGTCACCGTGGTGGAGGCGCTCCACGCGGGCACCCGCAGCGCCAGCGACCACGGGGTGCCGGGCGCGCGCTCCACGGTGAACGTGACGCGGCCGTCCCAGGGGTAGTCGGTGGCGACGGCCAGCGTGAGCTCGCCGTCGGTGATGGTCCCCGGCATGTACTGGTGGACGAGCAGGGTGTTCTCGGCGGACGTCGCGACGTGGCCGCCGAGGGAGGAGACGAGCCGCATGATGTTCGGCGGGCAGCAGGCGCAGGCGAACCACTCGCGCCGCCGACCGGCGTAGGCTCCTTCGACGTGGTCGTCCCTGCGCTGGAGCGGGTTGACATAGAAGAAACGGATGCCGTCCGCCGACGTCGAGGCGGCGAAGGCGTTGTAGAGCGTGCGCTCGATCAGGTCGGCATAGCGGCCGTGGCCGGTGGCCAGGAGCAGCCGCCAGTTCCAGTGGATGCTGGCGATGGCCGCGCAGCTCTCGTTGTAGGCGCGGTCCGGCGGCAGCTCCCAGCGGTCGCCGAACGCCTCGTCGGAGTGGCGGCTGCCCATGCCCCCGGTCAGGTGGGTCTTGGTGGCGACCAGGTCCTCCCAGCGCCGGATCGAGCACTCCAGCAGCGACTCGTCGCCGGTCTCCAGGTAGACGTCGACGATGCCCGCCTCCAGGTACAGCTGGCGCACCGCGTGGCCGACCGCCGTGTCGGCCTCCCTGACCGGCAGGTGGTCCTGGGCGTACAGGATGCCGAGCCCGCTGTCGCGGATGAGCCCCTTGCCCCTGTTGTCGATCAGCTTCGCGGCCAGGTCCAGGTAGGAGCGCTCGCCGGTGACCCGGTAGAGCTCCACCAGTGCCGTTTCGACCTCGGCGTGCCCGTCGATGCCGTCGTTGCCGCCGCGCAGGAAGACCTCCGCCAGGTGGTCGGCGAACTTCCGGGCGACCTCCAGCAGTTCCTTGCCGGTGCCCGCGCGGGTGGCGGCGACGGCCGCTTGGAACAGGTGGCCCGCGCAGTACATCTCGTGGCTGTACTCGAGCTCGGCGTAGATCTTGTCCGGCTTGACGACCTGGTAGTGGGAGTTGAGGTAGCCGTCGGGCCGCTGGGCGCGCTTGAGCACCTCGGCCGCCTGCTCCACGAACTGCGGATACTCCGCAGACGGGCGCCTGGCGTGTTCCCAGGCGACGGCCTCGAGCTGCTTGTACAGGTCGGAGTCCTGGAAGCGGTAGCCGCGGAACTCGCCCTCGCCCGCTTCTCCGGCTCCGGCCAGCCGCAGGTTGGGCAGGCTGCCCGCCTCTTCCATCTGCTCCAGCCCGAGCGGGATGCTCGCCGCGCGGTTGACGCTCTGCCACCGCCCGAACGGACCACCGGTGATCACGACGTCGTGGATGCCCAGCGGCCGCTGCACGGCCTTGGATGCTGCGGTCGGTACGGCAGGGCCGCAGGCCTGGTCCATCGAACTCCTCGCACATGGGGAATAGGCTTTCCTTGGCGAACAGTAAGGTGTTACACATCACTGGTCAACCCTCTGGGTAGTTGGACCGTGACCAGGATGTCGAGGGAGGGAAACCGGTTGTCTGAATTTTCCCAGCGCGCAGTGACCATCCGTGAGGTCGCCGCGGCCGCCGGAGTGTCGATCGGCACGGCGTCCAAGGCGCTCAACGGCCAGGGCCGGCTGCGCGAGGAGACCAGGGCGCGGGTGATCGCCGCCGCCGAGCGTCTGGAGTTCCGGCCGAACACGCTCGCCCGGGGCCTGCTGCACGGCCGTACCTTCACCGTCGGCCTGGTGACGTGCGACAGCTTCGGGCGCTTCAGCATCCCGGTCATGCTCGGCGCCGAGGACGCGCTGGGCGCCGGTCAGATCTCGGTGTTCATGTGCGACACGCGCGACGACCCGATCAGGGAGCAGCACTACGTCGAGCGCCTCCTGGCCAGGCGGGTGGAGGGCATCATCGTCACCGGCCGGCGTACCGAGCCCCGGCCGAGCATCGGCACCGGCCTGCCCGTCCCGGTCGTCTACGCCATGACCCAGTCGACCGAGCCTGCCGACTTCTCGGTGATCCCCGACGACCTGGGCGGGAGCCTCCTGGCCGTACGGCATCTGCTGGCCACCGGGCGGCGGCGGATCGGCCACATCACCGGGCCGCAGCGCTTCCTGGCCGCGCGGACGCGCGCGGCGGGGTTCGCCGACGCCCTGGCGGAGGCGGGGGCGACGGCGGCGGGCGAGACGCTGTTCGGGGAGTGGTCGGAGGAGTGGGGGCGGCAGGGCGCCGACATCCTGCTCCGCACCCAGCCGGACGTGGACGCGGTGTTCTGCGGCAGCGACCAGATCGCCAGGGGGGTCGCCGAGACGCTCAGGGATCGTGGCCGGCGCATTCCCGACGACGTGGCGCTCGTGGGCTTCGACAACTGGGCGCCGATGGCGCTCGGCTCACGGCCGCCGCTCACCACGGTCGACATGAACCTCGGTGAGATCGGGCGGGCGGCCGCCACGCACCTGCTGGACGTGATCGGCGGCGTGCCGCACCAGGGCGGGGTACGGCGGATGCCGTGCAGCCTGGTGCTGCGGGAGTCGACCCGCGCCTGAGGGGCCTTTGGTCAAGCGGTCGGGGCACTCGGACATTCGGAGCGAATCTGGAGTGTCTGGGCAACGTCGGCTGGCGGCCGCGCCACCGGTCCCCTCGCCTGGACCGGCGGGCCGTACGGCCATAAAGGCAGCCGGCCGACTCTGATCGCCATCCTCCCGCCGCGCACCCGCCGTCGCGGCGGCCAAAGGCCGATGGGCGGGCGCATTTCGAATTCAGGAGGTGCCGGTCATTATCGCCGTGGTGATTGCCGGAGCGGCAATCTCAGTGAGCCGCCTCGTACTGCTCCACGATGGTCGCGGCGATACGTCCGCGCTCGCTCACGGGTAGTCCCGCCTGCTTCGCCCACTGGCGAATTTCGGTGGACTTGTCGCGGCTGACCGAGCGTGCCGAGCCGACTCCGCGACGGACCTTACCACCGCGCTCCTTGCGGACCTGACGCGCCTTGACCAGGAACGGGGCAAGGGCTTTGCGCAACTTCTCCTCGTTCTTATCCGACAGGTCGATCTCGTAGGCAAAGCCGTCGAGGCCGAACCGGATTGTGTTCTCGGACGACAAGGCGGATCCGTCGAGGTCGTCAAGGAAGATCTCTTGAATTTGCTTGGCCATGCTGGTGCTCCGAATTCAGAGGCGAGAAGACAATGAGTACTGTAGCGTATGGTGCCGTTGTCCGGCGCACCCCTGGGGCGGTGGATAGCCAGGACAAAGAAAGCTCGCCTAATTGCATAGCGAGCTATTTCATTCCCGCTATCCGGGGCGGTCGCGGCGTCAGTGCGTCGCGGGTCCACGAGCCCAGCACCAACAGCGTTTTGGTGCCCGTGACGTTCCCGGCACGGCGCAGGTGATCGATGACCTGCTGGAGATGACCGAGGTCGCGGACCCGTACGTGGATCAGCGCGTCGGGGTCGCCGGCGATGGTGAAAACGGCCTGAACCTCCGCCACGTCGGTCGCCGTGCGGACGATCTCGCTCACCGGTGTCGTGCCCGCGTAACGCAGTTCGGTGAACGCCTCGATGCCCCATCCGAGCTTGGCGTAGTCGATCTGCACGCTGAAACCGGTGATGACGCCGAGCTCTTTGAGCCGGTCCACCCGGCGCTTGACCGCGGCCACGGAAAGGCCGATCGTGCCCGCCATGTCGGAGAAGGTGCGGCGCCCGTCCTCGCGCAGCAGGCGCAACACCCGATGATCAATGTCATCTATTTCAGGCACGTGGCCACTCCTCGGTTTTTGATGGAAAGAACCATAGCGAAAGAGGCCGAGGTCGCAAAGGTTTTGCGTCTTTGTCGTGTCTTCTTGGTCGATACTTGCGCGATGCCCGCCCGCGTTGCTGTGCTGGGGTCTCCACGAACCCCAGGGAGGCCCGCATGAGCGTCACCCTCGACGACAAGTACACGGCCGCGGACGGTCGCGTGCTCATGTCGGGCCTGCAGGCCCTCGTCCGGCTGACGCTCGAACAGCGCCGCCTGGACCAGGACCGCGGGCTCGACACGCGCGTGTTCGTCTCCGGCTACCCGGGCTCGCCGCTGGCCGGCGTCGACCTGGAGATGGGCCGGGCCGCCCGGCTGCTCGACCCCGCGGGCGTCGTCGTCCGTCCGGCGCTCAACGAGGAACTGGCCGCCACCGCCGTGGCGGGAACCCAGCTCCTGGAGCGCCTGCCCGGCCGGCGCCACGACGGCGTGACCGGCTTCTGGTACGGCAAGAGCCCCGGCCTCGACCGCGCCGCCGACGCAATCCGGCACGGCAACCTGGCCGGCACCGCCGCGCTCGGCGGCGCGGTGGCCTGGATCGGCGACGACCCCGGTAGCAAGTCCTCGACCGTGCCCAGCACCTGCGAGCCGATGTGCCAGAGCCTGTGCGTGCCGCTGCTCGCGCCGGGCTCGGTGGCGGAGATCATCGAGTTCGGGCTGCACGCGGTCGCCCTCTCGCGCGCCAGCGGCCTGTGGACCGGCCTGAAGATCGTCGCCGACCTGGCGGACGCGTCGGCCACCGTCGACCTCGGCTCGCTGCGTGACGGCATCCCCGCCCCGGACCACCCGAGCCGCCCCACCCCGGCCGCCCTGGTCGGCCCGGCCGCGCTGGACGCCGAGCACGACATGCTGACCCGGCGGCTCGACCTGGCCCGCGACTACGCCCGCGCGCACGGCCTGAACCGGGTGGTGGCCGGCTCGTCGCACGCCCGCCTGGGCATCGTCGCCTCCGGCGCGTCCTTCGCGGTGGTACGCCGGGCACTGGCCGACCTCGGGCTGGACGAGACCGCGATCGAGGACCTGGGGCTGCGGCTGATCCGGCTCGGCATGCCGTACCCGCTGGCGCCCGCCGACCTGGCCGCCATGACCGCGGACCTCGACCGGGTGCTCGTGGTGGAGGACAAGGTGCCGTTCCTGGAGGGGCAGCTGAAGCAGGCGCTGTACGACGTCGCCCGCACCCCCGCCGACCGCGACCCCGCCCCCAGCACCCCCGTCGCCGCCCGCAGCACCCCCGCTGTCGTCGGGCGCGAGCTGCTCACCCCCCGCGGCACGCTCGGCGCGGAGGACGTGGCCAAGGCGCTGGCCACCTTCGCCGACACGCTGCCACGGACCACCGTCCACCTGGCTCCCGCCCGGAAGCCGCAGCCGCGCCGCCTGCTGCCGCTGGTCGCCGCGCGCACGCCGTACTTCTGCTCGGGCTGCCCGCACAACACCTCCACCCGTACGTCGGACAGCACGCTGGTCGGCGTCGGCATCGGCTGCCACGCCATGATCGCCCTGGACGGCGCCGGCCGCGGCAACCAGGTCGGCCTCACCCAGATGGGCGGCGAGGGCGCCCAGTGGATCGGCCTGGCCCCCTTCACCGACGACCGGCACTTCGTGCAGAACCTCGGCGACGGCACCTTCCACCACTCCGGCTCGCTGGCCGTCCGGGCCGCCGTCGCGGCCGGGGTGCGGATCACGTACAAGCTGCTCTACAACGACGCGGTCGCCATGACCGGCGGCCAGCGCGCGGAGGGCCGCCTCGACGTGCCCGCGCTGACGCGGTCGCTGGCCGCCGAGGGGGTCCGCCGGATCGTGATCACCACCCCCGAACCGGAGACCTACCGGGGTGTCCGGCTCGCGCCGATCGCCACCGTACGGCACCGCGACGGGCTGGCGGCGGCCGAGAAGGAGCTGGCCGAGCTCGACGGGGTGAGCGTGCTCATCCACGACGACCGGTGCGCGGCCGACGAACGCCGCCTGCGCAAGCGCGGCAAACTGCCCGTACCGGTGGAGAAGGTCGTGGTCAACGAGCGGGTCTGCGAGGGCTGCGGCGACTGCGGCGAGGTGTCGACCTGCCTGTCGGTGCAGCCCGTGGAGACCGTGTACGGCCGCAAGACCCGGATCCACCAGCCGTCCTGCAACTCCGACCTGAGCTGCCTCAAGGGTGACTGCCCGTCATTCCTGCTGGTCAAGCCGGGCAAGGCACGGCCAGCCCCGGAGCTTCCGGTGGATCGTGGACCACGGCCGGTCCCGGAGCTTTCGGCGGATCGTGGACCACGGCCGATCCAAGCACTCGGTGCACGGCCGGTTCTGGAGCTTCCGGTGGAACTCACCGAGCCGGTCGTTCGCTTCCCCGATCGTGAGGTGTTGCTGCGGATGCCCGGCATCGGCGGCACGGGCGTCGTGACGGTCTCGCAGATCCTGCAGATGGCGGCCCACCTCGACGGCCTGCACGCGGCCGGCCTCGAACAGACCGGGCTGGCGCAGAAGGGCGGCCCGGTGGTCAGCGACGTCCGCATCTCCCCGCACCCGATCGCCGGCTCCCCGAAGGCGTCGCGCGGCACCGCCGACGTACTGATCGGCTTCGACCTGCTCGGCGCGGCGGCCGACACGAACCTGGCGGTCGCCGCGCCGGACCGTACCGTCGCCGTGGTCAGCAGCGCCGTCGTGCCGACCGCCGCCATGGTGACCGGCCGCGTCACCGTACCGGACTCGCCCGCCGACGCGATCACCCGCGTCGAGTCGGCCACCCGGAGCGCCGACAACCTCTACCTCGACGCCCACGGGCTCGCCGAGGCGCTGTTCGGCGACCACATGCCCGCCAACATGCTGCTCGTCGGTGCCGCGTACCAGCACGGCTGCCTGCCGGTGTCCGCCGAGGCCGTCGAACGGGCCATCCGGCTCAACGGGGCCGCGGCCGAGCAGAACCTCGCGGCGTTCCGCTGGGGCCGGGCCGCCGTCGCCGACCGCCAGGCGGTGCTGGCGGCCGTGGAGACTCCCGCTCCGCAGGCCGAGACGTTCGATCAGGCCCTGGCCACGCGGATCGCCGACCTGACCGGCTACCGCGACGCGGCCTACGCCACGCGGTACGCCGAGGACGTGCGCCGCGTGGCCGCGCTCGCCGCCGACCGCGCGGGGGAGGAGGCCGCCGCGCCGATCGCCCTCGCCTACGCCAAGGGGCTGCACAAGCTCATGGCCTACAAGGACGAGTACGAGGTCGCCCGGCTGCACCTGGACCCGGCCGAGCGAACCAGACGGGAGCGCGAGTACGGCGCTGACGCCGTCGTGTCGGTGCTGCTGCACCCGCCGCTGCTCCGGGCGCTGGGCATGAAACGCAAGATCAGGCTGCGCCGCTCGGCGAACGTCGTCTTCCGCGTGCTGCGCGCCGCCAGGTTCCTGCGGGGTACGCCGTTCGACGTGTTCGGGTACGCAGGAGTACGCCGCGTCGAGCGGGCGATCATCACCGAGTACCGTGACCTGATGCGTGACGCTCTCGCCCGGCTGAGCCCGGCGACCGCCGACGCCGTGGCCGCGATCGCGGCGCTGCCGGAGGCGGTTCGCGGGTATGAGGACATCAAGCTCGCGCGGGTCGCGGAGTTCCGCGATCGCGCCAGGACCGCCCTCGCGCAGCTGAGCGAGCCCACCGGACCCCGCTCTCTGGAGAGAACGTGACCGTCGACCGCTTGCTGCCCAGCCCTCTGGAGAGAACGTGACCGTCGACCGCCTGCTGCCCACCCAGGACGCCGAGGACCTCATCGCCCTCACCCGGGACATCGCCGACAAAGAGCTGGCGAGCCGGGTCGATGAGCATGAGCGCGCCGAGACCTATCCGGAGGGCCTGTTCGCCACGCTCGGCGCCGCCGGACTGCTCGGCCTGCCGTACCCGGAGGAGCTCGGCGGCGGCGGCCAGCCGTACGAGGTCTACCTGCAGGTGCTGGAGGAACTGGCGGCCCGCTGGGCCGCCGTCGCGGTGGCCACCAGCGTGCACACCCTGGCCTGCTTCCCCGTGGCCACCTACGGCACGCCCGAGCAGCGCGAACGCTGGCTGCCCGACATGCTGGCGGGCCGGTTGGTCGGCGGCTACAGCCTGTCCGAACCCCAGGCCGGATCCGACGCCGCCGCCCTCACCTGCAAGGCGGAGAAGGTCGAGAACGGCTACCGCATCACCGGCAACAAAGCGTGGATCACCCACGGCGGCAAGGCCGACTTCTACGCCCTGTTCGCCCGCACGGGACAGGGCAGCCGCGGCATCTCCTGCTTCCTGGCCCCCGGCGCGGCCGACGGCCTGACCTTCGGCCGCCCGGAGGAGAAGATGGGCCTGCATGCCATCCCCACCACCAGCGCGCACTGGGACGGCGCCGTCATCGAGGCCGACCGCCTGCTCGGCGAGGAGGGCCAGGGCCTGCCGATCGCCTTCAGCGCCCTGGACTCCGGCCGCCTCGGCATCGCGGCCTGCGCGACCGGCCTCGCCCAGGCCGCACTGGACGCCTCGGTCGCCTATGCCAAGGAACGCCAGACGTTCGGCCGCAAGATCATCGATCACCAGGGCCTGGGGTTCCTGCTCGCGGACATGGCGGCGGCCGTGGACTGCGCCCGCGCCACGTACCTGGACGCCGCCCGCCGCCGCGACGCCGGCCGTCCGTACGGACGACAGGCCAGCGTCGCGAAGCTGGTGGCCACGGACGCCGCGATGAAGGTCACCACGGATGCGGTGCAGGTGTTCGGGGGGTATGGGTACACGCGTGAGTTTCGGGTGGAGCGGTATATGCGCGAGGCGAAGATTATGCAGATTTTCGAGGGCACAAACCAGATCCAACGCCTGGTCATCAGCCGCGACCTGGCCCGCTGACCCTGACTTGTCGCGCGCCCACCCGTTACCCGATTCGGTGGTTGCCCGTCTGATGCCCGCCCCGCCAAAAAGGGCCTCCGCTTCGCTCCGGGCGCTCTTTTGGGGCGCCTTCGGCGCACAACGGGCTTCGCTGGTGGGCGCTTCGCGCCTTCAGGGCTCAGACATCAATTCCAGTCGGGCCAAAGCCCCGACCCCTGAAGGGCCTCGCTGCGCTCGGACGCCCTACCCGGGGCAGGCTTCGCCTGCACAGCCCTTGTCGACCTTGGCCGACCCGAGACAGACAGCAGGTGCGAACTCGCGATTGTGTGTAGTCCACGGTCGTGCTCTCCAAGGAGCGTTGTAGAGCCAGACGCTGCCCAGATCCCAGGCCTTGGACGTTCGTGGATTTGCCACCCGCCGCAGCGGTGTTTTCTAGGCACCCACTCGGTTTGCCAGTTCCCGCAGCTCAGTCGGCGCGGGATCCTGCATCGACAACAGATCCGTGAGGGCTTGTCACGGCCAGGATCCCTCGCGTGGCCGCACAGCTGAAAGGGAATCCGCGCAACGGAACTCGGCCGGAAGTAACAGAGAAGAGACACGGAAGCCCCGGCTGCGAGGCTCTCTGTGCAATCAAGAAAGGATGAGTGGCTTCAGGATGTGGAACAAGGTGAGGAATGTGGCGGTCGCGGTGTCGGCGGCGGCCGCCGCCGGCGCGTTCGTACCGGCTCCGGCCAGCGCCGACGTCTGGGAATACGTCGCGGCCTATCCGCTCACCACTGCGGGCTACAACAAGTGCATGGTCGAGGGCAAGCAGTGGCAGGGGAGTTGGCGGTGCCGCAAAATGACGGGTGAGCACTGGTCGCACAAGAAGTCGGACTACCACCTCGAGATCCTCAAGTAGCGTCTCGCGCTACGGCTTCCTGGCCACGCCGGAGCGGGAGTTCCTCCCCGGGGGCGAGGGGCCAGGCATGCGCTCGTCCGGGTGCCATTCGGGGAAGTGCACCACGCCGGGCTTCCTAAACCAGGTGGCCGTATCGCCGGCGCCGTGGGCGAGACCGAGACTGTGCGGGCGTGCGCGAAAACGTGGACCGCGTGCAAAGCTGGCCCGTACGCCCTGCTTGGCGAGCCAATCCAGGCAGGCTTCGCCTGCACAGCCCTTGTCGACCTTGGCCGACCCGAGATGGACGGCAGGTGCGAACTCGCGATTGTGTGTAGTCCACGGTCGTGCTCTCCAAGGAGCGTCGTAGAGCCAGACGCTGCCAACTCCCAGACCTTGGACGTTCGTGGATTTGCCCGCCCGCCGCAGCGGTGTTTTCTAAGCACCCACTCGGTCTGCCAGTTCTCGCAGTTCAGTCGACGCCGGATCCTGCATCGACAACAGATCCGACGCGAGTTGCCGCACGATCCGGTGGTTACGGATCTGTTCCGGAGTGATGGCCTCAGCTTCAAGGAGCTGGGCCACCGCCTCATCAACCTGACGACGCTGCGCATGCGCGCGAGCCAGATCAACGGCCAGCCGCGCCCGCCGCTCTGCCGATAGCGTCGAGGCGTCTACTGCGGCTCCGACGCGTAGCGCGTGACCGGCGTCGCCCACTTCCACCGCTACGGCCACCTCATGCAGCGCCACATTGGCCGGGCCGAACTCAGTGTTGTAGTCGTTGCGCCCCTCGCCAACGCGCGCCGCCATCTCACGGGCTCGCGACAGGTGCTCGTAGGCCACGTCGGCCTGATTGAGCCGCGAGGCCGCCACCGCCCGCTGCAAGGTCAGCCCGCCCCACAGCGACATTGCTTCCACGCTGCCCTGATCGGTCAGGGGCCACAGCGCCTCAGCAGCCGTACGTGCTGTCTCCTCCACCTGATCGAAGTGACGCGCCCCCAGGAACACGAACCCCAGCCGGAACGCCCCCGCCGCCATCAGCAACGGGTTGCCTGCCCGCTCGGCCGCGCCGATGGCCCGATCCGCCGCGATCCACGCCGCATCCGGCTCGCCCAGCTTGGCCAGCGATGCCGAGCATGCCTGATAGGTCACCGCCAGCAGTTCGAACAACTCGGCCTGGCGTTCGGCGGGCGCGGATCGCACCGCGCTCTCCAAGGTGGGCACTAGGCCGCGCAGCAACTCGGTCAGTTCGACATAGCGGCTCTGATGCGTCAGCTCCCACGCGTGATCTACCTGTGGCTTGAACTGGTCAGTGGCCGGCGCGGGCGTGGTGTGCAACGTGGCCTGCAAGGAGTGGGCGCCGGACAACACCAGTCGCAGCCCGGCCGTTCCCGGCATCTCCTCATTGGTGGCGGCGACCAGGGGCGCTTCGGCGGCCAGTTCCGACAGCGGCACATCCAGCGTCTCGGCGACTTTCTCCAGCACGGACATGCGATCGACCTTGCGCACGCCCCGCTCCACTTGCGAGATCCACGCCACCGACCGATCCACCAGTCGCGCCAACTCGGCCTGCGACAGGCCGCGCCGCTTACGCTCTTGAGCGATACGTCGTCCGAGCGCCCGCTGATACTCCATGCTCACGGCGTCGTGCCCTTCCCGCTCTGCAGTTCCACCCAGTCGACTTCAACCGAGGCCAGCAACTCGTCGCGAGCCGCCAGGAAGTGCCTGGTGTGCTCGGTCTGCTCGTGGGCGTCGAAGGCGTCGCGGTCCCGGTACAGCTCGTAGAAGATCCGCTGGAGCGGCTGACCGTCCACCCGGTGCGAGGCGTACACGATCGTTCCGGGCTCGTGCTGGCGGATCGCCTCGATTGTCTCACCGACGAGCGTGTCGAACGCCGTCGCGCTCGCGTCGTCCTTGCAGGTGAAACGGACCATTAGTCCGAACATATGCACCCTCCTGGGTCACCGCCGACGGCTGGGATACCGGCCTCTTTGCTCGACCAGTACTTATTGTGCGGTGCAAGTACACCAAGTCGCTTGTACTTGAAGTATAGCACCAGTACTTTTAGTACCGATAGCTGTTGGCAGTGCTCTGACCTGCATGAACGCGAGGAAGTCGCAATGTCCCCAGCGCTGAACAGCCCCAGAGAGATCCACCGGTGGTGTCGCAACTTCCCCGGCACAAAAGACCAGATCCGCCAGGCACGCCAGTTCGTCGCCAGCTACCTGGGTGGCCGCCCCGAAGCCGACACCGCCCAACTGATCGTCTCCGAACTGGCCACCAACGCCGTCCGACACACCCGCAGCGGACACCCCGGCGGACGATTCGGCGTCACGATCCACGCAGGAAGCACCCTCTTGATCCTTGCCGTCCTCGACGAAGGCGCTCCCACCACTCCACACCTGCGTCAGGCCGAAGACGACGACCAGGGCGGGCGCGGTCTGCACCTGGTGGAGACCCTGGCCATCCGCTGGGGCGTCCACGGCGACGAGGCCGGCCGCACCGTCTGGGTACTCATACCTCTCACATCCGTGAACCCGGCCGCATGACCGACTGCCTGGCCCCACACCTTCCACCGCCGCAGCCGGGCTGCGTCCGACTGGTCTGGCTCAGCCCTGGCAACGAGCCGCGATACAGAGCACTCGCCTGGACCTGCCACTGCGCTGACGTCACCTTCGAACTGTGCGCCGCCGGCGGCCAAACCTTCCTCCGCCGCACCGACTCGAGCACTGGGAAGATCTGCGAAACCCATCGCATGAGCATGCGAGAGGGAGAGGTCACATGGCAGGCCCTACTCTCAGGTCGCGCACGGTAGGAGCAGACGCGGCTCGACCCTGAGCAATGCGCTCAAACGCAATCCAAGATCATCAAGGCTCATCTCGCTCAGTCTCCAGGCGGACAGCAGAAGTAGGCGAAGAACAACCACGACCAGCATGAGCACTAGCGAGGCGGACGATGCCGCCAACAGAGCCGCAGAAGAGCAGCAGATGACTCGGGGCTCCGCCCCGACCCTCCTCGGAGATAAGGAGGGCGCATGGCTGAGCTGGAAGGGCGATCACGTCCTCACTGGCCACCACAAGGAACGCCAGACCAGCCATCCGAGGTCAAGTCGTCGTGTGTGTCGCACGTCGGGCAATCAGCGGTCGCGGAAGGTCAGCGGGAGACAGGTACACGCAAACGACGGCTTAACTCCGGTCGTCCGGCCCGGCATGGCGGAGCCTGCCCGACGAGATGACCACCAAGGCCGGATCCGCCGCAGCCGTCTACCTTACCAGCTTCGAACGCACCTGGACTATAGCCCAGCCCTACCCCGGCCAGCACTGAGACACCTACGAACAGCCACTACCGGACAGCGCTGAAAGCAACTTATCTACACGTCATTAAAGGCGGCTCGCCTGCGGCGATCCGCCGCGCGTTCGGGTGATCGCTGGCCGCGCTGCGGCTCTCCGGCTGGTCGTGGCCAGCACCGCCCACGCGCCAACGTCCACGGACAACAGCCGATCATGCGGTGACCCGCACGCCTCCGACGGATGATGAAATGGATTCAATGATGCTCAGAACGCATTCCGAACTTACCGCATGACTGACGGCGACGGAGCACACCAGCTGATCGTCCCAGGTTTAGACGCTTCGGCCCCAGTTGGCCTGGCCGTTCGCGACCAGAAAGCATAAGAATGTCGGACGCGACCAGATAGAGAGGGTGTGGGCCGCCGCCGACCGAGCCAAGTACGGCATGGACTGGAAAACTCACCTTGGCCGCCTGAATAGAATTAGCCACCAAGGTCCCGGCAGTCTCCAAACGCACCTGTTCACGCTTGGCTCGCGCCGCCGGGGTCAGACCACCACCATCCGGATAAAGCATCTCACCGGCATACTCCCGAACCCCGCCGTAAGCACGCAACCGCACAGTGATACCTCAGGCCTTCAACCTCTTGTGAGTCCTCGAGGCTGAGCCCTGCTCGATAAGGACGTATTGCTTAACCCCACTCCCATAACTTTCCGGAATCGGCTTGTGAAGCGTCGGCCGGCCTGTCCTGCTGCTAGACAGCTGTATTCTGCACAATCGACGTCACACCGTTAGCGATTATCTATCGCGATAGCCATGAAAAATTACTCGACGCCTCCCATTCCCGGCAGCATCACGTATTCGAGAGACATGACTCGTGATTGTATTAGCTGGGAGATCACGAATATTGAAATAGGCGAAGGATAACACTTCCTCTGATGTCGTCGGAGTTCGTGCGCCTATACTGCACCTGAACAGAACAATGATGCTCGGACGGCTAGTCACTTGAGTTTCGTTGAGATTGTTTGAGGAGTAAATGCCCACTAGACGCCAATGGGCGCAGGAAACCCCTATTTCCTCAAGCAATTCTCGACGCAATGCATCTTCGACTGTTTCATTATACTCAACAATTCCTCCTGGGAGGCACCACAAATGATTATCTGCGCGCAGCGTAAGGAGAATGCGGTGATGACTGCAAAAAATAGCAGCATTAACAGCGACAATCGGATATTGCATTACCTATCCGCTCCAGCCAATGCTTCAGACGGGTCGCTAATGGGTCCACCCTTCATCATCCACCCCGTCCAACTTCTCTTTCAAGCCATTGCATCGTCACATCTCTCGCTACCCTAAATGAATCGGGAGGGTAAGCAAAACTATGCCCTGCTCCTGGAATTATGACTAGCTTCGAGGGCTGTCCTGCTGCTTGGTGCGCTTTTCGCGACAATTCCACTGAGGCGGTTTCATCAGCGTCCCCATGCACCAGCAAGCACGGAACGTTGGCATCGCGGAGCGCGGAATATGTATCTCGCCCCTTCAATGAGAGGAGGAAAGGCAAACCAATGCGATATTCATGATCGTACGTGAACCCCTTTGTAACAATCGCGGGCCCTAGCCTGGATGTATAGCGTTCGTATAGCTCTGCAGATAGGCACCAGAGGACAAGAGAAGAGATATCGGAGCGCTGAGCCGCAACGTGAGTTGCAACTGCACTCCCCAAACTATTTCCAAGAAGCAAGAGTCGTTGATCAGGAAAAATCCTCGAGAAATGATTGATTACGGCGTGCAGATCCGCCATATATGTTTCGAAAGTTACTTCTTCCGTGCTTAGATCGCTGTAACCCCAACCTCGATAGTCGAAAAGAATGCAACTATATCCATGTCTCGCCAGTTCATTTGACATCCGCACAAATCTGCGCCCCCCCTCGATGCCACTGCTAATGAATCCATGCGAGAAAATAATTGTTGCCACCCTAGCAGCATCTTTCGGTGGCTGGATGACTTGCACATGAACGTAGGTTTTATCAGCAACCAGCAGCCTAAAATGTCCTTTTACAAGCCTCATAGGTAATCTCTCTCAGGATGCAAAATCAGTCAGGTAAGCTCATGCAGCCATAAACGCTGCTGCCAAGTATCCAGCTATAAACGCTCCTTGTAACTTCCGGACATTATTTGTGAAGTGTATATGATCTGCATATAAGGGTTCGTCTCTGATGTCCTTGCAGAACTGATATAAGTCTATGATGCGCGCGCCGTGCCCACGGGCTATGGTGTCGGCGATTGCGTTATATGCCTGCACATCCGAATCGTGGCGCTTATAATCATTTTTGATAGCATTATGTCTCGCATCATCGACTGGCGTTGTCCTTATCCAAACTATCTGATCGCCGATATCCGCAGCCAATATAAAAAGTCTTTCTAGATTTGTCTTGTATTGCAAAATTGGGACCTGACGAGAACCATTTCGATCGCGAATGTCCCATAGGCCACAGTTAAGTAAAAGTATTCCCCATCTCATCTGCTGAGATTGACATCGACCCAGATAGGTGAGAACCATACTAGAATCCTGGCCATTTGAACCCTCTACATTCTTAATGGCTCCAATGGTTTCCGTCTTACGGCTGTAGTCGCACCAGCTTGCTACGTGAGCCTCAAGATACGGACCATAATGCATTGATATACTATCTGCCACTACATGAAGAGTAGACATTTCTTCTCCGGGAGATCTCGTGGTACTCGCACCTAAAGCCGGCGCAGTTTTCCTTTTTTCATGAATGGGCGGCGATAAGCTTCGCCAGACTAGACACCTCCTCAGAATTCCTGATACCGATCTGGATCGCTGGATTCTGAGCCCATATAGTTGCGGTGGGAATGTCCCGCGTCACCACTGCGCCGGCGCCAATCACCGCGTAATCCCCAACCACAACGCCGCCTATCACAGATGACTCGCGCCCAATCAACACTCCGTCGCCCACACGGGGGGACGGCTCGATGTATCCAGGAAGGCCGGCCTTGAATCGATGCATAAGGTGACCAAGGACCGAGGCTCCGTGTCCAATGTAGCTACGATTACATACCGTGCCAGCAAGGCGACAGCCACGCCCCACATGAGCAGCGGCCATAATTTGAGTGCCTGTTAGGATTCGCGTCTTTTCGCCAATTGAACACTCTTCTCTTAATTGCACATTGTGAGCGATATCCACTGCTCTCTCTAAGTTGGAACCACTATATATAACTGTTCCAGAACGAATAAAAGAATATGGCCCAATCCGTGTGGGTGACGTAACGCATTGATCGATCAAAGAGTCAAATGAGTCAAAAATATTTCCCATCTCAAGATTTTCCCTAAGTAATTCTTGCTCGCGCGGAGATGGATATCCTATTATAACCCCACTATCAATAAATGCACATCTTTCGATCACGACTGCACCGTATATCCGGGCCGTAGGAGAGATGGCAGCGTGTTGATCTATCTTGGCTCTATCCGAAATGAAACCGCTTTGCTCCGAGTGTCTATTAGTAACCACTCTGCCGCCTTAGATGTTATGTCCGAAATAGGCTTTACGTGAAATCCGAAAAACCCTTCCAGGGTAGCTGCCTAGGCAGCACGGCGCATACATATGATGGTACGCGGAAGGCTCCCCAATGCAAGCAATTGTGGAATTCGTCGGCTGCCTATCGCGGCTGCCACCCCTTCCACGACGCAACCAGCCAGACGAAGCCGTGCGACCCGGGGCAAGGGGGCGTTGCGGTGAGGCTTCTCGTCGTTGATGTCACAATCATCCCCAAACGGATAGCCGATCCCTATTTCAAGCCCACAGTGTCAGACGCTTTTCACTCGACTTCCGTGGTCGATACAACTAATACAGGCGCACCGCACTTAGCGATCTTTGAGTCGTTGTCGCTGGTAGTGGCTTTGCCTGGGCCGCGGGTCTGTGGCAATGCCACTAAAGTTAAGCCGCTGATTGGATCTCTTCGAGGTTGATCCCCGCCCCGCAGCAGGCGTTGGCCCGGATGGATGCCTGCGCAGCACTCTGACCTGGGACCGCGGTATGGAACTCGCCGGCCACCGGCTGCTGACCGAAGCGACCGGCGTCGACGTCTTCTTTGCGGCACCGCGCAGCCCATGGCAGCGGGGCACAAACGAGAACACGAACAAACTGATCCGGCAATACCTACCGAAGGGCATCGATCTGAGCCTGTACAGCCAGGCCGACCTTGACGCCCTGGCCGCCCGACTAAACAACCGCCCCCGCAAGTGCCTCGGCTACCGAACCCCGGCCCAATGTGTTGCCTTGACTCTTTGAATCTAAGGCTGCTTTTTTCAAGAACGTCAGCTTCTCGCGCAGTTCGGCGTTCTCCCGCTCCAACTCCCGGATTCTGGCCCGGTCCGGCCCGGAGACCGGCTGCTGCTCGTCCTGAGCGTGCGCGATCCGATGCCGGTTCACCCAGCTGCCCAGGGTGCTGGCGTTGATCCCGAACTCGCGCACCACCGACGCGACCGTCCGCTCGCCCTCCAGCACCATGCGGATGGCTTCTTCCTTGAACTCCGGCGAGAACTGCCTGCGACGCCTCGTCACGTACCTACCTCTTCCAGACTTCTGTCAGCTTATGTAGCCGACTGTCCGGAATCTTCTTGCACCTCAGTCGACAGGCGCGGCAGCATCGCCGGAACATCGGCCCCGGTCCGGTACCACTCCAGCAGGGTGACGACCGCGAAAGTGTGTCTCAGGTCGTGAATGCGCGGGGTGTATCCTGGTGACCGCGGCCTCAACCCGGCGCGGATCACCAGCGCATGGAAGATCTCCCAGACCCGGTTGTAGCGCAACCGGCAGCCCCGCGCGGACAGCAACCGCGCGGACAGCAACAGGGAAGAGGATCGCGGGCAGGGCATGATCTGGTCACATAGCTGCAGGTAGTCCCACAGCCCAGCGCTAGTCGTCGGGTGAAGTGGTAGCTGCCGGGTCTTACCGAACTTGGTGCCGCGTATCGACAATACGCCAAGCGCGGCGTCGAAGTCCTCGCGGTCGAGCCGGATGGCTTCTCCGATGCGCATGCCGGTCACGGCCAGAAGCCGGAACAAGGTCTGATAGAGACCGGGAAGGGCAACTGTCCGGCTGCCCGCGCCAAAGCAGCGATCTCGTGATCGGTATAGAGGTAAGGAACGACGCGTCGGTGGCCGCCGGGGATCAACCCGCGAGGCGGTACTCGATGCGCTGGATCGATCGCCTGCAGGTGGGTCGCGAACCCGCGGACCACCGACAGGCGCATCGCCCACCAGCGCGGGCGCGCTGAGCTCGGCAAGGCTGCCCAGGCCGGAGCATGATCGACGGTAACGGTCACGACTTGGCTCGCCGCGAGATATTCCAGGAACTGCCGAGCAGCTTGGCGTGCCGCTCCATCTTGAACCCCATGGCCCGGCGGACGGCCAGGTATTCCTGCAGCCGCTGATGCAATCGGCTCACGTGGTCGCTCACGTGGTCTCCCCGGGCCAGGGACGAGCCAGCGCCCGGAGCCCTTCGTAATCGACCTTGGCGAATTGCGCGGTGGTGAGCGCGTGCTGATGATGCAGCACTTGTCCGATTTCCTCCAGTGACGCCCCGGCAAGGAGCATGCTGGTCGCCGCGGTGTGACGCAGCCGGTGCGCGAAGATGGTCCCCATGCCGCAGCGGCGGGCAGCGCGAGCCACCACTTGCGTGACTGCACCGCGGGTCAAGGGCCGTGCGGGGCACGAACCCCGGCGAACACCTCCCGGGTTTCCGCCGACGCCGGGCGACCTCCGCTCAGGTAGTCCGCCACCGCCTCTCCGACATCGACCGGGAGCGGCAGACGGTCGTGCCGGTTTCCCTTGCCGTGCACCGCGATCTCGCCCCGCCGCCAGTCGATGTCGTCCAGGTGCAGGCGGCCACCTCACGTGCCCGCAGCCCCAGTCTGACCGGCATCAGCAGGATCGCCTGATCGCGCCGCCCGACCGGGGTGGCCAGGTCGCATGAGGTAAGTAGCCGGGTGACCTGCGCACCGGTGAGGTACTTGGGGAGCCGGACAGCTTCCTGACGGCGGCCGTGGGCACGGCGCCTACCAGCGAGGAGCAGGTTGCTGCGCGCAGGTGCAGGAATCGCAGCAGCGATCGCAGCGCCGTAGCCGTGCGTTGCATCGTCGCCGGTGCGACGTTCTGCCTGCAGGCCAGGATGAACGCAGTCACGTTTGGCGGCCGTCAGCGGCTCTAGGTCCAGGTGCTCGTCGCGGATCCGCCCGGCCAGGAATGGACGGATCAACTCCTTCTCGCGCTGGATGGTGGCTGAGACGAGTTCGCGTTCCCGAGCGAGATAGACCGCGTACTCGAACAGGAACGACTCCACCAGCCCGAGCGCCTGCTCTAGCCTGGGCAACGGCGCGATCCCGATCTTCTGCAGATACTCCGTCAGCGGTCGCAGCGCCTGCAGTGACAGCCCATCGCGGCACCGTCGGTCCGGCGATCTGTGATGAACTCCTTCAGCAGCGTACGCACCGCCGAGCCGTCCAGGCCGCGTTCCTCCAGCCATCTGCTGAGATGTGCCATCAGCCGAAGATGGACGACCCGGACTTGCCGCGAGTAGCCGACCAGCTCCAACTGGTCGCTGAAGCCCGTCCGGAACGCTGCCAGCGGTCCCAGAACCTGGACCAGTGCTGGATTTCTCGTGTTCCTCCCCTCTCCACGTGTTGGGAGAGGCAGAACCATGATCAAGAGCTGTTACGCCGACCTCATCGTCTGGATGCTGCTGGCATTGAGGAGAGCAGACGGTGAGGTCGGCATAACACTCACGTCCTCATAAGACGCGCTCCACACTCAGCGCGAGCACGCCACGTTCCTGGTGGCCGAGAAGAAAGCCCACTACATCCTGATCGTCAAGAAGAACCAGCCCAGCCTGCACGCCCAGCTCAAGCGGCTGTTATGGAAGCAATCCCCGTCGCCGACTGCCGACGCGATCGCGGGCACGGCCGCGAGGAGCACCGCACGCTGAAGGTGCCGGCCTGCTCTTCCCGCACGCGCTCCAGGCATGCAGATCAAACGCCAGGTCAGGGACCTGAAGAAGGGTAAGTGGCGGACCGTGACCGTCTACGCCATCACCAGCCTGCCCACCCGGCAGGCCGGCCCCGCCGACCTGGCCACCTGGATCCGCGGCCACTTGGGCATCGAAAACCGGCTCCACTGCGTCCGCGATGTTACCTACGGCGAAGACCACTCCCAAGCCCGCACCAGCAACGCACCCCGCAACATAGCCGCCCTACGCAACCTCGCCATCGGCGCGCTACGCCTGACCGGCGCGACCAACCTCGCCCAAGCCATCCGGCACCTCTCTCGAGATGCCACCCGCACCCTGACCAACCTCGGACGTGCATGATCAACCAACTTTGCCGGGGCCCTGCCTGAACCCCTCAGCCGACCACGTCAAGGCAGTGAAAGATCGAGGCTAGGGATGAGCGCGAGATACAACTGAATTCCTGTAAGTACAGCGGCGATGATGGCGATATACAACCCGATACGACCAATTTTCTTAGAGGTAGCAGCCAGTTCAATTTGTATACTTTCCAGCTTTGAGCTCAGTTCCGCCTCGCGAAACACAGAAATAGACTCAACGAAGCTCGCAAACTCCGACATGGATTGGGCGGAACGGGCTGCATACACGTCTAAACCGAGGACGCCAATCAGTCGCACTATAATTTGAGCAAAAAAAGTATGCTTAACCCCGCGCTCCAACGCAACGGGTTCTACGAGCATTTGCGAAGCACGTATTACATCAGCATATCTTTTCTGCAGATGCAATCTTTCCGCCTCATTAAAATCATTATAGCTGACCAGCTCGTCTAGTAGGCTCTCTCGCTGATCCCGCACCCAGTTCTCAAGGAAGGCCATTGTGCACTGATACCCGATCAGGATCTCTGTAGCAAGCTTGACATCAGCAAAGAATGCAATGTTATAAGTATTGGCACGTTCGGGGTGCCGTCGCGTCATTCGCTCTCTACCGATTGCCCAAAGCTCATCGTCCCGAGTGCCTATGTCGGAATCGATAAACTGCTGTAGTCTAACCTCGCGAAGGCTTAATACGTCAGATATATCCATGTTAGCAATAGCAGTGAGTTCGCGCGCCGCTGTCTGATCTACACTGTGATAGAGAGCTTTAACGGATGCGACCTCACGTGGTGAGCTGCGGTCGAATAGCGTGAAATCATAATCCCAGATATCGTACGAGTGGAGAGCGGTTATAAGTCCCCGTCGGCTTGGTCTGATTAACTGGCAGTCTGAGATCGACGCGTTCCATAGATCAACAAACGCACCAATGCTCCTCTCCAGTGCAGCTGAAATTGCCGACATTAGGCTGTGGTAATTGTGAACCACTTCAACAGCGCTAAGCGGTGTTCTATTTCCGCTGTTAACCATAACCCTTAGCGTTAAAGCCCCCTGAGGACTGAGACGTATCGCTTCGACGAAATATGCAAAGTTATCTTGGACAGTGTGGGGTGGATCAATGATCGGTATCTCAAGGGGAAGAAGCCTTGGGGAGTGACGGCTTAAAAATGTGTTACGCGCTGCCCGGTCTGTCTTACCATAAGCGGATTCAGCAAAGCGCGGGCAGCCAAAACCGAACTCGTCCCACAGCGTAAGTTTCGAGTGAATGCCTTGTATCCAGTTCCCCGACACACGCCGTGTGATCAGTGTAGAGGAATGCGCTTCAGTCACTAGACTATTCAAGTCAAGTGCGAAAATGACACAGCCATTAAATCCAAATATACCGATGCGAGCTCCATCAGATTGATCCATAGAACGTTCCACTCATTCGGTGTGCTGGACCACGATTAGAATCGACACTTGGATGTCGTACCACCTATACCCGAGCAAATACCCACTCAAGCGAGAGGTGTAGAGCCTCGGAGAACTGCTGTGGCTGGCCTTCGAAGCCGTGATTGCCGTCACGTATTTCCATAAGTGTAGTATTCTCCGATGCTATACGATGCGCCGTACGAGACAGATCAATAGACGCCACGGGGTCGGCGTTTCCATGCACTAGGAGGCATGGAATATGCATGCTTTTGATTGCCGCATATGTGTCACGATTTTTTAGCGAGTCGAGGAAAATGCGCTTTACTTTCAATCCGTTATCGGTATATGTATAGCCTTGCTCGTCTATTTCTTTTCCGAATCTGTAGTTATAACGCTGATACAGATCGGCAGACAGAGACCACATGAGGGCTAGAAAAGCGTCTGAGCGCGCGGCTAGTGTGTGAGCTACAACGGCCGCTCCAAGACTCTCACCCCAGACAATCACACGATGTCCAGGAAAATGCGCGGAGACAAAGTCTAGGATCGAATTCAAGTCGGCAATTTCAGATTCTAGTGTCATGTCTTCAAACAACCCATCGCTGTACCCAGATCCTCGATAGTCAAAAAGAACCACATGAGCGCCATGTTCAACAATGCGATTTGCAATGTCGAGAAAGTGGCGGGCGCTTTCGGTTCCGTCCACACTGAACCCATGAGAGAATACGAAGACCAGCCGGAGAGGCGACGGGACATCTGGCGACATAATGAGCGTGTGGACCGCTTCGTAGTGGCTGACTTCGATTCTCATGTGACGTTTTTTGCATTCGATCATCTTTCCAGCCCTCTCATCGAAGTACTTAATTGGCCTGTATAATAGTAATCTGCAATAAGGAGTCACAAATCAGATCAACTGCTTGTGCCGGCAGGCATTCTGGCCAAGCCTTGCCATGCCTCACCCAGGCCGTTCGCATTCCAAAGTGATGTGCGCCTATGATGTCAATATCGGGCTGATCTCCGACAAATAGTATTTCGCGTGGATTCACATTTAGTCGTTTTGACGCCTCTAGGAAAATATGCGGGTGCGGCTTCCTGTATCCGAAATGTTCGGATATTAGAATACAGGTCGCCTGATTCGCCAAGCCAACCCTTGCTGCTTTGTGCATCTGATGATCGGAGCCATTTGTAACAATTCCGAATGGAGTCTCCCTTTCTGTTAATGAACGTAGTAGTTGGTCAGCGCCTAGGGCAAGGCAGGTGTATTCTAAGATATCCGCATAGTACTGCATCGCCAGACTCTCCGGAGGGATATTGAACTTTCTATATCTATCCCTCACGTAAGAAAAGAAGTGATATCGTGGAGTCAATCCGGATTTGTCTATTTCTATGAGATGTTCTATTTCTTTATCCCTTTCCTCTTTGGCGATGCCTCTTAGCCAATGGTTCATTGCAGCTGTTAACCAGAGCCTAAACGCGGCGCGGCGGTCTATGAGTGTGTCATCTAGATCGAACAGAACTCCATTTATCGGCCCGGCTATTCCTTCAAAGTTCAATTTCGGTTTCACACAAATCTCCCATCTAAGCCATTGTGCGACTATGCGCTGGCAAGTTCTGCTATGATTGGTTCCACTTTCTGAATAAATTGCCTGAGACTTTCTGGATCTTCAAAGTTGTGATCGGCCCTTTCTCCAGGGATTAGATCCGCGTGCCATCTAGGTGACTTTAGCGCCATGGAATCTATATCGGAGTACTTGAGTATCGCATCGTTTTCTGCCTGAAATGCATATATGTTGCAGTCTATATTTGTAGCTCGCGTGTGGAGCTTCTGTTGCTCAGCTTCCTGCATAAAGCGATATCCGACCGGATATCGGACCTTCTCATACGTTAGGAACGTTACCTGATTCGTTTCCCATTCACGTATAGCTTCGGCTCCGAGTTGTTCTGTTCGATATGCTGCATAATCGAGCACCGGGTTGACGAGGACAATTGCTCCTATTTGTTTAATCATGGCCAGCTCAAGGCTTATATTACCTCCAAAACTGTACCCGAATAGGTGCATCTGGCGTGAATGCCGAAGCTTGGCCCACTCAAAGACCCATGAAAGTGTCGTAATTCCACTGGAGATATAGAGATCGGTAAATTTATTCTTCTGGCATCTTTCGGGATAGATGTATTGCACCCATCCCAAGCCATGTTTCGTTAGGAGACCTGCGAAAGCTAGCTGTACTGCTTCGCTAAATTGATCGTTCCCATATCCGCTGCTCAAGATGAACGTCGCCAAAGCATTATCGGGTATCTGGAAGCGAATCTCAACGATGGTGCGGCCAGGGAGTGTCAGTTGATCTGTGAGCATGTGTCCTCCTTGTTTAAATGCAATTCAGCTTAAGTTATCGATATTCGGTCGCCAACAGTGAGCATAGCTACGCCACAACCCTACGTCGATAGGTGCTGCTGAGGTATAACCCGTAGGCGTCACTCTCGATCTGCTGAGAGTCGAGAGTGGGCAGGATGAGCCACCTCGTTGAGAGTTTTGGGCTATACAAAAAGCTAATAATTGGTACGTCGTTACGTTTGTATAGATATGTCCCATTTCCGCAGGTGTCATTTTGTTTGATGCTTTGTTGACGGCTAATAGTAATACCTAACTTGTTTGGCACAACCAGTGAGATGGGCCCGATCGCCTCTGAGGCGACCTTGCGTATCCATTCATCACGCCTGTGATTGATCAGGCGTTTTGGGTGGTATCCAGGGGGTTTCCGGCCAGGGCCTCATCCACTCCTACCTCGGCACCGCCCGCAACCACGGCATCCACCCACTCAACAAGTAGCGGGCGGCGGCGCGCACGCTGCGCTGCTGATGCCGTGACAATCGCGGGCTTTCGTGCGCGCCGTACGTGGCCGGGGCGATCGCCGCCAAGCCTCATTCATCGGGTCTGGGATCGAGTAATCCGGTTGAGGCGGTAGGCATGCGGCGCTGGCCGAGCTCACGTGGCTGCTGTTTGGTCTGTAAGCGGACGCACCAGCGGAAGAGGGCGTCATCAACGGTGATGAGCGGCGTCCCCCTTCTTCCGGGCATCGCCACAGCCGCCCCCTAGACTCGGCCCTGTTCCGTCGCTGTTCGGTGGGAGCGCCGGAGTCAGCGAGAAGTGCTGGGAGACGCTCACGAGCGTATTCACTGCTCAATGGCATGATCGCGTTGGTTTTGCAGGTGGCCGGATCGCGGAGCCGAGAACACCCAAATCTACGAGGGGTCGTTCTGGCGTTCGCCGTTCAGTCGCCGGCTGCAGGCGGCATGAGCTGGCCTATCAGTGACAGCGAACGGCGAGAGATCGACCGGCGCGCTAAGCAGCAACGCCTGGCCCTGGCATGTACGGTTCCCTGATGATGACTTGAGGGCTGCCGGTCGACGGGTTCTGCGAACCGCAAGCGCTCGGCATCGGCGTTCTGGCTCCGTATGCGGCAGTCTCATCGAAGTGCGAAAAGTCGCAGTAACTCCGCTTGTTCCGGACTTACCGGAAGTATCGGGTTATTTGCGCTCGGGTAAATCTCTGCCGCTGCCCACTGCGCGGCTCGGACGCTAGAGGCGACCCCGATCCTTACTCCGCGCGTACGGAGCTCCGCTAGCAACTGCTCAGCGTCAAACAAGTACACGGACTCGATGCACCAAGGACGAGTGCCGCCTCGCGACGAAGCCGCCGGTGATACGGGCCCCGTCAGCACGAGGTAGTAGTCCGGCTGCGTCCGCACCGTAACATCCAGCAGGCCCTCACGCTTGAGATACCACTTCGCATTGACGGTCCGACCACGCAATGGACCAGAAGTGAACCGACCGTCGACTGCAGAGGCCACGGCGGATGTTTCCAACGCGATTCCAAAGACTTGCGCCACGATCCATTCGCCTAGATGGCCTGCGGTCATGGGACGTTGGATGATCGCCGCGATCTTCGCGTCGATACCATTCCGTTCCCTCAACAGCATGGCAATCTTCTCCACGTCGACGTCGCTCATGCCGCCCAGCCTTTCACTCCTCGGCCTACAGGCCGATGTTTACACCTACCGAAAGACCGGAGTGTCAGCAAGGTGCCGGTTGCATAAAGCCCACCAACTCCCTCCGCCGGCATCACGCATCAGGACGCTTCAGATGGCTCGGTTTGGGCCAAAATCCTCTCCACGTGCATTCGCGGCGCTGCGCCGTGCTCTCGGTGCCGTGCACGCTGGCATCCCACTCACGTTCCTCTGAGATCGCCCAAGGAAGGCGCAGACCTGCGGTGCGGTAAAACGGGATCTTGCCCTGGCGGCGGTGGGCCCAAGCGCAGTATGCGAGCTGATAGCGGAAACGATGAGGTCGCGTACTTGGGCTAGCAACCAGGCCGGGGATCGCTTTCCAAAACCCGTCCGCGTAGACCCTCCAGCTCTCGCCGCAGGGCACATGATCCGACCAGCATCAGGGCATGTACGGCGCTCACTTCCCGGGCGGATGCCCATATGCCCGATCCGGGGGTCTGGAACGGAAGAACCTCGATCAAGTGGACCCGAAAAGCGGCTGGCGCCAGGTATCGCATACCTCCGGTCCCGCACAGGTAGGTCGTGGCGCCTGACATCCAGGCCAGGTCGGCAAGCCGCTGCGAGCGCTCACCACGCGCGAGCAGATCACTGCTGTGCAGGATCCGTCCCCGCCACCCGACTTCTTCCAGCAGCAGGCGCGTGGACAGCTCCCTCACGTCCGCCAGCCGATCCGTACTCGCGAACGCGGCGAGCACGGATTCGAGCCGCCGCTTGAACGGCGGCCAGTGAGGGCTGTGCCGGTAGTGGTCAGCGAGAAGTTGGACGACGCGGCGTCGGCAGCGGGCGGGATCGGCCAGGCGCGCTCCCCGGATGGAGGTGGAGCGGCCATGCGGCAGATGGGCGGCGATCGAGAGCCACTGCGGCTGTCCCGAGCCGTCGAGCGAGGCGAGGCGTGTGCGGTGCTGATAGTCCCTGCGGGCGAACTGCACGTCGTCCAGGACGATCCAGTAGTCGGCGGTGAACAGCTTCGCCAAGGTGGTGAGCCGTGGGAAGAGGTTGGGCTGGTGAATCGCGCACACCTCGCCGTACGGCAGGTCAGGGCGTAAGGAGCCTACTGTCGAATCCGGCGCGGAGAAGAGCCTGGTAGGCGTCATGGACCTCTCCTGAGACGGGCTGCTCGATGGCGTAGCCGAGCTTGGGGTACTCGATCACGCGCTGGAGGTCGCCGACGAGCATGTCGATGACCAGCTTCGGATCGCCGATCGAGCTGACGTGGTCGTCCAGTTCCAGCGGCTCGGAGGCGCACACCACCTCCATCTCAGGCCACACCTTCCGCGCCGTGGCGCACCCCCGGCGCTCCATGTACGGCTTGGAGATCAGCAGCACCGAACCGGGCTGCATACCCGCGTCAGCCAGCACCTGACGGGATAGTGCGATGTTCTGGCCGGTGTTGGTCGCGTTCGGCTCCAGCAGGATCGCCTCGTCGGGTACGCCGAGTTCGAGCGCGTGCTCGCGGTAGTGGCCAGCCTCGCCGCGGGGGAAGCGGGCCGCGGTGGTGGGGCTGGTGGCGCCGGAGAAGACGAGCAGCGGGAACCAGCCGGCGTGGTACAGCTCGACCGCCGCGCGCGCGACCCCCAGATCGTGGCTGCCCAGGCCGATGGCAACGTCACATTGGCGCAGGTCGTGGTGCATCTGGTGGTAGTCCCAGATGGTGCGGGCGTGCTGCCACCGCTCGTCGGTGATGACCTGCTGCTTGACGCTCACTCGGTTGCTCCCTGGTCGCCGTGGCAGAGGGAGGCGGTGGTTCTCCCTCACCATGGGCGCTGCTGGCCGCCTCAACAAGAGCAAACTGTACCGGTTGGCCGGTATAGTTTCCCTCGTGTCACGTCCCAGTTCGAAAGAGCGACTGCTCGACGCCGCGGCCGAGGTGCTGCTGTCCAAGGGGGCCGAGGCCTTGACCTTGGAAGCGGTGGCCCGGCAGGCAGGCGTGTCCAAGGGCGGCTTGTTCTACCACTTCCCTACCAAGCAGGCGCTGGTCGCCGGCATGGTCGACCGCCTGATCAAGGCCTTCGACCAGGCACTGGCCGAGGTGGGTGCCGAGCCGGGCGACTTCCTGCGCGCTTACCTGAACGCGACGATCCCCGAACACCACACCGCGACCAACGCTCCGGCCGACCGGGTGACCGCCGCACTGCTGGCCGCGGTGATCGTGGACCCGGCAGGTCTGGCGCCGCTGAGAGAGCGGTTCGCCGCCTGGCAGGCCAGACTGACCGACGACGGCATCGATCCGGCCGCGGCGACGGCGGTACGACTGGCCATCGACGGCTGGTGGGCGGCCAGGCTTCTCGGCCTCGGCGAACCAGACGCGGCACTGCACGAACACACCAGGCGCTACCTGATGGAGGCGATCGACCGTGCTACGCGCCACTAAAGCGTTGATGCTGCTCACGGATCTGGCGTTCGTCGTCTACTTCACCATCACCGGGCTGGGGGCGATCCCGCCCGAATGGGCGTTCGCCGACTACACCAACCCGGTAATGGCCGACTGGAACTGGTCGTTTCTCTGGATCGACCTGCTGGCCAGCGCCACCGGCCTGGCCAGCCTGTACCTCCTGCGCCGAGCGTCGCGGTCGGGCCTCGGCCTGATGCTGGTCTCGCTCGTGCTCACCATGGCGTCCGGCTTGATGGCGATCGCGTTCTGGACCCTGCGCGGCGACTTCTCACTGGCCTGGTGGCTGCCAAACCTCTACCTCATGCTCTTCCCGATCCCCGCGATCGTCTGCCTGGCCCAGCCACGACCACAGCTGGACCCCCGGCCCAACGTCAGGTAACCAGTAGGACGCCTCCCGAGTCGCGCTGCCAGGCCGCCACCGTGAAGGCATTGGCGGTCGTCTCCACGCCACCGTCGCTGCCGTCAGTGAAGGTCTCCAGGACGAGCGAGCCGGACCTGACGACGGTGACCATGAATTCCGGTTGGCGGAGGTGCTTCCACGGGCTGGGGGAGAGGGTTGTCTTGACGGCGCTCACCGTGGCGCCGGGAATTTTGAGCGGCGCAGTGCCACGACGGGCACGATCAGGACCGCTCCTGTCAGAGCCGCTCTTCTCGCGCGGACCGGAAGACGCTACGCTGATCACGATGAATACCTCCTGCATCAGATTGGGGGACCCGTTCGCGCAAGGTGAGTGCTGATGCCGCACTCGACCTCGAACGAGGATCCCCGCCTAACCCTCTGGCTGCGCGTGCGCGAGTTCGCCGTGCCGCCCTCCATGATCGAGTCAGCGACCGCCCGCCGTACCACCGGAGACTGGGCAGCGGCGTGCGCGGCAGCACACGTGGACGTCGATCTCAATCCGCGCCGCATAGCGCGCCTCCACGGCCAGGAACTGGCCGCCCGCCTCCGGAGTGACCTCCGCCACCTGGCGCCTGACCTGCTGCGCTGGCACATGCCAAGGATCGCCCCCAACGGACTGATACGTCCGGGCCTGACCCTCTCGCTGGCCCGGTACCTCGAGAGCGACAACCCGGTTCACCTCGTGGCCAGGACCCCGCCGGCCTGGGCGGATGCCGGTCAGCGGATCAGCCTGGCGCTGTGGGACGGTTCCCGGTCCGGGCCGCATCCTCATCCGAATCGACGTTTCCGCCTCGATCTGCATCGCCACCTGTGGGATGCGCGCAGGGCCGGTGAGCTGCGTGCGCGTTCCGAAACGGCGCCGCACGCACAAGGCTGGGCCGTCGATCGGTGGCCGGCCGAGGCCCGGTTGCTGCTCCGGGCCGAGGGACAGGACGGGGGTACGGTCGCCGTCCGGGTCGGCCGGCGACGTCAGGTGATCCTCGATGTGGACGCCTCCCGGGCCGGCGACGAAGGACTCGCGTCACCGCCGATCTTGCCTGACGCGGCGACCTGGGTGCTGCCCGACCTGGCGTTGCTTCGTGCCGGGCTGATCGAGCCCGACAGGCTGCACCCGCTCGTCGCGGCGGCGCTGGTACCCGGCCGTTCGCCGGACACCACGCCACACGGCCACCAGAGCGAGAACGGGCCGCACATGGTCGAGTGCGGCGGCGCCCAGCACAGGGTCGCGCTCGTGAACGGCGTGCTGGTCGCCCTGGATCACGACGCGGCCGAGATCCGGCGCGAGAAGCTGCTGGCCGAGTTGACCGGCACCCCGTTGCCCTGTTTGCAGCTGATCGATGAGGCCCACCGCGCCCCGGAGTGCCTCCTCGACGTCCGCGCGCGGCTGGACCACGGCGACGCCGCCGGTGCTCAGGCCACCGTCGACGGTCTCCTCGGACCTGGTGCGCGGCTGCCCGAGGGCGCGCTGCGCGACGTGCTGGAAGAGGCGGCGCGGCGGCGGATCGACCACGGACTGTTCCGTGCCGGGCTCGGATCGGGGTCGGGACCGGCCGAGCGACAGGTCCGCCGCCCCCGTATCGGCCGGTCGCGCCCGCGCTACGGCACATTCCGCTGACGCTTTCCTAGACCTCCAAGGTGATACATCATGCTTTCGTCTGTTCACGCCTCGCGTCTTGAAGTCGCCGGCGATCTGTTGTCCCTGCTCCGCGACACCACCACGGAGCCACGTACCGACACGCAGCTGGAGGCCCTGACCCTGGCGGTGGCGGCCGACCTGCCCGTCCTGCTGTGGGGGGAGCCGGGGAGCGGCAAGACCGCGGCGCTGCAGCAACTCGCCGAGGCGCTCGGCCTGCCGCTCACGACGGTGATCGCCAGCGTGCACGAGCCGTCCGACTTCTCCGGCCTGCCGGTGGTCGGTGACGACCCTGCCGTGCAGGGCGTCCCGATGGCGCCGCCGGATTGGGCCGTACGTCTGGCCCGCGCGGGCCGGGGGCTGCTCTTCCTGGACGAGCTGTCCACGGCACCGCCCGCCGTGCAGGCCGCCCTGCTCCGTCTGGTTCTGGAACGGCGGGTCGGGGCCCTGCGGCTCCCGGCGGGTGTCCGGATCGTGGCGGCCGCCAACCCGCGTTCCTCCGCCGCCGACGGCTGGGAGCTGAGCCCGCCGCTCGCGAACCGGTTCGTCCACCTGCAGTGGCGTCACGATCACGACGTCGTCGTACGCGGCCTCGGCGGAACCTGGCCGCGTGCGAGCCTGCCGTGGCTCGACCCGGAGCGACTGCCGGAGGCGGTGACGTTCGCCCGGCGTGCGGTGTGCGGGCTTCTCACCGCCCGCCCCGATCTCGTGCACCGGCTGCCGAACAACGAGGCGCACCGGGGTGGCCCGTGGCCATCACCTCGCAGCTGGGAGATGGCGTTGTGCCTGACCGCCTTCGCCACCGCGGCCGACGCGTCCAAGGACGTGCTGTCCATGCTGGTCAGAGGCACGGTGGGAGACGGGCCCGGGCTGGAGCTGCTGGCCGCCATGGATCGGATGGACCTCCCCGACCCCGAGGCGCTGCTGGCCGACCCGGCGACAGCCGAGCTGCCCCAGCGGGGTGACCTGCGCCAGGCCGTACTTGACGGTGTGGTCGCGGCGGTACGGAAGCGGCCGGACAAGGGCCGGTGGGACGCGGCATGGGAGCTGCTGGTGCGAGCGCTGGAGACCGGCGCCCCGGACCTGGTGGTCGTGCCCGCCTCCACGCTCGCCGCGCTGCGCCGCGCGGACTGGAAGGTTCCGGCCTCGATCGAGAGGCTCGCCGGGGTGGTCTCCTTGGGCAGGAAGGCGGATGAGGTCGCGGCGCGGGTGGCGGGCTGATGGACCTTGAGAAGCTCTTCACCGCCCGGTTGTACGCCGCGCGAGCCCGGCCCTATCTGGCGACGGCGCTGTTCGCGCTGCACCCGATGGAGTCGCGGTCCGTACCAACGATGGCCGTGGATCGGCACTGGCGGTGCTACGTCTCACCGGCGTTCGTCGCGCGGACCCCCGTGGCGGAGCTGGCGAGCGTGTGGGTGCACGAGGTCTCCCACCTGCTGCGCGACCATCACGGCCGCAGCGACCGGGTCGCCCAGGAGCAGGAGCTCACAGGACGGGGAGAGCGGCTGCGCATGAACATCGCCGCCGACCTCGAGATCAACGACGACGTGTACGGTGACGGGCTGGCCCGGCCCGAGGACGCCGTCCAACCGAAGATGCTGGGGCTGTGCGAAGGCGAGCTCATGGAGGACTATCTGCGCCAGTTCCGCCTTGGGCCGTCCACGCAGGGTCTGGTCTGGCTGGACTGCGGCAGCGGCGCCGACGGACTCGAACGGGAGTGGGATCTCGGGCCGCACAGCGCGAACGGGCTCAGCGACCACGAGCGGGAAGCGGTCCGGTTCCGGGTGGCGCAGGGCATCAACGCCCATCCGGGGAACGCGCCGAAGGGATGGCGGCGGTGGGCGGAGGAGGCATTCCACCCGCCGCAGCCGTGGCGGGAACTGCTCGGCACGGCCATCCGCTCGGCGGCGTCAGGACCCGGCGTGGGCGAGGACTACACCTACGGCAGGCCGCCGCGTCGCTCGGCCGGCCTGCCCGGCGTCATCCTGCCGAGCCTGCGGCGCAGGCCGCCGCGGATCAGCGTGGTCATCGACACCTCCGCGTCGGTCAGCGACGCCGAACTGGGGAGCGCGTTGCTGGAGGTCGCCGCGATCGTCCGCGCCGTGGGCGGCCGGCGCGACCTGGTCAGCGTACTGTCCTGCGACGCGGCGGCCCGGGTCGCGCAACCGCTGTGCCGGGCCGAGGGGATGACGCTGGTGGGCGGCGGCGGCACGGACCTGCGTGCGGGAATCGCCAAGGCGCTGCGGGCGGGCCCGCGGCCGGACGTCATCGTGGTCCTGACCGACGGGCAGACCCCGTGGCCACGTGAACGGCCGGCGTCCCGCGTGGTGGTGGGGCTGTTCGCCCGGCCCAAGCCGTCGTACGAGAGCGACCCCGACTACGTGCCGGACACGCCGCCCGCATGGGCACGGGTGGTCGGCATCGGCTAGGCGGCGCCTGGACGACCCTTGCCGATCTTGGCCGGCCTGGGATGGACGGCAGGTGTGCGAACTCACGATTGTGGGGCGTCGACCTGCCGAAGACATGTAGTACACAGCCGTGCTCTCCAAGAAGGCGTCGCAGAGCCAGACACCGCACAGATCCCAGGGTCATGGACATTCGTGCGAGCAGGCCGCAATGATGTGCTTTTCCGGCGACTCCATGCACTTGGACCAGCTGATGCCTCTGCCCTGCGCTACCACAGATCAGAGGCTGCTATCGAATCGTTGAGGCGTGAGAGGGGCACTTGGTCGTTTTCGCATGTGTGGGGTGCGGTGCTGTTTTGACCGCGAGGGTGTCACGGGTCGCGCTTCCCGACCACACCGATCAGAAGTACGGCCACGACTTGCTCCCCGCGCTTCTCGAGCCCGGAACGTACGCGGTGCATTCCCAAGCCTCCGACCCGCCATGGCGGGTCGGGGACGAGGCGGGCGTGGAGGAGGCGGCAGCCGGTGGCGTGTACCTACAGGTGTATTCCCTGCCGTACGGGCCCCCGGGGATCATCGGGGTCGCGCCGGGCGATGTCCGCGGAACCGTTCTCACCCGAGAGCGGTGTGATGGCTGCTGCTGTGGCCTGGACGGCCGGAGCGGCGCCAACCTCGCGTGTGTGGAGTGCGGGCGTGCGGTGGCGACCCGCATTGATGACTGCGGGTTCTGGCAGGTGGTGTGGCTGGATCCGAGTGCCGTGCGACCTGTCTGCGTCGATGGCCCCGCTTGTACGGTGGTCGGCTGGGAGGCGCTGCGGGCGGCCTATCCGGACACACCACCCATTGAGCAGCCCGGATGGTGGAACCCGCGGTGGGAAGCAGCGGTCGCGGTGGCGTTGGCACGCCTGTTGGCGTTGTCGGGCGGCAAGCGGGTTGCCGTCCCTGACGGACCGGTCGCCGAGGCCTTTCGCAAGGCGCTCGACACGCTGCTCCCCGCAGGCCCGTCGGCACGGAACCTCGTCTTGGCCGGGCCAGGCATGTCCGGCGTGACCGCGGATATCGCCCTGGTGCCGCGGCATCCGCAAAGCGGCGAGGTGTGGCCGTGCGGCGCGAGAGGGGTGGTGCCGCTGGCGGCTGACGTGTGGATGTACATGGCCTTCAATGACGATCGGCGTCTTACCCTCGCGACGGCAGGGATGCCCGACATTGTCCGGCGCGACGATCCGCCACCACGGCTGCCATGGAGGCCCTTCAGACCTGATTTAGGCGTGTTCCTCAGCACGCTGGCGCGGCTACCGGCGGCTCGTGAGCCCTGGTTGCGCGCTATCTACGACCATGTGGAAGACCGCCGATACAGCTTGCCATGCTTCTAGGAGCTGGTGAGGCTCCAGGCGCACAAGCATGTGCCCCGTACTAGACAAGCGCACCACGATCTTCCGGGACGATCTTCGCTTAACGTCTTTCGGCCGGTCGGCGAGCCCTGGAATCTCGGCGTTCGCCTGGTCCGGTGCGGTCGTAGCTCGTTGTGGAACTGGATGGAACGCCCTTGCAGTGAGTACGGCGACACACCCATGTCGATGACCGGCCCAGGATCGAGGACCGGTTCCACAGAATCGAGGAAGATCCATGATGTTCATGACTCGACCTTCACGTCGTCGCACAGTCCTCGCCGCGGTGGCCGCCTGCGCTGCGGCTACGGCAATCACGACGTTCGCGCTGGCCCGACCGGCCGCCGCCCTTCCCCTCAGCCAGGCGATGTGCGATCCCCGTGGGTTCCCGCTTACCGCGAGTTCGGCCGTATACGTGGGCCTCCTTGATAACCCGGTGTTCGTCGACGTTCCGGCTACGACGACAGTGAAGGTGGAGGTCACCGCGGACGTCTCCGTTCAGGCGGGTGCCGAGATGCGACTCACCTACAGTTTGAACGACTCCCTCAAGTCGGAAGGCGCCTTCGGACCCGCCAACTTCGCCAATCACCAGGAGTTCGCCGAGACTCGATCGACCTTCGCCTTGATCACCGTGGGTCCTGGAAGGATCAACATCAGGCCTGTGATCAGGATCAACGGTCCCGCCGGCAAGACGGGCTTCGTGCTGCACCGATGCGTCTCGGTGGAGGCCTCGACCAGCTGAGTGCCGATCCGCGGCGCCGGCTCCGCTCATGCTCCCGTATGGCGGGCCACCGGCCCTTCACCTCCCGGCCGCGGCGCGGCAGCTTACGGAGGTAGATGTCCGGTTTGGGGAGGGCCGCTCGGTCATACTGGGCCCTCATGAAGATCGCGCGGCTTGCGGCATCCGTAATGATATGTCTCGGCATGGCGACCTGATGCTCGGGACCGGCGGCCGTTCCCTCGAGCCCCGCGACCGTCACGCCTTCGGCGACCGCGAGCGCGAGCGCGGAGACCGGGAAGGTGGTGGCCCGCTCCGAGCGGTGGAAGGAGGTCGAGGATCTGCGGCTCCGGGCGAAGTCGGAGCTCGTTGACGTGATTGCCGACGGGCCTCGGCGGGCGTGGGCGGTGGGCTCCGAGGACGGCGCCGAGGACCGCGAAGGGACCGTGATCGTCGAGCGATGGGACGGGACGGCGTGGAAGAAGACCACTCTCGATCGCGAGCTCTACGTGAGCGGCTTCGACGTGGATGGACCCAGCGGCATCTGGATCGTGGGGGATGGCGAAGCTATCCACTGGGACGGGCGGCGCTCGTCGTACCCGCGCCCGTCCGGGTTGGGAGTGGCCTGGTTCACCGATGTGTCGATCGACAAGGGGCGGGCTGTGCTGGTCGGTATGGACCTGAACAGGGAGAACTCCTTCGCCGTGGAGTGGACCGGCCGGAAGTTCGAGAAGCGGGCCGCCGTCCAGGGCGTATTCGCCGCGGTGGCGGCCGGGCACGGTCAGGTGTGGGTGGTCGGCACTGACCTCCGCGACGGCTGCGCGGGCATCAGGCCTGCGGTCTGGCACGCGGCCCGGGGTGGGGAGTACACAGAGATGCCTCTCCCGAACGTACCGAGAGGCTACCTCAACCAGGTGTGGGAGATCTCGCCGGACGACGTGTGGGCTGTCGGCGGAATCGGGGGCGAGGGGGCGCCGGGGGGCGCCTGTAGGACCGAGATCGACGATCCCGGACAGCCGGAGGCGCTCGTCATGCACTGGGACGGGTCCTCGTGGCAGCGGGTGGCCGTGCCCGGCGGTGGCGGGCCGCTGGCGAGCGTCACCGCGTCCGGGCCGGACGACGTGTGGGCGGTCGGGTCCGACAAGGACGACGTCACGGTGGCCCGGCACTTCGACGGCCAGGACCTGGAGCCGTGAGCGCGTCTACGACTACCCGTTTGGCCACGTGGCGGTGACGGCGATTCCCGGTACATCGGAGCTGTGGCTGGCAGGAGCCCCGAACGATGAGACCGACTACGGCCAAGGCGTCATCCTCCGGCGACGGTAGGGCCGTCTTCGCCTTGCGGGCCGGGGTAGGCGTGGGGTACTTGTTGCCGCCTCGCGCCGTGCAACGGTTTTCGGCTCTGTCCCGGTGAAGGCGAATGTGTAGGGCGTAACCGCCGTCATCCGCTGGCGGAACGTCAACTCTTGCGGGGGGTTGGTTGCGGTTCGATGAACAGAGCCGTTCGGCGCGGCTCGTCTCGCCACAGGGCACAAGATTCACACCGAAGGAGCCCACGCCTGGGGCGACCGCGTGCCCGGCATGGCTTGTCTGTCCCGTGCGGACCATCACGTCTACTGGTACAGCCAACTCGGGGACAGCGAGAAGAACGGTGCGTTCATCAATAGTTCCCTGGAGCTGTTCGTCGAGACCTTATACCAGGTCATGCGCGGTTGGATGCTGAGGGAGTCCGTCGCGCGGCCCAGACGAACCCGCGCCGGCGGCCAACCGGCCTGAGCGCCGTTTTAACAGTCGTCTCAGGTCCGCTCGGTATGAAGAGGCATCGCCGGGCGACGCGGGTCTCGGCCTCGCCAGCATGGCCGAACGCGCCGCGCTCTACGGCGGCACGGTCAGCGCCGGCCCCGCACCGGACGGCGGCTGGACCGTCCACACGACCCTGAAAGGCAGCCATTCATGATCTCTGTGCTTGTGGTGAACGCCCAGCCGCTGCAGCGCTTCGGGTTTCGCATGCTGCTGGAGAGCACCCCCGACACCGAGATCGTCGGCGAGGCCGAGAACGGCGCCGAGGCCGTTCGGTGGACCACCGAGCTGCATCCCGACGTGGTGCTGATGGACATCCGCATGCCGGGCGTCAACGGGATCGAGGCCACCCGGCGCATCGTCGCCGCCGGTGGGCGTTCGCGGATCCTGGTGCTGACGACGTTCGACGTGGACCGGTACGCGCTCGCCGTGCTGCGGGCCGGGGCGAGCGGTTTCCTGCTCGAGGACACCCGCCCGGAGGAGCTGCTCGCCGGCATCCGGGCCGTCGCCGCCGGGGACGCGGTGATCGCGCCGGCGCTGACTCGGCGGCTGCTCGACGCGTTCGCCGACCGGCTCGACGATGACCTCTGCGGGCCCGTGCGGGAGGATCCCCGGCTGGACTCCCTGACCGGCCGCGAGCGCGAGATCCTCGTCGCCATCGGCCACGGCCTCACCAACGGCGAGATCGCGCAGCGGTTCACGCTGTCGGAGTCGACGGTGAAGACCCACGTCGGGCGGGTCCTCGCCAAGATCGGCGCACGGGACCGGATCCAGGCCGTCATCCTCGCCTACGACCTGAGACTCACCCTGCCGATTAGCGCTGCATCTCGCGCGTCCGTCGGGGGCACGACCGTAGTTCCCAGCCGCAACCGCTCCGGGCCGATCCGCTCCGCGTGATCGACCGCTCCGCTGCCGGGTCCGCGTGCAGCCGCCCACGGCACCGCCCGTCCGACCGCCACGACGCCGCACGGGTGTGAGTTCAGTGCGGACGTGTGTGAGCTCAGAGCTGTTTTTCGGCTTGTTGATCTCAGTGAGCTCACACACGTTCGACGCTTCGTCAGGACTTGCGGGGGGAGACCGTCATGATGCCCGTGCACATCTCGTCGCTGGTGCCGTCACCCCACACCACGTAGCGGGGCGGCAGCTTGCTCAGCTGCGGCAGCTGTTTGCGCAGCCCCGCGTCGTGCGTACACGTCACCCGCAGCGTGTCCCCCGGACCGATCTCCACCGGCGACGGCAGCTTCACCAGCCGCTGGCTGTCGAAGTCGAACTGCGGCACGTCCAGCACGACCTTGGCGTTCGGCTTGCCCGGGTTGAGTTCGACCTTGATGGCCCGCCCGAGCAGGTGCATGTGGCCGAAACCGGCGAACAGCGTCATCGGCGCCGGCACCTTGTGGTCGCAGGTCTGGGTGTCACCGGGCTTCGGCGCGCTCTGGCCGCACTCCTCCAGCTGCTCGTCCGCGGTGCCGCCGACCTCAGGCCCGAACCGCTTCGTCACGTCCGCGATCGAGGCCGCCCGGTCACAGAGCGGACCCGACTCGTCGGCGGCGCAGGGCAGGTCGGTCGGCGCGTCGAGCGGCCACGTGTCGAATTCCCGGGTCTGCGGCGTGCCGTCCGTCAGCCGCAGCCGCACCGCCGAGCGGTCCGACCCGGCCGGCTTGCCGTCGGTCGCGAGCAGGTTGTAGTGGATCTGGAGGACGACCAGGCTGCCCGGCTCCAGCTTGAAGCCGGCGTCCTGGGTGAACAGCGTCTCCGTGGCGCCCCGCGCCCAGGTGTCCACCCACGCCGCTTCCCCCTCTTCTACTTCGGCGCCTTTCACGCCGGTCCCGCCGAAACACTGCCAGCCGACGCCGGGGGTCTTCGCGTCCTGCTTGCGCACCGCGGCAGCGCCGCCCGGCGGCACCACGTACACGATGGCGTGGTGCGCGATGGCGACGTTCTCCGGCGTGACCTGAGTCCCGGTCAGGAACGCCGCCTTGGTCAGGCCCGGATCGATCACCTGGCACCGGTACTCGTCCGTGCCGCCGCCCTCCGGCGGCGCGGGCGTGTAGGCCTCGGCCATCTTCAGGTCGACGAACCGCTCGCCGGTGCGCAGCGGCTGCGGTGGAGCCGACGACCCGCCCGCGTGCGCGCTGTGCGAGCCGGCCGCGGCGGGCACCGCACTGTTGTCGGCGCCCGACCCGCAGGCGGCGACGGCGAACGCCGTCGCCAGCGCCATGGTGGCCGCCCCGAACCTCCGCAGTGGACTATCAGGTTTCGTCATAGCCCTGAACGCTAGGCCCGATTCCGTCCTATTTCGTCGTACTGCGGTCGTCATCCTCGAGAGGGAGGCGGTACGACGGTACTACTCTCCGGAGCGCCGTTCGACACCCGCACGAGAATCAAGGCCCGTCGCAACTGACACGCCCAAGAAAGTCCGTCGGCGATGGACGGGAGTCAAACTCCCAGCTCAGAACCGACTTCTATGCCTGCCTGACCGCGCGGGTCGACGCGCTGTTCGAGCTCACCGACGCGGTGCTCTGTACTGATGGGCCGGTACGAACCCTGGCCGGGTTGTCGTTGCCGCCCGAGCACCGGCGTGGGACCGGCGCGTTGTACGACGCGCTGAACAAGGTCTGGATCGAGGTCGAACGGCTCCGTGGCATCCTCAGAGGGCTGCCGCTACCGCGGTGCGCGGGCGAGCGGGGGCCGCAGTCCCCTGTCCTGCGCGGGCGGGCGGGGGCCGCAGTCCCCTGTCCTGCGCCGCCGCCGGGGCGGGTCAGCGCACCGCGGTGTCCTCCCCGGCACTGAGCCGCGCGATCGGGGCGGGCGGGGCCGCGGCCGGAAGGTCGACCTGAAGCAGCGCGCCACCGCGTGCGGAGCGGGCGACGGTGGCCCGGCCGCCGTGGGCGTCGACGACCCGCTGCACGATCGACAGCCCCAGACCGGATCCCGGTAACGCCCGGGCGCTGTCGGCACGGTAGAACCGGTCGAACACCCGCGGTACGTCGGCGGCGTCGATGCCCGGCCCGGCGTCGTCGACCTCGAGCACCGCCGACGCGCCCTCGGCATGGAGCCGGACCTGGACCGGCTGGTCCGCGGGGGACCATTTGCCGGCGTTGTCGATGAGGTTGAGCACGGCCCGTTGGAGCGCAGCGGGACGCCCACTCACCCACACGGGGGTCACGTCGAGCGCGATCTCGATGTCGGGCACCCGGGAACGCGCCCGGGTCGCGGCGGCCACCACCACGTCGGCGAGGTCGAGCAGCTCGGTGCTCTCGTCGCTGACGTCACCGCGCGCCAGGTCGGTCAGCTCGGCGGCAAGGGTGCTCAACTCGGCTACCTGGGCGCCGAGATCGTTGAGCAGCCGGGTCCGGCTCTCCGCCGGCAGTGCGCTGTCCAGGGTGCCGCGCCGATCGAGCCGGATCAGCAGCTCGACGTTGAGGCGCAGGCTGGTGAGGGGGGTCTTGAGCTCGTGGGCGGCGTCCTCGGCGAGCAGCCGCTGGGCCCGCCGGGAGTCCCGGAGCGCGGCGAGCATGTCGTTGATCGACTGGATCAGCCGCCGGATCTCCCCACCGCCCTCATTCGGGATGTCGGCGTCGAGATCCCGGGTGTGCGCGACACGTACCGCGGCGGCGGTCAGCCGGTCGATCGGTGCCAGTCCGGTCCGCGCCACGGTCCGCCCGACAAGGGCGCCGCAGACCACGCAGAGCAGCCCGATCAGCAGCATGCCCAACCCGAACTGGTTGATCGGGCTGTCGTCGGCGACGCGGGCCACCTGGACCGCGCCGTCGCCCGCCCGCAGCGTGTAGATGAGGTAGCCGTCGTCGTCGCTGTCGTTCGACTCCATCAGGTTGGCCGACGCGCCCTGCGCCACGCGCCCGGCGCGCTCGCTGACGGGGGGCAGCGCGGGTTGGCCGGTCGGCGTCCGGGTCGAGCCGTCGGGCAGGATGACCCGCACCAGCCGACCGGATCCGGGATACGGCGGTAGCTGGACCTGCGCCAGACCGGCGCGCTCCGTGTTCGTCGCCAGGACACGGGAGTCGGCGCGTAGCTGATTCTCGGCGGTGCGCTGCAGCTCCCAGTCCAGTAGCTCGCTGGCCACCTGGAAGGCCAGGAACACGCTGACCGCGATGGCCGTCGCCGCGATCACCGTCATTCTGGTCCGCAGGGACCGCCGGCGCCACCATCGGGTCAGCCGGTGCGGTCCCCGGCCGGCGGGCCTGCTCACGGAGGAGTCTCCCGCAACGTGTATCCCAGGCCGCGCCGCGTGTAGATCAATCGCGGCTCACCCTCGGCCTCCATCTTGCGGCGCAGGTAGCTCACGTATACCTGGAGGTTGTTGGCGGTGGTGCTCATGTCGAAGCCCCAGATCGCCTCGAACAGCGCGTCGTGGGTCAAGACCCAGGTCGCGTTGCGCACGAGGACCTGCAGCAGGGAGAACTCGGTCCGGGTCAGGTGCAGCGGCCGCCCGCCCCGCCACGCCTCGAACCTGTCAGGATCGAGCCGGACGTCGGCGAACGACAGGATCTGCGACTCCCCGTCGGTCGGCGTACGCCGGCGCAGCAGGGCCCGCACCCGGGCCAGCAACTCCTCGGTGGCGAACGGCTTGGGCAGGTAGTCGTCGGCGCCCGCGTCCAGCCCTGCGACCCGGTCGGAGACCTGGTCACGGGCGGTCAGCATCAGCACCGGCAGATCCCGACCCGCGGCCCGCAACCGCCGGCAAGTCTCCAACCCGCCGAGGCGGGGCATCATCACGTCGAGGATCAGCAGATCCAGCGTGTCACCGCCGGCCCCATCGACCCCGTCGAGCACGGCGAGACCGTTGGCGACGGTGCTGGTGTCGTAACCCTCGACCTGGAGCACCCGCTCCAGCGACTCACGGATGGCCGTGTCATCATCCGCGATCATGATCCGCACGCCGGCCCGCCCCCTTCCAGTCGATGCTTTTGCCGCTCATTCTCCTCGATCAACCTGAGGCCAGGATTAGAGCCGTCGCCGCTGTGGTGCCCGCGGGCCGTGCTCTTACGGATGCCTAAGTGGTCCGCGCCGTTAATTCGTCGGGCGTAGGGACCAGCCGGTGGGGTCGTTGCGGTAGAGGCCGCAGACGCAGTCGAGGGCTTCTTCGGGGCTGCCGGTGGGTAGGCCGCTGGGCAGGATGTTGTCTTCGTATCCGTCGCGGCTGGCCAGGTAGATCGCGAAGCCTCAGATGCTCGCCGAGCCGTTGTATCGCAGCCGGTACAGCGGCAGGATCGTCCCGTCGCTGAGGTGCCCGTCGATATAGGCGAGCACGCCTCGGTAGCGCACGCTGACAGCGGCTAGAACGGGCCAGCGGGCCTGGGCGTGCTGGGTCAGGCGTTGCCGCTGGCTGATCTTGGTCGACTCGGGCGCTCTGAAGACGTTCTGGGTGTGGCCGGTGAGGGCGGCCGGCCGGAGGAGATCCGCGACAACCTCATTGCCCGCATCGCTGAGGCCGAGCATGAAGTGTGCGTCAAACGCCCTTCAGAACACGATCAAGTGCCGCCCGGCCCGCAGGTCCCCAGTGCGGCTTCCCGCCGGGAAGTCCCCGATCTCCG
>NZ_JBITKE010000007.1:0-117653 GCF_044460705.1 Nonomuraea sp. NPDC050022
GTGGTCCAGCGGCTCACCGGCAACCCACGTCATCACGGTCCAGTGCTTGGGGAAGCGCTCGGACGGTTCGCCGAACCGCACCGGGGTCGGCACCGTGAGCGGCAGGCGCGGGGCCAGCACGGGTAGCCACCGCCGCTCCTTGAGCTGGAGCTCCCCGGTGGGGTCCATGCGCTGCATGCGCACGGCCAACTCGTCCCCGAGACGCCACATCTGGTTGCCCCAACCGCCCACCACCTCGCGGATGGCCAGCCCCGCAAGGTCTGGATGTTGCTCCCGCAGCAACTCGCGGACCAGGTCCGCGGTGATCTCGAACTCGGTGTCGGTCATGCGGAATCACAGTACTGAGGCGGCAGGCGGAGCGAGAGGTGAAACTTGCCCACCTCGACAACCTCATTGCCCGGCGCTCGGCGGCGGTCCACCGGGGTACGCCGTCCTGATCCCCTCCCCACCGAGGGAGCACCTCGGTCAGTTCGATGGCTGAGGCAGAAGTTGGATCACACCCACCGAGGTGTCCTCGATCGGTGAGGCGTAGACGGCGCGGACCATCCAGCTGCCGGGCCCGAGCGGGACGGGGGCCTGCTCCGGCAGGCCTTCGCCGTTCGGGAACTCGACGCCCAGCTCGGCCCCGGCTGTCACGGAGTCAATGAGCACCGCCGGGCCGTCCGTTTCCCAGACGCCGCAGTCTTTCCACACGGTGGTGGGGTCGGCAAGCACCGCCTGGGCTGCGGCAATCAGATCGGCCTCGCAGTTGGCACCCAGCCAGCGAACGAACGCTCGGTGTTCCGGCAGATAGCAGCTGCTAGCGGGCTCATCCGCCAGGACAAGTCCGCGGGCGCCCTTCTCGCCGACAGCGACCGCTCCCGCCAGACCCTCCACCCCGCAGGCGCGGTCGTAGTCGTCCAGAACGTCCCCGTCGCCGATGACCATCCCCGACTCCGTGCAACCACGCCACTGGGCCAGCGCGGAAACGGGCACGGCTATCAGCGGGCCGCCCATCGAATCGACCCAGACAGGGAAAGGCTCGCGTGAACTGGCGGTGGTGGAGGAGAACGTCTTCACGACGCCAGTGTCCTCTCGACCACTGACAACGAGCTCTCGGCCCGGTCTCAGCACCAGGCCAGCGTGGCCCGGAGCCGACAGGCTCGATCAGCCGATCGGTGGTGCGAGGTATTCCAGTGCATAACCGTCGCCGGAGGGGGCTACGCGGGCGATGCCGGGTGAGTCGAGGTGGGCGCCGGCCACGAAGTGGTGTGGTCGAGTCAGTTGTTCGAGGAGGGCCGCTCGCGCGGCGCGGGCCTGGGACTGGTTGCCGTCGAGCTCCCAGGACACGTTCGGCTGATCGAATTGGAGCGTGGGTACGTGGACGGTGTCGCCCCAGGCGAGAAGGTGGCCGGTGCCGCTCCTGACGTCGTAGACGGTGTGACCGGGTGTGTGGCCCGGTGTCGGGATCGCGGTGATCCAGTCGTTGATCGCGACCTTCTCCGACACGGGTACGACCCGGCCGCGGATCGGCTCGAGCCGCCCCGTGAACACCGAGGTGTCGCCCGCGCCGATCCACACGCGCTCGAGTTTGGTGAACGCCTCTGAACCGTCCGGCGCGATCAGGCCGCTCACGTGGTCTTCGTGCTTGTGGGTGATGGCCACATCGGTGACATGCGCGCGGTCGATTCCCGCTTCGTCGAGCGCGTCGTAGATCAATCCCATGGTGGGGTCGTGCCAGGCGTTGGACGCGCCGGTGTCGATGAGAACCGACCGCGTGCCGTCGGTGACGAAGAAGGCGTTGACCGACAGCCGCAAGTTGTCGCCGGCCAGCGGGACGGCGGCGGGCAGCTCGTCGAGCGTGCGCCCATCCTGGTCGCGGAGCCGTGTCGGCGGCATGTCGATGTATCCGTCTCGCAACGAGATCACCTGCAGATCGCCGAATTCGAACGTGGCATGGAGCTGGCCACTTGAGATCAAACGCATGGAACCTCCGTCGTGGTGGGCGCGCATCGCGCGTCTCCGATAGAAGATCCTATCTTCTTTAGGAGAAACCCTACACTGTGGGCAGCGAGGTACCCAACGATCAAGGAGCACGGTGGTCGAGCAAGACGGAAACGCGGCCGAATCACAGCACGGTGACGACCTGGCCGGCGCGTTCGGCGGTAACGTGCGGCGACGCCGCGAGGAGGCGGGTCTGACGCTGGAGCAGCTGTCCACACAGTCGTCGGTCAGCCGGGCGATGCTGTCCAAGGTCGAACGCGGTGAGAAGAGCCCGACGATCGGCGTCGCGTCCAGGATCGCCCACGCGCTCGACGCGTCGCTCTCGGACCTGATCGGTGCGCCGGCTGCTGCCGCCTCTGGTGTGGCCATTGTCATGCGCAAGAACGATCGCCCCGTTTTCCGTGACCCGGAAACCGGCTTCGAGCGGCACATCGTGTCAGCGGCCCCGGGCGCGGGAGGAGCCGAGATGGTCGTCCACTATCTCCCCGCGCAGGTCTCCACCGGGCTGCTGCCCGCGTATCCGCCGGGCACGGAGAAACAGCTCGTGGTGCTCGAAGGCACCCTCACCGTCGCGATCGGCGGGATCAACGAGACCCTGAACACAGGCGACTCCCTGTTCTTCCAAGCCGACGCGGACCACGGCTTCGCCAACCGAACGAACGCTCCCTGCGAATACATCATGGTCATCTCACGTAGAACCTGATCGGCCGCAGCTTACGAGCGTGGACAAAGCTGGCTAGGGCATCGCCGTACTCACGGCATTCTTCGGGAAAGCCGACTTGCGAGCAGCTCCGCGACGTGTCGTTACCCATGCGGCTGACCGTCGGCGGCCAGGCACCGACTGACCCGGCACTGCTCGCCAACGGGCTTCCTTCTAGCCGACGCCGACCTGTTCAGGCTCTCTACTGCGTCAAAGCCGCGGACCAGGACCGTACCTGCTGGGCGAGAGCGGCCACATGCTCGGGAGGTGTGGTCTTGACGATTCCGTGTCCGAGATTGAACACGAACGGGCCACCACTGAGCGCGTTCAGGATGCGGTCTGTTTCCGCGTGGAGTGCGGGCCCGCCCGCGACCAGGAGCTGAGGGTCGAGGTTGCCCTGTACGCACCGGCCGAGTGCCTGCTGCACCTTCTGCGCGGCCCACTCCACAGGCACTGTCGAGTCGAGCCCGACGCAGTCCACGCCGGTCGCCTCGGCGAAGCCGTTGTAGGCGAGCCCCGCGCCACGTGGAAAGGCGATGATGGGAACACTCGGATGCTTCGCCTTCAGCGCCGCGACGATGGCGGCAACCGGCGTGACGCACCAACGCTGGAACAGCGGGTAGGGGAGTATTCCGGCCCAGCTCTCGAAGAGTTGGATCGCTTCGGCACCCGCCTGAATCTGACGGTCCAAGAACTCGATGGTGGCCGCCGTGAGCAGGTCGATCAGGGGTTGGAACCCCTCCGGATCGCTCAGCGCCCACTGCTTGACGACGGAGTGCTCTGAGCTGGCGCCGCCGCGCCCTTCGACCATGTAAGTCGCGACCGTCCACGGCGCACCGGCATAGCCGATCAACGTGACCTCGTCAGGCAACGCGCGAGTGAGTCGTCTGACGGTCTCATAGATCGGGGCCAGTTCTTCGTGCAAGCGGGACGCGCTCAAGAACTCGGTGATGTCCGAAGTCGAACGGATCGGGGGCGTGAGGACGGGGCCGTCACCGACCCGGTACTCCAAGGTCTGCCCCAACGCCGCCGCGATCTGGGGAAGATCCGCGAACAGGATCGCGGCGTCGAGCGTGAAGCGCCGGAGCGGTTGCAAGGTGACCTCGACCGCATGCTCGGGCGAATTGCACAGCCCCACCATTCCGCCCGCAGCCTCGCGGACGTCGTGGTACTCCGGCAGATAGCGTCCGGCCTGTCGCATGAGCCAGATCGGTGGTCGCTCGGTGCGCTCGCCCGCGAGCGCACGCAACAGCAGCTTCTTCGGCCTCGCCTCGCCCGGCACGCGATCGACGTCCGACTCTTCCCGCATATCGACGCCCACGCGCCTCCGTCCTGCCCAGATACGCGAGCCCCAACCGGCCCGATCAGCACACGCGCCCCTACAAGCGAAGGTGTGCGCTACCACCCTATCTACGCCCACTACCTAGATCTTCAGGGCTCAGGCGTTGCTTCCAGTCGGGCCAAAGCCCCGGCCCCTGAAGGGCCTCGCCCCGCTCCGACGCCCCACCCAGGCAGGCTCCGCCTGCACAGACCTTGCCGACCTTGACCGGCCCGGCATGGACGGCAGGTGCGAACTCACGATTGTGGGGCGTCGACCTGCCGAAGACATGTAGTCCAGGTCGTACTCTCCAAGGAAGCGTGGGACAGCCAGATGCCACACAGACCCCAGGCCATGGACGTTCGGGCGAGCAGAACGCGGCGATCGACTGCTACATCCGTCGACGGGGAACCGCGCATAAACGGCGACGCCAAGGATTCGATCCCTCCTCTGGAGGGCGGTGACATCCACGTGTCTCAGGTCGGCCCCTGCGACTTCCCGCACTCGTGCTCGTCCACGACTCCGGCTCATCGACCCATGCGTGGGACGCGCTGGTTCCACTGCTGACCGAGTTCTACCGGGGATTAGCAGACCGCCAACGAGTGGTTATGACCCATCGCTCTCAATCAGCAGGTCCACGTTCCACTTCTCGGGCAGTTCACTGCCGCAGAAGACGCAGACGAAGTCGCTCTCGCGCACGATGTTGTGCTCCTGGCACCCAGGACAGCGTCGGAACACCACTTCGTGCGTGAAACTGGACGGACGCCCGAGCCCTGCACAATCGAGAGCTTGGGCGACCGATGGCCAGGAGTTAACGTCCGGGCAGTACCCGGTTGAATGGTTGCTGACGTCGCCCACGACCCATCTGCCTGCCTCGCGGGTGAAGCTGATCTCGCCGGCGCTCAGGACCGATCGTCCGCCCGCACAGGCCACATGCTCGCTTCGTCGCGGCGCCAGCCGAAGCACGCCGTCCGCACCGACCACGAAGGTGAACGGCTCAACCAGCTCCGCCGCAGAACGCTCGGCGACCCAGCGGTCGAAATCAGCCGCCGAGCCGATCCGGCAGCCGCCGCTGCCAGGCCGGATCGCGGCCTTGAGATCGGCCGGTCCCACGTACCGATAGTTCCACCCCCGCATGCTCACCTGAGCCAACCTTCCGATACGCGCCCTAGACGTGGGTGAGTGCTCGGGTGGAGACATCGAGGATGTCGCCCAGAGCGGTGCGGGCCTGGGTGAGGTCGGCTATGCGGGCGTCCAGCTCGGCGTACTGGGTTCTGAGGTGGTCGAGAACGCAGGCCTGGAGTTCGCTGCCGTCGCCGACGAAGCAGGGCATGAGCTCGCGGATGACCTTGGTAGGCAGGCCGGCGGCGAGCAGGGTGCGGATGCGGGCGACGGTGGCGGGGGCCTCGGGGCCGTAATGGCGGTGGCCGCCTTCGCTGCGGTGGGAGGTGAGCAGCCCCTGGGCCTCGTAGTAGCGGAGGAGGCGTACGGCCACGCCTGTTTCGCGGGACAGAGCCCCGATCTTCATGTGACCCACCTCATAGTGCAGCGGCTTGAATCTGACACCGATGTCACATCCTAGCGTTGCTCACATGACAACGACTTCGACCGCACCAGCGCCCGTTTCGCTCTACGGATTCCTGACCCCCAAGCCCGGACATGCCGACGAGCTCAGGAAGCTCCTGATGGACCTCGTCGAGCCGTCTCGAGGGCACCAGGGCAGCCTTCAATACCACCTCCACGAGCAGCAGGACGGCCGATTCTTCCTCTATGAGGTCTGGCGTTCGCAGGAGGACCTTGACCGGCACAACGCGACCCCACTGCTGCGCGTCTTCATGGACGAACTGCCTGAGCACATCGAAGGAGCACCCGATGCCTACTTCGGCACGATGAGGAGTCCCTATCCGGCCATCGCGGCCTGACCAGGCTCGCAGAGTTTCTCACGGAGTCAGACTCGACCACCCATCGGGGCTGTGGGCGCTGACCGTGTTGGGCGCGTTGACGTGCCGGTCAGGTGGTGTTCATGGATGGGGGCGCCACGCATGGCCTCCTGCGTGGTCTTGATCAGAGCGTCCAGGGTCTGCCGGGTACGGGCGAGCTCGTCCGACTGGGCGTCGATGCGGTCGCGCTCCGCGGTGAGCTGGCGTAGTACCGCCGGAGGGCAGCGCTCCCCGGAGTCCTTGACGTGCGGCAGCAGCGCGGCGATGACCTTGCCGGTCATTCCGACGGCGAAGAACTGTTTGATCAAGAGCACACGGCACACAGCGTCCTCGCCGTAGTGGCGCTGCCCGCTCGCACTGCGCTGGCTGGCGAGCATGCCCTGCTCCTCGTAGTAGCGCAGGGAGCGCACACTGGCCCCGGTCCGCTGCGCGAGATCACCGATCCGCACGGTCACCTCCATCCCGGATTGCCTCTCGCACCGATGTCAGGTTTAGCGTAGCGGCGTGCCCCACGAGCCCCCTGGAGGTGGTTTCACGTTGCCCGCATGCCCCGGCGGCTTCGTCGCGGCACGCCAGACAGGCGAGACCTTCACTGGTTCTCCGCTGGAGGCCTCGGTGTGAACTCTAGAAGGTGCGCTCGGCGACCTTCACCCGCTGGCTCGCCTCCAACGCGGCGCGCAACTTGTCGGCCGGTAGCGGCGCGGCGGGGGCCTGGAGTATGAGCTCGACCGGCACGTCGGGGTCAGTGTGATCACGGCGCACAAGCCGCGGCCGGTGATCGACCGCGTCTTCCCCTTCGAAGAGGCACTCGACGCGGCGTCCCACCTGGCGACGGGTGCCCACTTCGGCAAGGTCGTCACCAGCCACTGACGCCGACGCGTCTACGGCCGGGGGCCCATCGTTTGGACTTGCGCGCTGAAACCGATCGGTTTACGGTGATGGAAACCGGTCGGTTTCTCGCTATGGAGGCGAGTCCGAAAACGAAACCCACCAGGGGGAGCGATGGCTACCAGGCGCGACGCCGAGCGGCAACCGCCGGATCCGAAGCTGCCGCCGAAGCTGGCAGGGCACCCGTCGGTGCAGGCCGTACTCGCCCGGCGCAGGGCTGGTGACGTCGCGAGCCCGCCGGCGGTGATCGACGCGGCCTGGCTGCGCGAGCTGTGCCTGGCGGCCGGTGCGGACGACGCGGCCGCGGTCAGCCTGGATCACCCCAACCTGGCCGGCGAGCGCGAGCACGCGCTGGCCGCGTTGCCCGGCACCCGTGCCCTGATCGCGATGGTGTTCCGGATGAACCGCGACAACTGCCGCTCCCCGGCCCGCAGCGTGGCCAACCAGGAGTTCCACCAGACCGACGAGCAGGCCAACCACGCCGCCCGCAATGTCACCCGAGCACTGCAGGACGCCGGCTATCGCGCGCTCAATCCGTCGGTCGGCTTCCCTCAGGAGATGGGCCGCTACCCTGGCCGGATCTGGGTGGTGGCGCACAAGACCGTCGCGGTGGCCGCGGGGCTCGGCGTGATGGGCCTGCACCGCAACGTCATCCACCCGAAGTTCGGCGACTTCGTGCTGCTGGCCACCGTCCTGGTGGACGCCCAGGTGAGCGGGTACGGGCAGGCGCTGGAGTACAACCCGTGCATCGACTGCAAGTTGTGCGTCGCCGCCTGCCCGGTCGGCGCCATCGGCAAAGACGGAGACTTCGACTTCTTCGCCTGCACCACGCATAACTACCGTGAGTTCATGAGCGGGTTCACCGACTGGGCGCAGACCGTGGCCGACAGCCAGGACGCCGCCGACTACCGCTCCCGGGTCACCGATTCCGAGAGCGCCTCGATGTGGCAGAGCCTGACCTCTCCCCCCGGCTACAAGTCCGGCTACTGCCTGGCCGTCTGCCCCGGCGGCGAGGACGTCCTGGGCCCGTACCTTGAGGACCGCAAGACCTTCATGGACACCGTGCTGCGGCCGCTCCAGGACAAGGAGGAAACCCTCTACGTCCTGCCGGGTTCGCACGCGCAGGAATACGCCCAGCGCCGCTTCCCCCACAAGCCCGTCAAAGAAGTCACCGGCGGCTGGCAGCCTCCGACGCGACGCCCCGCATCCTCCTGATCCGGTGCGCTCCCGGCTGCGGTCATCGCCGCTGGGGTACATGTCACGGTGCTCAGAGTGATGCCGAGCGGACCGGACGCGGGACAGTGATACTTCCGCTCAGCTCTTTGGGATGCCCGACCACGGCCTAAGGGGCAGCCCTAGGTGGTCAGTCGGGCGCATCAGTGGAATCGCACCGCGTTGAGGCTCACTTCCCAGCTCCGTTCGGCGGCCTCGGGTCGAGGGCGTAGGGGGCCACACCGCTGACGCTTCCGGCCTGATAGGCCTGTTCGTCCTGCGATCTCCCGGCCTCGTTGCAGTCCTCGAAATACCGGCCGCCGACGCCTTGGAGGAGAGGGGAGGCGGCGAGCAGTGCTCAACCCTGGCTGGTCTCGGCTTCGGCGGACAGCTCGGCCCACTCCTGCCAGGTCTTGAGCCGCTCGGCGTAGACCTGCGGGACGACATGGTGCGGCAAGGAGCCGAAGAAGACCCGCGGCGGGGGATTGTCGGCGTCGACGACCTTCAGCAGCGCCGTGCCGACGCCGGCCGGGTCGGGACTGGGCATGGTTGCGAAGCCGGCGTTGACCGCCTCCCGTACGCCGTCGTAGGCGGCCAGCGGCTGGGACCAGGCGGAGGACGTGGCGAAGCCGGTGCCGAACAGGCCGAAGCCCGCGTTGTTGACGACGGCGTCCAGGCGCCCGAAGTGCTCGTGGGCCTGCTTGACGGCCTCGGTCGCGGCGGGCCTTGTCCGTGACGTCCAGGGCCAGCGGAAGGACCGCGTCGCCATGCGCTGCGATCAGGTCGGGCCAGGGAATCGGCATTGCGGGCGGTCGCCGCGACCTTGTCGCCGCGCGACAGTGGCACGCGACAGGCCCGGCACCAAGGAGGAGGTCGTCCTCGACAAGATGGGGGAGGTCGGCCACCAGGTCGCCGCAGCGCTCAACGCCCGCCCCGCAGGCGAGCGGCCGTGGGATTCGCTGCGCCGCGCCTTCGACGTGGTCGCCCAGACCGATCCCGACGAGCCCGAGCGGGCCCTGAGCTTGATGCGGCTCCTCAGCGACGCCTGGGCCGCCAGTGACGGGACAACCCCGCTGTCCGGGCTCCTCGATCAGGCGATGGGCGCACTCGGCGAACTGAGCGGATAGGGCCGGCCCCCGCCGAGAGGAAGTCTGGAAAGACTGTCGTCCCGAGGTGGGGGACATCCTCAAACCGGACGGGGCCGTTGCGCGTCGTCCTCTTGGGGGCGGGCGGGGTGCACATGGTCAGGCTCGGTGACGGTCTTTCTCCGGAGCTGCCACTGAGTCCTCTGCGCGGACTTCAGGTGTCTGCTCGGCTATGCGCCGCGGCGTCGGGTATCACCTGAAAACGCGCTTGTAAACCGATCGGTTTTCATTTCGTCGGAACCGCGTTATCCTCGCGGTATGACCATCGAGGCGAAGCCGAGTTCCCGAGAGCGGCTGTTGGAGGCGGCGGCGACGCTCACTTATCGAGACGGTGTCGGCATCGGCGTCGAGGCGCTGTGCAAGGCGGCGGGGGTGTCGAAGCGCTCCATGTACCAGCTGTTCGAGAGTAAGGACGAACTGCTGGCGGCGAGCTTGGAGCAGGGTTCCTCTGCCTTCGTGGCGAAGCTCCTGCCCGCGGTGGGCGATGGCCGTTCGCCCCGTGAGCGGATCCTGCACGTCTTCGAGCAGGTGGAGGCGCAGGCGGGTGCGCCCGAGTTCCGAGGTTGCCGGTACCTGGCGGTGCAGATCGAGCTCAAGGACCAGAGCCACCCTGCGAGCCGGGTGGCGCACCGGGTCAAGGCGAACCTGATGGCCTTTTTCCGTGCCGAGGCCGAACAGGGTGGGGCGAGTGACCCGGATCTGCTGGCCCGGCAGCTCAGCGTGGTCTTCGACGGCGCCAGCGCTCGCGCGGGGATCGGAGCCGACAACCTGACGGGGCTCATCGCGCCCACCGTGGTTACCCTGCTCGATGCGGCAGGCATGCGCTGACACGTCGCCTTTTCGAGATGGCACTGATGTGCGATACGAGGGGATGGCACCTGGCAGCCGGAGCGGCTCCCGCGATCTGGCCATCGCCTGCATCTCGGCGGCTGCCGCGAACCTGAACGAAGCGTTACGCGGCCGGGGTCAGCTTCCCGTTTGAGCTTGCACGTGGAAACCGATCGGTTTACGATGAGGGAAACCGATCGGTTTTCTCGCTGAGCCAGGGAGTCCAGGATGGCGACGCCCCGGCCATCGTCGCCAAGGTGATCGTCGAGGCGGCGACCGACCCGAAGCTGCGCTACACCGCCGGTTCCATGGCCGGACGCGCCGGCACGCTGCGCCGCATCGCTCCTGCCCGAGTCTTCGACAAGCAGATCCGCAAGCTCAACCAGCTGGCCGGCTGAGGCCCGCCCGTCCTAAGGAGTCGGCGATATGCCCAGTCAAGAGGCGCGCCCCACGATCCTCATTCCGGGGACCACCAGCCACACCATCGCCCCGCGCGGAGGGCGCCACGGCCATGAGGGGGCGCTGCGTTATCTCAAAGCGGGCACGGGCGCTCCCCTGGTCCTGCTGCACACCGTGCGAACGCAGGCCGAGCACTTCCGCGTCCTCATCCCTTTGATCTCCGGCCAGTACACCGTGTACGCCCTCGATCTCCCGGGGATGGGCTACTCCGAGATCGTGCCTGGTGCGTCGTACCAGGAGCCGGCGATGCGCGCGGGCGTCGAACGGCTCCTCACCGAACTCGACCTCCATGACGTGACATTGGTCGGGGAGTCCATGGGGGCGGTGCTCGCCCTGACGGCCGCGGCCGATCTGCCGGAGCGGGTACGGCGCGTCGTCGCGGTGAATACCTACGACTTCCGCGGCGGAATCGCCCGATCCAGTCTCCTCGCCCGTGTGGTGGTCGGCGGTGTTCTCGCTCCGGGAGTGGGCCCGGTGGTCGCCGGGGTGGAGCCCAAGCCCGTCCTCCGCAGGGTTCTGCAGGGCGGCCTGGTGGACAAGAGCGCGTTGCGGGCGGACTACGTGGACGAACTCCTGCAGGTAGGCGGCCGGCCCGGCTACCCGACCGTTGCCCGGGCTGTGTACCAGAGCCTGCCCAGTCTCATTGCTGCCCGTGCGCGCTACTCCGCGGTCAAGGCTCCCATTCACCTCCTCTACGGGGACAAGGACTGGTCCCGGCGGTCGGACCGGGAGGCTAACAAGAAGCTGCTGCCTGCCGCCGAATTCACGCAGGTGCCGGGAGCGGGCCACTTCATCGCACTGGAGAGGCCGGAGGTCGTGGCCGACCTGCTGGCCTCGGTGGCTTGAGTTATCGCAGCGAAGCGGCACTCGTGGGCCTGCAGGAGTTCCTGGAATTCGACTCCATCAGTCAGGCACCAGCCATCACGACTCCGACGATGATCGTCCACTTACCGGTGGTCGCGGCGGTGTGCTCACTGATCCTGACCTCATTGGTTCAGTTTTGACACTCACGTGGTGATGGTTTGGCTCACCTGCGTTTGCAAGAGGAAACCGATCGGTTTATGGTGGTGGAAACCGATCGGTTTCTCATTGTGGTGGCAAATCGTGACAGCGCCTCCAATGGCTTGGAAGCTCCGTACGCGCAGCTGAAGAAGTAGCACGCGCTCTCGCCGATTCAAAGATTCAACGATTCAACGATTCAAAGGGAATGCTCGTGGAAAATACGCTCATCCACCGTTTCGTCGAAGTGAACGGAGTCAGACTGCACATCGCCGAGCAGGGGCAGGGGCCGCTGGTCCTGCTGCTGCACGGCTGGCCGGAGAGCTGGTACTCCTGGCGTCACCAGTTCGGGGCGCTGGCAGCGGCCGGATACCGGGTCGTCGCCCCCGACCAGCGCGGCTATGCCCGCAGTGAGCAGCCGCCGGACGTCTCCTCGTACACCCTGCTTCACCTCGTCGGCGACGTGATCGCCCTGATCGAGGAGTTGGGGGAGGAGCAGGCGGTCGTCGTGGGTCACGACTGGGGCGCACCCGTCGCCTGGACCGCGGCGATGCTGCGCCCGGACAAGGTCCGCGCGGTGGCCGGGCTCAGCATTCCGCCGATTCTGCCCGGCGGGATGGTCCCGCCCTCGATCACCCGCACCCAGTACGGCGAGGGCTTCTACCAGATCTACTTCCAGCAGCCGGGAGTCGCCGACGCGGAGTTCGCCAAGGACATCCCAGAGTCCTTTCGCCGCCTCCTGGTCGGCGCCTCAGGCGACAACCCGCTCGGCAGGGAGCCCCGCCCGCTGGTCATACCCGACGGGCTGGGCCTCCTGGACACCATGCCGGCCTCGCCCGCTCTCCCGGTCTGGCTGACGGAGGAGGACATCCAGGCGTACGCCGAGGACTTCGCCCTGCACGGGGAGCAGGCCTTCACCGGAGCCTTCAACTGGTACCGGAACATCGAACGCAACCACGAACTGCTCGCGCCTTTCCGGGGGCGTGGGATCGACGTCCCCGCGCTGTACGTGGTGGGAGACCGTGACATGGTCACCTCACTGCGCGGCCCCGACGGGAGCGACTCGCTGAGCGATCTTCTGCGTGGCCAGGGCGGGCCGGGCAACCCGCTGAGTGCCCTCGCGCCTCAACTGCACGGCCCGGTGGTGCTGCCGGGTTGCGGCCATTGGACGCAGCAGGAGCGTCCCGCCGAGGTCAACGCCGCACTCCTCGATTTCCTCGCCCGCATCGACGGCTCGGCGCCCCGATGACACCGCTGAACAGCTGACCCGACCCAACCCGACAAAGGACACACCGATGCCAGAACGCAATCCCATCCTGATCACCGGAGCCGCCGGCCAAATCGGTGCTGTGAGCCGAACGATCGTCGAGATGCTGCTTGACCAAGGGCACCCGGTGCGCGCGTTCGTGCGACAGGACGACGAACGCGCGCACGCACTCCGCCAGGCCGGGGCAGAGGTCTTCGTCGGAGACCTGCTCAGCATCGCCGACGTGACCGCCGCGCTGAAAGGCTGCCGACGCATCTACTTCAGCATGAGCCTGTCGCCGTACTACACCGACGCCGTCAGCCTGATGGCCGCGGCGGCGCGGGCCCAGGGCGACATCGAGGTCTTCGTCAACATTTCCGAGTTCGAGCAGTCGTTCATGACGTTCGACGAAATGATCGCACCGGTGGAAGAGCGGCGGGCCTGGCTCGGCGGACTCGTCGCGGACTGGTCGCCGCAGCAGCGGGCCCACTGGATCGCGGAGCGGGTGCTGGAGTGGTCCGGCCTCCCGACTGTCAACATCCGGGGGGCTATGTTCGTCGAGAACCCCCTGATGACCTGGCTGGCGCTGGAGCCGCTGAGCAAGGGCGAACTGCGCCTGCCCTTCGGCCACCACCGGCTCGCGCCCATCGCGGGTTATGACGTGGCGGAGGTATGCGCGAAGATCCTGGCCGACCCGGCACCGCACATCTCCAAGTCCTACGAGCTCAACGGTCCGGAACTGAAGGACATGCACGGGTTCGCAGAGGACTTCGCGGCCGTGCTGGGACGCCCGGTCACCTACATTCCCGAAGATGTCGAAACCTGGAACGAGGCCTACGTGGACACCGCCCTGGCCGAGCATCCGCACACCGCGGAGCACATGAAGACCCTGACCCGGCTGATCGGCGGTGGAGGGTACCGCGGCGTCACCGACCAGTTGGAGACCCTGCTCGGGCGCCCGCCGAAGACCGTGCGGTGGGCGCTGGAGAATCATCCGCGCATCCGGAAAATGGCGACTGCCTGAGCCGCCTAGCGTCCACGACCATCTCGAGTGCCTGCGGAGCGATGAGGACTTCACCGCCTGGCATCCGCGCAATGGTCCGCCTGGTCCGGCGCAGGGCGCAACCGGCCACGGTGCGCGTGCTGCAGTCCCCGCTCCATCTGTCCGATCGGCGGCAATGTCCATACCCGAGCTCATACCGCTGGTCATCCTGCGCGGCAGCGGCGACAGCACCCGCGACCTCGGCGGCGAGGCCGCCCGACATGGCATAAGTACTCTCGCCCATGCCGTCGGCGGCGGGGTGCGATCGACGGTCGAGTGCCCACACCCGTACGGGACGCATCGCCGCGCCCCACAGTGACGGCAACTGGCCGACGTCCAGCTCGGTGAGCTGAACGCCGAACCAGCGACGCATCTGTCGCTCGCGATACGATCATGTCAAGCTGCGGCTGGGATATCCCAGGCACGCTCGTCGGAGGCGAACGGCAAGGTATCCGGTGATGAGGCTCATGACTGCTCACGATGTGGCCCGGCTGCTGCCTGATGTCCCGGTACTTCGCGATCTGTGCCGGTCCATGGCGGTGCTGGAGGCCATCCTGAGCCCGGAATGGTCCAGCCGCTACCACTCCTTCGACGCGGGCTGGAGTCCTGGGGAGGAGATGGCCTCGATGCGCAACGGCTCGGGAGACGCGTACTCCATTGTCTTCTCCGCGGCGGGTGCGTACATCCGCGGCTTCGACCACGAGTCAGCGATGAGCCCATACAGCAACGACGGGCCGTGGCCGGGGGTGCTCGACTCCGTCCCCGAGGTCTTCCGCCCTTGTGTGGAGGAGCCGGCCTTCTGCGACGAGGACGGAATGCCGGTCGTGACCGCCTGCCTATGGCGTGAGGTCGGCGATGGTCGCTGGCGAGTGGGTGAGATTGACTACCCGGACGGTGTGAGCGATCCCGATGGTGCGGCGGGTTTGTTCGCACGGCTCGTCGATCCGTCTCCGGAGGCGTTCCGGCGGTTCGCGGAGGACTACTACGAGGTGCCCGTGGATCTCGATGCGGTGCGGCACGTCTATGCCCTCCGTCCGCTGACGCCGGCGGTGGTCACCGCGCTGAACGCTGATCTTGCCGTGGAGGATCTCGCCGAGGACCTTGCGGCAGCCCGGTATCCATCCGTTGCCGGCTGACAAGCTGAAGGACGACGGGGCCGCGAAGACATCTGATCGGCTAAGGGGTCCGAACACGAGAAACCCCCCTCACGCAACGGCCCTAGGGCGTGTTTCCTGGATCTTGAACTGGCTGTCCTGTAAGTCCTGATGTGTGCTGGATGGGCTGCGCGCTGGGTGCGATGAGATCGAGGGCAAGGACTGGACGGTGTCAGCCGACTCGACCGTCGCCCGCGCCCATCAGCACGCCGCTGGGGCCGCCCACGAACCGGCCCGCGACGATCCCACAGGGGGCGGGATCGAATGACAAGAATCCGGCCACGGGCAAGGGCCGCGAGGGACTGGGACGCTCGCGGGGCGGTTTGACCACCAAGATTCACCTGGTCGCCGACCGGCGGTGCCGGCCGGTCACCCGGCTGACCAGCCCGGGTCAGCACGGCGACTCGCCACGGTTCATTCCGCTGATGGAGTCCATCCGCATCCCGCGCCGCGGGGCGCGGCCGTCCCCGCAAGCGGCCTGGCCGCGCGATGGGCGACAAGGCGTACTCCTCCAAGGTCAATCGTGCCCACCTGCGCAGACATGGTATTCAGGCGGTCATCCCCGTCAAAGAGGACCAGAAGGCCAATCGGCTCAAGCGTGGCTCGGCCGGAGGCCGCCCGCCCAACTTCGACGCCGAGCGGTACAAGGAGCGCAACACCGTCGAGCGCTGCTTCAACAAGCTGCGGCAGTTCCGGGCGGTGGCCACGCGCTTCGATAAGCGCGAACGCATCTACCAGGGAACCATCGACGTCGCGTCCATCAAGATCTGGCTCCGCGACCCGGTTCGGCGATCAAGAACATAACCTGAACCGCATGAGTGTGTGCCCCGGGTGCCGCCTTGAACTGCCCGACGAACGACGGACGAGCAACGAAACCCGATACAACGCCTCGCCCGAGTGCTTGCGGCTTTCTGGCGAGGTCGCCGCGTTCAACCATGCCCATCCCGCCCGGCTCGCCATCTGGCACCAAACTTGTGTGGACGCCTACGGCGCCCAACACGTCAGCGCAGGCACCAAACCGATCGCCGTGGCGTTCGCGCTGAACGGCCTCTACCTGGTCTTTGAACGCGGATTCACCGGTCTGCAAGCTCGCAACGCCCACGGCTACCTGGCCAACACCGTCCCGTCTTGGCCCCGCTTCACCCCGCCAGACAACGTCGGCAAGGTCACGGTCTTCGACGTCACTATGGCCTCCTCCGTGGGCGAGCACATCGACCTGGTCCAAACCTGGGGCCGCAGCGTATGGGCCGCCTGGAGCCACGTCCACAACGAGATCGCCACCATGACCGACGCCCAGCTCGGTTCCTGGCACCCACACTCCTGATCCGAGCAGATCCTGCACAGAGCCGAATCCAGCCACCGTCAACTCCGGGAAACACGCCCTAGCGTGCCCACTGTCACGGAGTCCCGGTCGAGATCAGGGGTTGTCGAGAAACGGTGACATCACGCGCGCGGGCCGGTGATATTCGCGACGAAATATCGCAGCCATGACCAACAGCGCGCGGGACCATCGCGTCCCTCAACGAGCACTCGCCTCCTGCCTAGTGCGGGGAGGGCGATGACATGGGCTCGGATTCCGTACGTGGTGTCGAGCGGCGGCGGCTGCTCGGATGGGGCGGGCTGGCTGCCGGTGCGATGGCGGCCGGCACGCTGTTAGACGCCGGGCTCGGCACCGCCCCCGCCGCCGCGTCCGAGCCGTCCGAGCAGGACCGGATCCCGCCGGACACCCGGCCCGGCGGGGCCTACGACCGGTACGTGGCGAAGCTGGCCGCCGAGGACAAGTTCTCCGGAGTGGTACTCCTGTCGCACCGGGGCCGGACGGTGCTGTCGCGCAGCTACGGCATGGCCGACAAGGAGAAGGGGATCGGTAACCACGAAGGTGTCGCGTTCAACCTCTACGGCGGACCGTTCGTCAGCCTGTCCATTGTGCAACTGGCGCAGCGGGGCAAGCTGAAACTGTGGGACACGGTGGGCACCTACCTGACCGGTTTCGCCAAGGAGATCGCTGAGCAGGTGCGCATCCACCACCTACTCATGGGCACCTCCGGGTTGTCCTTTCCGGAGCACGACTACAAACGCGTCTTCCGCAGTAAGGAGGAGCAGCACGAGTACTACCAGCAGTACACCCGGCAGGCGAAGCTGGTGGCCGCCCCCGGCGCGGGTTCGGAGAAACCCGGCTGGGGCGCGGATGTCACTGTGCAGATCGTCGAGGCGGTGACCGGCATGACGTTCTGGGACTACGTGCGTGAGCACATCTTCGGGCGCTGCGGCATGGCCGGCTCGGCGTACTACACCAGGCCGCAGTGGCTGGCCGACGAGCACATCGCGCACTCGTACATGAAACAGGCCGACGGCAGCTGGGTGGACGCCGTCCGCAATCTGGACAAGGACAGCCCGAGCCCGGGTCTGGCGGGCCGGAACAATGCCCGCAACTTCGTCCCGGAGGGCGGGTTCGTCACCGCACCGGACCTGATCCGGTTCGCGGAAGCGTTGTACGACGGCACCGTGCTCGACCCGGCCTGGGCCGACGTGTTCACCTCGGTCAAGGCCCCCAACTTCCGAGGCTCCCCGGGGTTCAGCACCTACGGGCCGACAGCCCACATCGTCGAAGGCCAGTGGGAGCTCTCGCGCAGCGGCGTCCACCCCGGCAGCTCCACCCACTGGAGCATCTACCCGGACGCCGGATGGGTCGGCGTCGTCCTCAGCAACTACGACGACATACCGCTGCAGGAGATCACCGGACAGCAGACGCGGGCCATCATCGGGGCTTCACCCGGCGGCGGTGGTGGCGGCTGACGCGCGGCCATGGCATAGCCGACCTGAAGAAAGAGGCGCGGGCTGGGAAATCCGCTGGCTCGGGACGGGTGGATTCCCCGGCCTGGCAACCAGATCGCCCGACGAATCATCGCCTCCGGCGGCGGCAGCGGCGATCCTCATGCTCGGCGCCGACCCGGCGAGCCATGGCTGATCGCCACGGTGCCCGTGGTCGGCTACCGCATGGACGTGACCGATGGCGACACGGCCAGGAGGTGGGGCGGAAGCGGCGAAGCCGCAGGCTGTTGGTGACGACGAAGATATGCGCCCGCCAAGAACTGGTCCGCGTCGAGACCTCGCTTCCGCCCGGCAGCGAGATCGAGCAGAACCGCACCGGTTGCGGATCCAGACCGGAGCGGCCACTCAAGCCGCAGTGGCACGTCGACGCGGATCGTCCGACCGCCGGTGATCCGGAATCGGCGGGCTGGCTTCCGCCTCGTGACTTCGACACATCCGGAGGCTACCGGCAGCTGAGGGAGCCCGCCCGTTCCAAGCCCGACCCTCGGGCTCCTGGGCGGCGGTGCGCAGCAGTGGGACACAGGCGGTGTAGAAGGCCTCGACATCGGCCGCGGCGGCGATGACCAGGTCCTCGATCTGCCGTTTGCCGATCACGTTCCCGCACCGGTCGATGATCGCGGCATGCGCGGCATCGACCGCCATACGTAACCCCGCGCTACGGACCAGCATCCGCTGCTTCATCTGGGCGAAGCTCCGCTGACAAAGCGTCCGCCCTTTCCGACGGATCAGAAGGTTGAGGTTTCGAGTACCTCCGGCCGCACACAGCATCAAGGTCCGTTACCAGGGAAAACCTGGAACGGGCCTTTGTGTTTGTCCTGGCAATATCTGGATCTTGCTGACACCGCTGCTAACAAGGGGTGCTCACTCGTTGATCGCCTGGGCGAAGATGTCCGCCGCCGACGCTTCCGCTGCGCGGATCACGTGGGCATAGACCCGGAGAGTGATCTCGACCCCACCGACTTGGCTGCCCCCCGGGAGAGCCGGGGACGCGTCGTGTCGCCGGCCTGCGAAGGGAGGAGGTCGCAGCCGGGGCGGCGATCAGCCAGGACTAGTACATCCGCATCAAGCAGGGACGCCTGACATCCGCGGAGCCGGTCCTCGAAGCCATCGCTCACACGCTGCGTCTCACCCCGGATCAGGGCATCTACGTCGAGAGACTCGCGCAGTTGGTGCCGGTCGAGGCTGGCGTGGGTGTCGAGCAGGCGGGCGCGGTCGTAGCTGAGGCGGGCGACGGCCGGTGTGCGGGCAGATGTCGCCGGCCGCCGGCCGACGCGCCGGGACAGGGCGCCGCTCGGACAGGGCGCCGCTCGGACAGGAACAGCGGGCCTGGCGAGGGTGACATGCCCGCCGCGCAGTGCCGCGATTTTCGGCGCGGCGCTCATGCCGGCCCGCTGCCCCGGCTGGGGGCAGCGGAACCTGGAATGGTCGCCGCGGTCGGGCTACTACAAGTGCAGCGAGTGCGGCCACACATGGCTGAGGAAGAGGCAATGGAGTTTGGTGAGCGAGGAGACGGGAGCGTGATCGAGGACGCCGACGGGCCGTGGGCGCTAGCCGGACCCGGGCATCGCAGTCCGGCTAGCCCTGGCTGGCTTGTGTCCTACCTCCAGTGCAGTATGGCCTCACCGGTATAGGTGTGGGTGCCGGACGGTTCGAAGAAGGTGGCCTGGTACGTGAAGGGCTGCCCGATCCTCAAGCCTTTACTTTCGTAGTCGTAGACTCCGATGCTGGTCTCCCAGGTTCCCTGAGGGCTGCAATCGTCGTCGATTTTGGCTGACCACGTCCCCTCGTAGACGAAACCTACGATTCTCCCTTCGGGTTTCTCGCAGGTGCCGCGCCAGCGCAGGCCGATGTCCTTGGGGGAGGGCATTGTCAGGGCTCCTACGAAGGAGAAGGTGTCTTGCGCGGCGGCCTGCGCGGTGCGGGCTTGGGCGGGTGACACTGTGCCGACGAGCGCGCCGATCGCTACAGTGGCCACTGCCGTGGCGGCCAGGCGTGCGAGGTGCTTCATAGCGGTCGTGCCTTTCTGCTTGGCTGGGCGAATTGGTCGAGGGCGTGCTCGGCTTGGGGCAGGTCGCTCTTAGGTGCTGGCCGGGGCGATCGCAACAGCCTCGCCCGCATCCTCGGCAACCTGCAGCACGTCGCCGGCGACGGCATCGTCCCAGCTCGCCTTGAGCCAAGGAGAACGGGGGCCGTGACGGCGGTGCCTGGTCCGGCTTTCCGGTGCGGGCTCCTCGCGATCAGGCCAGAGTGTCCTTGACCTTGATCTGGCCGCTGTCGATCACGAACTTCTGGTTGTTGTGGTTCATGCACTGCCACAGGCGGACATCGGTGCCGTTGGTGCGGTTGGGGGCGTCGATGCACATGGGGGTCCCGGCCTGGGCCGCAGGCCCAGCGATCTGCCGGGCGGAGGCCGCGGTCGGCTGGGCGAGGAGTCCGCTGATGGCGGTGGCGAGGACGGCTGCGGACAGCAGACGGGGGAAAAGCAGCATGGGTGTTCCTCCGGGAAGTGGATCAAACCAAGAACACCATGCCGTCACTTAGAGTAGTAATGTAATTACTTTTAGTTGATATTCGCCTCACTCAAGAGATGGGGGGAGTGACGCCATCCCTGGAGGGATGGCGGCTGGGCGCGCCGCTCGACGGCCCCGTCCAGATTCGCCTGGAGGGCCCGCACTAGCGGAGACCAGGGATCGCGACGGCCTGGTGGCCCTGGCGGTCGTCGTGGCCGTCCCCGCGCCTGCCACGGCATCCGCCTCCCCGGCGGCACATGGACGAGTGCTGGCCGGCACATGCAGCTCGAGCAGCCGATGTCGCGCCGCGCGGCGGCGCGGCTATGGCGACGAAGATGCCGACCAGGACCGCCGTGATCGCGTAGCTTCCAGGATCGTGGGCGCCGACGACTCTACCCAGACACCACCGAGGCGCTCTCGGAGTCGATGAACCCACTCCGCGGGGAACCTGCGGGGGCCGTCTGAGGCGCGGCATACGATGATCCGCGTAGGCGCCTGAGAGGCACGCAGCCGTACAGCAGTCCGTACAGCAACCTCGTCTCACTCGACCACATACCGCCGCTCCACCATCACCGCCTGGACGGGGCGGTATCTCGTTGACAAGGGCTCTGCCCTACCCTGCGGATCAGAGGGTTGGTTTGGAGTAATCGCCGGACGCTCTCAACCGTTTGAATGTGAGGCGCGTCCAACGCATTGAACGAAGTCGCGCTGTCCGAGTCACTGGGGCATCTCCTTGATTCCTCGCGGGATCCAGCGGAGGGGGGAGTAGGCATGGGGATCTTCAAGCAGGACACGAACGACGCCTTGGCGGCCAGTGCCCGAAACGCCGCAGCTGAGGGACGTACGGTGTTCACGGCTCAGATCATCGGAGCGGCCCGTACGATTCGCCGGCTGCCTGGCCGGGAGCCCGCAGGCGGCGCTCGACAAGGTCGCGGCCTACCTGCGCGACGCGGACCGGGACGCGCTGCCGCTGGCCGAGCGGGCCTTCCGGCTGGCCGGTGGCGGACGCGACGTCCCCACCATGAAGATCTTCACTGACCACACGCGGCTGGCGCCCGCCGTACAGGATGAACTGAGCGCGCTCATCAGCAGACTGGTCGTCTGCATGGAAACCATGGCCGCCTACCAGCGCGGTCAGGGACGCGGGCGTGAACACGCGCAGGCGCTCCACCACCTGCGCAACGCCTGGTACCTCGACCACGCCGCCCGCGACTTCACCGGCCGGGGACTCGCGGTGGGCTCGGCGTGCATGGACGCCGCCGGAGCCGACACCGTTCTGCGGCTGCTGGAGGGCGGCGAGAAGGTGGTGGTCGCCACGCACAACACGCACATCCGCAAGACGGCCATCGAGCACGAGGGCGACTTCGGGCTGCTCCCCCAGGGCTACCATCTGGCCCAGGCGCTCGGCGACGACTACGTGTCCATCGCCGCCACCAGCGTCGCCGGCCGTACCGCGACCGGGCAGGTGGCGCCCGAGCACCCCCTCGGCATCGAGACCTTCGACACCGAATTGCCCCCGCTCACCGACGACTGCGTCGAAACCGCCTTCGACACCGGCGCTGCCTTGGCCATCGCCGATCTGCGCGGTGAGGATCCGGACAGGTACCGGCGGATCAGGATGCTCGACTACTTCATGGACCTCCCGGTCGCCCAGGCCTTCGACGCGGTCGCCTGCGTCCCCGAAACCCGCAGCGTCTCCGGGATCGAGCCGAGGCGATGACCGGCGACCGGGGTACGGCACGGCCCCCGTAAGATTCCGATGAGGAGGCGGGGTGCGAGAGATCGAGTTCCGGCGGGCAGGCCACGACCTCATTGAGATCGTCATCGACGGCGTTCGGTTGCTCGACCTCGTGCGGGAGGCGGAGCTCCCGTACGCGCGGTCCGAGCAGCTCGAACGAGCCGAGGAGTTCGCGCCCGAGCCCGCCCCACTGCTCGCGGGCGAGTACAGCTACTTCCCGGGGACCGGCTGGCCGAGCCGGCATTACCTGGGCGAGCCCACAGAAGTGGCCTACAACCAAGAAGACGACGAGACCATGTTGCTCGGCTGCACCTGCGGCATCCCGGAGTGCTGGGCGCTGCTGGCCAGAATCGAGGTCACAGACACAGAGGTCCGCTGGTCGGGGTTCTCCAACAGCGCCAGGGATTGGGACCTGTCAGCGACTCTCGGACCGTTCGTCTTCTCCCGCCGGCAGTACGAACAGGCCCTGCGTGCCACCGCCCGCCCCGCACCTGCGCCGCCGACGCCGGTGGTCCATGATGACGTACGGCTGGTACCAGTGATCGACGCGCTGTCCGATGTCGTACACGAGCTGACCGAGGACTATCCCGCACTACCGGATGATGAGTCGCTGTGGGATGCCTACTGGTTGAAGAGGATCGCCGCGGCAGGGCTGCCGAAACCGATGCCGGACAACCCGCGGCTGATTCCGCTGTCGGGTTTTCTCGCGGGAGGTTACCTGACAACGCTGGTCCGAGCCACGCTCCAACGGTCGCTCGGCGGGGGTGAAGAGGGCGCGCTCGACAACGTCAGCTGTCTGGAAGGGGGATATTGCCTGCTGGTGTCGGGCAAGCTCGTCGTCGAGCCGGGATGCTGCAGTGATCTGACGGACTTGGCGAGCTGGCGCGAGGCCGCCCGATACCGCGAGCCGTCTCCTTCGATGGTGTGGATCGGTCATCCCTGGCTCCATGTCGCCGCGGACGGCGACAGACTCCTGTTAACCGGTCCGACGGACACGGACGACCCGGGCCACGAGCTGGCCTGGGTCTCCCGCCGAGCACTTGAGCACGCTGTTCGGCGAGCCGCCGCAGAGGTTCGCTACTTCGCTCGGCCGCTCCACGCGCTCTGCACTTCTCAGACGGATGGCGGAAAAGCGGATGCGCTGTGCTCGGCGCTTCTGGGAGCCTCCTGGCTTCGCTCCGGCGGCGACTGGCCGGCATGAACGAGCTTCCTCGCGTACCCGTTCAGATCAGTTATCGGCGCACCCGATAGCGCAGGTGAAGCACCCGGTTGCCCTGAATCACCACGTCAGGGTCCTCCAACAGGTGCTGCGCGTGGACCGACCCGAAGTAGCGCTTGCCGGACCCCAACACGACGGGTACGACGTCCATGCGCACCTCGTCGACCAGGCCCGCGGCAAGCACCTGGCCACCGACGTCGCCGGCGGCGACCTCGACCATGCGGTCACCCGCGAGCTCCTGCGCCTTGGCCATGGCGGCCTCGACGCCGTCGACGAAGTGAAACGGCGCCTCGGGGTCCCAGCCCTCGGGCATCGGCCGGTGCGACACGACGACCACGTGGTCGATCCCGGCCGGAGGTTTCCCGTCCCAGCCATCCGTCATGTCGAAGACGTGGCGGCCGACGATCGTGACTCCGATCTGGTCCCAGTACGGCCGGGTGTAGTCGTAGGACGTCTGCGACACCTTCAGCTCGCCGCTCTCGTCCAACGGGACGTCACCGCTGGACAACCAGTCGAACAGCGGTCCGGGCTGGTCATTCTCGTCCGCGACGAAGCCGTCCACCGACACCGAGCTGTACATGACCACCTTGCCCACGGGGCTCTCCTCTGCTTTGGGGTGCCCCAAATTAGCGTGTCGTGAGCTGTCGCTCTTGTAAGAAATCAATCGGCCGGCAGCGGCCAGCCGTCCATCACGTGGCCGGGATGTTCGCGCAGGAACCGCCGCCGGACTTCGACGTACCGGGTCGGCGTGAGCCCGGTGAACGCCCGGAACTCGTGGCCGAAGTGGGCCTGGTCGAAGTAGCCTGCGCCGGCGGCGAGCTCGCCCCACTCGATCGGTCCGGCGGGGTCGATCGCGAACGCGGTGGCGGCGAAGCGGTAGGTGCGGGCCAGCCGCTTCGGCGTGACGCCGATGAGCTCCTTGAACCGCCGCGCCAGATGAGTGCTGCTGACACCGGCTGCCACGCTCAGGTCGCCGATCGCCACCGACCCGCTGGTCGCCGCGATGACGCCGCTCGTATGGCGGACCAGCCCCAGGCCGGCGGTCTCGCACAGCCGTCGCATCAGCTCCTGCTCGAGCAGCGTCAGCATCTCGTGCGGTCCGTTCGCCGTGGCCAGCCGGTCCCGCAGCTCAGCAATGGCGGGCCGGCCCCAAACCTGCTCCACCGTCACCGGCCGGTCACACAGCTCGGCCGCGGGCATCGGCAGGAACGGCGCCAGCCCTCACGGCTTGACATGCACGCCGACTGACCGGGTCCCCGGCGGATAGCCGAACTCGAAGGCGCGGGTGGGCATGGTGACCACGCAGCCGTCGGCGTACTCGGCCGTCTCGATGTCGGTGCCGGCGCGGATGCGGAACGGCGCCCCGAGGTTGACGATGAGCAACGCCGACGGCATCGGCGGCAGCGTCAGCCGGGCGTACGGCGGTGCGCCCTCCAGGTAGTAAAGGTCGTCGATCAGCCCGTCCAGCGGCGGTCGCGGCACTCTGGACACGTACTTCACGCGTCACAGCATCGCCGATGTACGGGCGGACCGCCAGGTCGTCGCACGCCGTCCGCCGTCCGCCGTAGGACGGCGGCGGGCGCTTCTTCTCCTTCAGCGCCTGATGATCAACCGTCCACTCTGACCTAGCAGGTGGTGCCGGCCACCTCGTAGTAGTTCGGTCCCGTCTGCCGCAAGGTCGTGGTCACGAACGTGTTCCACAGGCCCATCGCCTGGTCGGAGCCGTTGGCATAGGCGTAGCCGCCGGACTGGTGGGCCCGGCCCGCCTGGGTGTGCGCGTAGTTGGTGGCGGTGAAGCAGGGCTGCGGCGACGGGGTGGGGGTGGGCGTCGGTGTGGAGGTCGGCGGCGATCCCGTGTCGAGGCCGAAGAAGTGGGTGTCGTAGTACGCCGAGCAGATGGTGTCGAGGAAATAGGCGCCCGCCGTGCCGCACTGCTCCGCGGCGCCGCCCGGATCGACCGGCGTGCCGTGCCCCATCCCGGCGATTCGGTAGAAGCGGACCTCACCGCCGCCATAGGTCTCCATCGTGGTGCCACCGGGCAGGCTCGTCGTCGAGGCGGGGGCCTGTGACAGGCCGAGTACGTCGGTGAACTGGTCCCTGAGTTCCACGCCGTTGGCCTTGTTGACCACGTAGTCGGCCTGGCCGTGCCAGATCGAGACCCGCGGCCGCGGGCCGGTGTATCCGGGGTACGCGCCGCGCACCAGGGCACCCCAGTCCTTGGGGGTCTTGGTGACCGGGCCGTTCATGCAGGTGCTGGTCGAGGCGGGTGGGGAGCAGCGGTACGGCAGGCCCGCGACGATCGACGCCGCGTCGAACAGCTCCGGGTACGCCGCGACCATGACCGCGGTCATCGCGCCGCCCGCGGACAGGCCGGTAATGGAGATGCGACCGGGGTCGAGCTGGTAGGTGCTGATCGCGTACGACACCATCTGGGCGATGGACAGCGCTTCGCCCTGGCCGCGCCCGATGTCACCCTCCTGGAACCATTGGAAACAGTTCGACGGCGGGGTGGTGGCCTCGGGGAAGATCAGCGCGAAGCCGTACAGGTCGGCGAACTTCCGCCAGCCGGAGTTGGTGTAGTAGGCGTTGGCGCTCTGCGTACAGCCGTGCAGAGCGACGACGGCGGGGGAGCCCGCGGGCAGACCGTCGGGGCGGTAGACCCACATGTTCAGGGCGCCCGGGTTCGAGCCGAACCCCGTGACCTTCGTCAGGGAGGCCGCCCGGGACGGGCGCGCGACGGCGAGTAGGGCGAGGATGAGGACGAGCGCCGTCACGGCTCTGACGACGGCTCGGCTGGGGAGTGGAAACATCGGCGACTCCGTGGTTCACACGCCTGGCGATTGCCCGTGACGGTACGTTCCTGGCGAACGGCCTGATATGTGGCACGCACCAGAATTCCCGGAGGCGCACATGTGAGTCCGGCCCATACCTCTGTCGCGGACAGCCTTGTCAAGCTCGGCGACCGACCCCCCATGATCTATACGTGAACATCCGACAGGACAGGAACGCGCGGCGGATGCCCGCCGGGTTGGTCGCGCTCGCGCTCGGCGGCTTCGGGATCGGCCTGACCGAGTTCGTGATCGCGGGCCTGCTGCCCCAGGTGAGCCGCGGCCTGGACGTCTCTGAAGCCACGGCCGGGTGGCTCATCTCGGGATACGCCCTGAGCGTCGCGATCGGCGCGATCCTGCTGACCGCCGCCACCACCCGCATCCACCGCAAGGCCGTCCTCGTCGGGTTGGCGGCGTTGTTCGTCCTCGGCAACCTGCTGTCCGCCGTCGCGCCCAGCTACGCCGTGGCGCTGATCGGCCGCGTCGTCGCCGCCCTGTGCCACGGCTCCTTCTTCGGCATCGGCTCGCTCGTCGCCCGGCGCATGGTCCCACCGGAGCGGGCCTCGCAGGCGGTCGCCGTGATGTTCGCCGGGCTGACGGTCGCCAACGTGCTGGGCGTGCCGTTCGGCGCTCTGGTCGGCGAACGCTGGGGCTGGCGCGCCACGTTCTGGGCCATCACCGGGATCGGCGTGCTGGCCGTGGCCGCCATCGCCGTGTGGGTTCCGGCCTGGGCGGGCGCCGTGCACGAGGCCCACCGGCCGGTCGGTCCGCGCCCCCAGCTACGCGCCTTCCGCTCCTGGCAGGTCTGGCTGACCCTGGCCGCCACCGCCCTCGGCTACGGCGGCATGTTCGGGGCGTTCAGCTACATCGCGTACACCTTTACCGAGGTCACCGGCTTCACCAGCGCCGATGTCGCCTGGCTGCTCGTCGTCTACGGCAGCGGCCTGGTGATCGGCAACGTCGCCGGGGGCCGGGCGGCCGACCGCGACCGCGACCGCACGCTGATCGTGTCCCTGGCGGGACTCGCCGCCACGCTCGCGGCGTTCGGGCTGCTGGCCGACGGGCGGGTCGCGTCGGTGGTCCTGGTCTTCCTGCTGGGCGTCTTCGGGTTCGCCGGCGTGCCCGGCATGATCACCCGCGTCACGGACGCAGCGGGCGGCGCGCCGCTCGCCGCCAGCGCCAACGTCGCGGCCTCCAACGTCGGCAACGCCCTGGGCGCCTGGCTCGGCGGCCTCGCGATCAGCGCGGGCCTTGGTTACACCGCGCCGCTGTACGTAGGCGCCGCGGTCGTGGCGCTCGGCCTCGCCGTGATGGTGGTCGCCGCCCGCACCGGGCGTGCCGCCTCAGCTCCGGCGTCCTTTGGTCAGGCGTCTGTCAGCCTCCGCCGTCTGCCGTGACGCAGTTGCTCGCCCAGCGCCCTCAGCCTGCTCAGCTTGCGGTCCATCGGATCGCCCGCGGCCACCTCGAGCGGATACGACTTCAACAGCGCTTACGTGTCGCGGGTCATGTGCAGGCGGCCGTGGTCGGAGGTGGTGACGGCGTCGGGGTCGATGTCGGCGCAGCGCAGAGTCTCGAAGTAGGTGGGGCCGTGGTCGAGGTGGAGCGACAGGGCGGTCGCGGCGCCCAGCGCAGCACCATTTCCATAAACTATGAATATAAAAATGCTATGCTTCGGGCATGAGTCGTCAAGACACCGCTCCTGGCGCGTCCGCCGCCATCGGGGCAGCCCTCTACGGCCTGGCCACCAGGGCCGCGAGACGCCTGCCCCGGGACATGAGTCTGACGTCCGCCGCCACCCTGGCCACCCTGGACCGGACCGGCCCGCGGCGCATCACCGATCTGGCCGCGGTCGAGGGCGTCACCCAGCCCGCGATGACCGCCCTGGTCCGGGTGATGGAGGAGTCCGGCCTGGTCGAGCGGCGGGGCGACGCGTCCGACAAGCGGGTCACGCTGGTGTGCCTGACCGAGGCCGGCGCCTCCTATGTCCGGACGCGGCGCCAGGCGGGCGTCCACGCGTTCGAGCGGTTGATCGGCGAGCTCACCGGCGAGGAGGTCGAGGCGCTGGTGGCGGCCCTTCCGGCGCTGAAGCATCTGGCAGAGCTCGAAAGCCAGGACCGCGAAGGGCCGAAGCAGTGACCGGCAGCCGGTCGGCGGGGTCGCGGTGAAGGCGTTCCCGGTGGCGCGTTCCGAGGCGCGGCTGCTGGTCCCCGCCCTGATGTTCATCGCTCTGGTCGTGGCGGCGGTCGCCAGCCTCGGGACGCCGCTCATCACCAGCGTGGCGACCTCGTTCCACGTCTCGCTCGGCAGCGCGCAGTGGACGCTGACCGTCGCGCTGCTCAGCGGCGCCGTCGCCACGCCGGTCCTGGGCCGGCTCGGAGCCGGCCCGCACCGGCGGGCCACGATCCTCGCCACGCTGGCGGTCGTCGTCGCCGGCAGCGCGCTCACCGTGCTGCCGCTGCCGTTCGCGTGGCTGCTGGCCGGCAGGGCGGCCCAGGGCGTCGGGCTCGGGCTGACGGCGCTGATGATGGGCGTGGCCCGGGACCACCTCCCCGAGGAGCGCAGCGCGGCCGTGATCGCCCTGATCTCGGTGGTCTCGATCATCGGGGCCGGCGTCGGCTACCCGCTGGCCGCACTGCTCGCCGAACTCGGCGGGGTACGGGCCGCCTACGGCCTCGGCCTGGTGGTCACCGCCGCCGCCCTCCTGACCGCGTGGCGCTCCATGCCCGAAGCCCCCGAAGGCCGCTCCGCCCACGTGGACGTGGCAGGCGCGGTCGTCCTGGCCGCTGCGCTGCTCCTGGTGCTGTTCCTCGCCGGTGAACGGAATCTGTGGAGCCGGCACCTCGCCGTGGCGGCGGGCCTCGCCGTCGTCGCGGTGGTGCTGCTCTGCGTCTGGGCCGTCATCGAGCTGCGCACCACGACGCCCCTGGTCGATGTGCGGGCGGTGCGGCACCCGGCGGTCGCCGGGGCGAACCTCGCCATGTTCGTCGGCGGGATCGGCATGTACCTCCTGCTCACGCTCATCACCCGGTACGCGCAGACGCCGCACGGCGCCGGCTACGGCTTCGGGCTGACGACCTTCGTCGCTGGGCTGGTCCTCATCCCGTTCTCGGTGCTGGGGTTCGTCGCCGGCAAGCTCACGCCGCGGGTCCGGACGCGGATCACCGACCCCCTGCTCCTGGCCGGCAGCGCCGTCGTGGTCGGTGGCGGGTTCGCCCTGTTCGCGGCGGCCCGATCGGACCTGACCGAACTGTTCGCGGCGATGGGCGTGCTCGGCTTCGGCGTCGGCGGCTTCTCGGCCGCGATGCCCGGCGTCATCCTGGCCGTCACCCCCAAGAGCGAGACGTCGAGCGCCATGAGCTTCAACTACGTCGTCCGCAGCGTCGGGTACTCCCTGGGCAGCGCCATCGGCGGCCTGATCCTCACCGCGGGCACCGGCCTCGGCCACCTCTTCCCCGACGACAGCGCCTACACCACCGCGGCGCTGGTCGGCATCGGCGCCATGGCGATCACGACGCTGACAAGCCTCGCTCTCGCCCGCCGACGCTCGTCCGAGACCAACCCGTAAGTCAGATGCACTCATCCCAACACTGGAGGTTCCATGCCCAAGGGCTACTGGGTCAGCGCCTACCGCACCATTTCAGACCCTGAGAAGCTGGCTGCTTACAACAAGCTGGCCGGTCCGGCCGTCGCGGCCGGAGGCGGTCGGGTCCTCGTTCGTGGCGGTCGGGTCGTGGCGCATGACGCCGGAATCGCCGAGCGCACCGTCCTGATCGAGTTCGACAGCTTCGAGCAGGCCGTCGCGGCGCACGAGAGTGCGGCCTACCAGGAAGCGTTGGTCGTCCTCTCCGACGGCGTCGAGCGCGACTTCCGCATCGTCGAAGGCATCGACTGACCGAGGTCAAGATGGTGGATCTTCACTGAAGATCCACCATCTTTCTCCGCGCCCAACACAACCAGTTCCTGAGCCGCCCCGGTAGACAGCGACAGCCGTGGTCCGCAGCAGGGCGGTCAGCGCTCGGCCGGTGGATTCCAGTGGGCGATGCGGACCTCGCGCAGCCAGGCTTCGACCGTGGCGGCGTCGGGCTGGGCGGGCAGCGGCGTGGGCGCGGTGTCGAACGCCTTCTCGGTGGCCGCCAGGAGGTCGTGGGCCTCCTGGGTGTTGCCTTCTGCGACCCTTTCGCCGAAGGCGCGGATCGCCTCGGGGTCGGGGAGCCGGATCGGCAGGTGGCCGGTCTCGTACAGCTCGCGCCCCTGGTGCAGGAGGCGGGCGAGATGGCGGGCATGCTTGCTGGTCCGCTTGCGGGTGTCGGCCGAGAACGAGCCGTCGCCGCGCCGGTCGAGGCGCTGGAACTGCTGAGTGGCGTACCCGAGGTAGGCGTCGCGGACCCGCGGGCCGGACAGGAACGCCGTCCGGATGGCGATCAGCTGGTCACCGAGCGGGGTACGGGTCTCGTACAGGTCGTCGGGCAGCCACACCAGCTCCATCACGGTCGGATTGCCACCCAGCGCGAGAGAGCACCACTTGCCCACCTCGTGGAGCGTCCGGTCGGGGTTGGTGTGGACGATGCTGTCCTTGGGCCGGGACAGACCGACCATGGCCAGCGTGGGGGTGGCGAAGATGCCAAGCCGGTCGACGTCGGAGTCGGGCCCGGCCAAACCGTAGGCGGTGGAGCCGACGACGCCGGCCAGCAGCACGGTGCCGGGGATGTTGGTCACGGGAGGTCCTTCGGGGGCGGTGATCGGGCAGCGCCCGCAGGTGGTGGGTGTCGTAGGAACCTCAAGGCTCCTGCCGCGGGGCCAGGCGCGCGTGCGGTCAGCGGGGGACAGGCCCGTCGAAGTGGATGCCTTCGAGGAGGTCGGCGGTCGGCCGGTCCAGGACGTGCGCGCCGGTGGCCGGGCTGGTGCGGCCGGCCCGGACCCGCCCCAGCAGCGCCTCCCAGCGGCGATTGTGCTGTGCGAACGTCCGCGTCGTCACGACCCGGCCCCTGGCCTGCTGGCCGGCCAGCGCGTCCGCGGGAGGGGCGTCGAGCAGCAGCAGGTGGAACGGGACCGCCGATCGGCGCGCCAGCCAGGCGAACCCGTGCAACACGGCGGATCCGCAGCCGCGATTGTGCGCGATCACCGCGGTGCCGCCCCGCAACGCCCGGCCGATGCGCCACACGTGCGTCGTGAACACCACCGCGGTACGCAGCGGCTTGGGCGCCCAGCCCAGACTCGTGCTCCACCGCAGGCGTGACTGCGCCGAGTCGATCACCACCACCGCGCCCGCCACGACCGGGCGGCTCTCCGTGCCGTCCAGGGCGTACAGGCGGCGCAGCAGCGTGGTCTTGCCCGCGCCGGGCAGGCCGGTCAGGATCACCAGGGAGCCGGCCGGGTAGCGCAGCGTCCCAGCGGCCTCCGGAACCGCCGGCACCGAGATTGTCAAGACCCTCACCTTCACCCCGATAGTACGGACACGTGCGTTGGTCACATTTTGCTGCACGTCAGGTGACAAGAGTGCCGTATCGGCGTGTTTATCCGCAGATCTAGGGGGATGGCGTCACAGACTGTTCCCTTGGCGGCGGGCCAAGGATCAAGGGGCATCGGTCCAGCGGCGCTTTCGCCACGGGAACGGCGCGATCTCGATGCGCGAGTTGACGGAGCCGTTCCACTTGGCCTCGACCCCGTGAGCGGTGAGGGTGTCGCACACCTCTTGTGCGATGGCGGCGCTCGCCGCGTCGCTCTTCGCCTCGTCGTCTTCGAAGGCGCCGAACGCCAGCATCAGCCCGTCGCCCTGAACCCCGGACTCGAGGTCCTGGCCGTGATAGAAGACCGCGCCGCGGGGCTTGTCCGGCAACTCCGAGGCGGCTTCGAGAGCGTCGGTCCAACCGTCGGACATCGTGAAACCCGCGTTCTGCAACGCGACGAGGCCGCGCTCGTTCAGCTCCTCGAATGCCTGGTCGATGGCGTCGTTCACGGTGGGGGTGAGCCAAGTGTCCTCACGCGCCCGCTCCTGCCGGAACAGCTCTTCCGCGTACGCCTTCAGCTCCTCCAGCAGATCTTCGTCGGTCGTTTCGTCCTCTAGCCAGTCCTCTATGTCGTATTCATCGTCGAAACCACCGAGAACTGCGAGTTCGATCTGCTCTCGTAAGAATGCGCGTTCCGTTGCCAACTCATCCGCACCGTCGTCACCATGCATGCGAGGAACCTACATGATCACTCCGACGCATCTTGCGGCCGCGTGGACGGCCGGTGAATGTCGATGGTGCGTGCGGGCCGCGACGCGTACGCCGACGGTGTCCGGGGGCCGACCTCATCGGCCGGGGTCGGCCGGCAGCGCCAAAGATGGCGGGAAAGCGCTTTCAAGGAGGGCGTCCCATGATCCGCCAGGGCTCACGCTGATGGCACACATCGCGCTGTGCCACACCGATCGCGGCGAGGGCGAGACCCTGCTCCTCGTGCACGGCTGGGGCGGTCACGCCCGTACGTGGGCGCCCATCGCCGACGCGCTCCAGCCGGGTCACCGGGTGATCGCCGCCGACCTGCGCGGGCACGGCGGGTCGCCGGCGCCCATGGCCGGCTACCGGCCCGTCGACCTGGCGGGGGACCTCGTGGCCCTGCTCGACCGCCTCGACGCCGGATCGGTCGTCGCCGTGGGGCACTCGATGGGCGCCCAGGTCGTCACCGCCATGGCCGTGGAGCACCCCGAGCACGTCTCCGCGCTGGTGGTCGTCGATCCTGCCTATGGTGCGGACGCCGCCGAGGAGCGGTTGTTCGGAAAACGGCTGGCCGCCCTGCGGTCCAAGGGCGCGGCGGCGGCCGTCCGCCAGCTCGGCACCCTGCCCGCCGAGGTACGCGCCCAGTTGCTCGCCACCCCCGGTCACGTACTGGCCGCCTGCTATGAGGGCATGTACCTGGGCCCGGACGCGTTCGGCGCCCGGCCCGCGACGCGCCGCTACCTGGCCAGGCGCACCCGCCCGGTCCTTTGCGTCCGCTCGCTGAGCGAGCCGGCGGCGTGGGAGTCCTCTATCCCCGCACCTTCCGGGTCGCAGATGGTCACGTGGGACGGCACCGGGCATTTCCTGCACCTGGAACGCCCCCAGGCCTTCGCCGGCCTCCTTCGCCGCTGGCTGGCCACCCTGCGCCCGCACGCCCGCGCCCGCGCGTAGCGCCAGGCCTTACCCGTCCGCGACGTCACTGCCGCAGCAGGGCGAAGTCGGCGCGATCGTACGCCTGCCGTTTCAGCGGCTCGGCCTCTGCGACCGGCAGCCGACTTCAGCCAGGCCAGGGGTCAACGCATCCTCAACATGACCTCAACATCCCCGCTCCTATGGTCGGCGTGACATTTCGGACGGAGAAAACGGAGAAAGGGGACACGTAAGATGAGCATGAGAGGAAAGATCCGACTCGCGGCGATGGCGGCACTCGTCTCTGCCGCTCTGGTCGTACTTCCTGGCTACAGCGCCTCGGCATCGACCGAGTCGGCCGCCCGGGACGGCGCCCCCGACTGCGCCACGACCTGGACTGGACACGACTACAACAAGTGGGTCAAGGTCCGCAACGACTGCGGGCACACCATCCGTGTCAAGATCGTCATCCAGTACAACTTCGACAGTGAGTGCAAGGTGCTCAAGCCGCACAAGACCTTCCTCTTTCGGCACGGCTGGGGCTCCTACCTCGACGAAGTCAGGGCCTGCTGACTTGGCGATCGTATGAATGCCGGATCGCGAATTCCGGTACGAAAAGGTGCCTTCCACTCTGCCTCCGCTGCGACCCCAGCATGTCGCCGCCAGACAGGTGAGAAGGCACCTTTTCGCGCTATCTCATATTTCGCCGATAAATCAGGACCGTTGCCAACCCTCGGGAAGAGGGGCCTGCTTCGCGGAAGGGGCCGCGTCGTAGAGGATGAAGAGCGCCCAGTCCCGCCCGTTGGTCGCACAGGCCGAATGGTCCCAGGTCCACCAGCCCTGACTGGCGCCCCATCTACGCTGCGCTTCGCAGGTCCCCTCGTCCGGATAGAAATTGAAGATGTACCAGACTCCCGCCGCGGCGTTCGCCTGCGTGATGGACGATGCGCTTTCCGCCCAAGTCGGCGCGGCCAGCGTCATGCCGCCGGCGGCGAGAGCGGCCGTGATCGCGAGTGTCGTCGCGGCTTTCTTGATATTCCGCACTGTTCTCTCCTGAGTGTGATTCATCGGATCGAAGGTCACGGGGAGGGGTCGTAGACGACCCAGAGGGCCCACTGGCCGTTGAGGGGCCGGCAGGTGAATCCAATAGCTCCGTTTTGGTGGACGTATGCCCGGCCGACTTCGGCGCAGCTGTCCAGGCTGGAATACCAGCCGCCCCATTCCGTGTGGCTCTCCACCTGCGCGGGGCCCGCCACTTGCCGGGTCGACGAGCTGCTCTGCGCCGCGAATGCTGGGACCACGGGAGTCAGGGCCAAGCCCAGGCCGACTAGGCCGACGGCTATTCGCCTCGCCATGCGATTGTGCATACTTCATCCCTTCTTCTGGATCGAAAACCCTTAGACGGGGACGGAGACGCTGAGGCGGTCTCCGACCGGCACGGGACTCGTACCCGGAGCGATGATTAGGGACAGTCCCTGGCAGTGCGTTCCTTGGTAAACGGTGACAGCGACATTCGTGCGATTTGTGACATTGCTGAAGGCTGATGCGGTGCTGTAACAACCGGCCGTGGGATTGTTATACATGATTCTTTGCCCGGCAGGGCTGATGGAAAGAATCAGTGTTCCCGTGGCGGCGTTCGCGGGCGCCGCGACGAGCGCCATGCCTGCGACCAGTGTCGTCATCGCGAGTAACCGTGCTGTCGTTCTCAAGGCGACTCTCCTTTTGTCGCGAATCTCCAAGGGATTTCGAGGCCGCGGACATCATGCTCGCCGCTTCGGCTTTCGTATCGCTGGCGTGGCGCTGACATGTCCTTGTGGAAGGAGTCAGTGCGGCGAAAGGGGATCAGCGTGCGGGGCAATGGTCCGATCGGACGGGCCGCGGTTTGCTGCTGGGGGCGGGGCTTACCGGGCAGGCCGTGATGGAGAGTCGCCGAGTGTAAAGGCCGCCGGGTCGCGGTGCGCGGCGGGCAACGGTGCGGAGCGGGCCACTATGTGTGGCGGGTCGCGGTGCGCGGGGGGCCACTATGTGCGGCGGGTCGCGGTGCGCGGGAGGCCATCATGTGCGGCGGGTCGCGGTGCGTGGGGGCCGGCGAAAAACGATTTTTCAAGATCCGCCTTTTTTGACCTCTCTTCCGTACACGTTTCGACAGTTGAACGCGGAAGGAGAAGCCAATGACCCCACTGCGATCCGTCCCGCGAACACACGCCGAGCATGCCTGGCCCCTGCGCGAAGACGTGCAGGCCGTCCGGTATGCCCGAACGGTCGTCCGTGACGCGCTGACCGGACTGGAACTGAGTCCCGATCTCGTCGATGACGCCGTGCTAATGGCCAGCGAATTGGTGACAAATGCCTTTCTGTATGGAGAGGCACCCTATGAGCTGGTGCTTCACGCCGATCCCGAGGAGATCGTGTGCATGGTGGTGGACTGCGGTCCACCGCTGCCGGTGGCCCGTGTGGTCGACGCCGACGCCGAGCGCGGGCGGGGGCTGTGCATCGTCGCCGCGCTCTCCGAAGGCTTCTGGGGATGCCATCCCCAGAAGTACGTCACCAGTCCGGGGCGTATCGGGAAGGCGACGTGGTTCGCGTTGCCGTACCGGCGTCCGAGGATGCCGGCCGTACGGCGGGGCGGGCTGTTCGCCGGGAGAGGGCCCGGAAGCGCCGCCTAGCGCCTGACGCCGGAGCGGGAGAGGAACGGGCGCTGTGGGGGCGCCTGTTCGATCCGCGAGCTGTTCACAACGACACACCGCTGGCCTAAGGCGATACGCCACCGGCCAGGCAAGGCACGCTGCCGGCTTATATGGCGACACGCCGCCGGTTTAATGCGATGCAGTGTGCCGGCGATGCGTGGTTGGGTGGGTGCCATGGATGCCCCTCGCTTGCTGGCCTGTCTGGCTGACGAATACGGCCTGCTCAGAGCCGCGGCCTCCGCCGCGCCGGACGCGGCGCCCGTGCCTAGCTGCCCGGGGTGGACCGCCGCCGATCTGGTCGCGCACATCACTGAGGTCTACCTGCACAAGGCCGAGACGATGCTGCGCGGGGAGTGGCCGACCCCATGGCCGCCCGACCTGTCCGGTGAGGAGCCGTTCGCGGTGCTCGACCGGGCCTTTGCCGAGCTGATGGCGGAGTTCGCCGCTAGGGCCCCGGACGACTACGCGCTCACCTGGTACGAGCCCGACCAGAGCGTCGGGTTCTGGATCAGGCGCATGGCCCAGGAGACGGTGATCCACCGCGTCGACGCCGAACTCGCGGCCGGCCTGCCCGTGACGCCCGCCGCCGACGACCTGGCCCTCGACGGGGTGGACGAGGGACTCAAGGTGATGCTCGCGCACGAATTCGCCCACTACCCCGAAAGCTTCGCCGAGGCCCTGCGCCCCGACCTCAAGGGGGCGATCGCGGTCGTCGGCGGAGAGCGCGCCTGGCTCGTACGGGCCACGCCCACCGAGATCACCGTCGCCGACGAGACCGCCGACAGGGCGGTCGAGCAGGCGCGGACCGTCGTGTCGGGGGCGCCCGACGAGTTGCTGCGCTGGGTGTGGGGCAGGGGCGGCGAGGTGTCGGTCACCGGCGACCCCGAGCAGGTCACCTACCTGCGCCGACTCCTCTCCCTCGCGACCCAGTAACCCCAGCGACCCGAGCGACCGGGCGGCGGGCCTTACAGCCCGCAGAGCTCCGACAGGCTCTGGGCGGTCTTCTGGCTGTTCTGGGTGGGCGTCTGGGTCGGCTTGGCGGCGGCGTACGAACGGGTCGGCCTGGTCGTGGGCGTCCCGGGCGAGGACGTGACGTCAGCCGCCTGCGCGCTCCGGGTCGGCCGGACCGAGTCCTTGATCGCCTTGTCCGCGGCCCGCCGGATCTTCAGCCAGTCGGGACGCCCCGACAGGAACTCCGGCGGTACGAACTGCAAGCTGGTGATCTTGGCGCTCTTCACCTTGACGGCCAGCGCCACGAGCGGCTCGACCAGCTCCTGCGGGATGTTCGTCTGCGCGAGCCGCTTCGTCGCATCGGCGATCTTGCCGAAGTTCAACAGGATCTTGTCGGGCGTCGCCTGCTGCGCGAACGCGCCGATGACGCAGCGCTGGCGGGCCATGCGCGAGAAGTCGTCGCTGTCCACTCGCGACCGGCCGTACCACAGGGCCTGCTCGCCGGTCAGCTTCTTGTAGCCCGCCTTGATCGTGCCCGCGGTGCCGAAGTGGCCGCCCCACTTGATGTCGCGCTCCACGCGGATCTTGAGGCCGCCGATGGCGTCGACCAGGTCCGCGAAGCCGTACATGTTCATCATGGCGTAGTAGTCGATCTTCAGGTTGAGCGTGTAGCCGATGGCGTCCATCAGCGCGCGTGGGCCCCTGTTCTTGCCGCCCATGATCTGCGGGTTCTCAGTGGCGTACTGCCAGACCTCGTTGAGCAGGCCGCCGTTGGGCAGCTCCGCCATGAAACCGTTGGGGAACTGCTTGCGCAGCGGCGAGGACGTCGGGAAGTGTACGTGCTGCAGGTTGCGCGGCAGGCTGAACAGGACCGTCTTGCCCGTCGCGATGTCCACGCTGGCGATCGTCATGCTGTCGGTGCGCACGCCGGTACGGTCGCCGGCCGCGTCGCCGCCGATCAGCAGGAAGTTCACCCGGTCCTTGCCGTTCCAGGGATCGTCCTCCTTGATCGGCGCGACACTCGGGTCCGTGCTCAGGGCGATGGGGACGAAGATCTTCTGGGAGGCGTTGCGGAAGGTCAGCACGGTGTCCGCGACGAAGGCGAAGGGGGCCATGACCGAGACGCAGAGCACGCCGACCACGATGCCGGAGACGATCTGGCCCTGCTGGTGCAGCCGGTTGGGGCCGAGCGCCACGTACGACAGCACGATGATGGCGAACCAGGCCAGTGCGAGCACAGCGGCGATGACGATGACCGTCAGCTGCATGTCGGCGCCGACCAATTGGGCGATGTTGTCCTTGTTGCGCGTCAGCCCGAACGCCAGCCCGGCGAGCAGCAGCACCACGTACGCGCCGAGCATGACCAGGCCGGTACCACGGCGCCCGGCGCGCAGGTGAGCGGCGCCGGGGACGATGGCGGACAGCAGGGTCCAGCCGAGCAGGCCGCCGGTGGAGAGCGGCTTGGCGAACTGGGGCGCCGCCGAGGCCGCCCGCGGCCGGGGCTTGGGCCGCCCGGCGCCGGAGGACGCGGGACCACGAGCGCCCTTGCCGCCCCGGCCCTTCCCACCCGGACCCTTCCCACCCGGACCGGTGCCACCCGGACCGGTCTCGCCCGGGCCGGTCCCGCCGGGACTCGTGGGATGCGTGCCAGCCGGACGCGTGCCGTGGCCGCCTGCGGACGGGGGGCTGTCGCCGGGGGCGTCGCTCTGCGGTGAGCTGTCCGCGGGGGTGCGGTTCTGCGGTGAGCTGTCTGCGGGGGTGCGGTTCTGGGGTGAGCCCGCGTCCGGCGGTTCGCCCGTACGGCCGGCGTCCGAACCCTCTCCTGGTCCGGTTTCGGACCCTGTGCCCGAGCGGCGGGGAGCGCGCCGTTTTCTGCCCTCGGGCGCGGTGTCCACCCCATCGCGCTTGCTCACACCGGCTCCTTCACACGCCTACCTGGCGAAACCCATGGTTTTTGCACCCCGTAGGGCACAAGATTGCCAGGAGTCTAGCTCCCATATAGGGACATCCAAGACATGTACCCAACCTGAGATGAACAGGCCATGACATCAGGAGGTCGTGGACGAAGCCGCCATCCAGGTGTTGCACTGGAACGCCTGGTTCCTCTCCCAGCCCTGACGGAACCACCGGTTGTTGTTCACTCTGTTGCCGTGGTCGCGGGGATATCCGGGATAGTCGCCCACCTGCCCGTAGAACCAGAAGAGGCGGGCGCGGTTCGCGGTGTTGACCGGGTAGGACGCGGCCACCGACCGCATCCACATGCCGCCGAAGCAGGTCGCCTGGAGCTCCAGCTTCCTGCTCAGTGCCAGCTTGCCGCTCCGGCTGCTGGAGTCGACCGTCTGCTTCCACCAGGAGTCCATCACGCCCGAGATGTTCTGGACGTGGTGCCCGTACTCGTGGGCCAGCATGCTGATGATCCCGCCGTGCCAGGAGATGATCTCCCCGTAGCCGCGGGCGTTCCCGTTGCCCCTGGCCATGGCCGAGGTGGAGGCGTAGATGGTGTTGTTGCGCGGGCAGTAGTACGGCACCATGCTCCCCGGCGACGGATAGTCGCCGCAGGCGCCCCTGCCGCGCGTGGCCACGATCGAGTAGCTCGGCGGCGTGAACCGGATGCCCTGCCGCTGCATGATCGGCCCCCAGGCCCGGTCCATGCACCTGCCGGTCTTCAGGATCAGCGCCTTGAGCTGGCTGTGGCTGAAGATGCTCGCGCCGCCCGCCGGGCAGGCCACCCTGGGCAGGGCGCCGACCCGGTACAGGGTGTTGTTCCTCGTGCTCGTGTTCAGCGTGGGCCGGGCCGGCGTCTCGGGCTCGGTGGACCGCGTCGCCGTCGGCTCGCTCGACCGGGTCTGGCTCCGCGACTCGGACGGGGACGGCGTCTCGTCGTCGTCATAGGAGTCGGTGTAGGAGGGGATGGCGACCGGCGTGGTCGTGTCGTGTCTGGACGAGCCTTTGAGCATCGCCGTCGCGATCACGAGCAGCACGAACAGCGCCGCCATCGACCCGAAGACCGCCCCGAGGATGCCGATCACCCCCATGCCCGACTTCTTCCGCGGCGGCGGCCCCCACGGCCCCGGCGGCATGGGCGGACGCGGGGGAGGAGGCGGCTGCTGCGGATGCCAGGAGCCGCCCTGTGGCGGTCCGTACGGCCCGCCCGGCGGGTGCGGCTGCCCTTGCCCGCTTAGCGGGTACGGCTGCCCCTGGGGCGGGTACGGCTGCCCCTGGGGCGGCGCCCCGTACGGCTGGCCCTGCGGGGGATGCACCGGCCCCTGCGGATAGACGGGCCCCGGCGGAGGCGGCGGATAGACCGGTCCAGGCGGGGGAGGCGGCTGCTGCCCCGGATGACCGTAACCCTGGGGCTGCGGCTCGCGGTGGCCCGGCGGCGGCCACGGACGCGACGGTGGCCGCAGGGGCTGACCTGGCCCCTGAGGCGGGGGTGGATGCTGCCCGTTGCCTGTCACCGTGTATCCCCCTTGACTCGGTTGTCCGTAAAGGGTGACTTGGTACGTCACTGGTTGGACATTTGCCGAATTTGGGGCAGAAGCATACCGATTTATCACCCGTCACAGAAGTCGCAGTGCCCGGCTACGGTCCGAAATCATTCGAGGTGATCTCTGCTATGTCCCGGACCGCACGGCAGCTGGTGTCCTAGCTTCTTTGACATGAACCTCCAGCAGCTCCGCTACGTGGTCGCGACTGCGGAGCACCGCACCATGACCGACGCGGCCAGATCGCTGTATATCGCGCAACCTGCGCTTTCGCGCGCGATCCGCGATCTGGAACGGGAACTCGGCATGACGCTCTTCGCCAGGTCCGGACGCGGTGTCGTCGTCACCGCACAAGGCCGGCGGGTGGTCAAACTGGCAAGGGAGGCTCTTGATGCCGTACACGAGATCGAGAGCCTGTCCAATCACGGCAGCACAGGGGAGGCGGAGCTCCGCATCGCCTCCACACCCAGCCTCGAACCCGGCCTGGCCGGACGGCTGCTGCCCGCCTACACCGCCGAGCACCCAGGTGTCCGCGTGCACATCGTCCGTTGTGACGGCCGTGACGCCGTCGTCAACGCCATCAGGGATCAGCGGGCCGACCTCGGCCTGACCGATCTGCCCGTACCCACCGATCTCATCACCCATCCGCTCGAACGCCAGGAGATCGTGCTGATCTCCCCGCCCGGCCTCGAACTGCCCAATCCCGTGCCCATGGGCAAGCTTGACGGGATGCGCCTGGCCCTGCCCGCACGGGGCAGCGTCCGGCGCAGGGAACTCGACGCGATGTTCGGCAAGTACGCCGTCAGCCCGGTCGTCGTGCTCGAAACCGACGAGCGCAACGGCTGGCTCAACGCCGTACGCACCGGCCAGGCGTCACTGCTGTGGTACCGCGGCATGGCCGAACAGGCCGGCCGGGCGGGCCTGGTGGTGCGCTCGCTGGAACCCGCGGTCCGCCGCGTCATCGCCGTCGTGCACGCCCGTCGCCGCCTGCCGCTGATCGCCCAGGACTTCCTGGCCGCCGCCGAAAAGGGCAGCGCCGCCTGACCCGTCCTGAGCACATCGCCTTCGGCCGCCGCCGCGCCCGGCCGGAAGCGAGGACTCACCCCCGCACGAACCCCCCGCACGAACCCCCGCAGAACCCGCACGAACCCCGCACGCACCCCGTGCGCGAACCCCCCTCCTCACCTCGCCACAGGCAACCGCACGACCGCACGCAGCCCCGGTGCGGCGTCCTCCAGATGCACCCCGCCCCCGTGCGCCCGCACGGTCTCCCGGACGATGGCCAGGCCCAGCCCAGCGCCGCCCTCGTCGCGGCTGCGGCCCGAGTCCAGCCGGGTGAACCGGTTGAACACCCGCTCGCGATCCTGCTCGGGAATGCCGGGCCCGTCGTCGGTCACCGTCAGCACCCCGTCGGCCGTCAGCGCCACCTCCACCTTCGACGAGGTGTGCCGCACCGCGTTGTCCACCAGGTTCGTCAGCACCCGGCTCAGGTCCAGCGCGTCGCCGCGGACCACGACGGGATCGCACACGGTCAGCCGGGCCTCGCCGTACCTGTCGACGGTCTGGCGCACCACCTCGTCGAGATCGACCGGCTCGCGCCTGGCCGGCACGCCGCCGCGCTCGTCCAGGCGGGCCAGCGCCAGCAGGTCCTCGGCGAGCCTGGACAGCCGCATCGCGTCCTCCATCACGCCCTCGGCCGTCTCCGGCCAGTCCTGGCCCTCCGGATGGCCGAGCGCCACCTCCAGCTGCAGCCGGATGCTGGCCAGCGGGCTGCGCAGCTCGTGCGCGGCGTCGGAGACCAGCGCCCGCTGACGCTGCTCGGCCTCCTCCAGCCGGGCCAGCATGTCGTTGAGCGTGGTGGCCAGCGAGTGCACCTCGTCGCGCGACTCGGGCACCGGCAGCCGGCGCGACCTGGCGGTGTGCGTGATCTCGGCGGCGCCCCTGCGCAGCGCGGCGATCGGCCGCAGCGTCCGGCCGATGACCACCCAGCTGGCCACGGCCAGCAGCACGATGAGCATCGGCGTGCCGACCAGCAGCACCCGGCCGGCCGTACCGAGGCTGGTCTGGATCTCGCCGATGGGCCTGGCCGCGACCACGGTCCTGCCATGGTCGGCGCTGATGACCACCACGCGCAGCGGCCCCGAGATCGCGAACGGCCGGCCGTCCAGGAACGTGGCCTGGCCGTCGCGCAGCACCTCGGCCCGCTCCCGCGCGTCCAGCAGCGGGACCAGCCGGTCGGCGCCGTATGTGACGTCCGTGATGCGGCCCGACGCGTCGATCACCTGCACGATCGTGCCGTCGTGGGTAGCGATCGGGCTGGTCAGCGTGCCCGCGTCGGCCTGCACCCGCACGGTCTGGGCCTGCTGCCTGGTCGAGTCGTCGACGGTGCCGATGAGGGCCCGGTCCAGGACGGTCAGCAGCACCGACGCCGAGATGGCCAGCGCGAGCGCGAGGACGGCGGCGGCCACGACCGTCAACCGGAAGCGCAGCCCCTGGCGCCGCCACCACAGCAGCGGCGAGTCAGCCACCGTCGCCCGCCAGCCGGTAGCCCGCGCCGCGCACGGTCTGCAGGGCGTTCCTGCCGAACGGGGCGTCGACCTTGCGCCGCAGGTAGCCCACGTAGACCTCCACCACGTTCGGGTCGGTGTCGAAGGTGTCCCACACGTGCTCCAGGATCTCCGACTTCGACACCACCTCGTCGCGCCGGCGCAGCAGATATTCCAGCAGCGCGAACTCCCTGGGCGTCAGCTCGATCACCTGCTCACCCCGCTCCACCCGGCGCCGCGCGGGGTCCAGCGTCAGGTCGCCCGCCGTCAGCACGGCGGGCCGCCGCCCGGAGTCGCGCCGCAGCAGCGCGCGCAGCCTGGCCACCAGCACCACGTACGAGAAGGGCTTGGTCAGGTAGTCGTCGGCGCCCAGATCGAGGCCGTCGGCCATGTCGTACTCGCCGTCCTTGGCGGAGAGCATCAGGATCGGCACCCAGTTCTCCTCGGCGCGCAACTGCTTGCACACGTTGTAGCCCGACAGCCGGGGCAGCATGATGTCGAGCACCACGATGTCGTAGTCGCCGTGTCTGGCCGCGTGCAGTCCCTGCTCGCCGTCGTGGGCGAGGTCCACGGCGAAACCCTCGGCCTGGAGCCCCCGCTGCAGCGCGGCCGCCATCCGCCGCTCATCCTCGACGACAAGTACTCTCATGTGGCGATTCTCCCGTTCCTCCCCTGTGACCACGCTGAGAAGGCTGAGAGCCGTCTCAGCTGGTCTCAGGCTCGCCTAAGCATGCATGACGCAGGCTCTGGTCATCGACATACCGTTAAGGAGTGAGATGCGCAGAGGAACGTTCGTGAGATGGGGAGTTCCGATCGCGGCCGCGGCCGTGATCGCGGGAGCTATGGGGGCCGGTCCGGTCATCGCCGCGGTCAGCGGCGATCCGGTGCTGCCCGAGCGTACGGCGCAGCAGTTGCTCGCCGACGCCGCGGCGGCCACCAAGGACAAGGCCGGCCCGCCGCCCATGTCCGGCACCGTGCAGCAGACCGCTTCGCTCGGTCTGCCCGCACTGCCCGACATGGGTGGCACGTCGCCGCTGAGCCTGCTGTCCGGCTCACATGAGGTGAAGGTCTGGTACGGCGCCGGCGACAAGCTGAGGGTCGCCATGCCGACGCAGTTCGACGAGTCCAACCTGATCGTCAACGGCGACCAGGTCTGGTACTGGGACAGCGGCGACAACACGGCGACCAAGATCAAGATGGCCAAGGGCGCCGCCGGGAAGCCGCACGAGCTGCCCACGCCGGGGCCGGCCGATGTGACCCCGCAGCAGGTGGCGGCCAAGCTCCTGGCCAACGCCGACGAGCACACCGCCATCCGGGTGACCAACAACGCCCAGGTGGCCGGCCGTGCCGCCTACCAGCTCGTGCTCGCCCCCAAGGACGAGGGCTCGCTGGTGCAGGAGGTGCGGCTGGCGCTCGACGGTGAGACGTACATGCCGTTGCAGGTCCAGGTCTTCGCCAAGGGCTCGGCCGAGCCGGCCTTCCAGGTCGGCTTCACCCAGGTGACCTTCACGCCGCCGGCGGAGGAGAACTTCGCCTTCACTCCGCCCGCGGGCGCCAAGGTGAAGGAGGAGACGCTCGGTGCCGGCGGCGACGCCGAGCACGCCGAGCAGCAGGCGGAGTCGGCCAAGGAGGCCCGCAAGGACACGAAGGTCGTCGGCGCCGGCTGGACCAGGGTCGCGGTCCTGCCCGCCACGCTGGCGGACCTGACGGCCAAGCCGGCCGAGACCCCGTCCGACGGCAAGCCGGGCAGCCACTGGAAGGGCGGCTCGGAGGGCGCCGACCCGAGCGCGCTCGTCCAGAACGTGCTCAAGACGGCCACCCCGGTCAGCGGCACGTGGGGCTCGGGCAAGCTGATCAAGACCAAGCTCGTCACCGCGCTGCTGACCGATGACGGCCGGCTGCTGGTCGGCGCGGTCACGCCGGAGGAGATCACCAAGGCGGCGGGCACCAAGTGACCGTTGTCACGCATGAAGCGGGGGCGCCCTTCGGGGCGGCCCCGCCCTCCGGCGACTCGGCGATCGTCACCCAGGGCCTGACCAAGCGCTTCCGCGGCGGCCAGGTCGCGGTCGACGCACTGGACCTGACCGTGCCGCGCGGATCGGTCTTCGGCTTCCTCGGGCCCAACGGCTCGGGCAAGACCACCACGATCCGCATGCTGCTCGGCCTGGTGGCGCCCACGGCCGGCGAGTACTCCGTGCTCGGCCTGCCCCTGGCGGACGCACTGCCCCGGGTGGGGGCGCTGGTCGAGGGGCCGGCGTTCTACCCGTACCTGTCGGGCGAGGCGAACCTGTACCGCTTCGACGCCGCCGACCCCACCGCCCCCGGCCGTACCGCGAAGACGCGGGTCGCCGAGGCCCTGGAGCGGGTCGGCCTGTCGGCGGCCGCGGGCAAGCGCTTCCGCAACTACTCACTCGGCATGCGCCAGCGCCTGGCCATCGCCGCCGCCCTGCTCGGACCCCGTGAGCTGCTCATACTCGACGAGCCCACCAACGGGCTCGACCCGCAGGGCACCCGCGAGGTGCGCGCGCTGGTCAAGGAGATCGCCGCCGACGGCACCACGGTCTTCGTCTCCTCGCACCTGCTGACCGAGGTCGAGCAGATGTGCACGCACGCCGCGATCATGCGGGCCGGCAACCTGGTCGCCCAGGGCACGATCGCCTCGCTCAACGGCGGCCTCACCACCCGCGTCAGAGTCGAGACACCGGACGTCGCCGACGCGGCGCGGGTGCTCGGCACGCTCGGCCTGGCCGACGTGCGCACGCCTGACGAGGGCGTCGCGGCGGTGACGGCGGACCTGGGCGCGCACGCGCCCGAGGACATCAACGCGACGCTGGTACGGGAGGGCGTCGCCGTGCGCGGGCTGGCCGTCGTACGGCCGAGCCTGGAGGACGTGTTCGTGGGACTGACAGGGGAGGGATTCGATGTCGACGGCTGAGACGCAGGAGCGCCGGACGCCGGGGCTGGTGCCGGTGACCGAGACGATGCGCACCGCCGAGCGGCGGCCGTCCTCGGCGCCCGGTTCATCCGAGCCGGCCGAGCCGGCCGGGCCGCCGGTGCGTCTGGCGTCGGCGTTCTGGCGGCTGCTCGGCTCCGAGCTCGGCCTGACGTTCCGGCGGCCACGCAATCAGGTGATGCTGGCCGTCCTGGCGAGCGTGCCGGTGCTGATCGGCATCGCGCTGCGCATCGCCAGCGCCGACGAGGCGGTCGGCGGGCTCATCGGGGCTGTGGCGGGCAACAGCCTCATGCTGACCTTCGCCTCGTTCTCCTTCCTGGTGCTGCTGCTGATGCCGATCGCGGTGAGCGTGGTCGGCGGCGATTCGATCGCCGGCGAGGCGGGCGCGGGGACGCTGCGCTACCTGCTCGCCGCGCCCGCCGGCCGGACGAGGCTGCTGGTCGTGAAGTACCTCAACGCGGTGGTGTTCGGCTACGCGATCACCGTCGTGGTGGCGCTGTCGGCGCTCGTCACCGGGCTGATCCTGTTCCCGGTGGGGCCGGTGACGCTGCTGTCGGGCAGCACCATCTCGGTGGCCGAGGGCCTGCTGCGGATCCTCATCACCGTCGGGTACGTGGGCGCGGGCATGGCGGCCCTGGCGGCCGTGGCGGTGGCCCTGTCGACGTTCACCGAGGTGTCCATCGGCGCCATCGCGGCGACGATGGTCCTGATCATCGTCACCCAGGTGCTCAGGGCGATCCCGCAGCTCGAGGCGATCACGCCCTACCTGCTGCCCAGCTGGTGGACCAAGTTCGACGCGGTGCTGCGCAGCCCCATCGACTTCGCGGGCCTCGGTCAGGGGCTGCTGGTCTTCGGGGCGTACATCCTGCTGTTCGGCTCCATCGCGTGGGCCCGCTTCTCGGGCAAGGACATCACCTCCTGAGCGGTCCGGGCCGGTGAGATCCGACCCGGACCGTCTCGGCGGTCCGCCATCAAATTAGAGCCGCCCGTACGTCAGGACGGGCGGCGGCGCAGGCCCGGACTTCAGGAAACGCGCGGTCAGGACGGGCGGCGGCGCAGGGCCAGGACGGCGACCACGATGCCGATGACGCCCACCACGAGTCCGGCACCGCCCAGCAGGCGCGCGGTGCCGTCCGAGGACGAGCCGGCCGCTACCTTGCTGACCGATGGGGCCATGCCGTCAGCGGAGGCCGGCGCCGAGGCCGCGGGGGCTGACGCGGCGGCCGACGGGGAGCCGCTGTGGTGCGAGTCGGACGCGGTCGCGGGAGTCAGCTTGAGCGTCGGAGCCGGGTGCTCCGCCTCGCTGCCGTCCGCCTTGGGGGCGTCCGCCCACTTGACCACCTCGCCGCCGGAGTATGTCTGCGTCGTCGGGAACGCGAGCTGATCGGTGTCGGTGGGCAACTGCCCCATGGATACCTCGAACTCCTGGAACTCGCCCTTACCGATCTTCCCGCCCGACCAGACGACCTTGGTGACGGCCTCCTTCAGATCGCCGTACTCGGTCTTGACGGGCTTGGGCAGCTTGCCCTCGGTGACTTTGACGCTCCATCCCGGCACCGGCTTGACCGAGACGAACGCCAGCGGGTGGTCGGTGGGGAAGGAGACCTCGACCTTGACGGTCGAGGCGTCGTCGCGCTCGTTGGGCACCCGGAAGGCGACCTTGCTGAAGCCGCCCTGCTCGGCGGTGCCCGGGTTGATCGAGACGTGGGCCAGCGCGGGAAGGGCGAGGCCGGCGGTGATGGCGGTGGCGGCGGCCAGAACCGTGGCCGTACGTCGCACGAAGGACATGATGGATCTCCACTGGAATGAGCGGGGGGTCGAAAAGGTGTCAGAGGATCAGGCGGGCAGTGGAGGACCACGCCTGGCGACACAGTGCAGGAGCAGCGGATCGACCGGGACGATCCGTACGATCACCATCGGGACGGCCGGCCGCACGGCGGGAACGGCGAGCGGGCGCAGCAGCGCCAGACGGTGACCGAGGCGGCGCAGCAGCGCCCAGAGCGCGCTCTCGCCGCGCGCCAGCCACCACCCCGTGATCAGCGTGGCCGTCAGGTGCGCCAGCAGCATGCCGGCGGCCTGGCCGAGCCCGCGGCCGTGCGCGTGCGAGATGACGTAGGCGGTGCCGTCGGCGCCGAACAGCTCGTGCAGCCCGAACTGGGCGCACACCAGCGCGACGTTGATCGTCGCGGCCGAGCGCTCGCGGGCGCTCAGCGCCAGGGCCGGCAGCAGCACGGCGCCGAGGCCGAGCGCGGCCGTGTGCGGCGGGGGAACCGAGCCGCCGCCCATCGCGTGCGCGAGCGCGGCGAGTCCCACGCAGACGGCGGCGAAGGCGGCCGTCCGCGCGAGTCTGAGGGGAAGTTCCGCGCGCATGGGTGTGTCACATGCTCTCACGGGGGCAGGGTTCGGGGAGACCGCTACTCCCATGCCGCGCAATGCTGGTCGATTTGCGGCAATTGTCGCTAGGGTCGTGCCGAACACGTTGACATTGAGGTGAGAACGTTGCGGCACTTTGCAGGATTGCTCATCGGCGTCGTGGTGACCGCAGCGGTGCTGGGAGGCGGCGGCTGGGCCGTCCAGCAGGCATTATCCAGTGCGTCGGCCAACCCCGCCGGCGGCCAGCAGATGTGGATCGCCCTCGGCGCGATGGCGGCGGTCGGGCTGGTCGTGGGACTCGTGGTGGCGGGCCGGGTCTCGCCGATGGCCACGTTCGTGCCCTCGATGGTGCTGCTGGCCTGGACCGTGGTCTACTCCCTCGACGTCAACCGGGCGATCTCCCTGATCCCCGCCGAGCCGTCGGTGAACCAGATCATCAGGGACGTCGGCACCGGTGACAAGCTGCTGCTGACCACGGGCGTGTTCGCCCTGCTCGGGGTCGCCCTGTTCATCCCGGTGCTGATGCCGTCGCGCTGGTCGCGGCGGCACGAGGACGAGGACGAGGACTACGAGGAGAGCCCCCAGGGCGGCTATTACTGATCGTCGTCCTCGAGGTTGGCGATCGTGCGGGCCGGCGTCCGCATGAGCCGACGCTCAGCGGCTGCCCGTGTAGAGGTGGGTGACCACGTCCTCGATCGTGGACTTCTCGGGCGCCGTGGCCATCAGCTCGTCGAGCGTGCCGTCGAACGCCAGCCGGCCGTGGTCGATCAGCATGACCCGGCGGCAGAGCCGTTCGATGTCGCCCAGGTCGTGCGTGGTCAGCAGGACGGTCGTGCCCTGCTCGGCGTTGAGCCGGCGCAGGAACGCCCGGATGCTCGACTTGCTGACCACGTCGAGCCCGATGGTCGGCTCATCGAGCACCAGCACGTCGGGCGCGTGCAGCAGCGCGGCGGCCAGGTCGCCGCGCATGCGCTGGCCCAGGCTGAGCTGACGCACCGGCGTGCGGGTGAAGTCACCCAGGTCGAGCGTCTCGGTCAGCTCGTCGAGCCGCGTCTTGAAGACCTTGCGATCTACTTTGTAAAGGAGTCGGATCAGTTCAAAGCTGTCCCGCAGCGGAAGATCCCACCACAGCGTCGTACGCTGCCCGAACACCACGCCGATGCGCCGCGCCAGCGTCGTGCGCTTGCGCGAGGGGTCGAGCCCGGCCACCCGTACCCGGCCCGACGTGGGGGTCAGGATGCCGCACAGCATCTTGATCGTGGTGGACTTGCCGGCGCCGTTGGGGCCGAGGTAGCCGACGAACTCTCCGGGCGCCACGGTGAACGACAGGTCGCGTACGGCGTGCACGACGTTCCCTTTGAGCTTGAGGCTCCTCCGCACCTTGAACGAGCGCCCGGCCTGGTCGAGCTCGATCATCCCTAACTCCCCGTGGATCGGTAATGCCGGATGCCCAGGCGCCAGGCGAACCCGGCGAGCAGGGCGAGGATCAGGGCCGCGACCGGCCCGAGGAAGCGCATGAAGCCCGGCGTGCCGAACGGGTCGTCCCGGTCCAGCACGTAGAGGGCGGGCTGCCAGTTGATGAAGGCCAGCGGCAGCGCGTAGGTCACCCCGCGCACCAGGTCACGGCCGTAGATCGCGAACGGATATTGCGTGAGCTGGCCGCTGCCGTAGGTGAAGGCGTTGGTCACCTCGGGCGCGTCGGTCAGCACGAACTGCAGCGCCCCGGCCAGCGTCCAGAGCGCCCCGAAGATGACCACCCCCGTCGCGATCATGACGGGGACCATCCAGAGCCGCCCGGAGTCGAGGCCGAGGGCGTTGATCGCGTAGCCGAGCACGATCGCCGCCTGCAGGACGCGGCCGGCACGGGTCGGCAGGAAACGGTCGGCCGCCAGCTGGATCCAGGCGCTCACGGGCCTGATCAGGATGGTGTCGAACGTGCCCGCCTTGATGTGCTGGCTGATCCGGTCGATGTTGCTGACGAACAGGTCGCACAGGCAGAAGGCCAGGTTCGCCGTGCCGTACAGGAAGAGCGTCTCCTCGCGGGAGAAGCCGGCCAGGGAGGTGGTGTTGGCGAAGATGATGAGGATCACCGCCACGTCGGTGCCCGCCACGAACAGGCCGAGCACGATCGTGAGGACGAACGAGGCCGGGTAGGCCATCGCGGCGCGGGTCCAGGTCCAGGCCAGCAGGAAATATGTGCTAACCACCCTGGATCACCACCTTGTGGCGGATCGCCCGCGTGCCGAGCGCACCGGCGGCGAGCAGCGCGGCGGCCCAGCAGCTCTGGAAGGCCAGGGTCTCCAGGACGGGCGCCTTGCCGAGGTAGAGGTCAGTGGGTGCCTGGACCATCGCGGCCCACGGCAGCGCCTTGGCCAGGTCGCCGAGCAGGCCGGGGAACAGGCCGAGCGGCAGCAGCATCCCGCTGAAGAGCGTGGTGAGCACCAGCGAGAACGCCCCCACGCCACGCTCGTCGATCAGCCAGCAGACCGACAGCGAGACCAGGTAGCGCCAGCCGAAGCTGGCGATCATCCCGGCCAGGAAGCCGGCGAGGAAGGCGAGCCACTGCCCGGGTCCGGCCGGATAGGTGACGCCGAACAGCGCGGCGCCCAGCAGCATCGGCGGGATGCCGCGTACCAGGAACAGGTAGCAGGCCCGGCCCAGGTCCTCCGACAGGGACCAGAGCAGGAGCGAGGCGGGGCGGACGAGGTCGAGCGCGATGTCGCCGCTGCGGATCCGCTCGGGGATGGCCAGGCCCGTGCCGAACAGCTGCATCGGGCCGATCAGGGCCTGGGTGATGAAGCAGAACGTGACGGCCTGGGTGACGTCGTAACCGGCCAGGCCGGGCCTGGCCTGCCAGAGGGCGATGAGGATGTAGGCGCGAAGGATGCCGAAGACGCTGTTGGTGAAGGCGCCCGCGATCGCGGCCCAGACGTAGGTGGCGTGTTTGCGGAAGCCGTACCGGACCAGCCGGGCATAGAGCGGTATGGTTTTGCACCTCCGGAGAGTGATGGCACGGTGACCAACCGTGCCCGGACCCGCACGCGGGTCGGTCGATGGAAGCCTTGAATTATCTGCTCCGCGGTCGGCGATTCGCAACGCGATAACGACGCGCGGGCCGCTATTCGGCCTCGTGTGACACATCGCGGAAATAGTCCCGTAAGCGAGGAGATACTTACTTGCGAGTAGAGCGATGTTCTGGGGGGAAGGAGATTCATCGGAGGGATATATGGACTTGGACAGGGACGTCGCTCCCGACTATCCACTGAGCTGGCAGGCTCGCGCGGTCACCGGTCTGATGCGCGGGACCCTCAAGCCGGCCTCCCACCTCCTGATGCGCCACCCCGTGACGATCGACTGCGCCGCCCGGCTCGGCGAGCTGGGCCGCCTGGTGCCGTTACGGCCGCCCGGCCACGTGGACGTCGAGCCGGCCGCCTTCTCCGCGTGCGGCGGTGAGTGGGTACGCGCGGGCGCGGCGCCCGACGAGGGCAAGGTGCTGCTGTACTTCCACGGCGGCGGCTACTTCTCCTGTTCGCCCAGGACGCACCGGCCGATCACCTGGCGCCTGTCCGTCGCGGCCCGCCGCCCGGTCCTCGCCCTCGACTACCGCCAGGGGCCGATCCACAAGCTGGCCGACTCCCTGAGCGACGCGCTGGACGCCTATGACTGCCTGCTGAAGCGGGGGTACGCGCCCGAGGACGTTCTGTTCGGCGGCGACTCGGCGGGCGGGCACCTCACACTCGCCACCCTGCTCGCCCTGCGTGACCGCGGCCTGCCGCTCCCGGCCGCCGCCGTCTGCCTGTCGCCCTGGGCCGACCTGACCGACCTGCCCAAGCGGGCGAACCGCTGGCAGGACCCGATGCTGTCGGCCAGTCGCATCCGCTGGCTGGCCCGGCGCTGGACCTCCGGCCTGGATTCGCGCGACCCCCTCCTCTCGCCCGTGCTCGGCGACTTCACCGGTCTGCCGCCGCTCATGATCGTGACCGGCTCGACGGAGGTGCTCAGGGACGAGGCCCGGCGCGTGGCGGTCAAGGCCAGGCTGGCGGGGGTGCCGGTGACGTACGAGGAGTGGCGGCGGATGCCGCACGTGTTCCCGATCCTGGCCGATGTGCTGCCCGAGGGCAGGCTGGCCTTCCGGCACATGGCGAGGTTCTTCGCCGCGGTCGCGGCGGTGCGGTCGTCCTCGCTGGAGGACGCGGCCTGACCCCTGGGGTCCAGGGTGGTCGTCGTGATGCGATGCTGGATGGGTCGCGGCGAGTGAATGGTGTGCAGGAACAGGTCTTTGCCGTTACCCGTGGCCGCTCGCCCTGACCGAACCGGTAATCAGGGTGTAGGTTAGGCATACCTAATATTGAGGAGTGTTCCGATGGCTGACAAGCCCAGAGATCACCATCGTGGCGTAGTGATACGTACGGAGCGGATCACGCCGCACATGATCCGTGTCGTGGTCGGCGGTGAGGATCTGCGGGACTTCGCCACCTCGGGTCTCACCGATCACTACGTCAAGCTGGTCTTCCCGCACGAGGGGGTCGACTATCCGGTCCCGTTCAACGTTCAGCATGTACGCGAGACCATGCCACGGGAGGTCTGGCCGCGGCTGCGCAGCTACACCGTGCGCGCCTGGGACCCCGACGCCGGGGAGATGACGCTCGACTTCGTCTACCACGGCGAGGAGGGCATCGCCGGGCCGTGGGCCGCGCGGGCCGTGCCCGGTGACGAGCTGTACATGCTCGGCCCCGGCGGCGCCTACGCGCCGCGCCCGGAGGCGGGCTGGCATCTGCTCGTCGGCGACGAGAGCGCGCTTCCGGCTATCGCGGCCGCGCTGGAGACGCTGCCCGGTGGCGCGACCGCCTACGCCTTCATCGAGGTCGACGGGCCGGAGGAGGAGCAGAAACTGCGGGTCTCGGGTGAGACGCGGCTCGTCTGGCTGCACCGCGACGGCGCGCCCGTCGGTGAGGCGCTGGTGAAGGCGGTGCGCGAGCTGGAGTTCCCGGACGGTGACGTGCACGCGTTCGTCCACGGTGAGGCGGGGTTCGTCAAGGAGTTGCGCCGCCATCTCCGAGTTGAGCGCAAGGTGCCGATGGAGCAGCTGTCGATCTCCGGCTACTGGCGGCTCGGCGCCGACGACGAGGGCTGGCGAGCCGCGAAGCGCGACTGGAACCGCCAGGTCGAGGCCGAGGAGGCCGCGGCGCTCGGCTAGGTGGTAAAACGCCACTTCAGGCCATCGAGTCACACCGCTTACTTACTGTGGAGGCACGACCGCCTTACCTCCGATACCCCTTGTGAAAACCATGCGGAAACCCCGCTCGAATGGGACGACAGTGTGCTTTGGCCGTGTCCCAGACAGCGAGCGGAGAACCGATGGCGCGTGGTGCGAGCGACATGCCTCCAGGCGTGCGGCCGCTTACGGTGGGCGACCCGGTCATCATCGGCAGATACCTGCTCCTCGGCCGCCTCGGCATCGGCGGCATGGGGGTGGTCTATCTGGCCGAACACCCGCGGGGCGGTCTGGTGGCGTTGAAGACGCCGCACGCGGTACACCTCAACGATCCCACGTTGCGGGCCCGTTTCGCGGAGGAAGTCGGATTTTCGCGGCGAATCGTGCCCTTCTGCACCGCGGCCGTGATCGAGGACGGCACCGACCGGGACCGCCCGTACCTGGTCACCGAGTACATTCCAGGCCCCGCCCTGTCCCAGGTCGTGATGGCGCGCGGTCCGCTCACGCCCGACCTGGCCTACGGCGCCGGGCTCGGCGTGGCGGCGGCGCTGGTCGCCGTGCACGACGCGGGGCTGGTCCACCGCGACCTCAAGCCGGGCAACGTACTGCTGTCCGAGGACGGGCCGCGAGTGATCGACTTCGGCATCGCCCGAGACGTCGACACGCTGGCGGCGCACACGCAGGCGGGGCAGGTCATGGGCAGTCCGGGCTGGGTGGCGCCCGAGCGGCTGACCGGCGGGCCCGCCGTGCCCGCGTCGGACGTGTTCGCGTGGGGCTGCCTGGTGGCGTTCGCCGCCACGGGGCACCACCCGTTCGGCGGCGGCGAGGCCGATGTGCTGACCCGCCGCATCCTGTTCGAGGCGCCGCGCGTCGAGGGCGTGCCCGCCCTGCTGCGGCCCGCGGTCGAGGCGGCGCTGGCCAAGGCGCCCGGCGACCGGCCCAAGGCCGCCGACCTGTTACGCGTCCTGCTCGCCGCCGGGGGCGTGGGCGATCCGTGGGACCTGCGGACCGCGGTGGCGGGCGTACTCGCCGAGATCTGGACGCCCGTGCCCTATCCGCCGGGAGCGGGCAGGCTACGGCTCGCGCCCGAGACCGGCGAAGGAGTACGGCTCGCGCCCGAGACCGGCGAGGAGGCGACGACCACGCCGAAGCGCGGACGCAGGGCCAAGGCCGGGGCGCACCTGTCGCACGCCACCTTCGCGGCGCTGGCCACGGTCTCCATCGCGGCCGTCACCGTGATCGCGGCGTCGGGCGGCGTTGGTGGTCCGAGCATCGGCGGGGCCTCTCCGCCGTCGGAGAACCGGCCCGTCGTCCAGCCGTACGAGACGGCCGACTCCACCAGGCGCCCCGCTATCATGCCTTTGACCAGCGTCCCGGCCACCGTCGCGGGCACGGCGATCACCTCGCCGCCGGTGTCCGCCACCCGGGCCCGCACGAGCGCCCCGGTCATCGTGCTCGACCCCTCGCCCGAGCGGAAGGCCGCCTGGCATCCGCCGACCACGTACGAGCCGGGCGAACCGGGCGACGCTGACACGGGCGGCTGCGCCGGCCCCGCGGGGAAGAGACGCGGCGGCTCGGCCAGGCGCGACTGCCCGCCACCGTCGGCGTCCATCACCACGATCCCGCAGGACGGCCCCGGCGAGTCGCCGGACCCGTCGATCACCCCATCGGTATCGGAAACGGCCACCGCTCCGCCCACCGGCTCCTCCTGAGTCCCGGATCGCTGGCAACCCCTGCAATTCCTGGCGGCAAGTCACCATAATTGGTGATCTACGGCCTGGTTGTGCCGGGAGGAGAAATCCGGATGCCGGAGTTCGAACCGCTGCGCGAGGAAGAGCCCGTCCAGGTGGGTGTGTACCGGTTGATCGGACGGCTGAGCCCGGACGTGTTCGTCGGCACGCCGAATCTCGCCGGAACGGATGAATCGCCGCCGCCGCCGTCTTCGTCGGCGGCGGATGAGACGATTCCGCCGGCGTCGGCGGAGGATGGGTCGTCGTTGTCGCTGCCGTCGCCGTCGGAAGTTGAGCCGGCTCCGCCGTCGCCGTCGCCGTCGCCATCGCAGTTCGAGTCGGCTCCGCCGCCGTCAGCGGAGCTTGTCGTGGTGAAGCTGCTGCACCCGGAGATCGACCAGGAGCGCTTCCTGCGCCTGATCGAGCCCTTCCAGGAGGTCTCCGCCTTCTGTACGGCCCAGGTGCTCGGGTCTGGACTGCACGACGGCCGGCCCTACGTGGTGAGTGAGTACATCGACGGCCCCACGCTGGAGCGGACGACCGCGACAGGCACCCGGCTGCGGAATACGGCGCTGCACCGGCTCGCCGTCGGGACCGTCACCGCGCTGGTGGCCATCCACCAGGCGAACGTCGTCCACGGCGACATCCGGCCGGGCAACGTGGTGCTCGGCCCCGACGGGCCGCGGCTGATCAACTTCGGCATCGGCCGGGCGATGGCGGGCACGGCGTCCGCCACGACCCGCAAGGTGGACGTGCCCGCCTTTACCGCGCCCGAACGGCTCGCCGGGGCCGCCGCCGAGCCCCCGGCCGACCTGTTCTCGTGGGCGGGGACGTTGGTGTCGGCGGCGTCCGGCCGCTCTCCCTTCGACGGCGGCTCGATGGCGGGCACGGTCAACCGGATCACCAACGGCGAGCCCGACCTGCCCGACCTCGGGGACCTGCGCGACCTGGTGGTGGCCTGCCTGTCGAGGTGCTGCTGCGGCTGGTCGGGGAGACCAACTTCCTGACCGCCCGGCTGCCGCCACCGTCCGGGCTGCCCTACAACCTGCCGCCGCCACGGTTACCACCTGACTCGCAGCCGCGGCCTTCCTCCTCCCTGGATTCGCAGCCGCCCTCGCCGCAGTCGCCGCCGCCGTTATCGCCGGATTCGCCGCCGTCGCCGTGGCGGTCGTCGTTGGCTGGGCAGGCAGGGGAGGGGCAGGGGTCGACCGGGCAGGTACCGGAAGGGCGGGCGTCGGCAGGGCAGGAGCCGGATGGTCGGCGGGGGCCTGCTGGGCTGGAGCCGGATGGTTGGGGGCCGGACGGATGGGCGTCGGGCGGTCAAGGGCCGGACGGATGGGCGTCGGGCGGTCAAGGGCCGGACGGGCGGGCGTCGGACAGTCGAGGGCCGGATGAGCTGGAGCGGCAGGGGGCGGACGGTCGAGGGCCGGATGGGCTTGAGCGGCATGGGGCAGGTGGGCGGGCGTCGGACGGTGTCGCGGCGGCCCTGCCCGTGCGGCGGGGCCAGGGGGTGCTGATCGCCGTGGCCGCGTTCGTCGCCGGGGCGCTGGTGTCGGGCATCGGTGTCTACGCGCTGACCGGCCAGCGGCTCGTGGCGGCCTCCGGCCCGTCCGCACTCCGTTCGACTTCGACCGGTCCCGTCAGCCCCGGTCTCGTCAGTTCCGGTCCTGTTGGCACTGGTCCCGTACGGTCTGGTGCCGCGTCGGGTGCGCCCACCTCGGTCATCACCGCCGCGCCCCCGATCACCCCCAGCGTGACCAGCGCGCCGGTCGCCAGCGTCGCGCCCAAGGCCGACAAGGACGTCAAGCTCCCCGACGTCGACGCCATCCTGCACGAGAACTCCGCCGACCCCGTATGGCTGGCCGCCTACCTCCAGGTCAAGAGCCCGTACAAGGCGTTCGCCAGGGACAGGTCCGGCCAGTTCAAGGAGGTCGGCCTGGCCGAGGAGCCGCGCCTGTCACCGACGGGCGACTGGGTGGCGCTCAACCCGTGGGTCAAGTTCCAGAGCTCCGACATGGATCAGGTGCGGTTCACCAACCTGAACACCAAGGAGTCCTTCACCGTCAACACGGTGAAGAAGCCCGCGCAGACCTGGTCCCCAGCCTGGTCGCGGGACGGCAGGCGGCTGCTGCTGTCGGTCTCGAACGCCAAACGGACGTTGATCACGGGCTTCGCGGTCATCGACGTCCAGGCGCGGACGGCCACCGTCGTGGAAGCGCAGTACGAGGACGCCAGCAGCCTGCCGTTCGCGTTCACCCCGGACGGCAAGATCGCCAGAGGTTACAGCGCCACCAAGAGTCAGGGCATCGAGACGTACGACATGTCGGGCAAGGTCATCCACAGCATGCACTGGGTGGGCAGGCCCCGCGACGTCTCCTGGTATTCCCCGTCGGGCAAGCAGTTCATGACGGTCTGCCCCAATAACAAGGAGATCAGCATCTGGGACGCCACGACCGGTGACCGCACGGCCACCGTGCCCGGCGTCAAGGACGACTCCTACGTGCTCGGCTGGTTCAACGAGGACAACATCCTCGTGCAGGAGTCCGCCAAGAAGGGAAGGGCCCACGTCGAGATCATGGACTTCCTGGGCAAGGTCAAGCGCGTCCTCGCGGACGTCGCCCCGAACAAAAGCGCCCGGCAGTTCGCGCCCAAGGCTCCGTGACCATGGAACCGCGCCCCTTGCTCGCGGGCGACCCCGCCCAGGTGGGGCCGTACCGCGTCGCGGGCCGACTCGGCCAGGGCGGTCAGGGGGTCGTCTATCTCGGCGAGTCGGCGGCAGGGGAGCGCGTCGCGATCAAGCTGCTGACAAACGCGACCGGGGATGAGGGGTGGGCGGGGTTCGCCAAGGAGATCGAGCTCGCGCGACGGGTCAAGGCGTTCTGTACGGCGACCGTGCTGGCGACCGGCGAACTGAACGGCGTGCCGTACGTCATCAGCGAGTACGTCGACGGGCCCTCCCTCGCCAGGGTGCTCGCCGAGCGGGGCCCGCTGCGGCCGGCCGAGCTGCGCCGCCTGGCGGTCGGCAGTCTGACCGCGCTGACCGCCATCCACCAGGCCGGGGTGGTGCACCGGGACCTCAAACCGGGCAACGTACTGCTCGGCAGGGACGGTCCACGGGTGATCGACTTCGGGATCTCCCGGGCGCTGGATTCCAGTGAACTCACCGGCGAGCATCTGGTGGGCACGCCGCCGTACATGGCTCCGGAGCAGTTCGGCGGCGCCGGCGCGGGGCCGCCCGCGGACCTGTTCGCCTGGGCGGCCACGGTGGTGTGCGCGGCTTCCGGCAAACCGCCCTTCGGCTCGGGAGACCTGCCGTCCGTACTGAACCGGATCCTGTCGGCGGAACCCGACCTCGGCGACCTGCGCGGCGACCTGCGTGACCTGGTGGCCCGCTGCCTGGCCAAGGACCCCGCGGCCCGGCCCACGGCTGCCCGAGCGCTGCTCACCCTGCTCGGCCATCCGGTTCCGCCCCAGGGCCTGCTCACCGAGGGCACCAGATCCGCCGCCCCGCCCACCCCTACTCGACCCGCCGGTGCCCCGCATACCGCCGCCGCCTCGCCCACTACCGCCGCACCCGCTGCCGCCTCATCGTCTGCGACCCCGTCTGGGGGATCGCAGTCCGGATCGCCGTCTGTGCCGCTGGCTTCTGTTGTGCCCTCCGTTCCCTCTGGGCCGTCCCCGTCGACGTTGGTTCCGGGTCGGCGCTCCGGGCGGCGGGTGGCGTTGATCGGGACCGCCGCGGTGCTGGTGGCGGTCGCGGCGGTGGCCGTCACGATCAGGCAGGCCGGTACGACCGTCCTGGGCGCCACGGGAACCGGCACCCCAGGACGATCAGGCAGGCCGGTACGACCGTCCTGGGCGCCACGGGAACCGGCACCCCAGGGACCAGCGTCCCAGGGACCGGAGCCCCAGCCACTGCCCAGACCGGGGGCCCGTCCTCGACGTCATCCGGCGCGGCGACGACCGACGACGTGATGCCCACGACCTCGACAACCACGGTGAAGATCCCCGGCACCAAGATCACGTTGCACGAGAACCCCGCCGACCCCGTCTGGGTCAGCTCCGCCTACGGGACGGCGCAGCAGGGCGAGGGTTCTCCCGCCTATGTCCGCGACGCCAAGGCCGGCAAATTCCAGTATTTCGGGAACTTCCAGCAGCCGACGGTCTCGCCGCGCGGCACTTACGTGGCCGCCCTGTCCGTCACCACGCTGAGCCGTACCGACTACAACACGATCAGGCTGGTCACGCCGGCCACCGGCGAGGACGTCGAGCTCCGCACCGCGGACAAACCCGGCGACACGATGGACGCGAGGTGGAACGCCGACGGCCGTCACCTGCTCATGACCCTCTATACCGGCAGACCGGGCTCGCTGAACATAGCGGGATTCGTGATCGTGGACGCCGCCACCAAGAGCGTCCGGTCCCGCCTGACGCCCGGAGGGCGCAAGGGCGGCTATTCCTGGGGCCCGGACGCCTCGACGCTGCTGCGCCAGGAGACGGACGGCGCGATCTCTTTCGTCGGCCTGGACGGCACGGTGGCCCGCTCGTTCCGCGACAAGGGCGACCTGATGAACGTGGGCACCGCCACGCTGCGCATCGGTACGGTGACCGCCACGGTATTCGCCACGGCCTGCCCGGGCACGCTCAAGGGCGTCTGCCTGTGGGACGCGACCACCGGCGCCAGGCGAGCCGTCATACCGAGCGACAAGAGCTCGGGCGACAAGAGCCTGGGCGACAAGAGCCCAGGCGACAAGAGCCCGGGCGACAAGAGCAGGGTCTTCAACGGCTGGCTGGACTCCGAGCACTTCCTCGCCACGGTCACCAAGACAGGCACCACCCGGCTGGTCCTGGCCGACCTGAACGGCAAGACCCAGCGAGTCCTCGCCGAAGGGCCCGCGACGGAACTCAAGGCGGTCACCCTCTGGTACAGCAGAGCCAGGGCATGAGGTGGCCGCGCCAGGCCGGGGGGACGTCTGGCGCGGCCGGGTTCGCCGGGAGAACACCTGTCCATGCCCTGGAGGTGGCCGGCGAGACTGGGAAACTAGTGGGCGAACTGCTCTTCCTCCGTGGAGCCCCTGAGGGCGGTCGTCGAGGAGTCGGGGGCGATGGCGGTGCTGATCAGGTCGAAGTAGCCGGTCCCGACCTCGCGTTGGTGGCGGGTGGCGGTGTAGCCGCGCGACTCGGCCGCGAACTCCGCCTCCTGCAGGTCCACGTACGCCGTCATGCCGTCCGAGGCGTACCCCTGAGCCAGGTTGAACATCGAGTAGTTCAGCGAGTGGAACCCGGCCAGCGTGATGAACTGGAACTTGTACCCCATGTGCCCCAGCTCCCGCTGGAACTTGGCGATCGTGGAGTCGTCCAGGTGCTTCTTCCAGTTGAACGACGGTGAGCAGTTGTAGGCCAGCATCTGGTCCGGGTACTCGGCCTTGATCGCCTCGGCGAACTCGCGGGCGACGTCGAGGTCGGGCGTGCCGGTCTCCATCCAGAGCAGGTCGGAGTGCGGTGAGTAGGCCAGGCCGCGCGCGATGCACGCCTGGACGCCGTTGCGGACTCGGTAGAAGCCCTCGGCGGTCCGCTCGCCGGTGGCGAAGACCTGGTCGCGGGGGTCCACGTCACTGGTCAGGAGCGTCGCGGCCTGGGCGTCGGTCCGCGCGATGATCAGTGTCGGGACCCCGGCCACGTCGGCGGCCAGGCGGGCGGCGTTCAGCGTCTTGACGTGCTGGCCGGTCGGGATCAGCACTTTGCCGCCTAGGTGGCCGCACTTCTTCTCGGAGGCGAGCTGGTCCTCCCAGTGCACGCCCGCCGCACCCGCGGCGATCATGCCCTTCATGAGCTCGAAGGCGTTGAGAACGCCGCCGAATCCCGCTTCGGCGTCCGCCACGATCGGCGCGAGCCAGTGCGGGGCGTCCTGGAGGCCCTCCGACCAGGTGATCTGGTCGGCCCGCAGCAACGCGTTGTTGATTCGGCGCACGACGGCGGGCACGGAGTTCGCCGGATACAGGCTCTGGTCCGGGTAGGTGTGGCCGCCCAGGTTCGCGTCGGCCGCGACCTGCCAGCCGGACAGGTAGATGGCCTGAAGTCCGGCCTTCACCTGCTGCACCGCCTGGTTGCCGGTGAGCGCGCCGAGCGCGTGCACGTAGTCCTCGGTGTGCAGGAGGCCCCACAACCGCTCGGCGCCGAGCCGGGCCAGCGTGTGTTCCTCCTGGACGCTCCCGCGAAGCTTGATCACGTCCTCGGCGCTGTAGGTCCGTTCGACGCCCGCCCAGCGATGGTCGTTGTCCCATTCGTCCTGCAGCTGCTCAGCAGCTCCCTTGAGGCGATCGTTCATTTTTCACTCCTTTGTCGTCCCCTGGGGCCTGTGCCGAGTCTGTGCCCGGGCTGACGCGGCAAAATAGCCTCCTTCGAGCAGAAGAAGCAGCAAATTTCGCGATATATGAAGGTTTGTCCGTTGTTAAGCGGAGAATAAACGGCAAGTTTTCCATATGGACTAGACCAATGTGATGGGACTCAGGAAGCCTGTGGCACCCCCGGCACTCCGACCTCCGATGTCTAGAAAATGGCCGGAATTTCTGTCTAAGATGCTCGCATGGCGTCCTTGCTAGGCGAAGAACCGCTGTCTTTGACGCAGGAGCTTGATCTCCTCGCGTTTGGGCAACGCCTTCGTCACCTGCGCAAACAGCGTGGCCTGACCCTCTCCGACCTGGGGACGCGGGTCAGCAGGGCGCCCAGCCAGCTGTCGTTGCTGGAGAACGGCAAGCGCGAACCGAAGCTCACGTTGCTCAAGTCGCTGGCCGCCGCGCTGGGCGTCCCCGTCGAGGAGCTCCTGCGCCGTCAGCCGCCCAACCGCCGCGCCCAGCTCGAGATCGCCCTGGAAGAGGCCCAGCGCGACCCGATCTACGCGAGCCTCGGCCTGCCGCGGCTCAAGGTCTCCGCGCGCGTGCCGAACGACGTGCTCGAACACCTCCTCGGCCTGTACGGAGAGCTGCGCGCCCGGCAAGCGCGAGGCACCGCCACCCCGGAAGAGGCCAGGGTCGCGAACGCCGAGCTGAGACGCCGCCAGCGCGAGGTCGGCAACTACTTCCCCGAGATCGAGAAGGCCGCCGCCGAGGCGCTGACCTCGGTCGGCTACCGCACCGGCGCCCTGTCCCAGAGCACGGTCCAGGGCCTTGTCACCCATTTCGGCTTCACGGTGCACACGGCTCAGGACCTCCCCAGATCCGTACGCTCCATCACCGACCTCCGCAACCGCCGCATCTATGTCAAGCACGAGCAACTCGGTATGCACACCCCTCGGACGATCCTGCTGCAGACCCTCGGTCACCTCGCGCTCGGCCACGGCAAGCCGCGCGACTTCGCCGACTTCCTGCGTCAGCGCACCGAGGCCAACTACTTCGCCGCCGCCGTGCTCGTACCGGAGAAGGCCGCGGCCCTCTACTTGCAGGAGGCCAAGTCGGACCGGGCGCTGTCGGTGGAGGACCTGCGTGATGTGTTCGCGGTGTCCTATGAGATGGCCGCCCACCGCTTCACGAACCTGGCCACCCACCACCTCGATCTGGTCTGCCACTTCGTCCGCAACGACGCGGGCGGCACGATCTACAAGGCGTATGAGAACGACGGGATCGTCTTCCCCGCCGACGAGCAGGGGGCGATCGAGGGGCAGCGGATGTGCCTGCAGTGGTCGGGCCGCCAGGTGTTCTCCTCGCCGGACCGGTTCTCGGTGTTCTACCAGTACTCTGACTCGCCCACCGGCACCTATTTCTGCGTCGCGCACGTGGACCCGTCGCGGGAGCGGGACTTCGCGATCACGCTCGGGGTGCCGTTCAGGGAGTCGCGGTGGTTCCGGGGCAGGGAGACCACCAATCGCACCAAATCCAACTGCCCCAACGGCGACTGCTGCCGCCGCCCGCCCACCGAGCTGGCCGAACGCTGGGAGGGCTACGCCTGGCCCTCGGCCCGTGCCAACTCACACATCCTGGCCGCACTCCCGCCGGGGTCGTTCCCCGGAGTGGACGAGGCCGACGTCTACACCTTCCTGGAACGGCACGCCGCAGTGATCTAGGCGAGCCGATAGCCCACGCCGGGGGTGGTGGTGATGACCGGTGGTTCGCCCAGCTTGCGGCGCAGCCGCCCGATGGTCACGGTCACGGTGTTGGTGAACGGGTCGGCGTTCTCGTCCCAGACCCGCTCCAGCAGCTCTTCGGCGCTGAGGAAGCCGGGGCTCGCCCGCAGCAGCGCCTGCAGCAGGGCGAACTCCTTCACCGAAAGGTTCAGCTGCCTTCCGTCGCGCACGGCGGTCCGGTGGATCGGGTCCAGCTCGATCCCGGCGGCGCGCAGGGTCCGCGGGCGCGCGTCCGGCCTGCGGCGGGCCAGCGCCTGGACGCGCAGGACCAGCTCCGGGAAGTGGAACGGCTTGGCGAGGTAGTCGTCGGCGCCGAGGGTCAGGCCGCTGACCCGGTCGCCGGGCGCCCCGGCCGCGGTCAGCATCAGCACCATCGGGCGGTCCGGCCGCTCGCTGATCATCTGGCAGAGCGTGTCGCCGTGCAGGCCGGGCAGGTCGCGGTCCAGGACCACGACGTCGTACTCGGTGAGCTCCAGCTTGGCCGCGGCGCTCAGCCCGTCGTAGGTGATGTCGACCGCCATCCCCTGATCGCGCAGCCCCTCGGCGACCACCTCCGCGAGCGGCCGCGCGTCCTCGACCACCATGATCCTCATGCCGCCGCCCCGGCCGGCAGCGCGATCGAGACCCCAAGGCCGCCCTGCGGCCGGGCGAGCAGGTCGAGCCGTCCGCCGTGCGCCGCCGCGATCGCCGCCACGATGGACAGCCCGAGGCCGGAGCCGTTCTCGGAGCCGGTGCGATCGGCGCCGAGCCGTTCGAAGGGCCTCGCGAGCCGGTCCACGTCTCCCTGGGTGAGGACGCGTCCGCCGGTCTGTACGACGAACCGGACCTCAGCGCCCTCTCGGACGGTCTCGGCGTGGATCCAGCCGTCCTCCTCGTTGTGCGCCACGGCGTTGTCGATCACGTTCTGCACCATCCGGGAGAGCAGCGCGGCATCGCCCCGGACGTCCGCGGCCCGCAGTTGTGTGGTCACGGTCAGCCGTTTCGCCGCGATCCCGGCGGAATGGCCGCTCAGCGCTCGCGTGACCAGATCGTCCAGGTCGACGCCGGCCGCCTCGGCCAGGGCGCCGTGCTGGGCCCGGGCCAGCACCAGGAAGCCGTCGAGCAGCTGATCCACCTGGTCCAGCTGGGTGCGCAGCCGATCACCCACGACGAGCGTCTGCGCCGGCACGCCGGGCTTGGCGACCGCGACGTCCAACGAGGCCCGCATGGTCGCCAGCGGGGTCCGCAGCTCGTGCGAGGCGTTGGCGACGAACCGGCGCTGGGCGGCGAACGACGCCTCCAGCCGTTCCAGCAGGCCGTCGATGGTGTCGGCGAGGTCCTTCACCTCGTCGGCCGGGCCGCTGACGGCCAGCCGCCGGTCCAGATTGTCGGCGGAGATGCGCCTGGTCGCCGCGGTGATCAGCCGCAGCGGGCGCAGCACCCGGCGGGCCAGCGCCCGGCCGACCAGCAGGGACACGATCGCCATCACCACCAGCGCGAGCAGGGAGCCGACCAGCAGCTGCCGGGACTGGTTCGCCTCCGTGTCGCCCAGTTGCCGCTGCAACTGGAGAATGTGCCGCTGCGCCCCGGTCATGCCGTCGCCGCCAGGCGGGGGCGGTCCCACAGAGGCGACCTCGGTGTCGGACAACACGAAGGTCAGGGCCAGCAGCACGACGCCGGACAGCAGGAACACCCCGGCGTACAAGATCGTGAACCGGGCCCCCACCGTGCCCTTACGCAGCCTGATCACGCCCCCAGCATGCCCGAAGGGACCTAACAACGGTATGACAGGCCCGCTTCGGGTGATGTTAGGCCCGCGCCCATAGAACGAGCGCATGCTGAGCACCCAACTCCTCCACCGGGAATGGACGGCCTTCCGCCGTCCCGGCCGCCTGATCGCCCTGGCGGTGGCGGCCCTCATCGTGATCGCCATCGGCCTGGTCTTCAGCTCCACTGTCGACTGCGGCGATCCCTGCCCGGTCGCTCCGACCGCCGCGGACGGCTCGATCGTCGACGACCAGTTCTGGTTCCACCACCGCGACCTCGGCCCGAACGGCGTCATCACCGTACGGATGACCTCGATGACCGGCACGATCACCTACCCCCCGCCGAACCACGACCAGATCGTCTCCGGCCTGGTGCCGTGGGCCAAGGCCGGGATCATCATCAAGGACGGCGTCCGGCGGGGCTCCTCGTACGCGGCGCTCATGATGACCGGTCACCACGGCGTGCGGATGCAGGCCGACTATCGGCAGGACATCGCCGGGAGCTCGGGCGGCCTGTCGCCGGGATCCCCGCGCTGGCTGCGGCTGACGCGGTCCGGGGACACCATCACCGGCGCGGAGTCCGCCGACGGCCGGAGCTGGCAGACGGTCGGGACGGTACGCCTGGCGGGCCTGCCGGAGACGGTGCGGGCCGGCCTGTTCGCCGCCTCACCCGGTGACCTCACCTTACGGGAGGTCGGACTCGGCGGTGCCATCGAGGAGGTCCGGTTCACGCAGGCCACCGGGGTCTTCGACCACGTCGAGGTGACGGGCGCGGCCGGGGACGAGAACGTGGCGGGCGCGGCCGGCGGCAAGTGGCGCAGCGAGTCCGTCGGCGAGATGAACCACACCGACTGGGAGAAGCACCACACCGCCTCCGGCGCGGTCGAGAAGGACGGCGTCATCACCGTGAGCGGAACCGGCGACATCGGCCCGGGTGGGGGCGATGGCGGCGGCTTGACCGTCACGACCACGCTGTTCGGCCTGGTGATCGCACTGATCATCGTCCTGGTCGTGGCCGCCCGGTTCGGCGCCCGGTCCGGCACGCCGGCTTCCCGCCAGGTCCTGGCCGCGCGGGCCGTGGTGGCCGGCGGCGCGATCTTCGTGGCCGGGCTCGTCGCCGTCGGCGTGGCGGTGACAGCCGGCTTGGCGATCCTGACCGGTAAGGGCGTCAACCTGCAGCCGCTGTCACCGGTGACCGGCGCCCGGGTCGTCATCGGCCTCGCGGCGGTGCTCGCGCTGTGTGGTGTGCTGGCGTACGGGCTGGGGGTCCTGCTGCGGCGCGGCTGGGCGGCGATCCTGCTCGCGCTGGTGCTCGTCGCCGTGCCCTACACGGTGGCCGCGCTGCCGCTGCTGCCCGACACCGTGGCGCAATGGCTGCTGCGGCTCACCCCGGCCGCGGGCTTCGCCGTCCAGCAGACGGCGGTGGAGTATCCGCAGGTGACCGCGCACTACGCGCCGTCCGCCGGATACTTTCCGCTGCCCGGCTGGGCCGGCTTCGCCGTGCTGTGCGCGTACACGCTGGCGGTGCTGTGGCCGGCCGCGAAGCGTACCCCGGCCGGGCCACCCGCGAACTGGCGGTAGCGTCCGGCGCGCATAGGGTAGGGGGGTATAGTAAAGTCGACGGCGGAGCGCGGGAGAGGAGCGGCGAATGGCCGGCTACACCGACAACAAGCAGGACCACCAGCGGCGGTTGCGCCGGGTCGAAGGCCAGGTGCGTGGCCTGCAGCGGATGGTCGAGGACGACAAATACTGCATCGACATCCTCACACAGGTCTCGGCGGCCACCAGCGCCCTGCAGTCGTTCGCCCTGTCCCTGCTCGAAGAGCACCTGAATCACTGCGTCGCCGAAGCCACCCTCCAAGGTGGTCCCGAGGCCCAGGCCAAGGTCAAAGAGGCCAGTGACGCCATCGCCCGACTTGTTCGTTCCTGACCCGGAAGGTTGATCGATATGAGCACCGCCACCTACACCGTCAAGGGCATGACTTGCGGCCACTGCGTGAGCTCGGTCAAGGAAGAGGTCGGCGAGGTCGCCGGAGTCACCTCCGTGGAGGTGGACCTGGCCAGCGGACTGCTGACCGTGGACAGCGAGGGCCTGATCGACGAGGCGAAGATCGTCGCCGCCGTCAACGAGGCCGGCTACGAAGTGGCGAACCGGTGACGCACGGCGATCACTGACGCGAGAAAGGGGTGGTGAAGACCTCCCTGGCCGACGGCAACGTCGTCGAGCTCTCGATCGGCGGCATGACCTGCGCCCGCCCCACCCGCCCCACCCGCCGCCCCGGCGGGTGACGATGGCGACACCTTCGTCGTACGGCCGGGCGAGAAGATCGCCACCGACGGTGTGATCGAGGAGGGTTCCTCGGCCGTCGACGCCTCGACGCTGACCGGCGAGTCCATCCCCATGGAGGTGCGGCCCGGCGACGCGGTCACCGGCGCCACCGTCAACGCGGGCGGTCCTCTCGTGGCCCGCGCGACCAGGGTCGGCGCCGACACCCGGCCCGCCCAGATGGCCAGCTGGTGGAGGCCGCGCAGACCGGCGCGGGTCCAGCGGCTGGCCGACCGCGTCTCCGGCATCTTCGTGCCGATGGTGATCGGCCTCGCGCTCAGGCTGCTCAACCCGATGATCGCAGGTGCGGCGATGGCATTCTCGAGCGTCTTCGTGGTGGGCAACAGCCTGCGGCTGCGGCGCTTCAGGTAACGAAGATCGGAAGATGCCGACCGGCCGGCGTAGAACGGTTTTCGCGAACATCAGTTCGGAAGTGGAACGGAAGAGAAGCGGAAGTCCGATCTCGTAGCCTCCACAGATGTCGGCCATGACCAGGTAAGAGAAGCGCTGACCGAGTGCCGGTGCCTGGTGGCGACGCCCCCGCAAGGGGATCAGGCCACGTCATGGAGGTTTTGTGTTCAGTAGACGTCAGCTCATGCGGACGGTCGCGGTCGGCCTGCCGGCCGCCGTGTTGGGCGGGACGGTTTCGCAAGTGTCCCCTGCGCAAGCGCGCTCAGGGACGGGATCAATCGCCACCGAAGGGTACGAGCCGCCGGTGTGCGCTCCGGGCAGTGGCACGATCATCCAATGGGGTCCGTACAACGCCCCGGCAGTGCCGGAGGCCGGGTTGTCGGGAGTAACCGCCATCTCGGACGGAGCATGCGCGAACCTGTACAACCTGATGCTCAAGGACGGGCGGGTGACCCTCTGGGGAAACCTCAACCTCAATGACCGCAACCAGCAAAGGTTGGCTCGAGTACCTGTCGCGGTGACCAAGGACGTCACGGCGATCGCGACAGCCGGCTCGTATGCCTTCGCGCTCAGAGACGGAGGCGTGATCGTCTGGGGCGGCACCCACGACACCCAGCTGGCCCTCCCCGAAGCGGCGAAATCCGGTGTCACCGCGATCACCGGCGCGAACGGCGGAAACTCCTATGGCCTGTTTCTCAAGGACGGCGGCGTCATCCAATGGAATGGATATGTCGCCGTGCCCGACGAGGCGAAGGAGGGTATCGTCGCGATGTCCGCGAGACGCCATGCTCTCGCGCTGCGGGAGGACGGCCGCGTCGTCACCTGGGGGCCTGACCTTCCCGCGAACCTGACGGTGCCCGCCGAAGCACAGTCCGGTGTCACCGCCATCTCCGCGGGCGCCGGTTTCAGCCTCGCCCTCAAAAACGGTGCCGTGATCGCATGGGGCGACAACGAGTACGGACAACTGGAAGTCCCGTACGAGGCACAGTCCGATGTTGTCGCGATCTCCGCCGGGATCTGGGCCAGCATGGCCCTGACCGCCAGCGGCAAGATCGTCACGTGGGCGTACAACTTCTACGGGCAACTCGACATCCCCGCTGAGGCGCACTGCGGGGCGAGCGCCATCTCGTGCGGGTACGTGTGCATGGTGCTGCTGTGATGGAACTGTCGCGACTCGCCGCGTAGCGAGCGAGCAGTCCTCCGGGATGACGTCCGGCGGCATCGGGTACCAGGGCGCGGCCGCCGGCCACGACGGCCGCGCCCTCATTGGGTTCGGCGGGGGCCCATGGCGCGGGCCGGCATCGCCCCGATCGAGACCCACCAAGTGAACGGCCCCTTCCCGACGCTCTGACCAGGGATGGGACGGGGGGAGCTTGTCGCCGTCTTGTTGCGGCGCCCGGCCCTGTGCGGGCTCAGCGGCCGTATTCCTGGAGGCCCCAAGCCCTGGTCGGCGGGTGGGGCCCACCGGGCTTGCCGTACAAGAGACTGGTCGTAAAGGGTCTTAAGGGCGCGCGGCCAGGGCGGCGGCCTGGTCGCGGAGGGCGCGGCGGCCCGCGGGGGAGTCGGCGTCCTCGCCCAGGATGATACGTGCGAGCTGCGGCATCATCGACTGGAACAACGCCAGCCCCGTCAGCAGGAACAACCTGCGCGCCGTCGCCGCGTCCGGCTCCTCGCCCCGGCCCTCGGCGAGCGAGGCCGTCTTGCGCGCGCAGCGCGCGACGCGGGCCTCCTGGCCGGGCAGCAGGTCCTGGCCGCGGTAGTTGAGCGCCTCCCACATCAGCAGGCGCACCAGGTCGGGGTGCTCGTGGTAGTAGTCGGTCAGCTTGGCCACATAGTCGCCCGGATCGGCGCCCGGCAGCGCGATCTGCGCGGTCAGATCGTCGAGCGCCTCGGTGATGACGGCGTCGAACAGCTTCTCCTTGCTGCCGAAATGGCCGTAGATGCGCTCCTTGTTGACGCCCGCGCGCTCGGCGATGCGATCCACGCGGGCGCCCGCGACGCCGTACGCGGCGAACTCCCCCCGCGCGGCCTCCAGCAGGGCGGCTCGGGTGGCGGCGGTCGAGACCTTGGGTGCCATGGTGTCCATCTTGCCACCACCAACTGGTTGGTTGCAATCCAACCGTCTGGTTGACATCCAACTAGTTGGTTGGCTACCGTCCCGGCACATGGCTATCTCCTTTCCTCGTGTGATCCGCGGCCGTCGCGCCGCCCGCCCAAGCCCACGCCGGGCGCCGGCCACTTGCGATCGAACCGCGCCGACGTCGGTTCCTCGCGACCCTGCGGGTTCCCTTTCGACTGTCATCGCTCGTGAGCGTGTGCGGGCCGAACCCGCCCCGGCTGTCGCGCGGTTCGGGCGGACGATGGTGGCCTTCGTGCTCACCGCGGTCCTGGTCAGCGGCCAGCTGTACGTCGTGATCCCGCTCCTGCACGACATGGCGGCCGGTTGGGGCGCGTCCACCGGCGCCTTGACCTGGCTGGTCACCGCCTTCGGCATCGGGTACGGCGTTGGCTTCCTGGTGTTCGGTCCGTTGTCCGACCGGTTCGGGCGCAGGAGGCTGCTCCTGCTGGGACTGCCGCTGGCCGCCGTCACCACCGCGCTGGTGGCGTTGAGTCCCTCGCCGGAGGCGGCCTTCGTGCTGCGGGCGCTGCAAGGGGTGGCCGTGGCGATGTTCCCGCCGGCGGGCATGGCGTACCTGGCCGAGCGGGTCGAGCCCAGGCGCAGGGTCGTGGCGATCGCCGCGGTGACCGGCGCGTTCCTCGCCTCGGCCGTACTGCTGCAGGTCGCCGCCCAACTGCTGGTGGGTGTGCTCGGCTGGCGCGGGCTGTTCGGGCTGTCTGCGGCCGGGTTCGCGCTGGCCGCGCTCGGGCTGCGCGCCGTCATGCTGCCCGACCTGCCGCGGGAGGGGTCGGGGTCGCTGTTGTCGGTGTACCGGTCGGTGCCGGGGCTGCTGTTCGACCGGGTGTTGGTGCTGCGGTACGTCGCGACGATCGTGCTGATGGTCGGCTTCGTGGCCGTCTACACGGGATTGCAGATCTACGGCATGGCATCGCCGAGCGAACTGCTCCTCCTGCGCGCCGGTGGCCTGCCCTCGATCGTGCTCGTACCGCTGCTCATGCCCTGGCTGGGCCGGATCTCAGCGACCACGCGGGCCGTGGCGCTGCTGTTCGCGGGGGCCGTCGCACTGGCCGTCATCGGCTGGACGGCCGCCGCCGCACTCGGGCTGGTGCTCCTGCTCGCCGTCTATGTCGCCTCGATCACCGGTGGCCTGCCGAGCCTCAACGAAGCGGTCTCCGCGCGGGCGGGACAAGCGCGTGGCACGGCGCTGGCGCTGTTCTCCTTCGCCCTGGCCGTCGGTGGCAGTGTCGGCCCGCAGGTGGCCGCCGCGTTCGGTGGGTTCGGCCCGCTCATGTACGGCCTGGCGATCGCGATGGCCTTGGCCGCCGCGGCCGTACTGGCCTCGACCCTGTCCCGAGGCCGTTGACGCGTATGCCGGGCTTCCGGTGATGGGCTACTGGCCGGTAGGGTGTTACCAGTGGTAACGGTCGGCTCTGAGTGACCGTACCGTGAGCGTGGTCTTGGGTGTTTGGCGGGATTTTTCAGGGAGTAACAGCATGGGCGGCTTCTGTCCGGAGTTAGGCGACGACGTCGCCGAGGTGCGGGACTGGGTGCATACGTTCGCCCGCGACGTGATCCGCCCAGCAGGCGCGGAGTGGGACGAACGCGAAGAGACCCCCTGGCCCGTCATCCAGGAGGCCGCCAAGATCGGCCTGTACTCGCTGGACTTCTTCGCCACCCAGTGGTTCGAGGAGAGCGGCCTGGCGCTGCCGGTGGCGTTCGAGGAGATCTTCTGGGGCGACGCGGGCATCGGCCTGTCCATCGTCGGCACCGGCCTGGCCGCCGCCGCACTGTCCGCGAACGGCACGCCGGAGCAGATGGGGGAGTGGCTTCCGCAGATGTTCGGCACGGAGAACGACGTCAAGCTGGGCGCCTTCTGCGCCTCCGAACCGGACGCGGGCTCCGACGTCGGCTCGATCCGTACCCGTGCGGTGTACGCCGGCGGCGACTGGATCCTGAACGGCGTCAAGACCTGGGCCACCAACGGCGGCATCGCGAACGTCCACGTGGTCGTCGCCTCCGTCGAACCGTCACTGGGCACCCGAGGCCAGGCCACCTTCGTCATCCCACCCGGCACCCCCGGCCTGTCGATGGGGCAGAAGTTCCGCAAACACGGCATCCGCGCCTCCCACACCGCCGAGGTCGTCCTGGACGACGTCCGCGTCCCCGGCTCCTGCCTCCTCGGCGGCAAGGACAAACTCGACGCCCGCCTCGCCCGCGTCCGCAACGGCGGACGCGCGGGCGAGCAGGCGGCGATGCGTACCTTCGAGACCACCCGCCCGTCGGTGGCCGCGATGGCCGTCGGCATCGCCAGGGCCGCCTTCGAGTACGCCAGGGACTACGCGCGCGAACGCGAGCAGTTCGGCCGCAAGATCGGCGAGAACCAGGCGATCGCCTTCCTGCTCGCCGACATGGCGACCCGCGTGGACATGGCCCGCCTGCTCACCTGGCGCGCGGCCTGGATGGCCCGGATGGGCCGGCAGTTCGGGCAGGCGGAGGGCTCGATGTCGAAACTGGTGGCGGGGGAGACTGCGGTGTGGGTGACGGAGCAGGCGATCCAGATCCTGGGCGGGGCGGGGTATACGAGGGAACATCCGGTGGAACGCTTCCACCGGGACGCGAAGATCTACACCATTTTCGAGGGGACGTCCGAGATCCAGCGGTTGATCATCGGCCGGGCCGTTACCGGCTTGCCGGTCCGCTGAGTAGCTGCCGATCGATGGCCTCGCGGACTCGGTTGTGCGACGAGGGCAGCATGTGCGCATGGACACGGAGCGTAAGCGCCGGATCGGTGTGCCCCAGGTACTCGGATAAGTCCTTGATTGTCACGCCACCCGCCAGAGTGACGCTGGCGAAGTAGTGGCGAAGCTGGTGCGTGCCCTGCTGCCGATTGTTGAGGTACTGACGCCGACCATGTGCGTCCCTGGTCGGCTCGGGAAGGACCCCAGCCGCGACCAGCGCAGGCTTCCAGACGGTCAAGTCGTAGTTCCGGTGCCGGACGTGTAGATCGTCGGTGGCCCAGCGGAACAGCATGTTGTGAGTACGCGGTTTCCCAGTGGGCTTTTCCCAGGGCAGGGTGTACGGCCGCGGTTCGTGGGCGAGCAGTGTGACACGCCGGATCATCCAGCGTATGGATTCGGCAGAGGCGGCGTTCTACCTGGACCCGCCGTACCTCCGTTCGACGAGGAACGTCAGCGGAGAGATGGAGGCCGACGACCAGCACCGTCACCTGCTGGAGCTGCTGAACTCCTGCCGGGGCGCGGTTGTCCTGTCGGGGTACCGGTCGGAGCTGTACGACGAGGTGCTGTCCGGGGGCGTCGCGTTGACTATCGGGTGCGTCAGGCGTCTTCGGACCTACGCGCCGTCGCGGTCGAATCGATCTGGGTCAACCAGTAGGCAGTGGCAAGCCGTTGCAATGGCAGTCGTGGACACCTCTGGAATCCGCTGTTCGTCAACGGACTAGTAGACGATGCGGGTCCCTACCACGTAGGACCACACCTTGGTGTTCTTGTTGCCATAACCATCGTCACCGGCGGCGTTGACCACCCATCCCATGCCGTCGTCGGTGGGGCGGTTCTTGGTCGTGGTGACCGGCCGATAGGCTTCGAGACCACCACCGGTGAGCGTGTAGCCCTCGGGAACGTTAACCACGATGTCCTGACCGTTCGCCAGGCCGGCCTTCGAGTACACGACCTTGCTTTCCAGCCTGCCCTTCTTTGCGTCGAGCTGCCCGGTGGCTCCCTGTAGGGCACCCTTTGCGGCTCCGGTGATGGGGTTCGTCATGGTGTTATCTCCTGTCTCCCCATGATTGATACACAGACAACTATCTGTGCTGTGAGGTGTGCTTATGGGTATTGCCGTGCTGGCAGGTGTGTCGAGGGCACTGGTGCCAACGCCGTTCGAAGATTAGGTCTTGAGCTGCCTACCCGCTTCCGGACACGGACCCAACTCGTGGCGACACGTTCGGCGAACGAATTGTCACGATGCCGACCAGGTCACGAAACACTGCCCTACACGGCCGCAATCAGCGCGCCTCAGGCATCCCTATGCCACGCACGGACGACCGGCGCTCGCCTGCGATCTAACCATCCTTCCTCTTCCGGAGGTGTCGTGCCTGGCATCGTCTCGCAGACGTACCACATGGTTCCGGTCGGCGACCTTGAGCCGCATCCGGACAACCCCCACCAGGGCGACGTGGACGTGATCGCCGAGTCGATCGAGAAGAACGGCTTCTACGGCACCGTCTTGGTCCAGAAGTCGCGGATGCGGATCATCGCCGGTGAGCATCGCTGGCGCGGCGCGAAGGCCAAGGGCCTGGGCCAGATGCCCGTCCTGATCCTCGACGTGGACGACGCTGCCGCGCTTCGCATCCTCCTCGCCGACAACCGCACCGCAGAGATCGGCGGGTACGACGATCAGGCCCTTGCCGAGCTGCTGCGCAGCCTCGACGACCTCGACGGCACCGGGTGGACAGAGCAGGACCTCGACGACCTGGCCGAAGCAATCGCCGCCGACAACGCGGTGGCACTCGCCCCCAACCGCGCTCCGGGCGCGGGTGGCCGTGCCGACCAGGCTGGCACTGAAGACGAGGAGGAGTTGCCCGAGCCGGGCGACGCCGAGTCCCACACGCGGCCTGTCGTCTGGGGCGTCGTGGTCACCTGCGACAGCGAAGCGCAGCAGGTGCAGCTCCTCAACCAGCTTGCCGGTCAGGGCTGGAACGTCCGCGCCCTGATGTAACCCCTGCCGCCCGCTACCCCTTGGAAGGTCGTGCTGTGCGAGCCGAGATCACCGTATCGGCACCGGTCCACAAGACCGCCCGAGTGCTGCAACCGCAGGGCCTGTTCGACGTGCCCGTGGAGGAGCGGATGAGCAACTCCTGGGCCATGGGACGGCATGTCCATCAAGGACATCGTGGCGCTGCTCGGCGCGGTTGGCCTGTCCTCGCCGCCGGCGTGGCTTCGGCCATACCGGACCCTGTCCAACGGGAGGCGTTCCGCGCGTCGATCGCGCGGGCCTTGGCCGAGTCGGGCGACCTGGTCGTCATCGACGAGTTCACGTCGGTCGTGGACCGCCAGGTCGCGAAGGTCGCCGGCATGTCCGGCTGGGGTTCCGCCTGCCACGATGATCAGGTAGTGCTCAACCGGGGTGGCGCCGGCCGAACCATCCGGCATGGTGTCACGCCCTCGCGCGTGCACCCGAAGCCGGTAGAAGCCCTCCCCCTGCCAGGCAAGGTTCGGGAGTTTGGGGAGGTCTCCATCGAGCCCGCAAACGATGAGCGATCCGCTCGTGGATTCGATGGAGACCTCGACGATCTCCTCCCAGCTGTCCAGATCGCGAGGCGGAGGCCCCTCAGCCAGTTGCACCGTGACGTCAACGGCACCGATGGAGATGCCCGTGAGAATCGTCGCGCCATCCGGCTCATCCGCCACTGCGATGTCGCGGCCGGCGAGGACGCGGCCGTGAAGATCTGGGCCTCGGGGGCCACGGGGGAAGCCTCGGCCCCGCACCGGGCGACGCGTCGAGCAGCGGCGGCGACCTCGACTCGGTCACGGGGCTCCGGGACTACTACGACCCGGACGACGGCCTCTCGATCTCGAAAGGCCGCACCGTCTCATGGCAAGACATCCTGAGCCGCTGGGCGCTCGTCGAGCCCGACCTGCACGAGGTGTACGGCATCGACCTCGGCGAGCTGCGCGCCAGATCGTGGAGATGGCTGCGGACACGGTTGCACGGCCTGCTGACGTGTGACTCGCGTCTGGCCCGCGCCCCGGACCCCGGCGAGCGACGGTGAGGCGCCGCTTTCTCGACGGGGTCTGTAGCGCGAGATGGAGGCCGGGTTTTCAGCACGCGGCTCGGCTAGCAGAGCAGCCGTCGTGCGGACTCGACAGTTCCCATGGGGGTTCTCGCCACGGTGTAGTAGTTTCCGCGGCCCGACCGGCTGCAGTACGCATACGCCGTAACTGGGCTGGTTCCCCTAGGGCAGCAGGCAACCTGCCTGTCGAACCCGCCTGAGACGTCTATCCAGATCTCTACCGTGATGGTCTGGCTACCACATGATCCGATGCCCGTGATCACGTCGCCGTTTCGTCCAGGTGCGTAGGCCCACGGCCGGTATCCGTTGCAGTCGGCAGCCACCTGTGCCGCCTGTGCGCTCGGTGCCGCCGACGCGGCTGGCGACCCCGCCAGGACACCGGCCATAACGGCAGCCGCGGTGGCGATGGCCGCCAATACTTGCTTGAGACGCATAGATCACTCCATCGCTCGATGTAGTTGGATCACACACAATGAGCATCGGATCTCCTTCCATGCCGGACCAGGGCAGCAACAGGACATCTGCCGGACACTTACTGGCCGATCGGAGCGGGTGTGCTCGAACGGCTTCCGGCCGCTGGCTTCACCCCACCCCGAACCCCAGGAGGTGAATCCCGGTGGGCCCGTCCCAGGCGGGCTCGGCGGCGGCCGCGCCTCGTCCCGGACTGTGGTCAACGTGACGAACCACTACCCGCAGGCGGAACCCACGAGCGGGAGCGTGAACCGCAGCCTCCAGTACGTCGGCGCGATGGGAGCCTCTGAGGGTGCCGAGCTACTCACTCGACGGCGTGCCGCTGGACCACCCGGCCGGCTGCTGGCGGACCAAGAAGGGGACACAGCGCAGGCCCTGGCCCGGCGCGCGGGCCGTCAAGGTCAGCGTGCCGGGCCGGCGCGGGGACATCCCAGTCGTCGGCCTCGATCTGGAGGCCACGACGTTCGGCCTGACGTTCAAGGTCACGTCGGCCAACCCTTCGGGAGCGAACGGCGGCTACGAGCAGATGGAGCGCAACCTGGAGGCCCTGTCCGCACTCCTCGGTACCCGGCACCGGCTGATGAAGCTGCGCTACCAGGCAGGCAGCCTCGTCCGCGTCGCCGACGTGACGATCACCGCCGCCAGTGAACCAGAGGTAAACACCGGCGCCGCGACCGCCCCCATCACGGCCGTGGTCGAGGTGCCGGGCACGCTGTGGCGGGACGAAGCCGAACCCACCTGGGCCGGGGCACCCAACCAGCTCGCCCAGGCGGTGACCACGCTCGCAGGCTCGACCGGGCCGATCACGGACGCGCTGCTGCGCTTCGCCGGCCCTGCCGTGCAACCGTCGATCGGGGACGTCGCTCTGCCGCCCGCGCCCTGGATTTCGCAGCAGCTTGAAACCATATTTCGACTATCTGAAATCAGTCTCGCGGATGGTCCGGGCCAGTGGGGCTCGCGTCTAGCGTGGACCCGGATGAACGTGTCACGAGAAAAGAGACCGCCTATGATCCGCCGACAGGTCGGCGTGCTGGACGATGGCACCCTGGCGGGCCCTGACGCGCGGTCGCAGACGCGGCAGATCTTCGCCGACATCGAGCGGCTGCTCGACTCCCTCGCCGTCGGACACGAGCACCTGGTGAAGCTGATGACGCTGGTGGCGGGGCACTGAGCACTTGGACGGCTGCAGAGCCGCCCGCCAGGAGGTGTTCGGCCGGTGGTATCCGGACGGCGACTGGCCCGCGCACTCTCTCGCGGTGGTCGCCGCGTTGGCGACCACCGAGCTGGCGGTGGAGATCGAGGGCATGGTCGTGGTCCCGCGCCGATGACTCCGGCGCGGTTCCGCGAGCTGTTCCCCGCGCCTGACATGGCTGAAGGCCACCCCGGCGGCGGGGTGGCGAACTCGCCGATGACAGCGGCGATCCAACCCCCGAGGAACGTACGGCCCGCGGCCACCTAGCTCACGGTGAAACGTGAGGGGCGGCGCAATGGCCGTGGGTCCACCGTCTCCAGGGCGGAGGCGAGGCGGATGAGCACGGCCTCGTCCCAGGGACCCGCCACGAGCTGGGCGCCGATGGGGAGGCCGGTGGGGGAGGTGTGCAGCGGAAGGCTGATCGCCGGCAGGCCGGTGATGTCGCAGACCGCGGTGAAGGAGATCATCTGGGTTTCGGTGATCCGCAGAAACGACGGGCCGGTCTCTGGACGGAACCGGCCGATATCTGGCTAATCCGACACCCTGCTGGAAGTCCTCGCAAACCAGTCTTGACATCCGCATGCCGCGCCCTCAATCTGTTGCGTATAGCGCTAGACGTTGCTCGTTGTGAAACCGGGGTGTGACAATGATCCCAGCGTGCCCTCTTGCCTCACTACCGCGAGGTGAGGCCCTCCGTCTAGATGTCGATCCGCCCATCGCGGTCTTCCACACAGATGAGGGCGACATCCTGGCGATCGACGACACCTGCACCCATCAGGACGCCTCACTGGCCGACGGCTGGCTGGAGGGCTGCGAGGTCGAGTGCCCGCTGCACGCCTCGCGGTTCAACCTGCGCACCGGCGAGGTGGACGCTCCTCCCGCGAAGCGGCCGGTCCGCATCCACCAGGTCGTCGTCGAGAACGACGTCATCTACGTCGTGCTGTCGGACGCGCCGCCCAACCTGCCGCCGGGCATCACCCTGAAAGGGCAGGCGTGAAGACGGTCTGCGTGGTCGGCGCCTCGCTGGCCGGGCTGCTGACGGCTCGGGCCCTGCGGAGCCAGGGCTACGGGGGGCGGCTCGTCGTCGTCGGCGCCGAGGAGCACCGGCCCTACGACCGGCCACCCCTGTCCAAGGACTTCCTCAAGGGCACGATCGGCGAGGACGATCTGGCGCTGGAAGGCGGCGACGAGCAGCAGGACATCGAATGGCGGCTGGGCGTGGCCGCCACCGGCCTGCAGGCGACCGCCCGCCGGATCGCGCTGAGCGACGGTACGTCGCTCGTGGCGGACGGCATCGTGATCGCCACCGGCGCGGCCGCACGCACGCTGCCGGGGACGGAGGCGCTACGCGGTGTGCACACGCTGCGCACCCTCGACGACGCTCGCGCGCTGCGCGCCGACCTGGCGACCACCAGGAGGCTGGTGGTGATCGGCGGCGGCTTCATCGGCGCCGAGGTCGCCGCCAGCGCCCGCGAACTCGGCCTCGACGTGACCCTCGTCGAGTCGGGGCAGGCGCCGCTGGCCGGCGTGATCGGCCTCACGATGGGGCACGCCATCGGCGACCTGCACGAACGGCGCGGCGTCCGGCTGGTACACGGCGCGTACGTCACCGAGGTGACCGGAACGGACCGGGCCGATGGTGTACGGCTGGGCGACGGCACGTACCTGCCCGCCGATGTCGTGGTCGTCGGGATCGGCGCGGTGCCCAGCATCGGCTGGCTCCACGGAAGCGGTGTCGAACTGGGCGACGGGGTGCTGTGCGACGAGGGCGGTGGCACCTCCGTGCCGGGCATCGTCGCGGTCGGCGACTGCGCGGCCTGGTACGACCCGGCATGGGGCAGGCACCACCGGGTCGAACACTGGACCGGCGCCCGCCAGCGGGCCGCGGTCGCCGCGGCGACGCTGCTGTCCGGCGGCACCGCCCGCCCCGAGCCCGCGCGCCCGGCATACTTCTGGTCCGACCAGTACGACGTGAAGATCCAGTTCATCGGGCACGCGGGCGACGCGGACACGGTGACCGTGGAGGAGGGCGACCCGGCGAACCACAGCTTCCTCGCCGTCTACCGACAGGGAGACCGGCCGGTGGCGGTGCTGGGCGTCAACCAGGTCCGGCTGTTCACCCGCTGGCGCCGCCGTTTGGAGACCGTGCCGGTCCAGACCGGCTGAAACAGGAGTGAACCATGACTCATGAAGTGCGCGGCGTGGTCGCGATGGGCAAAGGCAAGCCGGTCAGCCTGGAGACGATCCTCGTACCGGACCCAGGTCCCGGCGAGGCGCTGGTCAAGGTGCGAGCCTGCGGTGTCTGCCACACCGATCTGCACTACCGCGAAGGCGGCATCAACGACGACTTCCCGTTCCTGCTCGGCCACGAGGCCGCCGGAGTGGTCGAGGCCGTCGGCCCCGATGTCAGCGACGTGGCGCCCGGCGATTTCGTGATCCTCAACTGGCGGGCGGTGTGCGGGGCCTGCCGGTCCTGCTTGAGGGGTCGCCCGCAATACTGCTTCGCCACCCACAACGCCACCCAGAAGATGACACTGGCGGACGGCACGCCGCTCAGCCCCGCGCTCGGCATCGGCGCGTTCGCCGACAAGACGCTGGTGGCCGCCGGGCAGTGCACCAAGGTCGACCCGGCCGCCTCCCCGGCCGCCGCCGGGCTGCTCGGCTGCGGCGTGATGGCCGGGCTGGGCGCCGCCGTCAACACCGGCGCGGTCAGCCGCGGCGACTCGGTCGCGGTCATCGGGTGCGGCGGCGTCGGCAACGCGGCGATCGCCGGAGCACGGCTGGCCGGCGCTACGACGATCATCGCCGTGGACGTGGACGACAGGAAGCTCGCCTGGGCGCGTGGCATCGGCGCGACCCACACGGTGAACGCCGGGCAGGCCGATCCCATCGAGCGGATCAGGGAGCTCACCGGTGGCTTCGGCGCCGACGTCGTGATCGACGCCGTAGGCCGGCCGGAGACGTTCAAGCAGGCGTTCTACTCCCGGGACCTGGCCGGGACCGCTGTCCTCGTGGGTGTGCCCACCCCGGAGATGACGCTGGAACTGCCGCTGCTCGACGTCTTCGGCCGCGGCGGCGCGCTGAAGTCGAGCTGGTACGGCGACTGCCTGCCGAGCCGCGACTTCCCCATGCTCGTCTCCCTCTACTTGCAGGGCCGCTTCGACCTCGACGCGTTCGTCACCGAGACCATCGAGTTGGGCGATGTCGAGGACGCCTTCGCCAAGATGCACCACGGCGAGGTGCTCCGCTCTGTGGTGGTGCTGTGATGCGGATCGAGCGCCTGGTCACCTCGGGCACTTTCAGTCTGGACGGCGGGAGGTGGGAGGTCGACAACAACGTCTGGCTGCTGGGTGACGACGACCAGGTCCTCGTGATCGACGCGGCGCACGACGCCGAGGCGATCGCGCGGGCCGTGGGCGACCGCCGGGTGGCCGGGATCGTGTGCACGCACGCCCACGACGACCACGTGAACGCCGCCCCCGAACTGGCCGCGCGCACCGGTGCACCGGTGCTCCTGCACCCGGACGACGAGCCGCTCTGGAAGCTCGCGCACGTCGGCGCCGTGCCGGACGGTCCGCTGGAGAACGGGCAGATCCTCCGGATCGGCGACGCGGTCGTGCACGTCCTGCACACTCCCGGGCATGCCCCGGGAGCGGTGTGCCTGTACGTGCCCGAGCACGGCGTGCTGTTCTCCGGTGACACCCTCTTCCAGGGCGGCCCGGGGGCCACGGGCAGGTCGTACAGCGACTTCCCCACGATCATGGCGTCGATCAGCCGGTCCCTGCTCACGCTGCCCCCGGAGACGGTGGTTCACACGGGGCACGGCGACGACACCGGCATCGGAGCCGAGGCTCCGCAGCTCGAGGACTGGATCCGCCGAGGACACTGACCCGGCCCGTTACACAGAGGAGTAGTCCCGTGACCACTTCAACCACCTCCAGCGTGATCCCCACCCTCCCGGGCCGCTACTACACCGATCCGGAGATCTTCGCGCTGGAGCAGAAGAACATCTTCGAGACGATGTGGTTCTGCGCGGTGCGCTCGTCCGACCTGCCCAGACCAGGCGCCTTCAAGACGGTGCGGGTCGGCGCCGAGAGCATGCTCATCAGCCGGGCACGCGACGGGTCGGTCCGCGCCTTCTTCAACGTCTGCCGCCACCGGGGCGCCACTTTGCGCACTGAGGAGTCGGGCGAGGTCAAGCGGGCCTTTCAGTGTCCATATCACGCGTGGACCTACGACCTCGACGGCAAGCTGATCGCGGCGCCCAACCTGACCAAGATGAACGACCTGGACCGGGTGCAGTACGGGCTGGTCAAGGCGCACGTGCGCGAGTGGCTCGGCTACGTGTGGGTCTGCCTGGCCGACGAGCCGCCGCTGTTCGAGCGGGACGTGCAGGGCGCGGTGGCCGAGCGGCTGGGCGCGCCGGACCTCATCGACAACTACGACGTGGCCGGATTGTCGGTGGGCCGGCGGATTGTCTACGACGTCAAGGCCAATTGGAAGCTCATCGTCGAGAACTTCATGGAGTGCTACCACTGCGCCACGATCCACCCTGAGCTGACCGAGGTGCTGCCCGAGTTCGCCGACGGGTTCGCCGCACAGTACTTCGTCGGCCACGGCGCGGAGTTCGGCGAGCGGATCGAAGGCTTCACCGTCGACGGCTCGGCCGGACTCGACCGCATCCCGGGCGTGAATGAGGACCAGGACCGGCGCTACTACGCCATCACCATCAAGCCGCAGGTCTTCATCAACCTGGTGCCCGATCACGTCATCCTGCACCGGATGTTCCCGCTCGCGGTCGATCGCACGGTGGTCGAATGCGACTGGCTCTACCTGCCCGACGTGGTGGCCACAGGCAAAGACCTGGACAAGTCGGTCGAGCTCTTCCACCGGGTCAATGAGCAGGACTTCGACGCCTGCGAACGCTGCCAGCCCGCCATGAGCTCGCGTACGTACCGCGACGGCGGCGTGCTGGTGCCGAGCGAGCACCACATCGGCGCCTTCCACGAGTGGGTCCAGGACCGGATCGGCTGATGGTGACAGGCGGGAACGAAGACGAGGGACTCAGGGTCGGCCCGCCCAAGGAGTGGGCGGGCGGCCTGCCCGCCGTGGGGCACGCGCTGGAGATCGCCCATCGCGAGATGGGCGCCGCCCGAACCGTGCGCACGCTGCTGCGGGTGAACCAGAAGGACGGCTTCGACTGTCCCGGCTGCGCCTGGCCCGAGAGCGAGCACCGCAGCCCCGCCGAGTTCTGCGAGAACGGCGCGAAGGCCGTCGCCGAAGAGGCCACCACGCGCCGGGTCGGGTGGGAGTTCTTCGCCGCGCACCCGGTGGCGGACCTGGCCGTCCGTAGCGACCACTGGCTCGGCAGGCAGGGCCGGCTGACCGAGCCGATGCACAAGCCGCCCGGCGCGGAGCACTACCAGCCGATCACCTGGTCGCGGGCGTTCGAGATCATCGCCAGGGAGTTGCGCGCCCTCGACGGCCCCGACGAGGCCGTCTTCTACACCTCCGGCCGCACCTCCAACGAGGCGGCCTTCGCCTATCAGCTCCTCGTGCGCAGGTTCGGCACCAACAACCTGCCTGACTGCTCCAACATGTGTCACGAGTCCAGCGGCTCGGCCCTGACCGAGACACTGGGTATCGGCAAGGGCACGGTGTCGCTGGAGGACCTGCACCGGGCCGAGCTCATCTTCGTGGTGGGCCAGAACCCCGGCACCAACCATCCCCGCATGCTCACCGCGCTGGAGCGGGCCAAGCGTGGCGGGGCGCGGATCATCGCGGTCAACCCGCTGCCCGAAGCGGGCCTGCTGCGCTTCAAGAACCCGCAGCGCCCTTCGGGGGCGGGCCGCGGTACCGCGCTCGCCGACCGGTTCCTGCAGATCCGGCTCAACGGTGACATGGCGCTGTTCCAGGCGCTGTCCCTGCTGCTCATCGACAGCGCCGACCGGGCCTTCATCGACGAGTACACCTATGGGTTCGAGGTGTGGGAGAAGCACCTTCGCGCGCTCGACTGGGAGAAGGTCCTCCAGGCGACGGGTCTGACCCGGGCGGAACTGGAGGAGACGGCGGGTGAGGTCCGTACGGCTCGCTCGGTCGTCGTCTGCTGGGCGATGGGCCTGACCCAGCACCGCAACTCCGTGGCGACGATCAGGGAGGTGGTCAACTTCCTGCTGCTACGCGGCAACGTCGGTCGGAGCGGGGCGGGCGTGTGCCCGGTGCGCGGCCACTCGAACGTGCAGGGCGACCGGACGATGGGCATCTACGAGAAGCCGTCCGCGGCCTTTCTCGACGCGCTGCGCGAGGAGTTCGGTTTCGAGCCGCCCCGCCGCCACGGCCTCGACACGGTCGAGGCGATCCGTGCCATGCGTGATGGGGCGGCCAAGGTCTTCTTCGGCCTGGGCGGCAACTTCGTCCGGGCCACGCCCGACAGTGACGTGACGGAGGCCGCGCTGCGCCGTACCAGGCTGACCGTGCAGGTGTCCACCAAGCTCAACCGCTCCCACGCGGTGTGCGGCGAGGAGGCGCTGATCCTGCCGGTGCTCGGGCGCACCGAGCGCGATCCCGGCGGCTATGTGACCGTCGAGGACTCGATGGGCCTCGTCCACGCCTCCCGGGGCAGGCTCAAGCCCGGCTCCCCGGACCTGCTACCGGAAGTGGCCGTTGTCAGCCGGCTGGCGCGCGAGCTCTTCGCTGACGACCCGCACGTGCCGTGGGCGGAGTTCGAGCGCGACTATGGCGCGATCAGGGACCGCATCGCGCGGGTCGTCCCCGGGTTCGAGGACTTCAACGCGCGGGCGCCCGCCGGGTTCGCGCTGCCCAACGCGCCGAGGGATGAGCGCCGCTTCCCGACCGCGACGGGGAGGGCCAACTTCACCGTCAACGAGCTGGAGGTGCTGCGGGTGCCTCCCGGCCGGCTGTTGCTGCAGACCGTCCGCAGCCACGACCAGTACAACACCACGATCTACGGGCTCGACGACCGCTACCGCGGGGTCAAGGCGGGCCGCCGGGTGATCTTCGTACACCCGGACGACCTGGCCGAGCGCGAGCTGGCCGACGGCGAACTGGTTGACCTGGTCAGCGAGTGGCCCGACGGCGGGCGCACGGCCGCGGGGTTCAGGGTGATCGCCTACCCCACGGCCCGAGGCTGCTGCGCGGCTTACTTCCCAGAGACGAACGTGCTGGTGCCACTCGACTCGGTGGCAGAGACGTCCAACACCCCGACCTCGAAGAGCGTGGTGATCCGGCTGCTCAGGGCTGGCCCGCGTAGCCCAGCCGGTGGCTGATCTCATCGGCGCCGCTGATGAGGGTGGGGGCGAGTTCGTGGATGCGCTCGACGCTGAAGCGGTAGGCCGGCCCCGAGACGCTGATCGCGGCGACGACCTCGCCGTGATAGGAGCGGATGGGCGCGGCCATGGCGTTCAGTCCCTCTTCGAGCTCCTCCAGGCAGAAGGCGTAGCCCGTCTGCCGTGTCTGCGCGAGCTGCAGCTCCAGCGCGTCGGGGTCGACCATCGTCTTGGGCGTGAAGCTCTCGAGTTCGCCGTCCGACAGCAGCCGGGCGCGTTCGCTGAAGTCCTGGTAGGCGAGCAGCACCTTGCCGCTGGAAGTGGCGTGCAGCGGGGTGATCTGGCCGACCCAGTTGTAGGTGGTGATCGCCGAGGGGCCGCGCACCTGGTCGAGGTTGACCGCGTGGGCGGAGCGGAGCACGGCGATGTTCACCGTCTCGCCGATCTCCCCGGCCAGCCGGTTGCAGATCGGCCGGGCGCGGCCGGTGATGTCCATCTGCGTGCTGACCCCGCCGGCCAGCCGGATGATGCCGAAGCCCAGACGGTATTTGCCGCGGTCCTCGGCCTGTTCCACCAGACCGCGCGCCTCGAGCGCGCCGAGCAGCCGGAAGGCCGTCGACTTGTGCACGTCGATCTCGGCGGCTACCTCGCTCACGCCTGCCTCGCCGCGCTGGGAGAGGATCTCCAGCACGCTGATCGCCCTGTCGACCGACTGTACGCCTCCGCTGCCCGCATCGTTGCTCATAGCGAAACTGTAAGTGCAACGGGGAACTTCGTCGATTCGCTATGCCAAAAGATCTCTTGTTGCGAGTAGTGAAACGCGATGCGTATAGCGCTACGATTTGGTGAAACGTGTGATGAGACGAGGCACTATGACGCCACAGCAGTACGACTTCGTCATCGTGGGCGGCGGCTCGGCGGGGTGCGCCCTGGCCAACCGGCTCTCCGCGGACCCCGCCACGCAGGTGCTGGTCCTGGAGGCCGGCCGATCGGACTATCCGTGGGACGTGTTCATCCACATGCCCGCGGCCCTGCCCTTTCCCATCGGCAACCGTTTCTATGACTGGCGGTACGAGTCCGAGCCGGAGCCGTACATGGGCGGCAGGCGGATCTACCACGCCCGCGGAAAGGTGCTCGGCGGCTCCAGCAGCATCAACGGCATGATCTTCCAGCGCGGCAACCCCCTCGACTACGAGCGCTGGGGCGCCGACCCGGGCATGAAGAGCTGGGACTACGCGCACTGCCTGCCGTACTTCAAGCGGATGGAGAACTGCCTGGCCGACCCGGGCACCCCCTTCCGTGGTCACGACGGCCCGCTGGCGCTGGAGCGCGGAGCGGCGAGCAGCCCCTTGTTCGGGGCCTTCTTCGAGGCCGTCCAGCAGGCCGGCTACCCGCTCACGGACGACGTCAACGGCTACCGTCAGGAGGGCTTCGCCCGGTTCGACCGCAACATCCGGCGGGGCCGCCGGCTCAGCGCCGCGCGGGCCTACCTGCACCCCGTGCTGAAGCGTCCCAACCTCACGGTCAAGACCCGTGCGTTCGTGACGAGGATCCTCTTCGAGGGCGCCCGAGCGATCGGGGTGGAGTACGACGGCGGCACCGTACGCGCCAAGGAGGTCATCCTCTCCGGTGGCGCGATCAACTCGCCCCAGCTGCTGCAGTTGTCCGGCGTCGGCAACGCGGGGGAGCTGGCCGCCCTCGGCGTCGACGTGGTGCACGACCTGCCGGGCGTCGGCGAGAACCTGCAGGACCATCTGGAGGTCTACATCCAGCACGGCTGCGCCCAGCCGGTGTCCATGCAGCCGAACCTGCGGAAGTGGCGCCATCCCTGGATCGGCGCGCAGTGGCTGTTCGCGCGCAGCGGGCCGGGAGCGACCAACCACTTCGAGGCCGGCGGCTTCGTACGCAGCAACGACGACGTCGACTACCCCAACCTGATGTTCCACTTCCTGCCCATCGCCGTGCGCTACGACGGCACAGCGCCGGCCGGCGGGCACGGTTACCAGGTGCACGTCGGGCCGATGTACTCCGACGCCCGCGGGTCGGTCAAGATCAAGAGCGTCGACCCGCGGGAGCACCCCGCCCTGCGGTTCAACTACCTGTCCACCGAGCAGGACCGGCGGGAGTGGGTGGAGGCCGTCAGGGTGACCCGCGCCATCCTCGGCGCGCCCGCCCTGGCCGAGTTCAGCACCGGGGAGCTGTCACCCGGGCCGTCCGTCGAGACCGACGAGGAGATTCTGGACTGGGTCGCCAAGGATGGGGAGACGGCTCTGCACCCCTCGTGTACGGCCCGGATGGGCTGCGACGAGATGTCGGTGGTCGACCCGGAGACCATGCGCGTACGCGGCCTGGAGGGGCTGCGCGTGGTGGACGCCTCGGCCATGCCGTACGTGACCAATGGCAACATCTACGCGCCGGTCATGATGCTGGCGGAGAAGGCGGCCGACCTGATCCTCGGCAACACCCCGCTTCCGCCCGAGACGACCGAGTTCTACCGGCACCGCGCGTGAGGAGATGCGGCGTGGCCGCCACCGGCAGGTGAAGGGAGGCGGTGGGGGCCGCAGCACCCCCACCGCCTCCTGGCCGGTGCCCGCCTCGGGCGGAATTCTCGGCGGGTCCTCAGCGGAAGACGACCGTGCGGTCGCCGTTGAGCAGCACGCGCTGCTCGCTGTGCCACTTCACGGCCCGGGCGAGCACCTGGGCCTCGACGTCCCGGCCCGCCGCGATCAGGTCCTCGGGGTCGAGCTCGTGGTCCACCCTGGCCACGTCCTGCTCGATGATCGGCCCTTCATCGAGGTCGGCCGTGACGTAGTGAGCGGTCGCGCCGATGAGCTTCACCCCCCGCTCGTGCGCCTGGTGGTACGGCTTGGCGCCCTTGAACCCCGGCAGGAACGAGTGGTGGATATTGATGGCACGGCCCTCGAGGCGCTTGCACATGTCGTCCGACAGGACCTGCATGTAGCGGGCGAGCACCACCAGGTCCGCCTCGTACTCCGCCACCAGCTCCAGCACCCTGGCCTCGGCCTCGGCCTTGCTCTGCGGCGTGACCGGCACGTGGTGGAAGGGCACGCCGTAGGAGGCGGCGAGCGGTTCGAGGTCGGGGTGGTTGGAGACGATCACGGGGATGTCGATGTTCAGTCCGCCCACCTGGCGGCGGAAAAGCAGGTCGTTCATGCAGTGACCGAACTTCGACACCATGATGAGCGACCTGGTGGGGGTCACGGCGTCCTTGAGCTGCCAGGTCATCTGGAAGGAGTCGGCGACGTAGGTGAAGCCGGCGCGCAGTTCCTCGAGCCCGTGCTGGGCCGCGAAGTGCACGCGCATGAAGAAACCGCCGCCTTGGCGGTCGTTGAACTGCTTGCTCTGCAGCATGTTGCCGCCGTGCTGCACCAGGAAGCTGGTCACGGCGTAGACGATGCCTGGCTTGTCGGAGCAAGAGACCGTGAGGATGAACTCGCGTCCAGGATCGGGCCGAGGAGACATCACACCTCCTAGTGTTGCGTATAGCGCAAAGCAGTGATGTATGCGCAACAGGGTGTATGTCTGAGTGCCGTCCAGTCAAGAGGGCGAGAGGTAGAGCCTGTGGAAAAGACACGGCAAGGATTCCGGCTGTGATTTCGGCCACCCCTTGACTTATTCGAGGGAGCCCGTCAATGCTGTTCCCCACTAAGCATTGTCTTGCGCGATACGCAACGATCAGGGGTGTGCCGATGACCGATCTCTACATCGGCGGCACGTGGACCAAGCCAACCGACGGTGGGCGGCGCGACATCCGCTGCCCTGCCGACGGCAGCCTCGTTACCACGGTCGCAGAAGCCACCGCGGCCGACACGGTGGCCGCGATCCTGGCGGCCCGGCGCGCCTTCGACCTGGGCGGCTGGTCCGGCACACCGGCGCGCGAGCGTGGCGCGCTGCTGTACAGGGTGGCCGATCTGCTGGAGCGGGACAAAGCGGCCTTCGCCCACGCGGAGTCGTCCGACACCGGCAAGCGGCTCGTGGAGAGCGAGTACGACGTCGACGACTCCGTGGCCTCGCTGCGCTACTTCGCCGGCGTCGCCGGCACCGACGCGGGGCGGGTGATCGACACCGGCCGTGACGACGCGATCAGCCGGGTCGTCTATGAGCCGGTCGGCGTGTGCGGCCTGATCACGCCGTGGAACTACCCCTTGCTGCAGGCTACGTGGAAGGTGGCGCCCGCGCTCGCCGCGGGCAACACCTTCGTGCTCAAGCCGAGCGAGCTGACCCCGAGCACCGCGATCCTCCTGATCCGCGCGCTGGAGGAGGCGGGCCTGCCCGCGGGCGTCGCCAACCTCGTGCTCGGCGCCGGACCGGCCGCGGGCGCGCCGCTCGCCGAGCACCCTGACGTGGACCTGGTCTCCTTCACCGGTGGCGCGGCCACCGGACGGCGGATCATGGCCGCGGCGGCCGCCACGGTCAAGCGGGTGGCGCTGGAGCTCGGCGGCAAGAACCCCAACATCGTCTTCGCCGACGCCGACTTCGACACGGCGGTGGACTTCGCGCTCACGGCCGTCTTCCTGCACTCCGGGCAGGTGTGCTCGGCCGGTGCCCGGCTCCTGGTGGAGGACTCGCTGCACGACTCGTTCGTGGACGAGGTCGTACGGCGTGCCGAGCTGATTCGCCTCGGCGGCCCCTTCGACCCGCAGGCCCAGACCGGTCCGCTCATCTCCGCCGCGCACCTGGCCAAGGTGGAGGAGTACGTGGCCGCCGGGCTCGCCGAGGGCGCCGTGCTGCGCTGCGGTGGCCACCGGCCGGCCGGTGAGGGCTTCTACTACCGGCCGACCGTGCTCGACGGGTGCAAGCAGGGCATGCGGGTGGTGCGCGAGGAGTCGTTCGGCCCCGTGCTGACCGTGGAGCGCTTCACCACCGAGGACGAAGCCGTCAGCCTGGCCAACGACACCGAGTACGGCCTGGCGGGCGCCGTGTGGACCCAGGACGCCGGCAAGGCGCAGCGGGTCGCGGGACGGCTGCGGCACGGCACGGTGTGGATCAACGACTACCACCCCTACGTCCCGCAGGCCGAATGGGGTGGCTTCAAGCAGTCAGGTATCGGCCGCGAACTCGGACCGACCGGCCTGGATGAATATCGCGAGATCAAACATGTGTGGCAGAACATCCGTCCGCGACCCCAGCGGTGGTTCCCAGCGAACTGACGCTCCGACGACCAAGAGGTGGTCATGACTGTGCCGTCAGTGGCCGAACGTAGTGCGCCCGACATCGACGCCCCTCCCATCCTCGCCGTGCGCGGCCTGTGGAAGGTGTTCGGCCCCAAGGCCGAGAGCGTGGTCGGCAGCACGCTCACCCGCGACGAGCTCAAGCAGCAGAGCGGCTGTGTCGCCGCGGTCCGCGATGTCTCCTTCGAGGTGCGGCGGGGCGAGGTGTTCGTCGTCATGGGCCTGTCCGGTTCGGGCAAGTCCACCCTGGTCCGCTGCCTGACCAGGCTGATCGAACCCACGGCGGGCGAGATCCTGCTGGACGGGGAGGACGTGCGGGAAGCCGACGACCGCAGCCTGCGCGAGCTGCGCAGGCACCGCATGGCCATGGTCTTCCAGCACTTCGGGCTGCTGCCGCACCGGTGCGTCCTGCACAATGTCGCCTTCGGCCTGGAGATCCGCGGGGTCTCCAAGCGGGAGCGCTACACGCGGGCCCGCGAGGTGATCGGGCTCGTCGGCCTCGACGGCTTCGAGGACTCCTACCCCGACCAGCTCTCCGGCGGCATGCAGCAGCGGGTGGGCCTGGCGCGGGCGCTCGCGGCCGACCCCGAGGTGCTCCTGTTCGACGAGCCGTTCTCCGCGCTGGACCCGCTGATCCGGCGCGAGATGCAGAACGAGGTCATCCGGCTGCACCACGAGGTCGGCAAGACCATGATCTTCATCACTCACGATCTCAGTGAGGCGCTCAAGCTGGGCGACCGGATCCTCATCATGCGCGACGGCGAGCTCGTCCAGGTGGGCACGCCCGACCAGGTGGTGGGCGCGCCGGCCGACGACTACGTCAGGGACTTCGTCAGCGACGTCCCGCGCTCGCGCGTGCTGACGCTCCGCTGGATCATGCGCCCGGCCCAGCCGGGCGAGCCGCTCGACGGTCCCGTACTCGCTCCCGACGTGGTCATCAGGGACGCCGTGAAGGCCGTGCTCTCGGCCGAGCGGCCGGTGCGCGTGATGGACGGGGAGACGTTGCTCGGCGTGGTCACCAGTGCGGAGATCCTCGAAGTGATCGCCGGAGGGCCGCAGGCATGACCACGGTGTCCGTGGTGAAGGCGCGGGTGACCGCCAGGCTGACGGGCCGCGGCTACCTGGTCGTGGCGACGCTCGCGGTGTGGGTGCTGGGCTGGGCGGTGCTGCGCGGGCGGGACACGCTGGCGCTCGGCGGTGCGGAGCTGACCCCGCTGCACGGCGGGCTGAACAGCGGCATGGACGCCATCGACGACAGCCGCAACAGCAACCCGTTCTTCCTCTACTTCATCAACTACATCCGGCTCTTCATCGACGAGGCCGTGCGGTTCGTCCAGGCCCTGATCAGCCAGCCGTCCTTCGACCGGCCGGTGCCGGTGCTCGGCTGGCTCGGGGTGGCCGGTCTGGCGACCGCCATCGCCCTGCTGTACGGCAACAGGAAGGTGGCGCTACTCACCGCCGCCGGATTCCTCTCCTTCGGCGTCCTGGGCCTGTGGCAGGAGAGCATGGACACCCTGGCGCTCACGCTGACCGCCGTGGTGCTGTCGCTGGCGGTGGGCATCCCGCTCGGGGTGTGGGCCGGGTTGAGCGACCGCTTCCACCGGCTGGTGACCCCGGTGCTGGACTTCATGCAGACCATGCCGACCTTCGTCTACCTGGCGCCGCTCACGCTGTTCTTCCTGATCGGCCCAGCCAGCGCGACGGTCGCCACGATGATCTACGCGATCCCGCCCGCCATCCGGATCACCGCGCTCGGCATCCGGCAGGTCTCGCCCGAGACGCTGGAGGCCGGCACCTCACTAGGCGCCACGCCCGCGCAGGCGCTGCGGCTCGTGCGGCTCCCCATGGCCAAACAGACGATCATCGTCGGGGTGAACCAGACCATCATGGCCGCCCTGTCCATGGCCACCATCGCGGCGCTCATCGACGCCCCCGGCTTGGGCCAGGCGGTCCTGAAGGCGCTGCAGACGCTCGACGTGGGCACCGCGTTCAACGCCGGGCTGGCCATCGTCATCATGGCCGTGGTGCTCGACCGGGTTACCTCGGCGGCCAGCCGCCGTGTGGAGGTCGCGCGCCGGGCCGGGCGGCTGCGCACCGTGCGGGGGCGCCGTCTCGAGGTGGCGGGCGTTCTCGGGATCGCCGCCGTGCTCGGCTATCTGTCCTATACCTACGTCTGGGCGGCGGAGTTCCCCGTCGACGCCAATTTCGGCTCCTACGTACGCCGCGCGGCCGACGCCGCGAGCCTGTGGGTGCAGGACAGCATGGTCACCTTCACGGACGCGCTGAAGAACCTGCTGACCAACGCGCTGCTCAACCCCTTCGAGGCGCTGCTGACGGGCTCGCCCTGGTGGCTGGTCGCCGCCGTGGCCGTGGCCGTCGTCCTGCTGGTGGGCAGCGTACGGGCCGCGCTGGTCGCCACGGCCGGGCTGCTGACGCTGGTGCTGCTCGGGCTCTGGCAAGACAGCATGGTCACGCTGGCCTCGACGCTCGTCGCGACCGTCCTGGTCATGCTGCTGGGCGTGGTCGTCGGGGTATGGATGGGCCGCAGCGACCGGGTCGACACCGTGCTCCGCCCCGTGCTGGACGCCGGCCAGACCATGCCGGCCTTCGTCTACCTGGTGCCCATCCTCGGCCTGTTCGGGCCGACCCGGTTCACCGCGATCATCGCGGCCGTGGTGTTCGCCGCACCGGTCGCGATCAAGCTGGTCGCGGAGGGCATCAGGGGGGTTTCGGCCACCACCGTCGAGGCGGCGACCTCGGCAGGGGCGAGTGCCTGGCAGCTCATCTCCAAGGTGCAACTGCCGATGGCACGCAGTGCCGTGACTCTGGCGACGAGCCAGGGGCTCATCTACGTGCTCTCCATGGTGGTCGTCGGCGGTCTGGTCGGCGCGGGAGCGCTCGGCTACGACGTCGTCGCCGGGTTCTCGCAGCACCAGTTGCGAGGCAAGGGGCTGGCCGCCGGGCTCGCGATCGTCGTGCTCGGCATCGTGCTCGACCGTGTCACGCGGGCCGCCACCGAGCGTGCGGACGCCGCGGCGCACGGCGGGCTTCATCAGAGGTGAACGATATCGGCCGGTTCCGGCCAGAGGAACTACAGGAGGACCAGGTGGCAGTAACCAGGAGCGGAAAGGTCCGGGCCGCCGTGCTCGTGACCGGCGCCGGCCTCCTGCTCACCGCGTGCGGAGGGGCGAAGGTCGGGCAGGTCGAGACCCCCACGAGCAGCGGTGCCGGCGGTGCCAAGAGCTGCGGAACCTTCAATCTCGCGGTCAACCCGTGGGTGGGCTACGAGGCCAACGCGGCGGTGATCGCGCAGGTGGCCGAGAAGCAGCTCGGTTGCAAGGTGGTCAAGAAGGACCTGAAGGAGGAGGTCGCCTGGCAGGGCTTCGCCACCGGTGAGGTCGACGCCGTCGTGGAGAACTGGGCCCACGACGACCTCAAGAAGAAGTACATCGATGACCAGAAGGTCGCCGTGTCCGCCGGGCCGACCGGCAACAAGGGCATCATCGGCTGGTACGTGGCGCCGTGGATGGCCAAGAAGTACCCGGACATCACCGACTGGAAGAACCTCAACAAGTACGCCTCGCTGTTCAAGACCTCCGAGTCCGATGGCAAGGGCCAGTTCCTTGACGGCGACCCGTCGTTCGTCACCAACGACGCCGCCCTGGTGAAGAACCTCAAGCTCGACTACAAGGTCGTGTACGCGGGCAGCGAGACCGCACTCATCACCAGCTTCCGCCAGTCGGAGAAGGAGCAGAAGCCGATCATCGGCTACTTCTACGACCCGCAGTGGTTCCTGTCGGAGCTCAAGCTGGTCAAGGTCAACCTGCCTGCCTACACCAAGGGCTGCGATACCGACGCGGCCAAGGTGGCGTGCGACTACCCGCCGTACGAGCTGGACAAGATCGTGAGCAAGAAGTTCGCGGACTCCGGCAGTCCCGCGTACACGCTGGTCAAGAACTTCTCCTGGACGAACGACGATCAGAACCTCGTGGCCAAGTACATCGCCGAGGACAAGATGACGGCCGAAGAGGCAGCCGCCAAGTGGGTGGCCGACAACCCCGACAAGGTCAAGGCCTGGCTGCCCGCCGGCTGAGATCCGCATGCGCCCGGCCCGGTCGACGTTCGGCGATCGGGCCGGGCGTACGCGTGTCCGGACCTGGTGTTCGACCAGGTTCGGCGCGGCCCGGCAAACCGTAGGGAATAAGACGCGACGCACTCTTGACACCCGGAACGCAGCGAGCGACGCTTGTTGCGGAAAGTGCGCTTGGTTGCATATTAGGCAACAACGGAGGTGGCTATGACGGGCCCGAGCGTCGTCATCATCGGCGCGGGTGTGGTCGGCGCGGCTCTCGCCGACGAGCTGTCCGCCCGCGGTTGGACCGGCGTCACGGTCGTTGATCAGGGAGACGTGCCCGCCACCGGCGGCTCCTCCTCCCACGCCCCAGGTCTGGTGTTCCAGATCAACGGGTCGAAGACCATGACCGAGATGGCCCGCTACACCGTCGAGAAGTTCGTCGAGCTGGACAGCTTCCTCCAGGTGGGCGGGCTCGAGGTGGCCACCACCCCCGAGCGGCTCGCCGAACTGCGCCGCCGCCACGGCTGGGCCACCTCCTGGGGGATCGAGGCCCACCTGCTCTCGCCGGAGGAGAGTGTGGCCAAGCACTCCCTCCTCGACCGCGACAAGGTGCTCGGCGGCCTGTTCATCCCCACTGATGGGCTGGCCAAGGCGGTCAAGGCGGTCGACGCGCAGCTCGCGCGGGCACAGGAGCGCGGCGTGCGGGTGCTCGGCAGGCACGAGGTGCTGGACGTCAGGAGTGAGGGCGGCCGGGTCACCGCGGTGGTGACCGACCAGGGCGAGATCCCCGCCGACATCGTGGTGTGCTGCGCCGGGATCTGGGGCCCGCGGGTCGCCCGCATGGTCGGGATGGAGCTGCCGCTCACTCCGGTCGCCCACCAGCTCGCCTGGACCGGGCAGGTGCCCGACCTGGCGGGCCAGACCGTCGAGGCCTCCCGGCCGATCCTCCGCCACCAGGACGCCGACCTGTACTACCGCGAGCGCTTCGACACGCTCGGCATCGGCTACTACGGTCACCGGCCCATGCCGATCAGCTCCGACGACATCCTGTCCGTCGATGCCGCCGAGGTGATGCCGTCCGTGCTCACCTTCACCCCCGACGACTTCGCCGAAGCCTGGAAGCAGACCCGGGAACTGCTCCCGTCCACGAACTCCGCCAAGGTGGAGGACGGCATCAACGGGCTGTTCTCGTTCACCACCGACCACCTGCCGCTGATGGGCGAGTCGCGCGAGGTCGAGGGCTTCTGGGTGGCCGAGGCCGTCTGGGTCACCCACTCCGCCGGAGTCGGCCGGGCGATGGCCGAATGGCTCGTCGACGGCCACTGCACGACGTTCGACCTGCATGAGTGCGATGTCAACCGGTTCGAGCCGCACCAGCTCGCACCCGACTACGTGCTGGCCCGCGGCTGCCAGAACTACGTCGAGGTCTACGACATCATCCACCCGCTCCAGCCGATGGAGGACCCCCGCCCGCTGCGTACCAGCCCGTTCCACCCCCGGCAGCGGGAGCTCGGCGCGACCTTCCTGGAGGCGTCGGGTTGGGAGCGCCCGCAGTGGTACGAGGCCAACGCCCCGCTGCTGCGGGGCCGCGACATCCCCGCGCCGGGAGACTGGGCGGCGCGGTACTGGTCGCCCATCGTCGGCGCGGAGGCCCAGGCCACCCGCGAGAGCGTCGCCATGTACGACATGACCGCGCTCAAGCGCCTGGAGGTCAGCGGCCCGGGCGCCGCCGCCTTCCTGCAGCGCCTCACCACCGGCAACGTGGACAAGTCAGTCGGCTCGGTGACGTACTGCCTGCTGCTCAACGCCGACGGCGGCATCCGCAGCGATGTCACCGTGGCCCGCCTCGGCCCCCAGGAGTTCCAGGTCGGTGCCAACGGCAACCTCGACCTCGACTGGTTCGACCGCCACCGGCCCGCCGACGTGTACATCCGCGACCTCACCCCGGCGACCTGCTGCATCGGCCTCTGGGGGCCCAAGGCCCGCGACCTCGTCCAGCCGCTGGCCACCGCCGACCTGACCGCGCTGCGCTACTTCCGCGGCACCCGCGCCTACCTCGGGAACGTGCCGGTCACCATGCTCCGCCTGTCCTACGTCGGCGAGCTCGGCTGGGAGATCTACACCACCGCGGACATGGGCCTCAAGCTGTGGGACACCCTGTGGGAGGCCGGCCAGGAGCACGGCGTCATCGCCGCCGGCCGGGGCGCCTTCACCAGCCTGCGCCTGGAGAAGGGCTACCGCTCCTTCGGCGCCGACATGACCTTCGAGCACGACCCGTACGAGGCGGGCCTCGAGTTCGCCGTCAAGCTGGACAAGGGCGACTTCATCGGCCGTGAGGCGCTGCTCGCCCGCAAGGAGTCGGTCGGCCGCCGCCTCACCTGCCTGCTCACCGACGAGGTCGTCATGGGCAGGGAGCCGGTGTACGACGGCAAGCGGCCGGTCGGCTACGTCACCAGCGCCGCCCACGGATACACGATCGGCAGAGGGATCGCCTACGCGTGGCTGCCCGCCTCGCTCGCGAACCCGGGCCAGACCGTCCACGTCGGCTACTTCGACCGGCGGGTGGGCGCCGTCGTGGCCGAGGAGCCCCTGTTCGACCCGGCGATGACCCGGCTGCGCGGTTAGGAGAGGACATCAGATGATCGACACCCCGCTGGACGTGGTAGACCCGGAGGTTCACGCCGCCATCGGCGCGGAGCTGGACCGGCAGCGATCGACGCTGGAGATGATCGCGTCGGAGAACTTCGCGCCCGTGGCCGTCATGGCCGCCCAGGGCTCGGTGCTCACCAACAAGTACGCCGAGGGCTACCCGGGCAGGCGTTACTACGGCGGCTGCGAGCACGTCGACGTGATCGAGCGGCTCGCCATCGATCGGGTGCGGGCGCTGTTCGGCGCCGAGGCGGCCAATGTGCAACCCCACTCGGGCGCGCAGGCCAACGCCGCGGCCATGGCGGCCCTGCTGGAGCCGGGCGACACCATCCTCGGCCTCGACCTGGCCCACGGCGGGCACCTCACGCACGGCATGCGCATCAACTTCTCCGGCCGGCTCTACAACGTGGTCGCCTACCACGTGCGCGAGAGCGATCACCTGGTGGACATGGAGGAGGTCGAGCGGCTGGCCCGCGAGCACCGGCCGAAGCTCATCATCGCCGGCTGGTCGGCCTATCCCCGGCAGCTCGACTTCGCGGCCTTCCGCCGGATCGCCGACGAGGTGGGTGCCTACCTCATGGTCGACATGGCACACTTCGCCGGCCTGGTGGCGGCGGGTCTGCACCCCTCGCCCGTGCCGCATGCCCACGTGGTCACCACGACCACGCACAAGACCCTCGGTGGCCCGCGTGGCGGGGTCGTCCTGTCCATCGCGGACCTCAGCAAGAAGATCAACTCAGCGGTGTTCCCCGGCCAGCAGGGTGGTCCGCTGGAGCACGTCATCGCGGCCAAGGCCGTCGCGTTCAAGGTCGCGGCCGAGGAGGCGTTCCGCGACCGGCAACGGCGCACGCTGGAGGGCGCGCGAATCCTCGCCGAGCGGTTGCTCGCTCCCGACGCGGCCGCCGCCGGGGTCAGGGTGCTGACCGGCGGCACCGACGTGCACCTCGTACTGGTCGACCTGCGCGACTCCGAGCTGGACGGCAAGCAGGCCGAGGACCGGCTGCACGCGGCGGGCATCACGGTGAACCGCAACGCCGTGCCCTTCGACCCGCGCCCGCCCATGGTCACCTCCGGGCTGCGGATCGGCACACCCGCCCTGGCGACGCGCGGGTTCGGCGCGGCGGACTTCAGGGAGGTCGCCGACATCATCGCGGGTGCCCTGACGCCGGACGCCGACTTGGCGTTCCTGCGCGGCAGGGTCGAGGCCCTCGCCGGCAAGCACCCTCTCTACGGAGAGGTCCGATGACGCCGCGCGCGCCCGGAGCGGACCTGCCCGAGCACCCCGACCGGCTGTGGAGCGCGGCCGAGCCGAAAGCCTCCTACGACGTGGTGATCGTCGGCGGGGGCGGCCACGGCCTCGCCACCGCCTACTACCTGGCCAAGAACCACGGCATCAGCAACGTCGCGGTCTTGGAGCGGGGCTGGCTGGCCGGCGGCAACATGGCTCGCAACACCACCATCATCCGGTCCAACTACCTGTGGGACGAGAGCGCGGGCATCTACGAGCACGCGCTCAAGCTCTGGGAGGGCTTGGAGGAGGAGCTCGACTACCCGCTGCTGTTCAGCCAGCGCGGCGTGCTCAACCTCGCGCACAGCCTCCAGGACGTGCGTGACAGCGTCCGCCGGGTGGAGGCGAACCGGCTCAACGGCGTGGACGCGGAATGGCTGGACCCCCAGCAGGTCAAAGAGGTCTGCCCGATCGTCAACATCTCGCCCGACGTGCGCTATCCGGTGCTGGGGGCCACTTTCCAGCCCCGCGCGGGCATCGCCAAGCACGACTACGTCGCATGGGGGCTGGCCCGGGCGGCCGCGGCGCTCGGCGTCGACTTCATCGAGCACTGCGAGGTCACGGGGCTGCGGGTGAGCGATGGCCGGGTCACCGGCGTGGACACCACCCGCGGCACGATCGCGGCGGGCCGGGTGGCGCTGTGCGCGGCCGGGCACAGCTCGGTCGTCGCCGCCACCGCCGGCATCGACCTGCCGGTGCAGAGCCATCCGCTGCAGGCGCTGGTCTCCGAGCTGCTGGAGCCCGTGCACCCGACAGTCGTCATGTCCAACGCCGTCCACGTGTACGTCAGCCAGGCCCACAAAGGGGAGTTGGTGATGGGGGCGGGTATCGACGCGGCCAACTCCTACCGCCAGCGCGGCGCCTTCCACATCATCGAGCGGCAGATGGCCGCGGCGCTGGAGCTGTTCCCGATCTTCGCCAGGGCACACGTGCTGCGGACCTGGGGCGGCGTCGTGGACGTCACACCGGACGCCTCACCGATCGTCGGGCTGACCCCGGTCGACGGCCTCTACCTCAACTGCGGGTGGGGCACCGGGGGCTTCAAGGCCACCCCCGGCGTGGGCTGGTGTTTCGCCCACACGGTGGCCAACGGCGAGCCGCACCCGCTCAACGCTCCCTTCTCCCTTGACCGATTCGTCACCGGGGCGCTCGTCGACGAGCACGGCGCCGCCGCGGTCGCGCACTGAGGACGTCACATGCTGCTGATCCCATGCCCCTGGTGCGGCCCACGCGAGGAGGCCGAGTTCCACTACGGCGGGCAGGCACACGTCGCCTACCCGGAGAACCCGGCCACGCTCTCCGACGAGGAATGGGCCCGCTACCTGTTCTTCCGCGACAACCCCAAGGGCGTCTTCGCCGAGCGCTGGAGCCACTCCGCGGGCTGCCGCCGGTGGTTCAACGCCCTGCGCGACACCGCGACCAACGAGATCCACGCCGTCTACCGTGCGGGCGAGCCGCGGCCGGTGACCTCATGACGCGCGAGAGCGGCGACCGAATGGACGGGCTGAGGCGGGAGAGCGGCGGCCGCATCGACCGCTCCCGCACTCTGCGCTTCCGGTTCGACGGGCAGGAGTACACCGGCCACCCCGGTGACACCCTCGCCTCCGCGCTGCTGGCCAACGGCGTACGCCAGGTCGCCACCAGCGTCAGGCTGGGCCGCCCGCGCGGGATCTTCTCCGCGGGCAGCGAGGAGCCCAACGCGGTCGTCCAGATCGAGGAGCCGTTCCCCGAGCCGATGCTGCCCGCCACCACGGTCGAGCTGTATGACGGCCTGGTCGCCAGCAGTCTCGTCGGCCAGGGCCGCCTGGCGACCGAGCCCGACCCGGCCCGGTACGACAGCGTCCACGCCCACTGCGACGTCCTGGTGGTCGGCGCCGGGCCGGCCGGGTTGGCCGCCGCTCGCGAGGCGGCGAGAACCGGCGCGCGGGTGATCCTCGCCGACGAGCAGCCCGAGCCGGGCGGCAGCCTGCTGGGCACGACCGACCTCGTGGACGGCGTGCCGGGCGCAGAGTGGGCCGCCACGATGGCGGCCGCGCTGGAGGACCTGCCCGAGGTGCGGGTGCTGCGGCGCACCACCGTCTTCGGCTACTACGACGACAACTACCTGGTCGCCGTCGAGCGGCGCACCAACCACCTCGGCGGCGCGGCGCCCGCCGCCGTGGCACGCGAGCGGGTCTGGCGCATCAGGGCGCGACGGGTGGTCTTGGCCACCGGCGCGCACGAGCGGCCGATCGCCTTCGCGGGCAACGACCTGCCCGGCGTGATGCTGGCCAGCGCCGCCCGTACCTACGCCAACAGGTACGGCGTGCTGCCGGGCCGCCGCGCGGTGGTGTTCACCGCGAACGACAGCGCCTACGCCGCCGCTCTCGACCTCGCCGAGGCGGGTGTGGAGGTGGCGGCCATCGTCGACGTCCGGCCCGCCCCTGGCCCGGGCTGGGCCGAAAGGGCACGTGAGCGCGGTATCGCGCTGCTGCCAGGCCGCGTGGTGACCGCTGCCCGTGGCGACGGCCAGGTCTCGTCGGTGCTGGTCGCCGAGGCAACGGACGCCACGGCAAGGGACGCCACTCCCACCGCTTCCGCGGCCGGGGAGCGGGCGCTCGACGCCGACCTGCTGCTCGTGTCGGGCGGCTGGAACCCGGTCGTCCACCTGTTCAGCCAGTCGGGCGGCACGCTCCGCTACGACGAGGCGCTCGGCACACTCGTTCCCGACCGGTCCCGGCAGGCCGTCGACGTGGCCGGGGCGGCGGCGGGAGACCTGGAGGCGGCGGGGGAGGCGTACTGGCTGGTCCCCGCGAGCGACTACTCGGCGCACTTCGTCGACCTGCAGCGGGACGTGACCGTCGCCGACATCCAGCGGGCGACCGGCGCCGGCCTGCGCTCCGTCGAGCACGTCAAGCGCTACACCACCGCCGGAACGGCCCACGATCAGGGCAAGACCTCCGGGCTGCTCACCTCGGCGGTCGTGGCCCACGCGATCGGCGTGCCGGTGGCCGAGCTGGGCATCACCACGTTCCGCGCGCCGTACCTGCCCGTGAGCTTCGCGACCCTGGCCGGCCGCGACCGCGGCCTGCTGCACGACCCCGTCAGAGTGACGGCGCTGCACGAGTGGCACGTCGCCCACGGCGCGCTCTTCGAGAACGTCGGTCAGTGGAAGCGGCCGTGGTACTACCCGCGTCCCGGCGAGGACATGGAGGCCACTGTGCTGCGCGAGTGCCGGGCGGCCCGCGAGGGTGTGGCGGCGATGGACGCCTCCACCCTCGGCAAGATCGACGTGATCGGGCCCGACGCGGGGGAGTTCCTCGACCGGCTGTACACCAACCTGATGAGCTCGCTGAAGGTCGGCGCCATCCGCTACGGCGTCATGTGCCGGCCCGACGGAATGGTATTCGACGACGGCACGGTCATCCGCCTCGCCGAGGACCACTTCCTCATCACCACCACGACGGGCAACGCGGCGACCGTCCTCGACTGGATGGAGGAGTGGCTGCAGACCGAGTGGCCCTGGCTGCGGGTGTACTGCACGTCGGTAACCGAGCAGTGGGCCACGGTCGCCCTCGTCGGGCCGGCCTCGCGTGAGGTGCTCGCCGGGCTCGCGCCGGGGCTCACGGTGGACGCGGCGGCCTTCCCGTTCATGACCTGGCGGGACGCGCACGTGGCCGGGATCCCGGCGCGGGTGTGCCGGATCAGCTTCTCCGGCGAGCTGGCCTTCGAGATCAACGTGACGTCCTGGGACGGCCTGCCCCTGTGGAGGGCGATCATGGATACCGGACTCGTGACCCCGTACGGGACCGAGACCATGCACGTGCTGCGAGCCGAGAAGGGCTACCCGATCGTCGGCCAGGACACCGACGGCACGGTCACCCCGCAGGACCTGGGTATGTCCTGGGTGGTGTCGAAGAAGAAGCCCGACTTCATCGGCAAGCGATCGTTCGCGCGGGCCGACACCTCGCGGACGGACCGCAAGCAGCTCGTCGGTCTGCTGCCGGAGGATCCGGACTTCCTGCTGCCCGAAGGGGCGCACCTGGTCGCCACGGCCTCGCCGCCACAGCCGCCCGTGCCCGCCCTCGGCCACGTCACCTCCAGCTATCGCAGCGCGGCCCTGGGCCGCACGTTCGCGCTGGCGCTGGTCAGTGGCGGGCAGGGCCGGCTCGGAGAGCGGCTGTACGCGCCGGTCGCGGGCAGGTTCGTGCCGGTGACCGTCGCCTCTCACGTTCTGTACGACCCGGAAGGAGCGCGCCGTGATGGCTGAGCGCAGGAGCCCGGCCGCGGCCTTCGCGGGCCGGTTCGCCGCCGCGTCCGAAGGTGGGGGGCTGCGGCTCGCCGAGCTGCCGTTCCTCACCCACGTCAACGTGCGCGTCGACCCGGCGAGCCCGCCGGCCGAGGACCTCGGGGCCGTGCTGGGGGTGCGGCTGCCCGTCGAGCCGTGCACCGCCGTACAGACCGGCTCCGGGGCCGGCTCCGGCGCCGACGACGTCACGGTGGCCTGGCTCGGTCCCGACGAGTGGCTGGTGATCGGGCCCGAGGGCTACCGGCACGAGCTGCTGCGCAAAGCTCTCGGGGACCGGCACGGGTCGATCGTGGACGTGTCGGCCCAGCGCACCACCCTGCTGGTGTCGGGCCCCCGCGCGCGCGACCTGCTGGCCCACGGCTGTGCGCTCGACCTGCACCCCAGCGTCTTCGGGCCCGGGAGTTGCGCGCAGACCATGCTGGCACAGGCCCAGGTCGTGCTCCTGGCCCGGCCCGATGGCTTCCTCGTGCTCGTCCGCTCGTCCTTCGCCGCGTACCTGGCGGAGTGGCTCCTCGACGCGGCGACGGAACACCTCGGGTGAGCATCGGCGTCTTCGACCTGTTCAAGATCGGCATCGGGCCGTCCAGCTCGCACACAGGCGGCCCGATGGCGGCCGCGCACCGGTTCGCGCGGGGGCTGCACGAGGACGGCCTGCTGCCGCGCACGGCCCGGGTCCAGGCGATCCTGTACGGCTCACTGGGCCTGACCGGCAAGGGCCACGGCAGTGACAAGGCCGTCCTGCTCGGCCTGTCGGGTGACAAGCCCGAGCTGGTCGACGTCGACGGTATCGACGCCCGGCTGGCCCTGATGCGCTCCTCGGCCACGATCAGTCTGTACGGCAGCCACCCGATCCCGTTCGTGGTCGGCGAGGACCTTGTCTTCGAACGCAGGATCTCGCTGCCCGGTCACCCCAACGGCATGCGCTTCACCGCGCTGGCCACCGACGGGTCGGTGCTGCGGGAGAAGGTCTACTACTCTGTCGGCGGCGGCTTCGTGGTGGACGAGAACGCCACCGGCGCCGACCGGATCAAAGCCGACGACACCGTGCTGCCCTATCCGTTCACCACCGCTGAGGAACTGCTCAAGCACTGCTCGGCCACCGGCCTGTCGATCTCGGGGCTGATGCTGGAGAACGAGAAGGCGTTCGGCCGCACCGACGAGCAGATCCGCGGGCAGATCCTGGAGCTGTGGCGGGTGATGTCGCAGTGCGTGCGGCGGGGCATCTCCCGGGAGGGGATGCTGCCCGGCGGGCTGAGGGTCAGGCGGCGCGCCCACCAGTTGCAACGCCGGCTGCAGAGCGAGGCCTCCGGCGCCGATCCGTTGCAGGTGATGGACTGGGTGTCGCTGTTCGCGCTGGCGGTCAACGAGGAGAACGCCGCCGGTGGTCGCATCGTCACCGCGCCGACCAACGGCGCGGCGGGCATCATCCCGGCGGTGCTGACCTACTACTCCAGGTACGTGCCCGGCGTCGATGAGGAGGGGGTGATCCGCTTCTTCTTGACCGCGGCGGCGATAGGCGTGCTGTTCAAGGAGAACGCCTCCATCTCCGGGGCCGAGGTGGGCTGCCAGGGCGAGGTCGGCTCAGCCTGCTCGATGGCCGCCGCCGGGCTGACCGAGGTGTTGGGCGGCACCCCGGAGCAGGTGGAGAACGCCGCCGAGATCGGCATCGAGCACAATCTCGGCCTGACGTGCGACCCGGTCGGTGGGTTGGTGCAGATCCCGTGCATCGAACGCAACGCCGTCGCCTCGATCAAGGCCATCACCGCCGCCCGCATCGCGCTACGTGGCGACGGCCGCCACTTCGTCTCGCTGGACAAGGCCATCAAGACGATGCGCGACACCGGCCGTGACATGCTCGACAAGTACAAGGAGACCTCACGCGGCGGCCTCGCCGTCAACGTCATCGAATGCTGAACGGTCTTTCCAGTGGCTCCCGCGACGCAACGAGAGTTGCGCGTAAGTCACGTAGCCGCGCCGTCGCACGTCAATGGGTCGACCGCATCCGAGGCTTTGGCGTTTCCGGCATGTCACGATTCGATACCGCACTCTTGACGTGCGTCGCCTTGTGAGTGAAAGTCGAGCCAGATCGTTGAACCGGTTCGCTTGATCGCGAAGGTCGCAGGCGGACGCTCCCGTGGCGATGTCGAGTCGCGGGATGGCATCTGTCCGGAAATTCCCAGGAAAAGGCGTTTTTCGTCCGGCCATCCGGTCCTCGATGCAGGGAGCCTTTTACGTCATCGTCGAACCGGTTCGACGATGACGCGACAACAATTCGACGCAGGAGGTGAGAATGGCGACGATCGGAGACGTGGCCCGGGAGGCCGGCGTGAGCCGCAGCACGGCGTCCTACGCGCTGTCGGGCAAGCGGCCCATCTCGCAAGAGGTCCGCCTGCGCGTGCTGGCGGCGGCCGAGGCGCTGGCGTACACGCCGAACGCGGGCGCTCGCGCACTGGCCACATCCCAGACCAAGGTCCTCGGTCTGCTCGCCCAGTTCCACGAAGACGAGTTCGCGCCCGCGATGATGCAGTACATCCTCGGCGTCACGGACACCGCCCGCGACCTGGGCTACGACACGCTGCTGGTCACCGAGGCCGACGGCGCGCGGGCGCTGCGGCGCGTCACCGATTCCCGGATGGTGGACGGCGTCGTTCTGATGAACATCGCGCAGGAGGACGCGCGACTGCCCATCCTGCGTGCGGCGCCGCAACCGGGCGCCCTGGTCGGCCTGCCGGGCGACTGCTCGGGACTCGACGTGTTCGACCTCGACTTCGAGGAGGCCGGAAGGGGCATGGTGGATCACCTCCACCGGCTCGGCCACCGCGAGCTCATCCTGGTCTCGCAGCCGGAACACGTGGTCGAGCGCGGCGGCGCGTACGTGTGGCGGCTGAGGGACGCCGCGCTGGAACGCGCGCGGCAGCTCGGTGTCACGCTGCACGCGGTGTACGGCGAGTCCCGGCAGCCGGCCGTCGGACGCCTGCTCAACGCCCTGCTCGACGCGCACCCCTCGGCGACGGGCCTGCTCATCAACAACGAGGCGGCCGCTGCCGCGCTGCCCTCCGTCACCTACGGGCGGGGACTCCGGGTGCCCGAGGACCTGTCGGTCATCGGGCGCTACTCCGCCGAGTTCGCCGCGACCTTCTCCCTGCCTTATTCGTTCATCGAGAGCGCACCCGACCGTCTGGGCGCCATGGCGGTGCGCCAGCTCGTACGCCGCGTGGAATCGGCGGCGGCCCGAAGCGAGCCGTTCGTCGTCCGCTTCATCTCTCCCGAACTGGTGTCACGGGGAAGCACCGCACCCCCGAAAGCCCCGCCCGCCCGCTGAGCGCGGGCCACAGCCCCACGACCGTCCGGCCACAGTAAAATGTGAGCGCTAACATTGGAGGAATCCAATGCCCCGTCCATCCACGTCCACCAAGGTCGGTGCCGCCGTCCTGGCACTGTCCGCTCTGGCCGCCTGCTCATCGGCTCCCCAGGGCGGCGCCGCCACCAGCAGCGCATCCGCGGGCGGCGCCTACACGTGGTGGGACCCGTACCCGCAGCACGACCCGGCCTCCGCCTGGGCCAAGCGGGTGAACGCCTGCGGGCAGCAGGCCGGCGTCGCCATCAAGCGCACCGCGTACGACACGACCGCGCTGACGAACCAGGCCCTGCTCGCGGGCCAGGAAGGCAACGCGCCCGACGTCATCCTCCTCGACAACCCCGCCGTCTCCACCCTGGCGGACGCGGGGATGCTCACCTCGATGGGCGACTTCGGCCTCGACACCGCGAGATTCGACAAGAACCTCATCGCCGCCGGAGAGCTGGACGGCAAGACGTACGGCATCCCCATCGGCGCGAACACCCTCGCGCTGTACTACAACAAGAAGATCCTCGACGCCGCCGGTGTCGACCCGAAATCGATCAAGGACTGGGCCTCGCTCAATTCCGCGCTGAAGAAGGTCAAGGCCGCGGGCAAGAAGCCGATCACCTTCTCGGCCATCGGCACGGAGGAGGGCTCGTTCCAGTTCCTGCCGTGGTTCTGGGGCTCCGGCGCGCAGCTCACGCAGCTCGACTCGCCCCAGGCCGTCGAGGCGCTCACCTTGTGGAACTCGTGGGTCAAGGACGGCATCGCCCCCAACTCGGTCATCAGCAACTCCCAGAACACCACGTGGGAGGAGTTCCTCACCGGTGAGTTCGCGTTCGCCGAGAACGGCACCTGGCAGATCAACAGCGCCGCGAAAGCCGGCTTCCCCACCGGCATCGTGCAGATCCCGGGCAAGGACGGCGGGGCCGCCCCCACACCCACGGGCGGCGAGTTCATCACGGTCCCGGTGCAGAAGGACACCCAGCGCTACAACACCACCAAGAAGATCCTCGAATGCATGACCACGCCCGAGGGCCTGGTGGAAACCGGTACGACGTTCGCGTACTACATCCCGTCCACCGCAGAAGGGCAGAAGGCGATCCTGGCGAAGGAGCCCAGCCTGCAGCCGTGGGTCGAAGCGGTGCGTTCGGCCAAGGGCCGAACGAGCGACAACCTCGGCACCAAATACCCGAAGATCTCCGAGGCCATGTGGACGGCGGTGCAGAAGGCGCTGAGCGGCACGGCGAGCCCGGCTGACGCGCTCAAGGCGGCCCAAACCCAGGCCAAGCAGGCGATCGGCGGCTGAGCCGTGCTCACGAGGACTCGCACCCAGACGGTGGCGGCCGCCGCCGGCAGCGTGGCGAGCCGGGCGGCGGGCTCCACCGCCCGGCGCCGCTCGCGGCAGTGGACGGCCTTCGCCTTCCTCGCGCCGCTCGTCGTCTACCTGGCCGTCTTCTACGCCTATCCGCTCTATCGCAACATCGACCTCAGCGTGCACGACTACACACCGCGCGCCTTCGTACAGGGCAACCCGGAGTTCACCGGGCTGGACAATTACCTGAACGTAGTCTCCGACGACACGTTCCTGGCGGCCCTGCTCAACACAGCGCTGTTCACCCTGGGGTCCATCGCCGTCCAGTACGCCCTCGGCCTGGCCCTCGCCGTCTTCTTCCACCGCAACTTCCGCCTCTCCGCGGTACTACGCGCGATGTTCCTCGTGCCGTGGCTGCTGCCCCTGATCGTCTCCGCCTCGACCTGGTCGTGGATGCTCAACAGCGACAACGGCATCGTCAACACGGTCCTCCAGGCGTTCGGGATCGGCCAGATCAACTGGCTGACGTCCCCCGACACCTCGCTGCTGTCCGTCACGGTCGCCAACATCTGGCTCGGGATCCCCTTCAACCTGGTGATCCTCTACGCCGGGCTGCAGAACATCCCGGCCGACCTGTACGAGGCCGCCGGCCTGGACGGGGCGAACTCGTGGCAGCGGTTCTGGCGCATCACCTTCCCCCTGCTGCGCCCGGTGTCGGCGATCACTCTGCTGCTCGGCCTGATCTACACGCTCAAGGTCGTCGACATCATCTGGATCATGACGAAGGGCGGTCCGGCGGACGCGTCCACGACGCTGGCCAGCTGGTCGTACCGGGAGGCGTTCGGCACCGGCCAGCCCGACTTCTCCCCGGCGGCGGCCGTCGGCAACCTGCTCATCCTCATCGCCTTCACCGCCGGACTCGCGTACGTGCGCCTGCAGCGCAGGGAGGAACAGGCATGAGCAGGTGGAAGACGGTGCTCGGTGTCGTGCTGGTGGGGCTGATGCTCTTCCCCGTCTACTGGATGTTCAACGTCTCGCTCACCAAGACGAGCGACATGCGGGCCGATCCGCCCCACTGGTTCCCCTGGAACCCCACGTTCGAGGGCTACACCGCGGCGCTCGGCCAGCAGCTGCCCGCCCTCGCCACCAGTCTCTTCATCGGCCTCGGCACCGTCGCGCTCACGCTGCTCGTGGCACTGCCCGCGGGGTACTCACTGGCGAAACTGCGGCCGCGCGGCGCCCGCGGGATCGACTTCGTGCTCCTGGTCGCGCAGATGATCCCGGCCGTCGTCATGGCCATGGGCTTCTACACGATCTACATCAGGCTCGGGATGCTGAACACCGTGGCGGGCCTGATCGTCGCCGACTCGACACTGGCCGTGCCGTTCGCGGTGCTGCTCTTCCGGGCGTTCATGGCGAGCATCCCCCGTGAGCTCATGGCCGCGGCCCAGATCGACGGGGCGAGCACCTGGCGCACGTTCCGGTCCATCATCCTGCCGCTGAGCCGCAACTCGGTGATCACGGTCTCGCTCTTCGCCTTCCTGTGGGCATGGTCGGACTTCATCTTCGCCTCGACCCTCAACCGCAACAGCGACGTCATCCCGATCACCCTCGGCATCTACCGCTACATCGGCAACAACACCACGCAGTGGAACTCGATCATGGCGACGGCCGTGATCGCGTCCATCCCGGCGGCCTTCCTGCTGGTTCTCGCGCAGCGCTACATCGCCGCCGGGGTCACCGCGGGCGCCGTCAAAGACTGAACGAAAGGCGCACGACATGACCGAAGGCACGACGGGCGGCTCCTGTCCCGTGCTGCCCTCCCGCGGCCGGGTACGTCCCCTCGCGCAGGTCTCCATCACCGGCGGCTTCTGGGCCGCCCGCCAGGCCGTCAACGGCACGGCGACCCTGGCCCACTGCGAGTCGTGGATGGAGCGCCTCGGCTGGCTGGCGAACTTCGATCGTGTCGCCGACGGGACGACCTCGCCCGACCGGCCCGGCTGGCCGTTCTCCGATTCGGAGGTCTACAAGCTCCTGGAGGCCCTGGCCTGGGAGACGGGTCGTACCGGCGACCCGGAGGCGGAAGCCGCGATCAAGCGGCTCACCGCGCGCGTCGCCCGGGCGCAGGATCCGGACGGATACCTCGGCACCTGCTTCGGGCACGGCGAGCAGCGGCCGCGCTACAGCGACCTCGAAGGCGGGCACGAGCTCTACAACATCGGCCATCTCCTGCAGGCGGCGGTCGCGCGGCTGCGCACGGCCGGCGAGGACGACCTGGTACGGGTCGCGCGGCGGGCCGCCGACCACGTGTGCCGGACCTTCGGGGCCGACGGCCTGCCCAAGATCTGCGGGCACCCGGAGATCGAGGTCGGCCTGGCGGAGTTCGGCCGGGCGCTGGGGGAGGAGCGCTACGTCGAGCAGGCCCGCCTGTTCCTTGACCGCCGTGGGCACGGCACGCTCCGCGACATTCCGCTGGGACGGGCCTACTTCCAGGACGACGTCCCGATCCGGGAGGCCGACGTGTGGCGTGGCCACGCGGTCCGCGCGCTCTACCTCACCGCCGCGGCGGTGGACGTGGCCGTCGAGCGCGGCGACGACGAGCTGCTGCGGGCGGTGGAACGGCAGTGGGAGCGCTCCGTCGCGCGCCGGACGTACATCACGGGAGGCATGGGCTCACGCCACCAGGACGAGGGGTTCGGCGAGGACTGGGAGCTGCCGCCGGACCGGGCGTACTGCGAGACGTGCGCGGGGGTCGCCTCGATCATGGTCTCGTGGCGGTTGTACCTGGCCACCGCCGACGTCCGCTACACCGACCTGATCGAGCGCACGCTCTACAACATCATCGCGACCTCCCCGAGTCCCGACGGCCGGGCCTTCTTCTACGCCAACCCCCTCCATCAGCGGGTGCCGGGCAAGCCGACGGACGGCACCGAGGTGAGCCCGCGTGCCGAAGGGGGCACCCGGGCCGCCTGGTTCGACGTGTCCTGCTGTCCCACCAACGTCGCGCGGACGCTGGCGAGCCTCGGCGGTTACCTCGCCACCGCGGACGACGACGGCCTCCAGATCCACCAGTACGCCTCGTGCGCCATCAGCGCCGAACTGCCGGACGGCAGGCGGGTGGCCGTGGACGTCGAGACCGGCTACCCCGAGACCGGGACCATCCGCGTCCGGATAGCGGCCGACGAGCCGGCGCCATGGACGCTCGCGCTGCGGGTTCCCGCATGGGCGGCCGGAGCCACGCTGATCATCGATGGGCGGCCCCAGTCCGTCGAGCCCGGCATGGTCGAGGTTCGGCGCGCCTTCCGCGTGGGTGAGGTCATCACCCTCGAACTGCCGATGGCGCCGCGCTTCACCCGGCCGGATCCGCGCATCGACGCTGTACGCGGTTGCGTCGCCGTCGAACGTGGCCCGGAGGTCCTGTGCGTCGAGTCCCGCGACCTCCCTGACCCCGGCGGGCTCGACGCTCTGACGATCGACCCCCTGTCCGCCCCGCATGCGGAACCCGGCGGCGTCCGGCTCCGCGGCCGGCTGCCCGCGTACGCCGACCGGCCATGGCCCTATCCCACGGCCACCACACCCGTCGATAACGCCGAATGGTTCGACGTGCCGCTGCGGCCCTACCACTCATGGGCGCATCGCGGCCCGTCGAGCATGCGCATCTGGTTGCCCGCATCCCAACCCCCCGAAGGAGAGCACCGTGCGTAAACCCCTCTTAGCCGTGATCACCGCGGCCGCGACCCTGGCGACCTTCACGCCCCCGGCCGCGGCGGCGGGCGCGACGCTGACCGTCAACGTCGCCCAGCCGTTCCGGCCGGTGACCCACGTCGCCTCGGGCGGCCTGTACGGCCTCGCGGAGAACAGCAGGCCGGCCGACTCCACCCTGTTACCGATCAAGGTGAACTCGCTGACCCAGCCCGCGCCCGGCGTGGGCCAGCGCCCCAACGGTCAGCCGCCTGGTGGCGACTCGCTGCTGGTGGCTCCGCAGGCCACCCGGGTCGGCGCTGGCGAGTTCGTCCGGATGCCCGACATCTACCCGGACTTCCCCTACCGGTGGGTGAGCTGGAACGACTGGCTGGCCAAGGTGAACACCATGGTCAACGCCCGGCTCTCGGCCTCGACAGTCACGAACGTGATCGGCTGGGAGCTCTGGAACGAGCCCGACTGGACCTGGAACACCGCCGCCGCGGGCGCCTTCAACGACGGCTGGGTGCGTACGTACCGGGCGGTGCGCGCGCTCGACACGCTGACGCCCGTCGTCGGCCCCAGCACCGCCACGTACAACCGCTCCTGGATGCAGTCGTTCCTGACCCGTGCCAGGGACACCGGCACGCTGCCCGACATCATCTGCTGGCACGAGCTGGTGAACCCCGACCGGATCGCCGCCGACCTCGCCGACTACCGGAACCTGGAGTCCTCCCTGGGCATCAGCCCGCGCCGGGTCTCCATCAACGAGTACGCCGCCACCGGTGAGGTGGACGTACCCGGCCGGATCGCCAGCTACGTGGCCAAGTTCGAGCGCGGCGGCGTGGAGTCCGCGCATCGGGCCTTCTGGTACGAGTACGGCACCATGAACGGCCTGGTCGTCAACAACAACCAGCCCACCGGCACCTGGTGGCTGTACAAGTGGTACGGCGACATGGCCGGCAGCATGGTCGCGACGACGCCGGGCACGCAGACCGGCCTGGACGGGTTCGCCTCCTACGACGGCACCCGCAAGATCGTCAACGTGGTGTTCGGCAACGAGTCCGGCACCAACACCGTCAACCTGACGGGCATCGGCGCACTGGGCTCCAGCGTCCGCGTCACGCTGCTGTCCACCCCGTCCAGCGGCCGCTTCACCGCCGTGAGCGCACCCACCACGATCTCCACCACCACCCGCGCGGTGAGCGGCGGCCAGCTCAGCGTGTCCGTGCCGAACATGGCCGCCACCAGCGCCTACCAGCTCATCGTCGAGCCGGTCAGCGGGGTGCCCGCCTACCAGCGGCGGTATGAGGCCGAGAACGCCTCGGTGTTCCGCGCCCAGCGGCTGAGCGCCGCCGGCGCGTCGGGCGGCGGCTATGTGGGGCGGATCGACAACTCGGGCACGCCGCGTACCGACAGCTACGTGGACTTCGTGGTGAACGTGCCCGCCGCTCGCGCGTACACGATGACCATCGGCTACGCCAACGGCACCGGCGCCACCTCGACGCAGGGCCTGGCGTACAACGGCGGTGCGTGGAGCACGGTCAGTTACCCGCCTACCCCGGGCTGGGGCCAGTTCGGCGCCACGATCAGTACCACTGTCACGCTCGGTGCCGGCTACAACGTGATCCGCCTGGCCAAGGGCTCGCCGTACTTCGCGGGCGGCACCGGATACGCCGAACTGGACTACATCGAGCTCACCTGACCGAACGCCACGGCACGCCCCGGCCGCGGTCCGCCGCGCCGGGGCGGCGCAGGCCCAGGACAGCCTGGCCTGCTCACGGACCGCGGGCCCGGAGTGGTGTGTCATCATCGAGCCGCGGATCCGAGAGGACGCGCCTCCCGCTCCGGCCGCGGGCGCACGGCGAGGGGACAGCGCATGAACGTACGTCGCCTGACATATTCGACCGCTCTGGCAGCCCCGATCCTGTACGCCGCGGTCAACATGTGACGCTCGGCGTCACCCTGATCCTGGCCGCCGAGGCGATTCTCATCGCCGTGCTCGACCGGCTGAACCATCGATCACCCTCCCGGCCCACCGTGCCGACCGGCGTGTGGTTCATCCTGTACGAACTGACTTTGGTCGTGGGTGTGCTGCTCTCTCCCCTGACCCGGTTTTGGCTGCTCAATGATGACGGCGATCTTGAGATACTGGCTCCCGGCTGGCATTCTCCCGCGTTGATCGCCGTCCCCGTCCTGACTCTCATAGGACTGATCGCCTGGATGTCCGGACCGCCGGATGCCGTATCGGATCGGCGGCCTGGATCAGGTCCCTTCAGCTCGGCAGCGGGTCGCGAGGCAGGGTGAGGGTCAGGATGGCTCCGCCGTGGGGCGCGTTGGCCGCGGTGAGGGTGCCGCCGTGCAGGCGCGCGTTCTCGGTGGCGATGGCCAGGCCCAGGCCGCTGCCGTCGGTTCGGGTACGGGCGGCGTCGGCTTTGGTGAAGCGGTCGAAGACGTGGGGCAGAAGGTCGGCGGGGATGCCGGGCCCGTCGTCGGAGACAGCGATGGTGATCTGCTCGAAACCGGCCCGCACCTGGATGAGCACCGACACCGCCGCGCCGCCGTGACCCAGTGCGTTGCCCACGAGGTTGGCGAGGATGACATCGACGCGGCGCGGGTCGAGGCGGACGCGCAGCCCCGGGGGGACATCGGCGCGGACCCGGTCCCGCCAGTGCCGCAACGCGAGCGTCTTGGCGATGAACTCGCCCAGGTCGACCTCGTCGAGGTTCAGTACGGCGGCACCGGCGTCGAAGCGGGATACCTCGATCAGGTCCTCGACCAGGCGGGTGAGCTTGCGCGTCTCGTCGGAGACCAGGTGCAGCGCTTCGGCGGTGAGTGGCGCGAGGCGGCCGGAGGCGGCGTCGGCGTCGAGGACCTCCGTCACGGCGGCCATGGCCGCCAGCGGCGTACGCAACTCGTGGGAGACATCGGCGGCGAACCGGCGCGCCCGCGCCTCCATGGCGCGCAGCGCGGCCGCGTCGGCCTGGAGCGTGGCCGCCATGGTGTTGAAGGTACGGCCGAGGTCGGCGAGTTCGTCGTCGCCGGTGACGTTCACGCGGGTGTCCAGACTGCCGCCCGCCATCCGCTCGGCGGCCGTCCGCAGCTGCCGGACCGGTCGCAGCAGTCTGCGGGCGGCCAGCAGCGCGAGGACGATGGAGGCCAGGGCGACGGGCAGGGCTCCGGAGCGGGCGGCCGCCGCCAGGGTGTCCACGTCCTGCTGCTGGGAGGCCAGGGAGAAGGAGGCGAAGACGGTGAGCGGCGGGGGATTGTGCGGGCGTGCGGTGGCGACGACGGGAAGGGCCACGGCCAGCCAGGGCGTCTGGGCGTGGTGGAAGCGCTGGGCCAGCGCGGTGGTCGCCGAGGCCGCTTGGGTACGCAGTTGCGCGGGCAGCGGCGGCGCCGGCGTCCCTGCGGTGATGAGCGGGCCGCCGCGATAGGACAGGGCGGTGCGCCAGCCGCGCGTGCCCGCCGCGCGGTCCAGTTGCAGCGCCAGCGTACGCAGGTCCGCCTCGGCGGGGTCTGCGGGCAGGTCGGGCGTCCGGGCGGTGAGGTGGGCGCGGAGCTCCTGCAGGGCGTCGGCCTGGACCCGCTCCACGATCGCGGTACGGCCCTGCCGGAAGGTCAACGCGGCGGCGGTCAGCGCACTGAGCGCCGAGACCAGCAGGAACACCAGGACCAGCTGGGCCCGCAGACCTCGGGCGAGGGGCGGGCGGATCACAGCCCCCGACCACCGGCCGAGGCCGCGTACGGGGTGAATCACCCAGCGGCCGAGCACGCTGCGGATCACAGCGGCCCGAACCGGTAGCCGAAGCCGCGCACGGTCTGGATGTAGCGGGGGTCGCGCGGGTCGTCCTCAATCTTGGCGCGCAACCGCATCACGCACGCGTCGACCAGCCGGTAGTCGCCGTGGAAGCTGTGTTCCCAGACCAGCTCCAGGAGTTGCTGGCGGCTGAAGGTCTGTTCGGGCGCGGCGGACAGGAACAGCAGCAGCTTCAGCTCTGTCGGCGCCAGTGCGAGTTGCGCGTCGTGCTTGAGCACGCGTAAGGCGACCCGGTCGACGAGCAGGTCGCCGTGGATGGTGCGGGCGGCCTGGCCGGGGGAGGCGGGCTGGGTGGTACGGCGCAGCACCGCGCGCATGCGGGCTTCGATGACCTCGCTGCTGGCAGGCTTGATCACGTAGTCGTCGGCGCCGGCTTCCAGGCCCACGACGACGTCCACGTCATCGTCGCGCGCGGAAAGGATCACGATGGGCACCTGGCTGAAGGCGCGGATGCGGCGGCATGTCTCCAGGCCGCTCATGCCGGGGAGCATGAGGTCGAGCAGTACGACCTCGGGAGCGCTCGCGATGAGTTCGGCCAGCCCGTCCTCGCCGGTCGCCACCAGCAGGGTTTCGTGGCCTCGGTGACGCAGGCCGAGGCTCACGCCCCGGCGCACGGCCGGGTCGTCTTCGATCAGTAGTACGCGGGTCACGAAGGGGCTCCCTGTTTGGCCGGGATGGCCGACCCGCTCTCATCGCACCTGACCGGCCAGGGGTCGCCCGCCATGCCGGGCTCGAACACCTCGACGACGGGGTCGGCGCCGATGCCCGGGGACGCGGCGGCCGTACACACCAGCTGGCTCACCGCCACCGGCCGCAGGTCGCGCACCAGCCACGGTAAACGCAACTGCACCCGGCCCTTGGTCGTACTGGCCCGGATCGGCCGAGTCACCGACGGCAGCCGCGTGATCAGCCCTCGGGCCCGCTCGGCCGCTGTGGGGCCGGCGAGCAGCGCGTCCATGGCCTGTCGCAACCGGTCTCCGTCCGATGCCGGCCGGGAGACCGGCCAGGTGCCCTCAGGCGTGACGAAGTACACCCGCAGCAGGCGGCTGCTGTTCTCGGTCAGGCCACCTTGGGCCGGCTGACCGGCGGGGAGTGCGCCGGTGTCGGTGATCCCGCAGCCCGCCAGCGCCGCCAACGTGATCAGACCAGCCGCCACGCGGCACAGCGTCCCCGGCAGGCCGGTCGCCACCCGGCACAGCGCCCGCGGCATGACAGGCGCCATCCGTCGGAGCACCTCCGGCATGTGTTCGCTCTCGTTCTTCGGCATGGTCTCTCCGGCTACGGCTGGTTCAGCATGCTCACATCGACCGTCCCGGCACCGGGTCGCGGCCGCGGTATCGCCGCCCACAGCCCCACCGCCATCACCCCCGCGACGGCCAGCGCCGCCCATCCGCGCCGCCCGGTGGCCCACCGGGCGCGCAGTCGTACCGGATCCTCGACCACGGCCTTCGAGACTAGCGCGGCCAGCAGCGACAGTCCCACCGCGGCGATCGTCCAGCCCCAGCCGTCGAGCCCGGCCACCGGCCGGGGCAGCAGCAGATAGACCGGCCAGTGCCACAGGTACAGGCTGTAGGACAGCTCGCCCAGCCGCCTCGGTACGGCGCTGCCGACCACCCTGCCCACCAGACCGTCCGGTGTACGGGCCAGGAGCGCGATCAGCACGGCGCTGCCCAGGGAGTGCGCGAACATCCCGCCCTGGAACAGGCCCGGGGCCTCTTCCCCATCGGTCAGCAGCCATGAGACGGACAGCCCGCACAGCAGCGGGACACAGATCGCGTCCACGGCCAGGCGCGGCAGCCCGGCCACGGCGTCTCGGACGGGTGCCGTGGCGGCGGCCGCGCCGAGCAGGAGAGAGAAGGCCCGGGTGTCGGTGCCCTCGTAGGCGCGGGTGGTGTCCACGGCCGCCCCAAGCTTGATCATGAGCAGGAGCGAGATGAGCGCACCGGCGACCGCTACGAGCGCGACTCGCCGCTGCCCGCCGAGCCCTTTTCCGGCCAATGCCACCATCAGCGGCCAGGCCAGGTAGAACTGCCATTCGACGCCGATGCTCCACAGATGGGCGAACGGGCGGGTGCCGGCGGCATCCCAGTATCCGAGCTGCTCGTGGATATAGTGCCAGTTCACGCTCTGGGCGGCCACCCATGGCGCGTCCTGGAGGGCGAACCTCAGCATGTCCGGCCTGGCGAACGCCCAGGCCAGCGGTAGCGTCACCGTGACCATGACGGTCAGCGCGGGCAGGAGACGGCGGGCCCGGCGTCCCCAGAAGGCCATCAGGTTGAGCCGGCCGCCGCTGCCGAGCTCCTCCAGCAGCAGGCCGGTGATCAGAAAGCCGGACAGGGCGAAGAACAGGTCGACGCCCAGGAACCCGCCGCGCATCTGGCCGGCGTGAAACAGCAGGACCGCGGTGACAGCGAGCCCGCGCAGCCCGTCAAGCGCGCCGATGTGCGCGCGTCGAGGGGCTGAAACCATCAACCTCTCGCCGCGAGGAATCGGCACCATCAGCCGCAGCCGAGTTTGGCGAAGCGCTCGTCGCCGGTCCACGGCCCGGTGGCCCAGACGCTGGGGGCGGCCGGGGTGAAGCCGGCCAGCTCGCCGAGCCGCTTGGCGAACCAGGTGGCGAAGGCCGCCGACCCCTGCTGGCAGGAGTGGATGCCGTCCTTGGCGCGCTGGGCCTTGCCGGCGGCGTAGTCGCTGCCCCACAGCTCGGAGGCGTCCAGGTAGCTTGCGTGAGCGGCCTTGGCGGCCATCGTGGGCGCGGTCTTGATCGCGTTCTCGTGCGGCTTGAAGAAATCGTCGATCTTGAACGGCGGGGCGGACACCAGTACGAGCCGGGCGCCGGCGTCCTCGGCCGTTCGGGCGAGCTTCTGGTAGGCCGACAGCTGCTGGCTGGCGGCGCCCCAGTCGTAGCTGGTGATCTGGTACGCGATCACCGTCGGCCGGAAGGAGGCGAGGTTCGCCTTGAGGGTCTTCCAGGTGTCCTTGGCCCCCATGGCCGTCACCGGATGGTCACCGGCGACGATGTTGCCGCCGCCGTCGGAAGTGGCGTTCTTGAACGCCACACCGCCGGCCTTCAGCGCCGCCTCCAGGGCTGGGGCCTGCGCGCCCGCGATGGAGTCACCCATCCACAAGACCCTGACGCCGGTCGCGGGCTGACCGGTCTGCTGCCCATCGCTGGTGGAGGCGGTGGAGGCGCCGCAACCCGCGAGCGTGGCCCCGACGGCGACGGCCACGGCCAGGAACGCTCCGGTACGGCCAGCGGAGAAAAAGGGAGTCGCTTGCATGACCATCAGGCAAGCAGACGATTCCGGAGGTCAACCGCGTTGTCATCGTTTCATCACACAACGGGGGATGGGCTGTCACGAAGGCAGTGCCCCTGCGCCTGGGTGGAGCGGTTCCCGGCGTCGATCAGCGGCGTTTATCAGCGCCATCGACCAGCGCCA
>NZ_JBITKE010000007.1:117751-692715 GCF_044460705.1 Nonomuraea sp. NPDC050022
CATCGACCAGCGACATCGACCAGCGACATCGACCAGCGACATCGACCAGCGACATCGACCAGCGACATCGACCAGCGACATCGACCAGCGACATCGACCAGCGACATCGATCAGCGGCGTCGCCAGAAGCGGCGCGCGGTGAGCCGGCGGGGAAGTCTGAGATGGAAGCCGGTGGCGTCGAGCACGGCGTCTAGGAGGGCCAGCAGGACGCCTGCTCCGCCCGCCAGCCCGGCGGCGCGGAAGTCCTCGGCCGGGGTGTCGCCGGGCGCGGCCGGGCGTGGGTCGATTCGTCCGGTGGGATCCCAGAGGACCGCGATGGTGGTGCCCGGCCGCGCCACGGAGATGCGAGTCGTCATCGAGTCCGGACCGCCCTGTGAGCAGCCCAGGCGGTAGTCGTAGTAGGTCTCGCTGCGCGTGGACGTCCATGTGGTGCCCGGGTCGCCGGGGGAGGTGCCGGGCTGGTAGTGGGTGTCGGTGACGGTGCGCTGTTGCGGGGTCTCCTGGCGTACCAGGCACTCGCTCACCTGGCCGCGCTGGGCCAGCGCCTGCCGCGCCACGGCCTCGTGGGCCAGATTGAGACAGTAGATCAGCGCCATGCCCATCGCGAGGCTCAGTAACACCCGGGTGCACCTGAAGAACGCCAGGCCGATCGGTGCCACCGCCACGAAGAAACCGATGATCGCCAGGACGACCCCGACCCAGCCTGCTGGGCCGTAGGCGTCGAGATAGCCTCTTCCGAAGGCCAGCGCGATCGCCAGCACGGCCGGCCACACGCGCAGCAGAATGCCCCGTACGTCCGTGGAGCGTGTGTATCTGCCAGGCATCTGATCACCCTCGCCATCGGTGCCCGCGCCGCTCACGACGTAAACGTCATCCCGTCGGGCCGCGGCTTCCCGAGAGGGGAGGTCATGGCGGCGTTCTCAGGTCAGCGACCGGCGGCGGAAGCTCACCATCCCGACGGCGGTCAGCGCCACGCAGAAGCCGGTGAGCACGGCGATCGAGATCCACGGCTCGATGTGCGGCACCTGCGGCTCCAGTGCCGCCCGTACTCCCTCGCTCGAGTACGTCATCGGATTGAGCGCCGTCAGGACGTGGAACCAGGGCAGCTTGCCGAGCGAGGGCCACGGGTATTGGGTGCCGCCGGTGAACAGCATCGGCGCGATGATGAGGGCGAACATGATGCCGACCTTGCCGGGCGGCAGCAGCGTACCGATGATCAGCCCGATTGCCCCGGCCGCCCAGCCACCGAGCAGGACCGACAGCACGAGCAGCGGAAGGCCGTCGACCCGGAACGTCGCGTCCTGGATGATCAGCATGCCGGCGGGCAGCGTGACCGCGGCGGCGAACAGCGCGCGCAGCGCCGCCGCCAGCACCTTCTCCAGGCCGACCAGGGAGATCGAGACCGGCGCCAGCAGGCGATCCTCGATCTCCTTCGTGTAGCCGAACTCCATCATCAGCGGCAGGGCGACGGCCTGGAGCGCCGCCACGAAGCCGCTCATCGCGACCACGCCGGGAAGCAGCACGTCGTTGTAGGAGGGGTCGACGTAGGCCAGGCGGCCGAGCACGCCGACGAAGATGAAGAGCATGACGAGTGGCTGGAGTACGACCTGGGCGAGCACCGAGGTGATGTCGCGCCACGTCACGACGGCATCGCGCCACAGGATCGCGAGAACCACGCGCAACGGGCTGACGCCCCTGCGGACGGCCGTCTGGGCGGACACGCTCATCGCAGGCTCCTCCCCGTGAGGGTGATGAAGACGTCCTCCAGGCTCGGCTCGCCGATCTGGACGTTGGTGATGGGACAGTCGCGCTTGGCCAGCAGCTGCGCCACCGGTCCGAGCACGGCGGCGGGATCCTGGCTCACGTAGAGCCGGAAACGCGTCTCGCTCATGGCTGGCTCGGCGGGTGCGGACTCCACGCGTTCAACGCGTTCGACGCCGTCGACATCGGCCAGGACGTCCAGCAGCTCCCGGGCACCCGGCGGCTCCTGGGCGCCCTGCGACGCTAGGACGTCCGGCAGCTCCCGGGCGGCCGGCCCGGGGACCTGCGCGATGGTGATGTCCAGCATGCTCTTCCCCTCCAGACCGCGCGTGAGCGCGTGGACCGTGCCGAGCGCGAGCAGCTTGCCGTGGTCGATGATGCCGACCCGGTCCGACAGGTCGGCGGCCTCGTCCATGTCGTGCGTGGTCAGGACGACCGTCACCCCCGCGGCGCGCAGCTCGCGGATCCGGTCCCACACGAAGAGCCGCGCCTGCGGGTCGAGCCCGGTCGTCGGCTCGTCGAGGAACAGCACGCGAGGGTCGTGCATCAGGGCTCGGGCGATCAGCAGGCGCTGGGCCATGCCGCCCGAATAGGTGTTGACGCTGTCGCGGCCCCGCCCGGCGAGCCCGAAGGACTCCATGAGCTCGGTGGCCCGGCTCTTGCTGACCGCTCGCGGTACGCCGTGGTAGGCGGCGTGGAAGAGGAGGTTCTGCCAGGCGTTGAGGGAGCGGTCGAGGTTGTTGACCTGGGGCACGACGCCCAGGAGCCGGCGCGCCGCCACGGGGCGGGCCACGACGTCCACGCCCAGGATGGTGGCCGTGCCGCCGGTGGGGATGACGCGGGTGGTGAGGATGCCGATCGTGGTGCTCTTGCCCGCACCGTTGGGGCCTAACAGGCCGAAGATCTCTCCTGGGCGGACCTCGAGGAAGAGCTCGTCGACGGCGTTCGCCGGAGCCCCGGGATATCTCTTGACCAGGGCGTCGATGGCGACGGCGGAGTCACCGACCTTCGCCGCTCTCTGTGTCTGCGATCCGGGCACGAGTGGCCTCCCGTTCGTCGAATTCGATCGTGTCGATGAGGAACGCGCGGATGATCGCCTCGTGCTCGGGGTCCGCCAGGCTGGGGGTGAGCGGGGGCGCCTCGCTCAGGACGTTCCCCACGCGCTCGGTGATCTTCTTGCCGCGCGGCGTGAGCGCCAGCAGGACCTTTCTGCGGTCCACGGTGTCCCGTAGGCGGTCCACGAGGTGATCGCGGGCGAGCGTGTCCACGATTCCGGTCAGGGTGGAGACGTGCACCCGGCAGCGCCGGGCGATCTCGCTGTGGGTGCCCGACCCGCGGCTCAGGGCCAGCAGCACGTTCATCCCCGCGACGGACACGCCGTGCTCCTGGCTCAACAGAGCGTTCCAACGGCTGTTCAGCACGTTTCCCGCGATCGACACCAGATAGGGGAGCGGTGCCTGCTGGAGGTCGGACTCCGCTGAATGGTCAGACGTCATGTTCGTCAGGATAGCGAATTTGTTTGGAGCCATACATTACGAGCTCGTATATTTTTGTCCCATAGCTTTTTGGGGTCGGCCGGTTTCGTCGGCCGCGATCATCAAGGGGCGTCTTCCCGGCGGATCTGCTGGAGGATGGTCTCGTCGGTGATCTTGCTGTCTTGGGCGAGCAGGAAGGCTTTGCTGAGGATGAGAGCCAGGCGGCCGTCCTCCTCGAAGGGCAGGAACAGCTTGGCGTCCCGCTTACGGGCTGTGACGATGCACAGGTAGACGTCGCCGGGGCTCATGAGGATGTTGCCGCTGCCCAGGTGGATCCGGTAGGTGCGCAGGACGCCGCGGACGACCAGGTAGCGGTCGGTGAGCGTGCAGCGGTCGGCGATCGCCGTACGGGGGAGGATTCGGGCCAGCGCGTCGCGGCGGACCTCGGCCGACGGCGGCAGCGCGCCGAAGGCGGCCTCCCGCACATACCCACCGAAACGTTCTCCGTCGCCGAATCGCTCCTGGCCGCTGAAACCGTCCTCGCCCCGGTCGATCCAATCCGGGTCGGCGGCGATCGAGGTGACCGCGATGAACAGGTCCACGTCCCGCATCGCCTCGCTGAACACCAGCGGCGGAACCAGCGCCAGCGGCGTCTCCCGCCAGGCGCGCCCCTCACGCCGGTCGAAGCGGACCTGATCGGTGGCGGCCAGGGTCACCTCGTGGTCGGCCACCGCGGCGGTCTCGTAGCGGAAGCGGACCCGCCAGGCGCCCTCCGCCAGTTCCTTCTTGGCCACGGCTTCCTGCTCGCCGTGGAAGGCGCGCAGCCAGAGCGTCTGCCAGCCGCGCTCCTTGAGCAGCGCGTACAGCCGCGCGTGGTCGACGATGTGGGCGGCGAACCGAGGGAAGTAGAAGCCGCCACGAGCGGGTCCCGTCGGTGGCGAGTCCGTGGGCCGGCACACCCCGCTCCAGCAGCTGGGCCGGTGTGATCCCGGCGTGTCCGGCGGCCGTGGCGAGCGCGGTGTCGACCTGCTTGCGCAGCGCCCGGTGCTTGATCGAGGTCTGGAGCCGCCAGAGCGGCTGCGGGTCGTCGCCCTCGCCGAGCGCGTTGATCGCGGCACCGGCGACCACCAGATCCTGCGTGAATCGGGCGCGGTCACCACCCAGATGGACGGCCAACCAGGTCAGAGTGGCCGCCAGATCGTCGACCCGGGCCAGCGTCGCCGCCCAGATGGTCCCGCGGGCCACATCCGTGTTCGCCTCGGACACCATCCGCCGGTTGCCGTCGTCGGACACCTCGCGGATGAAGGCCGCCAGCGCGAACCGCACGAACTCCCGCGCACCGGCGGGCTCCAGCAGGGTCAGGCAGCGGGCGCGCCACGTCTGGGTGGGCCGCGGCGTATGTACCTCGCACAGATGCTCGACCAGCTTGACCAGGTGGGGTGCGGGCGCGTCCCCAAGATGATCGCGTACGGACGAGGCCCAGGCGTCGGCGCGTACCAGTGCCGACAGCGGCAGCGTCGTCGGGTCGCCGGGCAGGGCCAGCGTGATCCGGCGGTGCAGACGTCGTCGGTCATCGGCAGGTAGCGGGACGTGGGCCATGGCCTCGATCAGCCGGGTGACTGACTCGCGCAGGGATTGCCGCTCGGCGATGTCGATTTCCAGCACCAGGTTCACGACCTGGCACACCCAGGTGACGTCCCAGTATTGAAGCTCCCGGCTGCCCACGACCGAGAGCAGCGCGGTCACGCCGGTTGCGGTCCAGCCGTCGGAGCCGGACAAGGCCAGCTCCAGCTCCTCGTAGTATTCGTCCAGCCCGGGTTGAGCCAGGTAGATCACAGCGGCCCGGCGGTCGGTTCCCTCGGTGTGGCGCAGCCGTGCCACCCGCTCCTGCCGGACATTCCGGGCCTGGCGCCGCAGTTTCTCGGCACCCCGTTCGTCCCGGTCATCCGGCCAGAGCCAGGAGTATGACCGTCCCTCCAGCTCAAGCTCCTGGACGATCGCCTCCATGATCCAGCTCGCGGACGCGAAGGCGGCCGCGACCGTCTCGTCGACGGTGAGTTCGCGCATGCCTGGATCATGCCGAAGCCGTCCGACAGAATTCGCCGCAGGCCAGTTTGTCGGAGGCGGCTGGTAGTCAAGGGTCATCCCACTGCCACAGGAGATCATCGATGGCTCAGGTCACCTTCCGTGATGAGAGCGCGAGTGGCCGGCCGCTGGAGGAGTTCACGCTGCCCGGCCTGCCGGACCGGATCACCGCTCGTGAGCTACTGCGGCTGCGCGTGCGCGAGGAGGTCGCCCGGTACAACGCGGCGCCCTCGCCCAGGTTCAACGGGCTGGTCAAGCCGGACGACGCCGAGGTCGAGCTGAACGGCTACCGGATGCGCGCGGCGCGGCGGATCGACTGGGAGCGTCAGGCGGACATCGCCGAGCGGGCGTTCGTGCGCAACGGGTTCATCCTGCTGGTCGGTGATCGTCAGATCGAGGATCTGGACGAGTCGATCGACCTGACCGCGGATCCGGTGATCTCGTTCGTCAAGCTTGTCCCGCTGGCCGGAGGCTGAGACGGGTGCGGCGGCGTCCTCCAGAGACCGCCGCCGCTGGTTGGCGGCGCGGCTGTCGCCCCTGGCGCCCGCTCGCGCCAGCGCCTCCTCGGCCGCGCGGGGCCGTCACAGAGAGCGTTTATACAAGTGCGCTGAGTGATATACGGTGGTCGGGTGGCTTCCGAACCCCCCACGGGCGCGTACATCCCGAGCACCTTCGACACCGAGCCGCGCTCCGCGGCCGGTCTGCCGCTGGCGCTGATCCAGCAGTGGCGTGACACCGGTCAAAGCCACGAGGACGCGCGGCGGCTGCTGGGCCGATTCGCGGTCCGCGGTTACAACGTGGTGTCCGACTCGGCCGGGCTGACGAAGCTCAGCCAGCGGCTGGGGCTGCTGGAGGTGCTGGCGCTCATCGACCGGCCCAAGCGGATCCTGCACGCCCGCACCAGGGCCATCGGCGGCGAGGCGGTGGGTGTGTGGGCGGCGGACAACGCCCAGATGTTCCATCCGGAATCGGCGGACGCGGGGGTGCTGCTGTCGGCCCTGCTGAAGGTCCAGGACGAGATCGAACGCTCTTGCCGCGTACGGATCGGCATCGGTGCGCACTGCGGGAGTTTCTACGGCCTGGCCGGTGGGCTGTACGGCGCGGAGGCGGACGCGATCGAGGACATCGCGGAGAACCACACCGAAGGCGGGGGGCTCGTGGTGACGGGGGCGGTCGTCGACCGGCTGCCGCCTGACCACGCCTTCGTCCTGCGCCGCAAGGACGGCCCCGAGAGCCTGGTCGGCGCCGTCCATCAGGTGCTCGACGGCCCCCGTCCGGAGGATGTGCGGCCGGTCGCCGAGGATCTGCGTTACCCGATTCCCTACTCCGCGGCCTTCTACGCCGACCTGCTGAGGTTGGAGCGCCGTCCCGAGGACGTCGAGCTGGCCCGGCGGCTGGCCGCCGAGCATCTCCAGGACCGGACTGTGGTCCTGGTCGAGCGGAGCGTCGCCCCGGCCGAGACGCCTGAGCTCGGGCTGCTGAGAGGGCTGGCCCTGTCGGCCGTGCTCAGGGAGACGGGGCTCCGGCTCATGCCCGCGCGGGGTGCCGTGGAGATCAAGATCGCTGGACCTCTGGCTCTCTACCTGTTCGAGGAGGCCGCGCCGGCCGTACGCTTCGCCCAGGGCTTGCGCGCGGGCCTGGCCGAGTACGAGATCGTCTGCCGGATCGGGGTGGCCGCCGGGCCGGTGCTGGCGGGTGAGACGCCGGGTGGTGGGTGGGATATCGCGGGCGCGCCGGTGAATCTCGCCTCCAAGATGGCGCAGGATCTCGGCGGGCCCGGTCGCGTCTATCTGAGCGAGGCCGTACATGAGCGGCTGGCCGAGGCCGGGAGCGAGCGCGCCCAGCTGGACGGGTTCGCCGCCGTCCAGCGCACGGTCTCCGGAGTCCAGCTGACCTTCTTCGAGGGCTGAATTCCCGGGAAACCACTCTTCCCCGGCGGGAGATCCTTCTTTATTCTCATGCTCAAGAGGGTCTGTGAACGTTCACAGAGAGGCGCTCAAGAGCCTCTGTGAACGTTCACAGAGGAGCCCACCCATTTCTTGAGCAAGGAGATCGGGATGGCCGTCAACCACCTGAACCGCCCCTGGAGGATCGGGGGCACGCTCCTCCTCGCACTGGCGACACTGCTCGCCGTCGCACTCGTGAACCCCGCCCCCGCCTCGGCCGCCACGCTGACCATGCGCGGCGCCGACGTCTCGTCGGTCCAGCGGAGCCTGGACCTCGGGGCCAAGTACTACAACGCCGCCGGGACAGCCGCCGACCCACTGGACATCCTCGCCGGCGTCGGCGTCAACTACGTCCGCTTACGCGTCTGGAACAACCCGGCGAGCGGCTACAACAACAAGGCGAAGGTCCTGGCCTACGCCAGGACGGTCAAGGCCAAGGGCCTCGGCCTGATGATCGACTTCCACTATTCGGACACCTGGGCCGACCCGGGCAAGCAGTTCAAGCCGGCGGCGTGGGCGAGTCACGGCATCGGCCAGCTCCAGACGGACGTCTACAACTACACCTACGACGTCTGCAACAGCCTGAAGGCGCAGGGCACCACGCCCGACAGCGTGCAGATCGGCAACGAGATCAACGTCGGGATGCTCTGGAACGACGGCAAGGTGATCAACAACGACTTCACCAATCTGAGCCTGCTGCTCAAGGCCGGGTACAACGCCACCAAGGCGTGCAACGGCGGCACCCAGGTGATCATCCACACCGCCGACGCCGACAGTCTCGCCAACGCCCGCTGGTTCTACGACGGGATCAAGGCCAAGGGCGTGCCGTGGGACATCACCGCCCTGTCCTACTACTGCATGTGGCACGGCCCGCTGTCCACCCTGTCCACGGTGATCAACGACGCGAGGTCCCGGTACGGCAAGCCGGTCATCGTGGCGGAGACCGCCTACCCGTTCACCGCGGCCAACGCCGACAGCGAGGGGAACGTGGTGACCGGCTCGGCGCCGTGCTCGGGCTACCCGGCCACCTGGGCGGGGCAGGCGAACGAGTTCGCCGCGGTCCAGAACACGGCGCGCGGCGCGGGCGCGATCGGCGTCTTCTACTGGGAGCCGACCTGGTACGCCATCTCCGGCAACGGCTGGGACCCGGCCAACATCAACGGCACCGGCGACCAGTGGGACAACATGGCCACCTTCAACTGGACGGGCGGCATCAATCCCAGCATCAGATGGACCCCGTAGGTCGCGGAGCCAAGATCTCCAGGTAGTGCTCGTTGTACATCACGCCGAGGATGTTCCCGAAGGGGTCGACCACGGACGCGGTGACGAATCCCGGCCCCCGCTCGACCGGCTTGTCGTGCGCGGTGGCGCCCAGGGACAGCAGCCGCTCGAAGGCGGCCTCGACGTCGTCCACGTGCCAGTAGATCACCGCGCCGCTGGCCTGGTCGGCCCGGCTGTGCGGGGCGAATCGGCGGTCGACGATGCCGAGCTCGTGCTGGTAGTCGCCGAGGCGGAACTCGACGTAGGCGGGCGGCCCCTCGACCGGGCGCGCGAAGTACGGCTCGATGCCGAGCAGTTCGGTGTACCAGTCCCGGGCGGCCGGGACGTCGTCGGCGAAGAAGCTGACGGTGGTGAGTCCACGCAACATGGGGTGTTCCTTACGTTCGGTCGGTGTCTATGGCCATCCTCCAAGCTAAAGTGCTCACCAATTGACCACTTTCTTGGCGAAGATGGGGACATGCGCGCTGACCGGCTCGTCGCGGCCCTCCTGCTCATGCAGAGCCGTGGCCGGGTGACCGCCGCCGAGCTGGCCGACGAGCTCGAGGTGTCCGTCGCCACCGCCCGCCGCGATCTGGAGGCGCTGTCCGCGGCGGGCATCCCGGTCTATCCGCAGGCCGGACGCGGCGGCGGCTGGTCGCTCGTCGGCGGCGCCCGTACCGATCTCAGTGGCCTGTCGGCGATCGAGGCGCAGGCGCTGTTCCTGCTCGTCGGACCGGCCGCGGCCGTCTCGGGTGAGGCGAAGGCGGCGCTGCGCAAGCTCGTACGGGCGCTGCCGCAGACCTTCCGGGCCGACGCCGAGGCCGCCGCCGCCGCGACGATGATCGACCCCACCCGATGGGGCGAGCGTGATCGCCGCCGCCCCGAGCTGGTCGACCTGCTCCAGGCCGCCGTGGTCCGCCGGCGGAAGGTCCGACTGACCTACGCCGGCAGCGCCCGCGAGCGGACCGAACGGCTGATCGACCCGTGGGGCCTGGTCGATAAGGACGACATCTGGTACCTGATCGCCGGGACCGAACGAGGACAGCGAACCTTCCGGATCGACCGGATCATCGAGGCCGAGCCGACCGACCAGCCCGCCGAGCGCCCGGACGATTTCACGCTCGCCGACGCGTGGGAGCAGGTCGTGGGGGAGGTGGAGCGGCGGCGTTCGCGTACGTGGGCGACCGTGATCATCGAGGCCAGGTTCGTGCCGGTGCTGCGCACCCACTTCGGGCGGCACTGCCACACCGACGGCGAGCTCGACCACGGCCGGGTCCGGGTCCGGGTCCGCCTCGCCGCGCCGACCCCGCTGGACATCGCCAGGAACCTGGCCGGCTGGGGCGCGATGATCGAGGTGGTCGAGCCGCGGTCGGTCCAGGCGGAGCTGGCGCGGATCGGCGCCGAGCTGGCCGGCCAGTACGCCGGCGAACGCTGACCTGGCAGCGGTCAAGGCCCAAACTTACCGAAGGTCCGCAGAAAGTCTCAGCTTTCAGGCCGGGGATGAATGCAGTCCCCTGCGGATGGCCCGCCGCAGGCGGGGCATCCCGGTGCGTGGACCTGGAACCTCAGGTGGGGCGGCGCCTCGATAGTGGGGCTCCGCCGCAGGAGGCGGCGAGGTAGCTGGGTGACCAGAAGGGGTCGTGCATGGTGGCGGGGTTGATGCGGCCGGTGAACTCCTTGCGCAGGTAGTGCGAGGAGACGCCTTTCAACGAGTTGACGAGTTTGCTGATCGCGACCTTGGGCGGGTAGTGGACGAGCAGGTGGACGTGGTCGTGTTCGCTGTTGAACTCGCGGAGTTCGGCCTCGAAACTGTCGCGCACCTCGATCATGATGTCTTCGCAGCGGCGCAGCATCGCGTCGTCGAAGGCGTTTCGGCGATATTTGGTGACAAAGACCAGATGGGCGTGCATCGCGGAAACCACGTGTCTGCCTCGTCGATATTCCGCTTCCTGGCTCATAGACCAGATGATAATGTGTTCGAGTCGGTGAGACGTGAGCATCCCGTGGAAGAGGGGGTGTTGCGCATGCTTGCGGGCCGGAAGTACCGCTTGGAGTTCGACTCCGGGCAGGCCGCGTTCGCCGAAAGGCTGGGCGGGATCTGCCGGGCGGTGTGGAACACCGGTCTCGAACAGCGGCGGGAGTACCGGCGGCGCGGAGGGTGGATCACCTATGCCGAGCAGTGCGGGCAGCTCGCCGAGGCGAAGAAGGACCCGTACTGCGGCTGGCTCGCTGATGCGCCCGCCCAGGTGATCCAGCAGACCCTCAAGGACCTGGACCAGGCGTGCCGCAAGCATGGCACATGGAAGGTGCGCTGGAAGTCGAAGGCGAAGTGGCGGCCCTCGTTTCGCTTCCCCACCGCCGGACACCTGCCCGTGGAGCCGATCGGCCGCAAGTGGGGGCGAGTCTTCCTGCCCAAGTTCGGGTGGGCGCGGTTTCGGATGTCGCGCCCGCTCGGGGGGAGCGTCAAGTCCGCGACCGTGTCCCGGGACGGCAAGCACTGGTTCATCAGTTTCCTGGTCGACGATGGGATCGCCGAGCGGCAGGAACACGCCCGCCCTGGATGGGTGGGCGTGGACCGGGGGGTGGTCACGGCCGCCGTGACCTCGGACGGGGAGTTCTTCGACCGCCGCCACGCCGGAAGCGGCGGTGTCTCCTCCAGGCGGCTGCCGCGGGAGACGAAACAGGACCGCAAGGACGACCTGGGGTATGTGACGGTCGGCGAAGCGGAACGGTATCTACGGCTGCAACGCCGGCTCGCCCGCACGCAGAAGGGATCGAGGCGGCGTCAGAGGGTCGTGGCCGCGATGGGTGAGGTCATGCGGCGGGTCCGGTGGCGGCGCGCTGACTTCAACGCCCAAGCCGCGCATCGGCTCACCGGTGTGTACGGGCATGTGGTCATCGAAGACCTGAACACGAAGGGGATGAGCGCGGCCGTCAAGCCGAAGCCCGACCCCGACCGGTCGGGCAGGTTCCTGCGCAACGGCGCGGCGGCGAAATCCGGGCTCAACACGGCGATTGTCGACAAGGGCTGGTACGGCCTGGGAGTCGCCCTTCGCTCGAAGGCGCGCTATACCGGCTGCGTCATCCATAAGATCAATCCTGTGTACACGTCCCAGACGTGCCCGGAACCTGTGTGCGGGAAGGTGGAGGAGAAGAGCCGCAAGAGCCAAGCGATCTTCTCCTGCACTTCCTGCGGGCACAGCGAGCACGCCGACATCGTCGGGGCGAGGAACATCAAGAGCAAAGGACAGGCGGCCGGGCTGGTCGTCTCAGGGCGTGGAGACCCACCCGGGTCCGCGAAACGTCAAGCACCCCGTTCCACAGCACAGGCCGCGCAAGCGGCACGAGCTGCCGCATAGCGGCACGGGAATCCCCGCCCCTTCAGGACGGGGAGCAGGTCAACTTGTACGATATGGCGCGGAGGTTGATCTAGGTGGCCACGCGGAATGGACCAAGGACCGAGCCCCGCACCCCGTTGAGCAGAGATCGGGTGCTCCGGGCCGCGATCAAGGTCGCCGACGAAAGCGGCATCGAGTCGCTCACGATGCGTCGTCTCGCGGAAGAGCTCGGCGCCGAGGCGATGTCGCTCTACTACCACGTGGCCAAGAAGGAAGACGTCCTCGACGGCATCGTCGGCGTCATCGCCGGCGAGATCAACGAGGCGGTCGGCCGGATCGACATGCCCTCCAAGGGAGCCGCCTGGAAGACGGCCGTGCGGCAGCGGATCCTGACCGCCCGCCAGGTCTTCCTGCGCCACCCCTGGGCGCCGCGCGTCTTCGAGACCCGTACCGACGTGAGTCCGGCGGTCGTGCGGTACTTCGATGCCCTGATCGGGCTCATGCGAGACGGTGGCTTCTCCAACGACCTGGCCCATCACGCGCTGCACGCCCTGGGGAGCCGGGCTCTGGGGTTCACCCAGGAGATGTTCGATCCGGGTGACGGGGCCGGTGACGATTCCGCGGCCATGCTCGACGCCATGGCCGAGCAGCTGCCCCACCTCGTCGGCATGCTGCGGGAGATCGCTCACGACGACCCCGACTCCACGCTGGGCTGGTGCGACGACCAGACCGAGTTCGAGTTCGGGCTGGATCTGATCCTCGATGGTCTCGACAGGATGCGCGAGAGCGCCTGACCCCCTTCGTGCTCGCCGGTCGCCTCCGGCGGCCCCTTGACCACCTTACGCCGTACGAGTACCTTACGGCGTACGACTTACGTTGTACGAATCGGAGGCACCCGCGATGAAGGCGATCGTCTTACGCACGTACGGCTCACCCGACGACCTGGCCGTCACCGAGATCGACAAGCCCGTGCCCGGCGCCGACGAGGTACTGGTCCGGGTCCGTGCCACCTCCATCCAGCCCTACGACTGGCACCACATGAGAGGCGAGCCGTACATCGCGCGCCTGATGCCCGGCAGCCTCGGGCTGCGCGGGCCGAAGATCCACATCCTGGGCGCCGATCTGGCGGGGCAGGTCGAGGCGGTCGGCAAGGACGTGACGGGGTTCAGCCCCGGCGACGAGGTCTTCGCGCAGTCCAACCAGGGCGGCTTCGCCGAATACGCGTGCGTCCGGGCGAGCGACCTGGCGCCGAAACCGAAGAACCTGTCCTTCGAGCAGGCGGCGGCGGTGCCGATGGCGGCCAACACCGCCCTGATGGGCCTGTGCGACCAGGGCCGCCTCCAGTCCGGGCACAAGGTCCTCGTCAACGGGGCGTCGGGCGGGGTGGGGACGTTCGCCGTGCAGATCGCCCGAGCGCTCGGCGCGGAGGTCACCGCCGTCTGTGGCGCGCGGAACGTGGACCTGGTCAAGTCGCTCGGCGCCACCGAGGTCATCGACTACACGACGGAGGACTTCACCCGGACCGGACAGCGTTACGACCTGCTGCTGGACATCGCGGGAAGCCGTTCAGGAGGGGCCTGCCGCCGGGTGCTGACCCCCAAGGGCACCTACGTCGCCATCGGCGGACCGCCCGGCCGATGGTTCCAGCCCGCCGCTCACGTGTTCGCGGCGGTGGCGTTCTCGCCGTTCGTGTCCCAGAGAATGGTCATGACGGACGTGGTCACCTGCCGGCAGAAGCGGCAGAATCTGCTCACGCTGACCCGGCTCATCGAGGACGGCGAGATCGCTCCGGTCATCGACCGCGGTTACCCGTTCGAGGAGATCCCGGCGGCCGTCCGCTACCAGGAAGAGGGTCACGTGGTGGGGAAGGTCGTCATCACGGTCTGAACGAAAGGGCCGAGGGTCGCCGACTACGGTCGCGCCGGCGACCCCCGCTGCGAAAGCAGGCCTCAGGCGCTCCGTGCCTTGGCGTACTCCGCGGCGCCGCCCGCGAAGTCGTACACCTCTACCTGCTCGTTCCCAACCACCCAGGCGTCGTGTCCGGGCGGGGCGACGAAGACCTCTCCCGGGCCGATCTCGGCCTCGGTGCCGTCGTCCATCCGGATGCGGAGCCGGCCTCGGACGACGAACCCGTTGTGATGGACCTGGCACGAATCGGTGCCGACGATCGGCTTGATGGACGCCGACCAGCGCCATCCGGGTTCGAACGTGGCCACACCGAAGCTCAGGCCCGTCAGGTTGCACACCTCGAAGTGGCCCATCGGGAAGTCCCGGCGCTCGTCGGGCTTGTCGATGCTCTTGACCTCGATCATGACGTCCCCCTTCGTCACCTTTCAGTCTCCCACCGGGTATTTCTCCGAACAAAGCCGACCAAGGGAACGAGGACGACGTGGGGTTGAGCCGTGGGCGCACCGGGTAGGCGAGCGCCATGGAGATCAGCCTGCAGGTCAACGGTTCGCGGCGGACCGTGGAGGTGGACCCGCGCGTCTCGCTGCTGGATCTGCTGCGCGAGCGGCTCGGACTGACCGGCTCGAAGAAGGGTTGCGATCACGGCCAGTGCGGCGCGTGCACCGTGCTGATCGACGGCCGGCGGGCCAACGCCTGCCTGGCGCTGGCCGTGGCGCAGGACGGATCGGACATCACCACCGTCGAGGGCCTGGCGGACGGCGACCGGCCGCACCCGCTCCAAGCCGCCTTCATCGAGCACGACGCCTTCCAATGCGGCTACTGCACCCCCGGCCAGCTCTGCTCGGCCGCCGGAATGCTGGCCGAGGGCGGTCCGAGCGCCGTCACCGAGGACATGGCCGCCGACCCGGCGCTGACGGCCGAGGAGATCCGCGAGCGGATGAGTGGCAACCTGTGCCGGTGCGGCGCCTACCCGAACATCGTCACCGCGATCGCGGAGGTGGCGCGATGAGACCCTTCGAGTACGCGCGGGCCGGCGACCCCGCCGACGCCGTGGCCAGGTTCCGGCCCGGTGCGATGTACCTGGGCGGCGGCACCAACCTCGTCGACCTCATGCGTCTGGGCGTGGCCGAGCCCGAGTTCCTGGTGGACGTGAGCCGGCTGCCGCTCGACCGGATCGAGCCCGACGGCGACGGGCTGCGCGTCGGCGCCGCCGTGCGCAACAGCGACCTCGGCGCCCATCCGCTGGTCCGCGAGCGCTACCCGATGCTGGCGCGGGCGGTGCTGGCCGGGGCGTCCGGGCAGATCCGCAACATGGCGACCGTGGGCGGCAACCTGCTGCAACGCACCCGCTGCTCGTACTTCCAGGACGTCTCCAAGCCGTGCAACAAGCGGCGGCCCGGATCCGGCTGCCCGGCGATCGGCGGCGACCACAGCAACCTCGCCATCCTCGGACATTCCCCCGCATGCGTGGCCACCCACCCGTCCGACATGGCGGTGGCGCTGGCCGCGCTCGACGCCCGCGTGCACGTCACCGGGCCCGGCGGCGACCGGGTGATCCCGATGCCGGGGCTGCACCGGCTGCCCGGGGACGAGCCCGAGCACGACACCGTGCTGGCGCCCGGCGAGCTGGTCACCGCCGTGCACCTGCCCGCCCCGCCACCGGGCGCCTCCCGTTATCGCAAGGTCCGCGAGCGCGCCTCGTTCGCGTTCGCACTGGTGTCGATCGCCGCCGCCCTCGACGTCGCGGAGGACGGGACCGTACGCGACTGCCGGATCGCGCTCGGCGCGGTGGCGCACGTGCCGTGGCGGTGCGAGCGCGCCGAGCGGGCGCTGCGCGGCGCCCGGGCGGACGAGGAGAGCTTCACCCGGGCCGCCGAGGCCGAGCTGGAGCGGGCCCGCCCGCTGCCGCGCAACGCGCACAAGGTGCCGCTGGCTCGCAACCTCATCGTCCGCACCCTGCTGGAGCTGGCACCATGACCCGGATCGAGGGGCACGACAAGGTCACCGGCCGCGCGACCTACTCGGCCGAATACCCGATCGAGGGCGTCACCTACGCCTACCCGGTCCAGGCCGGGATCGTCAGGGGCCGCATCACCTCGATCGACGCGGCGGAGGCGCTCGTCCTGCCGGGCGTGCTGGCCGTACTGTCCAGCGAGGACCCGCCCGAGCTGGCCCCCGACGCGGACCCGGAGCTGGCGCTGTTCCAGCGCCGCGAGGTCGCCTACCGGGGGCAGTTCGTCGCCGCCGTCGTCGCCGACACCTACGAGAACGCCCGCGCGGCCGCGCGGGAGGTGCGGGTCACCTACGAGGAGGACCCGCACGACGTACGGCTGCGCGGCGACCACCCCGGGCTCTACCGGCCGGAGAAGGTGAACCCGTTCTACCCGGCCGACACCGAGAAGGGCGACCTGGCGGCCGGGCTGGCCGCGGCGGCCGTCACCGTGGACGTGACGTACACGACCCCGGCCGTGCACAACAACCCGATGGAGCCGCACGCCACGCTCGCCGTCTGGAGCGGTGACGGCGACCTGACCGTCTACGACTCGACGCAGGGCGTGTCCACAGCTCGCGTCATGATCGCCAAGACGCTCGGCCTGCCCGCCGAGCGGGTGCGCGTGGTCTGCCGCCACATCGGCGGCGGCTTCGGGTCCAAGGGCACCATCCGCCCCGGCACCATGCTCGCCGTCCTGGCGGCACGGGCCGTCGGGCGGCCGGTGAAGGTGGCGCTGACCCGGCAGCAGCTGTTCGACGTCACCGGCTACCGGACGCCGACGATCCAGCGGGTCCGGCTCGGCGCCGACGCCGACGGCCGCCTCACCGCCGTCGAGCACGAGGTCGCCGAGCAGAGCTCGACGCTGGTCGAGTTCGCCGAGCAGACCGCCACCCCGGCCCGCACCATGTACGAGACGCCCGCGCTGCGCACGGCCCACCGGCTGGTCCGGCTGGACGTGGCCACCCCGTCGTGGATGCGCGCTCCGGGCGAATGCCCCGGCATGTACGCGCTGGAGTCGGCCATGGACGAGCTGGCCATCGCCACCGGCCTGGACCCCGTCGAGCTGCGCGTGCTCAACGACGCGGAGACCGAGCCGGAGAGCGGCCTGCCGTTCAGCTCCCGCAACCTGGTGGCCTGCCTGCTGGAGGGCGCCCGCCGGTTCGGCTGGGAGGGGCGCGACCCGACGCCGGGCGTCCGCCGCCAGGGGCGCTGGCTGATCGGCACCGGCGTCGCCTCCTCCACCTTCCCGGCCTTCCGGCGCCCGTCCCAGGCCACCGCCACTGTCGAGAACGGCGGCTATGTCGTGCGCGTGGCCGCCGTCGACCTCGGCACCGGCGCCCGCACCGCGCTGACCAAGATCGCCGCGACCGCGCTCGGCGTCCCGCCCGACCAGGTGCGGATCGAGCTGGGCGACAGCGATCTGCCCCCCGCCCCGGTGGCCGGCGGCTCCATGGGCACCGCCTCCTGGGGCTCGGCCGTGGTGGCCGCCTGCGAGGAGGCGCTGCGCGACGGCAAGCACGGCGCAGCCGACACCACCGACGCCATCAAGGCGCAGCAGGACCTGGCCAGACACGCCTTCGGCGCCCAGTTCGCCCGGGTACGCGTGGACATGGACACCGGCGAGATCCGCGTGTCGCACCTGCTGGGCATCTTCGCCGCCGGGCGGATCATCGACGAGCAGCTGGCAATGTCGCAGTTCGTCGGCGGCATGACGATGGGCGTGGGCATGGCGTTGATGGAGGAGAGCGTCATCGACGACGAGTTCGGCGGGTTCAGCAACCACGACCTGGCTCAATACCACGTGCCGGTGTGCGCGGACATCGAGCGGATCGACGCGGCCTGGATCGAGGAGGACGACCGGCACCTCAACCCGATGGGCACCAAGGGCATCGGCGAGATCGGCATCGTCGGCACCGCGGCCGCCATCGGCAACGCGGTCTATCACGCGACGGGCATCCGCGTCCGCGACCTGCCGATCACCCCCGCCCGCCTGCTCTCTTGAAGCTGGTCCTGCGCGAATAGATCGCACTTTCGCATGAAATTCCCTGATCTAGGTAGATGAAGGCACATGGAACCGGACAGGGAAACGCAGAAGGAGCGGGCCGATCGCAACTTCGTGGAGCTGCTGCAGAGCGCACGGGTGGCGGTGACCGGAGTCCAGGTGCTGTTCGCGTTCCTGCTGACGGTCCCGTTCTCGCAGGGGTTCGACAAGCTGAGCCTGGCCGACCGGCGGCTGTTCTACGTGGCACTGGTCAGCGCCGCCATCGCGTCGATCTGCTACATCGCCCCGGCCGCCCAGCACCGGGTGCTCTTCCGCCAGGGCCTGAAGGAGATGCTGGTCCGCCGCTCCAACTTGTACGGCATCGCCGGGGCGCTGGCCCTGGCCGTCTCGATGACCGCGGCCACCATGCTGGTGGTCGACTACCTGTTCCACAGCACGGTGGCGGTGATCACGGCCGTCGTCGTCGCCGCGCTGGCCGTGTGGACCTGGTTCGTGCAACCGGCGATGGACCGCTCGGCCAAGGGCGACGACGACACGAGCTGACCCCGGTCGCGCACGACCGGGGCCGGGTCAGATCTTCGGGCACATCTTCCCGTCGCGCGGCGGCACCCGGGTGATCAGATAGCGGTCGACGGAGGTGTTCACGCAGGCCGAGCCGGTGCCGTAGGCGGTGTGGCCGTCGCCGTCGAAGCTCAGCAGCACGCCCGAGGACAGCTGAGAGGCCAGCGCCTTGGCCCACTTGTACGGCGTGGCCGGGTCGCGCAGGGTGCCGACCACCAGGATGGGCGGCGCGCCCTTGGCGTGGATGGCCCGGTTGACCGTCTTGCTCCTGACCGGCCAGAAGTCGCACGCACTGGCCACGGCCTTGCCGGAGCTGATCGCCTTGGCCTGGCGCACCGCTCGCCGCCAGGTCGGGTGGTCGAGGCAGTCGATGGCCGCGTGCGCCTCCATCATGTTGGCGTAGGTCGCGTCGGGGCCGCGCTCGTTGTACTGGTCGGCGTACTGCAGCAGGAGCGTGCCGTCGCCCTTGAACGCCGTGCCGAGCGCCTGCCGCAGGGCCGGCCACGACCGCTGGTCGTACAGGAGGCTGTTGAGGCCGGTGTACACGATCGCCTGCGTGGCCTGCCTGCCGTCGTAGGTGTTGACCAGCGGCGCCTTCTCGGTCCGGTCGTGCAGGGCGCGCATCTGCTTGGTGATCGCGGTGACCGTGTGTTTCTTGAAGGGGCAGTCCTTGTGCTTGAAGCAGTCACGCGCGAAGGACTCGAAGGCCACGCCGAAGCCGTCCTGCTGGCCCGCGCCGAACTCCGTCGCCGTCGTCGTGGGGTCCTCGGCGCCGTCGAGCACCATCGCGCGCACCCTGGCCGGGAACAGGTTCGCGTAGGTGGCGCCGAGCAGGGTGCCGTACGAGAAACCGAGGTAGGTCATCCGCGACTCGCCGAGACCGGCGCGCAGCACGTCCATGTCACGGGCGGCGTTCGGCGTGCCCACGAAGGGCAGGAGCGCGCCGGAGTTGGCCTGGCACGCCTGCGCGAGCCGCAGCTGCGCGTAGTTGTACATCTTCACCTCGGCCTTCGAGTCCGGGGTGTCGTCGACGGAGTGGTACCAGTCGGCCACCTGGGTGGGCATGCAGCGCACGGGGCTGGAGGCGCCCACACCGCGCGGATCGAAGCTGACCAGGTCGAAGCGCGAGCGGAGGGCGGCGGTGAACTTCACCTTCGCGGTGCCTCTCAGCAGGTCGACGCCCGACCCGCCGGGGCCGCCGAAGTTGATCACCACGGAGCCCAGGCGCTTGCCGCCCTTCGCCGGCAGTTTGATCACGGCGATCTCGATCCGTTTGCCCGACGGCTTGGTGTAGTCGAGCGGCACCTTGAGCTTCGCGCACTGGAAACCCCCCTTGCAGGGGGTCCAGGCGAGCCGCTGCCCGTAGTAGGCGCTCAGGCCGGGCGGTGTGTCGGCCGTCCGCGCGGGCTGTGCCGTCGCGGGCTCGGCGGTGACCAGACCCGCGGAGAGCAGGCCGATGACTAACGGGGTGATGACCCCGAGAAGGCGTCGCATATCTCTGTCCTCGTCTGGCGGCCGAGTGGATATCGCTCAGTGACTCTCCGATGGTTGGGCGCGGTGGTTGCGAGGCTCTTGAAGGCCGCTGGCCGAGCGCGTGCAAGCGTTATTTGGAAAGTTTCTTTACTAGCGCGGATCACGTCCGTATGGTGAGGCCATGAGCCTGCGCACAGTGCTGATCCTGGTGGCGGCGCTCGTCGCCACGTCGGTCTCCGCCTCCCCGAGCGCGCGCGCCGCCGCGCCCCTGAGCTTCGGCGGGGTGGTTCCCGCCCCGGTCAGCGCGACGCCCGCCGCCGGAGTCACCTACCGGATCACCTCGGCCACCAGCCTCTACAGCGACGTCCCCGCCGTCGGCGAGCAGCTCGCCCGGCAACTGCGGCGCTCGACCGGCTTTCCCGTGCCGATCGTGGTCGCGCCGCCCGCCGGCGGCATCTCGCTGCGGCTGGGCAGCGTGAGCGGCGGCGAGGAGGCCTACCGCCTCGACGTGACCGCCACCGGGATCACCGTGCTGGCCAACGGGGCCGCCGGGCTGTTCAACGGGGTGCAGACGCTGCGGCAGCTGCTGCCGTACGCGGCCGACAGCGCGAGCGTCCAGCCGGGGCCGTGGCCCGTGCAGGGCGGGCGGATCACCGACGCGCCGCGCTACGCCTACCGCGGCGCCATGCTCGACGTCGCCCGCCACTTCTTCCCCCTGGCCGCCGTCCAGCGGTACATCGACCAGATCGCCCTCTACAAGATCAACTACCTGCACCTGCACCTGTCCGACGACCAGGGCTGGCGGATCGTCATCGACTCCTGGCCCCGGCTGGCCACCTACGGCGGCAGCACCGCCGTCGGCGGCGATCCGGGCGGCTACTACACCAAGGCCCAGTACCAGGAGCTCGTGGCCTACGCCGCGGCCCGCAACATCACGGTCGTGCCCGAGATCGACCTGCCCGGCCACACGAACGCCGCCCTGGCCTCCTACGCCGAGCTGAACTGCGACGGCGTCGCGCCGCCCCTGTACACCGGCACCGACGTCGGCTTCAGCTCGCTGTGCACGTCGAAGGAGCTCACCTACACCTTCCTCGACCAGGTGCTCGGCGAGCTGGCCGCACTCACCCCCGGCCCCTACCTGCACCTCGGCGGCGACGAGGCCAGCTCCACCAAGCCGGCCGACTACGCCGCGTTCATGAACCGGGCGCAGGCCATCGCCGCCGCGCACGGCAAGACCGTCATCGGCTGGCACGACATCGTCAAGGCGACGCCGCTGCCCTCCACGGTCGCTCAATACTGGGGCACCACGCCGGACGACAGCGCCGTCGCGGGCGCCGGGCGGAAGGTCATCATGTCCCCGGCCAGCCGCGCCTACCTCGACATGAAGTACAACCGGCGCACCCCGCTCGGCCAGGACTGGGCCGGGCTGATCGAGGTCAAGGACGCCTACGGCTGGAACCCGGGCGCCTACCTGACCGGCCTGCCGGCGCAGCAGGTCCTGGGCGTGGAGGCGCCGCTGTGGACCGAGACGATCAGGACGTCGGCCGACATCGAGTACATGGCCTTCCCGCGCCTGCCCGCCATCGCCGAGCTGGGCTGGTCCCCGTACGCCAAGCACGACTGGACCGCATTCAAGCAGCGGCTCGGCGCGCAGGGGCCGCGCTGGCGCGTCCAGGGTGTGAACTACTACCACTCCGGGCAGATCACCTGGCCCGCCGGTTCCTGAACCGACTCTTGTACGGCGTCACCGCCCGGCGGTCTCGTTGAGCTGGTGCGCCCACGGCGGGTTGGCCCCCGCGACCGAGCACGTCAGCGCCGCCACCCGGGCCGCGAAGGCGGCGGCGTCGGCGGCCGTCTCCAGGTCCAGCCCGTCCAGCCGGCCGCCGAGCAGCCCCCGCACGCCCAGCCGGTGCAGCAGCCCGGCGGTGAAGGAGTCACCGGCCCCCACGGTGTCGACGACCTCGACCCGGGGCGCCCGTACCGTCGCGCGCTCCCCGTCCAGCGACACCAGCGCGCCGTCCGCGCCCCGGGTGATCACGATGAGCCTGGCACCGGCCGCGTGCCAGGTGTCGCAGGCACGTTCCAACGGCTGATCCGGCATCAGGAAGGACAGGTCGTCGTCGCTGAGCTTGAGGATGTCGGCCACCGCGCACCACCGCTCCACCGGGTAGGCGTCCCGGCCGGCCAGGCTGGGCCGTACGTTCGGATCGATCGAGACCGTCGCGTGCGCGCGGGCATCCGCCGCGAACGACTCCACCGCGGCGCTGCCCGGCCGCCTGACCAGCGCGAGCGACCCCGTGTGCAGGCAGGACCACCCGCTCGGGTCGACGGCGGCCAGCTCTTCGGCCGTCCACTGCCAGTCGGCGGTGCCCTCGGCGTGGAAGCTGTAGGCCGCCTGGCCCCGCTCGTCGAGTGAGGCCACCGCCAGCGTGCTCGGCTCGGCGGCCGGTACACAGGCCGACAGGTCCACCCCGGAGGAGGCGAGGTGCTCGCGGAACAGCTCGCCGAACACATCCGCCGACACGCGCCCCAGGAACCGCGTCGAGGTGCCGAGCCGGGCCAGAGCCACCGCCGTGTTGGCGGGTCCGCCGCCCGGCAGAACCCGGAGCTCCAGCTCGCCGGGGCGCCGGTCGGCGAAGGCGTCCGCGACGCATTCGCCCAGGACAGCGATCATCAGGGCCAACCTTTCAGCCATGTTTGCAGATTTGTTACACCCAGGGGGCATTGACGTTTCTAGAAAGGGAGTCCATCATCGCAGCACGGCGAATGTCAACGTTGACATATGTCAACGATGACATTGAATCATCCCTGATAGGAAGCCACTATGATTGCTAGGCTCTCGGCCGGACTTCTGGCCGCCGCGCTCCTCGTCACCGGCTGTGGCGGCAACGAGCAGAAGGCATCCACCAGCACCAACAAGGTCGGGCTGATCACGAAGACGGAGACCAACCCGTTCTTCGTCAAGATGAAGGAAGGCGCGCAGCAGGCCGCCAAGTCGTCGGGCCTGGAGCTGATGACCGCGGCGGGCAAGTTCGACGGGGACAACGCCTCCCAGCTCACTGCCATTGAGAACATGGTCGCGGCCGGGGTGAAGGGCATCCTCATCACGCCCAACGACACCAAGGCGATCGTGCCCGCGATCAAGAAGGCCAGGGACGCCGGCGTCGTGGTGATCGCGCTGGACACGCCGACGGACCCGCAGGACGCCACCGACGCGCTGTTCGCCACCGACAACCTCAAGGCGGGCGAGCTGATCGGCCAGTACGCCAAGGGCGCCATGGCCGGCAAGACCGCCAAGATCGCCACGCTGGACCTGGCGCCCGGCATCACGGTCGGCCAGCTGCGTCACGACGGCTTCCTGAAGGGCTTCGGCATCGCCAACGGCGACCCGTCCATCGCCTGCTCCCAGGACACCCGCGGTGACCAGTCCAAGGGCCAGGAGGCGATGGAGAACTGCCTGCAGAAGGCGCCCGACATCAACCTCGTCTACACCATCAACGAGCCCGCCGCGCTCGGCGCCTACACCGCGCTCAAGGCCAAGGGCCGCGAGAAGGATGTGCTGATCGTCTCGGTGGACGGCGGCTGCACCGGCGTCAAGGCCGTCAAGAGCGGGCAGATCGCCGCGACCTCGCAGCAGTACCCGCTGAAGATGGCCGAGGACGGCGTCAAAGCCGTTGCCGACTTCGCCAAGGGCGGGGCCAAGCCCAAGGGCTACATCGACACCGGCGTCACGCTGATCACCGACAAGGCCGTCCCGGGAGTGGAGTCCAAGGACACCACCTTCGGCCTGGCCAACTGCTGGGGCTGACATGGCCGTCATGGAAGCGACGCTGCCGCGCCGCATCATCACCACACCGACGGCGGGACCGCTGGCCGCGCTCGTGCTGGCCTGCGTGTTCTTCGCGGTCAACAGCGACCAGTTCCTCACCGGCGGCAACTTCTCGCTGATCATCCAGCAGGTGATGGTCGTCGGCACGCTGGCCATCGGCCAGACGCTCATCATCCTGACCGCCGGCATCGACCTGTCCAACGGCGCGATCATGGCGTTCGGCGGCATCGTGATGACCAAGCTGGCCGTCGGCAGCGGGCTGCCCCCGCTGCTCGCGGTCGCCGCCGGACTCGCCGTCTGCGCCGCGTTCGGGCTGGCCAACGGGCTGCTGGTGACGCGGATCTCGCTGCCGCCGTTCATCGTCACGCTGGGCATGCTGAACGTGGTGTTCGCGCTGACCCACATCTACTCCGAGGACCAGACGGTCACCGACCTCCCGAACGCGCTGACCTTCCTGGGGCAGACCTTCAAGGTCGGCGGCACGAACGTCACCTACGGGTCGCTGCTCACGATCCTGCTGTTCCTGCTCTTCGCCTACCTGCTGGGGTACACCGCGTGGGGCCGTCACGTGTACGCGCTCGGCAACAGCCAGGAGGTCGCGCGGCTGACCGGCATCCGCACACAGCGGCTGACGATCGGCGTCTACACAGTCGCGGGCCTGGTGTACGGCATCGCCGCCCTGCTGCTCGTCTCCAGGACCGGCGTGGGCGACCCGCAGGCCGGTCAGACGGACAACCTCGACAGCATCACCGCGGTCGTACTCGGCGGGACCAGCCTGTTCGGCGGCCGGGGCCTGGTGATCGGCACGCTGATCGGCGCCCTCATCGTGGGGGTCTTCCGTAACGGCCTGCAGCTCATGGGCGTACCGTCGATTTACCAGACGCTCATCACCGGCATCCTGGTGATCCTCGCCGTCGCCGTCGACCAGCTCTCCCGCAGGAGGACCCGATGACCCCCGTGCTCCAGGCCCGCGGCCTGGTCAAGCGATACGGCCACGTGGTCGCGCTCGACGGCGCCGACTTCGACCTGATGCCCGGCGAGGTGCTCGCCGTCATCGGCGACAACGGCGCCGGCAAGACCAGCCTGATCAAGGCGCTGACCGGCGCGCTGCAGCCCGACGAGGGCGAGATCCTGCTCGACGGCAAGCCCGTCCGCATCCGCGACCCCCTGGAGGCGCGCCGGCTCGGCATCGAGACCGTCTACCAGGAGCTCGCCGTCGCGGCCTCGCTCGACATCGCGACGAACATGTTCCTCGGCCGCGAGCTGCGCAAGCCCGGACCACTCGGCGCGATCTTCCGGATGCTCGACAAGAAGCGGATGCGCGAGGAGTCGGCCAAGCACATGGCCGACCTGAAGATCGGCCTGCGCTCGCTCACCCAGTCCGTCGAGTCGCTGTCCGGCGGCCAGCGGCAGGGCGTGGCCGTGGCCAGGGCCGTGGCGTGGGCCTCCCACGTCGTGGTCATGGACGAGCCGACCGCCGCGCTCGGCGTCAAGGAGTCTGGGCAGGTGCTGGACATGATCAAGCGGGTCCGCGACCGCGGCATGCCCGTCGTCCTGATCAGCCACAACATGCCGCACGTCTTCGAGATCGCCGACCGCATCCACGTCCAGCGGCTCGGCCGCCGCGTCGCCCAGATCAAGCCGGGCGACCACAGCATGGCCGAGGTCGTCGCCATCATGACCGGGGCACTCCAGGTGTCGGAGGGCAAGTCGGTCGTGACGGACAAGGACGCGGCGGAGGCGATCGGCCTCTAGCATGGGCGAAATGCGGCGTCCCACCATGACAGACGTGGCCCGTGAGGTGGGCGTCACCGCCAAGACCGTCTCACGGGTGCTCAACGACGACGGACCCGTGGCCATCGAGACGCGCGAACGCGTCATGGCCGCGGTCCGCAAGCTGGGCTACCAGCCCAACCTGATGGCGCGCAACATGCGGGTCGGCGCCAGGGACGCCGCGATCGGGCTGGTCATCCCCGAGATGGGCAACCCGTTCTTCGGCACGGTGGCGGGCGGCATCGAGAACGCCGTCCGGGCCCGCGGCCTGACCCTCATCGTCGGCTCCTCCAGCGAGACCGCCGAGCTGGAGCAGTCCCTGATCGCCACCTTCCTGGCCCGGCGGGTCAGCGCCCTCATCGTGGTCCCCTCGGCCGGCAGCGACCACCGCTACCTGCGTACGGAGCGGGTCGCCGGCCTGCCCATCATCTTCCTCGACCGCCCGGCCGTCGGCCTGACGGCCGACAGCGTGGTCAGCGGCAACCGGGCCGGCGCGCAGGCCGGCATCGAGCACCTGATCGGGTACGGTCACCGCCGGATCGGCTTCATCGGTGACCTGCCCGCCACCCTCTACACCCGCCGCGAACGCTTCCAGGGCTACCGCGACGCCCTGGAGCAGGCGGGGCTGCCGTTCGACCGCACCCTGGTGGAGACGGGCCACGACCAGGAGGCGGCCCGCGCGGCCACCCTGCGCCTGCTCGCCCTCGACCGCCCGCCCACGGCTCTGTTCGCGGCCAACAACCTGGCCTCCATGGGGGCGGTGGTCGCACTGGCCCGAGCAGGGCGGCGGGACGTGGCGCTGGTGGGGTTCGACGACCTGCCGCTGGCGGAGGTCCTGGACCCGCCGCTCACCGTCGTGGCCCAGGATCCGGCGGCCATCGGGGAGGTGGCGGCGGAGCTGGTGCTGTCGCGCCTGGACGGCGACCGCTCCCGCGCCCGGCGACCACTGGTGCCCACCCGGCTGATCGTCCGGGGGTCGGGTGAACTGCCGGCGCCCTCCTGAGCCGATTATCGGCAGTCGCCGACGAAGTCAACGGCCGCCTACGCGAAACGCTCGACCGGGATACCCCGGCCGAGCGTTTCGCTGAGCTCCTGGCCGCAGCCGGCTGACAAGCGGCGTTGAACCCGCCCATCGGCGGGTTTCAGGTCAGCGCAGCCCCGCGAACAGGTCGTCCTCCTGGTCCGGTGCCGCCGTCACGCGATTGACGATCCGGGTGAACGCCTCGCTGGAGAACGCCGCCTGCTGGGCCTCTTCGGGCATCTGGAACAGGAAGATGTTGTCGCCCTGGCTCGCGTGCGCTCGCAGTGCCTTGAGCTTGCGTTCGACGTAGGGGGCGACGTCGACGACGGCGGTCACGAGCTCGTCGGGGGTGCCGAAGTCGTCGGAGGGCTCGAAGTCGCCCAGGTCGATGCCGCTGCTGCGGACGAGCTCGAACATGCGCTTCATCGCCGAGCGGGGGAGGGCCGTGTAGTAGAGCTTGTCGGCGACGCCGGTCGCCTCGACGGCCGCGACCGTGATGCGATGGGCCTGGACGTGGTCGGGGTGGTTGTAGCCACTGCCGCCGGTCTCGTCATAGGTGACCACGACCTGCGGGCGATACTGCTTTATCAGCTCGCCGAGCCGGCCGGCGGCCAGGTCGACGGGCACGTTGGCGAAGGCGTCGGGGTGAGCGTTGGTGTCCCAGCCGTCCATGCCGGAGTCGCGGTAGCCGAGCAGCTCCAGGTGGTCGATGCCCAGGTGACCCACCGACTCGCGCAGCTCCGCCAGTCGCCGCTCGGCCACCTCTTCGGCGACGTGGCCGGGGTCGCCGGGCTTGACGCCGCCGGGCCCGTCGCCCTGCTCGCCGTTGGTGCAGGTGACCAGGACCGTGCGGATGCCCTCGTCGGCATAACGAGCGAAGACGCCGCCAGTGCTCAGGCATTCGTCGTCGGGGTGGGCGTGCACGGCCATCAGGGTGAGTTGCCGATCCATGGTGGAGACCCTACTGCGCGGAGCCGACAGTTCCGCACAAGGCGGACAGCGGTGCTCGGTCAGGTGCGGTGGGTCAGTTCGTCGGCTCGGAGGCGGGCCGTCGCGGCCGCCGCGCGGTCGCCGAGCGCATCGGCGAGGGCACCCTGCTTGAGCCAGTTGAACGGGCTGCACGGCCGCACGCTGATCCGCTCGCTGACCAGGACCCGCGCCAGATCCCGGCGCCCGCCGCGCAGTGCCGCCTCCAGGAGCGTCTTCTGTACGGCGTCCCGCTGCGCGTGGCTGCCGCCGAACTCGTTGACCCGATGCCTGATCGGATAGAGCAGGTCCACGACCGCGTCGTGGTCGCCCCGGCCGAAGGCGACCAGCGACCGGCAGACCGGCAGGCCGACGCGGGCGGTCATGGCGTGGTTGGTGATGTTCGGGTGGGATTCGGACAGGTAGGTCTCCCGGCTCGCGATGAGCCTCTCGGCCTCCGCGACCCGGCCCGCGCCCACGTACGACATGACGGCGTGCATGTCGTTGAAGGCGTAGAACGGCTCGGCCACCTTGGCGGGCCACGCGTCGGCCAGCGCCCGCCAGCGTTCGTGCTGGCCGGAGCCCTCCAGGAGCAGCCGCCACAGCAGCGCGGCGGCGTCGAGCAGTTCCATCGAGCCCTGACCGCCCGCCAGCGCCGCGTCGTAGATGGCCAGAGCCCGGCCGGTGTCGCCGGCCTCCAGCGCGTAGAGGGCGTAGTGCCACCAGGTGTGCACGTTGAAGAACGTGCCGGTCGACCAGTCGCCGAGCCGGGCGTCGAGATAGCGGATGCCGTCGCCGAACCGGCCCTGCATCTCGTAGGTGTGCACGACCGCGTGGATGCCCCAGACGTCGCGCGCGTTCAGCTCGACCGCCCGCAGCCCCACATCCTCCGACCGGTCGTAGTGCCCCGCCTCCTCCAGGCCGAACGCGTACATCCCGAGCACATGACCGTAGTGCCGGTCGTCCTCGTGCCAGGCGTTGAGCGCGCCGCCGATCCTGTCGCGCAGCGAGCGGGCGTCGCCGGTGAAGAAGTCGACCTGGTGCCCCGCCGCCAGCGCCAGGGCGTCGCGGGGGTACTGCTCGGTGATCGCGCCGAGGAGCCTGCCGCAGGTCAGGAAGTCGCCGTCGAGCAGCGCCTGGACGGCCTCGACGTGCGCGCGTTCGCGGGGCAGGAGCGCGGCGGCGTCGCCGCGGCCGCGCCAGGCGGCGAAGCGCTGCCTGGCGGTACGCGCGTCCTCCACCTCCGTGGTCAGCAGCCCGAGGTACGCGGTCAGGACCTGCCCCATCGGGAAGTCGGGCGCCTCGGCCAGGGCGGCGGCGGCCTCGATGTCGACCTCGGCGCGGAAGTGCAGCAGCTCGTCGATCGCCCGGTTGTAGTGGCGGGCGGCGGCACCGCCCGCGCCGCTCATCGCCAGCCCGTGCTGGTCGTCGGTCACCCGGCCACTATAAAAGGCGGCCGGTCGGCAGGAGCTGGGCGGCGCGCGGCGCGGTCTTGCAGTACGGCCGGTCGGCAGGAGCTTGGTGGCGCGCGGCGCGGTCCTGCTGTACGGCCGGTCGGCAGAAGCCGGAGCGACGCGGCACGGCCCTGCGTGTTGGGCCGGTTGGCAGAAGTCGGCGCGGCGCGGCGCGGCCCTGTGCCAGTCTGGTCAGCAGGAGGCGCGGCCCCTGTGTCAGCGGCCGGTCGGCAGGAGCCGGGGCGGCGTGCGCCTCCGATCCGTCAGTGGCCTCGTCGGCGCCGCCCCTCGGCGCGTGTCGGCGGCGAGCCGGTGCCGCGCTCGGCGCGCGTCGGGACCGTTGGCGGCCCCTCCGGCTGCGGGCGTGTAAGCCGTTTTGTCGGGGGAAGCGCCTGGTCGTGGAAGCTCCATTACCAATGGCCGCGGACCCCGGTCATCAGGGCGGTTAGAAAAGGTTTTTCGGCCGGTCCGCTAAATGGCCGGCGGGGTCGGGATTCAAGATTGTAACGAGGGCCTGGAGCGATATGTCGGGCAATGGCGGGGGCGTTAGGGTGCAATCCCTGTCTATTTCGTGGTGAGGTGGAGGAGGGCCGGTGGTGTACCGCGCGCGTGGCCGCCATGCGTCATCCGGCCAGGCCAAAGCCGCCTCACCCGCGTCGCCGGAGGGGCCGTGGCTGCCCGCCGGCAGCGCCATCCATCTCGCCGGCCTGAACATCATCGGCGGCCTGCTCTACGTGGGCTCCGAGCTGCCGTCCGCGTCCGGAATGTCGGTGGAGCCGTCGCTGATCGACCCTGAACTGCCGGTGGACATGACGCAGCCGGACTGGGACGGTCAGGGGCTCGACCGCTGGCCCAGCTACGCCGCCCTCCCGCCGCCCTCCCGGGCCGCCTATCTGAGCTGGCTCGCCGACGGGCGATGCTATTCGCGGACACCCCTCGGCTACGTTTTCCTCTATTTCTACGGCCTCGAACGTCGCGTGCTACACGACCTGCATCTGGACCGCTCCACGGCCCAGGAGGAGCTGCCGGTCATCCACGAGGAGGTGCGCCGCCTTCTCGGCGTCTATTCCCGGCACGACGCCTTCCAGCGGCACGCGGGGCCGTTCGCGGAGCTGCTGGCCGCTCTGTGCGAGCCCGAGGTGACCGGCGCCGCGTTCGCGATGCGGGCCCGGCTGGGGGAGCTGGCCGCGCGGGGCGAACCGGTGCCCGCCGACTGGGCGCTGGCCTGGCTGCGCGGCCACCCGGCCTACCGGCCGGGCGCGCCGGCGACGCGATGTCCGGCGGAGTTCGGGGCGCTGTTCCAGCGGCGGTACGCGGCACGTCACGGTGAAGGGCTCGTCGTCCGGCCCGGATCCAAAGAGCTGGCCTTCGAGTATCGGCCCGCGAGCTCCGGGTTCGCCGGGGCCCCGCCGGTGCTGCCCGGCGTACCCGATGTGCTGACGCTCGCCGCGCCCACCCGGCAGCTGTTCGCGCTGGCCGAGGAGTGCTGCTCCGAGCTGGAGGCGTACAGCCGCTTCCTGGGCCGGCTGCCCGGCGCGAAGCAGAGCGTACGGGCCCAGGCGCTGCTGCCCGCGGAGCTGCTCGACCTGGGCTCCGGCGGTGCCGGGCGGGCGGTGCGGTGGGCGCTGGGCGGGCTCGCGGGGCAGGAGACCGCGCTCGTGCCCGCCGAGGAGTTCGTCGCCCTGCTGTCCACGCCCGAGCCCGCCAGGAAGGACGTCATCGCGCTGGCCCAGATCCTCGGGCGGGCCGGGGTGGGGATCGAGCCGGACCCGCGTCTGGGCGGTCCGGTGCCGGGCGCTGGGGTGATGGCCTTGTTCGCGGCGCCGGGCGGGCCGACGGCGGCGGCGTCCGAGGTGTACCGGGCGGCCACCGTACTGCTGCACCTGGCCGCCGTCGCTAGAGCTCCGGGCGAGGACGCGCTGAATCCGCCGGATCACGCGAGGGACCAGGCACGTCAGGTCGCGTACCGTCGGCTGAGCGAGCATCTCGAGCGGGTGCTGAGCCTCACGTCCGGTGAGCGGGCCCGGCTGCGTGCGCATATGGAGTGGGTGCTCGCGGCGGATGTGCCGCTGGCTGGTCTGGCCGCTCGCGTCCAGGAGATCGACCGGTCCGAGCGTGGCTATGTGGCGGAGTTCCTGAGGGACGTGACCGGCGCCAACGGGCACTTCACACCGGCCGAGGCCGAACTGCTCACCAGGATCCACTGGCTGCTGGGGCTGGATCGGGATCCCGAGCCCGCCGGGCGTGCGGGGGGCTCCCCATATGTCGCGGTGCGGCATGCGCCGATCCAGCTGGCGTACTTCCCGCACGCGCCCGCCCAGCAGGTGCCCCCGCCACGCGGCGACATGCCCTATCTGTCCGGCCCCGACATGCCTTACCCGTCCGGTTTCCACATGCCCGTACGGCAGGTCGTTCCGGGAGCGCCCGTCTTCGGGGTGCCCGTCCTCAGCGCCCCGACGGTGTCCAACGGGCGCGCCGTCGCCCGGCTCGTCGAGACGGCCAGGGTGGGCACGCTGCTCGATTCACTGCTCGCCGGTGATGAGCCGCCCCCCACAGCCGCCCCGCCTCCTCCGGTGCCCCCGGTCGCGGGGCTGGACAGCCGCCACTCCGGCCTGGTCCGCGCCCTGGCCGCCGTCGATCAGTCGCAACTCACCCGGGGTCAGTTCGAGATGCTCGCCGACGCCTGGAAACTGCTGCCGGAGGGCGCGATGGACCGCGTCAACGAGGCCGCCTACGAGAGCGCGGGCGATCCGCTGCTCGACGGAGACGACCCGATCCTGATCGACCGGCTACTGCTGGGGGAGATGCTGAAGTGACCGTTCGGGCCCGCGAACGCGACGCCCTCCTCAAGGCGCTGCGGGCAGGGGTGGTCCCGCTGATCGGGCAGCGCCACATCCAGGCCGGTCGTACCGCCGAGCTGGCGGTTCTGACCGGCGACATCGAACGGGTCGTGGTCGGCGGCTCGGCCGTCCGGCTCGTCATCGGCGAGCACGGGGCGGGCAAGACGTTCCTGCTGCACCTGGCGCGCTCGGTGGCGTTGGACAAGCGGTTGGTCACCCTGCACGCCGACATCACCGCCGACCATCGGCTGCACTCGGAGGAGGGCCAGGCCCGCGCCCTCTACACCGAGCTGGCCCGCAGCATGGCCACCCGCGCCCGACCCACCGGCGGCGCGCTGGCCGCCGTCGTCGAACGCTTCCTGTCCACCGTGCTCGACGAGGCCCGCCAGGCGGGCACCGACCCCGGCGAGGCGATCAGGGAACGCCTGGCCCATCTGGAGGCGCGTCCGGGCGGCCACGACTTCGCCCAGGTCGTCGGGGCGTACTGGCGCGGCCACGACACGGGCGACGAGCACCTCAAGTCGGCCGCGCTGCGCTGGCTGCGCGCGGAGTACCCGACCGCGGCGGAGGCCAGGTCGGCGCTCGGCGTGCGGTCGATCATCGGCGACTCGACCGTGCTCGACCATCTCGCGCTGATGAGCCGGTTCGTCCGGCTGGCCGGGTACGGCGGGGTGATGGTCTTCCTGGACGAGCTGGTCAACCTGTTCAGGCTCGCCTCTCCGCAGGCCCGCGACGCCAACTACGAGCAGATTCTGAGCATCGTCATCGGGGGAGTGCCGCATCTGGGGTTCGTGTTCGGGGGCACTCCCGAGTTCCTCATGGACGGGCACAGCGGGCTTTTCAGCCACGTGCCGCTGCGCCGGCGGCTGGGCGCGCGCGCCTTCGCCGAGCCCGGGCTGATGGATCACGCCGGGCCGGTGAACAGCGGTGGGCCGGTGCTCCGGCTGGCGGCGCTGACGGCCGAGGAGCTGTACGTGGCGCTGGCCAAGATCCGGTTCGTCTACGCCTCCGGCGAGGACGGGCGGTACCTCGTGGACGACGACGCGCTGGTGGCCTTCATGCACCACTGCTTCGGGCGGGTGGGGGAGTGGTACTGCCGGATGCCCCGGGCGACGTTCAAGGCGTTCTGCGATCTGCTGGCCGTACTGGAGCAGGATTCCGGCGCGAGCTGGCGGCGGCTCCTGCCGGGGGTGGACCTGTCGGCCGAGGAGGAGGACGACCGCCCGGTGTGACGGCGGCTCGGTGTTCTCGTCGGTGGGTTCTGTCAGGGGGATCGGGCAGACTCGTCGTCCATGACGAGGAATGACGACGGGGCGGCGCACGATGGCGACGCGGGTGTGCCGGGGTCGCTGGCCGGGGTGCTCGGCGACGTGGCGGCCGAGCGGGCGGCGCAGGACGCCAAGTGGGGCATGCAGGCCGTACCCGACGGCACCGGGGCCGAGGGCGCGGTGGCCGAGGCCGACCGGGCGCGGCGGGAGACGGAGGAGGCGGCCCGGCGCGGGGAGCTGACCTGGCGGCACATCCTGCGCGAGGAAGTTCTGGAGGTGTTCGCCGAATCGGACCCCGAGGCGCTGCGCACCGAGCTGATCCAGGTGGCCGCGGTCGCCGTCAAATGGGCCCAGGCACTCGACCGACGCCCCGAGGACACCGGCAAGCCACCGTCAGGCCCCGGCGAGACGGTCCCGAAGGGCGTTGAGGAGGCGGTCGGGGAGGCGCGTCCTGAGCGGTTCCGGGCCATCGTCGACGTGCACGTGATGCTCGTCCGTGACGGCACGGTGCTCCTCGGCAAACGGGCCGGCACCGGCTACGGCGACGGCCAATGGCACCTGCCCTCGGGGCACCTGGAGCCCGGTGAGTCAGTGGTCGGCGCGGCCGTCAGGGAGGCCCGCGAGGAGGTCGGCGTCACCATCCGGCCGGAGGACCTGGAGTTCGCCCACGTCATGCACCGCGCCCCCGACCGCGTCGGCCTGTTCTTCGTCGCCAGGAAGTGGACCGGCGAGCCCTACAACGCCGAGCCGCACAAGTGCTCCGCGCTCGCTTGGCGGCCACTCGGTCAGCTGCCCGACGACACGATCGGCTACCCGGCCGAGGCCATCGCCAGGGTGCTGGAGGAGGAGCCGTTCGCGCTGTACGGATGGCCCGCGGAGCAGCGTTTGACATCATCGTGACGCCCCGCAAGGGAGGTGTCACATGTTCCGCAGCTCGTCCCACTGCCGCCGCGCGCCCGCCAGCCAGGTGCCGTGCAGGTCGTTGAAGACGTTGGCCGCGCGCACCCCGATCCAGTTCGGCGGCGACAGCTCCAGGGGCAGGCGCGGGTCGAGCATCGGGAAGCGCCGCCACTCGTGTACGAGCCGGACCTGCGCCAGCAGCACCGGATCGCCCGGCTCGGGCCGCATGCCGGCGAATTCCTGGATGAACCCCTGATAGTGCGCCGCCAGCTCCCCCAGATGCCAGGCCTGCTCCACCAGCGTCCGTTCGGAGCCGATCCCCGCGTAGGGCCCGTTGAAGGAGAACACCGCCACCTCCAGCCCCAGCCCCTCGACGACCTGCTTGGCCTCGGCCTCGCGGGTGGTGTGCGGGCTGACCCACACCCCGGGCACGGGACTGCCGAAGCCCGCCCACGTCAGACCGGTACGCAGCCGGTGGCGTAGCTCGCGCCTGGACTCCGGCACGCTCGCGATCAGCACCACCCAGCGGCCGTCCCACGGCTCGCGGTCGCGGCCGAACGCGTAGATCCGCTCGGCCCCCTCCGTCAGCAGTTCGCGGCCGCGCCGCGTCAGCGACCATCGCACCCGCCGCCCGGACCGCGCCGATACGATCCACCCGTCGGCGGCCATCCGCGCCAGTGCCTGCCTGGCCGACTTCTCCTCCACCCCGAGCCCGCCCATCACGTGCAGCAGCGCCGACGTCCACGCCGGCTCATCGGAGGGCAGCACATGCTCGCCCAGCACCGTCAGCAGCATCGATCTCGCGCTCGACTGATGGTGGCGGGGCAGCCTGGCCATTTATCCTCCTTTGGAGGCGGGAGTCTGATTCAATGCTACAAGTAGTTGACGATGCATCAATTCTGTATAGAAGATTCTCGTACGGCGTGTCTCCCTCCCTGTAAGGACGACCATGTCATCGGAGTCGTTCAACGCCAGTCTCTATCTCGTGGATCGTCAGGTCGAAGCCGGTCGCGGTGCGCACACCGCGGTCGCGGGCTCGGCCGGCACACTCACATACTCCCAGCTCGCGGCCCATGTCGGTGAGCTCTCCTCCGGGCTGCGGGTGGTCGGCGTCCGGCCCGAGGAACGCGTGGCGCTCGTCATGTCCGACCGCCCCGAGACGCTCGTCACCATCCTGGCCGTCATGCGCATGGGCGGCGTCGCGGTGCCGCTGTCCACCATGTACAACGGCGTGGAGCTCGGCGCCCTGATCCGCGACTCGCGGGCCCGCGTGGTGGTGGCGACGCCCGAGTACGAGCCGGCGGTCAGGGTGGCGCTGGCCAACGCGCCCGAGGTCGCCCTGCTCGTCCTGACCGGCAACGTGGGCCAGCGGGCGGCCGACGTCGTCCCGGCCTCCGACGCGGACGTCGGCGTCCCGGTGTGCTCGCTGGCGGACGTGGTGGACGCCGGCCGTTCGGTGGGCGAGCCGTACCAGACCTGGACGGACTCGCCGGCGCTGTGGCTCTACACCTCGGGTACGACCGGCGCGCCGAAGGCGGCCATGCACCGGCACGGCGCCATCAGGGACGTCTGCGAGACCTACGGCCGGCAGGTCCTGGGCATCACGCCGGAGGACCGGTGCTTCTCGGTCGCCCGGCTGTTCTTCGCCTATGGCATCGGCAACTCGCTGTTCTTCCCGCTGTCGGTGGGCGCGACGACGGTGCTCGACCCCTTCAGGCCCACGCCGCCGGGGGTGGTGGCGCGGGTGGTGGCCGAGCGGCCGACGCTGTTCTTCGCCGGGCCGACGTTCTACGCGGGCCTGCTCGCCTCCGACGCGCCTGACGACACCTTCTCCTCGGTACGACTGGCGGCCTCGGCGGGAGAGGCGCTGCCGGTGGAGATCTACCGGCGTTTCACCGAGAGGTTCGGCGTCGACATCATCGACGGCATCGGCTCGACCGAGGCCCTGCACATCTTCATCTCCAACCGTCCAGGCCAGGTCAAGCCAGGCACCTCGGGCACCGTCGTACCCGGCTATGAGTGCAAGCTGCTCGACGACGCCGGCAGTCCGGTGGCCGACGGACAGCCGGGCCACCTGTACGTACGCGGCGACTCCATCGCTACCGGCTACTGGTGCCGGACCGACACCACCCGGCAGGTGTTCCAAGGGGAGTGGTTACGCACCGGCGACACCTACGTACGCGACGCCGACGGCGTCTACCAGTGCCTCGGCCGCTCGAACGACATGATCAAGGCGAGTGGCATCTGGGTGTCGCCGATGGAGGTCGAGTCCCGGTTGCTGCAGCACGAGTCGGTCGGCGAGGCCGCGGTCGTCGCCGTCACCGACGCGAACGGGCTGGAGAAGCCGGTCGCCTGCGTGGTGGCCGCCGCCGGGAAGACGGTGGACGCGGCGGAGCTCATCGCCTTCTGCCGCGACGGCCTGGCCTCCTTCAAACGGCCGCGCGAGGTGCTGGTGCTGGAGGAACTCCCCAAGACCGCCACCGGCAAGATCCAGCGCGTGGTCATCCGGCAGATCGCCGCCGACCGGCTCGGCAAATAGGCAAATAGCCGCTCCGGCCTGGGACAGCGCCGCTCAGACCGGGCTCCGTAGCCGGTCACGCCCGTGCCGGCCCCGGATGTCAGAACGCGTCACGCAGCTCCCTCTTCAGCACCTTGCCGCTGGCGTTCTTGGGCAGCGACTCCACGAACACCACCGTCTTCGGCGTCTTGAAGGCCGCCAGCCGTACCCGCAGGAAGGAGATCAGCTCGTCGGCGGTCAGGCCGGCGCCCTCGCGCAGCACGACGGCGGCCGTCACCGCCTCGATCCACCGAGGGTCGGCCACCCCGAACACCGCCGCCTCCGCGACGGCCGGGTGCTGGTAGATCGCCTCCTCGACCTCCCGGCTGGCCACGTTCTCGCCGCCGGACTTGATCATGTCCTTCTTGCGGTCCACGACCGACAGGTAGCCGTCGGCGTCCAGTACGCCCAGGTCGCCGCTGTGGAACCAGCCGCCGCGGAACGCCTCGGCGGTCTTGTCCGGGTCGTTCCAGTAGCCGAGCATGGCGTGCGGGCCGCGGTGCACGATCTCGCCGACCACACCGGGCGGCACCGGCTCGTCGTTGTCGTCGACGATCCTGGTCTCGACGTTCAGCGCGGGACGGCCCGCCGAGCCGAGCCTGGTCAGCTGCTCGTCCGGGCCCAGGATGGTGGCCACGGGCGCCATCTCGGTCTGGCCGTAGAAGTTGAACAGCCGCACCCCCGGCAGCCGCGCGGCGATCTCCTTCAGCACCTCGACCGGCATGATCGACGCGCCGTAGTAGCCCTTGCGCAGTGACGACAGGTCGCGGCGGTCGAAGTCGGGGTGGCGCAGCAGGCCGATCCAGACGGTCGGCGGGCAGAACAGCTTGGTGGCGCCCTCCGCCTCGATCGCCGCCAGGATGGCCGCAGGATCGGCGCCGGGCAGGATCACGTTGGTGGCGCCGAGATAGAGGCCGGGCGTGAGAAAGCAGTGCAGCTGCGCGCAGTGGTAGAGCGGCAGCGCGTGCACCTCCACGTCGGCGGGGCTCATCTCGCCGTCGATCACGCACGAGGTGTACTGGGCGATCAGGCCGAGGCTGGACAGAGTGGCGCCCTTGGGCCTGGACTCGGTGCCGCTGGTGTACATGAGCTGGATCGGGTCGTCGTCGGCGATCTCCACCAGGGGCTCGGTGTCGTCGTCGTGCGCCAGCCAGTTCGTGACCGGCTCCCACCCTTCGGCGTGCCCGATCACCCCGCGCACCGCGACGCCGTCGGAGACGGCCCGCTCGGCCACGGGCAGCAGCGCCTCCTCCACCAGCAGGCCCGTCGCCCCCGCGTGCCGCAGGATGTAGGAGACCTCATCGGCGCCCAGCATGAAGTTGATCGGCACGGAGATCGCGCCCAGCCGGGCCAGCGCGAAGTACGCCACCACGAAGACGTCGTTGTTATGGCTGAACAGGGCGAACCTGTCGCCCTTGCTCACGCCCCGGGCGGCCAGCGCGTTGGCCATGCGGTTCACCGCCCGGTCCAGCTCGGCGTAGGTCCACCGCGCCTGGCCGTACACGATCGCGGTCTTGGCGGGGAACCGCGCGGCCGAGCGCCGCAGCAGGTCGCCGATGGCATGCTGGCGAGTCGTCATGAGCACATCCTCATCTCCACCGGACCAAGAACCGAACCATGTTCGGCGATCCTAACCCGCGGTGGGAACACGAAAGCGCCCGCCGCGAGACGCGGCGGGCGCTCTCAGGTCATACCCTCACTTTCCGCCGGGCTGGACGACGCCGTTGACCTTGAGCGTGTACGGCGCGTACTGGCCCACCTGCTCCGTCGAGTCGTCGTAGGCCACGACCGCGACCACCGTCGGGAACGGCAGCATCGTGGCCAGCTGCAGCCGGTTGAGGCTGACGCTGTTCTTGCCGTTGGACTCCAGCTGCAGCGCCACCGAGTGCTTCTCGTCGAGGCCGATCAGCCGGACGTTCCAGTTCTCGACCGGAGTCGGGAAGACCTCGGTCGGCGAGTCGAACGGGTCGAGCGACGAGCCGTCGCTGACCGCCGTGGCGCCGACCGTGATGTCGTCGATCTTCCAGCCGCCCTCGTTGACCCCGCCGTCGCTGACGTAGCGGAAGCCGAGGAGGATCTCCTTGCCGGAGTAGGCCGACAGGCTGTAGGTGTGCGGCTCGAAACCGGTCGTGGTGCCGTTGACGCCTGGGCCGAGCGGGCCCGTGACCGTCTTGTCACCGGGGATCGAGGTGTAGGTCTTGCCGCCGTCGGTGGAGACGATCACGTAACCGTAGTCGAATCCCTGCTCCGCCCCGTACTTGGCGAGGAAGCGCAGTGTCGGGTCGGCGGCCGGGACGGTCACCTTGGTGACGGCGGCGGCGTTGGTGTTGCTGGCGTTGCCGGAGAACAGCACCGGGTTGCCCGCGCGGTCCGGGTCGTCGGAGACGACGGTCCAGGTCAGCGGCTGGGCGGGCAGGTTCTTGGCGCCCTCGAACGACAGCGAGCGCAGGTCCGCCCCACGCAGGAACTTGCCGTCCGCCTTCTGCAGCGGCACGTAGTCGGCGCCGTTGGGGGCGGCGCCGGCGGTCTTGTAGGTGGCCGGGTTCGCCAGGTTGACGGTGGCGTTCAGGCTGGCGGTCGTCACGCGCTTCTTGGGCACGCCGAGCATGACGCCCTTGGTGCCGCCGACGATCCGGTCCACCAGGGTGGAGGTCTGGAAGTCGTGGATCACCTGGTACATGTTCTTGGCGCCCGCCGCCGCCAGGTTCGCCTTCAGGCTCGCCAGGCCCTGCAGCGTGCCGTCACGGTGCAGCCCCGACATGAACGCCGTGCCGTATCTGTCGTACAGGAACACCATCAACGAGTAGGCGTTGCCGTAGTCGGCCAGCACGCCGTTGGCGTTGGCGCCCTCACCCCAGATGTTGAGCGAGTTCTCCGGGCCGCCGCAGTCGCGCGGGTTGGTGTTGTACGGCGTCTGGACGATGCCGAAGCCCTGGAAGCAGTAGATGTGGGTGTCGGTGCCGCGCTCGTTGACGGTCGCCTTGGGGTTGGAGTAACCGACCAGCGACATCGCGAAGTCCGACAGGCCCTCGTTCATCCAGGTGGTTTCGAGCGGGTCGGTGTAGTAGTGCGCCAGGTGCTGCCACTCGTGCGCGAACGTGCCCTCGTACTGGCGTGGCCGGGCCGGGCGTGAGGTGCACAGGTCGGCGGTCGGCTCGTCGGGCGGGTTCGCGCCGGTGCGGTGCGCCCAGTCGAAGGCGTCGATCGTCATCACGTTGCGGTCCAGCAGCTCGTTGAACTGGCTGGAGAAGAAGCCCGCGATGTACGTCGGAGCGGCGGGGAAGCTGTAGTAGTTGTCGTCCCTGACGTTGTCGACCAGGGTGACGGTCTTGTTGCCGCCGCCGGTGTAGACGCCACCGTTGCCGTTGGCGTCGGGGCCGAGGACGGCGTTGGTGCCGTCGCGGTCCGGCGGCGTGCTGAAGGTGGCGGTCTCCTTCGGGTACATGTTGGTGTCGAACTGGGTGACCAGGTCCGCCACCTGCGCGTCGGTGACCTGCGTGGAGTTGGCGATCTGCGCCCGGCAGTCACCGGCGGGGAAGGACAGGTCGTTGGCGACCCAGACCTCGATGTTGTTGCCGACCCCGCGCAGCGTGTAGTCCTTGCGGTAGAGCGTGCCGTTGAAGTCGTCCAGTCCGAGCCACTGCCGGACCGTGCCGACCGGCGGGGTGTCGGCGGCGGCCTTCGTCTTGGCCCGCGCCTTGGCCTCGTACTTGGCGGGCACGTCCACGGGCTTGCCGTCGAGCTTGAAGTCCTTACGGGAGAGCTCTCGGATGTCGCTGGCCGGCGGAGCCTTCGGGTCGGCCTGCGCCGGTATGGCGGACAAAAACGGTAATGCCATGATTAAGGCCGCGATTCCGATGAATCGGGTGCGCCCCATGAAGCCCCCTTGGAGTGGTCAGCGAGGGTGACAAAATGTGACTATCTGACCAAGGGATGGGCGCGCAAGTAAGTCAATTGCCAAAAAGCTTTATCGAATTCGTACTCGCTCGGCTATCCGAGCCAGCCGCTGGTAGGAATCGAGCCTCCGGTCCAGGTCAAAGCTGTTCATGGTCACCAGGACCTCGTCCGCGCCGGTCAGCTCGACCAGCGCGCCGAGTTCGATCTCGACCTCGTGCGCGGTGCCGTGGATCTGCCCCTTGCGGGACTCCTCGAACAGCGCCCGCTCCCGCTCGGTCATCTCCGCCGCCAGCACCCGCTCGGCCGGGGACAGCGGAGGGAAGGCGCCACTCGTGCGCGAGCGCGCGGTCGCCCACGCCTCCGGCACCTGCAGCAGCTCCGCCTCGCGGCCCGTCTCACCGACCGCGACGTTCGCCGCCACGATGACATACGGCCTGGCCGCCCAGGCCGAGGGGCGGAACCCGGTGCGGTAGCGCGAGGTCGCCTCCCGCAGCCGGGCCCCGCCGCCGCCGATCACCATCGGCAGCCCATGTTCGGCGGCGATGTCCGCCCCTGAGCCCATGGCCAGTACGAACACCTGCGGCCGCAGCCCTTCGGCGGGCAGCGCGTGCACACCGGGATGCCCCCGCTGGTCCCCGGTGAAATAGCCGAGCAGTTCTTCCAGCTGCCCGCCGAAGTCGTCGGCGTCCTCCTTGCCATGGCCGAGCGCCCGGCGAATGCCGCCGGTGAAGCCCACCGAGCGGCCGAGCCCCATGTCGACGCGGCCCGGGTTCAGCGCCTCCAGCACCCCGAACTGCTCGGCCACCACCAGCGGCCGGTGGTTGGGCAGCATCACGCCACCCGTGCCCACCCGGATCCGGTCGGTGGCCGCGGCGACGGCGGCGGCCAGCACGGTCGGCGCCGAGCCGGCCACCCCCGGCACGCTGTGGTGCTCCGAGACCCAGAACCGGTGGTAGCCGAGCTCCTCCGCCTGCCGGGCGAACCTGACGGTGTCGCGCAGCGCCGTCGCCGGGTCGTGCCCCTCGCGGACGAGGGAGCGATCGAGGATCGAAAGCTTCATCACGTATGTCGGTAACAGAACCGGGGCGTGACTACTTCCGGTAGACGCCGAACGACCAGCGGACCGGGCGGTTGGTGCCGCTGCCCAGCATCGTCCAGGTGACCTTGACGGTGGTCGTCCGGTCCGTGGGGTTGGCGAAGTCGCTCACCGCCGAGGGGAATGCGCTGCCCTCCCACGAGCAGGAGCGACTGCCGAATTGCTGCCGGCCGTCCACCTCGAAGCTGAACAGCAGGCGCCCGGCCAGGTCTCCGGTACACACGGCGGCGAAGCCGGCCTTGCCTCGCACCTTGAACGTGGCGGAGCTCTCCTGCGGCCAGACGCCGGTCTTCCTCTCCGCGAGCTGTGCCTTCCCCACGTGGTCCGGCAGGTCTTTGAACGGCGGTGGCTCAACCGGCCGCGCGGGTGGCGTCCACTCGTACACGGCCAGCGACCAGGCGCCGGGGACGGTCTTCGGCTGCACACACTTGCCGTTTCGCGACGTACAGTCCCAGTCGATCGCATCGAACGTGACCGTGAGCTTCGTGCCGCTCGTGGAGCCGGGCACCGGTAGCGGCTGCAGTTCCATGCGCTTCGAGCACCTGGTGAAGATTGCGGATGCGGGCCCGTGGGCACTCGTTGACACCCTGACCCCGCCCTTGTTCGGCCCCGCGCAGACCGCTGCGACGTCGAGCGGCTTGCCGGAGACCGGGATCGTCACCGAGACCTTGGTCGGCCCGGTCCTCTTGATCGACGTGATGGCGATCCGCCGGTACTTCGTGCCGTCCGAGGCGGTGAACTGCTCCGGCAGCAAGCCCGTCAGCCCCGTGGGGGTGGCGGTGGCCTCGGCGGCGGGCCCGCGCCGCGTCTCCGCCGACCCGGGGAGAAGCCCGGGGAGAAGGGAGACGCCCAGCGCGACGGCCGCCGCCACCGCGACCACCCCGCCGCCGCCCAGCATCCGCCTGCGCAGGCGGATCCGCCGGATGCGGGCCGCTATCTCTTCGTGCCGGGCCAGGTTGGCGGGGGATGGACCGTCACCGTGCTCGCGCAGGACGTCCCGCAGGTCATGAACGGTCATCGGTGCAGCTCCTTCACGATCGTCTCGTCCACTCGCAATTTGGCCAGCGCCTTGGCACTCTGGCTCTTGACCGTGCCGGGCTCGCAGCCCAGTAGCCGGGCCACCTCCGTCACCGGCAGGTCCTCGTAGAAGCGCAGCACCACCACCGCCCGCTGCCTGGCGGGAAGCCGGCCGACGGCCCGCCACAGCGCGTCGCGGTCGTCGGAGACCGGATCGCTTGCCGGGGTGTCCGGCAGATCGTCGCTCGGCAGCTCACGTCGCCATCTCCTGCGCCACCACGAGGTGTAGGTGGTCACCAGGACCTTGCGCACGTACGCCTCTGGCTCCTCCACACGGGCCCAGGCGAACCACGCCTTGGCCAGCGACTCCTGGAGCAGGTCTTCCGCGCTCGCCCAGTCGTGGGTCAGCAGGTACGCCGTGCGTAACAGCCGATCCGATCGAGTGACCACGAAGTCCTGATATATCCCCCGGTCCGCCACGTACCGCCTCCTGTCGTCGCCTGTCGTCGCCTGTCGACGGTAGGGACGCATCGAGTGCGGACCTAGGTTGCCCCGTCCACTTGGCGGCTGAGCGTGAAGGGGACCAGCTCGCCCAGCCCTCGTACGGACAGGCGTCTGACCGGGCGCAGCTCGAAGGCCCGGTCGCCCTCCAGCTCCTCGGCCATCTCCGGGCCCGCCAGGATCGTGTCCGGATAGGCCAGCGCGGTCAGCCTGCTGGCCAGGTTGACGGGGGTGCCGAACACGTCGCCCATCCGGCCGAGCACCGGCCCCACGGCCAGCCCCACGCGCAGCTGCGGCATGCCCTTGTCCTTGGCGTGGGTCTCGATCAGGCGCAGGCCGATCTCCGCCGCCTCGTGCGCCTTCCCGGACACGAACAGCACCGAGTCGCCCAGCGTCTTGACGATGCGCCCGCCGCCCGAGGTCACCACGTCGGCCGAGCGGCCCTCGAACCTGTCGACCAGCCCGGCCAGCTCCGTCTCGGTGATCTGCCTGCTCAGCCTGGTGAACCCGACCAGGTCGGCGAACCCCACCGTCAGCCGGGCCGCGCTCGTCTCCTGCTCGGCCAGCCGGTGGGCGGAGGCGGCCAGGTTGCGCCGCCACGCGTAGACCAGCAGCCGGGCCAGGTCGGGCATCACCCGATCCGCCCGCCTGCGCCACGCCCGCGGCCGCTCGCTCAGCGGCACGCCCGCCTGGTCGAGCGCGTCGGCGCCCAGCTCGGCCTGCGACTCGGCCAGCCGCGCCGTCGCCCGGCCCAGGGACCTGGCCATCAGGAGTACGTGCTCCTCGTCGTAGACCCCGTCGCTCACCATGCCGAGCAGCGTCCGCAGGGCCGCCACGTCGGAGTCGGTGAACTCGACGGCGTCGTCGGCGACGTTCGCGAAACCCAAGGCGCGCCAGAACCTGCGGGCGCGATAGACCGGGACACCGGCCATGTCGGCGACCTGGTGGCTGGTGTAACGACGGGGCTCGCGAAGGAACGCCTCCGTCAGTCCGTCGGGATCCTCGCGCGCCACGACCGCAACATAACACCTGGCTACTCCAGTAGCGCCGGGCGGAGCACCCATGAAGGCCCCTTGACCCGAGCCGCCGCGGACTGGCAATCTGCGTAGCCTACTGGTCCGACCAGTGCACTAGCCGACAGGTAGAGCGTCGCGGTCATGAACGGCGGCTCGATCGTGCAGACCGGGCCCGTGGAGGAGGTCCGCGCCGCCGCACGCTTGCACGCGGACGTTGCCGCAGGCCGTACCGACATTGGAGGGATTGCTGTGATCGAGGTGGATGAGGTCGGGGTCGTGGAGTTCACCCAGGCGCTGGTCCGCATCCCGAGCACCAACGACCCGGCGCGCGGCCGCGACGAGCGGCCCGCCGCCGAGCTGGTCGCCGCCAAGATGCGCGAGTGGGGATGGGAGCCGGTCGTGGACGAGGCCGCGCCCGGCCGGCCCAACGTCGTGGCCGTGGTCGAGGGCGGCGGGGGTGACGGGCCGACGCTGATGTTCGAGGGGCACACCGACGTGGTCACCGAGGGCGACCTGTCGACGTGGACCGTGGACCCGTTCGGCGGGGAGATCCGCGACGGGCGGTTGTGGGGGCGCGGCAGCGCGGACATGAAGTCGGGCCTGGCCGCCACCCTCTACGCCACCCGTGCCCTGCAGCTGGCCGGGCCGTTCCCCGGGCGGATCAAGGTGTGCGCGCTGGCCGACGAGGAGGGCCTGATGCTCGGCGCCCACCACTTCGTCGCCTCCGGCCTGGCGGCCGACGTGGACGGGACCATCGTGGCCGAACCTGAGGCCGGGGAGATCTGCGCGGTCGCCAAGGGCGCGCTGCGGCTGCGGGTCGACTTCACCGGCAAGATGGCGCACGGCGCGATGCCGCAGCACGGCCGCAACCCCGTCCAGGCGGTCGGGGCGCTGCTGGTGGCGCTGCGCGCGCTGGAGACGGAGCTGCAGGGGCTGCACCCCGCGCACGAGCACCTCGGCGAGGTGTACGTGACGCCGACCGTAGTGCGGGCCGGGACCGAGGAGCAGGTGAACGTCATTCCCGCGACCGCGTCGGTCTTCATCGACGTGCGGACGATCCCCGGCGTGGAGCACAAGCCGGTGGCCGAGCGGGTGGCCGCGCTGGCGGCCTTCGAGGGGATCGCGGCGGAGGTGTCCATCCTGGTGGACCGGCCGCCGGTGGACGTGCCCGTCTCCGACCCCGTGGTGGTCGCTTTGGCCGCCGCGCACCAGCACGTGACGGGCGCCGCGCCCGTTTACGGCGGCGTGCCCGGATCCACGGACGGCACCGTGCTGACGCATTGGGGCGGGATCCCGTCGGTCGTGTACGGGCCGGGCGGCAAGTGGATCGCGCATCAGGCGGACGAGTACGTGGAGGTGGCGGAGATCGTGCGATGCACCCGAGTGTTCGCCGAGGCGGCCTGGCGCTTCCTGACCCGGTCCGCGTCGTGACGGCCGGGGGAGAGCCGGTCCGTGGTGAGACGGGCGGGTCAGGCCCGATTCGCGTGGCTGCCGGAGCTCAGCCGCGCGTTGTCGTGACGGCCGGGGCGACGAACTCGCTGGTGGACGTCGCCGGGCTGCGGGTCGGGCACGCGCAGCGGGTGGGCGATGGTTACCGCACGGGGACCACCGTCGTGCTCGCGCCGCCCGGCGGCATGGTGGCCGGGGTGGACGTGCGGGGAGCCGCGCCGGGCACCCGGGAGACCGAGCTCCTCGACCCGCGCAACCTGGTGGAGCGGGTGCACGCCATCGTCCTGACGGGCGGCAGCGCGTACGGGCTCAGCGCCGCCTGCGGGGTCATGGACCGGCTGGCGGACGCGGGGATCGGCTTCCCGGTGGAGGGCGGAGTGGTGCCGATCGTGCCCGCCGCCGTCATCTACGACCTGGGCCGTGGCGGCGCGTTCCGAGCCGTACCGGACGGCTCGCTGGGCGCCGAGGCGTACGACGCCGCCGCCCACTCCCACGGCCCGGACCCATGGACGTGCGGGTCGGTCGGGGCGGGCACCGGCGCCGTGGCGGGCGGGCTGGCCGGCGGCATCGGTACGGCCAGCGTCGTCCTGCCCTCCGGGGTCACCGTGGCCGCGCTGGCGGTCGTCAACGCCGTCGGGTCCGTGCTGGACCCCACCGGCGGACGGCTGTCCGGGACCCGCTACGGACTGCCTGGCGAGTTCGACCACCTCCGCGAGCCCGGTGAGGACGAGGTGGCGGCCTGGCCGGGCGCCACGGTGACGTCGTTCAACACGACGATCGGCGTGGTGGCCACCGATCTGACGCTCACCAAGGCGCAGTGCGGCAAACTGGCCGGCGTGGCGCACGACGGGCTGGCCCGGGCGATCAGACCCGCCCACACCATGGTCGACGGCGACACCATCTTCGGCCTGTCCACCTGCGCCCTCCCCTTCCCCTTCCTCGGGCCTACGGCGCCGGACAACCCGGAACCCGGCACGGTGGGCCTCGGAGGCGCTGCTGGGAGCACCGTGGGCTTCGAGGGTGCGGCCGGGAGCAGCCGGGGCCTTGAAGGCGCTGCCGGGAGCGCCCAGGGTTTTGACGGCGCCGCCGGGCCGGCGCCTGTTGGTGCCGGGAGGAACGCGCCTGGTGCCGCTGGGCTGCATGACGTGCTCGCCGCCGGGGCCGATGTCTTCAGCCGGGCCGTGGCGCACGCCATGCTCGCCGCCACCGGCCGCGACGGCGCGCCCGCGTATCGAGACGTGTTTCCAAGCGCTTGGGGGAAGTAGCGTGACATTTCAGGACTGGCCGGGGAACTGGCCCGGCGGGTTGCCCGTGGGTGACGGGTGGGTCGAGGTCGAGGACACCGCCGACGTGGTCTTCCCGTACGACGGTTCGGTGGTGACGGCCGCCCCCGTCGGCACCACCGCGCTGGCCCGGCAGGCCGTCGAGGCCGCGCTGGCGGTCGCGCCCGCCATGGCCGCGCTCCCCTCGCACGCCCGCCGCGCCGCGCTCATGGCCGCCCACGACGCCCTGGCCGCACGGCGTGCGGAGTTCGAGCGCCTGCTCGTCCTCGAGACCGGGAAACCGCTGGTCGACTGCCAGGTCGAGGTGGCGCGGACGCTGGTCACCCTCCTCACCGCCGCTGAGGAGGTGGCCCGGCTCCACGGCGAGACCGTGCCGCTGGACCTGCTGCCGTCGGGGGAGGGGCTGATCGGGTTCTGGACGCGGCGGCCGATCGGGGTGGTGGTCGGGATCACCGGCTTCAACTACCCGCTGCTGCTGGCCGCGCACAAGATCGCCCCGGCCGTGGCCGCGGGCTGCCCGGTGATCGTCAAGCCCGCGCCCGCGACGCCTTTGGCGACGCTCTGGCTCGTCCATCTTCTTCGCGAGTCGGGCGCGCTGCCGCCCGCCGGGGTACAGCTCGTCACTGGCGACGTCGAGGTGGGCCGGACGCTGGTCGAGGACCGGCGGATCGGGGCCGTGTCGTTCACCGGCTCGGCGGCGGCCGGGCACGCCATCGCGAAGAGCGCGGCGCCCACCAAGGTACTGCTGGAGCTTGGGTCGAACGCGGCCCTCGTGGTGGCGGCCGACGCCGACCTGGAGGCCGCCGCCGCGGCGGTGGTGCGGGGCGGCTACTACGCCTCCGGGCAGGCGTGCATCTCGGTGCAGCGGGTGCTGGTGGAGGAGCCGGCGCGCGAGGAGTTCCTGTCGCTGCTGGCCGGGCGGATGAAGGACGTGGTCGTGGGCGACCCCCGCGACCCGCGGACCCGGGTGGCGCCGCTGATCGACCCTGCCGCGACCGAGCGGGTGCTCGGCTGGGTACGCGACTCGGGCGCGACGCTCGTCACCGGCGGCGGGCTCGACGGGCGGGCCATCGCGCCCACCGTGCTCGCCGACGTGCCCGACGGGGCCGCCGCCTGGGACGAGGAGATCTTCGGCCCGGTGGTGTGCGTACGCTCGGTGCCCGGCCTGGACGCCGCGTTCACCGCCGTCAACGCCTCCAGGTACGGCCTGCACGCCGCCGTGTTCACCCGCTCGCTGGCCACGGCCTTCGCCGCGATCGACCGGATCGAGGCGGGTGGGGTGGTGGTCAACGAGGTGCCGGGGTTCCGGGCGGACAACATGCCGTACGGCGGCGTCAAGGACTCGGGCGCCGGGAGGGAGGGGCCCCGCTTCGCCATCGAGGAGCTCACGGTGACCCGGATGGCGATCATTCGGCCCTGAGGGGATGTGGGGTCCTCGGCGTCGCGAGGTTGGACAGACCGGTTCGGTCGCCTGGTGAGCGTGTCGGGGGCTCCGGCCCTGGTCTCAGGTCCCAGGGCCGGGACCGGGTCCGGGACCGGGGTCAGAGTTCGTCGAGGATCTCGATGTCCTCCGCGGTGACGTCGCGGGCCACCCCGAACGCCGCTGTGGCCGCGGCGGTGCCGGGCAGTGTCTGGCGGGCCGCTCGCAGGCTGGCGGCCGAGTCCCAACGCCAGACGCCGACCCACGTCTCGTCGTCGAGCCGGCCGAGGCGCGCCTCGGTGAGGCCGGGCAGCTTGTCCCTGACCGCGGAGACCAGGGTCGCGTGCCGGGCCCGGACCTGTTCGGCCTCGGCGGGATCGGCCTGGAAACGGGTGACGCTGATGACTGACATGGCTGGACCATTCCTCTAGAGTTGACTTCTAGCGATGTAATCTAGAGATAGACTCTAGCCATGAGCGATGTCAAGCGGCCGAACAAACGGGCGGAGAAGGCGAAGGAGACGCGCCGGCGCATCCGTACTGCGGCGTTGGAGCTGTTCACGCAGGACGGATACGGCGCGACGAATCTGCAGGACGTCGCCGAAAAGGCCGGGGTCGCGGTGCAGACGATCTACTTCGTCTTCGGCAACAAGCGCGCCCTGCTGAAGGAACTGGTCGACGTGACGATCGCGGGTGACGACGAGCCGGTGGCGACGATGGACCGGCCGTGGTACGTCGCGGCGCTGGCCGCCGACACGGCCCAGGACATGCTGCGCGCCTACGTCGCGGGCGCGACCGCGGTCCTGGAGCGGATCGCGCCGATCGGCAAGGTACTGGAGGCGGCGGCCGCGAGCGACCCCGAGGTCGCCGCCCTGTGGCCGCACGACGTCGACCCGCGTTACGTCGTCCAGCGAAGGGCGGCCAAGGCGCTGGCCGGCAAGCCGGGCGCTCGAGCGGACCTGACGGAAGAGGAGGTCGCTGACGTGCTGTACGGGCTGCTCAGCCCGGAGCTGTACCTGCTGTTCGTCCGGGAGCGCGGCTGGTCACGCGAGCGCTGGGAGAGCTGGGTCGGCGAGACCTTGCGCGGCCGACTCTGCCGGCCCTGACCTGGCGACGTCGGTCCTGGCCCGATGCTGCGGGTCCTGGTCTGGCGACGCCGGTCACGCGTCGGCTGCTCAGTTGGGCGGGTCGAAGCGTCCGTCCACGGCGGTCCAGCCGCCGTCCACGTACAGGACGGAGCCGGTGACGAAGCTCGCCGCGTCGCTCGCCAGGTAGACCACGGCGCCCGCCATCTCCTCCGCCCGCGCCCACCGGCCGAGCGCGCTCTTGGCGGCGTACGCGTCGTACCAGGCGGGATCGTCCTTGATCTGCCGGGTCAGTGGCGTCTCGACCACGCCCGGCGCGACCGCGTTGACCCGCACGCCGGACGGGCCGAACTCGGCGGCGGCGGTGCGCAGCAACTGCACCAGCCCGGCCTTGGTGGCGGAGTAGACGCCCTGGCCTGGCTCGGTCACCGATGCCCGGATCGACGCGAACCCGATGATCGACCCGCGCCCGCGCTCCACCATCCCGGCGCCGAACGCGCGGACCACGTCGAACGAGGCTCGCAAGTTCAGGCGTACGACCCGCTCGAACTCCTCGCCGGAGTAGTCCAGCAGCCGCTTGCGCACATTCGTGGCGGCGGTGAACACCAGCACGTCGGCGGGCGCTTCGGCGGCGAGGGCCCGCACGGCGGCCGCGTCGAGGACATCGACCCCGCGCGACGCCGCCCCGCCGCACCGCTTCGCGGTCTCCTCGGCGGCGGCGGGATCCAGGTCCGCGCAGACCACCTCGGCACCGTGCGCGGCCAGTGCCAGCGCTGACTCTCGCCCGATCCCGCTTCCGGACCCGATAACCACTGCGCGCCGCCCATCCAGGCGGAACAACGCGTCGTATGCCGTCATGGCGACCAGCCTAGCAACTGGTCTGACCAGTACACCAGGTCTGCCCTGAGATGGAGTCGGCGATTCCCAGGGACAGGTCAGGGGCGATCACCGATGATGCGGGCCGGGGCGGCGCGGCATCGTGGTGGCATGATCTCCACCGACACCCCTGCGAACAGCCTCGCGAACAGCGTCGCCAGGGCCTCCTTCACCGCCGGCCCCGCCGCCTTCCTTGGCGGCTGGCTGCTCATGCGTCCCATCGGCGGCGATCTCGTGCCCGGTCCGTGGTGGACGGCGGCGCACGCGGTGTGGTTGTTCGGGTTCCTGCTGTTCGGCGTCATGGTGCTGGAGCTGCGGCGGATGGCGGCGCCCACGACTCGCGGGCAGAAGGCGGCCGTGTGGGCGGCGACCGGGGTGGCGCTGTTCAGCGTCCTGGCCAACGTGGCCCAGCTCGTCATCGACCTGGTGGCCGGGTTCACCTCGGCGGACGGGGCGGCGATGCGGGCGATGTTCGACCAGGTGCGGGAGTATCCCGGGGTGGAGCTGGTCGTGTACTCGGTGGGGGCCCAGCTGTTCTTCGTGGCCCTGCTGGTGCTGGCCGGGATCATGGCGGTGCTGCACCGGGCCACCTCGCTCAGCGCCGTGGTCGTCGCGGCCGGGGTCGTGGTGCTGGCCGTGGCGATGCTCGGCGTCGGCCGTGACTCGGCGCTGGTCGCGGTGGGGATGGCCGTGCTGTGGCTGGGGGCGCTGCTGCTCGGCCGCGGACCCGCCGCGCCGGCGCTCAGCGCCTAGCGCTTCGTGCGGGCCGTCCAGTCCGATCTGAGCAGTTCGTACTCCACCTCGCCCTGGTCGGAGCCGTCGATGGGGTCCGGCCAGTCCGGGAAGAACGTCCGTACGAAGCGGAGCCCGCACTTCTCCATCACCCGCCGGGAGCCGCGGTGCACCGACATCGCCAGGGCGAAGACCCGGCGGACGCCCAGCTCGGCGAACGCCTTGTCGATGAGGGCCAGTGAGCCCTCCGTGGCGTAGCCCTTGCCCCAGCACGACTTGCGCAGCCGGTAGCCCAGTTCGAGCTCGTCGTCGGCGCCGTCCTTGGGCGGCCGCAGGAGGAACCAGCCCAGGAACTCGCCCGTCTCCCGCTCGACGACGGCGAAGAAGTGGCCGCCGCTGATGAAGACGGGCAGCGTCTCGCCGACGATCACCTCGCGCGGGGTGGGCTTGCCGCCGTTGAGGTAGCGCATCACGTCGGGGTCGTTGTGCAGCTCGACGAGGTCCTCGGCGTCGGCCTCGGTGAAACGGCGCAGGGTCAGGCGGTCGGTCTCCAGGTAGATGTGCACGCGCACACGCTAGCCACCGGGGCCGCGGTCCCTCGACCGGTTTTCCGGGTGATTGAGGCCCGCCTGCTCGAAGGCGGCACCGCGGACCAGGTCTACATCTCGGCCGCGGCCGGCCGCGACGACGGCTTCCGCGCCGTCCGAGCGGAACTCCTCGAACCGATAGCGTGTGATCACAGTTGCGATACAAGCCGCTACGCGATGGGATGATCACATGGCTCGTGACGGATACGCCTTCGAGAAGGGCGGCTTCGCGAACGCGACGATGAGCCTGGAATCGGCGGCGAAAGGTCTGGGCTCGACATATTACGCGGCATATCGGGTCTCGCTCGGCATGTTCGCCCTGAGCGCGGCGTGCGAGTGGCCTGCCCGGCACGAGTACATGAACACCTGGGAAGACCTCAAGCAGGAGTTCCGCCACGGTGACAACGAGGCCACGACCCTGGCCGGCCTGCTGAAGAAGACCGAGGACGGCTACAGCACGGCTGAGAGCGAGAACGCCCGCACGGTGCTCGCCGCCGTGGTCGAATCGCAGGAGGCGAAGCCCGCCGAGATACCCGAAACCTACTTCGATGATGATCCCTATAGTTTCGAGACGCCCTTTTCGTGGTCGTTCACCGGTGGTGCGGGCGTCGCGGCGACGGGCTTGGCGGCCCGGTTCACCGTGGCGTACGAGAAGGAGGAGGCACTGCTCCGTGCGGGCAATGATCGGGCCGCGGTGTGGAACACCTTCCGGTCCAGTCCTGAGGCTCGTGCAGAGAGGCTGTCGAAGATCGCCGAGCGGAGCCAGGCCACGCTGAGGAACCTGACGTACGCGAAGGCGTTCTCCTATACGGCGGCGGCCGCCGGACTCGCCTGGCTCTCCATGATCGTGCCTTCGGACGAGGACATCGACCGCGCGATCTCGGCCTGGGACAACATCGCCTACGACTTCGGACAGATCTTCGGACACGACACCCGGGCCGTCCGGGAGGCCATCGCCGCGTCCTGGGACGGGCTCGCCAAGGACTCCGCAGACCTGAGGCTGGTCGAGTTCATCGCCGCGGGCAATCACCTGACCGAGAGAACACGCCGGCTGTCCGCCGCGCTGTCCGATACGGTCCGGGACCTCGACCGTATTCACCAGATCGCGCTGGCATTCTCCGCCGTCAGCCTGGCCGCCATCGCGGGCGCCGGAATCGCGGCCCGGTTCAGCCCCGCCCTGCGTCCCGTCACCGAGTTCCTCGGCACGCGGCTGGCCATGGTGATCCTTTCCTGCGCGCAGTTCGCGCCGGCGGTGGCCGCGGGAGCGCTCGCCTGGTACCGGATGGCCGACGCCAGCCGGCCGACCACCATCGGGGGCCGCGAGATCACCGGCTTCAGGCGTCCCTGAACCGCCCGTAACCGGCACCGGCCCGCTCTCAGCACAGCCCGCTCCCCGAACGGCCCGCTCACCGAATAGCGCGTGAGCGGGCCGTCGTCGTCTTGGCCGCCGTTCCTTCCCGCTCGCCCGTTTTCCGGTTGTGCCAGGTCGTGCCAGAACATCTGTCCGGACATTTGCCGAGGTTGGGGTCCCATGTCGGATCCGATTTGACGGTGAGTGATGAAGTGTGGTCGTGTCGTGACTTATGTTTCTGATGGGCTGATTGAGACCGCTTCGGGGGTAACTGTTCCGTGCGGTATCCATGGCACGCCTTGGGGCGCGTGCTCGTTTCCGCTTCCATGATCAGCGCGACCCTGGTGGTCGTGCCCGTCACCGCGCACGCGGCAGCGCCGTCGTACGAACGGCCGTACAACAAAGAACGGCCGCAGAACGCACAGGCGGCCGGGCCCAAGATCCGCCCGGTGCCCGCCGTACGGCAGCCGGCGCCCGCGGCCGTGAACGTGCCGATGGAGGCGTCGCCGGCCCGCAGGGACGCGGGCTCGGAGTCCGTCGGCCCGCAGGCACCGGAGGTGACGACGCCCGCCGGCCCAACGCTCGTCAACGAGATCACCGCCGAGGCGGCCAAGCGCGTCGGCGCCCAGCGGCCCGATCCCAAGCGGCTGCTGCCCGACACCGGCCAGGCGGCCACGCTGGCGGTGAAGAACCCGGTCGCCGGGCTGTTCGACCGGCTCGCTTCCCAGAAGGTCGTCTCCGCGCTGACCTACCGGCTCTGCGTGGAGAGCGAGGCCGTACCGGTCTCCTGCTCGGTCACCCGCCCGGTGGGCGTGCCCGCCGCCGCCGACGTGACCGGGGACAGCATGCCGGACCTGGCCGCCGACCTGGTGCCTACGGCCAGTCCCAAGGACTCCTCCGTCGGGCTCGGCTTCGCGGTCAGGCGGCTGCCCGGCGCCGAGACGAACCTCAAGGCGCAGGTCTGGGCGGAGTACGACGGCCGGGTGTCGGTCGGTTTCGACGGGCTGCACCGGGGCGGTTCGCTGTCCGGCGCCGACTGGGGCACCTTCACCGTCGACCTCACGGGCAAGCGGGTGAAGGCGAGCGTCGACCGTACGGATCCCGGAGCCTCTGCCGCGATCGTGGCCGGGCTGACCGGCCGCAGCGTGGTGAGCCTGCGCCAGACGCCCGCCACCGAGAAGCTCGCGGTCGACGTGGACCTCGACTCGACCACCCTGGACGTCACCAGCTCGGCCGCCGCCAGGCTCGACGCGCTGGCCGTCAGCGGCAGCCGTTACACCCAGGCGACGCTGGACAAGATGCCGACCAAGGCCAAGATCGGGCTGACCCGGGGCAAGGACGGCGCCCGGCTCCGCTTCAGCGGCACGACCTCGATCCGCCACGCCGAGCTGCACAACTACGTCTACGCCGACGGCGCTCTCGCCCGGGCGGCGAGCGTCGAGGTGCGCGGCGCCCCGCCGTCCATGACCGCCGCCTACACCGCCACGAACGGCAAGCAGATCCTGACCGTCGACTCGGGCCATCCGCGGGCCGGGTCGGCCAAGCTGCTCTACTTCGACCGGGCCGCCGCCAAGACCGTCCTGCGGGCCGAGCTCAGCGGGCTGCCCGCCAAGGTGCGCTTGGTGAACGACCTGGCCGAGCATCGCGTGACGCACACCACCAGCTCGAAGATCGGCAGGTTCGCGGTCGTGCTGCAGCGCGACGGAGGCGCCGTCTCCAGCCCGCGCGGCAGCCACGTCACGATGATCAAGAACGGTGACGCCGTCGGTGTGTCCGGGCTGCTGACCGGCCTGTCCGGATTCGACGTCACGTACGGCGCCGCGCCCCACGCCCAGCTGGAGGTCGGCGCCAGCGGCCGGTCCTTCCTCGGCGCCGCCAGCATCGACGGCACCCGCCTGGCCAGGCTGGAGATCTCCAACACGCCCGCCAAGGTCGACGTGACCCTCGACCCGGCCGCGCGCAAGGCCGTCTACCAGGCCAGCGGCGTGATCGACAAGATCAGGGCGGCCTACACCGACACCCGGTCGGGGCCCACGATCGACGGCACCATCCAAGGCGTGCACGATGACGTCAAGGCCGGCTGGGAGCTGGGGGAGCGCTCGACGGTCGACATCGCCTCCTCTTCCACACTGGGCAGGGCGCGCATCTACGCCAACAAGGCGCACGTCACCAAGCCCCAGGGCGAGGACGTCCTGGCCGAGGTGTCGGGGGTGCGCAAGCACGTCCAGCTGGTGGCCGACACCGCCGCCAAGACCCTGACCTGGACCTCGGACGGCCCGGTGCGTTCGGTCTCCGCGCTGGCCCGCGCGAACGTGAAGGGCCGCTACATCACCGCCGCCGCCGAGGTGAGCGGCGTGCCCGCCCGCTTCGACGCCTCCTGGAGCGGCGCGGCCTACCGCTTCCGCGGGCTGTCGGGCCCGGTCGGCTCGGCGGCCGTGGCGTTCGCCAACCACGACGGCGTCAAGGTGCCCGCCGGGCCGCACCTGTCGGCCCACTACGACGAGGCCACCGGCGACCTCGACGCGAGTGTGCGGGTCAAGGGCCTGCGCACGGTCGAGTTCAGTCCGGGGGACCAGGGCTTCACCGCCGACTTCAAGGCGGCCCGGCAGACGCTCGCCCTCGACACCGATGTCACCCGGGGCGACCTGCGCTTCGGCCTGCTCGGCAGGCTCGGCCCGCTGCCCGGCCGCCTGGCGGTCTCGGCGGCCGGGGGCGCGCTCACGTACTCGGGGTCCCGGCTCGACGTGACGGCCCGCGCCTGGCTCGGCAAGGCGGGCGCGCTCAAGAACATGGCGGCCGCCCCGGGCGTGCCCGGCGGCATCTCGCTGGTGGACGGCGGCTGCGTCGCCGGGTCCGCCGGTTGCGGGCAGGGCGCCTTCTGTACGGAGCGCGGCTGCTTCGGCGTCCAGGGCTACCTTGACGTGTCCGGCCTGCCGGACCAGGTCACGGTGGATCTGGCGAAGAAGACGTTCACGTTCGCCGGATTCACGCCCAAGCGCCGCTCGCTGGGCGTCTACCTGGCCAGTACGATCCTGGCGCCGGTGCCGATCAAGGCGCGGGCCACGCTCACCGGACTGCCCTCCAAGATCACCAGCATGTCCGTCGGCCCGTTCGACGTGACGCAGGGCAACGCCATACAAGCGAACTACCGGATCGAGCCCGCCGCGACGCTGGGCTCGCTCGACCTGCTGGCCGAGGCGGGCACCCTGCGCGGTCACGTGGCCATCGACCCGGTCCCGGCCGCCGTCGCCGTACAGGGCAGCTATGGCGCGCAGACCCGCATCCGCGTCACGAACTCCGCGGCCGTCAAGCGCCTCAGCGCGAAGGTCACCGTGGACGGGGCGGGCACCGGCGAGCTGCGCTTCGGCGACGTGCCGGCCCGATTCGGCGTGGACGCGGACGCCTCCGGCGCGAACCTGCGCGTGCCCACGCTCACCTACAAGGCGCTGGGCGGCGTCAACACGCTCGACGGTCACCTCGGCGTGGAGGGCGGGCTGATCGACCGGACGGGGCGGCTCGGCGACGTGTCGCTCGACGTCACCGACCTGGCCGCCGACACCACCGTGCGGCTGAACCCGGACCAGTCGCTCGACCTGGTGTCCCGGCCGGTGCCGACAGGCCGGGTCCAGGTGCGCGGCGGGCTGACCGTCGACCCGGTCGCGCGGCAGCGCATCGCGGTCAGCAAGGAGATCCCGTACACCACCGGCTTCCTCTCCTACCAGGTCGGCGGCGACTTCGGGCTCGGCAAGAGCACGATCAAGGACCTGTCGCTGGACATCCGCCGCATGGCGTGGCTGCGGATCAGGCCGGGCAAGATCCCGTTCGGGATGAAGGCGCCGCCCGCGCTGGGCTACATCACCCCCGGTTTCGAGGGGAACTACGGCCGCCTCGCGCTCGCCGCGAGCGGGGTGAGCCTGCGCCCCGACGTCAACGTGAACGTCAAGCTGAGCCGCAAGCTCGGCAACGACATCTTCCGCGACGCGGTCCGCATCGGCCCGGTGACCTCGCTCGCCCTGCGCCGCTACGACCAGCGGATGCGCCGCATCGGCGCCAAGCAGGCGATCAGCGCGGTGGGCGTGCAGCTGGCCTGCCTGACCGTCGACGCCAAGCCGGGCTTCGCCGCGAACGGCACGAACTCGATCACGCTGCGCGGCGCGGACGGCCCGCAGATGGTGTCACTGCTCGACCCCGGCGGCCAGGTGCCCGACTACGCGGTGGACCTGCTGACGCACTTCATGTCCCCGTTCCCCGGCGCCGAGTGGAAGGTGGCGGGGACCAAGGTCGGGCATTGCGCCACGGGCACCCCCAAAACCTGAGCCGTCAGCGGGGGCCCAGGTAGCCGGGGGGCGGGCCCGCGCCGTCGTAGGTCCGCACCGGTCGGCCCGCCAGGAAGGCGCGCAGGACGTTCAGGTAAGGCTTGCCCCGGTACGAGCCGGTCGCCACGTAGGCGAGCTCGGCCCGGGGGAGGGTGGCGCGGTAGTCGGCGGCGGCCGACCAGGTCCGTCGGTCGTGGACACCCTTGACGATCAGGGCAGGCACGGTCGAGGCCGCCAGGCCCCGGCGCAGGCCGTCCGGGGCGGCGCGCTGGGCCAGGCCGGCGTAGCCGCTGCCGTAGGCGGTCTCGACCTCGCGGTCTCCGGCGAAGGCGTGCGCGGCCTGGGGGTCGGCCCGCAGGAGCGTGTAGACCGCGAGGAGCCGCGGCGACGGCGGGCGGTTGAGGCCGAGCAGAGAGGCCGCCTTCGAAGCCAAAGGGGAGGCCGTTTCCGGGGGGTTGAGGGGCAACGGGGAGGCGGCCTCCTGGCCGTCGAGCGGGGCCGGGGAGGTGAGGACGGCCTTGGCCACCTGGTCCGGGTGCTCCGCCAGGTAGGCGGCGGCCAGCCGGGCGCCGTAGTCGTGGCCGATCAGGATCAGCCGCCGAGCGCCGATCTCCTGCCGTATCGCCTCCAGGTCGGCCACGTCGCGAGTCAGGCCGTACCCTCGCGGGTCCGTCAGCCGTGCGGATCGGCCCGCGCCTAGCTGGTCATAGGCGTACACGGTGTAGCCGTCGGTGCTCAGCCCGGCCAGGAACGCCGAGTCGCCCGCCAGGTCGGCCGTGCCCGGCCCGTCGTGCAGGAACACCACCGGATCCGGCCGCGTGGCCCGCTTGGGCGTCAGCCGTACGTAGGCCAGCTCGGAGCCCGTCGCCAGCCGCCACTCCCGCTGCCCGGCCACGGCGGGCGGCGGCGCGGACGCGTCCGGCGGGGCGTGCAGGGTGGCGGCCGTGACCTGCCAGACCACGGCGGCCTCCACCGACAGGATGGCCAGGGCCCGCAGCCAGCGCCCCCAGATCGGGCGCGGTCTCGGCACGCACAGCAGCAGGCCGAGGAAGAACACCGACGCGAACACCGCGAGCCCCGTGATGGCGAAGACGTCCGGCGGGGCGCCGATCGTCGCCATGCCGGCCAGCGCCGCCAGGCCCGCGATCGGCGAGAGCGCCAGGATCGCGAGCCCGGTCAGCAGCCGACCAGCCCGTCTGGCTAGAGCACGCACAGGGCGAAACTAGCCCAAACCACCCGTAAGGGCGACCGAAACCGCCAATGGTGCCCCATATTGGTGCCTCCGGTATTGGTGCCTCCGGTCAGGTGAGCGAGTCGCCCAGCCGGAGCCGGAGGTGGCCGTCGCGTGGCGCCATCTCCCGCACCGCCCAAAGCCGCTCCTGCACGACGGTCCCCCGGCCGGTCACGTACCCGCCCACCCGGAGCACCGGCCGCCCGGTGTCGTCGGTCAGGAGCCGCGCCCGCGACTCCGCGTCGTCGCCGCCGAACACCAGCAGGAAGTCGACCGGATCGGCCGGCGCGTCGAGGATGAGGCCGGGGGAGAGGTGGGATTCCGGGATCCTGATCACGTGATAGTTCACCCGGACGCCTCTACCCCGGCCGCGCGGTTTCAGTTGTTGTTGAGGAACTGCTGGGCGAGCGTCCTGCCCAGGTTGGTGGCCTGGGTGTGGTTCTCGATGGTCGAGACCTTGGTGCCCGACCCCGTGAACACGATGTACGTCACGCCGCTGTCGGTGCCGCCGTTGCTCGGGTCCGGGTTGATGCCCAGGTCGGCGGCCGTACGGTAGGACGCCTCACCGATGATGCCCGTCGGTCCGGTATCACCCATGACGGCGTACTCCACTTGGCCGTTGTAGACGATCGCCACCACCGTCCCGCAGCCGATGCCCTTGGTCCGGTAGTCCCAGATGCTGCTGGCGCTGGGCACCACCATGTAGGCGAGCTGCGCCGCGTTCAGCGGCCCGCCGGAGCTGGTCTGGCAGAACGTCTCGTTCTGGAAGCAGCAGTCGGTGTCCTCGTTGCACTGCGTCGTGCGTACGCCGTCGCAGTCGATGTCCATGTCTCCCTTCCAGAACACCGCGCCGGTCTTCTCGCACACCGCCACCGTCGCCGTGCTGACGTCGGAGTCGGTCTTGTACTTGCCGTTGGAGATCTGGCTGCACGCCGTGACCTTGGCCAGCAGCTGGTCGGCCGTGGGCCCGGTGGTGCCGCCGGTGGCGGTGCCGGTGACCGTGGCGCTGTGGCCCGACTCGTTGCCCGCCGAGTCGACGGCGGTGACCGTGTAGCTGTGGGTGGAGCCGGAGGTCAGGCCGCTGATCGTGGCGCTGGCCGTCGGCGAGGTGGCCACGACCGTGGTGCCCTCGTAGACCTTGTAGCCGGTCACGCCGACGTTGTCCGTGGAGTCGTTCCAGGCCAGCGAGATGCTGCTGGCCGAGGTGCCGGTCACCCGGGGGCTGGCCGGCACGCTCGGCGCCTGGCCGTCCGGGCCGCCGGAGCCGCTGACCGACAGCCGGTCCACGTTCGGGCCGCCGTTGGCGGAGGTGCCGGTCGCGCGGATGGTGTTGACGCCGGCGTTCAGGGTGACGGTGACCTGGCCGTCGGCCCAGGTGTCCCAGTTGCCGGTGCCGGCGAAGTTGACTCCGGCGGCGGCCACGGAGCCGTTGACCGCGATGTCCATCGGCCGGGTCGCCGTGGTGCCGTTGGCGTAGCGGAAGGTCAGGGTGTGGGTGCCCGCGTCGGCCACGCTGACGCTCCACTCGATGTACCCGCCGACGGCGTTGACGTAGTCGACGAAGCCGGTGCCGGTGTAGCCGGTGTGGTTGGTCGCCACGCTGGCCTCCGACAGGGTGGCCGCCTCCGCCTGGTACTCGCTGGCGGGGGCGTCGGCGACCGTGGCCTCCAGGTAGTCGAGGTTCGGGTTGCCGCCCGCGTTCGTCGAGGTGACGCGGATCGTGTTGTCGCCCGCGTTCAGCGTCGCGGTGAGCGTGGAGGTGGCCCAGGTGTTCCAGTTGGCGGTGGTGCCGAAGGAGCGGCCGGCCGAGACGACGGTGCCGTTCACCGAGACGTCCGCGGTGCGGGCCGAGGTGGTGCCGTTGGCGTAGCGGATGGCCAGTGTCGCGGTGCCGGCCGCGGGGGCGTTGACCGTCCACTCGGTGTACGGGCCCACGACGTTGTCGCCGTTGACGAAGCCGGTGCCGGAGAAGCCGGTGTGGTTGGCCTCGACGACGCCCTGGACGACGGTGGCGTTCTCGGCCTCGTAGCGGACCGTGGCCGCCCGCGCGGGCAGAGCGGTCAGGGTGGCGGCCAGGAGGGTGAGGAGGGGGAGCAGGATCAGCGGGCGTAAGCGTAAGCGAGCCCGAGCTGGAGAGTGCACGGCTGGCCCTTCTGCCGAATTCGTTAGGAAGGCTTCCTAACAACTGGAGATGGGACCACTCCGTCAAAGCCCAGTCAACCCCGTAGAGGGGCCCAAATAGCGCGAAGGCCCGCAGATGCTATGAAATAGCTGCACCTCTACCAAGGCTGGAGACCTACGTGGCCCTGTTCGACCTGCCGCTTGAGCAGCTCCGTTCCTACCTCCCCGACCGCGACGAGCCCGCCGACTTCGACGACTTCTGGACGCGCACGCTCGCGGAAGCACGCGAGTTCGATTCGGCGGCCGAGTTCACTCCCTACGACCTGCCGCTCGCCTCGGTCGACGTGTACGACGTCTCGTTCGCGGGCTGGGGCGGCCATCGGATCAACGGCTGGTTCCTGGTGCCGAACGGGGTGGAGGGGCCGGTGCCGTGCGTGATGCACTACATCGGCTACAGCGGCGGCCGCGGCTTCCCGCACCACCACCTGGCCTGGCCCGCCGCGGGCTACGCGGTGTTCGTGATGGAGACCCGGGGCCACGGCGGCGCCAGCCCGGGCAGCCCCGGCGTGACCGGCGACCCGTACGGTGGCGACCATGCCCAGGCCCCCGGCATGATGACCCGCGGCATCCTCGACCCCGACCAGTACTACTACCGGCGGGTCTTCACCGACGCGGTCCGCGCGGTCGACGTGGCCGCCGCGCACCCGGCCGTGGACGCCTCGCGGATCGTCGCCTCAGGCGGCAGCCAGGGTGGCGGCATCGCGCAGGCGACCGCCGCGCTGCATCCGGCGATCAAGGCGGCGCTGATCGACGTGCCGTTCCTGACGCATTTCCGCCGGGCCGTGGAGATCACCGACCGCGACCCGTACCAGGAGATCGTCCGGTTCCTGTCCAGCCGCCGGGAGAGCGCCGAGCAGGTGTTCCGGACGCTGTCGTACTTCGACGGCGTGAACTTCGCCGCCCGTGGGCAGGTGCCCGCGCTCTACTCGGTGGCGCTCATGGACCAGATCTGCCCGCCGTCCACGGTCTTCGCCGCCTACAACCACTGGCGTGGGCCGAAGGAGATCAGCGTCTGGCCGTGGAACGGCCACGAGGGCGGCGGCGGCTTCCAGAACGAGGAGCAGATCCGCTACCTGCACAAGCTGCTCGCCGGCGCCTGAGCGGCCGCCGGTCCGGTACAGCCTGACGAACCACTGGTCCGGTACGGCCTGACAAACGGTACGTACCGGACCGGCGGTGGTCCGTGTTTCAGTCGGCCTGGCCGCTCGCCAGGCCGATAAGGCCCGTTTAGACGGGCTGGTCGGTCACCAGGAAGGACACAGAGCCCTGGTCGTCCGCTCCCGCGTCCAGAGACTTGTCCTCCAGCACGGTCGCGGCCACCGGGTCGAGGTACACCCGCGCGCCCTCCGCCTCGACGACTTCGTCGGCCGGCTCCGGCGCGGTGGCCAGGGACAGGGTCAGCGAGCTCGAGCCCTCGCCCTGGGACGAGATGCGGATGCCGCTCTGCGCAGGCTCGGGCGCGGACGCGGTCAAGTCGCGAATCGCCTGGGCTGCGTTGTTTGTCAGGGTGAGCACTACGGCTCCTCCTCACGATCGACGTACATGAACTGCCTGCCCTTCCCTCATTCGGCGGGTCAAACCTTCTGACTCGAAATCTTTGCCAGGCATTCTTGGCCGCTCGCGGGAATCATGTCGGGTATGGAGTTCGACGAGTACCGCGAGGCCATGGTCGCCCAGCTGCTCGAGCGCGGGGAGGTGAGCGAGCGGGTCGCGGAGGCGTTCCGGCTGGTCCCGAGGCATCGGTTCCTGCCGGACTTCGCCCCGGAGGCCGCCTACCGGGACGAGCCCATCGTCACCAAACGCGACGAGGAGGGCCGTCCGATCAGCTCCTCCTCGCAGCCCGCGATCATGGGCATCATGCTCGACCAGCTCGACGTCCGGCCCGGCCACCGGGTGCTGGAGATCGGCGCGGGCACCGGCTACAACGCCGCCCTGCTCGCGCACCTGGCCGGGCCGGAGGGCCGGGTGGTCAGCGTCGACATCGACGCCGACGTGGTCGCGGCGGCGCGGCTGCATCTCGACGCCGCCGCCTATCCCGAGGTGGCCGTCGAGTGCGCCGACGGCGCGGCCGGCTTCCCCGCGGAGGCGCCGTACGACCGGGTGATCGCCACCGTCGGCGTGTGGGACCTGGCTCCGGCGTGGCTGGAGCAGCTGGTGCCCGGCGGCCGGCTCGTGGTGCCGCTCGACCTGCGCGGTGTGCAGGTGTCCGTGGCCATGGAGCAGGCCGGCGACCACTGGTCCAGCCGGTCGGTGGAGCCCTGCGGTTTCATGCGCATGCGCGGGCCATCCGCCGGGCCCGAGGTCACGCTGATGCTGGACGGCGACGCCGACCTGGTGCTCACGCTGCCCGAGCCGCGCGAGGTGGGCGACGTCCTGGCGATGCTGGAGGAGCCCTTCGCCGAGGTGGCCGCCGACGGTGTGGCGCCGCTGCCCCGCCTGTCGCTGATGGGCGGCGGGGTGGGCCTGTGGCTGGCGCTGCACGAGCCCCGCTGGGCGTCTCTGGCCGGGCGGCTGCGGTGGGCCCCGGTGACCACCCAGGGCTACGGCATGACGGTGGGCATCGTCAGCGGGGACGGTCTGGCCGTACTGGCGGCCGAGGAGGAGCTGCGGGCCCGCGGGTACGGGCCCGGCGGGGCGGCACTGGCGGCGGAGCTGATCGCGCACGTCCAGGCATGGGACGCGGCGGGCCGCCCGGAAGCCTGCGACCTGCGCATCGACGCCTACCCCGGCCCGGCGCCGGAGGGCACGGCCGTCATCGCCAAGCGGAACACCCGCCTCGTGCTAAGCTATGACTGAATATCCATAGTAGTCATAGGGGCATAGATGGCCGTGGCGTTCACGGCGGACGATCGGGCGCGCATCACCGCGCGGCTGCTCGACACCGCCGAAGAGCTCTTCGCCGCCCAGGGGCTGAAGAAGACCTCGCTCGACGAGCTGGTCGCCCCCTCGGGCATCGCGAAAGGCAGTTTCTACGCGTTCTTCGAGTCGAAGGAGGAGCTCTACAAGGAGGTCATGGTCCGCCGGGCGCCGCTGATGGGCAAGCTGCTGGCCGCCGCGCTCGACCGGCCGCCCAGCGTGGAAGCGCTGGCCGGGCTCATGCGGAGCATGATCGAGGCGCTCACCACCGACCCGTTCTACCGGCGGCTGCTCACCCGCCCCGACGAGCTCGAGGCGGTGGCCCGCCGGGTCGGCCCCGAAGAGCTCGCCCGGGTCACCCCGCACCTGATGACGCCGCTGATCGACTACCTCGCCCAGGGGCAGAGCGACGGCGTCATCGTCGCGGACGTCCCGCCGGAGGTGCTGATGGGCGTGCTGCGCACCACGGGCCTGCTGGTGATCAACCGCGACAGATACGGACCCGACTTCGAGCAGGTGCTCGACGCCACCATCAACGCGCTGGCAAGGGGGCTCATCGCATGAGTGTGCTGAACAGATACGCGCAGGCCGCTGGCATGACCGACGAGGCGTGGAAGCGGCATGCCAACCCGTGGAGCGTCTGGACCAGGTTCGCCGCCATCCCGCTGATGATGCTGGCCATCTGGAGCAGGACGTGGATCGGCTGGTGGTCCCTGGTGCCGGTGGCCCTGGTCGTCGTCTGGCTGATCGTCAACCCGCACGCCTTCCCGGCGATCGAGCAGCCGACGAGCTGGACGGCCAAGGGCATCTACGGCGAGAAGATGTGGTTCCAGAACCGGTCGCTCGTGGTCGGCGATCATCGCAAGGTGCAGCGCCTGCTCATCGCGGTGGGGCTGGCCGGGTTCGCGCTGCTGGCCTGGGGACTGGTCGCGCTGGAGGTGTGGCCCGCCGTCTTCGGCGCGACGCTGGTCGTGCTCGGCCAGCTCTGGCGCATCGACCGCCTCGGCCAGCTGTACGAGCGCCACAGGGCCGCCTAACCGGCTGGCAGCTCCATCGGGGCGCCCAGGGTGCGGGAGACCTCGTGGGCGGTGGTCGCGACCAGCGGCCCGAGCTCCTCGGCGTCCGCCACCGACAGCTCGTGGGTGAGCGTCGAGATGCTCACCCCGGCCACCACGTGCCCCATGTGGTCGAAGACGGCCGCGGCGACGCAGCGGATGCCCGCCTCGTTCTCCTCGTCGTCGATCGCGAAGCCGCACTCCCGTATCCGGGCCAGGTGGCGGCGGAGCGCGGCCTGCGTGGTGATCGTGGCGGGCGTGCGCCTGGTCAGCCCGGTGCGGGTGGCGATGCCCGCCACCTCCTCGTCGGACATGGCCGCGAGCATCGCCTTGCCGATCCCGCTGGAGTGCAGCCACAGCGACATGCCGACGCGCGAGGGCATCTGGTAGGGCTTGCGGCCCTCCAGCTTGGCGGCGTAGACGGCCTCGTCGCCGTTGAGCACGGCCAGGTGCACGGTGTAGCCGGTCTGGTCGTGCAGGCGCTGCAGCACCGGCGAGGCCTGGCGTACGGGATCGAAGCGGGCCAGCATCCGGCCGGCCAGCGTGAGGATCTTGGGACCCGGCAGGTAGCCGCCGCCGCCGTCGGGCCGGGCGAAGCCGTGCTCGGCCAGCGACTGCAGGATGCGGTGGGTCGTCGACTTGGGCAGGCCCGTCGCCGTCGCGATCTTGGTGACGCTCTCGTGCTCGGCGAGGGCTTCCAGCACCCAAAGCGCCTTGTCGATGGCGGTGCTCGGCCTGGGTTCCACCCGATCAAGCATACTCAGCGGGCCAGCCAGCCGCCGTCCACGACGAGCACGTGGCCGGTGACGTAGTCGGAGGCGCGCGAGGCGAGGTACACCGCCGCCCCCTCCAGGTCCGCGGGCTCGCCCCAGCGCCCGGCCGGGATCCGCGCCCTGATCTCCGGCTCGCGCCCCGAGTCCTCCCGCAGGGCCGTGGTGACGTCGGTGGCGATGTAGCCGGGGGCGATGGCGTTGACCTGCGCGCCCCGTGGCGCCCACTCGTTGGACAGCGCCTTGGTCAGCCCGGCCACCGCGTGCTTGGCCGCGGCGTAGGACGCCACGTTGATCCCGCCCTGGAACGACAGCAGCGACGCGATCGAGATGATCTTCGTGGCGCCGTGCTCCAGCAGCGCCTGGCTGAGCACGTACACGGCGTCCACGTCGACGGCCATCACCCGCCGCCAGTCGTCCAGGCTGGTCGAGCCCCGGCTGATCGTGCCCGCGTTGTTGACCAGGATGTCCACCTCGCCGCGGGCCAGGACCGGCTCCAGCGCGGGCCTGATCGCGGCCGGGTCGCCCAGATCGAGCACGAGCTTGCGTACGTCCGCGCCGAGCGGCTTCACCTGGCGCTCGGTCTCGTCGAGGTCGTCGCGATGGCCGTGCAGGACGAGGTCGGCCCCGGCCCGCGCGAGGCCGACCGCGATCGCCCGGCCGATCCCCGACCGCGCCCCGGTGACCAGCGCCGTCCGGCCGGTGAGCGAGAACAGCTCCATCCGTCACCGCATCTCCGTGATCGCGACCTGGTCCATGTCGTCGAACGCCTGGTTCTCTCCGGCCATCGCCCACACGAACGCGTAGCTGCGCGTGCCGAACCCGCAGTGCACCGACCAGCTCGGCGAGATCACCGCCTGCTCGTTGGCCACGATCAGGTTGCGGGTCTCGTCGGGGCGGCCCATCAGGTGCACGATCCGCTCCTCGCGCGGCAGGTCGAAGTACAGGTAGACCTCGGTGCGGCGGTCGTGGGTGTGGCACGGCATGGTGTTCCACATGCTGCCGGGCTCCAGCACGGTCACGCCCATGACGAGCTGGCAGCTGCGGATGCCGTCGAGGTGGATGTACTTGTAGATGGTCCGGTCGTTGGAGCCGTCGGCGCCGCCGAGCCGTACCGGATCCACGTCCTTCAGCCGCGCGTGCGTGGTCGGGAACGTCTCGTGCGCGGGGGCTGATACCAGGTAGAACGTGCCGCGCTCGAACGTCACCTCGCGCGCGCCTCTGCCGACGTACAGGCAGTCCTTGAGGTCCAGCTCGTAGGGCACGCCGTCGACCTCCACGGTGCCCGGCTCCCCGATGTTGATCACGCCCAGCTCGCGGCGCTCCAGGAAGTGCTCCGACCGCAGCGGGTCGAACGCCCCCAGCCGGGCCTTCCCGCTCGGCCTGACCCCGGCGACGACCATCCGGTCCTGGTGGGTGTAGACACCGTCCACCTCCGGCCCGAACAGGCCCTCGACGAGGTAACGGGCGCGGAGTTCCGCGGTGCCGAAATGGCGGATCTGGTCGGGAGCGGTGGCATGCCGTATTTCCATCTCTTCCCTCCGGTTGTTCGGCGTCCTACGATCCTAGACACGGAACACTGTTCTATCCAATGGAACGCCTACCCCCGGAGGCGCGCGGTGTACCAGCAGAACTTCAACCCCACCGGCTCCCTATGGTTGTCCGCCCTTCTGGCCGCCCTGCCCCTGCTCGCGGTGCTGGTGCTGCTGGGCGTCTTCAAGTGGAAGGCGCACTGGGCGGGCATCTCCGGCCTGGTCGTCGGCTTCCTGATCGCGATCCTGCCCTTCGCGTACGGCATGCCGGTCACGCAGGCGCTCGACTCCGCCCTGTACGGCGCGGCCAGGGCGGTGCTGCTGATCCTGTGGATCACCTTCAATGCCATCTGGATCTACAAGATGACCGAGCGCAGCGGCCACTTCGCGGTGCTGCGCCGGGCCTTCCAGGGCATCAGCGACGACAAGCGGATCACCGCCATCGTCATCGCGTTCTCCTTCGGCGCGCTCATCGAGGCCCTGGCCGGCGGCGGCTCACCGATCGCCATCTGCGCGGTCATGCTCATCGCCCTCGGCTTCGAGCCGATGCGCGCCGCGGTCATCGCGCTCATCGCCAACACCGCACCCGTCGCCTTCGGCGGCATGGGCAACCCGATCACCATCCTGGGCAGCGTCACCGAGCTGCCGCCCGAGCCGTTCGGCGCGATGGCGGGCCGGCAGACCGCGTTCATCGCGCTGCTCGTGCCGTTCATCCTGATCTTCGTCGCCGACGGGCGGCGCGGCCTGCGCCAGGCGTGGCCCGCCGCGCTCGTCGCCGGGCTCAGCTTCGGCGTCACGCAGATCCTGATGTCCCAGGTCAACTACCTGCTCACCGACATCGCGGCGGCCCTGGTCTCGGCGATCGTGCTGGTCGCGTTCGGCAAGATCTGGAAGCCGGCCGAGACGGTCGGGTTCACGCCGAGCCCGACGCCGATCGCGGGCGGCTCCGTGGACGACCCGGCGTTCGTCCGCACCCACGGCCGCCCCGGCGGCGACACCACCGGCGACAAGATCGCGGCCTTCGCCCCGTACGCGATCATCATCGCGTTGTTCTCCATCGCGCAGATCCCCGCGATCAAGACCTACCTCGCCGGTTTCACCGTCAAGCCCGCCTGGCCCGGGTTCGACATGGTGAGCCCGGCGGGCAAGGCCGTGCCCGTGGTCTACGAGCTGCCGTGGGCCGCGCACCCGGGGACGCTGCTGTTCGTCTCCGGGCTGCTCACGCTCCTCGTGCTGCGGATCAGCCCGGCCTCGGCACTGGCCACCTACGGGGCCACGATCCGGCAGTTCGGCTGGGCCATCGTCACCATCCTGTCGGTCTTCGCCCTGGCCTTCGTCATGCAGTTCTCGGGGCAGATCCAGACGCTCGGGCTGTTCCTGGCGGGCGCGGGCGCGTTCTTCGCCTTCCTGTCACCGCTCGTCGGCTGGTTCGGCGTCGCGATCACCGGCACGGACGCGGGCGCCAACGCCCTGTTCGCCAAGCTCCAGACCACCGCGGCGGGCCAGCTGAACATCCCGCCGGAGCTCTTCGGCGCGGCCAACAGCGCCGGCGGCGTCATGGGCAAGATGATCTCGCCCCAGAACCTGGCCATCGGCACGGCCGCGGTCGGCCTGGTGGGGGAGGAGGGCAACCTGTTCCGCCGGGTGATCGGCTGGAGCGCCGTGCTGCTGCTCATCCTCTGCGTGCTGGTGTTCCTGCAGTCGACGCCGGTGCTGGGGTGGATGGTGCCCTGACACCGGATGGGTCGGCTACGGCCTCGCCGGTACGTCCGGTTGCCCTTGCCCGTACGTCCGCTTGCCCGGCCGGTATGTCTACGGTCCGGCTGGTACGTCCGGTTGCTCCGTCGGCGCGGTCGGCTGACCGTCCGGGCCGACGGGGCTGTCGGGGTCGCTGGGCCCGCTGGGGCCGCTGGTTCGTCTGGACAGCAGCCAGACCGCCAGCCCGGCCACCACCAGCGCGGCGAGTCCGCCCCAGAGCCAGCCCGGGATGCCCCCGCCCTGCGCCGCAGCGGCAGGTCGGGTGCCCTCCGCCGAAGTGGCGGGTGCGGCCGAGGCGGCTTCGGTGGCGGACGCCGTCGCGCCGGCGGCGGCGCCTTTCACGGTGAAGGGGATCTCGCCCTCGATCGGGTGGCCGTCGGACGAGACCACCCGCCAGGCGATGACGTATGAGCCGCCCGCCAGCTGGGTGGGCACGGCGGTCCGCACCTTGGGGCCGTCGGCCTGCGGCTCGCCGAGCTGGATCGTCTTGCCGTCGGCGGTGCGCAGCACCACCAGCGGGAAGCGGACGCGTGACGAGTACTCCAGCTCGATCGTCTGGACACCGGAGACGGTGGCGTTCTTGGCCGGTGAGCTGCTCTTGAGGCTGTCGTGGGCGAGGGCGGCGGGCGCGGTGGCGGCGAGGAACAGCCCGCAGCCGATCACCGCCACCAGGGTTCTGCGAAGGAGCGTTGGGCGAAGAAGCGTTGGGCGAAGAAGCGTTGGGCGGAAAAGCGTTGGGCGGAAAAGGAAAGGCAAGGTGGACTCCATGACGAGGGAAGTGTTGGCGATGCGGTGACTCCCCTCGTGGGAGGTCCTCTGCGTGGCTCCGCGGTCGCGATCTGGACCGTGATCGACGACCTCAGCGGCGCCCGCGCCGGCGCCCAGCGTAGCGGAGCGAGGGCGAGAACCGGGCGAAGCGGGCGCGGCACGGCGAGCTGGGGACGGCCCGCCAGACGCAGCATGAGCCAGAACGCGCTCTCACCCCGATGCAGCCACCAGCCCGTGAGCACGGCGATCGTCAGGTGCGCCAGCGGCATGCCCACGGTCAGATGCGCGTGCCCGCCGCTGGGCGCGGTCACCCCGAACAGCTGATGCAGCACTGCCTGCGTGCCCACAGTGGCGCCGAACACCACCTCGGGTCCGCGCTCGTGCCCGCCCAGGCCGTACGCCAGGCCGAGCGCGCCCAGCCCGCCCAGGACCATGACGCCGGGCGCGACCGCCGCGCCGCCCGCGAAGGCATGCCCGGCCGCCGTCACGGCGGCACACACCACCGCGAAGACCAGAGCCCGGGCGAAGCGCATGCGCCCATCCTCGCAGCCTTCAGCCACCCACAACCTACTTGCCGGATATATGTACGGCCGGAGGGGCGGTATTTACTGTGAAGGCATGTGCGATCTGAATCAGCAGGAAAGTCGGGACCTAAGCGACACCCTGAGCAAGATCAACAGCCTGGCGGGGCAGGTGGAGACACACCGATCGAGCATCGAGCAGACCGCGTACATGGACCACGAGAACCTGGCCGCCCTCCTCTCTGACCTGGAGCGCCAGGTGGGCTCCGCCCGGGCCTGGGTGGTGGCCAAGCCCCAGGAGCACGCCGGACACTGACGCTCAGGGCGTGCCAGTGGGGGGAATGCGGATGATGCGGTCGTCCTGGGCCACCGGGGCGCCGCGCCCGTCGCGGTTGCTGGTCGTCACCCACAGCCATCCGTCCGGTCCCACCGCGGCCGCGCGCAGCCGCCCGTAGGTGCCCCGCAGCTCGGCGACCGGGGTTCCGGCCCCGCCGGCGCTCGTCAGAGGGACGGTCCACAGCCGGGTCCCGCCCAAGGCGGCGGCGAACAGCGTGCCGTTGGCGTACGCGAGCCCGCTCGGCGACGCCTCGGCCGTCGACCACGTGACGATCGGGTCGCGGAAGGACGGGTTACCACAGACGCCCTCGCAGGTGGGCCAGCCGTAGTTGCCGCCCGCGACGATCCGGTTGATCTCGTCCCGGGTGTTCTGGCCGAACTCGCTGGCGTACATCCTGCCCTGCGCGTCCCAGGCCAGGCCCTGCACGTTGCGGTGGCCGTAGCTGTAGACCCGGGAGCCGCCGAAGGGATTGTCCGCCGGGACGCCGCCGCTCGGCGTCATGCGCAGGATCTTGCCCGCCGGGGTGTTCAGGTTCTGTGCGTTGGCGGTGTTGCCGGCGTCGCCGGTGGACAGGTACAGCTGGCCGTCGGGGCCGAAGGCGATGCGGCCACCGTTGTGGATGGAGGCCCGCGGCACGCCGGAGAACAGGACGTTCTGGGTCTGCGGCGCGTTCAGCCGGAACCGGACCAGCCGGTTGTCGTTGCTCGTGGAGAAATAGGCGTAGACCCACTGGTCCTGGGCGTACGTCGGCGACACGGCGATGCCGAGCAGCCCGCCCTCGCCGGAGGCGGCGACCCCGTTGACGGTCGCCACCCGAACCGGGGTCTGTCCCGGGCGTACCTGGAGAATTCTGGCGGTGCCGCGCTCGGAGACCAGCGCGCTGCCGTCGGGCAGGAAGGCCAGCCCCCACGGCACCTGCAGGCCGGTGGCGGACACCTGCGCCCGGGAGTAGTCGAAGCCGCCGATCGCCTCCGCGGCGTTGGGGCTCGTTACCACGAGCCCCACGGCGGCCAAGAGAATCATGATCAGGGACGGGGTCGTTCGCACGCGCATGGCGGGATCCTTGACCGATCTGTCGAGATCATCGTCAATGACGGGGACTCGTACGCTACGCAGTTTTCGACGCGTCAACAATGATCTGATCCGTCGCCTGTCGCGGCGCCGGCCCCGCGAGCTGCGCGTTCGGCCGCCTCCTACGATGTAATTTTCAACGCGCAGGCGTAGCCACAGGGACAGCTCACTCGGCGCTGTGTCGAGGCCGGTCTCCTCGGCCAGTTCCCGAGCGGCGTGCCAGCGTAGGGCGGCCGTATCGAGGCCCACACCCTCGGCGGGCGGTTCGACCGCTCCACCAGGTAGCTGCCAGCGACCAGGAGTGGCCGTCGACGCCGACATCCGCCCCACCAGCAGCCTCCCATCATCAGTCGCCGGTTGCGCGACGGCGACGAAAAGGGACGGCAGCCACGAGGTGGCCCCCGGAACCCGCCCCAGAGCGCGGTGCCGGTAGGTCGTCCTCGCCCAGGTGAGCACCAAGCTGTGCGGCCCATCCCGATCCAGCCGCGCGCACGCTACCACCGGCCCATCGAAGAGACAGGGGTTGGCCTGGACCGCCTCCTCCCACAGGCGATCCATGGCCACTCGCTCAGCGGGCGGCACCCGCGGCGCGGCGTCCTCGATCAAGCGGAGCCGGCCGACTTCCAGAAGGCTGACCTCGCGAGGCTCCGGCAATGGCTCGTTCACCGACTCATGCTGGCACATCACGGCCGACAGCCGTGTTTGGCTACGCGGCTGGCGCGGCGGATTCTGTCGGTGGCGCGTGGGAGGCTCGCGGGGACACAGAAGGAGGGCTTACGTGGAAGCCCGCGCAGACGGTCCGATTGGCTGGATGGCCGAGCAGACCGAGGGAGGTCGGCGGCGGCCGCCTTTCGGGGCGGTCCAGAGACGTGTGGAGTTGCCCGTGGTCGTCGTCGAGCCGACGGGGGCCGCCGGATGACGGCCGACCGCAAGCACGGTCGGTCAGCGCCCCCGACCACCACGACGGTCCGCTCGGCCGACTGGGACGGTCGCGAGCTGACCCAGGAGACCTACCATCAGGTCTTGTTCGTCGACGTGGACATGACGGAGCTGACCAGCACCGGGTGCGTTTTCGAGGAGTGCACGTTCAGCGACGTCCGTTTCGACGTGTCCGTGCACGAGGACGCGATGTTCCTCAACTGCACGTTCTCGCGGTGCTCGTTCTTCGACACGACGTTCAAGGGTTGCAAGCTGACGGGCAGCATGTTCGACGGCTGCTCCTACGGGCTGTTGAAGGTCGAGGGCGGTGACTGGTCCTTCACCGGCCTGCCCGGCGCCGACCTGCGGGGGAGTGCCTTTCATGGGGTGCGGCTGCGTGAGGCCGACCTGTCGGGCGCCCGGCTGGAGAAGGCCGAGGTGTTACGGAGTGATCTTTCCGGGGCTTGGCTCAACGGGGCGGACCTGACGGGCTGCGATCTGCGGGGCAGCGACCTGTCCGACCTGGACCCGTCGACGGTCACACTGAAGAAGGCGATCATCGACGCCTTCCAGGCGACCGTCGTGGCCACCGCGCTGGGCTTCGACGTCCGCGCTTGACGCGCTCCTGGGATGCGTCCTGAGGTTTCTCGCCCCTGCCGCAGGGACTGCCTCGCGCACTGTCACCGACGCGGCGCTGCGCCGCGCCCACGGGCTGCTCACCAACCGCGACGACCTGCGCGAGGGATCGCATCCTGATCAACGCCACCCTCGCCGTGTGCGACACCGGGTGGTGTGGCCGGGCATGACATGGAATGTCGCTCAGGTTAAGCGGCAGTTGTCCCCGGACAGGTCCCCGTTCCACGAGAAGACGCTGGGGCAGGAGTAGGTGCCCTGGGCTTCGCCGAACCTGATGAGGACGGTGACCTGGTAGAAGCCGGAGCCGCTGCACACCCAGCCGCTCAACTTGTAGGAGTCGCCGTTCGAAGTCCGGGCGCCGGAAAAGCACTCGTGTGATCCGTCCGCGCGGGCCGGGGCAGCGAACAGGCCCACGACCAGCAGGGCGGCGCTGGCTGTGGCGGCAAGGCGTTTGAAGGGCATGCTCCGAACGTAGAAGCCACCTGCGCAGGTGGCCTAGATGCGGTTTGCCATCGTGAGGCGTGGATTCTTCACAGCGCGAGCCGTGCGGTCGCCCGACTGCTCGACCGCCGCGTTCCGGCCGTCGCACGACTGCTCGACCGCCGGAATACGGCGGTCGAGCACGGCGGCCGGACCTCGCCCAAGAGCTTCGTCGGCTGGCGCGAGCGCCGTACGCATCCTGACGACCGGCGGCCTCTCCGATTTGACGGGTGAGTGGGCGTTCACTCACTATGAGCGGGAGCTGAGGAGGCCCTATGAAGCTGACGATCTTCGGAGCTACCGGAGGTACGGGAACCGAACTGCTTCGCCAGGCGCTCGCCGCCGGGCATGAGGTGACCGCGGTGGTCCGCGATCCTCGGCGGCTGCCGGCCGATCTGCCGTCCGGCCTCGACATCGTCCAGGCCGACCTGATGAACCCGGACGCCATCGCGCCCGCCGTCAGGGATCGCGACGCCGTACTGTCCGCGATGGGTGCCGGCAGTCGGGGGCCCACCACGGTGTGCTCCGACAGCATCAGCGCCATCGCCACGGCCATGGCGCGAGGCCGTACACGGCGCGTGCTCATGACCAGCGCCAGCGGCCTGGTGGCCGACGCGGGCGACGGGGTGTTCACCCGCTATGTGCTCAAGCCGCTCCTCGTGCAGCGGCTCCTGAAGCACGCCTACGCCGACCTTCGGGAGGCCGAGCGGCGGCTACGTGCGACGGACCTCGACTGGACCATCGTGCGGCCGAGCCGCCTGACCGATCGCGGGCTGACGGGCCGTTACCGCACGGCGTGGGACACCAACATCAAGGGCGGCCTCAGTACGACCCGCGCCGACACGGCCCACTGCCTGCTCGCGCTGGCCGCGGATCCCATGTCCGTGCGCCACGCCGTTTCGGTGGCCTCTTGACGACGCATACTCTTGATGAAATCAAGAGTTGTTGGTACAAAGAGTAGAGGTGATCGCTCTTCCAGCGGGGACGGGGGCGCCGACAGCAGAGAGATCGCGTGTGGAGACTCCCGAAGACAGGTTCTTCCGCGAGCTGGGCGGTGCCTGCGGTGAGACGCGTCAGGCGTTCGCGCGGCATGTGGGCATGAGCTCATCCAGACTTCAGCTGCTGATGCGGCTGTGGAGGAACGGAGAGACCAGCCACAGCGACCTGCGTCAGGGTCTGTCCCTCGACGGGGCGAGCGTCACCCGGCTGATCAAGGAGTTCGAGGCCGAGGGACTGGTCAGCCGTCGCATCGATCCGGCGGACAACCGCTACACCCTGGCCAGCCTGACATCCACCGGCGAACGAGCGGCCGCCGACCTTGAGCGGTCTCATCAGGCATACCAGGTGCGGCTGCTCGACGGGATCAGCACGCAGGAGCGGGAGATCGTGCTGCGCGCTCTGGAGCGCCTGCGCGCCAATATGGCACGCATCGATCCGGTCGGCTGACGGCCCGTGATATCCCCAGACACCCGTGATAGCCAAGGAAAGAGCAGACAGATGACCGATGACGTGCGAGCTGTCGGGCAGCGCATGTACGAGGCGTTCAACGCCCATGACTTCGGGGCAGCCGAGACGATCTTCGCTCCGGATTTCGTCAGCCACCCGTTGGGCACGACTGGAGCCGAGAGCGTCATCTGGGCGTGGACGCGGTTCCACGAGAGGTTCCCCGATGTTCGGGTGATCATCGAGGACATGCTCGTCGACGGGGACAAGGTCGCCGTCCGCACGACCCTGCACGGGCTCCCGGCCGATGTCGTCGAGCAGCAGTCGCCGCCGACGATGCTGGAGATCTTCCGGGTGCGGGACGGCCGCATCGCCGAACTGTGGGGTCTGTCCGCGCTGAGGTGATCCCCCGCACGACGGGATACCCGCATGAGCGGGCGGTGTCGGGGCAGCAGGATGAGGTGAACCCCGCACGGTACGACCCCGCCAACCTGGAACATCTCATCCGTCAAGAGTTAACCAACGCGGGGTTCACCGTCGAACCCCCGAAGCCGCCCAGGTCGAACGGGCCGTACGGGCCATCCGGGTCGTCGGGTGAAGGTGGTCTCAGCCTCCGGCGCGAGCCCGGCCGCGGTGTGGTCGTCTCGTGGGAGGCATCTCCCGACCTCGCCAAGGCCGACATGGTGAAGTACGAGACCATCCGCACCGCCGTACAGCTCGCCCTGCGCACGATCCTGGCGCAGGCCGGATTCCAGGTGGTCGGCGACTTCGGCGACAACGAGATGCTCGTCATCGCCGACCCACTCGGTACGACGCCCGAGGACCACTGGCCGCCCGGACCGGTACCCGAGCGAAACCGGCCGAGCAAGCCGGTGCCGGGACAGAACTGACACAGCGCGCCCGGGGCCCCGCGACGGTACGAAACGGCAGCCACCAGCCGGTCACCCCGGACAGCGCCCACGCAGAGCCCCAACGGCCAGTCTCCCAAGTACCGGCCATCTCCACCCAAGGGCGCTCTGCCCGGACAGACGGGGGAAACCGTCGGTCAGTGTCTCCCCTTGGCGAGGGGGAAGGGGACCGGTGGGAGACTGCTGGTGAGAGCCGCAGTCGCGGGGCGAGCGTTACGGGAGAGGTTGGCATGACCGACGAGTTCGACGTCATAGTGATCGGCGCCGGCCCCGCCGGCGAGAACGCCGCGGCCAGAGCCGTGCGCGGTGGTCTGACCGCCGCCATCGTGGAGGACCGCCTGGCCGGTGGCGAATGCTCCTACTGGGCCTGCATCCCGAGCAAGGCGCTGCTGCGCCCGATAGACCTGGCGGCCGAGGTGGGCCGGGTGCCCGGTATGTCGCTCGGCCCGCTCGAGGTGAGCAAGGTGCTCGCCCGGCGTGACGAGGCCGTGTCGCACTACAACGACTCGGGGCAGGTCGAGTGGATCAAGAACGTGCCCATCGAGTTCGTCCGGGGCCGGGGGCGGCTCGACGGGGTCAAGCGGGTGCTGGTGACCACGCGAGACGGGCAGCAGACCACCGAACGCGTGCTGACCGCGCGGCACGCCGTCGTGCTGGCCACCGGGAGCACCGCCCTGGTCCCGCCGGTGCCGGGGCTGGCCGAGGCGAAGCCCTGGACGAGTCACGAGGTCACGGCCGCCCAGGCGGTGCCGGAACGGCTGGCCGTGATCGGTGGCGGAGTGGTCGCCTGTGAGATGGCGCAGGCCATGCACGGGCTTGGCGCACGGCAGACCACCCTCCTGGTACGCGGCGGGTCGCTGCTCCCCAAGATGGAGCCGTTCGCCGGTCAGCTGCTGGCCGAGTCGTTCGCCGATGCCGGGATCGAGGTGCGGACCCGCACGGGCGTCGCTCGCGTCGAACGTCTGGAGCCCGGCGGCAAGGTGACCGTGCACCTGCCCGAGGGGCCGCCCGTGGAGGCCGACGAACTCCTGGTGGCCACCGGCCGGGTGCCCGCCACCTCTGGGCTCGGGCTCGAGTCGGTCGGTCTGCCGGGCGGCCGCTCGATCGAGGTGGACGACAGCATGCGGGCCACGGGTGTCGAGGGCGGCTGGCTGTACGTGGTCGGCGACATCAACGGCCGCGCCCTGCTCACCCACATGGGCAAGTACCAGGCGCGGGTCTGCGGCGACGTCATCGCGGCGCGGGCCAAGGGCGGCGACGACACTCTCCCCGCGATGCGCGACATAGCGGACGGGTACGGGGCGCCGCAGGTGGTGTTCACGGACCCGCAGATCTGCGCGGTCGGTCTCACTGAGGCCGCGGCTCGCGAGGCCGGGTTCGCGGTGCGCGCGGTCGAGTACGACCTGGGCAACGTCACGGGGGCCTACCTGCTCGGCGACGGATATCACGGCCGGGCCAAGGCGGTCGTGGACGAGGAGCGGCGGGTGCTGCTGGGCGTCACGTTCGCCGGTCCCGGCTCGGCCGAGCTGCTGCACGCGGCGACCATCGCGGTCACCGGCGAGGTGCCGCTCGACCGGCTCTGGCACGCCGTCCCGTCCTTCCCCACGGTCAGCGAGATCTGGCTGCGCCTCCTGGAGGAGTACGGCCTCTGACACGCGCGGACCGCCGGGCGGCCGCGACCGAGCGGCCCGCCGGGCGGTGCGAGCGAGCACCCGGACCGCTGGCCGGGTGCGATCGAACGCCCGGCTCAGAAGGACACGTCAGGCTGGCGCGATGGTTTCGGCCGTGTGCCACAGGTCGGGTAGCGCGTCCAGTACGCGCTGCCCGCGCCGCCGCCGGTCCGCGAACGTCTCGGCATCGAGGTCCGCCAGCAACGCGCGGAACCCCTCCTCGTAGGGCCCGGTGGGCGCCCCGGCCAGCGACAGCTTCTTCAGGCACCGCGCGTACGTCGCCACCAGCCAGAACACCGCCTCCCGGTGCAGGCCGCGCGCGATGAGCTCCCGGCTGCCGTCGATCGACAGCGGCCGGGCCGCCTGGCTGATGTCCGACGAGAACGGGTACGACGCCACCTGGACGTTCTTGGCCGCGTCGAACACCCGCTCCAGCACCTCCAGGTGCCCCGCCACACGCGCCGCCCCCAGCCCGCCGCAGCCGAGCAGCTCCAGCAGCGCCTCGTGCCGGTCCAGCATCCCGTGTACGGCCAGCAGTTCCCGTACGGCCTCGTAGCGGCGGCGGACGGTGGGGTTGCGCAGCCCGGCGACGAGCAGCACATGAGTCGTGACCCCGGTGCCGAACAGCCACGACATCACCTGGTCGACCGGCGGCGCCGCCTCGTCCATACCGGCGATCCCGCGGCGCACCACGTCCATCGCCGCGCCGCATCGCCGCAGCACCCGCCGCCGGTCGGCGAACTCGCGGGCCACCACCTCGTGCAGCGCGGTCAGCCGCCCGCCCGGATCGGCCAGCACCCCGGGCAGGTGGAAGCTGCCCGCCAGGTGGTAGTCGCCCAGGACGTCCTCCGCCGACGCCAACCGCTCGCCCGACATATACGAAATTTCCAGCAAAACGCCGTCGTACCGCAGCTTGCCGGGCTTGACGGGCGGTTCCGGGACGTCCAGCACCACCATCACGTCCACATCGGAGCTGGTGGCCAGGACCGCGTCCGCCGGCGACCACAACGCCGAGCCGGTCAGGAACGCCCCGCCGAACCCGGGCAGCCCGGAGCCCACCTCGGCCACCCACCGCCGCGCGATCTCCCTGGCCTCCCGGACCCGCGTCACCACGTCACCCGGCACACCGCTCGCGTCGAGTCCTACCGGCGGGCGCGCAGCGGCGCGCCCACCTCGTGGAGGTGCTTCATCGCCTGGCCCCAGGAGGCCAGCAGCCCGCACTCCACGTACGCCACCCCCAGCGACTCACAGTGCTCCCGCACCAGCGGTTGCACCTTGCGCAGGTTGGGGGTCGGCATGCCGGGGAACAGGTGGTGCTCGATCTGGTAGTTGAGGCCGCCCAGCGCCGTGTTGACCACGTGCCCGCCGCGTACGTTCCGGGAAGTGAGCACCTGGCGGCGCAGGAAGTCCAGCTCGTCCTCGGCGGTGAGGACCGGCATGCCCTTGTGGTTGGGGGCGAACGTGCACCCGAGGTAGACACCGAAGCACGCCTGGTGCACCAGCAGGAAGACCACGGCCTTGCCCACCGGCAGGACCGCGAACACGCCACCCAGGTAGATGACGAAGTGCGCGAGCAGCAGCAGCCCTTCGGCCATCCGGCTCTTGAGAGAGTCGCGGCGCAGCGCCCGGACGCTGGAGATGTGCAGGTTGAGGCCCTCCAGCGTCAGCAGCGGGAAGAACAGGAACGCCTGATAGCGGCCGATGAGCCTGGGCAGTCCCCGGCTGGCCTCGGCCTGCTTGACCGACCAGAGCAGGACGTCGGGCGCGACGTCGGGGTCGTGGTCCTCGTGGTTGGGGTTGGCGTGGTGGCGCGTGTGCTTGTCCTGCCACCACCCGTAGCTGAGCCCGATGCCGAGGTTGCCGACGAGCAGGCCCGCGATCGCGCTGTTGCGCCGGGACGGGAACACCTGCCCGTGGGCCAGGTCGTGGGCGAGCAGGGCCACCTGGCCGAATGTCGCCGCCTGGAACACCGCGACCAGAATCTGCCACCACGAGTCGCCGACCAGGGCGAACGCCACCCAGCCCGCCGCGAAGAGGCCCGTCACCACGCTGATCCGCGTGGCGTAGTAGACGGGTCGCCGTTCCATGAGGCCTGCCTGGGCCACCCGGCGTGACAGGCGGGCGAAGTCGCTCCCCCTCTCTTCCGATGCCGGTGCCGATGCCGAGGCCGTGGCGGCGCGAGTAGTGCTCACGTCAGTCACAGATTCTCCGATGCTCCAGACTCGATTCCCGATCGTTCACCATCAGCATTTCGGGATAACCGTGATCGCGAAGTCCTGCTGTCACCCGTCTTCGAGGTAGGGCTGTCCCTACCTCTGGGACCGGTCGAGGTCAGAGGATACGCTCCGCGGCCCTGACAGGTTCGACTCCGCGGGAGTTCGGCGAGCGTGTCGAGCCGCACCGGCGGGAATCGCGGCCGACTCAGACCGTGCACCGCCGGGAATCGCAGCCACCCCAGAGCGTGCTCCGGCGGAAGTCGCGGTCACGCGCGGATCAGCGCGAGTGCCTGACGGGCGATCTCCCATTCCTCGTCGGTGGGCACGACCAGCACCGTCACCTCCGACTCCGGCGTGGACACCCGCCGGTCGCCCGTCTCGTCGGCCTCGTTGCGCGCGGGGTCGAGGGCGATGCCGAGGCGCTCCAGCCCGGTCAGCGCGGCGGCCCGGGTGGCCGGGTCGTGCTCGCCGACGCCGCCCGTGAAGACGATCGCGTCCACCCGGCCGAGCAGCGCGTAGTAGGCCCCGACGTACTTCCTGATCCGGCGGCCGTAGATGTCCAGTGCGAGCCGCGCCCGCTCGTCGCCGTCGCGGGCCCGTCGCCGTACCTCCCGCATGTCGCCGGTGCCGGCGAGGGCGAGCAGGCCGCTGCGGTACGTCAGCTCCTTCTCCGTCCGCACGATGTCCATGCCGCCCGCGCGGGCCAGGTAGCCGGTCAGCGCCGGGTCCACGTCCCCTGAACGGGTGCCCATGACCAGTCCCTCCAGCGGCGTGAGCCCCATGGAGGTGTCGACGCTGCGGCCGCCCTCGATCGCCGTCGCGCTCGCGCCGTTGCCGAGGTGCAGCACGATCAGGTTCGTCCGCGCCGGATCGCGGTCCAGCAGCTCGGCCGCCCGCGCCGACACGTACGCGCAGGAGGTGCCGTGGAAGCCGTAGCGCCGCACGCCCAGCCGGTCGTGCCAGTCGCGGGGCACGGCGTAGGTGTACGCCTCGGGCGGCAGCGTCCGATGGAAGGCGGTGTCGAACACGGCCACCTGCGGCACACCGGGAAAGGCCTCGCGGGCCACCCGGATGCCGGTGATGTTCACCGGGTTGTGCAGGGGTGCGAGCGCCGATAGGTCCCCGATGGCGCTGATCACGTCTTCGTCCACCAGCACCGCCTCCTGGAAGCGGGTCCCGCCGTGCACCACCCGATGCCCCACCGCCACCGGCTTCAGCGCGGGCCCCGCCTCGTCGAAGGCGGCCAGCATGGCGGTCAGCCCCGCCGCGTGGTCGCCGAACCGCTCCTTCCGCTCGTACGGCGGGTCGTCCCCGGCGCGGTGGGTCAACCGCCCCTCCTTGTCGCCGATCCGCTCCACCAGCCCTCTGGCCGGCCGCTCGCGTGACTCCACGTCCACCAGTTCGTACTTGATGGAGGAGGAGCCGGTGTTCAGGACGAGAATCTGTCCGGCCATGTCCACTCTCGGATCTCGGGCGCGTCCTCGCCGTGCTCACGGGTGTGGGCGCGGGCGCGCAGGCGGGCGTCGGTCATCCGCTGACGCAGGTGAGCCTGGGAGGAACCGAGGCCCGGTGTACGGTCGATGACATCCATGACCAGGTGGTAGCGATCGATGTCGTTGAGCATGACCATATCGAAGGGCGTGGTGGTGGTGCCTTCCTCCTTGTAACCGCGGACGTGCATGTGGGCGTGGCCGTGGCGGCGGTAGGTGAGCCGGTGGATGAGGGCGGGGTAGCCATGGAAGTTGAAGATGACCGGTTTGTCGGTGGTGAACAGGGCGTCGTACTCGTTGTCCGGCAGGCCGTGCGGGTGCTCCGAGGGCGGTTGCAGGCGCATCAGGTCGACCACGTTGATCACGCGTACGCGTAGCTCGGGCAGGTGCTCGCGGAGCAGCGCGGTGGCGGCCAGGGTCTCCAGAGTGGGGATGTCACCGGCGCAGGCCAGCACGACGTCGGGATCGCTTCCCTCGTCGGTGGAGGCCCACGGCAGAATGCCCAGTCCGCGGGTGCAGTGCGCGATGGCCTGGTCCATGGTGAACAGGTCGAGGATCGGCTGCTTGCCGGCCACGATGACGTTGACGTAGTCGCGCGAGCGCAGGCAGTGATCGCCGACCGACAGCAGCGTGTTGGCGTCCGGCGGCAGGTAGACCCGCACGACGCTGGCCTTCTTGTTGACCACGACGTCCAGGAAGCCCGGATCCTGGTGGGAGAAGCCGTTGTGGTCCTGCCGCCAGACGTGCGAGGACAGCAGGTACGTGAGCGAGGCGACGGGCCGCCGCCAGGAGATCTTCTGGGAGGACTCCAGCCACTTGGCGTGCTGGTTGAACATGGCGTCGATGATGTGGATGAACGCCTCATAGCAGTTGAACAGCCCATGCCGCCCGGTCAGCAGGTAGCCCTCCAGCCAGCCCTGGCACAGGTGCTCGCTCAGCACCTCCATCACTCGGCCGCCGGGGGCCAGGTTCATGTCGGTGGGTTCGAGGCGGGCGTTCCAGGCCCGGTCGGTGACCTCGAACACGGCCGACAGCCGGTTGGAGTCGGTCTCGTCCGGGCCCATCAGCCGGAAGGCGCGCGGGTTGGCGGCGATCACGTCGCGCAGCAGGGTGCCGAGCACCCGGGTCGGCTCGCTGGACTGGGTGGCGGGCGTCTTGACCTCGACGGCGTGCTGGCGGAAGTCGGGCAGTCGCAGGGGCTGGAGCAGTTCGCCGCCGTTGGTGTGCGGGTTGGCGCTCATCCTGCGGTCGCCCGGCGGCACCGTCTCCCGGATCGAGTCCACCGGCCGGCCGTCGTCGTCGAACAGCTCCTCGGGCCGGTAGGAGCGCATCCACTCCTCCAGCATCGCCAGGTGCTCGGGGTTCTCCCGTACCTTGGCCAGCGGCACCTGATGGGCCCGCCAGGTGCCCTCCACCGGCACCCCGTCGACCTCGCGCGGCCCGGTCCAGCCCTTCGGCGTGCGCAGGATGATCATGGGGAGCCGGTCGGATCGGCGCTGTTTGTACTCGGCGATCTGGTCGAAGACGGTGTCGAGGGTGTCGGCCATCTCCTGGTGGTCGGGGCCGACGATGTGCGGCCGGTAGCCGTAGCCCTCCATGAGCGCGATCAGCGTCTCCGGGGGGATGCGGGCCAGCACGGTCGGGTTGGCGATCTTGTAGCCGTTCAGGTGGAGGATCGGCAGCACCACGCCGTCATGGGCCGGGTCGAGGAACTTGTTGGAATGCCAGCTCCCGGCCAGCGGTCCGGTCTCGGCCTCGCCGTCGCCGATGACGCAGGCCACGACCAGTTCGGGGTTGTCGAAGGCGGCGCCGTAGGCGTGCGCGAGCGAGTAGCCCAGCTCGCCGCCCTCGTGGATGGAGCCGGGCGTCTCCGGCGCGGCGTGGCTCGGGATGCCGCCGGGGAAGGAGAACTGGCGGAACAGCCGCTGCATCCCGGCCGCGTCCTGGGAGACGTTCGGATAGCGCTCGGAGTAGGTGCCCTCCAGCCAGGCGTGCGCGACCGTCGCGGGACCGCCGTGGCCGGGGCCGGCGATGTAGATCATGTCCTGGTCGCGTTCGCGGATCACCCGGTTGAGGTGGGCGAAGCAGAAGTTCAGTCCCGGTGTGGTGCCCCAATGGCCGAGTAGGCGGGGTTTGATGTGCTCTGGGGTCAATGGTGTCTTTAGTAGTGGATTGTCCAGTAGGTATATCTGGCCCACCGACAGATAGTTCGCCGCGCGCCAGTACGCATCGATTCGCTCCATGTCTCTGCTGATTCCTCCAGAAACGCCGCTCAACCTCAGGCGGCGGTCAACGTGCGCCGCCGCGTAGATTCATCTGATCCAATTTGATGCACTCTGATCCGTCCTAGCTGAACCTCATTCGGTTAGCATCCGTCATATCGGTGGGGGGCCGCAGTCACTGGAAGTGCGCACGAACGCGCATTGCCAAAAACGGGGTGCGGAGGACGCCGGTGGGTGGATCGCGGGGATTGGCCGTACACGACGACATAGAGATGTCGTTGCTGTCGGGAGAGCACGCACTGTATGGGGAAGGCAGCCTGCGGGCGGCGCGGCGCTGGTTCGAGACCGCCCATCGGGAGGCCGAACGACACGGCGACGTGGACGGGATGGCGCGGGCGGCGCTCGGGCTGGGTGGGCTGTGGGTGCACGAGCACCGCACGGCCGCCGAGGCGGCCGCGGTGCGCGCGCGCCAGCGCCAGGCTCTGGCGCTGGTCGAGCCGCGCTCCTCACTGGGGTTACGGCTGCGGGTACGGCTGGCCGGCGAGGACGACTACCGCTCTGGAGGGTACGAGGCGATCCTGGCCATGGTCGATGAGGCCAGGCAGGCCGGTGACCCCGTCGCGCTGGCCGAGGCGCTGAGCCTGGCCCACCACTGCGTTCTGGGACCCGAGCACGGCGCCCTGCGCCTGGCGCTGGCCGAGGAGCTGATCGAGCAGGCGCCGCGGACCGGGCGGCGCGGCGATCTGCTGATGGGGCTGCTCTGGCGGACCGTCGACCTGGTGCTGGCCGCCGACCCCCACGCCGAGCGGGCGCTGGTGGAGCTGCGCGGCCTGCTGTCCAGGGAGGACCACCTGGCGGTCGGGTTCGTCGTGGACGCGATGGAGGTCATGCTCGGCATCAGGAGCGGCCGGCTGGCGGAGGCCGAGGCGATGGCCGGAGCCTGCGCCGACCGGGGCGCGGCGGCCGGCGACATCGACAGCGCGGGCTGGTACGCCGGCCAGCTCGCGACCCTCCGTTGGTACCAGGGACGCGCCGCCGAACTCGTCCCCATGCTGGCGGATCTGGTCAACTCGCCGGATCTCAGCGCGGTGGACAGCTCGTTGTGGGCGGTGCTCGCGGTGTCGGCGGCCACCGCGGGGGACCGGCGGCTGGCGGAGGGGGCGCTGGCCCGGCTACGCGTCCGGGACCTGGCGGCGCTGCCCCGCTCCAGCACCTGGCTCATCTCGATGTACGGCGCGGCCGAGGCGGCGTACCTGCTCGGCGACGCCGACACGGCGGCCGAGGTCCATGCCGTGCTCTCCCCGTTCGAGCGGCTGCCCGTCGTCGTCAGCCTGGGTGTCACCTGCCTCGGCTCGGTCCGCCACTCTCTCGGCGTGGCCATGCTGACCTGCGGCGAGACGGACAAGGCGATCGCCTATCTGCGGGCCGCCGTGCACGACAACCTCGCCCTGGGGCACTGGCCCGCCGTCGCGCTCTCCCGCCTGCGGCTCGGCCAGGCCCTGCGCGGGACCGAGGAGTCGCGCAGGGTCCTGGCGCTGGCCCGGCAGGAGGCCGCGTCGCTGGGCATGACGCTGCCCGACGACGGCCCGGCGGCCCCGGCGGAGGTCGTATGCGCGCGCCAGGGCCGCAAGTGGCGGATCGAGCTGGCCGGCCGGACCGTGCTCGTCGACCACATCGTGGGCATGGCCCACCTGGCGACCCTGCTGGCCAACCCCGGCCGCGAGATCCCGGCCGTGGACCTGGCCGCGGGGGCGGCGGCGAGCGAGGCGGCGGAGTCGGCCCAGCCGGTGCTGGACGAGCAGGCCAGGCAGACCTACAAGCGGCGGCTGTCCGGGCTGCAGGCCGAGATCGACGAGCTGGAGACGATGCACGACCTGCAGCGGGCCGCCACGCTGCGGGCCGAGCGCGACTGGCTGATCGACGAGCTGGCCGCCGCCACCGGGCTGGCCGGGCGGGCGCGCCAGTTCGCCGGCAGCGAGGAACGGGCCAGGATCGCCGTGGGCAAGGCCATCAGGCGGGCCCTGGTGCGCATCGGCGAGGCCGACCCGGTCATCGCGGAGCGGCTGCGGTCGGCTGTACAGATGGGGGTGCGATGCAGCTATCACCCAGTGTGACGTGGAACAGCATGGAACTGGATGGAACGCCTAAAAGGTGTATCCACCCTGGACCGTGATCTCACGCTTAGGCGGCCAGTGAGATCACGCCCCCCGGCGGCCCGTGTCCCTGTGCGGGCCGCCGGTTTCATCCCCAAAATGGCGGGATGTCAGGATGAGGGCATGCCGCTCCGCAGCTCCCGCTGGTACTCAGGTCAAGACCGCAACTCCTACATCCATCGCGCCTGGATGCGCCGCGGCCTGCCGGAGGCCGCGTTCGACGGGGACCGGCCGCACATCGCGATCGCCAACACCGCCTCCGACCTCACCCCGTGCAACTCCCATCTCGACGAGGTGGCCGACAGCGTCAAGCAGGGCGTGTGGGCGGCCGGCGGCGTCCCGCTCAACCTGCCCGTCGTCTCCCTCGGCGAGACGAACGTCCGGCCGACCGCGATGCTCTGGCGCAACCTGGCCGCCATGGCCACCGAGGAGATGCTGCGCGCCAACCCGATCGACGGCGTGGTGCTGCTCGGCGGCTGCGACAAGACCATCCCGTCGCTGCTGATGGCCGCCGCATCGGTGGACCTGCCCGCCCTGGTGGTGCCTGGCGGCCCGATGCTGACCGGCCACTTCCGCGGTGTCCCGCTCGGCTGCGGCACCGACGTGTGGCGGCTGAGCGAGGAGGTACGCGCGGGGACGCTCTCCCGCGAGGCGTTCCTCCGCTCCGAGTCGTCCATGATCCGCAGCCGTGGCCACTGCAACACGATGGGCACCGCCTCGACCATGGCCTGCATGGCCGAGGCCCTCGGCATGACCCTCCCCGGCACGGCGGGCACCCCCGCACCCGACAGCAGGCTGCTCGAACGCTCCCACGAGAGCGGCCGGCTCGCCGTCGAGCTGGTACGGCGCGAACTGCGGCCGAGCCAGGTGATGACCAGGGGATCGTTCCTCAACGCGATCGTGACGCTGGCCGCGATCGGCGGCTCCACCAACGCCGTCGTCCACCTGCTGGCCATCGCCGGGCGCCTCGGCGTGGAGCTGGGGCTGGACGACTTCGACCGGACCCGCAGGGGAGTGCCGCTGCTGGTCGACCTGCAGCCCGCGGGCCGGCACCTGATGGACGACCTGTTCAGGGCGGGCGGGCTGACGGCCGTACTGAAGGAGGTCGAGGACCTGCTGGACCCGGCGGCGGTCACCGTCAGCGGCCGGCCGCTCGTGGAACACCTCGCCGAGGCGGAGATCTGGGACGAGAGCGTCATCCGCCGGCGCGCCGACCCGCTGCTGCCCGAGGCCGGGATCGCGGTGCTGCGCGGCAACCTCGCGCCGGACGGCGCGGTGATCAAGCCCGCCGCCGCCTCACCCGAGCTGCTGAACCACCGCGGCCGGGCCGTCGTGTTCGACAGCGTCGAGGATCTCAACGCCCGGCTCGACTCGCCGGACCTGGACGTCGACGAGACCTCGGTCCTGGTGCTGCGCGGCTGCGGGCCCAAGGGCTACCCCGGCATGCCCGAGCTGGGCAACCTGCCGCTGCCCGCGAAACTGCTGGCCAAGGGCGTACGCGACATGGTCCGCATCAGCGACGCCCGGATGAGCGGCACCGCGTACGGCACGGTCGTCCTGCACACCGCGCCCGAGGCGGCGGCCGGCGGGCCGCTCGCGCGGGTGCGGACCGGCGACCCCATCGTGCTGGACGTCGCGGCCAGGCGGCTCTACGTCGACATCCCCGACGCCGAACTGGCCGCCAGGGAACCGGTCGTCAACGGGCACGCCGCCCCGCCCCGCGGCTGGGAGCGCCTGTACGTCGACCACGTCATGCAGGCCGACAAGGGGGCGGACCTGGACTTCCTCACAGGTTCGAGCGGCGATGCCGTGGGCAGGGAATCCCACTGACCTGGAGACCCGCGCGATATCTTGCCTGATACGGGACTAGTGTGATCGTTTGACGGCACGAGGAGGACGAGTGGGCGGCGACATCACCCAGAGCCAAGAGTGGGCGGCACTGGACAAGCACCACGGGGAGCTGGCGGGCAAGCAGCTGCGCGAGCTGTTCGCGGAGGATCCCGGCCGCGCCGAGCGGATGACGCTGACCGCCGGTGACCTCTACCTCGACTACGCCAAGCACCGCGCCACGGACGAGACGATCGACCTGCTCGCCCAGCTGGCCGAGCGAGCCGGGCTGCGCGACCGGATCGCCGCGATGTTCCGGGGCGAGCACATCAACGTCAGCGAGGACCGGGCCGTCCTGCACGTCGCGCTGCGTATGAGCCGGGAGGCCAAGCTGGAGGTCGACGGCCAGGACGTCATCGCCGACGTGCACGCCGTACTCGACAAGATGAGCGCCTTCGCCGACCGGGTCCGCTCCCGTGACTGGACGGGCGCCACCGGGCAGCCGATCACCACCGTGGTCAACATCGGCATCGGCGGCTCCGACCTCGGCCCGGCCATGGCCTACGAGGCGCTGCGCGACTACGCCGACGCCGGCATCGCGGCCAGGTTCGTCTCCAACATCGACCCGGCCGACATCACCGGCAACCTGGCCGGCCTGGACCCGGCGAGCACGCTGGTCGTGGTCAGCTCCAAGACGTTCACCACCTTGGAGACGCTGACCAACGCCAAGGTCGCCCGGCAGTGGCTCGTCGACGCGCTCGGCGAGGACGCCGTGTCGCAGCACTTCGTGGCCGTCTCGACCAACGCCGAGAAGGTCGCCGAGTTCGGCATCGACACCGCCAACATGTTCGGCTTCTGGGACTGGGTCGGCGGCCGCTACTCCTACGACGGCGCCATCGGCCTGTCCCTGATGATCGCGATCGGGCCCGAGCGGTTCCGCGAGATGCTGGCCGGGTTCCGCGCCATGGACCAGCACTTCCGCACCGCGCCGTTCAAGGCCAACATGCCGGTGCTGCTCGGCCTGCTCGGCGTCTGGTACAACGACTTCTTCGGCGCCCAGACCCGGGCCGTCCTGCCCTACAGCCAGCGGCTGCACCGCTTCCCCGCCTACCTGCAGCAGCTCACCATGGAGTCCAACGGCAAGTCCGTACGCGCCGACGGCACGCCCGTCACGACCGACACGGGCGAGATCTTCTGGGGCGAGCCGGGCACCAACGGCCAGCACGCCTTCTACCAGCTGCTGCACCAGGGCACCCGGCTGGTGCCCGCCGACTTCATAGGGTTCGCCGAGCCGTTCGAGGACCGCGAGGGCATGCACGACCTGCTCAACGCGAACCTGTTCGCGCAGACCTCAGCGCTGGCCTTCGGCAAGACGGCCGAGGAGATCGCCGGCGAGGGCACGCCGCCCGACATCGTGCCGCACAAGGTGATGCCCGGCAACCGGCCCACCTCCACGATCCTGGCCACCAAGCTCACCCCGTCCACGCTCGGCCAGCTCGTGGCCCTGTACGAGCACGCGACGTTCGTCGAGGGCACCATCTGGGGCATCGACTCCTTCGACCAGTGGGGCGTCGAGCTGGGCAAGAAGATGGCGCTCGACCTCGCGCCCGCGCTCACCTCGGAGGAGCCACCGACGCACTTCCCGGACGCCTCCACCGAAGGGCTCGTCCGGCGCTACCGCGAGCTGCGCGGAAGGCGGGTCTGAGGTGGGGGCGACCAAGGCCGCGGGCGCGCTCGTCCTGTTCGGCATCACCGGCGACCTCGCGCGCAAGATGGTCCTGCCCGCCCTCTACCAGCTCACCGCCAAGGGCGAGCTCGATCTGCCGATCATCGGCGTGGCCAAGACCGACCTGGACCTCGACGGGCTGCGCGAGCACGCCCGCGCGGCCTGCGGCGGGGCGCGCGACGCGGCGTTCGAGAAGCTGGCGGGCAACCTGCGGCTGGTGGCGGGCGACTACCGCGACCCCACCACCTACACCCGGCTCCGCGAGGAGCTGGAGGGCAAGGGCTTCCTGGTCCATTACCTGGCCGTGCCGCCCGCGCTGTTCTCGGTCGTGGCCGAGGGGCTGGCCGGGGAGGGCCTCAACAGGGACGCCAGGCTCGTCGTGGAGAAGCCGTTCGGCAGCGACCTGGACTCGGCCCGGGGGCTCAACGCCGAGCTGCTGAAGTATTTCGACGAGGACCACCTGCGCCGGGTCGACCACTTCCTGGGCAAGGAGCCGGTCGAGGACCTCATGGTGTTCCGGTTCGCCAACATGCTGGTCGAGCCCATCTGGAACCGCAACTACGTCCGCAGCGTGCAGATCACCATGGCCGAGGACTTCGACGTGGCCGACCGGGGCGCCTTCTACGACGCCAACGGCGCCATCCGCGACGTCGTCCAGAACCACCTGCTGCAACTCCTCGCCATCCTGGCCATGGACCCGCCGCCGTCCAAGGACGCCCGCGCCCAGCTGGACGAGAAGTGGCGGGTGCTGCGCGCCGTCGAGGCCATCAAGCCCGTCGACGTGGTCCGCGGCCAGTACGAGGGCTACCTCGACACCGAGGGCGTCAAGAAGGGTTCGACCACCGAGACGTTCGTCGCGCTGCGCGCCTACATCGAGAACTGGCGATGGGCCGGGGTGCCGTTCTGCATCCGGGCCGGCAAGGCGCTGCCGGTGACCGACCTGGAGATCGTCGCCGAGCTGCGCAAGCCGCCGATCTCGCTGTTCCCGCACGACCCGCACCTGAACCCCAACCTGATCAGGTTCCGGCTGCAGCCCGACGCCGGGGTGACCTTCGACGTGCTGGCCAAGGAGCCCGGCAAGCAACGCACCCGGCAGGTGCCGGTGAGCGTCGACTTCACCAAGGTGCTCGGGCCGATGGAGGCCGCCTACGAGCGGATCCTGGCCGATGCGGTGAGCGGCGATCCGCTGCGGTTCGCCAGGTTCGACCTGGTGGACGAGTCGTGGCGGATCGTCCAGCCGATCCTCGACCTGCCGGACCCGCCGCTGCCGTACGCGAAGGGCACCTGGGGGCCCAAGGCGGCCGAGAAGATCGCGCCCGGCGGGTGGCACGAGATCTCGACCACCTTCGACTGATCCCGCGCGGGCGGGCGGCGATGAGTGGCATTGACGGCGGGGCCGATAGGTCCGACGATCGCAGGCATGCCCCTCATCCCTGTTCCCGCCCACGCGCACACATGGGCGGCAGTCACCCGCGATACCTCCTATGTCTTCGGGGTGGAAACCGGCGACGACACTCGGATTGCGCAGTGGTACTGGGGGCCCCGGTTACCCGCCGGGGCCCTCGGCCAGGTCGCCGAGCACGACCCCGGCTGGATCGTCACCGGCTTCCTCGACCCCGACGACGCGACGGAGATGCTGCCCGTCGACGGCGGCCGCCGCTGGGGCGTGCCCTCGCTCCAGGCCGTCTACGAGGGCGGGGTCCGCTCCGTCGAACTCGGCTTCGAGGACGCCGTCCTCGGTGAGAACGAGGTGGAGGTGGTCCTGCGCGACCACGCCTACGGCCTCCGGGTGGGCCTGCATGTACGGGTCTTCGACGATTGCGACGTCATCGAGCGCTGGGTGGACGTCACCAACGAGTCGGCCGCGCCCCTGCGGCTGCGGCGGCTCGACTCGGGCAGTTGGGTGATCCCCGAACAGGCCGGTTTCCGCTACACCGGCGCCGCCGGAGGCTGGGGCCGCGAGACTCGGCTCCAAAGCGGCGAGCTGCCGGCGGGGGAGACCACCTTCGGCAGCAGGACCGGCACCACCTCGCACAAGGCCAACCCGTGGATCATGCTCGGCGACGCCACCGAGGACACCGGCGACCTCTGGACCGTCGCGCTCGCCTGGAGCGGCTCGTGGCGGATCACCACGCAGCGCCGCCCCGAGGGCGACGTCGCGGTGAGCGCCGGATTCGGCCACGAGGGCCTGACCTGGCCACTCGGTCCCGGCCAGTCGCTGCGCACCCCCTCCGCGCTCGGCCTGCACACCTCCGGCGGCTACGGCGCGGCCAGCCGGGCCTGGCACGACTACGCCCGCAAGCACGTCCTGCCCAGACCCGAAGAGGAACGGCCGGTCCTGTACAACTCGTGGGAGGCCACCGGGTTCGACGTCACCGAGGCCGGCCAGCTGGACCTGGCCCGCCGGGCGGCCGACCTCGGCGTGGAGCTGTTCGTGGTGGACGATGGCTGGTTCGGCGCCCGCACCGATGACACGCGCGGGCTCGGCGACTGGTGGCCCAACCCCGAGCGCTTTCCGCACGGCCTGCGGTCGCTCTTCCAGGGCGTACGCGACCTGGGCCTGCTCGCCGGGCTCTGGGTCGAGCCCGAGATGGTCAACCCCGACAGCGACCTGTACCGCAAGAACCCCGACTGGGTGCTGCACTACCCGGAACGCCGCCGCGACACCATGCGCAACCAGCTCGTGCTCAACTACGCCCGCGACGACGTGCGCGAGTGGGCGCTCGGCTGGCTCGACCAGCTCGTCCGCGAGTACGGCCTGGACTACCTCAAATGGGACATGAACCGCAGCTTCAGCCAGGCAGGTTGGGCCGAGGGCGGCGACCTGCTCTGGATCGAGCACACCAGGGGCGTCTACGCGATCATGGACGAGCTGCGCGGGTGCCATCCGGGGCTCCGCATCGAGTCGTGCTCGGGCGGTGGCGGCCGGGCCGATTTCGGCATGCTCCGCCGTACGGACCAGGTGTGGACCTCCGACAACACCGACGCCCGCGACCGGCAGGTGATCCAGCGGGGCTTCTCCTTCCTCTACCCGGCCGGCGCCATGTCGTGCTGGGTGACCGACAGCCCCAACCCCCTCACCAACCGGGAGGTGCCGCTGCGCTACCGCTTCCACGTGGCCATGGCGGGCACGCTCGGCGTCGGCGGCGACCTCACCCGTTGGAGCGCCGCGGAGCTCGACGAGGCCAGGCGGCTCATCGCCGACTACAAGGCGGTCCGCCCAGTGATCCAGCACGGCGCGCTGCACCGGCTGGCCGGTAGGCCCGGTGAGACCGCCTCCGCCGCCCAGTACACGCTCGGCGACCAGGTGGTCGTGCTCGCCTACAACCCGTTCGCGCTGGACAAGCAGCCGCCCCGGCGGCTCCGGCTGGCCGGGCTCGACCCGTCGGCCGTCTACGAGGGGCCCGGCGGCTCCTGGTACGGCGCCACGCTGATGCACCACGGCCTCACCCTGCCCACGTGGTTCCACTCCGGCGCCGACTACCGCAGCGAGATGGTGGTGTTGCGGCGGGTCTAGGGCCAGCATGTGGGGATGGACATCATGGAATTAGTCGAACGCGCGAAGGACTCCGCGACCGTCAAGCGGGTCTTCGGCGACCCGATCCAGCAGGACGGCGTCACGGTCATCCCCGTCGCCCGGGTCGTCCAGGGCGGCGGCGGAGGAATGGGCAGGCAGGAAGTCTCCGTGGATCCGGACGCCGCGCCCGGCGGCGAAGGCAGCGGCGGCGGATTCGGTCTCAGCGCCACTCCCGCCGGGGTGTTCGTGGTCAAGGACGGCGACGTCCGCTGGCAGCCGGCGGTCGACGTCAACCGCATCGTCATCGGCGGCCAGATCGTGGCCGTCGTGCTGCTGCTGACCATCCGATCGATCCTCAAGAAAAGCCGCAAGAGCTGATTTTTGCCTGTTTTTAGTAGCGTGAGCGTCATGACCTCTGTGACGCAAGTGCTGGCTTTCGGCGGTGTGGTGATGCTCGGGGCCATGTCCCCAGGGCCCGACTTCGCCGTCGTCGTACGGCGCTCGGCGATCTCCGGTCGCCTGTACGGCATGGCGGCGGCCCTGGGCATCTCGATCGGCGTGTTCGCCTGGGTGGTGGCCGCGGCGACCGGCGTCGCCGCGCTGCTGGCGGCCTCGGCGATGGCGTTCACCGTGGTCAAGGTCCTCGGGGCCGCCTACCTGCTGTTCCTGGGCGTCAAGGCATGGCGCGCCGCCCTGCGCAAGGGCGGCGGGCTGGAGCTGGAGTCGCTGGACCCGGGGAAGCGGAGCGCGTGGGCGGCCTTCGTCGAGGGACTGCTGACGAACGCGCTCAACCCCAAGGCGGCGCTGTTCTTCGTGGCGCTCGTGCCGCAGTTCGTCAGCGAGGGCGCGTCCCTGGGCGACACGCTAACGCTGTCGGTCATCGCGCTGGCGCTGACCGTGCTGTGGTTCCTCCTGGTGGCCAACATCGTGGGAGCGCTGCGCAAGGTCTTCGCCAGGCCGGCGGTACGGAAGGCGGTCGACGGGCTGACGGGCGCGGCCCTCATCGCCCTCGGCGTCAACCTGGCCGCCGCCAGCCGCCCATAGCCCTTCGAGACAGCCGGTCTATGGGACGGCGGCTTTATGAGGCTTTATGAGACGGTGACGCCCAGTAGGTGGCCCAGGCCGAACGTCACGGCGGCGGCCCCAGCGCCCAGCGCGAGCTGGCGCAGGCCGCCCAGCCACCACGGGCGGGCCGTCATCCGCGCCACCGCCGCACCGAACACGAACAGCGCCACCAGGCTCAGCACCAGCGCCACCGCCAGCCCCGACGCCCCGAACAGGAACGGCGCCAGCGGCACCACCGCCCCGGCCGCGAACGCGCAGAACGACGACCCGGCCGCGAGGTACGGCGACGGCAGATCGTCGGGATCGACGCCCAGCTCCTCACGCACATGCACCCGCAACGCCTGCTCGGGATCCGCCGACAGCCCGGCCGCCACCCGCGCCGCCAGGTCGGCGTCCAGGCCGCGGGCCCGGTAGATCGCGGTCAGCTCGGCCAGCTCGCCTTCGGGGTCGCGGGCCAGCTCGCGGCGCTCCACGGCGATCTCGGCCCGCATCAGCTCCGTCTGCGACTTCACGGAGGTGTACTCACCCGCCGCCATCGAGCACGCGCCTGCGATCAACCCCGCGAACCCGGCGAGCACCGCCCCACGGCCCGCCCCCGCCGCCCCGACGACTCCGGCGATCAATGCGAAATTGGACACCAGTCCATCCATCGCCCCGAACACCGCCGGCCGCAACCAGCCACCGGTCACGTCGCGATGGCTGTGGTGCCTCTCGGGAGAGTACGGTCGGTCGAGCTCGATGGTCATGAAAAATCCTCCGCCTCAATAACGCCTTAGTACGAAATTTAGGCAGATGTCACGATGATCCGCAACGAAGGGGAGGCTTCCCTGACCTGCGACGAAGCAGCAGGCTGCGAACAAGTGTGCGGGTGTCGCGGAGGGCCGGGCGGGCGTGCGAGACTCGGCCCTATGACCCGTGGGTCGAGGTGCTGGAGCTGGGAGCGGGCGGCTACGAGGTGACCGCTCGGGCTGGGGCGGGGGAGAAGGTGGCGATCTCCGATCCGTTCGCCGCGTCCTTCGACCCGGCATGCCTGCTCGACTCCTGATTCGATCCGCTGGGGAAGCGTGGCGCATCCCCAGGGGCCGGGTCAGACAGAGGTCAGATGCGGACAGGGGTGGCTGGCTCCGGGGCGGTGTGGGTGTCGATGCCGCGGATCAGGGCCTCGCAGTCCGCGATGGCGCCTGTCAGCAGGTCGCGCAGCAGGGTGTCCGGGTCCGGGATGCAGGCCTGGACGATGCCCACCACCGAGAGCTGCACCGCGTTCGGCGCCGCGTACCGGCGGAAGCCCTTCTCCGTGATCCGGGCCGCCCGGCTGAAGCGCCTGGCCTGCTCCGCCGCGTGCGGGACCAGCGCCATCGCCAGCTGGCTCTCCTCGCTCAGCGGGACCGTGCTGAACCGGCCGGACGGGACGCCGTCGAGCCTGGCCAGCATCTCCTCGGCCGCCAGCACCGACACCGCGAGTGCCAGCTGACGCTCGGCCGCCGAGACCGGCAGCGCCGTCGTCGCGCACCGCAGCGCGATCCGGGCGTCCACCCGGAGGTCGTCGGCGTTCAGGTCGATGATCGAGGGAACGAGACCCACGAGGCGGGCCCGGTTCGCGTCGCTGGTGTTGTCGTTGACCAAGCGGGCGAGCGCGGCCAGCAGTGGGTGCGTGCAGGCCGGGTGGTCGCTCCACCGCTCTCCGGCTAGGTAGGACGCCAGTTCCATGAAGCAGGCGCCGCGCTTCGGGTTGCGATGCCTGCCGCGTGACAGAACCGGCATGTGATCAAGCTGATTGTCCACGGGGTGCTCCACTGCTCCACGGGATGCTGCTCTACGGGATCGCCGTCTTTCCAGTCTGCGCTGATAACAGCAACAACGCCAGTGATGGGGGATTTTGCCTCCCCTGGAGCCTGCCCGGCGGGCGCGGGCGCACACCTGAGGTAACAGGGATGCCACCTTTGTGGATCAGTTCGACCGCCCGAAGGCTCTGAAATTATTCTTTAGTTCATCGTCAAGTCTTGAAAGTTATAACCGCGAACGATTGAGTTCGGTCGTGCAGACCCTCCGCTACGCGGCCGTCGCGGCCGCGCTCGTCTTAGGGATCGCCGCCCCCGCGCAGGCCGATCCCCAACCCCCTGTCGAAGACGCGCTGAAGGCGTCGTCCTATCCGCCGCCCTCCACGCTGCTGACCCAGGCCGTCACCGGCAAGCAGCTGGAGACGGCCAAGAAGACCCGGCCGGTGGCTCCCGGCATCTCGCTGACCTCGTTCGATCGCTACGACGAGCTCGGCTGGCTGCGGGCCGACGCCGTCACCGCCGACCTGGGCGCCGCGAAGGCCGACTACGTCTACTCCGGCGAGGTGTCCAAGACCGAGCCGCTGTCCGGGCCCGCCAAGCGCGCCCACGCCGTCGCGGCCGTCAACGGCGACTTCTTCGACATCAACAGCTCGGGCGCCGCCCTGGGCATCGGTATCCAGAACGGCTCACTCATCCAGTCGCCCGCCTCCGGCCATGACAAGGCCGTCGCGGTCAGTGGCGACGGCCTTGGGCGGGTGCTGAGGATGTACTTCGAGGGCACCGCCACCCCCGCGGGCGGCGCGCCGATCACCCTGACCCAGTTCAACCAGATCGTCCAGGCGGGCGGGGTCGGCCTGTTCACGCCGCTGTGGGGCTCCTACAACCGGGCCCGCGCCGTCGAGGGCGCCACCGCCGTGACCGAGATCGAGCTGGTCGACGGCGTGGTCTCGGCGGTACGCCAGGCGCCGGGCACCGGCCCGATCCCGGCGGGCACCACGATCCTGCTCGGCCGCGACGCCGCGGCCGCCACGCTGGCCGGGCTCAAGCAAGGCGACAAGGTCGATGTGAAGTACCAGCCGAAGTCGTCGGACGGCAACGCCGTCAAGGCGGCGGTCGGCGGCAACTACGTCCTGGTCAAGGACGGCGCCGTGCAGAGCTCCACCGACCCGGCCGCGCACCCGCGCACCGCGGTCGGCTTCTCGGCCGACGGCAGGAAGATGTACCTGCTCACCGTCGACGGCCGCCAGGCCGACAGCCGCGGCGTCACGCTCAACGAGCTGGCCGCCATGATGGTCGACCTCGGCGCCGCGAACGCGCTCAACCTCGACGGCGGCGGCTCCTCCACGATGCTCGCCCGAGAGCCGGGCTCCGCCGACGTCCAGGTCGAGAACAGCCCGTCAGACGGCGGCGAGCGTCACGTGCCGAACGGCCTGGCCCTGTTCGCCCCCGAGGGCAGCGGCAAGCTCAAGGGCTTCTGGCTGGAGACGGCCGGCGACCCCGACAAGGCGCCCGGCGCCGCACCCATCGCCGGTGGCCGCCCCGACCGGGTCTTCCCCGGCCTCACACGGCGGCTGACCGCCGCCGGATACGACGAGACGTACGGCCCGGCGGCCGGTACCCCGTCCTGGCGCGCCGAGCCGATGGTGCACGGCGTCGTCCGCGACGGCAAGTTCCACGCCCTGGTCCCCGGCCAGACGACGGTTACCGCCTCCCGTGGCGCCGCCAAGGGCACGCTCCAGCTCACCGTGCTCCAGCCGCTGAAGCGGCTCGGCGCCACCGTGGACCGGGTCGGCCTGGCCGGCGCGGACGCCACGGCCACCTTCGGCGTCGTCGGCTACGACCACAACGGCAACACCGCGCCCATCGAACCGGCCGACCTCACGCTCGACTACGACCACGACGCATTCGAGGTGACGCCCGCCGACCAGGGCTACTTCACCGTCAAGTCCAAGAAGGCGACCACGTCCGGCCTGATCACCGCCAAGGTAGGCAAGATCAGCACCGCCGTGCCCGTCACCGTGGGCTTCGAGGACAAGCCGGTCGCCGACTTCGAGAATGCGGCCCAGTGGAGCTTCGCCGCCGCCCGGGCCACCGGCTCGCTGTCGGCCGCGCCTGGCCAGAGCGGGGGCGGGCTCAAGCTGTCGTACGACTTCACCCAGTCCACCGCGACCCGCGCCGCCTACGCCAGCCCGCCGCAGCAGATCGAGGTGGCGGGGCAGCCGCAGGCGTTCGGCCTGTGGATCAACTCCACCGGCAAGGGCGAGTGGCCCAGCCTGGAGTTCTACGACGGCCAGGGGCAGTCGCAGATCCTGCGCGGCCCGTACATGACCTGGACCGGCTGGAAGTACGTCGAGTTCGCCGTGCCGCCCGGCGTCACCTACCCGCTCAAGCTGCGGCGCTTCTACGTGGCCGAGACCAAGACCGACGCGAAGTACACCAACGACATCCTCATCGACGGCCTGGTGGCCAAGGTGCCGCCGTCGGTGACGGCGCCGACCGCCCAGAAGGTCGCCGACCCGGTCGTCAAGCCCGAAGTGGCCAAGATGCCGTGGCGGTTCGCCGTCATGTCGGACGCCCAGTTCGTGGCCCGCGACCCGGACAGCGACATCGTCAAGAACGCCCGCCGCACGCTCCAGGAGATCAAGGCCGCCAAGCCCGACTTCCTGCTGATCAACGGTGACCTGGTGGACGAGGCGTCGCCCGAGGACTTCGCGCTGGCCAAGAAGATCCTCGACGAGGAGCTCGGCGGGACGCTGCCGTACCACTACATCCCCGGTAACCACGAGGTGATGGGCGGCAAGATCGACAACTTCAAGGCCGTCTTCGGCGACACGTACCAGACCTTCGACCACAAGGGCACGCGGTTCGTCACGCTGGACACCTCGCGGCTGAACCTGCGGGGCGGCGGCTTCGACCAGGTCGCGCTGCTCCGGGCCCAGCTCGACGCGGCGGCTCGGGACGCGTCCGTCGGCTCGGTGGCGGTGCTGTTCCACGTGCCGCCGCGCGACCCCACGCCCGGCAAGGGAAGTCAGCTCGGCGACCGCAAGGAGGCCGCGCTTGTCGAGGGCTGGCTGGCGGACTTCCAGCGGACCACCGGCAAGGGCGCCGCCTACATCGGGGGCCACGTCGGCACCTTCAACGCCTCGCACGTCGACGCGGTGCCGTACTTCATCAACGGCAACTCCGGCAAGAACCCGGCCACTGCGGCCGACGACGGCGGCTTCACCGGCTGGTCGCTGTGGGGCGTGGACCCGGTCACCGCGCAGGAGGCGGAGCACGTCAAGCGCAACTGGTTCGCCGACGCGCCCAGCTGGCTCGGCGCCCAGGTACGGCCGCACGTGGACGACCTCGCGCTCGCGGCCCCCGCCGCCGTGCAGGTCGGCAAGGCGGTGGCCGTGACGGCGACGGTCAAGCAGGGCACCCGGGTGGTGCCCGCCGCCTACCCGGTGTCCGTGGCGTGGTCGGGCTCGCCGAACCTGCACATCGGATCGCGGCAGAGCGCCAAGCCCTGGGACGTCGCCGTGCTCGACCCCGCGACGGGGACGTTCACCGCGCTGCGTAAGGGCCAGGTGACCGTCGCGCTGACGGTCAGCGGCGTCACCCGCCAGGCGACGATCGCGCTGACGGCCAACGCGGCCGCCTGACACAACAGGCGACTGACACACGGCGGTGGGGGTCACCACACCCGGCCCCCGCCGCCGGACACAATGGAGGTCATGACGGACCTCGTCGAGACCATCGAACGGCTCGAACTGGTCGACCACCACGTCCACGGAGCCACCGCGCACGACCTGACGCGCACCGCGTTCGAGGAGCTGATCACCGAGTCGGACCGGCCGGTGCCGCACTGGATGACCCAGTTCGACTCCCAGGTCGGCCACGCGATCCTGCGCCACTGCGCGCCCGTGCTCGGCCTCGACCCGCACCCCACGCCCGAGGAATACCTGGCCAGGAGGGCCAGGCTGGGCGCGGCCGAGGTCAACGGGCGGCTGCTGGCGGCCTCCGGCGTGGGGCACTTCCTAGTCGAGACCGGCTACCGGGGCGAGGAGATCCTCAGCCCGGCGGGCATGGCCGAGGTCAGCGGCCGGCCCGCCGACGAGATCGTCCGCCTGGAGTCGGTGGCCGAGCAGGTCGCCGAGGGTGAGGCGGCCGGGTTCGCCGACCGGTTCGGCGAGGCGCTTCATGAGCGCACCCGTACGGCCCGCGGCCTGAAGACCATCGCCGCCTACCGCCACGGCCTCGACTTCGACCCCGCGCGGCCCGGCCCGGCCGAGGTCGCCGAGGCGGCCGGCCGGTGGCAGGAGGAGGGCGGGCGGCTCCGTGACCCGGTGCTGCTGCGCCACGTCATCTGGGCCGGCATCGAGCGCGGGCTGCCCCTGCAGTTCCACACCGGGTTCGGCGACCCCGACCTCGACCTGCGCCGATGCGACCCGCTGCTGCTGCGCGGGCTGATCGAGCTGGCCGAGCCGACGGGGGTGCCGCTGCTGTTGCTGCACTGCTACCCGTACCAGCGCCATGCCGGGTTCCTCGCCCACGCCTATCCGAACGTCTACTTCGACGTGGGCCTGGGCGTCACCTACACGGGGGCGCGCGGCGCCGAAGTGGTCGCGGAGAGCCTGGAGCTGGCGCCGTTCGCCAAGATCCTCTTCTCGTCGGACGCATGGGGGCCTGCTGAGCTGCACCATCTCGGGGCCGAGCTGTGGCGGCGGGCGATGGCGCGGGTGCTCGGCGGCCTGGTGGCCGACGGCGAGTGGTCGGCCGCCCAGGCGGTGCGCGTGGCGACCATGGTCGGGGCCGAGAACGCCCGCCGCGTGTACGACCTGGGCCCGGCCGGGTGAGGACGGCGGCTAATTGGGCACCGGGGAAAGGAGGTTGACGAGAATGGAGTGACGAGAGGAGTACATGAGTGAGCCCGGGGGAACTGCTGCGCGAGGCGCTACTCGACGAACTGCCCGCCGCCGTGAAGCTCAGGCGGGAGCTGCACGCGCAGCCGTGCGTGTCCGGGGAGGAGGGGCCGACGCTCAAACGCGTGCTCGACGCGCTGTCGGGCGGCCTCGTGGAGTACGTGGCGGGCACCGGCGCCGTGATCAGGATCGGCTCTCCCGGCCCCGCGGTCGGCGTGCGCGGCGAGCTCGACGCGCTGCCGATCGCCGAGCGCACCAGCGTTCCGTGGGCCGCCACCAGCGGCGCCATGCACGCCTGCGGTCACGACGTGCATCTGGCCGCCGTCGTCGCGCTGGCCCGCGCGGTGGCCAAGGTCCGCGCCGTCGTGGACGCCGGGGTGGAGGAGGCCGGGGATCCGGGCTCGACGGGGCTGTCCGCCTGGAGCTGGGACGAGATCGCGCCGCTGGTCGTGGTGCTGCAGCCGCGCGAGGAGACCTACCCCTCCGGCGCCTTCGACGTGGTCGAGTCCGGCGTGCTCGACCGGCACCAGGTGCGCGCCATGATCGGCGCGCACGTCCAGCCCGTGCTCGCCGCCGGCGTGGTGTCCTGCACGCCGGGGGCGGTCAACGCCTCGGCCGACGAGTTCGAGCTGACCGTCAGGGGCGCCGAGGGCCACGCCGCCTACCCCCACCTGGCCCGCGACCCCGTCGTGGCCATGTCCCAGATCATCGTGGCCGCCCAGCAGATGGTCAGCCGCGCCGCCGACCCCATGGTGCCCACGGTGGTCACGTTCGGCATGGTCAACGCGGGTACGGCGCCGAACGCCATCCCCGGCGAGGCCGTGGCCAGGGGGACACTGCGGACCATGTCCGAGTCGTGGCGCCGCGGCCTGCACGACCGGTTCACCCAGCTGGTCGAGGACGTGGCCAGGGCGCACGGTTGCCACGGCGAGGTGCGGGTCCTGCCGGGGGAGCCGGTGCTGGCCAACGACCCGGCGCTGGCCGTACAGACCGGGGAACTGCTGCGGCACCAGGGATGGACGGTCACCGAGGAGCTGCGCTCGTGCGGCGCGGACGACTTCGCGGCCTACGCGTCGGTGATGCCGTCGCTGATGATGTTCGTGGGCGTCGACACGGCCGCCGGGCTGCACAGCCCGGAGTTCCTGCCGGGGGACGACGGCGTGGCGGCCACGGCGGAGGCGCTGCTGGCCGGATATCTCACGGCGGGGGGCCGGCCGGCCCGCGCGAGATGACGCCGCTGTCCGACTGCCCCGGGACGGACAAGACGTCGGCCGACTGCACCAGGACGGACAAGACACCGGCTGGTTGCACCAGGACGGACAAGAAACTCACCAATACTCACCAATACTCATCAATGACGAAACCGCCCAGAACCTTTAGGCTCGGCGGCGATGGATCTCGAAAACTTCGCACCCGGTTCGGGCCGCCTCGAACCCAGGGCCGCACTACGTTCTGACGCCCCTTCCCTCGACCTGAACGGCGACTGGCGCTTCCGCCTCTCTCCGTCCGCTGTCCTGCCGGACGACTTCGCCGATCCCGGCTACGACGACTCCGCCTGGGACACCCTGCCGGTGCCGTCGCACTGGCAGCTGCACGGGCACGGCTCGCCCGCGTACACCAACGACCTCTACCCCTTCCCCGTCGACCCGCCGCACGTACCGAACGAGAACCCGACCGGTGACCACCGCCGCCTGTTCGACCTGCCCGAGGGCTGGACCGGCGGGCGGCTGCGGTTCGAGGGCGTGGAGTCCTTCGCCCGGGTCTGGCTGAACGGCCACGAGCTCGGCTACTCGACCGGCAGCCGCCTGCCCGTCGAGTTCGACGCCGGACCGTGGCTGGTGCCGGGCCGCAACGTGCTCGCCGTCCGCGTCCACCAGTGGTCGGCCGCCAGCTACCTGGAAGACCAGGACATGTGGTGGCTGCCCGGCATCTTCCGGGAGGTGTCACTGACCCGCTCGGCCGCCGACGTCTTCGTCCACGCCGCCTATGCCGACGGCCGTGGCACGCTGAGCTTTGACGGCCCCGGACGGCTGGCCATCGCCGAGCTAGGCATCGCCGACCTCGCGCCCGGTACGGAGATCACCGTCGACGCCGAGCCGTGGACCGCCGAGACGCCCCGCCTGTACGAGGCCGTGGTCACGCTGCCCGAGGAGACCGTACGGGTGCGTGTCGGGTTCCGCACGATCTCCATCGAGGACGGGGTGCTCCTGGCCAACGGCCGTCCGCTGCTGCTCAAGGGCGTGAACCGGCACGAGTTCCACCCCGAGCACGGCCGCGCCGTACCGTACGAGACCATGCGCGCCGACGTGCTGCTGATGAAGCGCCACAACGTCAACGCCGTCCGGACCAGCCACTACCCGCCGCACCCCGACTTCCTCGACCTCTGCGACGAGCTGGGCCTCTGGGTGATCGACGAGTGCGACCTGGAGACGCACGGCTTCGGCCATGTCGGCTGGCGCGGCAATCCCACGGACGACCCGCGCTGGGCCGAGGCGTGCCTGGACCGGATGCGCCGCACGGTCGAACGGGACAAGAACCACCCGAGCGTGATCATGTGGTCCCTCGGCAACGAGGCCGGAGTCGGCCAGAACCTGAGCCTCATGGCCGACTGGACCCGGCAGCGCGACCCGTCACGGCCGATCCACTACGAGGGCGACCGCTCGTGCGCCGACACCGACGTGTACTCGCGGATGTACGCCTCGCACGCCGAGGTGGAGGCCATCGGGCAGGGGGTGGAGGACCCGCTGGCCGACCCCGAGCTCGACGCGCGGCGCCGGGCGATGCCGTTCGTGCAGTGCGAGTACGCCCACGCGATGGGCAACGGGCCCGGCGGCCTGGCCGACTACCAGGAGCTGTTCGAGCGCTATCCACGGCTGGCCGGCGGGTTCATCTGGGAGTGGATCGATCACGGGCTGGCACACCCGGAGTTCGAGTACGCCTACGGCGGCGACTACGACGAGCCGGTGCACGACGGGAACTTCGTGATCGACGGGCTGGTCTTCCCCGACCGGACGCCCTCGCCGGGGCTGCTGGACCTGAAGAAGGTGTTCGAGCCGGTGCGGTTCGCCTTCGACGACCAGGCCCAGGTCGTGCGGGTGGCCAACCACCACGGCTATCGCGACCTGTCGCATCTGGGGTTCGTCGCGGTGGTCGAGGAGGAGGGGGTGCCGGTCGCCGAGTTCCCGCTCGACGTACCCGCGACGGGTGGCGAGGTCAAGCTGCCCGACCTGCCCGTTGGGGAGGGTGAGCGGTGGCTGACGGTACGGGCGGTGCTCGCCGCCGACCAGCCGTGGGCCGCCGCCGGTCATGAGGTGGCCTGGGGCCAGACCCGCCTGTCATCCGGTGCTCAGGACGGCTTGACGTCTGGAGCTCAGGACGAGGCTCGTCCGGCGTCTGGTGGCGGGGGCGTCGGTTCTGGGGCGGACCTGGAGTTCGACCCCGGTACCGGGCGGCTCACCCGCCTGTTCGGGATCGAGGTCGAGGGGCCGCGGCTGGAGCTGTGGCGGGCGCCGATCGACAACGACACCTACGGCGGGCTGGCGGATCGCTGGCGGCAGCTCGGCCTGCACAGGCTCACCCACCGAGTGGACGCCGTGGAGACCGGCGACGTGCTGACCGTACGCGCCAGGGTCGCACCGGCGGCCACCGACCTGGGCCTGCACGTGGTCTACCGGTGGACCGCCACGGACGGCGGGCTGGAACTGACCGTGGACGTCGAGCCGGACGGGGAGTGGAGCCTGCCCCTGCCGAGGCTCGGCCTCGTCATGGCGCTGCCCGCGGCGTTCGGCGACGTCACCTGGTTCGGCAGGGGTCCGGGGGAGGCGTACCCCGACACCGGCATGGCCGCCAGGGTCGGCCGCTGGTCCGCCACCGTCGAGGACCTGCAGACGCCGTACGTCTACCCGCAGGAGAACGGGCACCGAGCGGATGTCCGCTGGGCCGAACTGACCGGCCCGTCCGGGGGTCTCCGGGTGACGGGTGGTCCGGTCTTCGGCCTCACCGCTCGTCGCTGGACCACCGCTGAGCTGGAGGCGGCTCGTCACAGGCCGGACCTGAAGCCGGGCGACCGCGTGCACGTCAACCTGGACTTCGCTCAGCACGGCGTCGGCACCGCGTCATGCGGTCCGGCCACGCTGCCGCAGTACGAACTCCACGCTCGGCCTGCCACCTTCCGTCTCCGCTTCACCCCGGCGGAAGGCGCCTGACGCCCTGCTGTTCTGACGGCCCGGGGCCTCAAGGCCTCGGGCCTGACGGCCTGATGCCGGGCGCCCAGTGCCCGCCGTGATTGCCTTTTCTCACCGCAACTCCACCCTCTCCTCCCCCCTCTGTCGCAAAGGAGTCGTCATGGATGCCAAGCAGTACATGGCCGGTGTGTTCGACCGCGCGTCCGGCACCTACGAACAGGTCGGCGTGCCGTTCTTCGGCCCGGTGGCCGCCGAGCTGGTACGGCAGGCCGCGCCGGAGCCGGGCGACCGGGTGCTGGACGTGGGATGCGGGACCGGCGCCTCACTGGTCCCGGCGGCAGGGGCGGTGGGTCCGACGGGCCGGGTGGTCGGGCTGGACCTCGCGCCGGGGATGGTCGCCGCCACCACGGCCGAGATCGAGCGGCATGGCTTGACGCACGCGACGGTCCTCCAGGGTGACGCGGAACGGGCCGAGGAGTTGCTGCCCGGAGAGCGGTTCGACGTCGTGCTGGCCGGGATGATGCTGTACTTCCTGCCTGACCCGCTGGCCGCCGTACGGTCGATGACCGGCCTTCTCCGGCCCGGCGGGCGGCTGGCGGCCAGTCTGCTTGCCCAGGCGAGCCCGGCCGAGGCCGAGCTGCTCGGCCTCGTGGCGCGGGCCCTGGCCCCGTACACCGCCGACGCGGGCACCGCCCCCTTCCACCGCACCCTCAACACGGCCGAGGAGCTGACCGAGCTGCTCGTGGCGGGTGGCCTGGAGGGGGTCCGCTGCGAGGACGTGGTGTTCGAGGTGGTCGTCGAGGCCGGACAGGTATGGGACTGGCTGTGGTCGGCCGCCCGCCGCGCCTCCCTGGAGACGATCCCCGACGCCCTGCACCCGGAGGCCAGGGCAGCCCTGGAAGACGCCCTGGCCTACGGGAGATTCGTCCTACCCCGCACGGTCCGCTTCGCGACCGGGACCCGCCCCTGACGGGACCCGGCCGCGCGACATACCGGGGCGGGCACGTCGACCGTGCCCGCCCCGGCCGCCTGGACCGTGCTCGCGACGGACGTCAAGCAGGCACGTCGTCCAGCACGTCCAGCACCGTGCCCGCGCCGACCGTCAGGCCGCCCTCGCGGATCGCGAAGCCGAGCCCCGGCTCCAGGGCGACGGCCTTGCCCAGCTCGACCCGTACCTCGATGGTGTCACCCGGCTGGGCGGGGTCGTCCAGGAGGAGCTGCCCGGGTATGTCGGTCGTGCGCAGGTAGAACTGCGGCCGGTAGCCGGACGCGATCGGCCGGCGCCGCCCGCCCTCCTCCGGCGTGAGGAGGTAGATCCGGGCGGTGAAGGACCGGCGGGCCCGCTGGCTGCCGGGCGCGGCCAGGACCATGCCCCGCCGCACCTGGTCGCGGCGGACACCGCGCAGCAGCACGGCGGCGTTGTCACCCGCCTCACCCCGCTCCATCGTCTTCCCGAACGTCTCCACCCCTGTCACTACGGCGGTGAAGCCGGACTCGAAGCCGACAATGCTCACCGAGTCGCCCACCCGGACCGCGCCACGCTCGATGGCGCCCGTGACGACCGTGCCCCGGCCGGTGACCGTGAGCACGTTCTCCACCGGCATCAGGAACGGCGCGTCCACGTACCGGACTGGCACCGGGATGTGGTCGTCGACCGCCTGGAGCAGCGCGCCGATGGACGCCGTCCACTCGGGGTCGCCCTCCAGCGCCCGAAGCCCGGAGACCCGGACCATCGGGACGTCCCGGTAGCCGTGCTCGGCGAGCAGGTCGTGCAGCTCGAGTTCGACCAGGTCGGTCAGCTCCGGGTCGGCGCCGTCGGCCTTGTTGACCGCGACGACCAGGTGCTCGACGCCGACCCGCCGGGCGAGCAGCACGTGCTCCCTGGTCTGCGGCATGATGCCGTCCTGCGCGGACACGACGAGGATCGCGCCGTCGAGCTGCGCCGCCCCCGTGATCATGTTCTTCACGTAGTCGGCGTGGCCCGGCATGTCCACGTGGGCGTAGTGCCTGGTGTCGGTCTCGTACTCGACGTGCGAGATGTTGATCGTGATGCCGCGCACGGCCTCCTCGGGCGTGCGGTCGATCCGCTCGAACGGCGTGTACGTCGCCTGGCCCCGCTGCGCGAGCACCTTGGTGATCGCGGCGGTCAGCGTGGTCTTGCCGTGGTCGACGTGGCCCATGGTGCCGATGTTGAGATGCGGCTTGTTACGGATATAGGCCTGCTTGGCCATGATTCTTTCCTCTTGAGTCCTGGATGTGCTGTGACCCGCACGGGCCGACTACCTCCCCCCGCCGGGTCACTTTCAGGACTTACGGGAAGAGGTCAGCGCTCCAGGCCGTCGCAGGCACGCTCGAACGCGCCCGCGTTGGCGGGCGTCGCGAGGTGATCGTGCCTGAACATGAGGACCATAGTGAGGCGCTCAGCGCCGCCACGCAACGCAATATTCCCGGGAGGCGGCAGGGCGGTATGCCGTAAGGCGGCATCACCTATGGTGACCAGGCAAAACACCTCATAGAGTGGGTGGGGTGAGCAGGCTGACCAGCTCTCGCCGGCCGGGCACGCGAAGGCCGACCACACCGCGGGTCGACTACGCGGCGCTGTTCGCCGTGACGCCCGCCCCATGCCTGGTGCTGGACCCGGATCTGATGATCGTCGATGTGAACTGGGCTTACCTGCGCGCGACCGGCCGCACCGCCGAGGACCTGATCGGGCAGCACATCTTCGCCGCTTTCCCCGACAACCCCGAGGATCCGCACGCCAGCGGCGTGAAGAACCTGAGCGCCTCGCTGCACCGGGTGCTGGCCTCCCGAGTGCCGGACACGATGGCGCTGCAGAAGTACGACATCCCCCTCGCCGGCTGTCCTGGCGCGTTCGAGGAGCGCTGGTGGTCCCCGATCAACACCCCCGTCCTGGCACCGGACGGGACGCTGGCGTGGATCATCCACCGGGTCGAGGACGTGACGGAGTTCGTCCGCTCCTTCGGCCCGCGACGGCCCACCACCCGCCGCTCACCGGGGCGTGCGGAGATGGAGGCCGAACTGTACGGCAGAGCACAGGAACTGCAGCGGCTGAACGAGGAACTCCGCCTGGCCCATACCCGTGAACACCATGTCGCGCTCGCCTTGCAGGAGGCCATGCTGCGCTGCCCCGACCTCGACCTGCACCCCGAGATCGAGGTGCGTTACCTGCCCGCGGTGGAGACGCTGAACGTCTGCGGCGACTGGTACGACGTCGTCGACCTGCCGGACGGCTGCTTCGCCGTCGCGGTCGGTGACGTCGTGGGGCACGGCCTGGAAGCGGCGACGTCCATGGGGATGCTGCGCAGCGCGCTCAGCGCCGCGATCCGCGCTCTGAAAGAGCCGGCCCCGGCACTGGAAGTGCTCGGCTTGTACGCCCGTTCGCTCGAAGGGGCGCTGGCCACTACGGCGGTCAAGGCCGTGATCGACACCAGGAGGCGGCGCATCGCCTACAGCAGCGCCGGCCACCCGCCACCCGTCCTGTGCCATCTGGGCAGCGCCTGCACACTCCTGGACCAGGCCACCGACCCGCCGCTCGGCGCTCGCCCCGAACATATCACCCGCCCCCAGGCCGAGCTGTCCTACGCACCCGGTGACACCCTCGTCCTGTACACCGACGGTCTCATCGAACGCCGCGACCGGGACATCGACGTCGGCTTGGCCCGGCTGACCGACGTACTCGCCCGATCCGGTGGGCTCGACCCCGGACTCCTCGCCGACGCCCTCCTGGCGGGCATGGACGTCAGCAGCGGCGCCCGCGACGACATCGCCCTGCTCGTCGTCCGCCTGTAAATGGTGCATCCCGGAAGATCTGGTTTACCCGACTGGCTCACTTGATCTGACATTTCCCGCTATGGTGCCGAAGATCCCTATCCTTGTCACAGGAGCTCCATGGCGCACGTCGAACCCCTCCGGGAGGGCGACCCCACTGCCATGGGTCCCTACCAGCTGTTCGGGCGTCTGGGCGCGGGCGGCCAAGGGGTGGTCTATCTGGGCCAGGGGCCCGACGGCAGGCCGGTCGCGGTCAAAGTGCTGCGCGAGGGACTCGCCAATGAGCGCTTCGCCAAGGAGATCGACGCGGCGCGCCGGGTGGAGCCGTTCTGCATCGCCCAGGTGCTCGACGCCTCGCTGGGCACCCGGCCGTACATCGTGACCGAGTACGTCGAGGGGCCTTCGCTCCAGCAGGCGGGCCGCCACGTCGGCGCCGACCTGCAGCGGCTCGCCGTGGCGACCGCGACCGCGCTGGCGGCCATTCATCAGGCGGGCATCGTTCATCGCGACTTCAAGCCCGCCAACGTGCTGCTCGGCCAGGGCGGCCCACGGGTGATCGACTTCGGGATCGCCCGGTCCGTCGAATCGGGGCTGACGGCTACCAGCAGCATCGTGGGGACGCCCGCGTACATGGCGCCCGAGCAGCTCGCCGGCGAGGGGATCGGGCCGGCGGTCGACGTGTTCGCGTGGGCGTCGGTGATCGTGTTCGCCGCCACCGGGGCGCCTCCGTTCGGTGAGGATTCACTGCCCGCGGTCATCAACCGGATCCTGCACAACGAGCCGCAGCTCGGCGACCTTCCGCAACCGTTGCGCGCGATCGTGCTGGGGTGCCTGGCCAAGGATCCGGCGCGTCGGCCGGCCATGCGGGACGTGCTGCTGCAGCTCCTGGGCGGGCAGGCCCCGGGGCGTCTGGACCTGGCCGACGGCCGCGGGTACGCCCCCGGGCGTCCGGACGGTGCCGACGGCGGCTGGCATGCACCCGGGCGTCCGGACGGTGCCGACGGCCGCGGTCCGGCCACGGTGCCCGGACGGCGGCACGGGACCAGGACGGTGCTCGTCGCGGGCGTCTCGGGCGTGGGGGCGCTGGTTGTCGCGGGCGCCGTCGCCTGGGGCGCCACGAGCGTCTGGGATCTCCGGGAATCGCGGCCGAGTACGCGGTCACTGGCGTTCACCGCTACCGGGACGCCCACCTCGACGAAGACGAAAACGCGTCAGCACCCGAAGACCAAGAGCCCGACGACCACGGCGAAGCCGACCGTGAAACAGACCCCGAAGCCGACGCGGACCGTGAAACCGACACAGACCGTGAAACCAACAAAGACCGCGCCCAAACCCACGACCTCGTCGTCGAAATCGTCATCGGGCAGCGGTTCCTTCCGGATCGTGTGGGTGCGAGTCATCGGTCCCAGGCACGCCGACTCCCCGGACTGCGTGTACAACCATGGCAACATCTCCGGCCTGGTCGAGGGGACCAAACTCTCCACCGACTTCCGCTACGAATGGGTCCTGAACGGGCGGGTGGTGTCGCGCTCTGAGAGCGTCATCGCCGAATCCCACACCCAGCAGGTCATCGGCCCGCTCGTGCAGACGGACGGCACTCACCGGGTCACCCTCCGCCTCACCTCCCCCCAAGCGGTGTCGAAGGCCTTCTCCTTCACCATCTGCCCGAGCGACGATTGATGACCCCGCTCCTGCCAGAAGACCCCCAGGTCGTGGGGCCGTACCGGCTGTCCGGGCGTCTGGGCGCGGGCGGTCAGGGGGTGGTCTACCTCGGCCAGGGTCCCGACGGGCGGCCGGTGGCGGTCAAGTTGCTGGCGGACGGCCTGGCCGGTGATCACCGCTTCGCCAAGGAGATCGACGCGGCGCGCCGGGTGGAGCCGTTCTGCGTCGCCCAGGTGCTCGATGCCTCGCTGGGCGGCCGGCCGTACATCGTGACCGAGTATGTCGAGGGCCCTTCGCTGCAGGAGGCCGGCCGCCACGTCGGCGCAGACCTGCAGCGGCTCGCGGTGGCGACCGCGACCGCGCTGGCGGCGATCCACCGGGCCGGGGTGGTGCATCGCGATTTCAAGCCCGCCAACGTGCTGCTCGGCAGGGACGGGCCGCGGGTCATCGACTTCGGCATCGCCCGCGCGGCCGGCCATTCGCTGACGGTGACGAGCAGCATCGTCGGCACGCCCGCCTACATGGCGCCCGAGCAGCTCGCGGGCGCCTCGCTCGGTCCCGCGGTGGACGTCTTCGCGTGGGCGTCGGTGATCGTGTTCGCCGCGACGGGAAGCCCGCCGTTCGGCAACGACTCGCTGCCCGCGGTGTTCCGCCGCATCCTCCACGACGAGCCGTATCTGGGGGACCTGCCGGGTCCGCTGCGGCCGATCGTAGTGTCCTGCCTGGCCAAGGACCCCGCCGCCCGGCCCGCCATGCAGGACGTCCTGCTCCGGCTCATCGGCGCCCCGCCCACCGGCACGGCAGGCGACCTAACAGGCCATCGAGGCGGTACGGCGGGCGACTTGACGGGCCGTCGAGGCGGTACGGCGGGCGACTTGACGGGCCATCGAACTGGTACGGCCGGTCCTCCCGTGAGCAGCCCGCGCTGGAAGGCGCTGCTGGCGGGCGCCGGGGCACTGGCGGTGTCCGGCACCTTGGTGGCCGGGGCGATCATGTTGCTGCCCGACACGACGACGCCGACGGCCGCGCCCCTCCAGTCGGCCACGGAACAGCAGGCCACCACGACCCCCAGCCCGCCGGCCAAGAAACAGGGCACCGACAAGACACCCAGCGCGCCGACCAAGAAGCCGCGCCCCACCCGGACCGGCGGCTCGAACCCCACCAGCTCCGTCTCGAGGCAGCCGACGCCCAAACCCACGGCCTCCCCGCGGAAAACCACGACCACGGCTGCGGCTGGGGGGACCGTACGCCTGGCGTCGCTGACCCTGGACGGGCAGCAGACCGGACCGAACTGCTACTCGCCCAGCCTCTTCCCCGTCGCCTTGCTCAAAGGCCCGTCGGGCAAGCAGATCGAGTACGGCTACCGCTGGGTCGTGGACGGCCAGGACGAGGGATGGAAGACGGACTGGGTGACAGGCACGACCCAGAACCGGCGCAACCCCTTCGGCGCCTTCGACCCGGGCCGGCATACGATCGTCTTCCACTTGCTGACACCTTCGAAGGCCACCAGGAGCGTGTCGTTCACGGTGTGCGAGCGGTTGTCCTAGGCGAGAGTCCCTGGGCTGGTGGTTCGTGTTACGCGGTCGTTGGTGTTTCGCACAACGGGAGCGGTGGCCTTCGTCGGATGTGCCGAAGATGCCGTGACCCGGCCGGGCCTACCGTACGGTCATGCCACGCCTCGTCCTCGACGACCTCTACCGCATCGCGGTCCCATCCGACCCGAGGCTGCGCCCCGATGGCGACGCCGTCGCGTATACGCTCACCACCGCCGACCGCGACTCCGACCAGAACCAGGCCGAGATCTGGCTCGCCGCCCCCGGATCCGCGCCGCGCCGGCTCGCCTCCGGGAGCGCGGCGCGCTGGTCGCCCGACGGCCGGCTGCTCGCCTTCCTGCGTCCTGTCGATGGGCGCGCGCAGATCCACCTGCTGCCGATGGAGGGCGGCGAGCCGCGCCCGCTCACCTCGGCGCCGCTCGGTGCCGGTGCGCCCGTGTGGTCGCCGGACGGCAGCCGGATCGCCTACAGCGGACCGTACGGAGACCTCGACCCCCACGCGCCGGTCGTGGCCGACATCCTGGAGTACAAGGCCGACGGCGCCGGGCTACTGCGCGGCCTGACCACGCAGCTGTTCGTGGTGGACGTGGCGACGGGCGACACCATCCAGGTGACCGAGGGCGGGTTCCACGCGGGCGAGCCGTCGTGGTCGCCGGACGGACGGCGGCTGGCGTTCGCGGCGAGCATGGCGCCCGACCGTGACCTGGTGGTGGAGAGCGCGGTGTACGAGGTGGACGCCACCGGGCCGACGCCGGGCAAACCGGAGCGGCTCACCGGGCCGGACATCATCTGCACCGGCGCCTGGTGGCTCGCCGCGCCCGACCGCAACGGCACCCCCGACCCCGACCCCGGCTCCGACCGCGCTCCCGACCCCGGCTCCGACCGCGACGGCGACGGCCAGGGCCGGGGTGACCGGCTGGTGGTGGCTGGGCTGCGCGAGGTCATCGGCCACACCCGCCTGTACACGCTCGGCTCCGGCACCCTCGACGAGGTGGAGACCGGGCTCGACCGGAACGTCATGACCGGCGCCCCCGGCTACCCGGGCGCCGTCCCCGCGCTACTGGGCGACGACCTGCTGTTCTGCGCCCGCGACCAAGGCCGCACGCACCTGTACCGCCTGGCGGGCGCGCCGCCGGTCGGGGAGGCCGGGACGGAAGGGGAGGCTGGGACGGCTGGGGCCGGGACGGAAGGGGAGGCCGGGCGAACCAGGCAAGCCGTGAAGACAGGGGAGACCGGGCAAGCCGGGAAGGCCGTGAAGATCGTCGGCAACGACTTCACGGTGTCCGGCGTGTCCGTGGCCGCGGGCCGGATCGCCTGGGTCGCCTCCTCCCCGCTCAGCGCCGGTGACGTCTACCTCGACGGCGAGCCCCTCACCCACCACGCCCTCCCGGACGTCGACCTGTTCACCCCGCGCCCCCGTACCTTCACCGCCCCCGACGGCGCCACCATCGAGGGCTTCGTGCTGCGCGACGAGACCCGTACCACCCCCGGCCCGCTGCTGCTCGACGTGCACGGCGGCCCGCACAACGCGTGGTCGCCCGCCTTCGACGGCGCCCACCTCTACCACCAGCGGCTCGCCGCCGACGGCTGGACCGTCCTGCTGGTCAACCCGCGGGCCAGCGACGGGTACGGCGAGGACTTCTTCACCGCCACGGTCGGCGCCTGGGGGCTGGCCGACGAGCAGGACTTCCTCGCGGCCGTGGACGACCTGGTGGCGGAGGGCGTCGCCGATCCTGATCGGCTGGCCGTCGCCGGTTACAGCTACGGTGGCTACATGGCGTGCTGGCTGTCGACCAGGACCGACAGGTTCAAGGCGGCCATCCCCGGCGGCTGCGTCAGCGACCTCGCCAGCATGGCGGGCACGTCCGACCTCGGGTCTCTCATCAAGGCGTACGAGTGCCGGGGCGACCTCCAGGCCCAGTCACCGATCGCCCAGGTGGCCCGCGTCACCACCCCCACCCTGCTCCTGCACGGCGACAGCGACGACCGCTGTCCGGTCGGCCAGGCCGAGCAGTGGTTCGCCGCGCTGCGCGAGCAGGGGGTGCCGGTCCGGCTGGTCCGCTATCCGGACGCCTCGCACCTGTTCATTCTCAACGGGCGCCCCTCACACCGGTACGACTTCAACGAGAGGATCATCACGTGGCTGGAGCAATGGGTCACCGGCTCGCCGAGCTGATCGCCGAGCACGAGGTTCCGGGGGCCGCGCTGGCCTACCTGCACCGGGGCGAGGTGCACGAGTTCGCGGCGGGGACGCTCAACAAGGACACCGGCGTCGAGGCGACCCCCGACTCGCTGTTCCAGATCGGCTCCGTCACCAAGGTGTGGACCGCGACCCTGCTCATGCGGCAGATCGAGCGCGGCCGGCTGACGCTCGACACGCCGGTGGCCGAGGTGCTGCCCGAGTTCAGGGTGGCGGATCCGGAGGTCTCCAAGACCGTCACGGTCAGGCACCTGCTCTCCCACACCAGTGGCATCGATGGCGACCTCTTCCTCGACACCGGGCGCGGCGACGACTGCGTGGAGAAGTACGTCGCGGCCTGCGCCGACCTGGCCCAGAACCACCCGCTCGGCGCCACCCAGTCCTACTGCAACTCCGGCTTCACCGTCGCCGGCCGGATCCTGGAGAAGCTCGAGGGCAAGCGCTGGGACGATGTACTGCGCGAGCAGATCGTCGAACCGCTCGGCCTCACCCACACCTGGACCCTGCCGGAGGACGTGCTGCGCTTCCGCGCCGCCATGGGCCACGTCGACGGCGCGACCGCCCCCGTGTGGGGCCTCATGCGCTCGGCCGGGCCCGCCGGGCTCATCTGCGCCCGGCCCGCCGACGTGGTCGCGTTCGCCCGCGCCCACCTCGAAGGCGGCCTCCTGGACGACCCGCGCGCCATGTGGGAGCCGCAGGTCGACATCCCCAACCCGTACGCGCTGGGCAGGCAGTGGGGCATCGGCTGGATCCTCGACGAATGGGACGGTCACCAGGTCATCTCCCACGGCGGCAACACCATCGGCCAGCACGCCATGCTCTGGGCCGTACCGGACACCGGCACCATCGTGTGCGTCACCGCCAACGGCGGGCACAGCGGCGCGTTCACGCACGCCGTGGCCACCGAGCTGTTCGCCGAGCTGGACGGCCTGACCGTGCCGCCCAGGCTCGGGCCGCCCGAGACGCCCGTCCAGGTCGACGTCGACGGCTACGTGGGCGTCTACGAGCGGGCCGGGTTCCGCGCCACGCTGAGCGTCCGCGCCGGCGAACTGTGGATCCTCGGCGAGGCCACCGGCGCACTGGCCGCGCTCCAGCCGCCGATGGAGATGAAGCTCGTCCCCGTGGACGAGGTCACCTTCGTCTGCCGCCGGGAGGAGGACCCGGACTGGATGTCCGCCGTGTTCTACCGGCTCGAGGACGGTTCGCCGTACATCCACCTGGGAGCGCGCGCCACTCCGAAGATCAGCTGAACTGCCGGACCACGGTGAGCGGGCGGACGGCCGCCCGCTCACCCCCTCCGGACCGAACTACGGCTTCGGGCCGGACTACGGTGAGTGGATGAACGACCGCCCGCGCGCCAGCCTAGGACGGATCCTGAACGACCTCGGCAGCACCGTGATCGACGTGGCCGCCTCGCCGGGCGACCTCGACGCCGAGGTGACCGGGGTGCACATCTTCGATCCGCTCGACGAGCTGATCGTCCCGCCGGGCGGCATCCTGCTGGCGGTCGGCGTGCAGGGCCCGGCGGAGATCTGCTCGCTGCTCACGCGGGCCCCGGCGGCGGCCGGCGTGGTGGTCAAGCTGCCCGTGGACGCCGACGAGCAGGTACGCGCGACCGTGCTGGAGACCGGCGTGGCCGTGCTCGGACTCACCAGGGCCGCCTCCTGGGCCCAGGTCGCCGCCCTGCTGCGCTCCCTGCTGGCGGAGGGGGACCTGACCGAGCCGGGGGAGGAGCCGCAGGGCGACCTGTTCTCGCTGGCCAACGCGGTCTGCGCGCTGCTCGACGCGCCCGTCACGATCGAGGACAGGTCCGCGCGGGTGCTGGCCTACTCCGAACGGCAGGACGAGGCCGACCAGGGCCGGATCGCCACCGTGCTCGGCCGCCAGGTGCCCGAGCGCTACCAGCGGATGCTCGACGAGAACGGCTTCTTCAAGCTGCTCTACCAGAGCCAGGAGCCCGTCTACCTCGAACTCGACGACGGCAGCATCAAGCGGGCGGCCGTCGCCGTGCGGACGGGTGATGAGATCCTCGGCTCCATCTGGGCCGCCGTCCGCGAGCCGCTCACGCCCCAGCGGCAGCGCGCGCTCGCCGACGCGGCCAAGATCGTCGCTCTGCAGTTGCTGCGCGAGCGGGCCGGCGCCGACACCCAGCGGCGGCTCCGTAGCGACCTGCTGTCCACCGTGCTCGCGGGCGGCGCCGACGCGCCCGAGGCCGCCGCGCGGCTCGGCATCGCCACCGCCCGGCTGTGCGTGCTCGCCGCGCAGCTCGCGCACCCCGCCGCCGACGACCCGGCGCGCGCCGAGAGCGACCGGCAGCGCTTCGCCGACGCGCTCGCGCTGCACGTCGGCGCCATCCACCCCAAGGCAGCTGCCGCGCTCGTCGGCTCGGTGGCCTACGCCGTGCTGCCGCTGCAGGCGGGTGGTGAGGAGGAGGCGCGGGCCGTACGCGTGGCGGAGAGCTTCCTGGCCAGGGTCGGGCCGCGGCACTCGGCCAGCATCGGCGTCGGCCGCCTGGCCGCCAGCCTCGCCCACGTCGCCAGGTCCCGCGCGGACGCCGACCGGGCGCTGCGCGTGCTGCTCGCCCGTGGCGCGACGGGCCAGGTCGCCGGCTACACCGCCGTGCACTTCGAGTCGCTGCTGCTCCAGGTCGCCGACGTGGCGGCGGCGGAGGACCAGGCGCCGACCGGCCCCTACCAGCGGCTGCTCGACCACGACGCCGAGCACGGCAGCGACCTGGTCGCCACGCTGCGGGCCTACCTCGACGCGTTCGGCGACGTCAACGCCGCCTCGGCCAGGGTCCACGTACACGCCAACACCTTCCGGTATCGGCTCAAGCGGCTCACCGAGATCAGCGGGCTGGACCTGTCCGACGCCGACGCCCGGCTCACCGTCATGCTCCAGATGCGCATTTTCGGGCGATAGCACCACGCCTGCCGCGCTTTTCGTTACAGCGCACGAAGAACGATCTACGGTCAGCGACCAGGGTGGTGCCTCAGATCCCACTCCCCAGGAGCGCCCCACATGAGAAAACCAGCCGCGCTCGTCGCGCTGGCCCTGCTCGCCGCGGCCTGCGGCGGCACCGCGGGCACAGAAACAGGCACCGGCTCGGGGACGGGCGCGCCGGTCACCGGCGGCACGTTCTCCTTCGCCATCAGCGCCGACCCCGGCGTGCTCGACCCCGCCATGGGCGTGCTGTCGGTCACCAACCAGGTGCTCGCGTTCGCGTACGACACCCTCGTCGGCGTCGGCGCCGACGGCCGGATCGTCCCGGGACTCGCCGAGAAGTGGCAGGTCAAGCCCGACTCGGTGACCTTCACCCTGCGCAAGGACGCGACCTGTTCCGACGGCGCCAAGCTCACCCCCTCCGACGTGGCCGAGAACGTCAACCACATCGCCGACCCCGCCACCAAGTCGCCCATCTACGGCGTTCTCGTGCCCACCGGGATGAAGGCCAAGGCGGACGACGCGGCGGGCACCGTGACCCTGTCCACGCCCGAGCCCTTCAGCTTCATCCTGGAGAGCACCCAGCAGATGTTCATCGTGTGCGGCAAGGGCGTCAAGGACCGCTCGGCGCTCGCCCACGGCACCTCCGGCTCCGGCCCCTACCGGCTCACCGAGTCGGTCTCGGGCGACCACTACACCTTCAAGGTCCGCAGGGAGTACGTCTGGGGTCCCGGCGGGACCACGGCCAAGGACCTGCCCGAGACGGTCACGCTGAAGGTCGTGCCCAACGAGCAGACCGCCGCCAACCTGCTCCTCGCCGGCACGCTCAACGGGGCCACCTTCTACGGCCCCGACCGCGCCCGCGTGGCGGCCACCCCGGGAGTCGTCAAGAACGTCCTGCCCTTCGGGAACGGCCAGTTCTTCTACCACCAGGGCGACGACCGGCCCGCCCACGACCCGGCCGTACGCAAGGCGCTCACCCAGGCCGTCAACCTCAAGGAGCTGTCCGGGATCGCCGCCAGCGGCACCGGCCGGCCCGCCACCGGACTCGTCCTCGAGCCGCGGCCCTGCCAGGGCGACACGGTCACCGGGCACGTGCCCGCCAACGACCCGGCCGCGGCCGCCGCCGCCCTGGACGCGGCGGGATGGCGAGCGGGTGCCGATGGCGTCAGGGTCAAGGACGGCAAGCGGCTGACGCTGCGCTTCGTCTACCCCACCACCAGGGGATCCGGGGTACAGGCGGCGGCCGAGTACCTGGGCGCCGCCTGGAAGAAGGCCGGCGTCGAAGTGAAGCTGAACGGCATCATCGACGCCAAGCTGGCCGAGTCGCTCAACGTCACCCAGGACTGGGACGCCATCTGGCTGCCGATCGCCGTCACCCTGCCGAGCCAGCTCGTCGGCTTCCTGTCGGGACCGGCCGCGCCCAAGGGCGCCAACTTCGCCCACCTGACCAACTCCCGCTACACCTCGCTCATCACGAAAGCCTCGGGAAAGCCGGCGGCCGAAGGCTGCAAGCTGTGGCTGGAGGCCGAGTCGGCGCTGTTCGAGAACGCCGACCTGGTCCCCGTCGTGGAGAACACCGTCCTGGCCGCCGGCAAGGGCGGCACGTTCCGCATCATGGCCGGGGACCTCGTGCCGACCTCGATCCGCCTCACGCGGGGAGGGTAAGAACTGTTGTCGGCGCTTCCTATGCCAGCCGGTGGTTGCCAGAAGAACTGTGATTGGGTTTTCGGATCGACCGCGACTGAAGGTAATCAGATGGTAATGTTCAGTCACAGCCGGGTGCCTGACTGGCGCCCGGTCCCCGCCCCCATTGGTGTCCGCACCAACGGGACAGCGTCCGGCGGGGCGGTGGCCCAAGAGCCGCACTCCCTCCAGGAATGCGGAGTCAGGCCCCGACAACGCGGCTCTCAACCACGGTCCGTCCGGCTCGCCGGACGGACGCGGCATCGGCTTCCACCAGATCGCCTCCCGGCCTCGGCCGGAAAGCGACGAGGCTACGCTGATGTCCGTTTTACTCACGTAAACACAGAGAGCGGAAGACGCTGAGTGCGCGAGCTCCACACAACCGGGCCCGGCTCGCGTCGGGTGCGGTCACGCGGGTCGCGGTGGGTGGTGCGGCAGGTCGTGCGGTTCGCCGTCTCGCTCGCCGCGCTGCTCGTCGCGTCCTTCGCGATGATCCACCTCATTCCGGGTGATCCGGTACGGGCGTCGCTGGGGCCGGCCGCGCCGATCGAGCTCGTCCGGGCGCGTACGGCGGCGCTGGGGCTCGACCGGTCGATCCCCGAGCAGTTCCTCACGTACACAGGCCACGTGTTGACCGGAAATTTCGGGACCTCGTTCCTGTCGGGCGAGCCGGTCGTCGAGATCGTCGCCGCCCGGCTCCCCAACACCCTGGCCCTGGCCCTGCTGGCGACCGTGGTGGCGCTGCTGGTGGCGGTGCCGCTCGGCATGTGGGCGGCCGTCCGCACCGAGAACGGCCGCAATCGTGGCACCGAGTACGCCTTCACCACCGTGACGGGCACCGCCGTCGCCGTGCCCGAGTTCCTGTACTCGATCGCGCTGGTGACCGTCTTCGCCATCGGCCTCGGCGCGTTCCCGCCCGCGGGCAAGGCGGGCGCCGCCTCGTACGTGCTGCCGGTCCTCGCCCTGGCGATCGGCCCGATCGCGATGATCGCCCGCATCTCCCGCGCGGAGACGCTGCGCGAGCTGGGCACTGACTACGTGCGGCTGGCGCGCGCCAAACGCCTGCCCGCCGCCCGCCTCTACCTCAGGCACGTGCTGCCCAACACGCTCACCGCCACCCTCACCCTGGGCGGCCTGCTGCTCTCGGCGCTGATCGCGGGCAGCGTGCTGGTCGAGTACGTCTTCGCCTGGCCCGGGCTCGGCCTGAAGATCGTCGAGTCGATCACGCAGAAGGACTATCCGGTCGCCCAGGGCGTCATCCTCGTCTACGGCGCGATCGTGCTCGTCGTGAACCTCGCCGTCGACCTGGCCCTGGCCGCGCTCGACCCCACCTCCAAGATCAGGGAGGCATGAGTGAAGCCTCGCCTGCCGCGCACGCCCGCGGCGGTCGCCGGAGCCGTGCTGGTCGCGGCCATGATCGTGCTGGCCGTCGTCGGGCCGCCCATCTGGGGCGCGAGCGCCGAGCGCATCGACGCGGCGGCCATCCTCCAGGGCGCGTCCGCCGCCCACCCGCTCGGCACCGACAGCCTGGGCCGCGACCTGCTCGCCAGGGTGCTCGTGGCCGGCCGGTTCTCCCTGGCGCTGGCGCTGGCCGCCACGCTCATCGGCGGTCTGGCCGGGATCGTGCTCGGCGCCCTCCCGTCCGTGCTGCCGGGCCGGCCCGCCCGGCTGATCACCGGATTGGTCAACGCCCTGGTCGCCTTCCCCGGGTTGTTGCTGGCCATGTTCACGGCGGTCGTCTCCGGGCTGGGCGCCCGCGGCGCGGTCCTGGGCATCGGGGTGGCCATCGCGCCCGGATTCGCCCGGCTCACCCAGACGCTGGCCGCGACCGTCGCCGGGTCCGACTACGTGTCGGCCGCCCGCATGCTCGGCGTGTCCCGCCGCCGGATCCTGACCGGGCACGTGCTGCCGAACATCGCCGAGCCGCTCATCCTGCAGCTCGCCCAGGCGCTCGGTGGCGCCCTGCTCGGCCTGGCCGGGATGTCGTTCCTCGGCCTGGGGGTGCAGCCGCCGTCGTTCGACTGGGGCAGGCTGCTGTTCGACGGGTTCGCCCGCATCTATGTCACGCCCGAGGTCGCCCTCGGCCCGGCGGCGGCCATCGCGCTGGCCGGCATCGGGTTCAACCTACTGGGCGACGCCATGGCCAAGGCCGCCGCCCGTACCGCCGCGGCTGGGAAGGCGTCGGACGCGGCCGTACAGGCCGATCCCGGCGAGCCGGACCCCGGCGCGGTGCTGGAGGTCAGGGACCTGACCGTCGCGTTCCCCGGCGGTGTGACACCCGTGCGCGGGCTGTCGCTGACCATCGCCCCTGGCGAGATCGTCGGTCTGGTGGGGGAGTCGGGCAGCGGCAAGAGCTTGACCGCCGCCGCGATCGGCGGGCTCGTCCCCTACCCGGGCAGGGTCGCCTACGGGCGGCTGCTGCTCGGCGGCCGGGACATCGCCACGCTGTCGGGCAAGGAGCTCGGCACGACGCTGGCCATGGTGTTCCAGGACCCGATGGCCTCGCTCAACCCGGCGCTGCGGGTGGGCGGGCAGCTGGCCGAGGTGGCGAGGGTGCACCAGGGCGCCGGGCGGGCCGAGGCGAACCGGCGGGCCGTGGACCGGCTCGGGCACGTCCACCTGCCCGACCCGGCCGCGCGCGCCCGGCAGCACCCGCACGAGCTGTCCGGCGGCATGCGGCAGCGCGTGGTGATCGCGATGGGCCTCATGGCCACGCCGCGGCTGATCATCGCCGACGAGCCGACCACGGCGCTCGACGTGACCGTGCAACGGCAGATCCTGCGGCTGCTGCGCGAGGTCACCGAGGAGAGCGGCGCGGCCGCGCTGTTCATCACGCACGACATCGCCGTGGTGGGCGAGCTGTGCGACCGGGTCATGGTCATGTACGCGGGCCGGGTCGTCGAGGAGCTGCCCGTCCGCCGGCTGGCCGTCGAGGCCGCGCACCCGTACACGCGGGCGCTCATCGCCTCCCTGCCCGACATGGCCACCGACCGGGACAAACCGCTCGCGAGCATCCCCGGCCGCCAGCCCGCCCCCTCGGACGTGGGCCCCGGCTGCGCCTTCGCGGACCGGTGCGCCCTGGCGACCGCCCGCTGCGCTGCCGAACGTCCCCCGCTCATCCCGTACGGCGAGGCGGGCCGCGTGGCCTGCTGGGAGGTCAAATGATCATCGAAGCCCTGACCGTGCGCTTCGGCGCGTTCACCGCGGTCGACCGGGTCACGCTGGAGATCCCCCCTGGCCGGATCGTCGGGCTCGTCGGCGAGTCGGGGTCGGGCAAGTCGTCGCTGGCCAGGGCGGTGAGCGGCCTGGTGCCGTACACGGGCCGGATCGACGGGGCGCGCAACGTCCAGATGGTCTTCCAGGACCCGTACGCCTCCCTGGACCCGCGCATGACGGTCGGCGAGTCGGTGGGGGAGGGGGTACGGGCGGACCGCGCTCGCCGGGCGGGGGCCGTCGCCGACGGCCGCCAGGCGGGAGCCGTCGGTGACGGATCCGACCGTGTGAGGCGGCGTGCGGGGATCTTCGCCCACGGACGCGACCGGGCGGGGCGGCGGGCCGAGGTGGAGCGGCTGCTGGGGCTCGTCTCGCTCCCCGCCGACCTGGCCGGGCGCTACCCGCGTGAGCTGTCCGGCGGCCAGCGGCAGCGGGTCGCCGTCGCCAGGGCGCTCGGCGCGGCGCCCGACCTGCTGGTCGCCGACGAGATCACCAGCGCGCTCGACGTGTCCGTCCAGGGCGCGGTGCTCAACCTGGTGCGCTCGCTCCGCGACGAGCTGGGCCTGTCGATGCTGTTCATCTCGCACAACCTGGCGGTCGTCCGGTACGTCTCCGACGTCGTCGCGGTCATGCACCAGGGCCGCGTCGTCGAGTCCGGGCCCACGGAGCGGGTGGTCGGCGAGCCCGCCCACGACTACACGCGCGCCCTCCTGGAGGCAGTGCCCCGGCTCGCCTGAGAGCTCGCCTGAGTGAGCTCATCCGAGAGCTCACTCGACAACTCGCCTGAGAGCTCACCCGAGGGCTGACCGGAGGGCTCAGAGAGTGATCCACTCGGTGGCGGTGGTGACCTCGTCGAGGACGGCTGGAATGGGCGCGACGCCCAGCCCCGGCCCGGTCGGCACCGCCAGGTGGCCGTCGCTCAGCTCGAACGGCTCGGTGATGTCGGTGGCGAAGTAGCGGCGCGAGGCCGAGGTGTCGCCCGGCAGCGTGAACCCGGGCAGCGCGGCCAGCGCCACGTTCGCGGCCCGGCCGAGCCCGGTCTCCAGCATGCCGCCGCACCACACCGCGATCCCGTTCGCCCGGCACAGGTCGTGGATGCGGCGGGCCTCCAGGTAGCCGCCGATGCGGCCGGGCTTGACGTTGACGATCGAGCAGGAGCCCAGGGCGATCGCGGCGGCGGCGTGCTCGACCGACTCGATCGACTCGTCCAGGCAGATCGGCGTCCGCAACTGCTTGGCGAGCTTGGCGTGCTGGACGAAGTCGTCGTTGGCCAGGGGCTGCTCGATGAGCAGCAGGCCGAAGTCGTCCAGCTTGGCCAGCTGGCGGGCGTCCACGAGGGTGTAGGCGGCGTTCGCGTCGACCTGGAGGAGAACGTCGTCGCCGAACCGCTCGCGCACCGCCCTGACCGGCTCCACGTCCCAGCCGGGCTCGATCTTCAGCTTGATCCGCACGTATCCCTCGTCGAGGTAGCCCTCGACGGCGTCGAGCAGTTGCGGGATCGAGTCCATGATGCCGACGGAGACCCCGCACGGCACCCGGTCACGGGCCGCGCCGAGGAACCGGCCGAACGACTCGCCCGATGCCCTGAGCTGGGCGTCCAGTACGGCCGTCTCCAGGGCGGCCTTGGCCATCCGGTGGCCCTTGATCGGCTCCAGGGCGCGGCCGACGGCGTTCGCGTCGAGGGTGCGGGGCAGGGCGGGCAGCAGGAAGCGCCGGATCACCTCGGCGGCGCCGTCGACGTACTCGGGGGAGTAGAGCGGCTCCGACATGGCCACGCACTCGCCCCAGCCCTCGGCGTCGGGCGTCACGACCCGCACCAGCAGCACGTCACGGGCCGTCTCGGTGCCGAACGAGGTGCGGAACGGCGCCACCAGCGGCATCGCGATCCGCCGCAGCTCAACTCCGGTGATCTTCACGCTTTCTCCACTACGTAAAAGGACTTCTGATGGAACCCGGTGACGACGCGGCCTTCGGCGATCAGGCCGCCCAGGACGTCCCGCATGGCATGACGCCATGCCTTGGCCGTTCCCGGGTCGGCTCGGCGCAACCCCTCGATGTCCGCAGGCGCGGCCACCAGCACCACCGCGGCGTCCGTACGGCCCGGCACCGGCCGGCCCCCGTCGTCGGCCAGGCCCACCACCGCGTCGCCCGGCACGTGGACCGGCCACGGCTCGCGCCTGGCCAGGGCCTCGACATGCGGCGCGGACAGCTCCCAGACGGCCAGTATCCGGTCGGACTCGTCGCCCTGGTTGATCTCGTCGTCCATGATGCCGTAGAAGCCGGGCAGGTATTCGCGCGGCCGGGCGCCCAGCTTGGCCAGGTTGAAATGGGCGTTGCGGCGTACCAGCGGATCGTAGGTCCAGGTGACCCGGCCCAGCTCGCGCTCCAGCGCCCACCGGCGCTGGTGCAGCTTGATCTCGAACCCGATCCCGCGTCCGGCGGAGGCGCCGGTGATGTGGGAGTGCAGCGCGTTGCCCGTCGCGAGGAACCCGACGGACCCGCCGGCCATCCGGTCACCGTCGAAGGCGCCCGCGACGTAGCCGCCCGCGTGCGACAGCGCCCGCATCAGCTCGACCGTGATCGGCTGCCCGCCCTGGTCGAACCGCCAGATGCCGTCGAACAGCGCGAACAGTTCCTCGAACTCCGCGATCTCGTGTAGTTCCCTGACCGCGATCAACCTGCCGGCCCTCCGAGTAGTCGATGTCACCCGCGACCGTACGCCACAGTGAGGGCGGCCGATTCGTGCCGGTTCACCAAGACGGGAGGGTTCTTCGTCGCCGAGCCCTACGGCCCGGCTCGGCAGCGCGAGCCCTCCGGTGGGACTTCGCGCTGTCGGCGGCTTGAGGACGGCGGGGTGTCAGCCGCGCGATCACGACGCGTCGTAGCGCAGGCGGGAGCCGGCTACGTATGCACGGTGCTGCTCGGCCCATGCGATGAGCCCGGAGACCTGGGCCGAGAGCGTCTGCCCGACGGGGGTGAGGGCGTAGTCCACCCGGGGCGGCGAGGTGGGGGTGACGGTGCGCTCGACCAGGCCGTCGCGCTCCAGGCTGCGCAGGGTGAGGGTGAGCATCCGTTGGGAGATGCCTTCGATGGCCCGCTGCAGTTCGGAGTAGCGCTTGGGTCCGCTGCCGAGCAGGTTCATCACCAGGACGCTCCATTTGTCTCCGACGCGGTCGAGGATGTCGCGCAGCTGGCAGGTCGGGTGGTCCTCGCCGATCGTTTCGCGCACATCGGTGTGCCTTGCGGGGGTCAAAGTGCCTTCTTCCGTCATGGCGGCATTGTGGACCAGACTCGGGAAGCGCACAAGAAGTAACCAGCGCACAGAAAGTGCTGTTGTGATGAGCATCGACTTGACCGATCCCCCACCCCGATCCGGCCCTCGCCCGCAGACCACGGGCCGGGAGATCCCGCATGACCAGCTCGACCAGTTCTCCCCGCCGCGCATCAGGGCCGCTCTGGTGGCGGACGCGCAGGCGCTGGCGGGCGTGTTCACCGGCCCCAGCCAGGTGTCCGAGCCCGCCTCGCTGGCGCTGCGGCTGCATGAGCCCGCCGGGCCATGGGCGGCGTTCCTGCACCCCAGCCCCGACGAGTTCGGGCACATTCACCGCTCGGGCTTCCTCCATCTCACCGTGCCCGTGCCGCTCATCGAGCCGCTGCAGCGGGCCGGGTGGATCGAGCCGCATCCGATCAGCCGTCGTCCTGAGTGGCCGGACACGATCGTGATGCTGTACGCCCCCCGCGACGAGGCCGAACTGGCTGTCGCCCGCGCCGTCCTGCGCGCTTCCTGGCGGCAGGCCACCGCATCATCTGCTACAGAAACGGAGTGATCATTATGCGTGCCATGGCTTTCACCGACTTCGGCGCCGACCTGGCGGCCACCGACCTTCCCGTACCCGAGCCCGGTCCCGGGGAAGTGCTGGTCCGGGTGCTGGCCTCCTCGGTCAACGGCTTCGACCTGGGCGTGCTGGGCGGCTATCTCAAGGGCGTCTACGACTACGACTTCCCCGTCGTGCTCGGTAAGGACTTCGCCGGCACCGTGGCGGCCGTCGGCGACGGCGTGACCGGCCTGGCGCCGGGTGAGGACGTGTTCGGCGTGGTCATGCGTCCGACCCTGGGACAGGGCGGCTACGCCGAGTACGTGGTGGTGAGCCGGCAGTACGGCCTGGCCAAGATCCCCGACGGGCTGGACCACACCCGCGCGGGCGTGCTGGGACTGGCCGGCACCGCCGCACTCAACGCCATCGACGCCGTCGCCCCGGTACCGGGGGAAACCGTCCTGATCTCAGGTGCGACCGGCGGCGTCGGCGCGTTCGCCGTCCAACTGGCTGCCGCCCGCGGCGCCCGGGTGATCGCCACCGCCCGGCCCGGAGCCGAAGCCGCCTTCGTCACCGGCCTGGGTGCCACCTGGGCCGTCGACCACACCGACCTGCCGGCACAGGTACGCGCGATCACACCGGACGGGGTGGATGTCGCGCTGCACCTGGCGGGCGACGGCCCGGCCGTCGCCGCCCTGCTGGCCAACGGTGGGCGGCTGGCCTCCACCCTTCACTATCTGCCCGACGAGCCAGGCCGGGACATCAAGGCCACGGCGGTGATGGCCGACCCCAGCCCGGCCACCCTCGCCCGGCTCGCCGCCGACGCGGCCGAAGGACGCCTTCGGGTGCCGGTCGCCCGCACCTATCCGCTGGCCGAGACGCCGCGCGCGATCGCCGACTTCACCACCGGAACCGTCGGCAAACTCGCCGTCACCATCTGACGGAGACGCCGCCATGCGGCAGCGGACCGAGTCGGCGGGGAACTGCTCCAGCAGTGCCGGGCCGAACGGATCGAGCCGCCCTCTCCGGGGCGGATCACTCGGATCGTACGGTCGGCACTGCACAACGCGGAGCAAACCTGGTTTCGGTTAACGGCACCCCAGGTCGCCGGCGCGCTTGGGCTCGCAGCCAGCCCCTGGTTCAAGCCGCTCGCCATCGTGGCCGCGACCGGTCTCACACTGCTGCTGATCGGCGTGGCCCTCCTGGCTGGGGTCGAGGGCGGGGGTGATCGTCTCCCACGCGGAGAGAAGATGCGCCACGCTCGGATCCGGCGGGCGCAGCAGCGAAACCAGCATCCCCGTGAATTGCGTCACCGACCAGGGCAGCCGGCGGCCCAGAGCGGTCTGCACCTGCGCCTCCCGCTGGCGGAACACCGGGTGGTCGAGCCGTACGTAGGAGACCCCTTCGGTCGGCACGTCCCGGTGCAGGTCGCCGAGATCTCCCACGAGGGCGATGCCGCCCGAGCAGCGGACGAACTCGTGCAGCGGGCCGAGCCAGTCACAGACCAGCACCGGGCGGACCGTCAGGCCCTCGATCTGCGTACCGATGTCGAAGAGCTCGCGCTGGCTGGTCCCGGGGGAGGCGAGGGCGAGGGGATACTCGCACAACTCCGCCAGCCCGACCCGATCCCGCCCGGCGAGCTCGTGCCCGAGCGGGACGACCGCGACCAGCGGGATCACGACGGCGCACTCCACCCGCACATCGTGCTGTGGTCCCATCGCGTAGGTGACGGCGACGTCGGCGATCCCCTCGGCCACCCGGCGGGTCGCCTCCTGGCGAGGGACGACGTCGAGCCGGAACGTCATGTCGGGGTGGTCGCGCCGGAAGGCCGCCATCGCCCGCGGGACGATCCGGCGTCCGAACCCCTCCGAACAGGCCACGGTGACGTTGCGGGCATCGGCTCCGCGTCCCGTCCGCAACTCGGTCACCAAAGCGGAGGACTCGGCCTCGCTGCGGCGGGCATGGGCGAGGAGCCGGGACCCGGCCTCGGTCAGGGTCATCCCACGCGGATGCCGGACGAACAGGGACACCCCGCACCCTGACTCCAGCTTGGTGATCTGCCTGCTGATCGCCGACGGCGCGACGGTCAGCGAACGGGCCGCCTCGGTCACCGACCCTGTCCGCGCGACCTCGAGGAAGTACGAGAGGCCCACGGGCAAGAGTTGCATCGGATCTCCCAGTGACGGCATGGCGGCGCAGGTTTGCCAATAATAGAACGCTGGATGCCGCAACCGGCAATGGTCGCAGCCTGGGAAACCGCCCTACGCTGCTGACAGCACGGCGCCCCCGATTGCCAGGAGAAACTGGTTGTGATCCCTGCGAACCTCATCGAACAGGCGGAGGAGTACGTCGACTCAGGCGCCTTCTTCGCCGACCTAGCCGCGATGGTCGCCTATCCCACCGTGAGCACCAAACCCGAGAGTCGTGTTGCTGTTAGGGCATACCTCGACGAGATCCTTACACCCGCGCTGGCCGACCTCGGGTGCTCCGTGACCGAGTACCCCAACCCCTGCGCCGACGACGGCCCGTTCCTGGTAGGCACCCGGGTCGAGTCTCCTTCGCTGCCGACGCTCCTCTGCTACGGCCACGCCGATGTGGTGGACGGCCACGCTGGCCGGTGGAGCGGCGGCCGTGACCCGTGGACGCTGACCGCCGACGGCGACCGCTGGTTCGGCCGCGGGTCGGCCGACAACAAGGGGCAGCACCTGATCAACCTCGCGGCGCTGCGGCTGCTGCTCGCCCAGCAGGGGTCGCTCGGGTTCAACCTGATCTTTCTGTTCGAGACCGGCGAGGAGATCGGCTCGCCCGGGCTGGCCGAGTTCGCCGCCACGCACCGCGAGGCGCTGCGGGCGGATGTGCTGATCGCCTCGGACGGCCCGCGCCTGGACGCGGCGACGCCGACGCTGTTTCTCGGGTCGCGCGGGGGTGTCCAAATCCTCTTCGACGTCGACCTGCGTCCCGGCTCGTATCACTCCGGCAACTGGGGCGGCGTCATCCGCAACCCCGCCACCACCCTCGCCGGCGCGATCGCGAGTTGCGTCAACGGGCACGGGCGCATCCAAGTGCCCGCTCTGCTGCCGCCGGAGCTCCCGGACGCGGTCCGCGAGGCGCTGGCCGGCGTCACCGTCGCGAACAGCCCCGGCGACCCGCCTCCCGACGAAGGCTGGGGTGACACCGGACTGACCGCCGCCGAGCGGCTGTACGGCTGGAACACAGTGGAGGTCCTGTCGCTCGGGTCGGCCGACATCGACAACCCCGTCAACGCGATCCCCGGCCGGGCCCGCGCGATCCTGCAGCTGCGGTACGTGGCCGGGACCGATGTGAGCGGGGTGGAGAAGGCCATCACCGAGCATCTCGCCGCCCACGGTTACCCGATGGTCGACGTCAGCATCCTGGGCGACTTCCCCGCCAGCCGTACGGCACTCGACGACCCGTGGGTGCGGTGGGCCAAGAGATCGCTGGAGCAGGCCGGCGGCAAGCCCGTCGCCGTGCTGCCGAACATCGGCGGCTCCCTGCCCAACTTCGTCTTCACCGACGCCCTCGGCCTGCCGACCCTGTGGCTGCCGCACTCGTACCCGGGCTGCCTGCAGCACGCGCCCGACGAGCACATGCTGGCCGCGATCGCCCGTGAGGGCGTCGTACTGGCCGCCACGCTGTTCCACGCTCTCGGCAACCCCACGGCCGACCACCCTCTCCCAGCCCGCCGCCAGGCCTGACGAGCGTCAGCCCGCGCACCCACCGGAAGGACCCCGATGGCCGTCGCCTCGACCGATTCACCTCAACCCGCGAACCGCCCGGCGGCACCCGCGAGGCGTGGATCATCCCCCAGACGAGCGATCGCCGCGGCGACCGTCGGTAACGCGCTCGAGTGGTTCGACCTCGCCGTCTACGCGATGATGGCGGCCTACATCGGGAAGGTGTTCTTCCCCGACGACGCCCCGGGCGTCCAGCTGGTGCAGGCCTATGCGGTGTTCGGCGTGACGTACCTGATCCGTCCCCTCGGAGGGCTGTTCATCGGCGCGTACGCCGACCGGCACGGGCGCAAGAAGGCCCTGATGCTGACCATCTGGATGATGGTCCTCGGCACTCTCCTGATCGCGGTCTTGCCCGGCTACGCGACGCTCGGGTTCGTCGCGCCACTGGGGATCGTGGTCGCGCGACTGATCCAGGGATTCGCGGCCGGCGGCGAGTTCGGTGCCGCCACCTCGTTCCTGGTCGAGCAGGACGACAGCCGCAAGGGCTTCCTCGGCAGCTTCCAGTTCGCCAGCCAGGGGCTCTCGACCTTGATGGCCGCCGGGTTCGCCGCGGGTCTGACCGCGGTGCTGTCCAATGAGCAGATGACAGCCTGGGGCTGGCGGGTGCCGTTCGTATTCGGCCTGCTGGTCGGCCCGGTCGGTCTCTACATCCGCAGGTACATCGAGGAGTCACCCGCGATCACGCTGCCGGAGAGGGCGGAGAAGAGACCTTCGCCGATCCGGTCGGTGTTCCGCCATCACTGGGGCGGCCTGCTGATCGCCGGTGGCGCGCTGGTGATCTCGACCGCGCTCAATTTCATCCTGCAGTACATGCCGACTTTCGGAATCGAAGAGCTGGGCCTGAACGATTCGCTGTCGTTCGTCTCGCTGCTCATCACCGGTGTCATCCTGACCGTCGCGACTCCGGTCGTCGGCCTGCTGGCCGACCGGTTCGGCCGGTTGAAGATCATGATCCCGGCCGCGGTGCTGATCGGCGCGAGCGTCGTCCCGCTGTTCGTCTGGCTCACCGCGGCGCCGTCGTTCCTCACCCTGACGCTCTGCATGACAATCCTCGGCCTGCTGAAGGCCGCCTACTTCGGCGCGCTGCCGTCGGTGATGGCCGACGCGTTCCCGGTGGACGCCCGCGCGACCGGCCTGTCCTTCAGCTACAACACGGCGGTCGCGGCGTTCGGTGGCTTCACTCCCACGATCGCCGCGGCGCTGATCTCGGGAACCGGGTCGCAGGTGTCGCCCGGGTACTACCTCCTGGCCGTCTCCTTCCTGAGTATCGCTGCACTGGCGTGCGGGTACCGGACCCGCGGTATCCGCTGAGGCGGGTCTCCTGCCACGGGTCGCGGCTTTCGCAGACCTACGACCGCGGCTCGCGGCCATGGCTTGGCGCGGTGCTCGGCGACGAAGCGGTTCGCCGCACTCGGGTCTGTGGTGGTCTCCGACCGGCTCAAGCCGGTGGACATTCCTTCCGACCGGCCGTGGCGTCGGACACCCCTGGGGCGCCCTCAACGCGGAAGGGACCCGACCGATGATGTCTCAACTCACGGTGGCTGGCCTCGCCATCGCCGCCGTGCTCACCGTCCTGGTCGGAGTCTACCTCTTCGCCACCGACCAGGCCCGCCGCTCCCGCGCCTGGCGCCTGCTGTTGCCTCTCGAGCCGCGCAACAGCCCGCACCTTCACATCTCAGCGACCATTCTCAGCGATCATGAGGCCCCCTGCATCCTGTCGGAGGGTATCCGGGAGCCGTAGGCCCTGGCCCGCTGGCAGCAAGCTCGCGACCCCGCCGCCCGCAGGCGCTGACGCCCGGCTGGCCGACGGTGCGGCCAGCTCACCGAGATCGCGAGAAGGGTGAGCAGGCGCCAGGAGCAGTCGTGCCGGTCGAACCGCACTGCGGGCCCTGGGGCTACGTGGTGATCCATCCATTGCCTCTCAGGCACGCTGCTCGGGCCCGTACGAGCCGCTCAGGGGCGGGGAGTGCTGTCGCCGGCCGCCGGTGGCGACTGGGCGAGGCCCGCCAGCGCCAGGAGGGCGGCGGCCGCCATGGCGGGCCTCTTCCATCGTCTGGAAGAAGTTCGCCGAGGTCTCCCGCCAAGGCGGAGAGAAACGTCTTTATCTTCCGTTCAGCGGTTAGAGCGCTTCCCCGGCCGTAGATCGCCGCATATGGTCCAGACGCGCCGCATCAGCTCGCCATTCATCGCGATGGATGTGCTCCAAGAACAGCCCCACCCCCGGCTCCGCTCAGAGCCGCGTTCCTTTCCTGCCTCGTGTCCTGTCCTCGTGGCGGCGGAGCCATGCCCGCTGCCTTCGTTCCGGAGAGGTAAGACCATGAGATTCCCCCTCAATCCAGCCGGCGGGCGACCGCTGGGCCGCGCCTCCTGGTCGGCGGCGTGCGTCGCGGTGATCGTCGCCCTGGCGACCGCGCTCGCTGGTGGCGCCGTCACGGCCCGGGCCGCCGCCACCGCTCAGGTCGCCGCCGAGCTGCTGTCGCAGGGCAAACCGGCGACCGCGTCATCCACCGAGAACGCCACCACGCCGGCCTCGGCGGCAGTGGACGGCAATGCCGCCACCCGCTGGGCCAGCGCCTTCAGCGACCCCCAATGGTTACGGGTCGACCTCGGTGCCACCGCCACCATCACCCAGGTCGTGCTGAACTGGGAGGCCGCCTACGGCCGGGCCTTCCAGATCCAGACCTCCGCCGACGGTTCGGCCTGGACCACCGTCTACACGACCACCAGCGGCACGGGCGGTGTGCAATCTCTCACTGTGGCCGGTAGCGGCCGGTACGTACGGCTGCTCGGAACGGCGCGGGGGACCGCCTATGGCTACTCCCTGTGGGAGTTCCAGGTCTACGGCACATCGGGCGGCACCACGCCGCCGGGGGGTGGCATCCCCGATCCGACGATCCAGTCGCTGGAGGCGACCAACGGACCGTTGGCCACCGCGACGTACACGGTTCCGAACCCCAGCGGCTACAAGGCCGGCACCGTCACGTACCCGACGGCCAGTGGCTCGTATCCGGGCATCGTCCTGATGCCGGGCTACCAGGGCACGCAGGCGAACCTGAGCTGGCTCGGCCCTCGCCTGGCGTCCTGGGGCTTCGTGGTCATCAACGTCGACACCAACACCCTGAGCGACACCCCCGACCAGCGCGGCACGGAGATCAGGGCCGCCGGCACCCAGCTGCTCAACCTCGGCAACGCCACGGGCAACCCCCTTACGGGCAAGCTGAACGGCACCCTCGGCGTGTCCGGCCACTCCATGGGCGGAGGCGGCACGATGGTGGCGCTGCGTGACGACAGCCGGTTCAAGGCGGGCGTACCCCTCGCCCCCTTCCACCAGAGCCCCAACTTCGCCGCCGTCAACAAGCCGACGTTCTTCCTGACCTGCGCGAGCGATGTGGCCGCGCCCGGCAACACCTACGCCAAGCCCTGGTACAACAGCATGACCCAGGCCGAGAAGCTGTACATCGAGGTTCCCGGCGACCACCTCTGCCCGATGACCGGCAACGGCAACAAGGCCAAGCAGGGCAAGTGGATCGTGTCGTTCTTCAGCCGCTGGCTGCGTAGCGACACCCGCTTCACGCCGTTCCTGTGCGGCACCCAGCGTGACGCCGACCGGACCAACACCTCACTGGTGACCCAGTGGATGGACACCTGCCCCTTCTGACCAGCTAGCTTTCCACGGCCGGGCATGGCGACATCGGCCGCTATGCCCGGCTGTCAGGCTCTTTGCCCAGTGGTGTGGAGGTAGCCCACGGTGGCGCAGAGCAGGAACACGCCCCAGACCAGGAAGATCGGATAGGTCCCTGCGAACCCCCAGCTCCCGTCGAGGACCATGGCACCGCCGTCGGGCGCGCACGTGCGGGTGATGCCGAACGCCAGGCATTTGGTCATCATCGCCCCGTACTGACCGACCAGCAGACCCACCACCGCCGCTGGAACGACCGCCAGGCCACGCGGTACCCGGCGCCGCCCCGCGAACGGCACCCACCCCGGGACGACTTGGCCCCATCGGCTGATCAGACCCCATGTGAGCAGGGCCCCGGCGGCCGGTCCGGCGACGAGCAAACCCCAGAACACCGCCGAACTGCCCAGCTCTGTCAAGCCGGAGCGGGAGTTCGCCGCTACACCAAACGGTACGCCCAGCCCCCACAGCAGGTGCGGAACCGAGAAGCCCAGCACCGGCACGCCGGCCGCCACCCAGGTCACCACCTTGGCCCAGAGCGCGGGACGGATCGTCCCATCGGCCCGGCGCACGGGTGGGCGTGGGGCGGTACGCATGCCGTAGCGGGTGGTGGTCAGCGCGAGCAGCAGCCCCAGCGCGGCAAGCAGTACTTGCCAGACGAGCGCGGGATCGCCGAGCTTGCCGAACGCCAGCCGCATGATCAGATTTCCCGGCGCCACCAGCGTGAGCGCGGCCGCTCCTGCCCAGCCCGCGCCCAGCAGCGCCGGCCGCGTATGTGATCTCATGGCCGCCCACGGTATGGCCCACCATCCTCTGGTGATCTCCCCCTCCTGGGCGAAAAACCTCCCCCGTGCGGGGGAATTCAGGCTGGGATCCGTCAGCGGCCGGCCGCGCGGCCGTGACCTGCGGGCGTGACAGGCGTGTTTCTAGATTGTTATGAAAGGCAACAAATTAGCCCGGAAATAGGGCTAGACCCGTCTCGCCTCCCGGGATTACGTTGCCGCAAACAACATTCAACGAAATGGTGAGGCCGGGACCCGGCGTACTCGAAGCTCGATCGACGGTCGGAGGCGCTGCCCATGACCATGACCACAGCAACGATGGCAAGCCCGTCCAGGCAACCGGATCCCGCACGGTCGGTGGCCAGCCGGGTCCTCAGTGTTCTGGACGCGTTCTCCGGCGAACGCCGCCGGCTGACCCTGTCCGACATCAGCCGGCGGACCAGGATGCCGCTGACGACGGCGCACCGCCTGGTCGGCGAGCTGGTCGCGTGGGGCGCGCTCGAACGCGACCGTAACGGCCGCTACCAGATCGGCCTGCACCTGTGGGAGGTCGCGGCATTGGCACCTCGCGGCCTGGGGCTGCGCGAGGTGGCCATGCCCTACCTCGAGGACCTCTTCGTGGCGACCCGTCAGCACGTCCAGCTCGCCGTCCTCGACGGGCTGGACGTCGTGTACATCGAGCGGATCTCCAGCCACGACGCCGTCGGCGTGCACAGCCGGGTCGGCGGACGATGGCCCGCGCACGCCACCGGTGTCGGGCTGGTGCTGCTCGCGTACGCGCCCCGGGCCTTCCAGGAGCGCTACCTGGGCAGGCCACTGGCGGCCTTCACCAACAAGACCATCGTGGACCCGGACGCCCTGCGGCGCGTACTGGCGGAGGTGCGGCGCACCGGCTTCGCCGTCAGCGACCGGCAGGTCACCCTCGACGCGGTGTCGGTGGCCGCGCCCGTGAGCGACGCGGCCGACGAGGTGGTGGCCGCGCTCTCCGTCGTCGTCCGCGCCGACGATCCGCTGCCGGGCTTGCCCATGCCCGGCGTGGTACCCCCGGTGCTGGCCGCCGCCCGCGGCATCAGCCTGCAACTCCTCCGGCATCCCGAAACACGGTAGCGGCGGAAAGTCCCCCTAGTCGTTCTTGGTCACGGTGCCGGTCTTGGCGTCGATCTTGAACCCCTGCCAGGTGCCGTTCGGGCTGACGACATCGACATCCCAGACGAGAAGGTCGTTGTTGTACTTGTCCAGGCTCATGTGGGTGATCTTGCCGTGCGACACCGAGGACGACACCTTCTCCAGCGCGTCCTTGAAGGTCACCTTGGCGTCCTTGATCAGCCCCATGACCCTGGCCTTCTCATATTTGCCGGTGTCCTTGGACCTGGCCTCCGAGACCACCTTTCCCGAGGCGTCCACTTCCAGCAGCCGCTCGGTGCCGTCGGGTCCGGCCAGTTGGACCTCCCAGATCTTGCCGTCGTTCTCTGACTGGACCGAGAGGACATGGGAGCCCTCGGCGGAGCTCGTGGCCGCGGTGGCCGCCTTCTCGAGGCTCGCCATGTCGCCGGGTTCCAGCTGGGGACCGCCCGGCGTCGACATGGGCAGGGGGATGACGCCGCGCGCGGGCTCCGCCTTGATGGTGCCGGACTGAGTGTGGGCGCCTGCGCAGGCCCCGGCCGCGAGCAGGGCCGAGCCGGCGAAGATGGTGCCTATGATGGTCTTTGACCGGTTTCTCCCATTCATGCTGAAGACGCTGCCCGGAACTCCATAAAGGCACGCCCAGGCGCTGGGCAACACGCTCCAGCGCTAGATCACTTCGCGGAGCACGTCGTCGACCGGGGTGGCACTCACGCCGAGGATCTTCTCGGTTTCGGCGTAGTCGACGACGAACGGGTGGCCGGGCTTGGTGAGCACTTCGTGCATTTCCCCCCAGAATGGTTCGGTGTACGCGAGCAGGGTCAGGTCGCGTTCGGTCATCTCCTCCATCCGTGGTTCCGGTGCCCCCGCGAGTTCGGCGAGCCGCTCGGCCAGTTCTCGTACCGACAGGGTCGAGGTGGGCGCGTGCCACGCCCTGCCGTACGCCTGATCGTCGCGGCTCGCGGCGACCAGCGTGCGCGCGGCGTCGCCGATCGCCGTGTAACTGTGCGGCACGTCGAGCTCCTGCGGCACCAGGACGAGCCTGCCCTCCAGTACGTGCCGCTGCACCATGAGGCTGAACACCGAGAAGGCTCCGGCGCCGTAGAACTGGCCGGCCCGCACCTCGGTGACCTTCACCCCTGAGGAGGCGGCCTCCTCCCATACCCGCGCCCTGGCCCGCCCCTTGGGCCCGGCCGCGGCCAGCGGGAAGTCCGGGGTGATCGGCCCGTCCACCGGGCCGTAGGCGTAGAGATTGCCGAGCATGACGTAGGCGGGCCCGGTCCGCTGCACCGCGGTGAGCAGCGACGCCGACAGGATCGGGAACTGCTCGGGCCAGGTGTGGTACGGCGGCGCGGCGGTGGTGAACAGCGTGTCCGCCCCCTCGGTCAGCTCGGTGAGCCGATCGGTGTCGGTCGCGTCCGCGGCGACCCTGTCGATGAGCGGGTGCTCGGGCCCGCCGCCGGTGCGGCTGATCATCCGTACCCGCTCGCCGTCCCCGGCCAGCAGCAGAGCGGTCTTCGACGCGGTAGCCCCACGACCCACGATCACATGAAATGTCATGACCACTACGGTGCCGACCCGCGGCCTCCTGGCATAGTGGCCGGAATGCCAACTATCCGGAGGATCTGGCCATGCACCGCGTCGCCGCAGTCGTCGTGCCTCCCGTGCTGAGTTTCGACATCTCGATCCCTTTCATGGTCTTCAACAGCGTCCCGCACTATGACGTGCGCGTCTGTACGGCGCGGCCCGGCCCGCTGCCGACCGTTGGGGGTCCCGATGTCGTAGTGGCGGACGGTCTGGACGCGCTGGACGGCGCGGACACGGTGCTCGCCGTCGGCAGCGGCGGCGAGCAGGCACCCCCGGAGGTTCTCGACGCCTTGAGGAGAGCCGCGGCCGGCGGCGCCCGGATCGCCTCGCTGTGCACGGGCGCGTTCGTGCTGGCCCAGGCCGGCCTGCTGGATGGGCGCCGCGCCACCACGCACTGGGGGCTGGCCGACGACCTCGCCACCCGCTTCCCGTCGATCGAGGTACGGCCCGACGTCCTCTTCGTCGAGGACGGCGGCATCTTCACCTCGGCGGGCGCCGCGGCCGCCATCGACCTGTGCCTGCATCTGGTCAGGCTCGACTATGGCGCGGCGGTGGCCAACGCGGCCGCGCGGCTCGCGGTCGTCTCTCCCGTACGGCCAGGCGGCCAGTCCCAGTTCATCGAGACACCGCTGCCTCCCGAGCGCGGCACCTCGCTCGCTCCCACCCGGGCCTGGGCGCTGGAGCACCTCGATCGCCCGCTCACCCTGGCCGACCTGGCCGGACACGCCAAGATCAGCGTGCGTACGCTGACCAGGCGCTTCCACGCGGAGACCGGGCTGAGCCCACTCCAGTGGCTGCTGTACCGGCGCGTCGACCGGGCCAGGGAGCTTCTGGAGACCACCGAACTGCCCATGGATCAGGTGGCCGGGAAGAGTGGTCTGGGCAGCGCGGACTCCCTCCGCAAGCACCTGTCGAACCGGGCCGGGCTCACTCCCACGGCCTATCGCGCGAGCTTCACCCGAAGAGGGTGAAACCGCACCAAACGGCCGGATGGTCGAAGCGGGTGTCGGAGCGGAGTACGGTGCGGGCCGTGGCGAAGGCGCGTCCGGGTGGGACGCCGCGGCTCAGCTCGGCGAGGTAGCGGGAGGTGAGCAGGGCGCCTGCTTCCAGGGTCACCGGCCACAGGGAGGCGACGACCGCCTCGACACCGGAGGCCAGCAGCGAGACGGCCAAGCCCTCGACCTCCATGTGGGAGAGGTCCTGGTCGATGTGGGCCGACCAGCAGCCCAGCAGGACGACCGTGCGCGGTTGCGTGGTGAAATCGTGCAGCGCGTGGGTGAGGCCGCGGCCGCGGCGGCCGTGACCCAGGAGCACGAGGGCGTCGGCCGAGCTCACCCGGTGGAGATCCGCCTGGAGGCAGATCCCGACGTCGGCTTCGTCCGAGGGCTGTTCCGAGTAGATCAGCTCGGCCAGGTCGCCGCCCGCCTCCAGCAGTTGCGCGTTCGCGCGCTCCGACCGGTCGTCCTGAACGGCGACGACGATCGCCGGAGTCGGCTCGGCCGGCCGCTGAGGCCGTCCGACCAGCGCTGTGGTCGCCACGACCCGCACCACGGTCGCTTCTCCCGCCGAAAGCAGAGCGGCCGCCGACCACGGTAGCTGGAGCGCGTAACCCTCGGTGCTGAGGTGCAGTTCGCCGAAGCGTCCGGCACCTGCCCCCAGTGCCTGCCAGAGCGTGGCGAGGCGCTCGTGGACGTCGGCGGCCGGGACGAGCCGTTCGAGGATGCCGGCGTACTCCTCCATGGTGGCGATCCGTGCCTCGCGTACCGCCTGTGCCGCCTCCTGCATCCGGTCGGAGAACCAGAGGTGGGCCTCGAAGAGCAGCTCGGGCGGGATGGTCTCCTCCGCCCACCCGCCGGCTTCGTCGGCGGTCAGGCTCCCCCCCGACGAAGCCGGCGGGTCGGCGGGGAGCCCGACCGCCATCCACCGGCCCTCGACGCGAACCGTGTGGGGATGCAGGCCGACGCAGATGACAGCGTGCCCGTCCGGCAGCGTGGCAGCGGCCGACGTGAGCGGCGAGACCAGCCACTGGGTAGGCTCCGTCCCGGTCAGGACGATGCCCCGCTGCCGGAGCTCCCGCGCGCGATGCCGTTCGAGCGCGTCGCCCGCGAGGAGGGCGTCCTGGAAGTCTCCACCGGACAGGTAGCGGGCGAAAAGGCAGCGCGAGAGCCGGGTATAGGGCGGGGTCATCGTGGCCTGGGCCCAGAGCGTGAGCATCCGGTTGAGGAAGACCGAACGCCGCTTCTCGGCGCGGGGTATCAGCTCCTGGTAGAGGTCGATGGCCTGGTCGAGCTCTTCCGCGGTCTCCAGGGCCAGCGCGTAGCCGGTGAGGACCGCCTCGGTCAACCATCCGTGTGCGGTCATGGTGTTGCGGCGCCGTTCGTCCAGGATGCGGTCGAGCGCGTAGGCCACCTTGCCGGTGAGCAGCGCCGACCCCCACAGCCGGACCGACAGGTCGCCTGTCGGGCCGCCACGGGCGAAGATCTCATCCGCCCGCAGCGCCTCGATGACCGCCACCTGACAGGCCAGCGCGAAGGCGAGGGCGATGTCCGTCACCAGGCTCTGCGGCGGATCGTCTCCCGCGGCCTGGAGCGCCAATACCCCGAGCTGGTGCACGCTCCGGATCAGGCTGCCGTTGACCGTTTCCCGTGGCGCGCGGCCGCCGGCCAGGAAGCCGGCCTCCGCCTGAAGGATCGCCAGGAGCAGCCGTAGCCGGTCAGCGGGATCCTCCGCGTCGACCAGCGCCCGGACCAGCTCGTTCAGGCAGTGATTCCCGACGATCAGCGTGCCGGCCTCGGCGGGAGCGTTGGGGCTGCGGAACTCCACCACGGCCATCGACTTGGCCCCGCCCAGGTCGATGGCGCCGATCTCCCCGGTGCCCAGATCACAGACGATCTCCAGTCCGGGGTTCACAGCGGAGGCCAGGGCGCCGAACATCTCCGCGAGCAGCGCGCGGGGCATCCTGTGCCCGATCTCCTCCGTGTCCAGCAGGTCGGCGATCTCGAACGCCTCGCCTTGGCGGCCGAACGCCACCAGGGAGACGACGAGGGCAGGGCCGACTTCGGACAGCCAGCCCCAGTCCTCGAGACTCAGATAGAGGTCGAACGCGCTGAGCTGATGGTTGAGGGCCCACTGGAACTCCCCGATCGACCTCTCCACCTCGCCGACCACGCGCTGGACATGCGCCAGCCCGGTCAGCTCGTTCAGCTCCACCCGGCCGGTGCGCTGGATGTCGGTGATCGTCGCCTCGATCGCGTCCCAGGCCATGCCGCGTCCATAGGGCCGGCCGCACTCCAAGGTCAACATCGCGGTGTAGAGCGCGCACAGCCGCCTCTGGTCGGGCCGGCAGGAACGCTCCACCAGCAGCGTCCGCTCCAATGCCTCCTCGTACCGTCCGGCCTCGTACGCGGCGACGGCCTCTTCAAGCCCGTCGGGCGGGTCGATGACGTCGGTGTCGGTCCAGGCGAAGGGCTGCCACTCTCCTCCGCCGAGGGTGCGCATGACCTGGCGTACCCCGCGGTTCTCAGGGGCGGCCGGAGACTCTTCTGCCGGCTCCCCGGCGAGCTGTTCGAGCAGGTCCGGCAGCCCGTTCAGGAGCGCGTCCCACCCGATCGCGGCCTCGCCGAAGCGCTCGGCCTCCACGGGGGTCAGAGAGATGTCCCTGTCCAGGAGGACGCCGACGGCCCGCTCCGCCCCGATGAGCTCGCCGATATCGTCGATCTCGCCCGTGATGACCTGCCTGGCCTCGGCGAGCGCGGTGTGGAACCACTCCAGCGCGGACGGCGGCAGTCTCTTCACCTTCGACCCGGGGGACAACGTCTCATCGTCCGGGTCGAGCGCGCCGTCGAGCACCTCACGGACGCTCCGCGCCTCGTCCCCGCACCAGAGCTCGGCGCGTCCGAGCAACTCGGCGGAGCGTTCGTAGTCGCTGATGAAGAAGATCGGGGAGGTTCGGATGTCCCGGCAGATCGCCTCGACCCTGGCCTGTCCGAAGATGCCCATCCGAGCCTCGCGCAGCCGGATCCCCTCCAGCGCGAGGGCGAACCACTCGTCGTCGAGCTCCCGGAAGTCGTTCAGCTCACGGAAGTTGCGTACGGACAGAGAGTTGACGCGCAGCGCGCCCACGTCGAACCCGCCCCGCTCCTCCAGCAGCGCGAAGATCTCCGCCCGGACCGCCGACTCCTCGCGGGAGGCGGTGAAGGTGTCGTAGACGAGAATGCTCCGGTCATCGTCGGCCCACAGCACAGGGGCGCTGAGGTCGCCCAGGTCGCCGCAGACGGCGCACTCCACCAGGTTCAGGCGGCCCTCGTCGACCAGTTCGAGCAGTTCGGGGGCGCTGTCCGGGGTCAGCACCATCCAGTAGACGGCCTCGGGCAGGAGCTCTCCACAGCGCGGGCAGACCAGGTCCCCAAAGGCTCCCGGCACGTAGGGGATGGCCACCGTCGTCAGACCTGGGTGCCCGAGGCGAGGTAGACGGCCAGGGTCGTCTTCTTCTGTTCCTCGTCGAAGCCGGGATCCTGGAGGACCGTGAGGAGCCAGGCGAGCCGGGTCTTCCTCTCCTCCGGCGTGAGCAACGCGTCCAGATTGATGTCCAGCCGGACCTTGTTGCCCAGCGCCTTCAGGTCGTTGTCGTCGATCAGCCGCTGCGCCCGCTGTGCCCGGTTGGCCTTGATCTCCTCGTTGATCCTCTTGAAGACGAACTGCCGTCCCGACTCATAGAAGGTGTCCAGCCCGATGGGGATCTCGGAGTTCTGGTAGGACACGGTGGCGAACTTCAACCGGACGAAGGCCAGGTAGGTCACACCGATGCCGGCGGCGAATAGCCAGGAGTTCCAGCCCTGGAAGGCCGTCAGCGCGCGCAACCCGAAGAAGACCGCCACGGCCGTCACACTGTTGACGACGATGAACCCCCACCACCATACGGATCGGTAGACCCGGTAGCCCGACACGTCGCCGGCGATGAACGTCTGGTCCATGTCGAAGAGCGTCACCCCGCCGGCGATGGCCGCCGACAGCACGGAGAACCACGCGGAATGCTGCATCGTCTGCCGCCCTACTGGTCGGGTACGTCGTCGCCGGCGCCCAGCGCGTCGTCCAGCGCGCTGTTGAGCTCGTCCTCCGAGGTGCCGCTCGCCGCTTCCTCGGCCTCGTCGTCAAGGAGGAAGACGCCGCTCACCCGGTCGCGTGGGCTGCCTGGGGTGGCGTTCAGGCTGGTCTTGACCCCGTAGTCGGTCAGCGCGTACCGGCCCGGACCGCTCTCGACGACCAGACCCCGGCGCTGCAATGCGGGGAGCGCGTTGCGCACGTCCTCGGGCGACAGCCCTGAGTAGGCCACCAGCGCTTCGACCGAGCTGTCGCCATGGTCCCGCAGGGCCGGCAACAGCAACGACTCCACCGGCCGGACAAAGAATGGCATGGACACCTCCTGCCGTCGATTATGGCGACGCGTCTGGAGAAAATCGCTAGGGATGTGCCGTCTTCAGACGTCTTGGGCGTCTCGCGCGACGACGGCATAGGTGACGTTGTGGAAGACGTCCAGGAAGTCGTGAATCGTCAGCCTGAACCGCCCGGTGTCCTGCTCGAAGGTGAGCGCCTTGTCCAGGTCAGGCGAGTTTCGATGGTGTGGATTGCGCAGGGTGATGGTGGACGCCTGGGTGTCGAGGGTTGCCAGCACCGCGGACAGCGACGCCATGTCCCTCGGCGGGGCGCCGTGTTTCGCGTCGTAGTCAGGCTCGGGCCGATCTGCGGTGAACCGCAGATCGGCGCCGCAGATCGCGTACGCGTGGCTGGCGAAGACGTGGTGCCGTTGCCCGGGCGAGGACACCGGCGGAGCCAGTACCGCGATCAGCTTGACGACCCTGTCAGCCCAGGGAAGCTCATTCCTCAGGGGCCAGAGGGTGTCAATCACCTCCTCACAGGGGGTCCTGAATTCGTTGGCGTACTCCAAGGCCGCGCGCCTCGCCATTCGCTTGTCCTTCTGATCGTCCGTCTCGCTTCCCGGCGGGTCCGGCGGCAGCACGGACGCCAGCAGCGCGCTTATCCTGCCGCCCTGGTCGGGGAGACCGGCCTTCACCAGATCAGCCTGGTGCTCCTTGAGCTTCGGCAGCAGCTCCTGGCCGGAGTCCACCCAGGACACACCGGCGGTGGGTACGACGATGTACGGTGACTGGCCCGCGGCCTGCTTCTCCAGCATGATCAGTACGTTCAGCAGTAGAGCGGCGTGCGTGGAGGGCGCCTCGCTGGTCTGGGCCGCTCGGCGCAGCTGCTGCACGCTCACCGAGTACGCGTGGCGCAGCTGATGGCCGTACAGGCAGTCGAACAGCGACACCGAGGAGAACAGGCCCTGGCCGATCTGCTTGTAGCCGTCGTCGGGCGTCGTGTCCGGGGAGGGGGAGGCCGTCCCGTACTCGCCGTACGATGCCGCGAAGGCGGCGAACGCCCGTTCCATCAGCGGGACCCACATGACCGCCGTCACCGGGATCGCCGTCTCCGCGTAGACCTTGCCGTCGGCGGTCATGCGGCGTCTGACCACCCTCTGCCCGCAGATGGCCCTTGGCCGGGCGGATATCAGGGTGAGCGTGCCGTCTGGCTGCGCGAGGTGCGGGAAACGCGGCTCGACCACGATCCGCTGCGGCATGCGGCAGGTCCGCTCCTGGACGGTGGCCGTCCGGAAGAAGGTGACGTCGAAGGAGCTTCCGTCGGTGCTCGGCTTGACCATCCGCCTGATCTGGGCGGGATCGTGGTCGGCGATCGAGGCGAGCGTGGACAGCAGGACGCAGGTGCCCAGCTCGCCCTGGGCCACGTCGTCACCGCTCGGACCGTCCAGGGAGAACACGGTCTGGTGCTCCAGCATCAGTCGTTTCACCGGGGGGTCGGCGGGTTGGGTCGCCCCGTCGAGGTAACGGTCGCCGGCGGGATCGATGATCGTGCCGGGGACGAACGGGGTCGACAGGGAGACCATCGACTGGTCGTGGGTGGAGAACAGGTTCTGAGCGTGCGGATAGATCGGCGCGTACGTCACCGGGTACTCCTGAGAGGACCTTTCGTTCGCCGCGAGAATGCCGTCACATGCCTGCAGGGATTGGCGGACGATCGACGACAAACGGGCGTCGTCGTACGGTTCGTTGAGCATCTGGTCGAACGCGGTGGTGACCAGCTTCGGCAGGAAGTTGTACGGCCCCTTGCGGGTGTTCGCCGGCTTAAAGGCGCAGAGGCGCAAAATCGCCGGCCATGGCCCTGGCTCCTGCTCGACGGCCCAATACATGACGGCTTTCTCGGTCACCGACCGCAGGGCCAGAGGCCGCCACAGGTTGACCCGGAAATCGGTGAGGTGCGTCTCCAGTTGCTTCTTCACCATCGAGTGGTTGTCGATGGTCTCGGGCAGTCCGTCGATGGCGGCCCGCACGCGCTCGCAGTGGGCGACGAACCCGGATACGCTGGCGACCTGCTGGATCTCCTCCCGCTTTCCGGCGATGAACAACCCCGTCTCGCCGTTCTCGGCGATCACCGCCGTGGTGTCCGCCCAGCCCGGCTGCCCATCGATCTCGATCCGGACCCTTTCGCCGACGATCAGCGGCGGATCGTCGGTGAAGGCGAAGTCGGTGCCTCCGGGAAGCTCTCTGGGATTGCCCCCTTCTGGGTGGAAATGGGATTTGATCAGGAATTTGCCGCGCATGTGCCCTCTCCCCCTCCTGTGCCACCCCCGAGCCAGCGAATTGTTACACCTTCCGAAAAGCGGGTCAATAACGGCGAACGCGCGAGAGTGGGCTCTATCAGATCGCCGACCGGAGCACAATTGCCGCATAAGCCAGAGAAAAACAATTTCAGCCGCTCACTCGCGGAGACCGGCGGGGGCCCATCAGTTGGCGCGGCTCGCCGGCGGTAACGCAGCCGGGGCTGGAAGCCCGACGACCAGTTCGCCGGTGTCCTATTTTCCGCACGGTATTCCGCTGGACGCTCGCCGGAGGTGTCGCCCCTGACTACGCTGTCGGCACGTGGACCCGATCTTCCAGCTTCCGACCGATTCCCCGCTGGCCGCGGCTGTCTCCGAGGACTGGGGTCTGCTCCCGCTGCGCGTCCCAGCCGGTTGGAACGTCATCTACAACGCCCTGGAGGCTCGACGCCTGCCGGACGGAAGGGTCGAGACCAACGACTCCGAGGACCTGTATTGGGCCCGTACCGCACCATCGCCGTGGCTGACCGCGCAGGAGGTGGCCGAGAAGGGTGGCCTGCGGGCTCGGGAGATCAACATAGACGCCGGCTGGTACGGCGGCTGCGGCTTCCGCGTCGTCGTCCTCGACCCCGACTGGGACCATGAGCGGGCCTCCTACACCACTTCCGACCTCGGTGAGTTCGTCGCCAGCCTGGAGGGATGGATGCGGATGATCGCCCAGCGAGGGGAACTCCCCAAGCCGTGAGGCTCTCCGGGTTATCACGCCGACCTGAGCGGGGCCGGGGGCGCGGGCACAGCGGAGGCCGCTCATCGTCCAGGGATCTCTCTTCGCAAGATCTCCTCAAGTACGGGTAGCGCGCCGCTGAGCACCTCGCGTTCCTCGGCCGTGAGCTTGCCCATTGCGGCAGCGAGAGGTGCGGTGCGGCGTGCGTGGCCGTCGTGGATGGTGGCGCGTCCGATGGGGGTGGCCGACAGGATGGCGCTGCGGCCGTCTTGAGTCGACGCGATGCGCTGAATCATGGACAGCTTCTCGAGTTGTGACACGGTGCGCGCCATCGTCGGCCGCGCCACCTCCTCCAAGGCGGCCAGCTGGGACGGCGTGATCTCTCCCGCGTGCACGATGACCGCCAAGGCGGAGGCTTGAGCCCCGGTGAGCACCGGATTCGGATCCGCCGCCCGCAACCAGCGGACCAGTGTGGCAGCAGCCATCGTCCAGCGTTGAGCCTCGTCATGGACCTTGTGACCACTCATTTGATTAGCATAGGCTAACTATATGCCCGACGCAGCCTTAACCACCGGACCAGCCGTCCCGCGTCTCGCCGCGGCCGCCGCCCCAGCAGCGGCGGCCATGTTCCTGGGCAGTCTCGCGGTGTTCGCCTCGTTGCGCGATGACGGCTATTCGCACGCCCACAAGGCGGTCAGCGAATTGGGCGCCTCAGGGGCACCGCACGCGTTCGCGTTCAACGCACTGGGCTTCGTCGCCCCCGGATTGCTGGTGATCGCGTTCGCGACGGGGTTCGCCCCGCTGATCCGGGCCGGCGGCTCCGCGGTCGGGCCGGCGCTGCTGGCGCTGTCCGGGGCGTCTCTGGTGATCGCCGGTGTCTTTCCCGTGGACATGGCGGCACGCGACTCCGGCACGTCCCTCGCGCATCTGGCCGGCGCCACCGCCTCGGGGATCTTCTGGGCCGCCTCCCTGTTCTGGATGGGCCGGCTGTTGACGCGCCTGCCCTCCGTCGCGCGCTTGGCGCGGATCACGCCGTGGTTTGTGCTGTTCCTGGTGGCGAATCTGGCCTGGCAGGCGATGTGGCAGGCCACGGGGTGGCCGCCGCCCGGATGGGGCCAACGCATCGCCTTCGTCGGCTACTTCCTCTGGATCGCACTTACCGGCGTGATGCTGTTGCGCGGGTCAAGCCCGGCCAATGGTCGGCCGGTGCGTGGCGCAGGTCCTCCGTCTTCCCCTCACAACGGTGTCATCGGTCCGTGATCCACGTACGGATCAGGCCGCCTGGGGAAAGCGGCGCTGGTCGGCCTCGGCCTGGTCGCGGTGGTCTCCGCCATCGCCCTGCGGGTCACCGAGCACCGCCGAACGCGGCGAAAAGCGGCGAAGAGCCGTTGAACGCAGAAGCCCCGCTCGCCCGGCTGAGGTTCCTGATCTTAGGGTGCCGCCGAGGAACCCCTGCAGCCCCGACGCGGCGGGTCGGTGAAAGCCGGATGCGGTGCGCGAGCGGCAGGCTGGCCAGCAACCTGCTGTGCTGCAAAAGGGGCGTACCTTCATGTCTGCTTTCGTGATCGCCGTGGTGGCGATCTTCTTCCTCGGGATGGGCGTCTACGGACTTGTCGCGCCTGCCGCGCTGATCAGGCCGTTCCGGATCGTGGCCGACTCGGCCGAGGCGCGGACCGAGATCCGCGCTGTGTACGGCGGTTTCGGCGTGGCAGTCGGGGGCCTGTTGCTGGCAGCGGCGGCCGACGCGGGCGGGATGCGGACGGGCATGGCCGTTACCGTCGCGGTGTCCCTGCTGGGCATGGCCGTTGGACGGCTGGTGGCGCGGCTGGTCGAGCGGCCGTCGGCGTTCTATCCCTCCTGGCTGTACTTCTGGGTGGAGGCCGTTGGCGGTGGCACGCTGCTGGCCGCCATCACCTGGTGAACCGTCCCGTCACACGACGGGATCCAGGCACCGGATCGTGAGATGCCCGGAGAGCAGCGCGCTCGGGGGAAGGCCGAACATCGCGTGAAACGCGGTGCTGAAGTGGGACGGACTGGCGAAGTAGCCGTCGGCCGCGGCACGGGTGAGGTTCGCGCCCGCGGCCAGCGCACGGCCGGCCCGGTGCATCTGCGCCCACAGCCGGAACCTCCGGTACGAGGTGCCCGTACGTTCCCGGAACAGCCGCAGGAAGCGTGACTCCGACAGCCCGAGCTCGGCGGCCAGCAGCGCGGCGGGCAACGGCTCGTCCGCGCTGATCAGACGGCGCAGGGCGGCGGCGATCCGGGGGTCGGTCAACGATGCCGCCTCATGGCCGGTGACCTCGTCCGCCCAGGCGGCGATCTGCCGGTCCGGGCTGTGCGCGCGGATGGCCGCCGCCCGGACCAGAAGGTCGGCCTCGGCTTCGTGCCCGGTCATGACGCCGTGCTCACCGGCGGTGAACCTGGCCCGGCATGCCCGGTCCTCGGCCGACCCGGGGTCGAGGTAGAGGAAGACCATGCGGTCGCCGCCCGCCGTGAGCTGGTGCCTGACCCGCGGCGGGATGAGAGCGGTCCGCGCCCGCAGCTCGCCGCCGGGTGCGCTCCGTACGGTGAAGGGCGCGTCCACGCCGACGGCCACGCACGCCACCGAGCCGGAGTGCGGGCCTAGCCGTAGGGACGGCCCGGCGTACAAAGCGCGGCCCGGCCACAGCCATACAGCCGCTTCCCCGCCCGTGGCTTCCCGCGCCTGGGGTGAGGCTATACCGCGACGGGTCCGTGAAAGCGCTGACATCGACGTCTCCCGCAGGCTTACCGGAGTCGGAACGTTCCTTGGGACGATGAGGATACGGTGCGCTCGTCCACCCGTGGCCGCCGTCTTCATTCGCTACGCGAGGCGACCTGCGCCGAGACGATCGACGATTACCGACGTAAGCAAGGAAAGGCCGCCATGCCTCGCGGTTTCGCTGGCTAATGCTCCGCCCGCCATGGCCACGGACAGCCCACATGTCCGACAAGAAGTCAAACCGTGCTCGCGCCTCTCTCTAGCTCCCTGGAGCCGCGATGAACGCCACGGACGTGCAGAACTTGGAGAGACCGCTGCACTGCGGCTACCCGACGAACGAACCTGGATCTCGGCGGCGGTGCCGGTCATCAGTGCATGCTCCGGGCGTCGAGTTGTCGTAGTACCCGGGTGACCACCTCGGGGTCGGCGGTTGAGTCGCGGCGTGCGTCGATTACTGCCTGGCGGGCGGCGGACATCATTTCCGATTCGACGCGTCGGACCGTCCGTATCCGCTCGGCCCGTTTCTCGTAGGCCGCGCGCCGTTCCTCGTCGGCGGCCTCAGCGCTGATGCGCATGCCGATGTCCGTCATTCGTTTGGCGAGTAGTTCGACCACCTCTTCGGGTAGGTCCTCGGCTTCGTCGATTTCCTTGAGCCGCTTCCTGGCGGCCTTGGCGGCGCTGATGGCCAGGCGGCGTTCCAGGTCTCGTTCGGCTGCGGTGTCGGTTTTGACGCCCAGCTTGGTCACCAACCAGGGCAGGGTCAGGCCTTGGAGGACCAGCGTGACCAGGATGACGGCGAACGCGATGAACACCAGCACGGCCCGTTCCGGGAACGGCGACCCGTCCTCCGTCTTCAGCGGGAGGGCCAGGGCGAGTGCCACCGAGGCGACGCCGCGCATGCCCGCCCACCACATCACGACCGTCTCGCGCCAGGTCAGCGGTACCTCGGAGTCGTCGTCGCCGGCCCGGCGGGTCTTCCTGGCCAACCAGGCGGCAGGTAGCAGCCAGACCAGCCGTACCACTACCACGACGGCCACCACGGCGGCGCTCCAGCCGAGCACCTCGGTCAGCCGGCCGCCGACCGTACCGAACAGGCTGTGCAGCTCCAGCCCGATCAGGCCGAACGCCACGCCCGTCACGAGCGTGTCGACGATCTGCCAGAACGTCGCGGACGCGAACCTGCCGTGTACGTCGTCGGCGTCCGACATACGGTCGCTCAGGTAGAACGCGCTGGTCAGTACGGCCAGCACCCCCGAGCCGTGCCACTTGTCGGCCACCGCGTAGCTGACGAACGGCACCAGCAGCGACAGCCCCACCTGCAGCGTGGCATCGCCCAGCAGGGCCATCAACCGGCCGGCGAGCCAGCCGAGCCCGAGTCCCACCGCGACCGCCACCACCGCCGACAGCACGAACTCGCCCAGCGCGCCCGGCCACCAGAAGACGCCGGTGACCGCCGCCGTGATCGCCACCTTGTACAGCACGATCGCGGTGACGTCGTTGAACAGGCCCTCGCCCTCCAGCAGCGACACCAGCCGCCTGGGCAGCCCCAGCCGGCCCGCCACCGCCGTGGCCGCCACCGGGTCGGGCGGCGCCACCAGCGCGCCGAGCGCCGCCGCGGCCGCGATCGGCAGGCCCGGGATGAGCGCGTGCGCCGTCACCGCGACGGCCGCCGTCGTCACGAACACCAGCGCCACCGCGAGCAGGAAGATCGGCCGCCAGTTCGCCGCGAACTGGCGCCATGACGTGCGGCGTACCGCCGCGTACAGCAGGGGAGGGAGGAGGAGCGGTAGGACGATGTCGGGGGGTACGTCCACGTTCGGTACGAACGGCAGCAGGGCTAGGACGATGCCGAGCAGGGTCATCAGGACGGGTGGCGGAAGCCCGAGCCGGTCGCCGAGCGGCACCGTGATCAGGGCGCCCAGCAGGATGAGCATGAGCAGCACGAACTGGTCCACGACGCCCTCCGATGATCGTCTCAATCAGCCTAGACGGGTCGTTTGCCGAGGCCACGGAGGGGCGGCCCCCGGAGGTGTGGTCCGGGGTTATGGGGGGCGGCCCCCAAGGTGTGATCCGGTGTTACGGAGGGCGGCCCCCGGAGGGGCGATCCGGGGCCGCGGGGGCGGCCCTGGCCCCGGAGAGGCATCGTGCGGGGTGCGGCGTCAGTGGTCGAGGACCTGCAGGGTGTGGTGGGCCGAGCCGAGGGGGGTCGGGCCCGACGCCGTGATGGCGACCACGTCGGCCACCCGGGCGCCGAACAGGTCCGGCACGTAGATCGCGGGCTCCAGGCACAGGGTCATCCCCGGTTCCAGTGGCGTGCCGTCGCCGGGCTGTACGCGCGGGCCCTCGTCGTGGCCCAGCCCGACGCCCCGGCCGAAGTGGGCGGCGGCGTAACGGCCGTACCCGCTGCCGTCGATCACGTCCCCGACCGCCTTGGCCACGCTCTCGGCGTCGGCCGACGGCCGGGCCGCCGAGTGGAGGGCGGCGGCCCGTGCGGCGAGTACGACCGAGTACATGGCCTCGAAGTCCTCCGGCGGCTCGGCGACGGCGAACACCCGTGCCACCTCCGCGCAGTAGCCGTCCCACCGGCCGCAGAGCGACACCAGCAGTGCGTCGCCGGGGTTGATCACCCGGCCGCCGGGGAGGTGCGCGGGGCGCGCGGTGTGCTCGCCCGCGGCGACCCGCAGCGACAGGACCTCCTCGCAGCCGGTCTCCAGCAGCAGTAACCGCAGCCGGGCCGCCATCGCGCGCTCGGTGGCGCCGAACCAGGACAGCTCGCGGGCCTGGCCGAGCACCGATTCCGCGGCCACGACGGCGCGCTGGACCGCCTCGATCTCGTGCGGCCGCTTGCGCAGCCGCAGCGGCGCCAGCACGGCCGTGGCGGGCACCAGCTCGGCCTCGATCGCGAGGCCGAACAGCTCACGGACCCGCATCTCCGGGTCTACACCGACGCGCCGCGCGGCCCGGGGTACGAGCGGGACCGGGTCGGCGGTCTCGGCGGCCGTGTCCAGGGTGACGACGAGAAACCCGTCGCCCTGCCCGCCCAGGAACCTGAAGTCGGGCGATGGCCGTAACACCAGGGCGTCGACCTCTGCCTCGGCCATCGCCCCCCGCACGGCCGTCAGGATGGACTCCGGGCTGGGCTGCTCCAGGATGGGAACTGCGATGGGATCCGTGGTGGGCTCCAGGGCAGGGTCCGTGGTGGGTTTCAGGGTCGGTTCCGGGGTGGGTTCCAGGACCGGCTCCTGGGTTGGATCCGTGGTGGGTTCCAGGACCGGTCCCTGGGTGGGTTCCGTTACGTCGGGGTCCGTCACGTCGGGTCCGTCACTTGGGCTCGTGGAGCCAGCAGGCGACCGGTCCGAAATCGGGCTCCTTGTCCCGGCACACGTCCATGACCTGCGGGCAGCGCGGATTGAACCGGCACCCCGCCGGCGGGTCGGCCGGGTCAGGCACGTCGCCGGGCAGTTCGGCGGGCAGCACGCCCATCCCGTCGGGCTTGGGAATCGCGCGCAGGAGCGCCTGCGTGTACGGGTGCCGGGGGTTGGCCCACACCTCGGCCGTGTTCCCGACCTCGACGATCCGGCCGAGGTACATGACCGCGATCCGGTCGGCGATCAGCTGCACCACCGACAGGTCGTGGCTGATGAACAGCAGCCCCGCCCCCGAGTCCACGGCCAGGTCGCGCATCAGGGTGGCGACCTGCGACTGGGCCGAGGCGTCCAGCGCCGAGATGGGCTCGTCGCCGATCAGCAGCCGGGGCCGGGCCGCCAGCGCCCTGGCGATCGCGATGCGCTGCCGCTGGCCGCCCGAGAACTCGTGCGGGTGTCGGCTGACGAAGTCGCGCGGTAGCCCGACGCGTTCCAGCAGGTCGGCGGGCGCGGTGGCGGTGTCGCCGGAGGTACGGAGTCCGTCGGCGATCTGGTCGCCCACGCGGCGGCGCGGGTTCAGCGACGCGTACGGGTCCTGGAACACCATCTGGATGCCCGTCAGCTTGCGCCGCCGCAGCCCGAGCGGCGTGACCGGCTGCCCGTCGAACGTGATCGAGCCCTCGGTGACGGGGTTCAGCCCGCAGACGGCGCGGGCCAGCGTCGACTTGCCGCAGCCGGACTCGCCGACCAGGCCGACGACCTCGCCGGGCCCGACGGACAGGCTCGCCCCGGCGACCGCCCTGACGATCGGGCGCCCGGGCGAGCGGTGCTCGACGACCAGGTCGTCGATCGCCAGCAGGGTCATGAATCCTCCGAACGGGGAGCGGGGTCGGACCCGGCGTCGGGTAGCGAGTCGAGCAGGGAGCGGGTGTACGGGTGGGCAGGTTCGCGCAGCACCTGGCCGCGCGGCCCCGTCTCCACCACCAGGCCGTCCTTCATCACGCTCACCTCGTCCGCCACCGCCGACATGACGCCCAGGTCGTGGGTGACGAGCAGCACGGCCAGCCCCAGCTCGTCGCAGAGCCCCCGCAGCAGCCGCAGGACCCCCGCCTGCACGGTCACGTCCAGCGCGGTCGTCGGCTCGTCGGCGATCAGCACCTTGGGGGAGCAGGCCAGCGCGATGGCGATCGCGACGCGCTGCCGCATGCCGCCCGAGAACTGGTGCGGGAAGCGCCCGTACGCCTCCTCGGCGCCGGGGATGCGTACCTTGCCGAGCAGTTCGACGGCCCGCCGCCGGGCCTCCCGCTTGTCGACGCCGAGGTGGTGGCGCATGTGCTCGGTGAGCTGCTTGCCGATCGTGAGCATCGGGTGCAGGCTCGTGGCCGGGTCCTGGAAGACCATGGCCACTTCGCCGCCGCGTACCCGGTTCAGCTCCTTCGGCGGCAGCGTGAGCAGTTCGCGGTCGCCGAGCGCGATGCTGCCGGTGGTCCGCGAGCCGTGCGGCAGCAGCCCGAGTACGGCCAGGCCGGTCATCGTCTTGCCGGACCCGCTTTCGCCCGCCAGCCCGTGCACCCTGCCCTCCTGGAGCGACAGGTCCACGCCGCGCAGGATCTCCTTGCCGCCGATGGTGACCTTCAGGTCGGTGATGTCCAGGGTCACAGCGCACGCTCCTTGATGGCGCGGGCCGTACGGGGGTCGAGGGCGTCCCGCAGCGTGTCGCCGAGGAAGTTGAAGGCCAGCACCACGGTCAGGATCGCCAGGCCGGGGAAGGTCGCCACCCACCAGCTGTCGAAGACCTCCACGCCGGAGGCCACCATCGCGCCCCACTCCGGAGACGGCGGCTTGGCCCCGAGGCCGAGGAACGACAATCCGGACAGCAGCAGCAGCGCGGTGCCGATGTCGAGCGTGGCCAGGACGAGCACCGGGCCCGTCACGTTCGGCAGCACGTCCACTCGCAGCGAGCGCCAGGCCGAGAAGCCCAGCAGCCGCCCGCTCAGTACGAACTCCCGCTCCCGCACGCCCAGCACCAGCCCGCGCGTCACGCGGGCGTAGGCGGGCCAGGCCACGACGAGTACGGCCAGCACCGCGTTGGTCAGGCTGGCCCCGAGCGCCGCGGCCACCACCATGGCCAGGATGACCGTCGGGAACGCGAACACCAGGTCCGCCACCCGCATGATCGTCTCATCCACCCATCGGCCGAAATATCCGGCGCAGGCGCCGAGCAGGCCGCCGATCAGGACCGACAGCGCCACCAGCATCAGCGTCAGCGGGATGGACACCCGCGCGCCGTGCATGACCCGGCTGAGGATGTCCCGGCCGAGCTGGTCCGTACCGAACCAATGGCCTGGTCCGGGGGCTGCCAGGCGCGGCAGGTCCTGGGCCAGCGGGTCGTGCGGCGCGAGCACCGGCGCGGCCAGCGCGATCACGAGCCAGGCGATCGCGATCACGCCGCCGACGATGGCCAGCGGTTGCCGCCAGGCATGGGGGAGCCGCCCGGTCAGGCCCTTGCGGGCCAGGGGATCCCGATTCACTGAAGCCTCACTCGGGGATCGATGACGCCGTACAGCACGTCCACGATCAGGTTGATGACGAGGTAGACGACGCCGACCACCAGCCCGACGCCCATGACGGCGGGCAGGTCGAGGGTGGTGGCGCTCTTGTAGGCGTACTGGCCGACGCCCGGCCAGGCGAAGATCGCCTCGACCAGTACCGTGCCGGACAGCAGGCTGCCGAACGCCAGGCCCGCGACGGTGATGATCGGCACCAGCGCCGAGCGCAGCACGTACCGGAACAGGATCGTCCGGCCAGGCAGGCCCTTGGCGCGGGCGGCCCGCACGTAATCCTGGCCGAGCACCTCCAGCACGGCCGAGCGGGTGAAGCGGGTCAGCAGCCCGATCGTGTACAGGGCCAGCACGAGGGCGGGCGTGATCAGGTGGCCGACGGCCGAGCCGAAGATGTCCCACCGGCCGGCGAGCAGCGCGTCCACCGTCTGCAGGCCGGTGACGGCCGGGGCGGTGCCCAGCGCCGCGTCGACCCTGCCGCTGCCCGGGGTGATCTGCAGCCGGTAGAAGAACACGTAGAAGGCCACCAGCGCCAGCCAGAATGTCGGCACCGAGATGCCGATCAGGCTCAGCACCCGCAGCGCGTGGTCCGACAGCCGGTCCCTGCGCAGCGCGGCGATCACACCGAACGCCACGCCGAGCACGAGGGAGACCAGGATCGCCGCCCCGGCCAGCTCCAGCGTCGCCGGGACGAACTCGGCCAGGTCCTGGCTCACCGGCCGGTGACTCTGCTGGCTGGTGCCGAGGTCGCCGTGGACGACGCCCTGCAGGTGCAGCAGGTACTGCTCCCACAGCGGCTTGTCCAGGCCATGCTCGGTGCGCCACTGCGCCACGATGGCCGGGTCGCCCAGGGCCCGCTGGCCCAGGTTCGCGGCCACGGGGTCGCCGGGCACCAGATTCGTCAGCACGAACGTCACCAGCGTGATGCCCCAGGCCAGCAGGAGCGCCATGAGGATCCGCCGGATCAGGAACCGGGCGAGGGGATGCGCCCCGCGCCGCCTGGACGGGCGGGGCGGGGCGGGGGTGGCGGGCATGCCTACTTCGCGCCGAGGTCGGCGACGTCGACGGTCCAGACCGGGTGATACTCCAGGCCGGTCACCGAGGCGGCCGTCACGATGTTCTGGCTCGGCTGGATCAGCGGGATGAACGGGCCCGAGGCGTTCAGCTTCGTCTGCACGTCGGCGTACGCCTGCTTGCGCGCATCGTCGCCGATCGCGACCGCGGCCTTCTCACCCGCGGCCTCGATCTCCTTGGCCGCGCCGGCCTTCCAGCCCGCCCGCAGGCCCACCGTCTTGCCCGGCAGGAAGGCCAGGTAGTCGCTGGGGTCCGGGTAGTCAGGGCCCCAGTACCACAGGCCCATCTCCTCCTTGCCGTTGCGGTAGTTGTCCAGCGCGGTGGTGACCGGCGCGGGCTGCAGGTCCACCGTGATGCCGACCTCCTTGAGGTTGGCCTGGATCCGCTCGGCCAGCGGCTGGAACGACAGGCCGTTCACGGTCAGCTCGCTCGGGTACTCCAGCTTCACCGTGGGGTTGGCCACGCCGCTGGCGGCCAGGGCCGCCTTGGCGCCCTCGACGTCGCGCTTGGCCGCCTGGTCGGCGGGCAGCGCGCCCAGCAGCTGCGACGGGATGACGCCGGGCGCCTGCGTGGAGCCCTCACCGGCCAGTTCGAGCAGGCCCGCATAGTCGACGCCCTTGCGCACGGCCTCGACGAACTTGGCGTTCGGCGTCGTCTTGCTGACCTTGTCGTCCTGGTTGGCCAGCAGGAAGATCACGTTGGCCGAGGCGGTCTTCTTGACCTGCAGGGTCGCCGGCATGCCGGTCACCTGGTCGCCCGACAGGTTGAGCGCCACCTGGCTGTCGCCGCGCTGGACGTTCAGCTTCTGCGTGGCGGACTCGACGTTGCGGATGACGACCTTGTCGTAGGCGGGCTTGGTGCCGTAGTACTTCGGGTTCGCCTTCAGCACGACCTGGCTGCTCACGTTGAACGACTCGATCGTGTACGGGCCCGAGCCGGCGGAGGAGGCGTTCAGGTACTGCTCGGCCTTGTCCTGCGCGTCCGCGGTCGCGCCGTGCTGCTTGGCGAGCTTGCTGTTGATGATGCCGAGCGCCGGGTTCGGCAGGATGAACGGCAGCGCCGGGTTGGCCGCCTTGGAGGTCAGCGTGATCGTCGAGTCGCCCTCCTTGGCCACCTCGACACCGTCGAGCAGGAACGACGGGGTCCCCTTCATGTCCCGCACCCGGTTCAGGGAGAACACCACGTCGTCCGCGGTGACGGGGGAGCCGTCGGCGAACGTCGCGCCCTGCTTGAGCTTGAGCGTGAGCACCTTGCCGTCCTTGGACAGCTCGTACGACTCGGCCAGCGCCGGCACCGGCTTGGTCACGTCGGCGCCGTCGAAGGTGAGGAGCGTCTCGTAGATCGCCTTCTCGACGGTCAGGCCGGTCGGCTCGTACGTGCGCCCGGGGTCGGCCGTCTTGAGGTCGAAGGACGTGTCGATCACCAGGGTCTTGCCGCCGCCGCTCTGGGCGGCGGGGGTCTGGGAACCGCCGCTTCCGCAGGCGGCGAGGGCGAGTGCACCGGCGAGCAGCACAGCCGCCGTCTGCGAGCGGGTCGCCATTGAGTCCTCCAGTTGGACGGTTGGCCGAAAGATGTCGAGGATTGTCGGGCAGAACGTCCAGGCACTGTGCGGTCGCTGAGACGTATATAAATGGGCTGGGGGTAACTATGAGTGAAATTTCCAGGAATGGTGCCAGCGGTAGCGGTCAGCCTGGACGGATCGGCATCGGCCTGGAGCTCGACGCCGTCCACCTGAAGATCCTCGAGGTCCTGCGGGAGAACGGCAGGATCTCGGTCTCGTCACTGGCCGAGCGGGTGGGTATCTCCCGGGCCAACGCCTACACCCGCTTCGAGGCGCTGCGCGCCGACGGCGCGATCAAGCGGTTCACCGCCGAGATCGACCACGTCAGGACGGGGCTCGGCATCACCGCGCTGATCTTCGTGACCGTCCGGCAGCAGATGTGGAAGCAGTTCAGGGCCGAGCTGGCCAGGATGCCCGAGGTCGAGTACTGCGCGATCACCACCGGCCAGCACGACGCGATGATCCAGGTACGGATGTCGGACGTGGCCGAGGTCCACGCCATGGTGACCGATCGGCTGGCCAACATCCCGGCCGTGAAGGCGACCGAGACGGTCTTCATCCTGGACGAGGTGCTCAGGCGGCCGTACGTGCTGCCCAGCGACCGTGACAAGGCCCGTCCCGCACGGCGGGCGGCCCAGGAGGCCCCCGGCGACGTGCCGCTCGGCAAGATGCGCTTCGTCGGCGCCGCGGAGGGAAGGGCCGCCCTGCGCAAGGACGGGTAGGTCAGGCGGAAGGATGGTCAGGTCAGCCGGTGCTGAGGGGCCGGAGGATCAGCCGGTGACGACCTCGGTGCACACGCTGACGTGCCGGGTGTCGTCGCCCTCGAACTGGAACTCCTCCACCAGGCGCAGCCGTCCGTCGGCCTCGGTCTCGATGCGGCTGTTGCTCTGGCCGCCAGCCTTGCCCCCGGCCTTGAGCGCGTGCGCGTAGGCGATGGAGACCAGGTCGCCGTCCCTGGTGCCGACGAAACGGCCGTGGGTGACGGTGTCACCCGTGTAGCTGCCCCACACCACCCCGTCGGCCTCCCAGTAGTCGAACGCGGTGGGCCGCTCCTGGTCCACCACGCTCGCCGTCGAACTCACCATCACGAATCTGCGGCCGTTGAGAAGGTTCACGCCGCCCATGCTCCCGATGTTTCCTGACACGGAGCGTCAGGCTGGACGTTTCTCGCCGAACGCCGAGATCTCCTCGGCGATCCGTCCAGCCGCCGGGCCCGCGAAGCGGGCCTTGTCAGGAATCCGACTCTGCCGGCCGAGGTTTACCAGGGGTCGGACAAATGGTCAAAGCGTCTGGTGGAACGATGGACTTGTGACGGCCGCGCCGAAGGTCGCCGCGTTCCATGAGACGAAAAGGAGACGCCATGTCTTCTTCGGCCACACACCGTTCCATGCAGGTCGGCGAGCCTGGCGGGGACCTGTCCCTCGTCCGGGCGGACACCCGGGAGCCGGGCCCGGGCCAGGTGCGGATCACCGTCGAGGCGTGCGGGGTGTGCCACTCCGACGCGTTGATCACCTCCGGCCACATCCCGGGCACCACGTTCCCCGTCACAGCGGGGCACGAGATCGCGGGACGCGTCGACGCGGTCGGCGACCACGTCACCGGCTGGTCCGTCGGTGATCGGGTGGCGGTCGGCTGGTACGGAGGCAGCTGCGGCCACTGCGACGCCTGCAGGCAGGGAGACGGCATCCTGTGCCCCGAGCTGCAGGTGCCGGGTGCCGCGTACGCGGGCGGGTTCGCCGACTCCGTCGTGGTGCCGGCCGTCGCCCTGGCCGCGATCCCGGACGAGCTGACGGCGGTGGAGGCCGGGCCCCTGGCCTGTGCCGGCGTGACCGTGTACAACGCGCTGCGCCACAGCTCGGCGCGTCCGGGCGACACCGTCGCGATCCTCGGTGTGGGCGGTCTGGGGCACCTGGGCGTCCAGTTCGCCGCGAAGATGGGCTTCAACACCATCGCGCTGGCCCGCGGTCCCGACAAGGCGCCGCTGGCGCACAAGCTCGGCGCCGCCCACTACGTCGACAGCGCCACCGCGCCGGTGGCCGACGCGCTGCGGGCGTGCGGAGGAGCGAAGGTGGTGCTGGCCACGGTGACCAACGCCGAGGCGATGTCCGCGACCATCGACGGCCTGGGGCCCCGCGGTGAGCTCATCGTCGTCGGCGTCGACATGGAACCGCTGCGGGTCACGCCCCTGCAGCTGGTGGCGGCGGCCAGGCGGGTGTACGGGCACGCTTCCGGCAACGCCGTCGACATCCAGGACACCATGAGGTTCGCCGCCCAGAGCGGTGTCCGGGCGTGGACCGAGGAGGTCTCGCTGGAGGAGGCCCGGGCGGCGTTCCAGAAAATGCTCTCCGGCCAGGCCCGCTTCCGCATGGTCCTGACCACCGGGAACTGATCGACCATCGCAGCGGAAACTCCGCCCGACCGTTACCGATCGGTTACGTACCGTACCGCAATCTATCCCCTGAGTAGTCATGCGGTCTGTGATAGTAATGTCACGCTCGGTGTTCGGTGGGGATTGGGGAGATCCTTATGCTGCAATACGTAATCGCGGCCGTGGCCGCGGTGGGTGTGGTGGCGCTGGCGGCCACCCTGTTCAGGCTCACGAAGAAGGGCAGCGACGACAACGACGCCGGCGGACCGTCGGCCGGCCACGCGGGCGCGATGCTGTCCGCCCTGTTCCTCCTGGTCTTCGCCATCGCGATCATCGTGCCGTGGACCACCGCCGACTCCGCAAGCCAGAACACCCACACCGAGAGCCAGGCCGCCGTCGAGGCCTACTGGTCGGCGTCCGGCCTGCCGGGCACCGCCCCCGACGTGGTGCGCGCCGGGCTGCGCGACTACATCACGTTCGTCGTCCGGGACGAGTGGCCCGTCATGCAGCGCGGCTCGATGGATCCCGTCGGCACGGAGCGGCTCGACGCGCTCCGGGCCCGCGTCGCCGCGCTGCAGGTGACCGCCGACCAGAAGGAGGCCAAGACCGCGGTGCTCGACCACCTCGCGGCGATCGCCTCCGCCCGTTCCCAGCGCACCGCCGACGCCGCCGCGACGCCGCCCGACGGGCTGCTGGCCCTGACGATCCTCACCGGCCTGCTGGTCGTCCTGTTCCCGTTCCTGGCCGGAGCGCGGCCGACCGGGCTGGCGGTCCTGCCGCTGCTGGCGATGGCCGCGATGCTCGGCTTCGGCGTCTACCTCACCTGGGACATCTCCCACGCCTTCGACGGACCGCTGGCCGTGGGGCCGGAGGCGTACAAGGGCGCGCTGCAGGAGTTCGCCCGGATAGCCGGAGGCGTGTGACCGTGGGGGCCTGGCGCATGCCGCTGCTCCTGGCGGGCACGCTGTTGGCGCTGTCCGCGAGCGCTCCCGCCGCGGCCGATCCGGATCCGGGCGACGTGACGGTGAAGGTCGGCGTCGAGGCGACCGTGTGTGTGGACGTGCCGCTGGTGAGCGTACACATCGGGAAATGCGCGGCGCCGGCGGCGCAGCCGCCGACCGTGGTGAAGCCGCCGACCGTGGTGATCGTGAAGCCGCGCCCCGTCGTCACTCCGAAACCGCAGCCCGTGGCCACCCCGAAGGTGACGCCCAGGGTGCGGGTGGTGATCACTCCCCGCCCCGCGAAACCCAAGCCGACTCAGCGGCCGACACCCAACCGGGTGCGGGTGCCCCACATCGCACCCCAGCCGGTCCGCGTCAAGCCGGCCAAGCCGACACCGAAACCCACACCGACCCTCAAGCCGACGCCCAAGCCCCCGGTCGCCTTTGTACGCGCCCATCGCGCCCCGCCACCGCGCCCGCGGAAGAACCCGCTGGGCACCGTGCTCCTGATGGTGGTCCTCACGACGGCCATCGCGTCCACCACGGCCGTGGCGTTCGCCTCCGTGCGATAAATGACCGTCTGGCGACGCCGGAGGCGGAACCGAAACCGGTTCCGCCTTCTTGGCTTTCAGCGTGCGGTGGTGAACAGGAACGCGCAGTCCTGTACGGCCTCCACGCAGGGGCGGCGTTCAGGCATGACCAGCAGATCGCCGGGCATCCCGTCCCAGGACTGGCCGCTGTCCGCCTCGCGGGCAAGCGTGAGCTGATCGCGAACGAGGGCAGTCAACGAGACCTTGGTCATGACTGTGGGGCGCGACGGTCTCGCCGAGCTTCCAGCTCTTCCGGGCTGACCGGGATCAGCATCGGCTGTCCAGGCGCGCAGAACATCGTCACCACGAACTGCGACTCCTCGTCGGTGAGGTGGTTGCCGTCCTGGTAGTGGATCACGTCTCCACCGGGCTCCCAGAACGCGTCACCAGGCCGGAGAACCCGCACAGGTTCGCCTTCGAGCTCGAAGTTGACGGCGCCCTTGATCACGTAGCCGTACGCGGGCCCGGAGTGCCGGTGAGGCGGCGCACCCGGGCTGTTCGGCGGCAGCGTGACCCGGAGCGTCATCGCTTCGGCCCCCTCCGGCGCGGCCGGCGCCCCCGGTACGGTGCCGACGACGTCGATCTGCGGCGGTGGCCCGCTCTTGTCGGGGTTCTCCAGGTGGTGGGCTTGAGCGTGATCGGTGCTCATCATGATTCCTTCCCGGAAGTGGCCGGCTCGATCCGGCCGTTCACCAGCTCAGACAAGACAGCGCCCCGATCTGTGACAACGCTCCGAACAGTGCGTCTGTCTCATCCGCGCAGTTCAAGAGGCACGTTGGTATTTGCCGGGGGCCCGGCCAGCCGACGCGGCGCAAGCCCGGCGCGGCGGATGGCGCGCGTAGCTCGGCGGCCAGCGTCCAAGAAGCGCAAACACCTGGTCCGTTGTCCGTCAACTTCGCGTACGACCGGCCTTGCCGGGTACCGGGGGCGCCAGAGAGGGGGAGCCATGACATTGGACGCCATCAGCATGATCAAGTCAGACCATCGCGACGTGGAGCGGCTTTTCGGTCGGCTCAAGAAGGACACCGAGGATCGTCCGGCCCTGCTAGCCGAACTGGCCGCCAAATTCGTCGCTCACTCCAGGGGGGAGGAGGAACTGGTCTACCCGGAGATCGCCAAGGCCGTACCCAGTGAGAAGGACCAGGTCCGAGAGGGAGCGGAGGAACACCACCAGGCCGAGCGGATGCTGCTCCAACTCCTGGACGTCGACACCGACACGGAGCGGTTCGACAAGCTGCTGGACGAGCTCGTTCTGGCAGTCGCGCACCACGTTCAGGAGGAGGAGAGCGAGATCCTCCCAGCGCTCAAGAAGGCGGTTTCCCGCGAGCGCCTGGAGGAGCTCGGCCGAGCCTTCAGCGAACGCAAGGCACAGGAGATCCAGCACGGTCTTCCGGTGGGGAGCGGTAACAAATCGAGGAAGCAGAGCCGAGGATCCAAGGAACCGAGCAAGGAGGATCTGTACCACCGAGCTCAGGAGGCCAAAGTCCCCGGCCGCTCGTCCATGACCAAGGAAGAGCTCACCCGGGCGCTGCAGAAGAGCGGTAAGGCCTGATCAGCGCGTGGGCCGCCTCGCGAGATTGGGACCTTTGACCCTGCCAGGCGCAGCGAGGGCGCCGAATAATGGCAGGTGGGAGGTGACTTCGATGAAAGAAAGTCATGAGCTCCGCTGGGGTGGAGTGGCAGGCGTCGTGGCCATAGTGGTCGCGATCATCGGGCGCCTGATAATGGGGAACGCGCCGCAGATCACGGAATCCGCGATGACGATCTCGGGGTATCTGGTCGAGCGCCGGGCCCAGGTTCTGGCGGCGGCACTGCTGTACGCCATCGCGACCGCGCTGTTCCTGTGGTTCGGCGTGGCGCTGGCCACTGCCTTCCGCCGTTCGGACGAGACCAGTGACGCGCCCGCGATGGTGCTCGCGGGGTACATAGTTCTCGCCGCCACCGGATTCATCGGCATATCCGTGTTCGCCGGGATGACCTACGCGGTCACCACGCATCGGCCGCTGCTGGCCATCGCCGCGGCGCCGTACATCTCGCTGACCGTGATGGACGCCATCATGGGAATCGCGCTGGCCGTGCCGTTCGCGGCCTCGGCCGCCGCCATCATGCGCACGCACGTATTTCCGCAGTGGATGGCCTGGTGCGCCATCATCGTCGCCGTGGTCAGCGTCCTGGGCGCGTTCACGGTCGCGATCACCGGCGGTCCGCTGGCGCCGGGCGGCGCGTTGGTGGCGTTCGTGCCCGGAGTGCTCACCGCGCTGTGGGTGCTGGCCGCGAGCTGGCTGCTCATCCGCGAGCATCTGCCGATCCCGAGCGCCGGGGTGAGGCCGGTGATGGGCCACTAGCCACTGGCCACACGCCACTGGCCACCGCCACCAGCCACCACGCCGGGTGCCTGACCATGCTGGATCTGATCATCCGGCATGGTCAGGCACCCGGCGAGCGGCGATGGAGCTTTGGGCGAGCTCGCTCAGTCTCCGTGCAGGCCGTCGGGGTCGCAGTAGTCGACCTCGTCCGTGGGCCTGAAGTTGGACACGATGATCTCGCGTTTGAACCGGCCGCCCTTTGGTACGTCCTCGGCCGACACCTCGTACGTGAACTGCTGCATCGTACGAAGCCGGGTGCCAGCGATGACGATCGGGCGCCGGACCAGGTAGATGGCCGCCCACGGGCAGCAGTAGTAGCTGCCGTACGGCTTGCCCCCGGCGTCGGTGGCGTAGGTGATGGCGCCACTGGTGAACGCGGCGTCGATCTCGGCCTGGATGCGCAGGGTGTGGGCCGCGTCGGGGTCGTACTCCCACATCTCCTTGATCGCTTGCCGGGCGCGGGGATCCGCCTGCCAAACGCCGCGCTTCTGCGGGTCGGTCAGGCACCAGGGGTCGAAACCGCGGGGGTTCACCGGCGGCGTCGCGACGGGAGGCACGGCCCGTCTCGCGTCCGCCCCTTTGTAGTCGGCGATGAGCTGCGGCATCGCGGTCAGCTGGCCGAGGTGGTAGTAGATCTCCAGCGCCCGCTGCAGCCGCTGCTCGATCGCCTCGTGCATCCGCGGGTTCGGGTCGGTGTCCAGCAGTCCCTCGGCGTAGTCGGCGGCGGTCGCGGCCTCGGCGACGAGCTGCCTGAGCCGCCGCAGGGCGTCCATGTGCCGGTCGGCGTCGGCGACCGTCTTCTCGAAGACGCCGAGCGCGACCTCGGCGTGCTGGCGGATCGCGCGGGAGGCGGCCAGCATGCCGTGCAGGTGCGGCAGCGGACACGGATCGGCCTCGGCCCACTCCGGCAGGTCGGCCGGGAGGAGTAATTCCTGCTCCACCAGGTAGCCGGGATTGCCCGCCGCCTGCCGCGCCCGCGATACCCACCCTTCGACCTGTGCGAAGCACGCGCCCACCTGCCGGGCGGTCACCGGCGGCACGAATCCGGAGGTGCGAGGGTCGGCGGTGTAGTCGGCGTCCAGCAGGTGCTCGCCGATGGCCTGGAGGACGAACGCGTTCCACACGCACAGCAGTTGCCCGGCGGCCCCCTGCGGGCCGTGCCACAGGTTCACCCCCTCCAGGGCCAACCGGCCCCGGAGGCTTTCGGCCTGCTCCAGCTCGGTGTACACGATCCCGCCTGCCCGCCGGTACGCCTCGAGCTCGTCGGCCCGGACCTCTCCCTTCAAGGCAGCGGCCATCCGTGTCATCAATGTCGCCATGCGATCCCCCATCCCCATCCCCGTGCGCCGTCCGTCGTAGCGTAAGTCGGATATGGGGGATGATCCCCGGGTAGCAGGAACATTTTGATCACGACTCGGCTCCTGGGATCGACGCGTGCGCGCCGGTCCCAGGAGCGCCGTGCGGGTCAGCTGCCGGGGCCGACGCGCATCATCTGCTCGTTCATGATCAAGAAGGCGCCCAGCCCGTGGAAGTCGTTCACCGGCCGCCCCCGGTTGAAGTAGTAGCTGAGCGAGTCGCTGGCGTTGGTGCCCTCGCTGACGTCCACGAGGTTCGTCCGCCCGTCCTGGCCGAGTGAGATCTTGTTCAGCACCCCCTGGTAGCCCCGGTCGGCGTTGGCGCGGTAGGAGGCGTCCACGTACCCGCGCTCGACCGCCTTCGAGATCGTGTACGTGTACATCGCCGAGCAGGACGTCTCGGTCCAGTTGGCGGAGTTCGTCGTCTCGGTGACCACCTGGAACCACCGTCCGGTCGCCGGGTCCTGCCAGCGGGCGTAGGCGGGCACCAGGTCACGGATGATGTTGATCAACGCGGTCCGGCGCGGGTGGTCGGCCGGGATGAGGTCGAGGATGTCGATCGTGGCCATGCCGAACCAGCCCATGGCCCGGCACCACGAGATCCCGTTCGTGTTGCCCAGGGACGGCTTCACCCAGGAGGCGGTCAGGCCACCGGGCTCGTCGTAGGCGTGGTAGAGCAGCCCGGCCGCCGTGCCCGAGGTGCGGCGCAGATGGCTGTGATAGACCTCGATCTGCTTGGCCGGCTCGGCGCTGGTGAAGGTGTCGCCCGCGACCCAGGCGCCGTAGCGGGCCAGGAACGGATCGGCCATGTAGACACCGTCGCCCCAGAGCTGGCCCTGCCGCGAGTCGGAGGTGGAGTGCCACCAGCCGCCGTCGGAGGTGCGCGGGTAGGTGTTCAGCCGGGTCCGGATCTTGGTGGCGGCGGTGCGGTAGCGGGCCTGGCCCGTCTCTTTGAACAGGGCCAGCAGGACGTTACCCGCCTGCATGCTGTCGAGGTTGCCGAAACTGTTGGAGATGTTGCCCGAACTGTCGACGAACCGGTCCGTCCAGTCCTTGATGTACTGCAGGTAGCGGGCGTCACCGGTGCGCTGCCAGACGAGATACTGCCCCCACAGGTATAAGCCCTGCGGGTAGCTCCAGCCACCCAGCGAGCTGGGGGTGAAGCGGGCCATCGTGGAGTCGACGACGGCCTTGGACCAGTCGGTCCCGCCGCCCGTGGTGCCGTCGTCGACGGTGAGCGAGTCGACGTTCGGGCCGCCGTTCGCGGTCGTCGCGGTGGCCCGTACGGTGTTCGGGCCGGCGACCAGCGAGGCCTGTACGGTCACCGTCCGCCAGGTGGTCCAAGCCCCGGTGCCGGGGAAGGACAGGCCGGTCGCGATGGTCGTGCCGTTGAGGGAGATGCTCATCGGCCGGTCCACCGTGGTGCCGTTGGCGTACCGCAGGATCAGCCGCACCTGGCGCGCCTGCGGTGAGTCGGTCGCCCATTCGACCGACGAGCCGGTCACGTTGTCGTAGTTGACGAAACCGGTGCCGGTGAACCCGGCGTGGTTGGATTCCACGACGCCTTGCGAGATGGTGGCGTTCTCGGCTTCGTGGAGCGTGGCCGCGGCGACGGCCGCGGGCACGGGCTGGATCAGCAGGGCACCGAGGGCCACCACGGCCACCACTCGATGTCGGATTCTGAGGGGCAAGGGACTCTCCTCACGCTGGTGAGCGTCACAGGTAAGACATCCTAGGTCTCACCTGTGATCTTCTGACCTGTGATGTCTCTCGGCTGTCCTGAGTGCGGTGAAGTGCCTGGCGCGCCTTCGAGTGCGTCGAGAGACAGATCCAACCTTTCGCCTGTCGCATAGCCAAACATCCTGGCTCTCTCCGTGTCCAGGCGTCAGGACATCCGATCTCTGCTCCGGATGACCATAAGTAGGGTTAGGAAAGTTTCCTAAAGATTGGATCGTTCCAAGATCTAGAATCTGTTGACGGTTGTGACTATTTGTGGGAACACGATGAAAAGCTCCAATCTCTCGCCGAGATACCACCCCCCGCAGGAGTGATCGAATGAACTTACGCAGGTACCGCGTCCTCGCCGGTGTCCTCGCGCTCTTCGCCGGGGCGCTGACGGTCGTGGCCCCTCCGGCCGCCGCGGCGCCCACCCGATACGAGGCGGAGAGCGCCACGATCTCGCAAGGTGTCGTGGAGTCGAACCACACCGGTTACTCCGGCACCGGCTTCGTCAACGGTGACAACGTCGCCGGATCCTCGGTCGAATGGACCATCAACGCGCCCAGCGCGGGCACCGCCACGCTGGCCTTCCGCTATGCCAACGGCACCAGCGCCAACCGGCCGAGCGACATCGCCGTCAACGGCACCGTCGTCGCCGCGGCGCGGGCGTTCAACGCCACCACGAACTGGGACACCTGGGCGACGGTCACGCTGACCGCGCCGGTCGTCGCCGGCACCAACACGATCAAGGCCACCGCCACCACCGCGGGCGGCAATCCGAACTGGGACTACCTGGAGGCCGAGGTCGCCTCGGGCTCGAACTTCACCGACTACCAGGCGGAGAGCGGCACGATCTCGCAAGGCGTCGTCGAGTCCAACCACGCCGGTTACACCGGCTCCGGCTTCGTGAACTACGACAACGTGGCCGGCTCCTACGTCGAGTTCGCGGTGAGCGCCGCGACCGCCGGGCCGCAGACCCTGACCTTCCGCTTCGCCAACGGCACCACCGTGGACCGGCCGATGAGCGTCACGGTCAACGGTACGACCGTCGCGGCCAGCCAGTCCTTCCCCAGCACCGGCGTGTGGACCACGTGGCAGGAGATCAGCGTCAACGCCACGCTGAACGCCGGCAACAACACGATCAGAGCCACCGGCACCACCGCCAACGGCGGCCCGAACCTCGACCGGCTGCGCGTCAGCGGCCCAGGTGACACCGAGAAGCCGACCGCCCCGGGTCAGCCGGTCTGCAGTGACATCACCTACAACAGCATCCGGCTGGACTGGCCGACGTCGAGCGACAACGTCGGCGTCGTGGCCTACGACATCTTCCACCAGGGCACCCAGATCGCCACCGCGCCCGCGCCGCCGTACACGGTGACGGGGCTGAATTCCGACTTCCCGTACCAGATCTCGGTGTTCGCCCGGGACGCGTCCGGGAACGTGTCGCTGAGCAGCCCGGAGGCGAACTGTCGCACGCTGCCCGCGCCCGCGGACAACCCCCCGTCGCAGCCCGGCCAGCCCACCGTGACCGGCGTGCAGCCCACCTCGGCCACCGCGACCTGGACCGCCTCGACCGACGACAACGGCGTCCGCGCCTACCTGATCCGCGACCACGCCACCGGCACCGTGCTGCAGACGGTCACCGGCACGCCGCCCGCGACCAGCGCCAGCGTGCCGCTGGAGTGCGCGCACACCTACACGCTCGACGTCGTCGCTCGTGACAGCGCCAACCAGCTGTCCACTCCGAGCGCGGCCTCCGCGTCGTTCACGACCGGCAGCTGCGGGACCGTGCCGCAGACGCCGACCACGATCGCCGGCGGCTGGGACATCCCGTGGGACATCTCCTGGGCGCCCGACGGCTCGTACGCGCTGGTCACCGAGCGGGACTCGTTCAAGGTATTCAAGATCACCCCGTCCGGCACCAAGACGCAGGTCGGCACCGTGCCCAACGTGGTGACCACCGACGGCGAGGGCGGCCTGATGGGCCTGGACTTCTCGCCCACCTGGAACGGCACGACCGACCAGGAGGTGTTCTTCATGCACACCGCCTCCGAGGGCAACCGGGTCGCGAAGATGAACTTCAACGGCACCACGCTCAGCGGCTACAGCGCGATCCTGCAGGGCATGATCGACAAGAACCGCTATCACAACGGCGGCCGCATCAGGTTCGGTCCCGACGGCTACCTGTACGTCACCACCGGTGACGCGCAGAGCAGCAGCAACGCGCCCGACCTCGACTCGCTCAACGGCAAGATCCTGCGCATCACCAAGACGGGCGCGGCCGCTCCCGGTAACCCGTTCGGCACCCGCGTCTACAGCTACGGCCACCGCAACCCGCAGGGCCTGGCGTGGGACTCGGCCGGGCGGCTGTGGGAGTCGGAGCTGGGCAACTCCTCCAGGGACGAGCTCAACCTGATCCAGCCGGGCAAGAACTACGGCTGGCCCACCTGCGAGGGCACCTGCAGCACCACCGGCATGACCAACCCCAAGTACACGTGGAGCGTCTCCGAGGCCTCGCCCAGCGGCATCGCCATCGTGAACAACACGGTGTTCATGGCGGCGCTGCGCGGCCAGCGGCTGTGGCGGATCGTGCTCAACGGCGAGAACGTCTCGACGGTCAACTCCTACTTCAACAGCACCTACGGCCGGCTCCGCGCGGTGGAGAAGGTGCCGAACGCCAGTGCCATCTGGTTCGGCTCCACCAACTCCGACAACAACGGCAACGGTGACGCCGACGTGATCAGGCGCTCCAACATCCAGTGACGCACGCTCCCTCACCAGGCGGCCGCGCTTCGGCGCGGCCGCCTGCCACCCCCTGCGGGAGCAGCTCCCGAAGCACCCCCCGAGTAACTGGAGAACCTCGCGTGATGGAACCTGACGACAGTGAGAGGAAGCCGACGCGCCGGGTGGTGCTGGGCGGCGCCTTCGGCACCCTGGCCGCGGCCGCGCTGACCGGCACTACCGCCGTCCCCGCCCATGCCGAGGCGTCGGCGGCGCCCTGGGCGCTCGACGTCCGGATGACCTCGGACGCCCAGTGGGCCGCGTTCCTGCGGGAGCAGGACCTGCTGTGGGCCAAGCTGCCCACACTCTGGCACGAGGGCCCGTTCCTGGGCGACGGCCTGCTCGGCAGCATGGTCTACAAGGAGCCGGACGCCAACAAGATCCGCTTCACCACCCAGCACGGGCGGGTCCAGGACCACCGGCCGGAGTTCGGCAGCGGGTTCGGCACCTGCCGGCTGCCCGTGGGCCATCTCACGCTCGACCCCGTCGGCACCATCACCGCCGTCGACTGGCGGCTGAGCCTGTGGGACGCCGAACTGACCGGCACCGTCACCACCTCGTCGGGGAAGATCACGTTCACCGCGTTCATCCATGACGAGACGTTCGTGGCCAGCGCCTCGGTAACGGGCGGTGAGCAGGTCCGGTGGACCTTCCACCCGGAGGTGGCCGACAGTCCCAGGCAGGCTTCGGAGGACCCGCCCTCCGGCTACACGCACAACCCGGCCTACACCACCAAGACCACCGGCGACGTCAAGCAGGTGCTCCAAGGGCTGGCCGGGGGAGGGCAGACCGCCACCGCCTACCGGCAGAGCGGCAACCTGCTGCTGCTGTCGGTCGCCCACAGCTTCCCGTCCAACACCGCGGCCGAGACGACCTCGCTCGGCCGGATCCAGAACGCGGGCACCTACGACACGTTGCGGGCGGCGCACCGGACCTGGTGGCACGCCTTCTACCGCAAGAGCTTCGTGTCCTTCCCGGACCAGCGGCTGCAGAGCTTCCACTGGATCCAGCTCTACAAGGTGGCCTCCGCCACCCGCGCGGGCGCGCCGGTGATGGCGACGACCGGCCCGTGGCTGGAGCCCACCCCGTGGCCCGGCGTGTGGTGGAACCTCAACGTGCAACTGGAGTACTGGCTCATCCACGGCTCCAACCACCTGGAGCTCGACTCGGTCACCAGCACGCTCGACCAGAACCGGGCGCAGCTGACCGCCAACGTGGGCAGCGCGTACCGCAGCGACTCCTCGGGCGTGGGCCGCAGCTCGGACATGTTCGCCAACCGGAGCGTCGGTACGCCCGGCAGCGGCGCCGAGGTCGGCGACCTGACCTGGGCGCTGCACAACGTGTGGCTGTCCTACCGGCACACGATGGACGACGCGCTGCTCAGGGTCACGTTGTTCCCGCTGCTGCGCCGGGCGATCAGCTACTACCTGCACTTCCTGGCCAGTGGCAGTGACGGCAAGCTGCACTTGCCGAGCACGCTGTCGCCCGAGTACCCGACCGTCCCGCCGCAGGACACCAACTACGACCTGGCCCTGATCAGGTGGGGCTGTCAGACGCTGCTCGACTCGGCGGCCCGCCTGGGCGTCGACGACCCGCTGAAGACCAAGTGGCAGCAGGTGCTCAGCACGCTCGTGTCGTACCCGACGGACACGAACGGCTACATGATCGGCGGCAGCACGCCGTACGCGCAGTCCCACCGCCACTACTCCCACCTTTTGATGATTTATCCCCTCTACCTGGTCAACTGGGATCAGACGGGCAACCGCTCGCTGATCGAGAAGTCGATCGTCCGGTGGCACGCTCTGACCGGCGCCCACCGGGGCTACAGCTACACCGGCGCCGCCTCCATGTACGCCATGATGCGGCGGGGCGACACGGCGCTGTCCTACCTGCTGAAGTTCTTCGACCCCTCGACGTCCTATCCGTGCCGGGCCAACACCCACTACACCGAGGCCGGGCCGGTCATCGAGACGCCGCTGTCGGCCTCGCAGTCGATCCACGACCTGCTCTGCCAGAGCTGGGGCGGCGTCGTCCGCGTCTTCCCCGCGATCCCGGGCTCGTGGCCCGACGTCACGCTGCACGACTTCCGTACGCAGGGCGCCTTCCTCGTCTCCGCGGTACGGCAGGCGGGCGCGACCCGCTTCGTCCGGGTCAGGAGCCTGGCGGGTGAGCCGCTCAAGCTCGACCACGGCCTGACCGGCACGGTCACCGCCGTGCTCGACGACGGCACTCCCGCCACGGTCTCGGACCTGGGCGGCGGCGTCCTGGGCATCACCCTGCCCAAGAACCGTGAGGTGCTCCTCTACGCGGGCGCGGTCCCGGACCTGGTCATCGCGCCGGTGCCGATCGCCAAGCCGGGCGCCGCCTGGGGTCTGCCGGGCGCGAGCACACCGCCGCCGCCGGGCCGCTACGAGGCGGAGGACGCGACGATCTCGCAGGGCGTCTTCGAGAACTCCCACACCGGTTTCAGCGGCACGGGCTACGTCAACGGCGACAACGCGGCGGGCGCCTTCATCGAGTGGGCCATCCAGGCGGCAGCGGCCGGCGCGGCGACGATCAAGCTCCGGTACGCCAACGGCACCACGACCAACCGGCCGTCGGCGATCGCCGTCAACGGTACGACGGTGTTCGCCACGCGTGACTACGCGAGCACCGGCACCTGGGACACCTGGGCCACCGACACCTTCACCGTGCCGGTCAACGCCGGGGCCAACACGTTGCGCGCCACCGCGACCACGGCCAACGGCAACCCGAACATCGACTACATCGAGGTGGCGACCGCCTCGGGGGGCGGCACCGACTACCAGGCCGAGGACGCCACGATCTCCCAGGGCGTCGTGGAGTCCAACCACACCGGCTTCACCGGCACCGGCTTCGTCAACCTCGACAACGTCACCGGTTCGTACGTCGAGTTCACCGTCACCGCCGCGGCCGCGGGGCCCGCCACGCTGACGATCCGCTACGCCAACGGCACCACGGTCAACCGGCCGATGGCCATCGCGGTCAACGGCGGCACGGCCGTGAACCGCGACTTCGCCGGCACCGGGAACTGGGACACCTGGCAGACCGCCACGCTCACCGTCCAGCTCACGGCGGGGGCCAACACGATCAGGACGACCGCCACGACGGCCAACGGGGGCCCCAACCTCGACAAGATCACAATCGGATAGGAAGCCATGGACATCACCCGACGCCAGCTGGGGACCCTCGTAGGCGCCGCGCTCCTCACCCCGTACCTGCCCGCCCGCCGGGCCGCGGCGGCACTCGCCTGGCAGCTCATGTGGGCGCCGGAGGCGTCGTCGGTCGGGCTCGGCGCGTTCGAGACGATCGAGGACGACCGCGCCGACTCCCACCCCGCCGGCCAGCCGCACATCTTCGCCGAAGGGAACAACTTCCGCTTCAACATGCACACGGTCGACCGCGACACGATGACCGACCGGCAGCGTCAGGAGGTGACCGGTACCCGTAACCCCAGCGGCTACCTGCAGTGGCTGAAGGGGGAGACGTGGCGGGTCACGTACTCGATGTTCATCCCGAGCTCGCTGAAGGCGACCACGACCTTCACCCACATCAGCCAGACGAAGATGCCGGGTACCGGCGGGCTGCCGATCACGACCACCTCGCTGCGCCGGGTGAACGGCGTGCAGACCATCGAGCACACGATCTACGAGCAGGGCATCCTGGTCGGCCGGACCAACCTGGAGCCGCTGCAGGACAAGTGGATCGACGCCGAGTACGAGATCAAGATCGGCGACGGCAGCGCGGGCTCGGTCCGCTGGGTGCTGCGCGACGGGAGCACCACGCTGGTCGACGCCACCAAGACCGGCGACACGTTCCTGGGCGACCGGGTCCGCCCCAAGTGGGGCATCTACCGCTCGCTCGGCGACACCTCGGGCTCGCTGCAGAACTGCTACATGCTGCTCACCAACATGCGGGCCTACAAGCAGGTGCAGGTCACCGCGACCCGCCTGGAGGCGGAGAACGCGACGATCTCCCAAGGCGTGGTCGAGTCCAACCACGCCGGATACTCCGGCACCGGCTTCGTCAACTCCGACAACGTGGCGGGCGCGTACACCCAGTGGGGCTTCCAGCAGGGCACCGCGGGCCCCGCGACCCTCACCATCCGGTACGCCAACGGCACCTCCGCGAACCGGCCCATGGACGTCACGGTCAACGGCACCGTCGTCGCCTCGGGCCTGAGCTTCGCGGGCACCGGCGCCTGGACCACGTGGGCGAGCAAGACCGTCAACGCCACCCTGGTCGCCGGCGCGAACACGGTCAGGCTCACCGCCACCACCGCCAACGGCTGCCCGAACCTCGACTACCTCGACATCACCGGACCCTAGGAGCACGCATATGTCCCGTGTGTCGCGTACGGCGGTCCTCGCCGTACTCGCCCTCCTGCTCGGCCTGCTCACCGCACTGCCCGCCCGGGCCGATCTGCAACACCCGCGCCAGGCGTTCCTGCGCAACTCGATCGCCGGCCTCTTCCTGCACTGGGGCGAGCGCACCTCGCCGCAGCACACCAGCTGCAGCGGCTGGGAGGCCGACGTGACCAACGGCGGCTGGAGCGCCTCCTACTGGGTCAACGAGGCCAAGAAGCTGCACGCCCAGTACATCGTCCTGGCCACCTTCCACAGCAGGCTCGGCTACGCCCGGCCCTACCCGTCGTCGATCCCCGGCTCGTGCCGCACCACGCGGGACTTCCTGGGCGAGCTGATCGACGCCGCCGACGCGCAGGGGCTGAAGGTCATCAACTACATGACCGACGACCCGCAGTGGCACAACGAGGGGCTCAGCTCCGGCGACTGGCTCAACTCCTCGGCCTTCTCCAGCTACGTGGGCCACAACGTGGACCTGACCACCCGTGACGGATTCGGGGAGTTCAGCTACCTGCAGTTCTTCGAGCAGATGCAGCGCTATCCGAAGCTGGCCGGGTTCTGGATCGACAACGACAACGCCTACTGGGAGAGCAACAACCTCTACGCCAAGATCTACCAGCAGCGCCCGGACATGACGATCTCGAACAACAACGAAGACACGCCGATCATGGACATGATCAGCAACGAGCAGAAGACCGGCATGTCGCCCTCCTACGACTACCCGCAGGCGGTCTACACGGCGCTGCCGAGGCTGATCGAGGCCGACTTCAAGCTGCCGACCGGCGGCCCCTGGTGGTACGGCGGGTCTGACGAGGCGGTCGACCGCAAGCTCACGCTGGGCCGGCTCATCACCAACGCCGGATCGTCGGTGAAGGCGCTGATGGCCGAGACCGCGATGGTCAACGGCAAGTTCCCCGCCCAGCAGGTGAGCTTCAACAACTTCGCCAACACCTATCTGGAGGAGATCTGGGAGTCGCTCGGCGGCACCGAGGGCGGCGGTTACATGTTCGGCGGCCTCAAACCGGGCTTCTGGAACAACGGCGCCCACGGCGTGACGACGATCTCCAAGACCGATCCCAACCGGCACTACATCCACGTCGTCACGCCGCCGTCCGGCAGCACGCTGTCGGTGCGTGACAACGGCTACCGGATCAGCTCGGTGACGAACCTGCGCACCGGCTCGCCGGTGACGTTCACGCAGGCCAACGGGACGCTGACGCTGAGCGGCATCTCCTCCTGGGACCAGTACGACACGGTCTTCAAGGTGATCTCCAGCGGCCGCGAGGGCATCTACAGCGGCGTCTCGCTGTCGGCGAGCTCCTCCACCAGCGGTCACGGCGCCTCGGCGGCGGGTGACGGCGACTACCTCACCTACTGGGACAGCAACGCCGCCGAGCCCGCGTCGCTGACCTTCGACCTGGGTTCGGCCAAGCGGATCCAGTACCTGGCGTTCAACCAGCGGGAGGACTCGACGGTCTATCCGTCGTCCGGGTCGGCCCGCGTCTCCGGCTACCAGGTGTACGTCAGCAACGACGGGTCGAGCTGGGGGAGCGCGGTCAAGACCGGCACCGTGCCGAACGCGCGCGGCGTGCAGTTCATCGACCTGACCGCCACCACCGCCCGCTACGTCAGGCTCACCAAGACCGGCCACCACGGCGTCTCCCGCTGGCGGGTGGACGAGGCGTGGGTCGGCGGCCAGTACGCGGCCGGCGGCGGCACGACACCTCCGCCGGGCCGCTATGAGGCGGAGGACGCGACGATCTCGCAGGGCATCTTCGAGAACTCCCACACCGGTTACAGCGGCACGGGCTACGTCAACGGCGACAACGCCGCCGGGTCCTATCTGCAGTGGTCCGTCACCGCCGCCGCCGCGGGCACGGCGACGATCAAGTTCCGGTACGCCAACGGCACGACGACCAACCGGCCGTCGGCGATAGCGGTCAACGGCACGACGGTGTTCGCCACCCGTGATTACGCGAGCACCGGCACCTGGGACACCTGGGCCACCGACACCTTCACGGTCCCGGTCAACGCCGGGGCCAACACGATCCGGGCCACCGCGACCACGGCCAACGGCAACCCGAACATCGACTACATCGACGTGGACGTGACACCGGGCGGCGGAACCACCACCGACTACCAGGCCGAGGACGCCACGATCTCCCAGGGCGTCGCGGAGTCCAACCACACCGGCTTCACCGGGACCGGCTTCGTCAACTACGACAACCTCGTCGGCTCCTACGTCGAGTTCACGGCGAACGCCGAGTCGGCCGGGAACGCCACGCTGACGCTGAGGTTCGCCAACGGCACCGCGGCCAACCGGCCGATGGACGTCACGGTCAACGGCACCCTCGTCTCCGACGAGCTCGCCTTCGACCCGACGGCGAACTGGGACACCTGGACGACCAAGTCGATCACCGTCCCGCTGAACGCGGGCGCCAACACCATCCGCGCCACCGCCACCACGGCCGGCGGCGGTCCGAACCTCGATCGCGTCACGATCGGTTGAGCCCCGGCCGCCGTGCGGGCGTGGACGCTTCGCACGGCGGCCGGCACCAACGGCAGCCATGGCCCAGAAGGCGCACGTAGCGGCGGCGCGCCGGCTCCACCGGAGGAGCGTTCCCCTGGACAGTCCCCGGCCCCGTACGGCGCTTGGCGCTCACCGGGCCGGCCGTACGAGCAAAGGAGAGAATCCCGTGAGAGGGAGAGGGATAGTCACGGCGGTGGCGGTGCTCTTAGCGGGCCTGTTCGCAGGCCTTCAGCCCGCGGCCGCGTCCGACAACGGCCTGTCGATCAGGCCCGCCATGGGGTGGAGCAGCTGGAGCTTCGTGCGGCGCTGGCCCGATGAGACCAAGATGAAGGCCCAGGCCGACGCGCTGGTCAGCAGCGGCCTGGCCGCGCACGGCTACGTCTACGTCAACCTCGACGACTTCTACCAGAAGTGCGACTCCAACGGCTTCCAGGTCGACGGCTTCGGGCGGTGGGCCGTCGACACCGCCAAGTTCCCCGGCGGGATCAAGGCGCTGGCCGACTACGTGCACGCCAAGGGGCTGAAGTTCGGCTTCTACGTCACGCCCGGCATCGCCAAGAACGCCGTCACCGCCAACAAGCCCGTCGAAGGCACCTCGTACCACGCGCAGGACATCGCCGACACCTCCCAGACGCACAAGAACTACAACTGCAAGAACATGTACCGGCTGAACTACTCCCACCCCGGCGCGCAGCTGTTCATCAATTCGTGGGCGAACCAGATGGCCTCGTGGGGCGTCGACTACCTGAAGATCGACGGCGTGGACGCGACGACGGTCGCCGACGTCGAAGCCTGGGACAAGGCGCTGCGCCAGACCGGCCGGCCGATCAACTTCGCGCTGTCCAACAACCTGCCCATCGCCCAGGCCACCACGTGGAAGCGGCTGGCCAACAGCTGGCGCACCCAGGGCGACGTCGAGTGCTACTGCGGTCCCGGCGCGAACGGGAGCGGGTTCCCCCTCACCGACTGGTCGCACGTCTCCAGCCGGTTCACCTCGGCCGCCAGCTGGCAGCAGTACGCCGGTCCCGGCGGCTGGAACGACTACGACTCCCTGGAGGTCGGCAACGGCGACCAGGTCGGTCTCACCGCCGACCAGCGGCGTACGCACATGACGCACTGGGCCATGATCTCCAGCCCGCTGCTGCTCGGCACCGACCTGACCGCGCTCACCTCGACCGACCTGGCCATGCTGACCAACGACCGGCTCATCGCCGTCGACCAGGACGGCGTCGCCGCCAGTCGGGTTGTGAACAGTGGTGTCAACCAGGTGTGGCGTAAACGGGAGTCGAACGGCGACTACATCGTGGCGCTCTACAACACCGGAACCTCCGGCAACTCCACCGTCAGCGTCACCTGGTCGCAAGTGGGCTTCACCGGGCCCGCCGAGGTCACGAACCTGTGGTCCGGCGCCTCGGAAGGCACCGTCGCCTCCTCCTACAGCGCCACCCTGCGCCCCGGCGAGACCCGCCTCATCCGCGCCCGGCCCACCACTGTGACCCCGCACTACGAGGCGGAGAACGCGACGATCTCGCAGGGCGTCGTCGAGTCCAACCACGCGGGCTACTCGGGCACCGGCTTCGTCAACTACGACAACGTCGTCGGCTCGTACGTCGAGTACACCGTCAACGCCACCGCGGCCGGCAACGCCAACGTCACCCTCAGGTACGCCAACGGCACCACGGTCAACCGCCCGATGACCATCACCGCCAACGGCACCACGCTGACCCGCGACTTCCCCAGTACCGGCGACTGGGACACCTGGGCGACGGCCACGTTCACACTGCCGCTGACCGCCGGGGCCAACACCATCCGCGCGACGGCCACCACCGCGAACGGCGGCCCGAACGCGGACTACATCGACGTGTCGGCGGCCACCCAGCCCGGCACCGAATATCAGGCGGAGAGCGCGACGATCTCGCAGGGCGTGGCGGAGTCCAACCACACCGGCTTCACCGGGACCGGCTTCGTCAACTACGACAACCTCGTGGGCTCCTACGTCGAGTTCGCCGTTAACGCCACCGCCGCGGGCGCCACGCCCCTGACGATCCGGTACGCCAACGGGACGGCGGTGGACCGGCCGATGGAGGTCACGGTGAACGGCACGGCGGTGACCACCCGGTCCTTCCCCGCCACCACGAACTGGGACACCTGGGCCGACGGCACGGTCACGGTAGACCTCCAGGCGGGGGCCAACACGATCCGCCTCACGGCCACGACCGAGGGCGGCGGCCCCAACCTGGACCGGGTCACGCTGGGCTGACATCGACCCCGACCGAGGGCGGCGGCCCCCCGGCCCGGATCACGTCATGCTCGGCTTGACCCGACCACGGGCGCACGCACACCGGCCTGGCGGTGTGCGTGCGCCCTACCCCCTTTATGCGGCTTTCGACCAGATGGCGAGGCCCAGGCACATCTCGTCGCTGGTTCCCTCGCCCCAGACCACGTAGCGCGGCTGCAGCTTGCGCAGCTGCGGCAGCCGCGCGCGCAGCCCGGCGTCATGCGTGCAGGTCACCCGTAGCATGTCGCCCTTCTTGAGGGTGACCGGCTTGGCCAGCACGCGGAGCGCCTGGTCGTCGAAGTCGTAGTTCGGGACGTTCAGCAGCGTCTGCGCCTTGGGCGTGCCGGGGTTGAGCTCGACCTTGATGGAGCGCCCGAGCAGGTGCATGTGCCCGGCCATCGCGTGCAGCGTGATGGGCCCCGGGACGGGCCGGTCGCAGTGCTGCGTCGGCCCCGGCTTGAGCGGCCCGCACATCTTGGCCAGCTGGTCGGCCTGCTCCTCGGACCCCGGCCCGAACCTGCGCGCCACGTCCTTGACGGCGGCGGCCCGGTCGCACAGCGCGCCGGACTCCTGCGGCGTGCACGGCAGCTCCACCGGCCCCGGGAGCAGCGCGGTCTCCAACGGCTCCAGGGTCTTGTCGGTGAGCCGCAGCCGGATGCCCGACTTGTCGGATCCGGGGGTGCCTTCCACGTTCAGCGTGTTGTAGTGGATCTGCATGATGAGCTTGCTGCCCGGCGGCAACGCGTAGCCATAGCGCGAGTCGAGCAGTGTCTCGTTGGTCCCCGGCGCCCAGTGCGCCACCCAGGAGGCGTCGTCCACGCCGGCGTCACCGAAGCACGTCCAGCCCTGACCGGGGGTGCTGTCGTCGAGCGTCTTCGCCTTGGCGGCCTGCCTGGGGTCTACCCGGAAGAAGATCGCGTGGTGCACGATGTCGGCGTTCTGCGGCTGGAACTGGGCTCCGGTCAGGAACGCCTGCTTCGTCAGCTTGGGGTCGATGACGAAACACCGGTAGTCGTCCGTGCCGCCGTTGGGGGCGTGCGGCGTGTAGGGCTCCGCCATCGTCAAGGACTCGAACCGCTCGCCGTCGCGTAAGGGGGCGGCCACCGGCGCGACCTTGGCCCCATGTCCCCCGGCGTGGCTCGGGTGGGCCGCCGGGGTGGCCGTGGTGGCCGTCCCGCATGAGGCGAGCAGGGCGACCACGGCGCACGAGGCGGCGATACGGGCTAGTCGAATCATGTTTCCACGGTCCCGCGTGACCCGGCGCGGGACATCCTTCCGGAGGACGTTCCGTGTCCTTCCTTGGAATGACCGCCGAGGTCCGCCTTCCGAATGCGGGGGAGTGCAACGTTAGTTGTAGATCGCCGTGCTCGTCAGCGGTAGATCACCGGCAGGCGAGCCGCGGATCACCGGCTTGTCAGCTGTAGATCACTGACAGGAAGCGCACCAGCACCGCCTCCCGCCGGGGCGCGGGCAGCGCGTCCAGGACCGCGTTGACCAGCGCCATCTCCGGCTGTCCCGCGCCGGGCCGCAGGTCCACCCCGACCGCCGCGGCCAGCTCGGCGAAGGCCGCGTCGTCCAGTGCCTCCAGGTCGAGGTCCACGACCAGGTCGATCAGCCCGTCGGGGAGTACGGCCGGACCGCGCGTCCGGGCGGCCGCCGCCGCCTCGCCGATGACCTTCAGCAGCGCCTCGATCCCCGAGAGCGTCACCCCGGTGACCGTGATGTGCAGGTTGGCCGGGATGCCCGCGTACGACAGCTGCGGCTGGAGGTACCAGCCGCGCCGCCGCGCCTCGTCGGCCAGGACGAACACGTCGAGCTCCGCCGAGGTGAACGCCACCAGCGAGCTCTCCGGATCGCCCAGCACCCGCAGCCCCGGGATCGCCGCGATGCCCGCGCGTAATCTGGCCGTCGCCTCCAGCGTGGTCCGGCCCAGGGCCAGGTAACCGTCGCGGCCCAGAGCCTGGAGAGTGGCCCACGCCCCGCCGAGCGACCCCGCCGACCTGGAGCTCTGCACGGTGGCGTTGATGACGGTGTAGCCGGGCCAGGCGGCCGAGGCGAAGTACGCCTTTCGGCGCGTCGCCGGGTCGGCGAACAGCACGACCGAGGCGCCCTTCGGGGCGTACCCGAACTTGTGCAGGTCACAGGAGAGCGAGGTGACCCCCGGCACCGACAGGTCGAACGGCGGGATCGCCGCGCCGGCCGCCCGCAGCCACGGCAGCAGCCACCCGCCCACGCACGCGTCCACATGGCAGCCGACTCCCGCGGCGGCGGCCACGGCCGCGATCTCCTCGACCGGGTCGATCACGCCCTGGGGGTACGACGGCGCCGAGGCGACGACCAGGACGGTGTCGTCGTCCATCGCCGCCGCCACGGCCCGCGCGCCGGCCTTGAACGTGACCGGATCGACCGGCACCGGCCTGACCTCGAGCCCGAGGTAGTGCGCCGCCTTGTGGAAGGCCGGATGAGTGGTGACGGGGAGCACCAGGTTGGGCCGGTCGCGCCCGGCCGCGTCGCGGGCGGCCTTCACCGCCAGCATGATCGACTCGGTGCCGCCGCTGGTGAAGATGCCGTGGCCGCCGCCCAGCAGGTCGGCGACGGCGCCGACGACCTGCCTCTCCATCTCCACCACGCTGGGGAACGCCGTCGGGTCGAGGCAGTTGACCTCCAGCATCTCCGCGTAGGCGCGGGCCGCCGCCTCGTGAACGCCGTCCCGGCCGCTGTCGTAGACATAGGCGGTCACCTGGCCGCCCCTGACCGGCAGATCGTGCTCCTTGAGCCGGGCCACCTCGGCCAGCAGTTCGTCGGCGGCCCTCCCGGTGTCGGGCAGGTTCACACGCTCTCCTCGTATCATGGCGCCGCCGTGGTCACGGGGTTTCGCCGGGCAGCCCGAGCATGCGGTGCACGGTCAGGTGCAGGTGGGCGCGGAAGCGGCGCAGCGCCACCGTGTCGCTCCCGCCCCTGCGGTGGCCCTCCTCGTCCAGCACGCCGCCCTTGGCGAACCCGTGCACGCACCAGATCACCGACCACATGGCGTACTCCAGGTCGACCGCGCGGTCGATCACCCCGGCCGCCACCGAGGGACGCAGGGCGTCGGTCACCATCACCACCAGCGGCTGGACGTAGTGGCGTTCGAGCTCGGTGAGGTCGCTGGCGTCGGAGAGCCAGCGGTGCATCCACAGCGCCGGCACCTCGGGATGGACCACGCAGAACTCCAGGTAGTCGTCGATCAGCCGGTGAATCCCGGTGACCGGGTCGTCGCCGCCCAGGCGGCCCAGCGCCCCCTCCAGGGCGGCGCGCTCGGCCTGGTGGGCGCGCTCCATCACGGCGAGGTAGAGCTCCCGCTTGCCGCCGACGTGGTAGTTGACGGTGGCGATGTTCAGGCCCGCCGCGTCGGCGATCTGCCTGGTGGAGGTGCCGTCGAAGCCGAGTGCGGCGAAGAGCTGTGTCGCGACTTTCATGATCACGGTGACCTGGTCACTGTCTCTCATGGAACGAAACTAATCCGGCCTCCGCCGCTCCGTCAATCACTTGATGGAGTCACTTTAGGTGCCATCTCAATTACTTCTCGTGACATTCCTTTGAGGTGGCTGTTACTGGTAATCCATGACCATCTTCTCAGGGCGGTTCGTGGTCCCCTTCCTCGCGACTCTCCTGCTCGTCCCGCCGGCCGGCGCCGCCGCGACCGCGCGCACGATGCCCGTCCCGATCTCGGTGACCGAAGCCCGTACGGCGCTCGACGGCCTGACCGTCGGCGAGAGGGGCACACTCCACGGCTACAGCCACACCCGCTTCATGCCCGAATGGGCCCCGCAGCGGGGCGCGTGCGACACCCGAGAGATCGTCCTGAACCGTGACGGACAGGCCGTCCGGCGCGACGCGTCCTGCCGTGTCATGGCCGGCACCTGGTACAGCCGCTACGACGGCAAGCTGCTCACCAGCGAGGCGAACATCGACGTCGACCACCTCGTCCCCCTGGCCAACGCCTGGCGTTCGGGCGCCGACACCTGGACCGACGCCCAGCGCCACGCCTTCGCCAACGACCTGATCCGCCCCGAACTGGTCACCGTCAGCGCCACCGCCAACATCGACAAGGGCGGCAGCACGCCGATCACCTGGCGGCCGCCGGTCGTCGCCTATTGGTGCACGTACGCCCGGTCGTGGATCACCGTCAAGCGGCACTACGCGCTGCGGATCACGAAGGCGGAGAAGGCCGCGCTGCATGAGATGCTCGGCACCTGCTCGCCCTGATCACCGGGATAGGGTCGGGTGATGTTCACCCAGTAGCGCCGCCACCAGGTGCGGGCCCAGCTGATCGAGCGGGCCCGCGTGGACGACCGGATCATCGGCGCCGCGCTCACCGGCTCGGCCGCGCACGACGCTGAGGACCGCTGGTCCGACATCGACCTCTTCTTCGGCGTGGCCGACGGTGTCGAGCCGGAGGCGGTGCTGGGCGACTGGAGCGACTTCGCCTACCGGGAGCTCGGCGCGATCCACCACTTCGACCTGCGCGGCGGCTCGGCCGTGTACCAGGCCTTCCTGCTCGGGGACTCGCTCGAGGTGGACCTGGGGTTCACGGCCGCGACCACGTTCGGGCCGGTGGGTGAGGGGGCCTTCCGCACGGTGTTCGGCGCGGCGGCCGAACGGCGGTCGGCACCGGCCGATCCCGGGCATCTGGTCGGCCTGGCCTGGCATCACGTGCTCCACGCCCGCGTCTCGATCGAGCGCGGGGCACTGTGGCAAGCCGAACACTGGATCAGCGGCATCCGCGACCACACCCTGGCCCTGGCCTGCCTGCGCCTCAGCCTGCCCGCCGCCTACGCCAAGGGCGCCGACCGGCTGCCCGCCGAGATCACCGAACCCGTCGGCGAAGCGCTCGTCCGCGCCCTCGACCGCGCCGAGCTGGCCCGCGCGCTCGGCGCGGTCACGCGGGCCCTGCTGCGCGAGCTGCGCGAGACGGACCCGCGGCGCGCCGTGGACCTGGAGAAGCCGCTCCTCGACCTGGCGGCCCTTTCCTAGGGCAGGACGCGGCGCTCATCACGGAATGCGGGCCTCGATCTGCTCGCGGGCGTGTGGGCATTCGTCGAAGCGCAGCGGGCACGCCAGCGCGTGCTCGATCAGCTCCTTCGCCGTCTGCGCCTGCGCGATGCGCTGCTCGAGCACGGCGAGATGCCCCTTGAGCAGGTCGGCGTGGTCCATGGGATCGGGCGAGCCGAGCACCTCGCGCAATGCGCCCAGGCCCAAGCCGGCCTCCTTGCCCAGCAAGATCATGGCTACGCGCCGCAGATCGGCCGGGCCGTAGCGGCGGTGGCCGCTCTCGTGCCTGGCCGGATCCAGCAGCCCGGCGCTCTCCCAGTGCCGCAGCACGTGCGTGGGCAGCTCGAACCGGGCGGCCAGCTCGCCGATGGTCATGCTTGACTTCATGTGCACATTAACCTTCATCGTGGCCGCATGAGCAACCAAGCCGCACTGGCCGTCACGCGCGTGGCCAACTCGTGCGTACTCCTCGAGATCAACGGCCATGCCGTACTCACCGACCCGTTCTTCACCGAACGCTGGCACCTGCACCGAGGCGAACCGCTCGGCATGACCGTGGCCGAGCTGCCCCGGCTGGACGCCATCATCGCCAGCCACTCCTACCCCAACCATTGGGACCTGCGCGCGCTGCGGACGTTCCCCCGCAAGGCGGCCACGCCTGTCTTCGTGAGCAGCGCCCGGATGGCCCGCCAGGCGCGGGACCTCGGCTTCCGGCAGGTGGAACACCTCGAATGGGGGCAGAGCGGCCACCCCACCGAGGAGCTTTCGATCGAGGCCACCCCCGCCGGGCGCACCCTCCTGTGGCGCCACAACGCGTACGTGCTCAGCGGCGGCGGGCTCCGCGTCTTCTTCGGCGGCGAGATCCGCGACGTGTCGCTTTTGGAGCGCTACCGGGCCGAACATCCGCCGGTCGACCTGGCGCTGTTGCCGGTCAACGGGTTGCGGGCGTTCGTCGGGCCGCCGATCGTCATGGGGCCCGAGCAGGCCGTGGCCGGGAGCAGCGCCCTGGGGGCGCGCGTCCTGGTACCCGTGCACGACGCCCACAGTGACGACGACCTGCTCGCCCGCGTGATCCGCCGCAACGGCACCGGTATTGAGGCCAAGTCCCTGGCGGACGCCCGCGCGGAGGGACCCGACGTGGTGAACCTGCCGACGGGCCGGAGGTGGACCTACCCCGCGGTCAGCCGTTCGTGATCGACAATGGGGAGGTCTGAGCCCAGCTGGAGGAGATCGGCATGACCATCGCCGCGTACACCGTGACCGCACCCGTCGCCGAGCACGGGGAGGGCCCCGTGTGGTCCGCTCGCTGGGGCGGCCTCCGGTTCGTCGACATGATGGCCGGCGACGTGCTGGCGCTCGACCCGGACGGCTCGGTCCGCCGCCGCCACGTCGGCGCGGTCGCGGCGACGATCCGCCCGCGCGCCGCCGGCGCGGGCTACGTGGTCGCGGCCGAGCGGGAGCTGCTGCTGGCCGACTCCGACGAGCTGGACGCGCCGCTGCGCTCGCTCGGCGAGGCGTGGAGCGATTCGTCGGTACGCATGAACGACGGCGGCTGCGACCCCGACGGCCGCTTCTACATCGGCAGCATGGCCTACGACGAGACCCCGGGACGCGGCTCCCTCTACGTGGCCGAGGCCGGTGGCGGGCTGCGCGTGGTGCTGCCGGAGGTCACGATCTCCAACGGCCTGGACTTCAGCCCGGCCGGCGACCTCGCCTACTACGCCGACACGACGACCGGGCGAGTCGACGTGCTGGACTACGACCGGGAGAGCGGGCTCACCGGACGGCGGCCGTTCGCGGTCGTGGACCCGGCCGACGGCGCCCCCGACGGGCTCACGGTCGACTCCGAGGGCGGCGTGTGGCTGGCGCTGTGGGGCGGCGCCGCCGTACACCGCTACAGCCCGGAGGGCCGTCTCGAGGCCGTCGTCCGGCTCCCGGTACGCAAGGTCACCGCGGTCGCCTTCGGCGGCGACAACCTCGACCAGCTGTTCATCACCACCTCGGCCCTCGACGTGGACCGGGTGGAACAGCCGGCCGCGGGCGCGCTCTTCGCCGCCGAGCCGGGTGTGCGCGGCCGCCCCGTCCTGCAGTGCGCGCTCTGAACGGCCGCACTGTGGGCGCTCTGAAGGGACTCGCTGTGCGACGGCCCCTCAGCTTGACGAGCCCGCGCGGGCGCGGACGCCGTTGGCCAGGGCGACGCGGGACGACACGCCCAGGCGGGCGTACACCTGGCTGATGTGGTACTCGACCGTCTTGACGCTCAGCAGCAGCTCGCGGGCGATCTGCCGGTTGGTCAACCCGGTGGCCACCAGCTGGGCCACGGCGTCCTGCTGCGGCGTCAGGCCGAGGGGGGAGACCGCGTGCTGCTGCCCGCACGCCGCCAGCTCGATCTCGCAGCGTTGCGCGTAGGGCACCGCCTCCAGGCGGTCCAGCTCCCGCAGCGCCTCCTTGAGCTGTTCGGCCGCCGCGGCCCGGCGGCCGAGCCTGCGCAGGAACGAGCCGTACGCCAGCAGGGTCCTGGCCCGGTCGAACGGCTCCCCGGTCTCCGCGCACGCCACCTCGAACGCCGTCGTGGCCGACTCGGTCTCGTGCCCCGCCGCCAGCAACCGAGCCCGGACACCGGGAGAGACGGCCGGTACGTCACCGGCCCGGCGCAGGTCGCCCTCCGTGATGAGCGCGTCCAACAGCAGATCGCCCCACGGCAGCAGCCCGCGCTCGGCCTGGTTCGTTGCGTCGGGCAGACCAAGCTGGGGATAGGCCGTCGCGTCGGGCTGGGCGGACGCGGTGCGGTTGGGCGAGACGTTCGCGGTCCGGTCGGGTGAGGCGGACGCGGGCGCGGTGACCAGGTCGAGCAGCGGTGTCAGCAGGGCGATCACCTCGTCCGGCCGGTTCCGGGCGGCGGCCAGGTGGGCCGCGGCGTACGCGGGGCCGATGACCGCCACCGGCGCCGTCGCGTCCCTGGCCAGCCGCCGGGCCGCCTCGGCGTGCTGTCCGGCGCGCTGCCAGTCGCCTCTGGCCGCGGGCACGAGTGACGCCACCGCGTGGGCGTGCGCCGACATCCAGCAGGGACCGAGCTCGTCGGCGACCGCGGCGGCGAGCTGCCCCAAGGCCGCGGCCTCGTCCCAGCGCCCCTGCTGGAAGTCGGCCAGGCTGCCCATCACAGCGGTGAGCAGCCTGGCCGGTGGCGAGCCCCCCAGCCCGCCGGAGTGACGCATCAGCCGCAGATAGTCGCCGGGCTCGGGACGGCAGCTCCAGGCGTCGATCCTGGCGAGCAGCGCGGGCCGCGCGCACCGCTCCCGCGCCTCGGCCAGCGCCGCCACCGCCTCATCGGTACGGCCGGCGTAGTGAGCGAGTACCCCTCGCGCGAAACGACCGTCCGCTGTGTCGACCCTGAGGGCCGTCGGGGAGGCCGCGCCGACGCCGAAGGTCGAGGGGGACGCCGCACCTGGGGCAGGGCCGGTGCCGGGTTCGGCGGGCGTCCCTGAGGAAGCCGTCGCAGAGGTGCCTGGCCGGGTGGTCGGCTCGTTGGCGCCGAGCCGTACCGCCAGAGCGTGGGCCTCGGCCGGGCGGCCGTCGAACAGGAGGGCCTCGACGGCGTCGGCGCCCGGCTCCCGGTCCAGCCGGGCCGCCTGCGCGAGCAGCCGCGCCGCCTGCCCCCACTCGCCCGCCGCGGCCCTGCGCCGCCCGGCCGCCGCGATGTCCCGCACGAGCTCCGGGCCGGGACGTTCGGCGGCTCGCAGCAGGTGCTCCAGCCGGGTGGTCTCGTCCTCGGTCAGCGTCGCCGCCGCGGCGTGCAGCCGCAGCCGCTTGGTCGGGCCCATGTGCTGATAGACCGCCCCCTTGAGCAGCGGGTACGAGAAGCGGATCAGGATCCCGGCACCGGTCGGCCGCTCCACGAGCAGCCCGGCCCCCAGCGCCTCCTCCAGCGCCGAGAGCGGCGCCCCGACGCCCGCCAGCTTGGCGGCCGCACCGAGCGAAACCTCGCCCACCGCGCGTCCGGACCCAGTGAGCGAGATCTCGACCCCCGCCCGGCCGGTGCCGCCCGGCGCGATGTCGCAGGCCAGGACCGCCGCCGCCTCGACCAACGACCGGGCGGGCTCGCTGCACCAGGCCAGCCGGGCCAGGGCGTCGCGGGCGTGCTGCCCCGGCACCGGCAGCGGGACCTGCGGGTCGGCCAGCTCATCGAGGTCCGTCTCCTCCAGGACCTGCAGGATGTGCCGGGGGTTACCGCCCGTGTGCTCGCACAGCCGCCCGGCCGCCTGCTCGGTCAGGGGCAGGTGGGTCAGCGCGCGCACCTGCCGGGCGCCGATGCCGGTCAGCGCCAGCCGTACCGACATCTCGCGGGTGAGCAGCGGCTGGAGTGAGGCGGGCTGGTAGGGGTCCGGGCTGGTCAGCACGGCCAGGACGCGGGCGGGCCGCAGCCGTCGCCAGGCGAACGCGAGCGCGGTGAGTGAGACGGAGTCGGCCCAGTGCGCGTCGTCGACGGCGATCACCACCGGCCGCGCCTCCTGCAGCTCGTCGAGCCGGTCGCGGAGCCGGGCCCCAGCCTCGAACGGATCCGCGGGCTGCAGACCGGCGATCCTGGTGAGCACGCCGTACGGCAGGACCGACTCGCTCTCCACGGCGTCGGCGGCGATCACGTGCGCCTGGTCGTCCAGGGTGGCCAGGAACCGGCGCAGCAGGGTGCTCTTCCCGATGCCGGCGGGGCCGTGGATCAGGACCAGCCCCGGCTCACCCCGGCGGGCCAGCTCGAAGCGGTCCGTCAGCGATTCCAGCTCTCGTTCTCGCATGCGCACACAGTGCTCTTGCGCGCTCGCAGCTCCCTTGTCGCCGACTGCAAGCGAAGGTTAAGCGGCGCGAGCTATACCAGCATCGGGAGATTTAGCGCGACATGCGAGGGGGCTTGCATGGCTGGGGAGACGTTCACGATCGTGCTGAGAGGCGGGGCGATCCGTCCCGACGCGAGGCTGGGGGTGTTCAGCAGCCTCGACGGCTGGCGGGCCCGCGTGCCCTGCCGCTACGTGGAGGGTGCGGACGAGTGGCGGGTGGAGCTCGACAGGCCGCCCGCCGGGACGGCCGTGGAGTTCAAGTTCCACTGTGACGGGGCGTGGGAGGCGCTGGACGGCAACCGTACCGCCTGGCCCGCGGACATCGCGGCGGGCGAGCGGATCGAGACGATGACCGGCACCCAGTCGGAGCTGTTCCCGACCCGTGACGACATCATCGTCACCAACCCGCTCCCGGCCCGCCGCCACTTCGCCCCCATGCTGGACGAGGCCGTGGTGTACGACTACATCCTGGTCGGCAGCGGCATGGGCGGCGGCGTGCTGGCCCATGAGCTGACGAGGATGGCCGCGGCCAAGGGCGGGCGGATGCCGCAGATCCTCGTGCTGGAGGCCGGCGGGTACCTGTTCTCGACCCACGTCGGCAACATGCCCAGGCAGCAGAGCTCCAGCGCGGAGGCCGACCGGACCGTCTGGGGCCTGTGGTACCAGTACCGGTCGGCGCGCTACCGGACGAGCTCGTCCGGGATGCAGGTCGCCGAGGCGTTCTGCCTGGGCGGCAAGTCGGTCTTCTGGGGGGCGCTGATCCCGAAGATGGACGGGCGGGAGTTCGAGTCGTGGCCGCGCGGCGTCCGCGAGGAACTGCGCACCGAGTGGTACGACGAGGCCACCGATCTGATGCACGGCACGCGCCCGACGCTCAGCGACTACCGCAGGACGATCAAGGAGTTGCTCCGCACCCAGATGAAGCGCTTCCGCCAGCACGAGGTGCAGGTGGCGGCCGAGAACTCGGTGGCGCACCGGCTGGGCATCCCCTCAGGGATCTTCTCGACGGCGGCGCTGCTGATGGAGGACCGCCTGCGCGACGGCTGGAACAAGAGCCTGCACGTCAACCTCAACCACGAGGTCGTCGGGTTCGAGTGGGACCGCTCGGGCGGCCGGACCAGGGTGGCGGCCGTGCGGGCCCGCGACCTGATCGCCGGGAAGGACCGGGTGTTCCGGGTGGCCGACGGCGGGCGGGTGATCATGGCGGCCGGCACCGTGGGCAGCGCCGTGCTGGCCCGCCGGGCGCGGGTCGACAACGAGTGGGTCGGCAAGGGGATCACCGACCACCCCACGTACGTCTGGAAGTTCACGCTGCCGAGCGACGCGCCCGGGTACGCCGCGCACGACTCGGTCAAGATCCTGCTGCGCGGCTCGGTCGGCGCGATGCCGCTCAACGTGGTGGTGGAGATGGGTGTGGGGCTCAACCAGTACCGGGTGGACGAGGACGCCGTCCCGGCGCACGCGGACGTCTCCAGGATGGACTGCGAGATCGTCTTCTTCCCTTCGGTGCCGCTGCTCGACGGCAACACCGTCGAGTTGGACCCGGACACCGGCCGGCCGGTGATCACGATGAAGCCGGTCGAGATCCCCGGTTACCTCGCCGCGGTGCGGGAGATCGGCGGCCGGATCATCCGCATCATGGGCGGCGACCCGGCGGCCTCGGAGCCGTTCGCCGCCGATCTCGGGGCGGTCGGTCACGAGGTCGGCACGCTGCGGATGAGCGAGGACCCCGGCATGGGCGTGGTCGACCCCGACCTGAAGGCGTGGGGGCACGACAACCTCTACGTCTGCGACCTGTCGGTCTTCCCGACATCGCCGGCCGCGAACCCCTCGCTGACGCTCACGGCCTTGGCGATGCGGTTGGCGGACCACCTTTCTGGTTGAGCCGGATTTAGTTGACGGGCTGGTTCGTCAGGACCAGCGCGGACGCGGGAGGCAGATCCTGCAGCTCGATGTGGCGCGAGGCACCCGGGCCGGGCAGCACGGTCACGGCCGACCTGAGCGGGTGCTTCGTCACCCCGCCGATCTCGGCCGTGTTGGCGACCACGGTGAGCTCCTGCGTGCGGGCGTTCAGGGCGCCGTCGATCTCGACAAGGGCGCCGCGCGTCTCGGTCAGGCTCGGGTTGACCACGCAGACCACCTCGGTCCCGGCCAGTACGCGCGACCAGCACAGCACGTCGCCGGGCCGGGGGAGCGCGTAGCCGCCGTCGGCCCGGCCGAGCCTGCGCAGGTACTGCCGCCCGGCCCGCAGCGCCCGGTGGGCCGCCCGCGCGGCCAGCAGCATCCTGATCCGTTGGTAGATCTCGTTGTCCTGGTCGAAGACGTGGTGGCCCGTGGTGCCGTACGGGCCGAACCCGACCATATCCATGTCGAACAGGTGCGCCGCGGTCGGCGACTCGCCATCGACGGGCCGCCCGGCGGCGCCCGCCTTGCGCGGATGCTCCGGCCCGAACATGGCCTCCCGCAGATACCGATCCCCCGACAGCTCGCGGCGGCCCCAGCCCTCGCCCATGAGCCACCCCCGCTCGCTCTCCTCCGGGCCCGTCAGCCCCTGCTCGATGCCGTAGTAGAGGCACGGGATGCCCAGCGAGTACAGCAACAGCGCCACCCCGACCGTGACCTGGCGGGGATCGGGCTCACTGTGGCCCGGTGGCGTCAGCGCGCCGAACCGGAGCTGGGGATCGATCGACAGATCGTCGTGATCGTCCACCATCGAGACGTAGACGGAACCGAGAGAGCGATGAGAGACCCCCTGCGTGGCGAACCTGCGGAAGAACTCCTCGACGGCGTCGGGGAAGGGGAAGTCCTCCCGGCCGAGCGCGACATCGCGCAGGAGCCGCCGCGTCTCGCCGGTCTCCAGGACGGCGCTCAGATTGCGCCCGATCAGGTCCAGGTACCGCTCCTCGATCGTGTCGCCGCCGCCGACCTCTCCCACGATGAGGAAGTTCGCCTTCCCCAGCCCGTCGGCGAACTCCCTGAGCGCCCCGCAGAACAGCGTGGCGTCGCGCGGCGGCACGTGCTTGAGCGTGTCGATGCGCACGCCGTCGATGTCGGTGAGCGCCATCCAGTAGGTCCAGATCCGGATGAGCGTCTGGAGCTCTTTGGACTGGTCGAGGTCCCGGCTGAACCAGTCGGCCCGCCGGTAGGGCGCGTCCGGCTCGTCGTCGCCGCCCTGGCCCCAGCCGAGCCCGTCGCCGCCGGCCCTGGTGTAGGCGTCGGGGTCGTGCAGCTCGTTCGGCCACACGCCGTGGTCGGGCTCGGTGGGCGCGGTGCCGTGCGGCAGGCGCCCGCCGGTGCCGTCACGCCAGGCGCCGAACGGCAGCTTCCCGTCCCGGCCCGCGTACGGCGGGCGGACCACGTACTGGGGGGAGCCCGGGGTGCCGAGGTCGTAGTCCCAGTTCTCGCCGCTGTGGTTGATGAGGATGTCGAGGATGACGCGGATGCCGTGCTCGTGGGCCTTGCCGACCAGCTCCACCAGGTCCTCGCGGGTGCCGAATCTGCGGTCGACGTCCAGGAAGTGCTGGATGGAGTAGCCGTGGGGGTCGTCCGGCGCGGGGACGCCGTCCACGGTCGTGACGGGCCGCTGCTTCCACACGGGCGCGATCCACAGCGCGGTCACGCCGAGCTCGCGCAGGTAGCCGAGCTTGGAGATGACCCCCCGCAGGGTGCCGCCCTGGAAGCGGTCCCGGCCGGAGGCCGCCCACTGGTTCCACATCCACCCGGCCGGGCGGGAGTTCGCCGGCCGGGCCCGGTCGACGAGCTCGCGCTGGTGCTCGCGGCCGTCGCTGAACCTGTCGGGCAGCAGGAAATAGATGACCTCGTCCCGCCAGTCGGACGGCGACGGGTGGTAGCTCTCACGCTGGGGCCAGACGGCCTCCCAAATGCTTCGGGGCGGGGCTTGGCCGATGATCTCGTCGATGTTCGCCATGGCGCCGGGCTCCTTGGCTGTGTATTCCTGCCTGTCTGCCCAATCTGAACCGGGTTACAGTCGCAGGCAAGAGGAGAGGAGAGGCGTGGACATCCGGATTCTGGGCACGTTCGACGTCCTGATCGAGGGCGACTCCGTCGCGCTCGGCGGACCGCAGCGGATGGCCATTCTCGCAGTCCTGCTCCTCCACCAGGGTGAGGTCCTCAGCTCTGACCAGCTCATCGAGTACGTTTGGAGCGGGACACCGCCCAAGAGCGCCCTCAGCGCGCTGCACGCGCACGTGTCACGGCTGCGCAAGGCGCTCAACGGCGCCGACATCCTGCAGTCCTACGGCTCCGGCTACCGCGTCGTCGTCGAACCGGAGAAGGTGGACGCCTTCCGCTTCGAGCGGCTGGTCGAGCAGGGCGCCCGCGCGCTGGCCCAGCAGGACTGGGCGGGGGCCGTGGCGCTGTACAGCCAGGCGCTGGAGTTGTGGCGCGGTCCGGCGCTGACGGAGTTCGCCACCGAGCCGTGGGCGCAGTGCGACGCCATCAGGCTCGAGGAGTTACGCTTCAGCGCCGAGGAGGGCAGGACCGACGCCGAGCTGGCCCTGGGACGGCACGCCGAGGCGCTGCCGCGGCTGGAGCAGCGCGTCAGTGAGCATCCGCTGCGCGAGCGCTCCGTCGCCCAGCTCATGCGCTCGCTCTACCGGTGCGGGCGGCAGGGCGACGCGCTGAACGTCTACGACCGGGTCCGCCGGATCCTGGCCGAGGAGCTCGGCGTGGACCCCGCCCCGGCGCTGCAGGCCACCCACCAGGCGATCCTGCTGCACGATCCGGGACTCGACGGCAGCCCCGCCCCGCCGCCGCGCCAGGACGCCCCGCCGCGGCGGATCATCAACCTGCCCTCGCGCAACCACGTGTTCTCCGGCCGCCAGACGATCCTGGCCGAGATCGAGGGCGCGCTGACCGAGCCGACGACGCGCCCGCCGCCCCGGGTGGTGGCGCTGCACGGGCTCGGCGGCACCGGCAAGACGCAGATCGCCCTGGAGTACGCGCACCGGCACGCCGCCGACTACGACGTGGTCTGGGAGGCGCAGGCCGCCGAGCCCGTGGCCTTCTGGAGCGTGCTGGCGGAGCTCGCGCTGCGCCTGGGCGTACGTCAGCAGGCCGATCGCGGCGAGATCCTGGCCGCGCTGGCCGAGCGCCTGGCCGGGATGGACCGCTGGCTGCTCATCCTCGACGACGTCGAGGACGGCACGCTGATCGAGGCGTTCCTGTCGTCCCTGCGGGCCGGGCACGTCATCGTGACCTCGCGCAACCCCGCCTGGGGCCAGCTGGCCGTGGGCGTGCGCGTGGGCTCCTTCTCCCGGGCCGAGTCAGTCGATTTCCTGTCCACCCGCGTGGCCAGGACCAGCGGTGCCTGGACGCTGGCCGAGCAGCTCGGTGACCTGCCCTTCGCGCTGGAGCAGGCCGCCGCCTACAGCGAGCAGACCGGCATGAAGCTGGATGAGTACGGCGACTTGTTCCGCCGCCGGGCGGACCAGTTGCTCACCCGCGACAAGGCGTTCGCCACGGTCTGGCAGCTTGCCTTCGAGCGGGTCGCGCAGGCCTCGCCGGTCGCCATCGAGCTGCTGCACCTGTGCGCGACGCTGGGCCCCGGCGGCGTCTCGCTCGACCTGCTGGACTCCATGCCCGGGGTCCTGCCGCCCGCTCTCAGGGACGCGGTCGAGGACGAGCTGGCCCTGCAGGACGCCATCGCCCACCTGCTGCGCCACTCGCTCGTCGAGCGCGACAGGGGACGGCTGCGCATGCATCCGCTCGTCAAGGCGGCGGTCTGGGCCAGGCTGCCCGACGAGGAACGGCGTACCTGGGTGACCTGCGCCGTCAAAATCCTGAGCTCGATCGTGCCCGCCGACGCCGAGAACCCCACCACCTGGCGCACTTGGGACAGCGTCATCCCCGACGTCATCCACCTCGGCCAGGAGGCCGACAGCGCGGACATCGCCGTGTCCGGTCTGCCGCGCATGCTCTGCGGCTCCGGCCACTACCTCACGGTACGGGCGGCGTTCGAGCGGGCGCAGGAGCTGTTCGAGCTGGCGCTGCGGCTCGTCAGGCGCCAGCCGGGCGCCGACGCCGACCTGGCGGCCGTGCTGTCCGACCACGGCAACCTGCTGGAGCTCACCGGCGACGTCAACGGCGCCCGCGCCGCCCAGGAACAGGCGCTGGTGCTGGCCGAACGCGCCCTGGGCGGCGACGACCCGGCCGTGGCCCGGGTCCTGCGACGGCTCGGCAACGTGCTGGTCTGCCAGCGCCGCCTGCCCGAGGCCAGGCGTACCCTCGAACGCGCCCTGGCCATCCTGACCGCCCGGCAGGAGCCGGACCGCAGGGAGATCGCCCGCGTCAGCCGGGAGCTGGGCTTCGCCGCGTGGACGGCCGGCGACCTGCGCGCCGGCCAGGAATGGCTGACCAAGGCGCTGGCCACCGCCCGGACGATCCTCGGCCCCGACCACCCGGACGTCGCGCACACCCTGTCCGGGCTGGGGCTGATAGTCCAGGACACCGGCCGCCCGCAACGGGCCGTCAAGTTGCAGGAGCAGGCCGCGTCCATGCTCACCGCCGTGTACGGCGACGAGCACCCCGAGGTCGCCCACACGCTCGACAAGCTCGGGTACGCGCTGCGCCTGTCGGGCCACTTCGAGGAGGCCAGGGTCAGCCACGAGCGGGCGCTGTCGATCCTGGAGTTCTGCTACGGCCCCGGCCACGGCGAGGTCGGCATGCCGCTGACCAACCTCGGCCTGGTCTACCTGGACACCGGCGAGCCGAAGCTGGCCAGGGACCACCAGGAGCGGGCGATCCAGGTGTTCAGAAACGCCTACGGCGACGACCACGCCCACGTCCACCTCGGCGTCCGCCGGCTGGGCCAGGCCATGCTGGCCGACGGCCGGGCCGCCGAAGCGCGGGACCTGCTGCGCAGCGCGCTCACGGGCACCGAGCGCGTGCTGGGGAGTGGCCATCCCGACGTCGCGGGCACCCTGCTCGACCTCGCGCAGGCGTACGAGGTGCTGGTAGAGCAGGAGTCGGCCGACGCCTGCCGGGCGAGGGCCGAGCGAATTCTGGCCCGTGGCAGGAGCCCCATTCAGGGTTAGCCTTCAGCGTTGTCAGCTTTCAGCATTGAGGGTTAGCCCTCAGCCGTCACCTGAGGCCGGATTCGCTCACGGACCCGACTCTGGGGACATGCCGGATTTCACGGACGCGTCCCCGGAGCACCGGGTCATCTCCGCCGAGGTGGAGCCGGTGCCGGGACGACGGCACCAGGCGGCGGCCGTGTTGAGCCGGCTCGGCCTGCGCGTTCTGCACCTCGGCCCGACGATCAGCGTGAGCGCACCGGAAGAGGTCTGGGAGCGGACGTTCGGCCTGCCTGAGCCCGCCATCCCTCGCGAACTGCGGGGACTTGTCACAGGGATCCATCTCGCCGGGCCTCCCGACCTGCACTGACCCACTGACATGCCCCGAGGGGGAAGCATGACCACGATCATCGAACGCCGCGAGTCCACCGTCCACTTCGAGGCAGTGGTGCGGCCGCCGGGCCGGGCCTCCATGTTCGCCGAGTCGTCGGCCGTACAGGCGGCGGGTCTGGACGACCTCATGCCGCCGCCGGAGCGGGCCGCGCAGACCGCGCTCGCGCTGCAGCGCAGAGGGTTCGTCGTCCGGCACGTCGGGACGTTCTCCATCAGTGCGGAGGGCCCGCGCCGGCTGTGGGAGGAGACGTTCAACACCCGCGTGGCCGTCAGGCCGCACACCCTGCGCGGCGCGCCGGCCGCCGAGCCGGGTGATGAAGTCTCCTATCTTTCGCATGTGTCCGGGGTCCCGTTCACGCTGCCCGCCGACCTGGAGCCGCTGGTCGAACGGGCCTACCCGCAGGCGCCACCGCAGTTCTACGGCTCGCCGCTGCCGCCCAGGGTCTCTTATCACCACCTGCGCGTGCCGGACGATGTCGGGCTCCTCCTGCGCGCCTGCCACGTGCACGAGCGGGGGGTGACCGGCCGGGGGGTGTTCGTGGCCATGGTCGACACGGGCTTCTACAAGCATCCCTTCTATCCGCATCACGGCTACAACTACAACGCCACCCTCGCGCCGGACGCCGCCCGCGTGGACCACGACGAGTACGGCCACGGCACGGCCGAGGCGGCCAACATCTTCGCCTGCGCGCGCGACGTGGACTTCGTCGGGGTGAAGATGGGCGGCAACGCCACGCTCGCGTTCAAGACCGCCGCCGACCTGTCGCCCGCTGTTCTGACCAACAGCTGGGGCTACGACCTCAACGGGCTCACCGGGCTGCCCAACTTCCTGCGGCCGCTGGAGTTAGCGGTGCTGGAGGCCGTACGGGTGCGCGGCATCACGGTCTGCTTCTCCGCGGGCAACGGCCACATCTCCTTCCCCGCGATGATGCCCGACGTCATCGCCGCGGGCGGCGTGTACGTGGAGGAGACGCAGGTCAACGGGGAGTTCAAGATGGAGGCGTCCGACTATGCGAGCAGCTTCGACAGCCTCATCTATCCGGGCCGGCACGTGCCCGACGTCTGCGGGCTGGTCGGACGGCAGCCCAGGGCGCTCTACATCATGCTGCCGACCGAGCCCGGCGATGTCATCGACTCCTCGCTGGCCGGTCCCGGCTACCCGGTCAAGGACGGCACCGCGCCCGACGACGGCTGGAGCGTGATCAGCGGCACCAGCGCCGCCGCGCCCCAGATCGCCGGGGTGTGCGCGCTGCTCAAGCAGGTCCAGCCGGGGTTGTCGCCCGACCTGGTGAAGGCGCTGCTCAGGGCCTCGGCGCGGGACGTCGTCGACGGAAAGAGCGGGACGGGGGAGCTCGCGGGGGAGGGCTTCGACGGGGCGACCGGGGCGGGGCTCGTGGACGCCGCGGCGGCGTACCGGCTGGCGCGCTCGGTCACGCCGCGCAGCCTGCACACCGTCCCGCCGCCCGTCTGACGGGCCGGACTTCTGATGGATCGACGGTCTGACGGGACGCCCCTCTGACGGGCTTGCCGTCTGATGGGTTGACGGTATGGCGGGCCCAATGACTGCTGGGCGGCCCTGCCGAGGGGCGGGGTTCGACCGGCGGGGGCCGCGGTGGTGACGCGGGGGCGGCCGCCGCGGCCCCGATCGCTCTTCCCGGGACGCTGCGCTCGTTCCGGGAAGAGCGCCGGGGGTTCGCCGGTTGCATCCGTACGTGGACGAGATCGACGTCGTGGTGATCGGGGCCGGGCAGGCCGGGCTGTCGGGCGCGTACTTCCTGCGCCGGTTCGGCTTCGAGCCGCTGGTGCTGGACGCGGACGACGGGCCGGGCGGGGCATGGCGGCACCGGTCGCCGTCGCTGACCATGGACAAAGTGCACGGCATCTTCGACCTTCCCGGTGCACGGCGCTCCGATCCACCGGTGGCCGCCTCGCCCGGAGCTGGTCGGGCTGATCTGTCCGGGGCCGATGGGCGGCGGCCCGCCGCCGTGGTCGTCTCCGAGTACTTCGCGGACTACGAGCGGGAGCTCGGGTTCGCTGTGCTACGGCCGGTCAAGGTGACGGCCGTGGCGCCGGGGGAGGGCGGGCGGCTCCTCGTCACCTCCGGGGCGGGGGAGTGGGCGGCGCGGGCCGTGGTCAACGCCACCGGCACCTGGACCCGCCCGTACTGGCCGTACTATCCGGGCGCGCGTTCCTTCCGCGGCCGTCAGCTGCACTACGCGGCGTACCGGGGGCCGGAGGAGTTCGCCGGGCGGCGGGTGGTCGTCGTTGGCGGTGGGACCTCGGCCGCGCACGTGCTCTCCGAGATCGCCGGCCTCGCCGCGAGCACGCTCTGGGTCACCCGCCGGCCGCCCGTGTTCCGCCCGCTGGACGACTTCGGCGAGGACGCGCGCCGCGACGCCGTCGCCCTGGTCGAGGCGCGGGTACGCGCCGGGCTGCCGCCGCAGAGCGTGGTCGCCGTGACCGGGCTCGGGTACACGCCGGTCGTCCGGCAGGCGCTGGCCAAGGGGGCGCTGGAGCGGCTGCCGATGTTCGGCCGCATCAGCGCCGACGGGGTGAGCTGGGATGACGGACGGTACGTGGAAGCGGACACGATCATCTGGGCCACCGGCTTCCGCTCGGCACTCGACCACCTCGCCCCACTGCGGTTGCGCGAGCCAGGGGGCGGGATCAGGGTGGACGGCACCGAGGTGATCGCCGAGCCGCGCCTGCAACTCGTCGGCTACGGCCCTTCGGCGAGCACGATCGGCGCCAACCGTGCAGGCCGCACCGCCGCCCGGAACATCCGCCGCCTCCTCGCCCAGACCCCCTCCGTTCCGGCCGCCTGACCTATTGACGTCCCCGCCTCCTCGCCGCGCCCCTCCATTCCAGCTGCCTGACCTACTATGAGAAGTAGTAAAAATACCGATTGAGGCAGAGGCCGGTAGCACTCTCGACACGGGGTGTTACCACGGGATAGCGTCGGGTGAAAGGATCTTTATCCGTCTCTGGAGGTCCCCCCGATGGATGTTCCCGGCTACACCGAAATTCGGGAACTCGGACACGGCGGGACCGGACGGGTGATGCTCGCGTTACGCACGTCCGACGGGACGCCTGTGGCGATCAAGCACCTCGCCGCGCGATTACGCGACGACGAGCTGTTCGTCGAACGCTTCCGCGCCGAGGCCGGGCTGATCCGCGAGCTCGACAGCCCGCACACGGCCCGCCTGCTCGACTACGTCGAAGGCCACGACGACGCCTGCATCGTGATGGAGCTGGTGGACGGCATCACCTTGCGCCGCCTGTTGCAGCACGCGGGCGCCACCGGCCCCGAGGCGGCGCTGGCCGTACTGAAGGGCGCCCTGCTCGGGCTGGCCGAGGCGCACCGGCACGGCGTCGTACACCGTGACTTCAAGCCCGAGAACGTGATCGTCTCCCAGGACGGCCAGAGCAAGCTCGTCGACTTCGGCGTCGCCGCCCACACCGGCGAGAACGCCCCACTCGCCGGAACCCCCTCCTACATGGCCCCCGAGCAGTGGGCGGACGCCCCGGCGGGGTCGGCGTCGGACGTGTACGCGGCGGCCGTGGTGTTCTTCGAGTGCCTGTCCGGGCACCGGCCGTTCATCGCGGACAATTTCGCCGCCCTCGCCTACCAGCACCAGCACGCCGAACCCCCGCTGGCCGACATCGAGGAGCCGATGCGGGCGCTGGTCGGGCACGGCCTGGCCAAGGACCCCGCCGAACGGCCGGAGTCGGCCGAGGCGTTCCTGGCGGAGCTGGAGGAGGTCGCCGACTCCGCCTACGGCACCGGCTGGGAGGTACGCGGCCGCGCAGGGCTCGGCCTGCTGACCGTCCCGCTGACCTCTTTGCTACCTCTGTCGCGGCCGCTGCCCACGTCGGGGAACGGCGGCACGAGCCTGTTCAGCAGCGCGCTCGCGCCGGTGACCAAGTTCGCGGTGACGGGCGGCCTGGTGGTCGCGACCGCCGCCGCGGTGGCGTCGGCGTTCGTGATCTGGAACGACGCGCCGGCGGAGCGCCTCGCCGGGCTCCCGCCGGTCAGCGCGCCCGCCGAGTCGGCCCTGATCCCCACGCCATCCGGTACCGCGGAGCCGTCCATCCGCACCCCGGTGCCCAGCGACCTCGCCAGCCCCCCGCCCACCACCGACGCCGCGGACCCGGTGGTCACCGGGGACCAGACCGAGCCCACCGAGCCCACCGGCACCCATTCGCAGGAGCCCACCCGTACCCGCTCGCAGGAGCCCACCCGCAGGCCGGAGCCGACGCGGACTACGCGCCCAGCCACCTCCGCACCCGCCACTTCCAAACCGACCACCCAGCCGCCCACCAAGCAGGCGTCGCCGACGAAGCCCGCCACCAGCGAGCCCAAGCCCTCCGCCCGCCCGGCCACCACCAGCCCCCCGGACACCCAGGCCCCCGCTCCGACCAAGGCCGCCGGGCCGCTGGTCTCGGTTTCGGTCAAGGTGTCGATCGACGTACCCGTGCTCAAGGGCAAGGACGGCCTGCTCGACGTCGACCTCGGTCTCGGGCTCGGGAGCGGCCTGCTCGGCTCCGTGCTGGTCCCCGGTTCCGCGCTGCTCGGCCGCCACTGGGCCGTCCGCAGAGCCAGGCGGGCGCGGTCCTCGCACACGTCGTCCTGTCCTCCGCCGGACATCGACAAGCCGTGATCCGCGCCGCCCGCCGGCAGCGAGGCGTTCGCGGAGACCGCTGTACTACGGAGACCGCTGTACCGCGCGAGCCCGCCCAAGCGCCCGCTTGCCGCCCCACCGCCCGACATTTCGCCCATACCAAAATTTGCTGATTTGCCGACCGATACAGGTGATCCCCTACTATCTAGCCTCGGATAGGGGGCGTACTTCTGGGCCCCGCAGTTCGGGCGAAGGAGAAGTGTGGCGGTTGCATGCCCCGCCGACCGGCGGCGCCGTCCGATCCTCACCAACGCGCTCACCGCGATGATCACGGCGGTGTTCCTGTTAGTGAGCCTGGCCACGCCCGTGCACGCGGCCCCCAAGCCGACGATCAAGCAGCTCAAGAAGGAGCTGGCCGCCCTGGGGAAGCAGTCGGACAAGCTGATCACCGAGTACTACAACGGCCGCATCGCCCACCAGAAGGCCGAGAAGGCGGAGAAGGCCGCCCAGGACAAGCTGGCCGCCGCCCAGGAGGTCTATGACCGAGAGTCGGCCGAGCTCAGGCTGATGGCCGTCGCCCAGTACACCAACGGCGGCCCCCCGAGCCCCGCCACCATGCTCTCGGCGAACGAGGACCCCTCCGCGCTCATGAGCCGCCTCGCGCTCTCCAACCACCTGGTCGACCAGCAGAGCGCCAGGCTGGCCGGCTTCGCCAAGGTCAGGGACGACCGCAAGCAGGCTGAAGGGGAGGCGGCCGCCCGCGCCAAGGAGCTCGGCGACCAGGTCGCGGACCTCGGCAAACGCAAGGACAAGGCCGAGCAGCTGATCAAGAAGATCAAGGACAAGATCGACAAGCTCTACCAGGCGCCCGGCGTCCGGCGGTCGGACGGCACCTGGGTCCCGCAGCTTCCCGGGGGCTCCGACAACATCACTCCCCGGATGCGCCTGGTCAAGACCCTCGTGAAGGAGCGCTTCGCCGTACCCAATGGAATCGGTTGCTACCGGGCGATCCAGGACGGCGGCGAGCACCCGCTCGGGAGGGCGTGCGACTTCATGCTGAGTCGCGGCGGCTCGATGCCGACGGCCGCGGAGGTGGCGCGCGGCAACGAGATCGCCGCCTGGGCGATCAAGAACTCCAAGCGGCTGGGCATCATGTACATCATCTACCGCCAGCGGATCTGGCACGCCAGGACCGGTGCCTGGCGCACGATGTCAGACCGCGGCGGCACCACGGCCAACCACTACGACCACCCGCACATTTCGGTGTACTGAGTGTGCTCCCGCTCTCCGGACCGGACTCCCGCACGAGGGGCGCGTGAACGGCGCGTTCGCTGAGGGCGGTTCGGATGCCGAGAATCATGGACAAGCATCGGCCGTCGCGTCGAGTTCCGCGTATCGGGCCTGGCAATCGCGATAGAGCGGAAGCAGCCCGCGCTCCTCGGCTTCGCGCAGGGAAGGAGCGGTCCTGTCCATGTCGGAGAGAATGAATTCGTGCTCCCGCGGCCAGGGCACGTTCAGCTCCGGGTCCAGCGGGTTGATGGACACGGTCGTGCTCGGCGAATAGAGGCTGGAGCAGAGATACGAGACGGTCACCTCCTTCGTCAGCGCGAGGAATCCGGCGGCGAGCCCCTCCGCGACGTAAAGGGCCTTCCTGCTCTCGGCGGTCAGTTCGACCGCGATGTGCTCGCCGTAGGTAGGCAAGCCGATCCTGGTGTCGAGTACGACGCAGAGCATGGCCCCGTGCGCGCAGCAATTCAAGACTCGCGCTGAGAGAGATCATCGACATCTCCGAACACACGATGTCTCCGACACTGCATCGCATCGTCGAGAGAATCGCCGGACTGCGTGAGGAGTTCCCAGAGTACGACGGCGTGATCAAGCCACCGTCGTTCGTGGCCCGGCTCATCGAAACGCCGGAGATGGGGTACGCGATCATCGTGGCCACCAAGCCTGAGCGCCTGGCGGGGAGCTAAGCCTTCGCCAGGGCCGCGAGCAGCCGATCCTCGGTCACCTCGGCGCCGTTGAGCTGCTCGCTGATCGCGCCGTCGCGCAGGACCACCACGCTGTCGCAGTTGCCCGCCAGCTCGGCCACGTCCGAGGAGATCAGCAGGATGGCCAGCCCGTCGACGGCCAGCTCGTCGAGCAGCGCCTGCATCTCCAGCTTGGTGGCCACGTCGACGCCGCGGGTCGGCTCGTCGAGCAGCAGCACCTTGGGGTGCATGGCCAGCCAGCGGGCCAGCAGCACCTTCTGCTGGTTGCCGCCCGACAGCTCGCCCGCGGGCTGCCGGGGTGAGACGGCCTTGATGCCGAGCCGCTTCATGAAGGTCGCCACGATGCCGTCGATCTGCGCGTCGGAGACGATTCCGGCGCGGGACAGCCGGGGGAGCGCGGCCAGGGCGATGTTGTCGCGCACCGAGAGGGTCGGGATGATGCCCTCGGTCTTCCTGTTCTCGGGCACGAGGCCGACGCCGGCGCGGATGGCGCTCCTGATCGACCACTTGCGGGCCGCCGCCCCGGCCACGGTCACCTGGCCCGCGTCCACCGGCATGACACCCGCGATCGCCCTGGCGGTCTCGCTGCGTCCGGCGCCGAGCAGGCCGCCGAGGCCGACGACCTCGCCCGCGCGCACCGCCAGCGACACGCCGTCCAGCACGTGGTGGCGGGTGAGCCCCTTCGCCTCCAGGACGGGGTCGTCGCCTGGTTCGTCGGGCTGGGCAGCGGAGTACGGCTCCTGGACGGGGTGGAACGGCCTGCCGAGCATGAGCGACACCAGCCGGAGGCGATCCAATCCGGCCAGCGGGCCGGTGTGTACGACGCGGCCGTCACGCAGCACGGTGACGCGGTCGCAGACCTCGTACAGCTCCTCCAGCCGATGGGTGACGTAGACGACCGAGCGGCCCTCGTCGCGCAGCCGGGCCACCGCGCCGAACAGCGTCTCCAGCTCGGCGTGTTCGAGTGCCGAGGTGGGCTCGTCCATGATGACCAGCCGGGCGTCCGCGGTGGCCGCTCTGGCCAGGGCCACGAGCTGCCTGGCCCCCTCGCCCAGCGTGCCCAGGGGCCTACGGACGTCGGTGCGCAGGCCGTACTCGGCCAGGATCCGCTCGGCACTGGCGTTGGTGGCCGTGAAGTCGATCAGCCCGAGGCGGCCGCGCGGCTCCCGGCCGAGCAGCAGGTTGCGGGCGATGCTCATGGTCGGGACGAGGTTCGTCTCCTGGTGGATGGTGGCGATGCCGGCCCGCCTGGCCTCGGCCGGGCTGCCGAACCTGACGGGCTCGCCCAGGTAGCGCAGCTGGCCCGCGTCCGGCTGGCACACGCCGGAGAGCACCTTGACCAGGGTGGACTTGCCGGCGCCGTTACCGCCGATCAGCGCGTGCACCTCGCCGGGGCGCACGGAGAGCGTGACGTGGTCGAGCGCGGTCACGCCCTGGAACGTCTTGAGAACTCCAGCCACCTGTAGCACGGTTGCCTCCGCCTCGATCGTGGTCGCGGTAGGAAACAATCCAGTAACAGAAGTGTCACATTCGATCAGATCCGGGCGACGTGCAGCCTGACGCCCCTGCCGCTCAGCTCGTCGAGCACGTCGCCGGGGGCGCCCTCATCGGTGACCAGGTGGTCGATCTGCTCGGCGGCGACGGTCTGCACCATCGTGTCGACGCCGATCTTGGTGTGGTCGGCCAGCACCACGACCTCCTCGGCCGCCGCGGCCAGCGCCCGGTCGACGCCCGCCACCTGCATGTTGGGCGTGGACAGGCCGCGCTCGGCGGTGAGCCCGTTGCCGGAGATGAACGCCCGGCGCACCCGCAGTCCGGACAGCGAGTGCTCGGCCGCACTGCCCACCAGGGCCAGGATCGAGCCGCGCAGCGTGCCGCCGGTCAGCATCACCTCGATCCGCGGCGAACCGGCCAGAACCTGGGCGACGAGCAGGGAGTTGGTCACCACGGCGAGCTCGGCGTGCCTGGTCAGGCGGCGGGCGAACTCCTGCGTGGTGGTGCCAGGGCCGATCACGATGGCGTCGCCGTCCTCGACCAGCGCCGAGGCGAGGTCGGCGATCGCGCCCTTCTCGGCGGACTCCAGCGAGACCTTGTGCGCGTAGCCCGCCTCCCGCGACAGCTCGCCGGGCAGGGTGGCACCGCCGTGGTGGCGGTTGAGCAGGCCCTCCGACTCCAGCGCGCGCAGGTCGCGGCGGACGGTCACCTCGGAGGAGTGCACGGACTGGGCGAGTTCGCGCAAGGACACGGCGCCGTTGGCGCGCACCAATTCGAGGATGCGCTGCCGGCGTTCTGCGGCGAACACCGGCCGTCGGCCGTCGCTCTGCGTGTCGCTCACGTCCCGATCATAGTCGAATGCTCAACTCCGGCTCACCTCTGATCATATGAGAACGAATTTGATCGGAAATCTTGACCGGCTCGGTCCATCGGTGCTTATTTGGGAGCCAGGCAGGGTCATAACCTGTCCGATCCTGATCGAAGGACATGCCATGCGTCTTGTCTGTCCGGTCGTCATCCCGCGGTCCTCCGCTTGCTCCCTCCGCCCCCCAGCGTGAAAGGACACTCCGTGCGAAAGTCACTCGCGGCTATGATCGCCGTGCTGCTGGCCGTGTTATGGCAGGTTCCCACCCCCGCGGGCGCCGCGGCCGAACGGCACGGGCTGCGCGGCGACTACTACCTCGCCTCGGCGCCCGGCGCGTTCGACTTCGGCGAGCTCAAGGCCAGCGTCGTGGATCCGAGCCTCGAACAGGGCGATCTCAACCCCGTGTTCAAGCTGCTGGCCGGCCGGGAGGACGACGTCACCGTCCGGTGGACCGGCAAGATCCGGCCCGCGTACTCCGAGACATACACCTTCTCGATCATCGGTGACAACGGCTTCCGGCTCTGGGTGGACGGCAAGGCCGTCATCGACCACTGGGTGGACGACTGGGACAGGGAGCAGGTGGGCATCCCCATCGTGCTGGAGGCCGGCAAGGACTACGACGTCAAGGTCGAGTACTTCGAGCACTTCGGCGGGGCGAACCTGCACCTGCGCTGGCAGAGCCCCAGCCAGCCGAAGGCCGCGGTCCCGGCGACGGCGTTCACGCTGCCGGACGGGTTCGACCCGCCCGGACCGGCGGCCGCGTCGGTCGGCGCCTCCGGTGATCTGGCCACGCTGACGTTCGCCAAGCCCCTGAGCTCGCTGCCGACCACCCTGACCGACCACCTGGCGCTGACGGTCGCAGGCACCAAATGGCCTATAGCCTCCACAGCCCTGAAAAATCGGGACACGGTGGTGCTTAAGCTGCAATATCCGGTTCCGGCAAAGGCGGGCAACACACTCCGCGCCACCTACGACGGCACCGGTCTGAGCTACGCCGACGGCACGCCGGTGGCGGCCTTCCCGTACGCGTACGTCCTCAACGACTCCACATACATCCTCAGCACCCGCTGGTCCAAGGACGTCGACCGAAAGAACCCGCTGCCCGAGTACCCTCGCCCTCAGCTGGTCAGGGACAGGTGGCGCAGCCTCAACGGCGTCTGGCAGTTCGCCGCCGCCAAGCAGGGCGAGGCCGCCCCGACGGGCCGCGACCTGGCCGAGCGCATCGTCGTGCCGTACCCGGTGGAGTCGCAGCTGTCGGGCATCGGCCGCCACGAGGACCGCATGTGGTACCGCAGGACGTTCGAGGTGCCGCGCTCGTGGAGCGGTGACCGACTGCTCCTGCACCTGGACGCGGTCGACTGGGACGCCACGATCTACGTCAACGGCAAGCAGGTCGGCACGCACAAGGGCGGCTACGACCGCATCACCGTGGACGTCACCGACGCGCTCAAGCGCGGCGGCCGGCAGGAGCTCGTCGTCGGCGTCGCCGACCCGACCGACTCCGGCGCGCAGCCGATCGGCAAGCAGCGGCTCGACCCGAGCGGCATCTGGTACACCGCCGTCTCCGGCATCTGGCAGACGGTCTGGATGGAGCCCGTCGCCAAGGACCACATCGAGCGGGTCGACACCGTCCCCGACGTCGCGGGCCAGGCGCTGCGCGTGACCGTCCAGGGCGCGGCGGGCACGGCCACCGTGGTCGCCAAGGACGGCCACCGCGTCGTGGGCACCGTGACCGGCCCCGTCGGCACCGAGCTCAGGCTGCCGGTCCCGAACCCCAAGCTGTGGTCGCCGGACAAGCCCTTCCTGTACGACCTGAAGGTCCGCACCAAGAAGGACGATATTTCGTCTTATTTCGGGATGCGCTCCATCGAGCTGAAGAACAACCGCATGCTGCTCAACGGCCAGCCCGTCTTCCAGCTCGGCCCCCTCGACCAGGGCTTCTGGCCAGACGGAATCTACACCGCCCCCACCGACGAGGCGCTCAAGTACGATCTCACGCAGACCAAGAAGCTCGGCTTCAACACCGTACGCAAGCACACCAAGGTCGAATCCGACCGCTGGTACTACCACGCCGACAAGCTGGGCCTGCTCGTCTGGCAGGACATGCCCGCCATGTTCAGGACCAGCGACAAGCCCCAGTTCGAGGCCGAGCTGCGGGAGATGGTCGACCAGCACCGCAGCGTCCCGTCGATCGTCATGTGGGTGCCCTTCAACGAGGGCTGGGGCCAGTACGACCAGGCGCGCATCGCCGACCTGGTCAAGAGCTGGGACCCCTCGCGCCTCGTCGACAACATGAGCGGCATCAACTGCTGCGGCGCCCAGGACGGCGGCAACGGCGACGTGAAGGACTACCACATCTACCCGGGCCCCGGCGTCCCCGGAAAGCCCACCGGCACCCGCGCGGTCGTCATCGGCGAGTACGGCGGCCTGGGACTCCCGCTCATCGGCCACACCTGGTCGGGCGGCGGCTGGGGCTACGCGGTCGAGCCGGACCCGGCGGCCCTCACCACCCGCTACGTCGGCATGATCCAGGAACTCCAGAAGCTGCACGCCTGCGACCAGCTCAGCGCCGCCATCTACACCCAGACCACCGACGTCGAGACCGAGCTCAACGGCCTCATGACCTACGACAGAGCCGTCACCAAGCCCGACGTGGAGCGGGTCAGCGCCGCCAACCGGGCGCTCACCGGGCAGATCAGCCCGGCCTGCGCCTGATAGGAAGGAACCCCCATGAATCTCCGGACAGCCTGCCTGGCGCTGGCCGTACTCCTGACCGCGTCGGCCTGCGCCAAGGCGGAGGAGCCGCAGAGCGCGCCCGCCGCCACCAGCACGGCCGGGCAGCAGGTCGTGCAGAGCCCCAGCGGCACGGCCGGGCCGACGTGCACGCTCGACCAGTTCGGCGGCAAGAAGTTCGACCTCAAGACGGCCGCCGTCGGCTTCTCCCAGTCGGAGAAGGAGGCCAACCCGTTCCGCATCGCCGAGACCAAGTCGATCAAGGACGAGGCGGCCAAGCTCGGCATCGCCAATCTCAAGGTCACCAACGCCCAGTCGCAGTTCTCCAAGCAGATCACCGACGTACAGCAGCTCATCGCCCAGGGCGCGCAGCTGCTGGTCATCGCGCCGCTGAACTCCGACGGCTGGGAGCCGGTGCTCCAGCAGGCCGCGGCCAAGAAGGTACCGATCATCACGGTCGACAGGAAGATCAACGCCAAGGCGTGCAGCGACTACCTGACCTTCATCGGCTCCGACTTCTACGAGCAGGGCAAGCGGGCCGCCGACCGGATGATCGACGCCCTCTCCGGCAAGGGCAAGGTCGCCATCCTGCTGGGCGCGCCCGGCAACAACGTCACCACCGAGCGGACGAACGGGTTCAAGGACCGGATCAAGGAGAAGGCCCCCGGCATCACGATCTCCTTCGAGCAGACCGGTGAGTTCGCCCGCGAGAAGGGTCAGCAGGTCACCGAGCAGCTCATCCAGTCCAACCCCGACATCAACGGCATCTACGCCGAGAACGACGAGATGGCGCTCGGCGCCGTCACCGCCCTGAAGGGCGCGGGCAAGGAGGCGGGCACCATCAAGATCGTGTCGGTGGACGGCACCCGCAGCGCCGTCCAGGGCATCGCCGACGGCTGGCTGCACGCGGTCATCGAGTCGAACCCCCGCTTCGGGCCGCTCGCCTTCGAGACCGCGCGGAAGTTCCTCGACGGCCAGGCCATCCCCGACAAGGTGATCATCTCCGACCGCGACTACGACACGTCCAACGCCAAGGACTCCCTCGGTGAGGCGTACTGAGTTGGCAGCGGTTCTCGAGGCGAAGGGGATCAGCAAGCGCTTCCCCGGCGTACTCGCTCTCGACGGTGTGCATCTCGCCCTCCTCCCCGGCGAGGTGCACGCCCTCGTGGGGGAGAACGGCGCCGGCAAGTCCACCCTGATCAAGGTCTTCACCGGCGTGTACCATCCCGACGGCGGCGAGCTGCGCCACCACGGCGCGCCCGCCGCCTTCGGCACGCCGCTCGACGCGCAGCGCGCCGGGATCTCCACCATCTACCAGGAGGTCAACCTCGTCCCGATGATGAGTGTCGCCCGCAACCTGCTGCTCGGCCGCGAGCCACGCGGCCGATTCGGGGTCATCGACGCCACGAAGATGTACGCTGAAGCCGCCCGCGTCCTGTCCGGCTACGGCGTCGAGACCGACGTCCGGCGGCCGCTGCGAACGCTCGGCATCGGCGCCCAGCAGATGGTCGCCCTGGCCAGGGCCGTGGCTGTCGAAGCTCGCGTGGTCATCATGGACGAGCCCACCTCCTCCCTGGAACCGCGCGAGGTCGAGACGCTGTTCGGGGTGATCAGGCGGCTGCGCGACGAGGGCATCGCCGTCATGTACGTCAGCCACCGGCTCGACGAGCTCTACCAGGTGTGCGACCGGGTCACCGTGCTGCGCGACGGCCGCGTCGCGCACACCGGGCCGCTGGCCGGGCTGGACCGGCTCAAGCTCATCTCGCTCATGCTGGGCCGCGACCTGAACGATGTCAAAGCGGACGGCCTGACCAGGTTCTCCCGCGACCGCCACCGCGCCGCCGACGGCCAGGAGCCACCGGCCGTCGAGGCGCGCGGCCTCACGCGGCGGCACGTCCTGGACCGGATCGACGTGTCCGTACGGCCCGGCGAGGTCGTGGGTCTCGGCGGCCTGCTCGGCGCCGGCCGTACCGAGACCGCCAAGGCCATCGTCGGCGCGATGCCCTTGGACGGCGGGCAGGTGCTCGTGGCCGGGCTGCCGCTGCGCGGCGGCTCCACCACCGCGGCCATCAGGGCGGGCGTCAGCCTGCTGCCCGAGGACCGCAAGGCCGAGGGCATCGTCCCTACCCTGTCCGTCCGCGAGAACATCGCGCTGGCCGCCCTGCCCGCCCTGGCCAGGGCGGGCGTGGTGTCCGACGCGAAGATCGACCGGATGGTCGAGATCTTCATGCGGCGGCTGCGCATCAAGGCGGCCTCGCCGAACCAGCTCGTGTCGGAGCTGTCCGGCGGCAACCAGCAGAAGGTGCTGCTGGCCCGCTGGCTGGCCGTCCGCCCCAAGGTGCTGCTGCTCGACGAGCCCACCCGCGGCATCGACGTGGGCGCCAAGGCCGAGGTGCAGGCGCTGATCGACGAGCTGGCCGAGGAGGGGCTGGGCGTGCTGCTGATCTCCTCCGACCTGGAGGAACTGGTCGAGGGCGCCGACCGCATCCTGGTGCTGCGCGAGGGCGCGGTCGTCGGGGAGCTGACCGGCGACGAGGTGACCGAGGAGAGGATCATGGCAACGATCGCGGATGACCGTGGAGTGACCTGATGACTGAGCTCGCTTCGAAACCGGCCCCTCGGAGCGGGGGGATGGCGGACCTCAAACCGCGGATCTTCGCCTGGGTGCAGGACTACGGCGTGTACGCGGCCGTGCTGGCGCTGCTGCTGTTCAACGTGCTGTTCACACCGCACTTCCTCGACGCCTTGAACTTCCGCACCCAGTTCGTCCAGGTCACGCCCATCGTGATCGTGTCGCTGGGCATGGCGCTGGTGATCGGAACGCAGGGCATCGACCTGTCCGTCGGCTCGGTCATGGCGCTGGCCGCCGCGCTCGTCGCCCTCTACCTGGGGTACGGCGCGTTGCCCGCGCTGATCGTCGCCGTGCTCGGCGGGGCCATTGTCGGCGCGGCGGGCGGGGCCCTGGTCGCCTACGTGGGCGTCCAGCCGATCGTGGCCACCCTGGCGCTGCTCGTGGGCGTACGCGGCATCGCCAACGTCCTGGTGCCGCAGCTCGTGGAGTTCCGCAACCCGGACCTGATCGCGCTGGGCAGCAGTTCGATGGCCGGGATCCCGGTCATCGTGCTGATCGCCGCGGGGCTGACGCTGATCGTGCTGTTCGTGGTGCGGCGCACGACGTTCGGCCGCCAGGTCGTCGCGATCGGCGGCAACCGGTCGGCCAGCGAGCTGTCCGGGCTGCCGGTCAAACGGGTGCTGCTGATCGTGTACGTCATCTCCGGGCTGCTCGCCGCGCTGGCCGGGGTGCTGGCCACGGCCCGCCTACAGGCCAGTGACCCGACGTCGCTCGGCCTGTTCATCGAGCTGTCGGCGATCACCGCCGTCGTGGTCGGCGGCACGCCGCTCACCGGCGGGCGTATCAGGGTGCTCAGCACGGTCATGGGCGCGCTGCTCATGCAACTGCTCGCGGCTACGTTGATCAAGCACAATCTGCCGCAGTCGTGGACCCAGATGGTCCAGGCGGTCATCATCCTGGCCGCCGTCTACGCCACCAGGGAGCGTGCGAACCGATGACCTCTGCTTCTTCCGCTTCATTTGCTTCTTTGCGACGTGAGCAGGTGAGCCGGGTGCTTCAGCAGCACGGGGCGCTCATGGTGCTGGCGCTGCTGGTGATCGTGGGCAGCGTGGCTTTCGACTCCTTCGCCACGGCGGGGAACGCGGCCAGCGTGGTGGTCTCGTCGTCGTTCCTGGCGATCATCGCGATCGGGATGACGTTCGTGATCATCAGCGGCGGGATCGACCTGTCGGTGGGGTCGCTGTTCGTGCTGGGCGGGGTGCTGGCGGCCTATGGGTCGCAGTACGGCCTGCTCGTGGCGCTGGCGCTGCCGCTGGGCACGTGCGGGATCGTCGGCTTGCTGCAGGGCTTGGTCATAGCTCGCACCGGTATGGCTCCTTTTATCGTGACATTGGCGGGTTTGCTGGGTGTGCGGGGGTTGATGCTCGCCATCTCGGATGAGGGTGCAACCACCTATTTGGTGAAAAATCCCGCTTTCGCGGCCTTGGGGCAGGGAGAGTTGCTCGGACTGACGTACCCCGTATACATCACCGCGGCGCTGGCGCTGGTCGCGATGGTGCTGCTGCAACGCACCGGCTTCGGGCAGAACGTCTACGCGATCGGCGGCAACGAGCAGGCGGCGGCGCTCATGGGCGTGCCCGTGGCGCGTACCAAGGTGACCGTGTACGTGATGTCGGCCCTGCTGGCCGGCCTCGCCGGCGCGCTGAACGCGGCACGGCTCTCGTCCGGGGTGACGATCCTGGGTATCGGCCTGGAACTGGACGCGATCGCCGCCGTCGTCATCGGCGGCACCCTGCTGACCGGGGGCGCGGGCGGGATCACCGGGACGGTGGCGGGAGTGCTGCTGCTGGGCGTGATCCAGAGCCTGATCAACCAGGTGGGGAACCTGACATCGGCCTTTCAGCAAGTAGTCAGCGGGGCGTTCCTGGCGCTGGTGGTGGTGGCGCAGCGGCTGCTGAGCAAGGCACAGCGGCTGTCGTAGTGGTGGCGTGGCCCCCGAGTCGCGTCTGGTGCCGTGTCCTCCCGAACCGAGACAGTCGATGCTGAGGCTTTATTCACCTTTGCTTTCCCTGTCCGGGGAAGTCCCTTTCGGCGTGGCGTCGAGGGGAGCCTGGCTGTGACTGTAAGCATCTTTATCGTCACGCTGGGTTGCTCAGCGGGCAGGAATGGGCCGTCTTCCGGCCAATGGGTTAGCCGCGACCGCTGGCCGCGCTCCAAAAGAAACGGTACCTCTATGTTCACGCACACTCCGAGAGCCGACGCCACAGGCATACCGACCCGCCCGGCGAGGTGGCGGGCCAGAAGACGGATGATGCTGGCCGTGGCGGCCCCTCTGTCCGTGGCGCTTGCGGGCATCACGACCACCCCGGCCAACGCGGATCCGCTGCCGGATCATCGGTTCCACCGCAACCACCACTTCTTCCATAGGTTCCACAAGCCAGTTCTGACCGACAGCGGGAATGGCTGCGAGCCGGGAACCTTCGTCAGGGCTCACTCTCTGAGACCCCACAACTTCTTCATTCCTCGCACCAGGTACACCGATGGTCCCGGCGGCTCGATGACCGTCTCGGTCCACCACGAGTATGAGGTGCTCGCGTTCGTGGAGGCCGACAAGATCAAGACCAAATCGGTCAGCGACTCGGTCGCCAAGACGATCGGCAGCACGGTCACCACCGAGGACATCCTGCGCGCGCTCACCAGGGAGGTCACGCCACACCTGGAGAAGAGGCACATGATCTTCACGGGGCACGACTACACGCAGACAATCCACGACGGCAAGTACGGAAACATGTGGTACCGCGTCTTCGGTTACCGCATCGGCTGGGGTCAGTGGGCCCGGCTCCACAACTGTGCCGAGGTCAGAATCGCCACCGGTATCGCCGACATTCCATCGAGAGTCGAAGGCTGGCGATACTGGGAGACCGACCATCCGATTTTCCGCGGCCACAAGCTTTCCGACAAGTAAGGGGCCGACCTGCCGCCCGGGGCCTCCCGGCCCCGGGCACCAAAAGACGAAGCCGGCTATCCGTTTTTCCTCTCCCCCGAAGGGGGCATCCCTCCATGGGGACCCCAGCTATGACGGGCCGTCTTCCTCGGCTCCCCCGGAGGGGTATCCCTCCATAGGGCCCATGTCGCGGCGAGCCGTCTTCTTCTCCTCCTCCGGAGGAGGCATCCCTTCAGAGGGCCTGTGCCGCGACGGGCCGTCTTCTTCCTGTCCCCCGAAGGGGTATTCCGCTAAAAGGACCCCAGCCACCACGGACCGTCACGGGCATCGGGACGGTCGCGTGGCGAACTGCCCTGCCATCGTGGTCGCTGCACTAGTTGTGCTGGGGCTCTTCGGTGGGGAGAGGGATGCCGAAGTGGGCGAACAGCGTCTCGAACATCCGAGTGTGCATGGCCAGCGTCTGGGTGTGCTCGGCTAGCGTCTGGGTGTGTCCGGCTAGCGTCTGGGTGTGTCCGGCCAGTGTCTGGGTGTGCTCGGCTAGCGTCTGGGTGTGTCCGGCTAGCGTCTGGGTGTGTCCGGCCAGTGTCTGAGTGTGTCCGGCCAGTGTCTCACTGTGCCCGCCCACCACCGTGGCGAGTTTGCCGACCTTCTCGTCTAGCCTGTCGAACTTCTCGTCCAGTACGTCGATTTTCTGCGTGTGCGTACGCTGGACCTTCAGGATCTCGTCCTGAGTCAGAAGGATCTTGGAGGCCTCTGAGCCGATGACCCGGATGTCTTCTCGCTGGTTGTCCGAGCGCTCTTCGAGGCGCGTCACCCGGATCTCCAGCTCCTGGAGGGTTGTCATGCCGAGAATCCTAACGGTGATCGGTACATCACGCTGCGTCACAAGTCGAGATCGAGGAGGGCATCTTTACTCCCGGGATGAAGATCCTGTAACTGCGGCTCGGCCCCCGTCATAAGCGCAGCGGAGAGGAAGCTCGCCACGAGCAGGCCGCCCGCGACGCAGCAGGTCACCTGGATCGCGCCACCAGGCGAGCCGGCCGTGGAGCCGTTGAGGTAGACGCTGCCCAGGACGGCGACGCCGAGCGTGGCGCCGAGTTGCTGGACGGCGTTGAGCAAGCCGGCGGCTGAGCCGATCTCTTGAGGCTTGAGCGGTTTCAGCGCGGCGGTGAAGAACGACGGGGTGAAGACCCCGACGCCGAGACCCGCGGCTCCCAGGGCGCCGAGCAACGGCGTGAGGTAGGCCATGGGGGAGGCCGCGTGGTAGACGGCGATGGCGGCCACTATGCCCACCCCCAGCGTGGCGAGTCCGGCGAACATCACCCGCCGCCCGTAGCGAGGAACCAGATACGCGCCCGCCACCCACGACGACACCGCCAGGCATACCGACCAAGGCGTCATGGTCAGGCCCGCGGTGCGCGCGTCGGCGCCGACTCCCAGCTGAAGGTGCAGGACCACGACGAACATCAGCCCGGTCGTCACCGCGAAGAACAGGGTGGACGTCATCAGCGCGGCCGGGAAGGCGCGGTGCGCGAACAGGCTGGTCTCCACCAGCGAACTGCGGCCGAGCCTGGCTCGCCGTCGCTGCTGCAGGCCGAAGCCGAAGACGGCCGCCAGGCCGATGCCGATGGCCACCCAGTTCCCCGTCGACACGTGCGCCGTCCCGGCCCCGATCAGGGGGTAGACGATCAGGGCGGTGCCGAGCATCGCCAGTGCGGTGCCCGTGGGGTCGAGACTCGGCCGCCGCGGCGCGTGGTCCTCGATCAGGGTCGGCGCGACGGCCAGCACGGCGACGCAGAGCGGGACGTTGACCAGGAACGTCGACCGCCATGACGAGCCGAACAGGTCGGCCTGGGTCAGCACGCCACCGAGAATGGGCCCGCAGACAGCGGCCAGACCCATGACGGGACCGATGCTGCCCAAGGCCTTGGACATCTCCTCGCCGTCGAACATGGCGCGGATCAGGCCGATGGTCTGCGGAATGATCGCCGCGGCCGCGGCGCCTTGCACGGCGCGGAAGCAGATCAGCGCGCCGACCGAGTCCGCCAGCGCGCAGGCCAGCGACGCGGCCAGGAACCCCGCGACACCGATCCGAAAGACCAGCCGCCGACCGGCGATGTCACCCAGCCGGCCCCCGGTGATCAGCAGCAGGGCGAAAGGCAAGGTGTACGCCGTACTGAACCACTGCATGTCCGACCCCGACCCGCCCAGGTCGGCCCGGATCGCCGGTGTGGCGACCTGCACGATCGTCGAGTCCAGCAGATTCATGGCCTCGGCCAGCAGCAACGCCGCCAGCGCCACCCACCGCCACCGGTAAGCCGCCCTCGGGGGCGATGACACATGTACTGACATCCCACGTTCCTCTCCGACTCCGCGAACCCGCGCCGTCGACGGGCGGGGTCCCAGCGTGAAAGAGGCCGGGTCGGTTGTTCCATCCGGAGCGTATAGTTGGCGACTATCTTCCAAAACTGATGGATCAGTGAGGGAAATGCTCACGCTCGACGATGTGGACCGAGGGCTGATCCACGCCCTGAGCATTGACGGGCGAGCACCCTTCGGCCGTATCGCCGAGGTGATCGGCACCTCGGCGCAGACCGTGGCTCGCCGCTATCGGCGACTGCGCGCCGAGGCCGCATTGCGCGTGGTCGGGCTCCCGAACCCGGACCGGGCAGGCCAGACCCAGTGGATGATCCGGCTCACCGCCACCCCGTCCACCGTGCGAGATCTTTCGCATTCGCTGGCCCGGCGAGCCGACACCTCGTGGGTCAAACTGGCCTCCGGAGGTACGGAGATCTTCGCCGTCATCCACGCGCCGAGCGGTGCGCAGGCCGTACCGTCGCTGCTGCTGCACGACATCCCCCGAAGGGCCGGCATCACCGCGGTCTCCGCCCACTGCCTGCTGCACACCTACCTGGGCGGGCCGACCGGGTGGCGAGGCCGCCTCGAGACCCTCACCGAACAGCAGCAACAGCGGCTCGCACAGGCCCGCGACACTGATTCGCCAGCCCGCCGGCCATCGTCGACCCATCAATCGGCCTACCCGCCATCGTCCACCCATCAGTCGGCTCGCCAGTCATCTCCGGCTGATCGGCCGACTGATCAGTCGACTGGTCGGCCGACGGATCAGCCGGCTGATCAGCCGACCGATCTGTCGGCCGGTCGGCCGCCGCTGGCGCGCGTCGATCACGACCTGATCGACGCTCTGCGTCACGACGGCCGGGCCACGTACGCCGACCTCGCCGCGGCCACCGGACTGTCTCAAGCCACCGTCGGCCGCCGTCTGGCCGAACTGCGCGCCAGCGAGACGATCTTCTTCGATGTCGAGGTCGCCCCCGCCGTTCTCGGGGCCACCACCCAAGCCCTGCTCTGGATGTCCGTTCAGCCAGGACACCTCGACCGCGTCGCTACCACCCTGGCCGGCCACCGTGAACTCGCCCTGGTGGCCGCCACCACCGGCCGGACCAATCTGCTGGCCAACGCGCTCTGCCGCAGCCCTGCCGATCTGCACGATTACCTCACCCATCGGCTGGGTGGCCTCGACGCCATTCACACACTCGAAACGGCCCCCGTACTGCACACCGTCAAGGCCGCGGGCCCGCTGGTCCCGATGGGTATGCGCGCTCCGTCGTCCATGCCGTACTGACACGAAATTTCCGGACAGGGCAAGTTAAGCCATTCGCAAGAAGCACGACCATAATTTGGTCATGCCGTCGATGAGTGAGCTGAGAGCAGGAGATCCCGCCGGTCTCGGAGGTTATGAGATCCGCGGACGGCTGGGAGAAGGCGGACAAGGCGTCGTTTATCTAGGCGTCGACGAGCAGGGCGACCAGGCCGCCATCAAGTGGTTACGGCCGAACCTGGCGGGCGACGAGGTCGCGGCCGAGCGGTTCGCGCGGGAGGCGGCCGTGGCGCAGCGGGTGGCGCCGTTCTGCACCGCGAAGGTACTGGCGACCGGGGTGCACGAGGAGCGGCCGTTCATCGTCAGCGAGTACGTCGAGGGGCCGCCGCTGCGGCAGGTGGTGACCAAGGAGGGGCCGCGCGCGGACGCCGCCCTGTACCGGCTGGCCATCGGGAGCGTCACCGCGCTGGCCGCCATCCACCAGGCGGGCATCGTGCACCGTGACTTCAGCCCGAACAACGTGCTGCTCGCCGGCGAAGGCCCCCGGGTGATCGACTTCGGTATCGCCAAGGCGCTCGACGCCACCTCGACGATCACCTCCACCCCGGTGGGAACGCCGGCGTTCATGGCGCCGGAGCAGGTTCTGGGGCAGCCGGTGGGGCCGGCCGCTGACATGTTCGCGTGGGGGAGCACCATCGTGTTCGCCGCCACGGGCGCCGGGCCGTTCGAGGCGGAGTCGGTGCCGGAGATCGTCGACCAGGTGCTGTACAACGAGCCCGATCTGTCCTCCCTGACCGGGCCATTGCGCGAACTCGTGGCCGCCTGCCTGTCGAAGGACCCCGTCCGGCGGCCCACCGCCGAACAGGTGATCATGCGGCTGCTGGAGCATCCCACGTCGAACCCCGCAGAGCTGGAGCAGGCGGCCGCCCTGGTCAGCGGTTCCCCACCCCATCCCTCGGCTCCGCCTCAGCCTCCGTCCCAGCCCCAGCCTCCGTCCCAGCCGGGGTCAGGGTTCCCCATGCAGCCCCCATATGGACAGCCCTCTTACGGTCAGCCTCCGTACGCGCAGTCGGGGCCATACCCCCAAGGGCCGTACCCGCAGGCTCCGTACGGGCAGCCGGGGTCATACTCCGAAGGACCGCAACCGCAATCGGCGCCGCACCCTCAGGGGCCGTACCCGCAGGCTCCGTACGGGCAGCCGGGGCCATACTCCGAGGGACCGCAACCGCAGTCGGGGCCATACCCCGAGGGACCGCAACCGCAGGCGGCGCACCCGTACGGACCACCACCCCAAGGTCCGATCCCGCAGGGCCCGCCACTACAGGGACCGTCTCCGCAGGGCCCGCCACTACAAGGTCCACCTCCCCAGGGTCTGCCACCGCAAGTCCCGTCTCCACAGGGTCCGTACGCGGAGTCGGGGCCGCACCAGCAGGCGCAGTGGGTCTCTCCGACCACGCAGGGGCAGTCCCCGCAGTACGGCTCCGGCCCGCAGGTGCCGCCGCCTCGATCGGGCGGGAAGAAGAGCTACGTGGTGGCGGCGGTCGCCGCGGCTGTGGCCATCGTCGCGACCGTCGTCGTGGTGGCCGTCGCGCTGACCAACCTGCCCGGCCCGCTGACCCCGACCTCCTCCCCGAGCGCCGAAGGCACGGCCACATCCGCGGCCCCGGCGGTCGTTCCCACCGCGAACCTGGTCACCTCAACGCTTCCCGGCACCGACGCGGTCATCTACGAGAATCCGGGCGACGCCGTCAGGCTCACCACCTACATGGTCCGCGACGCCAAGACTCAGAACTGGATCTACTACGCCCGGGACTCCCTGACCGGACCATTCACAAAATATCCGGACATGTGGGAGAGCATGCTGTCGCCCAACGGCCGCTATCTGGCCCAGCGCGGCAAGAACTTCGCCGACGGCTACGACAGCGTCAAGATCACCGACAAGGTGTCGGGTGAGGCGTTCACGGTCAAGACCTCGCGCCAGCCGCTCAGCGCGTACGTGCAGGGCTGGTCGCGTGACAGCGGCCGCCTGCTGTTCAACGTCGGCAACCCGGTGAAGGGCGTCTGGCAGTCGACCGGGTTCGCGATCGTGACCGTCGCCACCAGGCAGGCCACGGTCGCCTCGCTCAGGGAGGGCTCGCTGCACGGCATCCGTTACGGCTTCGACCAGGCCGACACGGGCGTTGTGGCCCTGTCGAACGACGCCAAGCAGCAGGCGCTGCGCTTCTTCGACGCGAACGGGCTGCGGCTGCGCCGGATCCCGAACGTGGGACCAGGCATCGCCGATTCGCTGTTCTCGCCGTCGGGCAAGCAGTTCGTCACCAACTGCCCCGGTCTGAGCAACGGCAACAACTGCGTCTACGACACCCAGACCGGTGCCGAGTTGAAGCGCTTCGAGTCGCCCTGCACCGGCCTGGCCACCTGGTACGACGACAGCCACCTGGTCTGCTGGATCAGGCCCGACGCGAGCGCGGAGAAGCAGCAGGTGCAGGTGGTCGATTTCGCGGGCACCGCGGTGCGCCTGCTGGCCGAGATGCCGACGAACGGCACGAACATGGACGTGATCTACACCTTCCCACACCGGAACTAGCCCTGTTCCCGCACGTCAACGGACCTAGCCCGGTTTTCTGTACGCCACCGGAACTGGTCCTGTTGTCCGCACGTCAATGTCCCCTTGCCCGCACGTCACTGTCCCCGGGCGGCGCCGATGACATCGAGTGCTGGATCAGCCATGGCGGCTGACCTGCGGCAAGGCGGGCGGTATGGGCGGGAAACGGAAAACTAGCGGACACGGCCCCTGGGCCGCAGCCGGGTGCCCGGCAGGACGGGCGCGGGGAGCGGGCCGCCGTCGAACCCCTCGACGGCGCCGAACCCCTCGCCCTCCATCCACTCCTTGCGGAACGCGACGATCTCGTCGTGGTCGCGGCCGACGAAGTTCCACCACATCACGATCTCCTCGGCGAACGGCTCGCCGCCGATCAGCAGCACCCGCCCGCGCCCGCTCAACCGCAACAGGCTGCGGCCCGGCGGCACATAGAGCAGCGGTCCCGCCTCCAGCGGCTCGACCTCCCCGTCGAGCAGCAGCACCCCGTGCTCGAAGCCGGGGTCGAGCGGCACTTCGGCGTTCCCTTCGACGGCCACCTCGGCGCCCACCAAGGGGCTGTAGGTGGTCGCGGGCGAGGTCACGCCGTCGAGCGACCCCATGATCACCGTGGCGTCGAACCCGGCGCCGGACCGCACGGGCAGTGACGAGTGGTGCTCGAACCCGGGCCCGGTACGCCGGTCCGCGCCGGGCAGCGCGACCCACAGTTGAACGCCGTGCAGCAGCGTCTCGGGCGACTCCTCCGAGTGGGAGATGCCGCGTCCGGCGGTCATCAGGTTCAGCTGGCCAGGGCGTACCTCCTGGAGACTGCCGACACTGTCGCGGTGCAGCACCTCGCCGGCGACCAGCCAGCTCACCGTCTGCAGGCCGGTGTGCGGATGCGGAGGCACCCGCATCACCGCCACCTCGGGGCCGTAGGCGTCCACGAAGCACCACGCGCCGATCATGCGGCGGTGCGCGTTGGGCAGCGTCCTGCTCACCGACATGCCGCGCGGACCGCCCAGCGGCACCGCGCGCCCGGCGAGCAGCTCGGTCTCACCACCGCTCTCGGCGCCGCAGCGGATCTCGTCGGGGTCCTGCTCCAGGTTGCTCACGTATGAACTGTACGACGGCACTGTACGGCGGCATGGATCAGCTCTCGGCGGGTGCGGGTGCGGGTGCGGAGACGGAGGGGAGACGGCGGCATGCGGAGACGGAGACGGAGACGGAGTACGGCGGCATGGATCAGCACTGAGCGGGTGCGGGTGTGCGAGCGGGAGCGGAGCACGGCATGGGTCAGCTCTCGGCGGGTGCGGGTGCGGAGGTGTGGCGGCGGGCCAGCAGGGACTGCGCGATGCCCACCACGACGACCGCGAGCGGGAAGACGGTGCCGACCAGCAGCCCGGCACGGAGTCCGGCGCCGTCGCCGAGCAGGCCCCCTTGAGCGACGGCGCCCTCCCCGAGCAGACCGCCTTGGGCGACGGCGCCCGCCAGCCACGGGCCCGCCGCCGCCCCCGCGTCGCCGAACATCGCCAGGACCCCGAACATCGCGGTCCCGCCCAACGGGAAGCGGGCGGCCGTCAGGCTGAACGTCCCCGGCCACATCAGGCTGACCGCCAGCCCGCACACCGCACACCCGACCAGGCTGAGCACCGGGTCCCGGGCCAGGGCGGCGGCGAGGTAGCAGGCGGTGGCCAGCGCGCCGCAGGCGATCACGGCGGGCAGCAGGGGGATCCAGCTGCCCCAGAGACCGTAGGCGATCCGGCCGAGCCCCATGAGCACCGCGAACAGGCACGGTCCCGCGAGGTCCCCCCACACCTTGGCCACGCCCAGCCCCTGCTCGGCGAAGAGCGAGGACCACTGCGACATGGTCAGCTCGGCCGCGCCCGCGCAGAGCATGAGCAGCAGCGCCGCCCCGAAGAACGGGGTCCGCAGCAGCGCCCCGAGCCCGGTCCGGTGCTCCTCGGGCACTGTCGCGGGCAGCGGGACGCGCAGGAAGAGCACGAGCCCGGCCAATGGTACGAGTGCCCACAGCAGCGGCAGCGCCTGCCAGGCCGCGTCGCCGATCCAGGCCAGCACCAGCGTCGTGCCCAGCACGACCGCGACCTGGCCCCAGCAGTAGAAGGAGTGCAGCAGGCTCATCCTGGCGGCCCGGTGCTCAGCCGGTGCGGGCAGGGCGTCCACCACCGGGCTGACCAGGACCTCCAGCAGCCCGCCGCCGATCCCGTAGACCACCACCGCCACGGCCAGCCCTGTGTACGGCGATGGCAGCGCCGACGGAGCGACCGCCAGCAGCACCAGCCCGGCCACGCTGAACACATGCGCCAGTGCCAAGGGCACCCGGTAGCCCGTCCGGTCCACCACCTTGACCGCGATCAGGTCAGTGACGAGTTGGGTGGCGAAGTTGAGCAGGACCAGGCGGCCCAGCATCTCGTACGGCACCTGATAGCGCGTCTGGAAGACGATGAACAGCAGTGGCGCCAGGTTGTTGACGATGGCCTGGGTGACATATCCGGCGTAGCAGGCCCGCCGGGTGTGGTCGAAGGTGGTCAGCCCAGGGTCTCCCACCAGCCGTCGACGGCCGGAGCGCCGTCGGTGTCGACGGCTTCACCGGGGCGTGGCACCGCGATCTCGACGTCGCGAGCCTTCGCCTCGCGCCACAGCCGCTCCACCGGCTCCGCCCACGGGTGCAGCGCCAGCGTGAACGTCGCCCAGTGCACCGGCAACAGCAGCCTGCCGCCCAGGTCGAGGTGCGCGTTGATCGCCTCTTCCGGGTTCATGTGGATGTCGGGCCAGGAGGGGCTGTAGGCGCCGATCGGCATCAGCGTCAGGTCGAACGGGCCGTGCGCCGACCCGATGCCCCGGTAGCCCTCGAAGTAGCCGGAGTCGCCCGCGTAGAAGACCCGCTTGCTCGCTCCGGCCACCACCCAGGAGCCCCACAGCGTGTCGTTGCGGGTGAGCACGCGGCCGGAGAAATGGCGGGCGGCCGTCGCGATGAAGCGCAGCCCGGCCACCTCGGCCTCCTCCTCCCAGTCGAGCTCGATGATCCGGTAGGCGGGCACGCCCCATCGCTCCAGGTGGGCGCCGATGCCCAGCGGGACCAGGAACGGCGCCTTCTGCGTCGCGGTGAGCGTGCGCACGGTCCCCATGTCGAGGTGGTCGTAGTGGTCGTGCGAGATCGCGATCGCGTCGACCTGCGGCAACCGGTTCAGCGGGACGGGCACCGGGTGGTGCCGCTTCGGCCCGACGAGCTGCGACGGCGACGGCCGTCTGCTCCACACCGGATCGAACAGCACCCGACGCCCCTCGATCTCCACCAGCGTGGAGGCGTGGCCGTACCAGATCGCTCTCAGCCCGGTCGGCGACGGGTCGCCGGTCGGCGGGACACGCAGCGGAACGGGGCCGGACGGGCGGCGCAGGTCTCTGTCCTTGGACATCTCACGCAGCAGACCCGGGGGCGGCGCGGACAGCATGGTGGTGGATTCCGGCATCGGGTTGTAGAAGGCGCCGTCCTTGAACTGCGGTGAGCGCCGCACTCTGGCCGCCCGGTCCGGTCCTGAGGTCAAAGGCCGCACGCCCAGCTCGGCGGGTACGTCACGCAGGGCCCAGCCCGCCGCGGCCAAGGCCGCCCCGCCTACGAGAATCCGTCGTATCGTCCGCAGTCTCGCCATCGCTCACACTCCCCTGAAAGTCGGTCCACACCACTCAACTGATCGCGATATCCCCGATGTTCCCGATTTCGACGATATATCGCGATAGATTCAGACCGTCTTGATCGCGCCGCCGTCGATGACGTAGTCGGCGCCGTTGACGCTCGCGGCGTGTGGCGAGGCCAGATAGGTCACCAGGGCGGCGACCTCCTCGGGAGCGACGAACCTACCCGTCGTCATCCCCGTACTCGACGGCAGCCCCGCCAGGAGCTGATCGTGCTCCAGGCCCATCTTGGCGGCGAGCGCCGCGCCGTAACCGTTGGGATCCTCCCACATCGACGTGCGGCTGGCACCGGGGGAGACGGTGTTGACCCGCACCCCCTGCGGCCCGAACTCCTCGGCCAGCGCCTTGCCGAACGCGGTCAGCGCGGCCTTGGCCGTGGTGTAGGTGATCGGGCCGGCGTGCGGCATGCGGGCGCCGTTGGAGGAGATGTTGATCACGGTCCCGCCCCGGCGCAGCAGGCTGGGCAGGGCGGCCCTGGTGGCGCGGACCGCGCTGAGGAAGTTGAGATCGTGGGCCTGGCGCCAGTGCTCCTCGGTGAACCCCAGGAACCCGTCCAGCTGTCCCTCGCCGCCGTCGCCGCCGCCCACATTGTTGACCAGCAGATCGAGCTCGCCCAGCTCGGCCAGGGCGGTGCCGATCAGCTCGGCCGGGCCTTCGGCGCTGGACAGGTCGACCGCGATCGCCGTCGCGCCGGTCTCCTTCAGCTCGGGCGAGATCGTCCGCGAACCGGCCACGACCCGCATCCCCTCCGCTCGCAGCGCGGCGACGATGGCGAGACCGAGGCCCCTGCTGGCGCCGGTGACGACGGCGGTCTTGCCGGTGAGTCGCATGTCCATGGTGACGCCTTCCTCCGTAAGTGCATCGCTGATGATGCCAAGAACGTAGCACTTGCAACATCAGTGTTGCAACTAGGGAGTGTATGGTTGCACTGTGGAAGCGATTCAGCAGGGGCGCGCGCTGCGTTCCGACGCCGAACGGACCGTACGCACGATCCTGGAAGCGGCCGAGCGGGTGCTCAGCAAGAATCCGTCGGCCAGCATGGAGCAGATCGCCGAGGCGGCCGGGGTCGCCCGCACGACCGTGCATCGGCGCTTCGCGTCCCGCGATGCCCTGGTCAGCGCGATGGAGGGGTGGGCCACGCGGCAGTTCGCGGCGGCGGTCGAGTCCGCCAATCCCGAGACCACGCCGCCGCTGGTCGCGCTCTACCAGGTCACGGCCAGCGTGTTGCGGGTGAAGATCGATTGGGGATACGCGATGAGCCGCGCGTCGTCGGACCCCGAGGTGGCCCGTGTGCACTCAGAGGTCGAGGACAGGTGCGACCGGCTGTTCCGCAAGGCGCAGGCCACCGGCCTGCTGCGGGCCGACGTGGATCCGGCGTGGGCCAGACGCGTCTACTACGCGCTGATCCACGAGGCCGCGCAGAGCCAGGGCGACGACGCCGACACCCTGGCCACGCTCCTGGTCGACACCCTGCTACGGGGCGTCGGCACCGACCGGGGCCTGGGATAGCCCTCCCGCAACGCGTCGGCACCGACCGGGGCCTGGGTTAGCCGTTCTGCCGTACGGCGTCGGCGCCGACTGGGGGCCTGGGTTGGCCCGTCCTGCCGTACGGCGTCGGCGCCGACCGGGGTCTGGTCGACACCTTGCCATGCGGTGTGGGCACTGACTGGGCCTGGGGTTGAGAACTGGGTCTCAGGCCGCTGACCATTTATGATGATCTTGTCACGATCGGTTCAAGGGGCATGCGACCTGACGAACACCGAGTGGGAGTGGCGCAGGCCGCTGCCGCCCGAGAGTGGGCGGTGGAATGATGACCGAGCCGCCCGGCTGCTCTCACCGAGGCGGCGCCGGCGATGCGGTCGCATGTTCGGGCTCAGCTTGCTTTGACCAGCAGCCGGCGTGGCCAGTAGACGAACCCGTCGCTCCACACGACGGCCGACAGGTCCTCCTGCGCGTGCAGTCCTGGCAGGCGCGTCACCAGAGCGTGGAACGCCTCCCGCAGTTCCATTCTCGCCAGGTTCGCGCCTAAGCAGTAGTGAGGGCCATGGCCGAATGCCAGGTGCGGGGTGGACCGGGCATCGGTGAACCTCTTCACGTCGAACCGCAGCGGGTCCTGGAACACCGACGGGTCGTGGTCGGCGGCCCAAAGGTTGGGCAGCACGACCGTGCCGGCCGGGATGGTCCCGCCGGACACCTCGACGTCCTCAGTGATCCGCCGGAGCATGCCGTTGGAGCCGGGCCCCTCGTGACGCAGGATCTCCTCCACCGTCGGCTCGACCAGTTCGGGATGGGCCGCGAGTGCGGCGTACTGGTCGGCGTGGCAGAGCAGGCGGAAGCCGCCCCGGGCGATCATTGAGGCGGTCGTCTCGTGCCCGGCCATGATCAGCGTGAACACCATGTTGGTCAGCTCGTCCTCGCTGAGCCCATCGCCTTCGTCGCGTGCCGCGATGAGCAGGTCGATCAGGTCGTCGCCGGGCTCGGTCCGGTGCTGCTCGATCAGCTCCCGCGCATAGGCCGTGAACGCGGCGAATCCCTGGGCCCGAGCGTCGGCGCTCGCGTCCGAGGCGGACAGAAACATCTCCGTCCAGCCGCGGAACTGCTCGAAGCGGTCCATCGGCACGCCGAGCAGCTCGCAGATCACCCGGGCGGGCAGCGGCAGCGCGAAGTCCGCGACCATGTCGAACTCATCACCGACCGCGTCGATCAACTCCCCGGCGATGGCCGCCACGCGGGGCCGCCAGCGTTCGATGTGCCGGGGTGTGAACGTGCCGTGCATGATGCGCCGGTATCGGGTGTGCTCCGGCGGATCCTGGTTCATCAGCGCCGCCGGGTCGTCGTCCAGGAACGTGCCGCTGACCATCCTGGGCAGGCCGGGCTCGCGCAGGTTACGGCTGCTGGCCGGCGAGGTGAGCACACCGCGGACATCCGCGTACCGGACGATCATGGGCACCCGGTCGCCGCTCGGCAGCGTGGCCGCCGCCATCGGCGCTTCAGCGTACCGGCGGGTCAGGTCGGGCGACGGGGTGCCGTACGGTCCAGGGGGAAGGTCCGGCCAGGTCGATGTGGTGCTGGACTGTTCTGTCAAAGCCGCCTCCGGGCGATGTCGTCGTCCAAGCTCGCCGGGAACGTACGAAACAAGCCGCCGACGGTCAAGACCCATCCATGCGTGGAAGGGTGCGTGGAGCGGCTGGCCTGGTCGTTTGGCTCCAAACCTGATCCAAGGAACAGCTCTCAGTCGTCCTGCCCGCCGTCTGAGGGCCGGATGTCGATGGGCTGACTCAGGCGGGGAGGCGTGCGTACGGGTTGATGTCGATGGGCTGGCTCAGGCGGGGAGGCGTGCGTACGGGTTGATGTCGATGGGTGGGCTCAGGTGGGAATGTGCGCGTACGGGCTGATGTCGATGGGTGGGGATTCGCCCAGTGCGAGAGCGGCGGCGATCTGGCCGGTGAACGGGCCGGCCGTCAGGCCGTACGCGCCCAGGCCCGTCGCCACCACCACCCGGTCGGTGAGCCGGTCGATGAGTGCCGTGCCCGCCGCGTACACCGGACGCAGACCCACCCTCGTCTCCACCACCCTCGCGCCGTCCAAGCCCGGCGCCAGTCGCAGGCCCGCCGCCAGCACCTCGTGGATGCCGCCGATGGTGACGTACGGCGAGAACCCGGCGTCCTCCACGGTCGCGCCGACCACCAGTCGCGAGCCGGGGAAGCCCAGCAGGTACGGCCCACTCCGGGGCAGCACGATCGGCCAGGAGGTGGTGTCCACGCCGTCGACGGCGGCATGCACGATCTGCCCGCGTCTGGGGGACACCGGGATCTCCACCCCAAGTCCGCGGCACACCTCCCCGCTCCAGGCTCCGGCGGCCACGATCACCACATCCGCCTCCACTCGCACCCCGGCCTCCCCGACCTGCGTCTCCGCACTCGGCTCCGGGCCGGGCGCGCCGGTTGTGGTGCGGCGGAGCGGATCGCCGTCGGGTGTGGTGCGGAGAAGCACGCCGCCGTCGGGGGTGAGGGTCGCGGTGCCCGTACGGAGGTCGGCGCCTTGGTGGATGGCGGCGCGGAGGAGGGCGTCACGTACCGCCCGACCGTCCACCCGAGCGGCCCCCGGCACGTGGATCGCGCTCAGACCGTCCCTGAGCGGCGGGAACAGTGCCGACGGAGCCGCCACATCCGTGATGTCCCCCATTTCGGGTGCCTCCGGATGGCGGCGCAGCAGGAGGGCGCGTATCGGCTCCAATTCGACCGGATCCGTGGCCACCAGCAGGGCTCCCACCCGCGCGTACCCGATGTCCTCGCCCAGCGCCGACACCAGATCCGGGTAGCGGCGAGCCCCCTCGCGCGCCAGCCTGTACCAGGCGTCGTCGTCGGGATGGTCCACCCACGGGCACACGATGCCCGCGCCGGCGTCCGTCGCCCGCCCGCTGAAAGCCCCGTCCACCACCGTCACGGACACTCCGCGCCCGCTCAGGTGCCAAGCCGCGGCCGCACCGACGATCCCGCTCCCGATCACCGCAACACGCATGTCCCCATGATCGCAGCCAGGAGGACGCCGAACGAAGCGGGTCAGCCGCCGGCGGTCCAGCCGTACGTCTTCATGAGGTGAGCCGCCACGCGGGCGAAGCGCGTACCGTCGAGCACCGCGCCCTCACGCCTGATGTCGTCCTCGTCCAGGCCGAACACGCGGTCCAACCGCAGGTAGGACGTCTTGCCGTCGCGCCCCCACACGCCGACCTCCAGCCAGTCGGGGCCGTCGTCGCCCTGGCTGGACAGCATCATGCCCAGCAGTCTGCGTCCGGTGCGGCCCACGATCAGCAGCGGGCGGTCCTTGCCGCGCTCCGGGTCCTCCTCGTAGGGCACCCAGGCCCAGACGATCTCGCCGGGGTCGGCCAGTCCGTCGAGGTCGGGGGAGTAGGACAGGGTCGCCGCCTGGCTGAGTGAGTGGATCTCCCGCACCGCACCGCGGGCGGGCCGGGGGTCCTCACCTGAATCGCGCACGCCAGGGAGCTTACGCCACCGGGCCGTCGTTGATCGAATCCGGTGCGGTTGCCCGCGAAGAGGACCACGACGTCAACATGTCAAGCGGGCCCTCCGTCGGCGACCCCTGGAGGGGCGAGCAGGCGGCGCAGCGCCGCGGGGGTGCGGCCGGCGTGGCGGCGGACCGTGCGGGTCAGGTGGGCCTGATCGGCGAACCCCAGCTCGGCGGCCAGCAGCGCCAGGTTCGCCGCGCCGCCCTCCAGGTGATCGAGGGCCCGCCCGACGCGCACCCGGTTGCGGTAGTGGGTCAGAGATATGCCGAGCTCTCGGGTGAAGGCCCGGCTCAGCTGGTACGGCGAGACAGCCAGGAACTCCGCCAGCGGCAGGAGCCCATCGGCGGCGGGATGGCCCGCGGCGATGGCCTCCCGGGCACCCTCCACGATCACCTCCGAGCTCGCCGGAGCCCGGCCGCGCCGGGCCGGCGCGGGGGTGAGCTGGTCGAGGGCGGTGGAGAGGAGGGGCAGCAGGGCCTCGGCGAGCTCGAAAGCCGTGTCGCCGGTGCGGGCGGCGGCCAGGAAACGGCGGTGCGCCAGGTCGAGGCGGGCGTCCACATAGATCGTGGAGCGGGAGGGCACCACGTTGTCGCCCGCGAGCGAGCGCCACAGGTCCGGCGTCACGCACAGGGAGGTGCACACGTCGCCACCCGCCGGGTGCGCGTAATGCTCCTCCTCGCCAGGAGTGCCGAGATAGGCCATCGTCGGATCCACCACGGCGGCCCGCCCGTCGGCCTTGCGGCGGAAGCGGCCGCGGCGCACCAGCACCACCCGGTAGGCGGAGCTCGTTTCGGGCGGCGACCACCTGCGGTGATCGTCGTGGCAGGTCACCGCGTCGAGGGTGAACCCGGACCCGGTGCCGAGACGGACTGCTGAACGCACCTGCCGAACCCTACGCTCCGGCTACGACAATCCTGCCGCCGTCGCACGAGGGTATGCCCAGCGCCGCCGCGGCCAGGCGGCGAAGACCCAGCGGTGGTGCAAGGATGTTCAAGACCCGGCCGCCCGCCCCGCCCCACCCTGGACTCATGACAACAACCATCACGGTCTCCACCGTGATCTTCGACTGCCAGGACCCGGCCGCTCTCGCCGACTTCTACGCCAAGGCCACCGGCGGCCGGATCGCCCACAGCGACGACGACTTCGCCACCGTCGAGGGCGGCCCCGTCGGGCTGGCGTTCCAGCGTGTCGCCGGCTACCGCGGCCCCGGCTGGCCCGCCGACGCCAAGCACGTCCACCTCGACCTCCAGGTGACCGACGTCGAGATCGCCGTCAAGGAGCTGGTCGGGCTCGGCGCCGCCGTACCGGAGTTCCAGCCCGGTGGCGCCGACTGGACCGTGCTCACCGACCCTGAGGGCCACCCGTTCTGTGTCGCGGCAGGTGGCTGACCCCATGGCCGCCATTCACAAGGAGACGGTGCTCGACGTCCCCGCCGAGCGGGTGTGGGCGGTTCTGCGCGAGGCCGGCCGGGTTGATCTGCTCGCTCCCGGGTTCGCGCTCGAGTGCCGTATGGAGGGCGATGTCCGGATCGTCACGTTCTTCAACGGAGCCGTCGCCCATGAGCTCATCCTGGACGTCGACGACGAGGCCCGCCGCATCGCCTATGCCATGGTCGACAGCCCGCTCGGGCTGCGGCACCACAACGCGTCCTCGACGGTGGTGGACGAGGGCGACGGCCGTTCGCGGTTCGTCTGGCACGCCGACCTCTACCCTGAGGAGGCGGTGCCCGTCGTCGCCGAGTTCATGGATCGGGGGCTGAGCGCCATGAAGAACGCCCTGATGTCCTCGGCGAGCAGCAGCGGCGCCTGAAGCGCGGCGTAGTGGCCGCCGGCGGGGAACTCCGACCAGCGCACCACGTTGTGCGCGACCTCGGCGTAGCGCCGCACCGAACTGTCGCCGGGGAAGACCGCCACGGCGGTCGGTGTTCTGCCCGGCTCGGCGGGTGGCTCCCAGGCTGAGGCGCCCTCACGGTAGAGGCGCGCGGAGGAGCCCGCCGTGTCCGTGAGCCAGTAGATCATCACATTGGTCAGGATGTCGTCGCGCGACAAGCCGCCGATGTCCTGACCCCACGAGGCGTACGCGTCGAGGTTCCAGGCGAGCTGCCCGGTCGGCGAGTCGGCCAGGCCGTAGGCCAGGGTCTGCGGCCTGGTCCCCTGGATCATCGCGTACCCGGAGTAGTGACGGTGCCAGCGCTCCACCCCCTTGGCCCGCTCCACCTCGGCCGGGCTCAGCCCGGCCTGGTCGTCGTTGACGAGCGTCGTGAGCGCGTTCAGATGCACTCCGACGACGTGGTCCGGGTCGAGTCTGGCCACCTCCGGGGAGATCAGCGAGCCGAAGTCGCCGCCCTGCGTGCCGTACCGCGGATAGCCGAGCCTGCTCATCAGCTCCGCCCAGGCGGCGGCGACGCGCCGCACGCCCCAGCCGGTCTCCGCCGTCGGTCCCGAGAAGGCGAAGCCGGGGATCGACGGGATGACCAGGTGGAAGTCGCGGCTGAGGGGTTCGGCGACATGCGCGAAGTCGGCGAACGTGCTGGGCCACCCGTGCGTCAGCAGCAGCGGCAGCGCGTCCTCGCGGGGGGAGCGCAGGTGCGCGAAGTGCACGCGCTGCCCGTCGATCACGGTCGTGTACTGCGGAAGGGCGTTCAGCCTGGCCTCGTGTTCACGCCAGGAATAGCCGTCGAGCCAGTAATCGGCCAGCTCGCGTACCGCTGGAAGCGGTACGCCGTAGGACCAGCCGACGCCCTCCAGCGCGTCGGGCCAGCGCGTACGGCGCAGCCGCTCGGCCAGGTCGGTCAAATCGGCCTGTGGGACATCGATCACGAATTTCTCCATGTCGCACAAGCTAGGCGGCATCGCGGCCAGGATCAGGACACAATTGCCCTTGTGTTGGACACCTCCGCCAGGCTGCTCCGCCTGCTGTCCCTGCTGCAGGCGCGGCGCGACTGGCCCAGCGCCGACCTGGCCGAACGGCTCGGCGTCGCGGTCAGGACCGTGCGCCGCGACGTCGAGCGGCTGCGCGGCCTCGGGTATCCGGTCCACTCCACGCCGGGTGTCTCCGGCGGTTACCGGCTGGGCGCGGGCGCCGAGCTGCCGCCGCTGCTGCTGGACGACGACGAGGCCGTAGCCGTCGCGGTGGGCCTGCGCACGGCCGCGGGCGGCACGGTGACGGGCATCGAGGAGACCTCCCTGCGCGCCCTGGCCAAGCTGGAGCAGGTGCTGCCCGCCCGGCTGCGGCACCGGGTCAACGCGCTGCAGACCCACACCGTGCCGATCACCACCGACGGTCCGACGGTCGCCGCCGAGGTGCTGACCGTCGTGGCCGCCGCCTGCCGCGACCACGAGCAGCTCCGCTTCGACTACACCGGCCGCGACGGCGTCACCACCGAGCGCAAGACCGAGCCGCTCACCCTGGTCAACTGGTCGCGCCGCTGGTACCTGGTCGGCTGGGACGTCGACCGGCGGGACTGGCGCACCTACCGCGTCGACCGCCTGCGCCTGCGCACGCCGAACGGTCCCCGCTTCACACCGCGCGAGCCGCCAGGCGGCGACGTCGCGGCCTGGGTCGAGCGCCGGCTGGGTCACGACATGTGGCCGATCCAGGCGCGCGTCCTGCTGCACGCCCCTGCCGATCAGGTCGCGGGCCGTACGGCGGGTGTCGTCGAGCCGGTCGGGGAGGACACCTGCGTGCTCACATTGCGCGGTGACGACCTGCATCTGATCGCCGTGGTCGTGGCCTTCCTCGACCTCGACTTCGAGGTGCTGGAGCCGGCCGAGCTCAAGGAACGGCTGCGCGGGCTCGGGCGGCGACTCACCACCCTCTAGAATCTCATTCTGTGACGTCAGCGTTCTTCACGCGTAAGAGGGGCGAGTTCGTGCCCGCTCCGCACGCCCGCAGCCCTTGGTCGCCCGACATGCTCCACGGCCGCCTGCTCGGGGGCCTGGCCGCCATGGCCGTCGAGCAGGAGTACGGCGAGGCGGATCTGCGGTTCGCCCGGCTCACCGTCGATCTGTTCCGCAACAGCCCGATGCTCCCGGTCACCGTCGAGACCGAGCTGGTCAGGGACGGGCGCCGGATCCGGGTGGCCGACGTGACGATCCGTACCGACCAGGGTGTGATCGGCCGGGCCAGCGCCGTGCTGCTCAGGCAGAGCGAGCAGCCGGACGGCGAGCGGAACGTCACGCCCGCGTGGGACGAGCCGCCGCCCGCCGGACCGCCTGTGACGGGCGGGGAGTGGGAGCCGCCGTTCGACCTGTGGCGGCTGACCGACTGGAGCGAGCCGGGCCCCAACCGGGTCTGGCTGCGCGAGACCCATCCGCTCGTGGACGACGAGCCGGTCACGCCGTTCACCAGGGTGGCGCTCGCGGCCGACTTCGCCAGCCCGCTCAGCACCGGCGGCACCGGTGGTGTGCACTTCATCAACGCCGACTACACGATCACCCTCGGCCGGGTCCCCGAGGGAGAGCTGGTCGGCGTGGAGGCGACCGGGCACCTCAGCGATGGCGGCGTCGCCACAGGGCAGTGCACCCTGCACGACGCCGCCGGGCCGATCGGCTTCTGCCTCGTGACCGCCGTGGCCAACCCGATCCCCCTGCGGACCCGCTGAAGAACAGCACGAAGCCGCTCGAAAACGGGCCCGCTTCAGAACGCGGCCGCTGGGGACTACGCGGGGCGCTCGGAGCGGTCGCCGGACCAGTCGGTGTGGTAGGCGCCCTCACGGTCCACCCGAAGGTAGGTGTGCGCGCCGAAGAAGTCGCGCAGACCCTGGATCAGCGCGGCGGGCAGCCGCTCGCGGCGCAGCCCGTCGTAGTAGGCCAGCGCCGAGGAGAAGCCCGGCGTCGGCACGCCGATCTGCACCGCCGTGGTCACCACCCGGCGCCAGGACTCCTGCGCCAGGTTCAGTGCCGCCGCGAACGTCGGGTCGGCCAGCAGCGTCGGCAGCGCCCGGTCGGTGTCGTAGGCGGCGCGGATCCGGTCGAGGAAGCGGGCTCTGATGATGCAGCCGCCTCGCCAGATCGTGGCCATGGCGCCCAGGTCCAGGTCCCAGCCGTACTCCTTGGAGGCGGCGGCCATCTGGTCGAAGCCCTGCGCGTAGGCGACGATCTTGGAGGCGTACAGGGCCTGCCGTACGTCCTCGATCAGCTCCCGCCCGCCGACGCCCGACAGCTTCGGCCCCTCCAGGGACGCGGCGGCGGCGCGCTGCTCCGGGTGGCCCGACAGCGCGCGGGCGAACACCGCCTCGGCGATGCCCGTCACCGGTACGCCCAGGTCGAGCGCGCCCTGCACGGTCCAGCGGCCGGTGCCCTTCTGCTCGGCCTGGTCCACCACGATGTCCACGAACGGCTTGCCGGTGGCCGCGTCGACCTGGTCGAGCACCTCGGCGGTGATCTCGATCAGGTAGGACTCCAGCTCGCCCTGGTTCCACTCGCGGAAGACCCCGGCGAGCTCCGCCGGGGTGGCGCCGAGAGCCTGACGCAGCAGGTCGTAGGACTCGGCGATGAGCTGCATGTCGGAGTATTCGATGCCGTTGTGCACCATCTTGACGAAGTGCCCGGCACCGTCGGGGCCCACGTGCACCGCGCACGGGACGCCGTCGACCTTGGCCGAGATGTCCTGCAGGATCGGGCCGAGCGCCTCCCACGACTCCTTGGAGCCGCCGGGCATGATGCTGGGGCCGTTGAGCGCGCCCTCCTCGCCGCCGGAGATGCCGGTGCCGACGAAGTGGATCCCCTTGTCACGCAGGGCCGCCTCGCGCCGCCGGGTGTCGGCGAAGTGCGCGTTGCCGCCGTCGACGATCATGTCGCCCGGCTCCATCAGCTCGGCGAGCTGGTCGATCACCGCGTCGGTGCCCGGACCCGCCTTGACCATGATGATCGCCCGACGCGGCCGCTTGAGCGAGGCCACGAAGGCCGCCAGCTCCTCCGACGGTACGAACGTGCCCTCGCCGCCGAACTCCTTGACCAGCTGCTGCGTCCGGCTGGGCGTGCGGTTGTGCACGGCCACCGCGTAGCCGTGCCTGGCGAGGTTGCGCGCCAGGTTCCTGCCCATGACCGCCAGGCCGGTGACCCCGATATCTGCCAAGTCCATATCAAGCTCCTCTGTGGGGGATACGCATGATCCAGCGGTAGAGGTTCGGCTGGATATTCCAATATTTCAGTCGCTTTGGCGTACGCCCAGCTCGTCGAGCCGATGCAGCATGTCAGCCGGATCGGAGTACACGCGGAAAGCACCCGCGCGCTCCAGTTCGTCCCTGCCGTATCCGCCGGACAGCACCCCGATCCCGAGCGCCCCCGCCCGGCGGGCGGCGAGCAGGTCCCAGACGCTGTCTCCTACCACCATCGCATGCCGCACGTCCACCTCCAGCAGCGCCGCACCCGCAAGGAACAGGTCGGGGTCCGGCTTGGCCCGGCGCACCATGTCGCGGGTCACCATCGGAGTGTCCTCCGGCAGGCCCAGCATGCCCAGCGCCAGCCGGGCCGTACGCGCGTAACCGCTGGTCGCGATCGCCCACGGCACGCCGCGCGAGGTCAGCTCGCTCAGCAACTCGGCGGCGCCCGGCAGCGGGCGGACGGAGTCGATCTGCTCGGTGTAGGCGTCACCGTGGATCGTCTGCAACTCGTCGATCTGCTCCGTCGACAGTTTCAGCCCCGTCTCCCGCAGCAGCGCGCTCACGAACAGCCCGCCGCTCATTCCGATGCGGCGGTGGATGCGCCACACCGACAGGTCGATGCCCAGTCCGGACAGTGCCTGGCGCCAGGCGATGACATGCTGGTAGACGCTGTCGATCAAGGTGCCGTCGAGGTCGAAGAGGAAGGCCGGTGTGGGTGCGTGCGGGAACTCCGTCATGGCTCCATGACACCACGGCCGCCATGAACGCCCTCATCGCGGTGCGGCTGCCCGCCGCCCAGGCGGTCATGCCAGAGTGAGGGGCATGACGGAATATCGGGTACTCGGACATACCGGTCTCAAGGTCAGCCCTCTTTGCCTCGGCGCGATGATGTTCGGCGGGTTCGGTGAGGAGTCGGCCGAGAAGTCGGCCGACATCATCGACCGCGCCCTCGACTCGGGCATCAACTTCATCGACACCGCCGACGTCTACTCGCGTGGCCAGTCGGAGGAGTTCGTCGGCAAGGCTCTGGCCAGGTCGGGCAAGCGTGACGACGTCGTCCTGGCCACCAAGTGCCACGGCGCCATGGGTGACGGCCCCAACGAGGGTGGCAACTCGAGGCGCTGGATCTTCCAGGCCGTCGAGAACAGCCTGCGCCGCCTCGGCACCGACTGGATCGACCTCTACCAGATCCACCGCCCCGACCCCGCCACCGACATAGACGAGACGCTCGGCGCCCTCACCGACCTGGTCCGGCAGGGCAAGGTCCGCTACATCGGCAGCTCCACCTTCCCCGCGCACCAGGTGGTCGAGGCCCAGTGGGCGGCCGAGCGGCGCGGGCTCGAACGCTTCGTCTGCGAGCAGCCGCCGTACTCCCTGCTCGCCCGCGGCATCGAGGCCGACGTGCTGCCCACCGTCCAGAAGTACGGCATGGGCGCCATCGTCTGGAGCCCGCTGGCGGGCGGCTGGCTGAGCGGCCGCTACCGCAAGAACCAGGAACTGCCGGAGAGCCGCCGCGCGAGCCGGCTGCCGCACCGCTACGACATGAAGCTGGAGGTCAACCAGCGCAAGCTGGATGCCGTCGAACAGCTGGCCGTCCTGGCCGAGGAGGCCGGGCACACACTGATCGAGCTGTCCCTGGCGTTCACGATCAGGCACCCGGCGGTCACCTCGGCCATCATCGGGCCGCGCACGATGGAACACCTGGAGGGCCAGCTCAACGCCCCCGATGTACGGCTCAGTGACGACGTCCTGGACAGGATCGACGCCATCGTGGCGCCGGGCGTCACCATCAACCCGGGCGACGAGGGCTGGCAGCCTCCGCAGCTGTCGGACGCGAAGCTCCGCCGGCGCCCCTGACCGTCACCGGGCGAGTGCCGCCAGTTCGCGGCACTCCTCCAAGGTGTGCTGGGACAGCTCCTCGCGTACGGACGGCACGCACACCGCCGCCATGGACAGGCTCGTCACCCCCAATCCCACCAGCACCGGGGCGAGCCGGGGATCGCCGGCGGCCTCGCCGCAGACGCCTACCGGCTTGCCGGCGGCGCGGCCGGCGTCCGCGCAGGCGGCGATGAGCTTCAGCAGTGCGGGCTGCCACGGGTCCAGGAGGTCGGCCAGGCCGGGGTGCTGACGGTCGGCCGCGAAGGTGTACTGGCTGAGGTCGTTGGTGCCGATGCTCAGGAAGTCCACCTCCGCCAGCAGGCGGTCGGCCAGCAGGGCGGCGGCCGGCACCTCGACCATCGCGCCGACCCGGGTCAGGCCCCGGGCGCGGGCGCGGCGGGCGAAGCCGGCCGCCTCCGCCGGTGTGGTGACCATCGGGGCCATCACCCAGGCGTCGGCACCCGTCGAGCGGGCCGCCTCCGCTATCGCGTCGAGCTGCGTATCCAGTACGGCCGGGAGCACCCGGTCCACCCGCAGGCCGCGGATGCCCAGCGCCGGGTTCGGCTCCGGCGGCAGGCCGAGGAACGGCAGCGGCTTGTCCGTGCCCGCGTCGAGCGTGCGCACCACGACCGTCCCGGCCCGCGCGAACACCTCGGTGTAGGCGGCCATCTGCTCCTCGAACGACGGCTCCTGCTTGCGGTCCAGGAACAGGAACTCGGTCCTGAACAGCCCGACCCCCTCCGCGCCCGGCCGGAGGTCGTCGGCCGAGCCGATGTTGAGCAGCAGCTTGACCGGGTGGCCGTCGGCCGTCCTGCCGGGGCCGCTGCTGTTCGCCAGGCGCTCGCGCTCCTCCCGGTCGCTCCTGCGGACCTGCGCCACGGCATCGTCCGTCAGGCCGACGCCGACCTGACCGGTCTTGCCGTCGACCGAGATGACCGTGCCGTCGGCCAGGTCGGTGATGCCCATGCAGGCGACCACGGCGGGCAGGCCGCGGCCGCGCGCCAGGATCGCGGTGTGGCTGGTCGGGCCGCCCTTCTCGGTGACCAGCGCCACCACGTCCGCGCCCAGGCCCGCCGTGTCGGCGGGGGAGAGGTCCTCGGCCACCAGGATGTACGGGTGGCCTGGGGCGGGGATGCCGGGCATCGGCAGGCCCAGGCAGGCGGCGATGGCGCGGTGCTTGAGGTCGTCCAGGTCGGCGGCCCGCTCGGCGAGGTAGCCGCCCAGGGCGGCCAGGGTCTCGCGGTGGTGGGTGAAGGCGGCGTCCAGGGCGTGGGGCGCGTCCAGGCCATCGCGGACGGCGGCCTCGGCGTCCTCGCGCAGCATCGGATCGTCGGCGATCATGGCGAGCGCGTCGAGAATCTCCGCCGCGTCGCCGCCACCCGCGAGGACCACGCGTTGCCGCAGGTCCGCGGTGACCGACTCCAGGGCCTTCACCACCGCGGCGGCCTCCGCGGCAGGGTCGGCGACCTGCCTGGGGCTGGGAAGTACGGGCGGCGGCGCCATGCGTATCACCGGCCCCGCGGCCCGCCCCTGACTGACCCCCAGCCCAGCCAGCCCCGCACCCGGTGGGCCGTCGCCCGGGTCAGCCATCGAGGGCCCCTTCCGCGTCCAGGTCCTGGGCGAGCAGTGCCACCAGCGCGTCCAGCGCGGCGTCCGCGCCCGGCGCGTCCGACTCCAGCGTCACCTCGGTGCCCTGGGTGGCGCCGAGCGACAGCACGCCGAGCATGCTGTTCGCGGGCACCGACTTCGCACCCACCCGGATCCGCACCGGAACCCCCAATCGCACCGCCTCCTGGACGAACAGCTTCGCGGGCCGCGCGTGCAGGCCGCTCGCCGATGCCACCGTCACCGTACGTTGTGCCATCACAACCCCCTCAGGGCTCGATCGTGACCTTGATGGCCGCGCCCCGGCTGACGAGGTCGATCCCGTCGAGCACCCGGGACAGCGGCAGCCGGTGGGTGATCAGGTCCGCCACCGGCACCAGACCTTCGGCGATCAGCCCGAGGGCCTCGGCGTTGTGCGCCGGGCTGGAGCCGTTCGCGCCGACGATGGTCAGCTCGCGGTAGTGCACCAGGTTGGAGTCCAGGGCGATGATCGGGGCGTCCTTGGGCAGGCCGCCGAAGAAGCTGATCCTGGCCTGCCTGGCCGCCATGCGCAGGGCCTGCTCCTGGGCCGCGCCGGAGGCCGCCGCCGTGATCACCACGTCGGCGCCGCGGCCACCGGTCAGCTTGAGCACCTGGTCCACCGCGTCGGTGTCGACGACCGCGTCGGGGCGTACCAGCTCGGCCGCCATCGCCAGCCGGTCGGCGTTCACGTCGACCAGGAACACCCGCGCGGCGCCGCGCGCGCGGGCCAGCCGCACGTGCAGGCAGCCGATCGGGCCCGCGCCCATGACGACCACGTCGTCGCCCGGGCCGACCCGCGCCAGCGACTGGCCGTTCAGCACGCAGGCGAGCGGCTCGGCCACCGACGCCTCGGCGAAACCGACGCCGGACGGGATGACGTTGACGCCGTCCACGGCCCGCACCTTCGCCGGGATCACCATGTACTCGGCGAAACCGCCGTCGTAGTGGTACCCCATCGACTCCTGGTTCGGGCAGACGGTGAGGCGGCCGCGCCGGCACTCCTCGCAGGTGCCGCACGGGATGGCCGCGATCACCTGCACGCGTTCGCCGGTGCCGACCACCTCGCCGGCGATCTCGTGGCCCATCACCCGGGGCGGGCGGATGTGGTGGTGGCCGTGCTTGAAGATCTTGGCGTCGGTGCCGCAGGTCGAGCAGTTGCGTACCCGGATCTTCAGCTCGCCGGGACCGGCGACCGGCTCCGGCGCGTCCTCCACGCGGATGTCCCCTGGGGCGTGGAAACGGGCGACCTTCACGATCTGAGCTCCTTCATGACTTGGCCGACCTCCGTCGCCTCACGGAGTGCTCTGGCGCGTTCGGGGTCGAGCAGGATGTCGGCGAGCGCCGCCAGCAGTTGTACGTGCCCGTCGTTCTTCGCGGCGATACCGACGCAGAGGGTAACGGGCTCGCCGCCCCAGTCGACGCCATCCGGGAAGCGTACGACGCAGATCGCGTCGTGCCGGACGACCTCCTTGGCGGCCGCGGTGCCGTGCGGGATGGCCACGCCCTCGCCGACATAGGTCGAGATCGTCTGCTCGCGTTCGAGCATGGCGTCGATGTACGGCTCGGCGACCGCGCCCACCTCCACCAGGGCGCGCCCGCACCGCCTGATCGCCTCGTCCCGATCGGCCGCGCTCTCGTGCAGGAGTACGGCCCGCGGATCGAGCAGGTCGTCACGCATCGACCGTGCCGCCGTTCTTGATGGTGGCGATCAGCTTGGTCACGGCCGGGTCGCCGAGGAAGATCTGGAAGGACACCAGCACCTTGCCCGGCGCCGAGACCCTGGCCCGGGCGGCGAGCCCGGAGTGGCAGACCACCACGTCGGCGTCGGCCGGGATCTCGTTGACCGGCGTGTGCTCCACGGTGACGCCGGTGTCCTTGAGCTGCTTGCGCAGCTGGCTGGCCAGCATGACGCTGCTGCCCATGCCCGCGTCGCAGGCCACGATGATCTTGTGAATGTCCTTGCTGTCGATGCTGGCCATGGTTCACGCCTCCTTGGCGACGGGCTGGGCCTGGGTGTCGCGGTCGTTCGCGCCGCTCTCCTCGACGCGGTCGGCCGTGGGTTCGGGGGCGGCGGTGGCTTCCGGGGTGTCCTCCGGCGGCTCCTCCTTCTCGCCGCGGCCGAAGCCCAGCAGGAGCGAGGAGACCGCGAACGACACGGCGGTGGCCACGAGGATGCCGGCGATCACGCCCAGCCAGCCGCCCTTCGGCGTCACCGCCAGGTAGGCGAAGATGCTGCCCGGCGAAGGAGTCGCCACCAGCCCGGCACCGGTGATCATGAAGGTGAACACGCCGGCCGCGCCGCCCGCGATGACCCCGAGGATGAGGCGGGGCTTCATCAGGACGTACGGGAAGTAGATCTCGTGGATCCCGCCGAAGAAGTGGATGATCATCGCGGCGGGCGTGCTCGGGCGCAGCGGGCGCGGGCCGAACAGCAGGAACGCGATGAGCAGGCCGAGTCCGGGGCCCGGGTTCGACTCCAGCATGAACAGGATCGACTTGCCATGCTTGACGGATTCGGCGACGCCGAGCGGCCCGAGGACGCCGTGGTTGACGGCGTTGTTGAGGAACAGCACCTTGGCGGGCTCGATCAGGACCGAGGCGAGGGGCAGCAGGTTGTTGACGATGAGCCACTCGACCGCGTTGCCGGCGGCCGTGGTCACGACGCGGACGACCGGCCCGATGGCCCACATCCCCACGATGGCCATGACGGCGCCGACGATGCCCGCGGTGAAGTTGTCGACGAGCATCTCGAAGCCGGACTTGGTCCGATCCTCCGTGAACTTGTCCACATATTTCAGGATCAGGGCGGTGAGGGGGCCGATGATCATGGCGCCCAGGAACATCGGGATGTCCGACCCCACGATGACGCCCATCACCGCGACCGCGCCCACCACCGCGCCGCGTTGCCCGTGGACCATCCGGCCGCCGGTATAGGCGATGAGGATGGGCAGCAGCGTCTTGATGATCGGGTCGACCATCGCGCCCAGCGCCGCGTTCGGCAGCCAGCCGGTGGGGATGAACAGTGCGGTGATCAGCCCCCAGGCGATGAACGCGCCGATGTTCGGCATGATCATGCCGGCCAGGTGGCCGCCGATGCGCTGGATGGTGGCCTTGGCTCCGGTCCCATAGACCGCAGGTGTGTAGGTTTCGGCCATTGGACGTGCTCCTTCGGGGGGATGAGCAGGTTCCTGGTATGTCGAAGTCGGGTCGGTGAGGGCTTCCAGGAGGTGGGTCAGGTGGGGTCGGCGGGGGATTCCAGCGGGCGGGTCAGGAGGGGCGGGCCGGTGCGGACGCCGTCGCGGCGGATGTCGGCCGGTGCGGGCATCCGGCTGCCCGGCAGGCACACCGCCGCCGCGCCCCAGGCCAGCGCCTCGACCAGCGCCCGCTCGCCGTGCCCGCCGCCGGCCAGGAAGCCCGCCAGCATGGCGTCCCCGGCCCCGACCGAGCTGCGCGGCTCGGTCACCGTGGCGTGGCCGTACCAGATGCCGCTGTCCTGGACGAGAACCGCGCCGTCGGTGCCGAGGCTGGCCAGGACGGTACGCGCGCCCGCCGCCCGCAGCTTGCCCGCGGCCTCCACCACGTCGCCGAGACAGCGGATCGGCATGCCGGTGGCGGCGGCGAGCTCCTCCAGGTTCGGCTTGACCAGGGCGGGGCCGGCGGCCAGCGCGTTGGACAGCGCCGGGCCGCTGGTGTCGACGGCGACGTGGATGCCCGCGCCGGCGAAGCGGCGGCAGAGCCTGGCGTAGACGTCGGCGGGCACTTCCGGCGGCAGGCTGCCCGAGGCCACCACCCAGTCGGCCTCGTGCGCGGCGGCCAGTACGGTGTCGGCGATCGTGTCCAGCTCGCCGGGGGACAGGGCGGTGCCGGGCTCGTTGATCTTGGTGACGGTGCCGTCGGGCTCGGCCAGGGTGACGTTCGACCGGGTCGTGCCGGTCACCGGGACCGTCACCATGTCGAGCCCTTCGAGGGTGAGCAGGCGGACGAGCTGCCTGCCCTCGTCGCCGCCAAACGGGACCACCGCGCGCGAGGCGACCGCGTTGGCGAGCAGCGCGCGCGAGACGTTCACGCCCTTGCCGCCGGGGTCCAGGCGGGCGGCGGCGGCCCGGATGACGGCGCCCCGGTCGAGCGAGCCGATCTCGATCGTGCGGTCCAGGCTGGGGTTGAGCGTCAGCGTGAGAATCATGGCCGCCACCCTCCGCCGAGGTCTCTGTAAGGGTTCATGCGCGGACCACCTCCGGGCCCGCGGCGGACAGGTCGGCGGCCAGCGCCAGGTCGAGACCCGCGTCGGTGATCACCACGTCGATCTCGCTCAGCTCGGCGAAGCTCGCGAGGTAGGTGTTGGTGAACTTGGTGTGATCGGCCAGCAGCACACTGCGCTCCGCGGCCGACACCATCGCCCGTTTGATCGCCGCCTCCGCCGGATCCGGCGTGGTCAGGCCCTTGGCGACCGAGCAGCCGTTCGTCGCCATGAACGCCACGTCCACGTGCAACTGGGACAGCGGCCGCAGCGCCCAGTCATCCACCGTGGCCAGCGTCCGGCCGCGCAGCCGGCCGCCGAGCACGATGACGCTGATGTTGGCGCGGGCGGCCAGCGCGGTGGCCAGCGGCGGTGAGTTGACCACGACCGTGAGCTCCCGGTCGGCGGGCAGGATCTGCACCAGGCGGCCGGTGGTGCTGCCGGCGTCGATGATGACCGAGCCGTCCTCCGGCAGCTCGGCCAGGGCGGCCTTGGCGATGCGCTCCTTCTCCGCGGTCATCACCTCGTCGCGGGTGGCGAGCGCGGGCTCGAACCCCATCCGCTCCACGGGAATCGCGCCGCCGTGCACCCTGCGCAGCACGCCCGCCCGCTCCAGCGCGGTCAGGTCGCGGCGGATCGTCTCGGTGGTCACGTCGAGCTCGCCGGCCAGCGACACCACGTCGACACGGCCCGCGGCGCGGGCCCTGCGAAGGATCTCCTGCTGCCGCTCCTCGGCGTACATGATGTTGATTCACCGCCGTTTCAGTGTGGTTTCATCTGTGTTTATACCCGAGTCTGTTGGTTGGTCAAGACTCTGGTAGGTATGTCGGATGCGAACCAAGCCCTGGGCCGCCGTCGCGGCAGCCTTACCTCTCGCCGTGGCATGCGTCGCCGGGCCGCCGGCGGCCGCGTCCACCGATGGCGTCAAGCCTCCGACGGTGCCGGCTGGTACGACGGCGTCGTGGCTGGTGTTCGACAGGAAGGCGGGCAAGTTCGTCGCCACCCGCAACGCGCACCGCAAGTTCCGCTCGGCCTCGGTCGTCAAGATCCTGATCGCGATCGACTACCTGGACAAGCGCAAGACCGTCCCCGCCGCCGACGCCCGGCTGCTCAAGGTCATGCTGCGCTCCAGCGACGACGGCGCGGCCACCACGTTCTGGAACCGCGGCGGCAAGGGCGCGATCGTCCAGCGGATGGCGCGCGAGCTCGGGCTGTCCGACACCACGCCGCCGCCCGCGTCCAAGCCCGGGTTCTGGGGTTACACGTCGTTGAGCGCGTACGACATCGTGCGGACCTACCGCTACCTGCTCGACACGGCGGCGCCCGGGGTGCGGGAGACGATCCTGGGGCACCTGCGCAACTCCACGCCGTGCGGCACCGACGGCTTCGACCAGTACTTCGGCATCCCGCGCGCGGTGCCCAAACCGTGGGCGGTCAAGCAGGGCTGGTCGGGGTTCGGCGACGTCGCGCCCACCAAGTGCGGCACCGGCGCCTCGATGAACCCGGTCCCGCTGCGGGCGCCGGGGGCCGACCTGTCGATCAGCGGGGTAGCGTCACGGGCCACCGGGTCCGGCGTGCCCGACTACGGCCGTCCGGTGCTGCACACCACCGGCCTGCTGGGCAAGGACGACCGGTTCATCATGGCGCTGCTCACGGCCCACCCCGTGGGCGGCACCTGGAGCTCCTCGGTCAAGCGGATCACCGGGCTGACCCAGGGTCTCTACCGGAGCGTGTCCTAAAGACCGGAGCGTGTCCTAAAGAAAGGTGAACATCCGGACGCCCGGCTCCAGCGGCCTGGGCGGGCCGGTGTAGCGGTGCACGCCGACGCCGTAGTGGCCGTCGCTGTCCAGGTGGATGCGCTCGAACTCGTCCTGCTCGAACCAGTCGCAGATGGTCGCCAGCAGGTCGGGTTCGTGGCGGCCCCTGGTCCAGATCACGGTCGCGCCGGGCGCGCAGAGGCGGGGGAGTGTGGCGACCGTACGCCGGATGTCGGCGTCACTGATGTTGCCGAAGATCCCGCAGGCGAGGACCAGGTCGGCGGGCACGGCCCCCGCGTAGGCGTCGGTCAGCGCGGCGTCGCCGCACACCACCTCGACGCCGTCGGGCGCGTCACGCTCGGCGATCCGGGCGTTGTGCTCGTCGAGCTCCACCAGCCTGGCGCGTACGCGGTCCCTGCGGGGGTGGGCGGCGAGCACGGGCAGCAGGTCGCGGCCCTGTCCGGCGCACAGGCTCACCACCCGTTCGGCGCCGGCGTCAAGGGCGAGCCGGACGTGTTCGCGTACCACGGCCAGCCGCCGGCTCAGGGAGGAGCCGGGCGTGTCGTAGTGGTCGTGCCAGGAAATCCAGTCGCGCTCACTCATGATCACGATCATGCTTGGGTGATGGGTGATGAATCAACGGCTTTGCGGCGGGTGCTCAGGAAAGCGGGCGGTCCCGAGATCCTCGACGTGCTGGCCGAGCGGCTGTCCGGCGCCGACCTCACCACGCTGCTGCTCGAAGTCATGCGGGTGCGGGCGCAAGGCCTGACCCCGGCCGATGTGCTCCGCCGCTACACGACCGACCGGTTCGTGGGGCCGGCCACGGTGCCGTTCGAGCGCGTCCGCCGGGCCGAGGACGCGGTGCTGTCGGTCGTACCGGACGCTTTCGAGCTGCTCACTCTGGCGCCGGTCGCGCCACTCGGGGCGCACTCGGCGCCGGCCACCGTGGACCAGAACAAGGTCATCACCACGATCAGGAACACCGAGGTCGCGGCCGACCCGACGAACGCCCTGGCGCTGGAGGCGGCCGTCCGGCGGCGCCGCTCCACCGGTCCGGTGCGGCTGGCCGCGTTCCAGCGCGTGGTGCGGGCGCAGCACTTCGCGGGCGCGGGGATGTGCGCGCACTTCGGCCTGTTCGCGCTGGTGTCGGGCGACCGGGACACGGGGAACCTGGCGTTCGAACGCCATCATTTGGCCGAGCACCTGGACGTGCTGACGGACGCCGTCCGGGCGTGCGGCGTCCCCGAGCCGGAGGTTCGCGTCACCGTCCTCGACCCTCGCTTCGAACGGGTGGCGGACGGAATCGGCGCGACGGACGACCCGGACCGCCACTCCGGCCGGGGCTACTACACGGGACTGTGCTTCAAGATCTACGCGGACGGTGTGGAGCTGGGCGACGGGGGTTTCGTCGACTGGACGGCCCGCCTGCTCGGCAACCGCAAGGAACGCCTGCTGATCAGCGCGTTGGGTGTTGACCGGCTGAGCTGATGTAGGCGGCGTAGACCTTCTTCGGGACCGTCAGCCGCCACGCCTCGACGACCAGCTCCCGCATCTCGTCGGCGTCGATGGCGGCCATGCGCGCGACGACCCAGTTGAACCGCATGTCGGACTCGCCGGGCAGCAGGAACTTGTCCGGCTCGGCCGCCACCAGGGCGGCGCGCTCCTCCTTGGGGAAGCCGAAGCCCATGAGGGTCTCGTCGCGGGAGAAGGCGACGTAGACGATCGAGCCGACGCGGAACTTGATCCGATCTCTGATGAGATGCTCCGACGAGCGCGGGAGCGTGATCGCCAGCCGCCGCACGTCCTCCACTGTGATCACATCGCCACCGTAGCCCAATTCCATGGTCACCTCACGGCGCGGGACTCCTCGTACGCCGCCAGCACCTGCTTGCGGCGCTTGGCCGGGAGGCGGTCGATGTAGAGGTAGCCGTCGAGGTGGTCCGTCTCGTGCTGCAGGCAGCGCGAGAGCATGCCGGTGCCCTCGAAGATGACCGGCGCGCCCTCGGCGTCGAAGCCGTGCACGGTGGCGTGGTCGGGGCGGGGGAGCGGGGCGTACTGGCCCAGGACCGACAGGCAGCCCTCCTCGCCCGCGTCGAGGTGCCGCTCGCCGAGTCCGGGCAGTTCAAGCGACGGGTTGACCACGACGCCCTTGTGCCGGTCGCCGTTCTCGTCGGGGCAGTCGTAGACGAACACCCGCAACGCCACGCCGATCTGGTTGGCGGCCAGGCCCACGCCCTCCGCCGCGTACATGCTCGCGAACATGTCCTCCACCAGCGCCGCCAGCGCTCCGTCGAACCGGGTGACCGGTTCGCAGGGCGTATGCAGCACCGGGTCTCCCACCTGAACGATCGGCCGGACCTCTCCCACGACCAGTGCCCTTTCCACATGCGGATGTGTCGCCACAAAGTCTACGAGCGACCAGGAGATGATCAGCACTCGACAGTGCTCAAATAATGAGACATATATTCTTGAATTGTGAGATAGGGGCTATGGTCGTCCTACCGAGGCGAGACGAAGGAGTTTCGATGGACGCCGTCTACACCCATGGCCACCACGAGTCCGTGCTGCGCTCCCACCGCTGGCGCACCGCCGAGAACTCGGCCGCGTACCTGTTGCCCCATCTCAAGCCCCAGATGAAGCTGCTGGACGTGGGTGCCGGGCCCGGCACCATCACGGCCGACCTGGCCGGCCGGGTGGCGCACGTGACGGCGTCCGAGGTGAGCGCGGAGACGCTGGAGCTGACCAGGGCCGGAGTGGGAGCTGTAGGCAACGTCGAGTTCGCCGTCGCCGACGTGCACGCGCTCGACTATCCCGACGCCACGTTCTGCGTCGTCCACGCCCACCAGGTGCTGCAGCACGTCGGCGATCCCGTACGGGCGCTGCGGGAGATGCGGCGCGTGACGAAGCCGGGCGGTCTGGTGGCGGCGCGTGACAGTGACTACGCCGCGTTCGCCTGGTACCCGCTGCTGCCGGAGCTCGACGAGTGGCTGGCGCTCTATCAGCGGCTGGCGCGGAGCAACGGCGGCGAGCCGGACGCCGGGCGGCGCCTGCTGTCGTGGGCCAGGGCCGCGGGCTTCGACGACGTCACCGCCACCTCGTCCACCTGGTGCTTCGCCACACCGGAGGACCGGGCCTGGTGGGGCGGGATGTGGGCCGACCGGATCAAGCAGTCCGCCATGGCCGAGCAGGCACTCGCCTCGGGCGCCGCCACGAAGGAGGACCTACGGCGCATCTCCGAGGGCTGGCTGAAGTGGGCCGCGGCCGACGACGGCTGGCTCTCGATCACCCACGGCGAAATCCTCTGCCGCATCGCCCGCTAGCCCGTTCGCCGCACGACGGACCGCCTGCCTCTTCTCCTCCGAGGGGGTGTCCGTCCTTTGGGACCTGTGCCACGACGGACCGCTCGCTTCTTCTCCCCCGAAGGGGGTATCCCTTCCAAGGGACACCAGCCACAACGGACCGTCACAGGGAGCGGACCAAACCCGGGGGCCGTTGCTAAAGGACAGAGGTGCGGGCCCACTGCGGGTCGCGGTAGAGGACCACGTCGGCGCCGTCCAGCAGCTCGTCAGGAGCCGACAGCATGGTGATCTCGCCCGCCGCCTGCAGCCGCAGCAGCAGGTCGCGGACGCGTGGCCCCACCGGCAGGCGGCCGGGCGGGAGCCCGAGGCCCGATCGGACCGCGTCCGCGACCTCCGACAGGTGGAACGGCCCGCCGAACTCCGCCACCACACCCCGCACCAGGCTCATGGTGATCACCTGTTCGGCCTCGGCGTGGGCCAGCTCCCAGACGATCTGCTCCCTGCGGCGGCCCGTGGCCGCGCAGGCCGTGCAGGGGCGCATCAGGCCACGCGAGAGGCCGGGCAGGATGCCGGGCGCCAGGCCGGGCAGCACCGGCTGCTCCGCCGAGCCGAGGCAGACGGTGCACTGGTTGGTCTCGGAGGCGTGCAGCTCGGCGGACATGAGGTCGGGCAGGTCCGCCTCGCAATCGCAGGAGTACGCGCCGAGAACGCCGGTCCGCGGGCTGATCGTGTGGTTCGTCATCTCGGGAGACTCTACCCGCGGGCGTCCATCAGGCCGTGCCGGCGCAGCGCCTTGCGGGCCGCCGCCACCACCCGCTCGTCCGGATGATGGTCGATGAACACCTGTAGCACCCGTTCGGTCCAGGGATGGTCGCCGAGGGCCAGGAGGGCGATCGTGCCCGCCTGCTCGTCCTTCTCCATGCCCTGGGAGACCGACTTGATGACCTCGGCCGCCTCCCCGCCGAACTCCAGCAGCGCCGCCGCCATGTCCACGAACGCCCACGCGATCTCCTCGGGCGTCGGCGGCCGTTCCTCGCGGCCCAGCCGGGCGGCCACGACGGCGCCCAGCCTCGGCGCCCCGAGCAGTCCGTCGAGCGCCTCCGTGCCCGCCTCGCCCAGCCCTGTGGCGAGCAGTTCCACGCCGACGGCCCGGCTCAGCGGGCTGACCTCGCTGAGCGCGGCCGCGATCTCGGCCGCCGCCTCGCCCTGATCCCGGTCGGCCAGCCAGCCGGCGAGCTCCTCGTCGCGCTCCGGCTCCGGGTAGGAGCGCAGGCCGTACAGCAGCGCGCCGGCGTCCCGCCCGGCCAGCGAGCCCATGACCGGGATCTCCTGCCCGGTCGCCTCGCCGATCACCAGCCCGGCCGCCCAGATGCCGAGCGGGGTCAGGGTGCGCGGCGGCGCCTGGCGTACCAGGCCCAGGTCCGTCAGGACGGCGGGCACCTCGTCGCTCAGCGGGCCGCGGCCCAGATAGAGGCGTACCACCTCCATGAACAGCGTCTCGTCGGTGCTCAGCGTGCGGCGGCAGACGTCCGCCCACACCTGGAGCACCTTGTCGTCGGAGCCGTCACGCAGCGCCTCCGCCGCGTCCGGCGCGAACGCCGGATGAGCGGAAGCGTCGGCGTCGCCGGTCGCCAGAGGAGTCTCGCGTACGGCCGCCACCAGCTCGTCGTCGGCCGGCAGCCGGACGGGAGGCTGGAGCGGAAGCGTGTCGTCGTCGTAGGAGCCCACGTCCTTATCCTGTCGGAACTCGCCTTACATTTGCGATAAAGTCCCCGCTGACCGCGAAAAGTCCGGAAGAAGGGAGGCGTCGAGATGGTCCGTGGTATCCGGACGCTCTCCGCGTCCGCTGGTGTAACTTTCCGGAGGAATCGTGCTTTCTGCCACAACGCTTTTCCGCTCCACGGTCGAGGCTGACCTCGACCGACTGCTTGACTGCGTCGTCGACGAGCCCATCAGCTGGGCCGACTCTGACCGGCTGCTCTCCTTCCTCGAAACCGGCCACTACCGCCACGACCGCATGTGGGTCGCGGAACAGGACGGCCGCATCCTCGCCCGCGCCGTCTGGTGGGGCTTGCCCGACGGCGACCGCCCGCTCGCGCTCGACTGCCTCTGGGTCCACCCGTCGGTGCCCGACCGCGTGGAACTGGCCGCCGAGCTGCTGCGACACGCCCATAAGGGGTACGGCGACGCGCCCGCCTACCACGTGTTCGTCACGAACGGCTGGCGGGACGACCCGGAGGTCACGGCCGCCATCGACTGGCGGTGGCGGGCCGGGGCGCTGGCCGGGCTGACCGACGAGCTCGAACGGCTCAGGTACGAGTGGACGCGCGGCACGCCGGTGCCGGAGGCGTCGGAGCGGCTGGTGTTCCGGGCGGAGGCCGACGACGAGGCGTTCGTCGAGGCGTTCAGCCGCGTGGCCGTCGGCACGCTCGACCACCACACCCGGCAGGCCCTGGCCGCGACCGCCCCCGAGGCGCAGGCCCGCGAGGATGTCGAGGGCTACCGGAGCATGCCGGGCGACAGGGGCTGGTGGCGCCTGGCGTACACGCCGGACGGCGACCTCGCCGGTGTGGCGCTGCCGTCGGCCAACGCGGGCGGGCCCGTGGTCGGCTACCTCGGCGTGGTGCCCGAGCACCGCGGCCACGGCTACGCCGACGACCTGCTCGGCGAGATCACCCGGCTGCACGCCGAGCGGGGCGCCGAGCGGATCGTCGCCGACACCGACGCCGTGAACGTCCCGATGGCCAGGGCCTTCGAGCGGTCCGGCTACCACAACTTCGCCGTCAGACTCGTCCTGTCGGCGCCGTCTGACCCTCTGAGCGCGTGATCCGGCGGCACCGCCCGGTCCGGTGAACAGGGCGTCGAACTCACGCGGTGGCGAGGCGCGCCCGGACCACGAGGTCGTGCATGGCCTCCCGGACCGTGGCGGCCTCCGGCAGCGGTGAGGAGTCCCTGGCCGCCTCCAACCCGGCGGTCAGGCGCGCCACGTCGTCCCCCGCCGTGCCCACCCCCGGCGCACGGCCGTGCTCGGCCTCCCGCTTGGCGGCCACCAGGTCGGGCAGGTACGCCGGTACGTACGCGAACAGGTGGGTCAGGTCGGCGTCCAGCTCACCGGTGCGCATCAGGTGGATGCCGGTGGCCAGCACGCGGAAGGTGTAGAGCAGCGGCTTGAGCTCCCCGTTCTTCTCGAACAGCCGCCACTGCGTACGCGCGAACCCCAGATAGTGGTGGGCGTGGTGCCGCGTCAGGCAGCCGGGCGCCAGGTCCTTCAGCTCCTCATGCAGCGGAGAGGAGGACACGACCAAGGGGGAGAGGAGCTGCTCCAGGACGTAGCCGTTGCGGTTCAGCAGCAGCCCGCAGAACTTGGCCAGGTCGTGCGTGACCAGGTCCACCTCGACGCCGTCGCGCGTCCAGGTCCGGTCGAGGGTCGCCGGTCCGGTACGCAGGCCGACGACCTCCCGCAGCGGCAGCAGGTGTACGCCCCGCAGGTCCACGTCCGAGTCGGCCGAGGGGAAGCCGTAGAGGTGCGCGCCGCTTATCGTGGCGAACACCAGCGGGTACGGCTGCTCTTCGGGGATCTCCGGCAGCCAGGCAGGCAGGTTCACACGCGCTCCCGGGACAGGTGGGCCCTCCGCACGGCCACGAGGTACGTCTCGACGGACGCCCGGTCCGGCGCCGCCGGCAGGACGCCGGTCGCGTCGGCCAGGTCGCCGGTCAGCTCGGCCCGCCAGGCGGCGATCTCCGCCCACGCCACCTCGCCCCGCTTGATCGCCAGCAGCCGGTCGCGGTGGTCGCCGACCTGGATCAGGGGCTCGCCGTGGCGCACCAGGTGGCGGCCGCTCAGCAGCAGCCTGATCAGGTGCATCGCCTGCTTCCACTTCGGCGCGGCCGGGTCGAGGCGGCGGAACTGGGCGTCGGCGTACCGGGTGAACGACTCGTGCGCCCGCCGCGACAGGAACGCCCCGCGCAGGTCGCGCAGCCGCCCGCCCTCCGGCGTGAGCACCTCCGTGAGGGGAGACCACAGGCACTCCAGGACCGTGGGGTTCGCGTCGAGGGCGAGCCCGCAGAAGCGCTCGACCTCCCACGAGAACTGCTCGGGCAGCGGCCCGTCGCGGTGCGTCACCGGCTTGTCCAGCCGCCAGAACGCCTCCGTCGGCACCACGAACACACCGCGCCGGTCGGTGTCGGACTCGGCGGTGTCCAGACCGTAGGCCCGCGACCCCACCACGACCGAGAGGATCAGGTCTTCGCTCACGTGGCCACTTTCACGGGGTCGGGGGACAGACCGCTCAGCATGTCGGCTGCTCCAAGCTGGTGTACCTCGCCGAGGCCGTCCGGGTGCAGCGCGTACGCCGCGCAGCCGCTGGGCAGGGGCAGGTCGCCCTGGACGAGCATGGCGAGCTCGACCCCGTCGAACGACGCGGGCTGTCCGACGGCCGGGGCGTCGGCGCGGGCGATCAGCCGGTCGGCGAACGCGGCCACGTCCTCGCCCGGCCGCCGCTCGTAGCGGACCACCTCGCCCTGGCGCTTTCGTACCAGGACCTCGGCGGCGCGCGCGGCGGCGTGCCAGCAGCCCACCTCCCACAGCGTCACCCGGTGCGTGAACGCCTGCTCCAGCGCCGCGCCCAGCAGGCTCAGCTCGTCGGCACTCCCGTCCACGCTGTGCCCGTAACCGGCGGCGCCCAGGTTGAAGTCCGCCCACCGCATCGTCCGCGTCCACAGGTCGGCCACCAGCGGAACCAGGATCTTGGCCTGCCCCGTCAGATCGAAGCGCTGCCGGACGGCCAGCGGGTCGAACAGCCCCTCCGGCTGTTCCATGAACCCGGCGAACCCGCGTACCAGCTCCTCGAACGGTACGTCGTTGTAGCTGAAGACGACCGGCACGAGGTAGCGGCCGCGCAGGGCCCGCACGTTCACGTCGATGAACTCCGACGCGCCCAGGGGCTCGGGCGCCGACGTCAGGTCGCCCGAGTGGGTGACGGCCTTGCCCAGCCGCAGGTTCGTGTAGTCGCACAGCCCGACGAAGGCCCAGCGCTCGTCGAAGACGGCCACGGACAGGTCGAGGTCCACCCGGGTGTCCTTCGGCTCGGCCCAATGGAGGAAGAACCGGAGCCGCTCGCCGCCGGGGATGGGCTGGACGCTGCCGCGCGGCAGCTGTACCAGCGTCTTGACCGCCGTCCGCTCGGACGTGGGCGCGATCAGGTCGGCCAGGCCCTCGTCCAGCAGCACTCGCCGCAGCGGGGGGAGCGCGGCGGCGCGGCGCAGCAGCTCGGCGGCCAGCGTCCGCTCGGCCTCCAGCACGACCTCGTCCGGCAGCGGCGGCCGGTCGTCGCGCCGGGTGTGGAAGCGCGCGGTGCCGCCGCGCGGCAGGAACAGCCGCAGCCCGCCGGGCGGCGTCCTCAGCTGCCCCAGGGCGGCGAGGAGCACGCCGGGCGCGACCCGCGCCGCCACACCCGCCAGCCCGGCAGACGTCGCCACGCGCGACAGCCCGGTAGACGTCGCCACGCCCGCCAGTCCGGCAGACGCCGGTCCGGACGCGGGTGTGTCCGCCTCTGCCCGGCCGATGGTCTCCAGCAGGCCGGGGGAGAGGCGGAGCAGCTGCGACAGCCGCCGCATCAGCTCGCCGGGCCGGTGGACCAGCAGGTCGGCCGCGTCGGAGTGGCGGCCGTCGGCCAGGGCCGTCTCCACACGACTCGCGAACGACGTGGCCACCAGCCGCCCGTCGCGCACCCGCAGCACCTCCGGCCGCCGCGCGGCCAGCTCCAGCAGGGTCCGCCCGAACGCCGTCTCCGGATCGAGGCGGGTGCCGCGCACGGCGGCGAAGGCCAGCGCGGCGTTCGGGTAGCGGGCGTGGTGCTCGTGGGGGTGCAGCACCTCGGCCATGCGCTTCCACTGCCCGCCGTACCGGAACAGGTCCTCGATCGCGTACGGCATGGCGTCCAGGCACGACAGCAGGGTCCGGCGGACGGCGCGCGGCAGCGACACGCGGCGCCCCGGGCGGATCCGCAGCCCTGGGTCGGCGTCCATCAGCACGTACAGCAGGCGCAGCACGTCCGTGGCCGTCTCCAGATGGTTGCGCAGCAGCTCGGGGGCGCCCCGGCGCAGGGCGACGGCGAGCACGACGGCGCGCGTCTCCTTGACCGGGACGCTCTCCGGCAGCCAGTCGCCCGACTCGGGCCAGAACGCCTCCAGCAGCGCCTCCAGGTCGGCCCGGTCGTGCGGCGGCATGGGGGTGCGGCGGGTCATCAGGTCCACGGCCACCTCGCGGCAGGCCGCCGTGGGGTCGCCCGCGAGACGCAGCAGGCCGGTGGCGGTGACGGCGGCGCGGTCGACGCTCGTGCGCTCCTCCGACGGGAGCAGGAACGGATCGTCCGGGTCGACGCGCCGGTGGCAGATGGGGCAGGCGCTGAAGTCGGCCCCGTCCCAGCACGTACGGCACACCAGGTGCGCGCAGGGCGACACGGCGTGGACGGTGCCGACGTTCCCGCACAGGACGCACGGCCGCTCCGGCTGCTGCAGCAGCAGCGAGAACACCCGCCGCACGTAGAAGTCGCCGGTGTCCCGGGGCACGCTGTCCGGAAATTTCCGGAAAAGGGGTACGTGCGAGACCGCCGCGCCCAGCTCACCCCGCAGCCCGTGCAGCAGCCGCCGCCCGACGCGCGTCAGCTCCTTCGACGACAGTGCCACCAGCGCCCGATACAGCTCCGCCGACACCAGGAAGCCGAGCTGCAGCAGCTCGAACTCCAGCGCAGCCACCCCGGACCGCACCTCGGCCCGCGTCATGTTCAGGGACTTGGGCAGCTTGCCGACGGCCTCGGGCATGCGCGGATCGGCGGCCAGCAGCGCGGGCGCGACCACCCGCGTACGGCGCAGCAGGATCTCGGCGGGACCGTTCATGGAGACACCTCCGATGCCCTAGAGACCGCGGAGCGACCTTCGCATTGAGAGAGGTCGCGTGGGAGCCCCGCGCGACCTCTGGAGAGGTGGAGAGCGGGCGCGCTGGACTCATTTGAAAGATGAAGAAGGAAGCACACCCAAAGAGCCACCCCGGTGATCCACGGTACCGGCACAAATCGCCAAATGTCCGCCGAATTTCCAGTCCGGCAAGGCCCGGCATGCGCGAGAGCCGCTCCGATGGATAGGGTCTCCGAATTCGACCAGGACAGAGACGTCCAGGACAGAGACCCAGGACAGATAGAAGGGGCCGACCGGTGACCATGCGGAGCTGGCTGCTACACGGGCTGCAGCCGACGTCCGGGATGCACGACGAACATCCCGGCAAGCGTCACTCCTGGTGGCAGGTCATGTGCCTCACAGGTGTCGACTACTTCTCCACCCTCGGCTACCAGCCGGGCATCGCCGCGCTGGCCGCGGGCGCGCTGTCGCCGATCGCCACGCTGATGCTGGTGGCGCTGACGCTGTTCGGCGCGCTGCCGACCTACCGCGTGGTGGCGGCCGAGAGCCCCAACGGCATGGGCTCCATCGCCATGCTCGAACGCCTGCTGCCGAGCTGGTGGGGCAAGCTGCTGGTGCTGGTGCTGCTCGGGTTCGTGGCGACGGCCTTCATCTTCACGATCACACTGTCGGCCTCCGACGCGACCGCCCACATCCTGCAGAACCCGTTCTTCCCCGACGCGCTCGCCGGTCAGCAGGTGCCCATCACGCTGCTGCTCATCGCCGCGCTCGGCGCGATCTTCCTGCGCGGGTTCAGCGAGGCCATCGGGCTGGCCATCGCGCTCGTGGCCGTCTATCTGGCCCTGAACCTGGTCGTCGTCGGCACCGCCGTCGCCCAGGTGCTGTCCCGCCCGGAGCTGGTGGGCGACTGGCAGGACGCGCTCACCGCGGGGCACTCCAGCCCGCTCGCGATGATCGCGCTGTCCGCCTTCGCGCTGCCCAAGCTGGCGCTCGGCCTGTCCGGGTTCGAGACGGGCGTCGCCGTGATGCCGCAGATCGAGGGCGACCTGGAGCAGCGCGTCAAGGGCGCCAAGCGGCTGCTCACCACGGCGGCGTTGATCATGAGCGTGTTCCTGGTGTTCAGCGGGTTCGCCACGGCCGTGCTCATCCCGCACAAGGAGTTCGAGGAGGGCGGCCACGCGGCCGGGCGCGCCCTGGCGTACCTGGCGCACGAATACCTGGGCGACTGGTTCGGCACCCTCTACGACATCAGCACCATCGCCATCCTGTGGTTCGCGGGCGCCTCGGCGCTGACGGGCCTGCTCAACATCGTGCCGCGCTACCTGCCCCGCTACGGCATGGCGCCCGACTGGGCGCGGGCCGTACGCCCGCTGGTGCTGGTGTTCACCGCGATCTCGTTCGTCATCACGATCCTGTTCGGCGCGAACGTCGAGTCGCAGGGCGGCGCTTACGCCACCGGCGTGCTCGCGCTGATCCTGTCGGCCGCGGTCGCCGTCACCATCTCGGTCGCGCGCGCCGGGCGGCGGGGCGCGGCGGCGGCGTTCGGCCTCATCTCGCTGATCCTCACCTACACCTTCGCCGCCAACGTGATCGAACGCCCCGACGGCCTGTCGATCGCGGTGTTCTTCGTCGTGGCGATCATCGTCACCTCGATTATCTCCCGCGCCACGCGCTCCACCGAGCTGCGGGTGACGGGGGTGGCGCTCGACAAGGAGGCCAAGCGGCTCATCGACGAGCTGCCGCCGGGCGAGCTGCGCATCATCGCCAACGAACCCGACGCCCGCGACGAGGCCGAATACGCCGAGAAGGACACCGAGACGCGCCAGTACCATCACCTGCCCGACGACGAGCCGATGCTGTTCCTGGAGGTCACGCTCGGCGACACGTCGGAGTTCGAGTCCGAGGTGCTCGTGCGCGGCGAGGTGCGGCACGGCTACGGGGTGCTGACCGCGACGAGCGCGGCGGTGCCCAACACGATCGCCGCGATCCTGCTGCACCTGCGCGACTCCTCCAGCCGCCGTCCCCACGTGTACTTCCACTGGGCGGAGGGCAATCCGGTGCTGGCGCTGGTGAGATATCTGCTGTTCGGCGGGGGTGACGTGCCGCCGCTCACGCGTGAGGTCCTGCGCCAGGCCGAGGAGGAGCCCGGCCGCCGCCCTCAGGTGCACGTCGGCTGATCCTTTTACCAACCAGACGATCTGTTACGGAACGGCCGCTCCGATCGCCACTCGCCGCACGGAGTGGTTGGCCTCCGGGAATACGGACGATCTGTTACGGCACAGCCGCACCCACCGCCACCCGCCGCACGGGGCGGGTGGCCTCCAGGAAGACGGCCGCTGAACCCGCACGGGGCCGGGCGCCGTTACGCGCGTCTTGTTGGCCATGGCTTCCGTTTGCGCTTGCCATCGGGGGTGAGGCGCTGATCTGATCGGATTATGAGTGCTTATGATGCGGTCTACCAGCGGAGCATCGTGGAGCCAGAGGCGTTCTGGGGAGAGGCCGCCCGGGACATCGAGTGGGATGTGGCTCCCACGATCGTGTTCGACAAGGGGCGCTGGTTCGTCGACGGGCGCCTGAACACCTGCCACAACGCCGTCGACCGGCATGTGGCCGGCGGACGGGGCGAGCAGGCCGCGTTGATCTACGACAGCCCCGTGACCGGGGTCGTGCGGAGCTTCAGCTACGCCGAGTTGCTCGACGCGGTGTCCCGGACCGCCGGGATGCTGCGTGATCTCGGCGTGGTCGCCGGGGACACCGTGGTGATCTACATGCCGATGGTGCCCGAGGCGGTGATCGGGATGCTGGCCTGCGCCCGGCTCGGCGCTGTGCACTCGGTGGTGTTCGGCGGCTTCGCCGCCAATGAGCTGGCCGTGCGCATCGACCACGCCAAGCCCAAGGTCGTGCTCTCCGCTTCCTGCGGGATCGAGCCGGCCCGGATCGTGCCGTACAAGCCGCTGCTCGACACCGCCCTTGAGCAGGCCGAGCACCGGCCGGCGCGCTGCGTGATCCTCCAGCGGCCCGAGTCGCCCGCCGACCTCGCCGAAGGGCGGGATCTGGACTGGGCGGAGACCGTACGCGACGCGGCGCCTGCCGGATGCGTGAGCGTGGCGGCCACCGATCCGCTCTACATCCTCTACACCTCCGGCACCACCGGCGTGCCCAAGGGCGTGGTCCGCGACAACGGCGGGCACGCCGTGGCGCTGCGCTGGAGCATGTCCAACGTCTATGGCGCCGCGCCGGGCGAGGTCTACTGGGCGGCCTCCGACGTGGGGTGGGTCGTCGGCCATTCCTACATCGTCTACGCGCCGCTGCTGGCCGGGTGCACGACCGTGCTGTACGAGGGCAAGCCGGTCGGGACGCCTGATCCGGGCGCGTTCTGGCGGGTCGTGGCCACGCACGGGGTACGGACGCTGTTCACCGCGCCGACCGCGCTCCGCGCCATCAAAAAAGACGACCCATCCGGAAATTTCGCGCAAAAGTGGGATTTGTCGGGTCTGCGGTATCTGTTCATGGCCGGGGAGCGGCTCGACCCCGACACCTACCACTGGGCGTCCGACCTCCTCGGGATCCCGGTCATCGACCACTGGTGGCAGACCGAGACCGGCTGGCCGATCGCGGCCAACTGCGTCGGCCTCGAACCGCTGCCGATCAAGCCGGGCTCGCCGACCAAGGCCGTGCCGGGCTGGGACGTACGCGTCCTGGACCCGGAGGGGAAGGAGTGCCCGCCCGGAGTGGAGGGCGCGGTCGCGATCAGGCTGCCCCTGCCGCCCGGCGCGCTGCCGACGCTCTACCGCGACGACGCCCGCTTCGCGGAGTCGTACCTGTCCCGCTACCCCGGCCACTACCTGACCGGCGACGGCGGTTTCCTCGACGACGACGGCTACCTGTACGTCATGGGGCGCATCGACGACGTCATCAACATCGCCGGCCACCGGCTGTCCACGGGCGCGATGGAGGAGGTCATCGCGGCCCACCCCGACGTGGCCGAGTGCGCGGTGATCGGCGTGAACGACGCGCTGAAGGGTCAGCTCCCGCTCGGCTTCGTGGTGCTCAAGGCCGGCGCCGACCGCGACCCGGCCGAGGTCGAGCGCGAGCTGGTGGCCCTGGTCCGCGAGCGCATCGGCCCGGTCGCCGCCTTCCGCCGCGCCGTCGTCGTGGCCCGCCTGCCCAAGACCCGGTCCGGGAAGATCCTGCGCGCCACCATGCGCGACATCGCGGCCGGCCGTGACTACCGCGCCCCCTCGACGATCGAGGACCCGGCGGCCCTGTCGGAGATCGCCGACGCACTCTAACCCAATCCGGCCAAACCCTCATCCGCCGAAACTCTCCCTCAAGGCGATGGAACGCGCCATCATGGGAATTCCTCTGCTCTTCAGAGACCTGATGACGGAGACCGTGATGACGGAGACCTTGAGCTACGCCGACGCTCTGAAGATCCTCGGCTGCAAGGACAGCAGGCTCGTCAAGGTGATCGACTTCGCCGCGACGGCCGCACTGACCGGATGGGCGCTCGCCGGTGGCGCCGACCTGGCGCTGGGCCTGCGCGATCTGCAGGAGGACGCCGTCCGTTACGGCAACGACGTGGTGCGGCGGGTGCCCGAGTGGCGCGGCGGCGCCGGCCGGTTCGCCCGTACCCAACGGCTGGCCGCCGTGCACGCCGTGGTGATCGTCTCGGCGTACTTCGAGGCGCTCGGCCGGGCCAGCCTGCCGTTCGGGCTGGACCGGCTCGACCGGGACCGCGCGGCCGGCGGCACCCGCGCGGCGGCGTTCGCCGAGCTGGTGGAGAAGCTGCTCACGCGGCCGCTGCCCATGCCGGAGCCCTACCGCCCCTACGCGGAGACCCGTGAGGACGTCGAACACCACTACCGGCGGATGTCGGAGGCCGTGGCCGGGTATGTGCGCGAGGTGGCGGCCTGGGACGAGCTCTCGGCCGACGAGCGCGTCCGCGTCCCCCTCGCGCTCGTGGAGGGACCGTCGGCGCACGCTCTGCGGATCTATGACGAGGACTACCGCTCGCTCACGCTCGACAGCCCCGAGTTCCGGATGTGGAGCCTGGTCACCGAGACGCAGGCGTTCGCCCCCGGGCTGTCGCGCGTGGCGCGGCTGCTGGCGGAGCTGGCGCCGCCGCGCGTGGGCGACCGGCCGATGATCCACCTGGTCAGGATGGCCGCCGCCGCGCTCGACCAGTCGCTCATGGCCGTCGGCAGGGCGCCGGACGACGTCACGCTGCCGCTGCTCGGCGAGGGATACATCAGCCCCCGGTGCAAGGTCGCGGAGATGACGCGCGAGTCCGCGCCGGCGGCGAAGAGCTGGTGGAAGGGCCGGGTGGAGCTGCCCGACGCGGAGGCGTTCCTGGTGGGACACCTCACCTCGCCGCACGCCACCCAGGCGCCCCTGGTGGTGCTGGGCGAGCCGGGGTCGGGCAAGACCAAGCTGACCGAGGTGCTGGCCGCCCGGCTGGCCGCCTCGGAGTTCCTGCCGATCAAGGTGGAGCTGCGCGACGTCGCCGCCGAGTCGTCCGTGATCTCGCAGATCGAGCAGAGCGTTTCCCCCTTACTCCACGAGAAGGTGAAATATCGGGACCTGGTGGAGGCGGCGGAGGGGATGCTGCCCGTCGTCATGCTCGACGGGTTCGACGAGCTGCTCCAGGCCGCCGGCACCAACCGCTACGACTACCTGGAGCAGGTCCAGGAGTTCCAGGACGAGCAGTCACGGCACGGCTGTCCCGTCGCGGTGATCGTGACCAGCCGGACCGTCGTGGCCGACCGGGTCCGCTTCCCTGAGGGCGTGCTCACGATCGAGCTCCAGCCGTTCGAGAAGGAGCAGGTCCGCCAGTGGCTGGAGATCTGGGCGGAGACCAACCGCGCGGTCCTGTCCAGGCGCGGCAGGACGCCGCTGCCGGCCGACGTCGCGCTGGCCCAGGGCGAGCTGGCCAGGCAGCCGCTGCTCCTGCTGCTGCTGGCCATCCACGACGCCGCCGAGAACGCGTTGCAGCGCGACGAGGCGGTCCTCGGCCGCGGCCGCCTCTACGAGTCACTGATCAGGGACTTCGCCTACCGCGAGCTCCTCAAGGACCCCGAGGTGCGGGCGCTGCCGGCCGCCCGGCATGGTGGGTTGGTGGACCGGGAGCTGGTGCGGCTCGGGACCGTGGCGCTGTCGATGTTCGTCCGCGGCCGGGCGGTCGTCTCGGAGACCGCCCTCGACCGGGACCTGCCCGCCCTGTGCGCGGCGCCGGGGGAGGAGTGGGACGGCGAGGGCGGCTGGGCGCGGCGAGCCACCGAGCGGTTCTTCTTCGTGCACATGAACGACCCAGGCGGCACGCAGGGTTATGAGTTCCTGCACGCCACGTTCGGCGAGTTCCTGGTGGCCTGGCTGGCCGTGTACGCGCTGCGCGACCTGATCAGGCGGCACGGCCACGACGAGGAGCTGGCGGGCCAGCTGGTCGACGACGACCTGCTCTACGCGATCACGTCGTTCTCCTGCCTGGCCGAGCGGGGGCCGACGGTCGGCTTCGCCATGGAGCTCATGGGCGCGCTGCCGGCCGAGGTCCGGGCCAGAAGCGTGACGCTGCTCAGCGCGCTGCTGCGTGAGTCGCTGCACGAGCGCCCGCGCCGCTCCTTCCTCGCCTTCCGCCCGGTACGCCATCCCGTGCCGCGCCGCCTGGCTGCCTATTCGGCCAACCTCACCCTCCTGGTGGTGGCCGCGTCGGACAAACCGGTCAGCGTCGCGGAGCTGCTCGGCGACTCGGGGGACTTCGCCCGGTGGAGCTCGTACGCGCATCTTTGGAAGAGCCAGCTCGGCGGGGAGGGCTGGACCGGCCTCATCGGCGCCATGCCGGCCCGTCGCGTCATGGACGGCGGCAAACGCGACATCCGGCTCGGCGGGAGCGGCGAGTCGTGGGAGTTCGAGGGCGCGGGCTGGTGGTTCGGCCGCCCGCGGCCCGCGACGCGCACCAGGGCGCTGGGCCGCTACAAGTCCTACGCCCTGCTGGAACGGCCCTACCTGCTCAACGTCGACGCCGACCTGCTGACCGACTCGCTGCGCGCCGACGACGAGACGCACCCGAGCCTGATCGTCGTGCAGCGGGGGTCCGGCCAGGTGGTGAGCTGCACCCGCCTGGTCGAGGAGGTGCTGATGAACCGGCCGTCGAGCGTCGAGGCCCGCGTCGCGCTGTACGCCGACGCGATCGAGGCGGTCACCGCGTTCCACACGCTCGAGAACCGGCGGCTGCTCGACCTGGTGTTGCGGGCGCTCGCCCTGGAGGGATCGGCCATGCCCTTCCAGGACCGGGCCGGCCTGCTCAGCGGGCTGGCCGGCGATGGCGTCGACCCGGCGCTGTGGCGGCCGCTGCTGGAGTCGATGTTCTTCGAGCGGTCCGACAGCTGGGAGCTCCTCCTGCGGGCGGGCGTCCCGGAAGCGGTCATGCGCGAGGTGCGCTCGCCCTAAGGCGGTCTAAGTCGGCCTCAGGCGGCTGATCGGTCCAGGGGCAGTTCGACCGTGATCGTCAAGCCGCCCTCCTCGCGCGGCCGGGCGACGACCGTGCCGCCGTGGGCCTCGGTGATGACGCGCACGATCGACAGGCCGAGGCCGCTGCCCCGGTCGGAGCGCAGCCGGTCGCCGTGCAGCCGCCGGAACGGCTCGAAGATCGTCTCGATCTCGTACGACGGCACGTGCAGGCCGGTGTTGGCCACGACCAGCTCCACCTGCTCGACGCGCCGCCGAGTCGTCACCCACACCTCGCCCTTGGGCTGGTTGTGCCGGATCGCGTTCTCCACCAGGTTCTGGACCAGCCGCTCCACCAGCACCGCCTCGCCGGTCGTCGGCGCCGCGTCCAGCAGCCGGTGGATCGTCACCTCCCGCTCGGCCGCCTCCTCCGCCGCCTGGTCCAGCACATGCTCGGCCACGTCCGTCAGGTCGAACGGGCGCCGGTCCAGCACCGCCTGCTCGCCCTCGGTCAGCGCCAGCAGTCCGTCGATGAGCCGCTCGTGCCGGGCGTTGACCAGCAGCAGCGACTCGCCGAGCCGTTTGACATCGTCGGTGGCGTCGGGCCGCCGCACCGCCACGTCGACCAGCGTCCGGTTGATCGTCAACGGGGTGCGCAGCTCGTGGGAGGCGTTGGCGACGAAGCGCCGCTGGCCGTCGAAGGAGCGGGCGAGGCGGCCGAGCATGGTGTCGAAGATGCCGGTCAGCTCCTTCACCTCGTCGTTCGGCCCGTCGTACCCGATCCGCTCGGCCAGGTCGTGGCTCTGGGCCACGCGGCGCGCGGTCTCGGTGACCGAGGTGATCGGCCGCAGCACCCACCCGGCCGCCCGCCAGCCCAGACCGAACGCGCCGCCCGTGACGGCCAGCACCGCCAGCGCGCCGATGTTGCGCACGCTGGTCAACGTGTCGCGCTGGTAGGTCGCCACGACCTGGAGGGTCCGGGCTCGCGCCACCTCGTAGTAGTCGTCGTATCTATAGAAGCCCCTGCCGTTGGGCAGGGTGATGGACTTGGGGGTGATGAGATCGGCGCGGTAGGAGAGGTTCGACCGTACGAGGAAGTAGACGGCCGTCAGCAGCAGGCCGCCGCCGATGAGGAACACCACCGCGCAGGCCAGGGCGAAACGCAGACGGACGCTCATGGAATGCGATACCCCGATCCCGGCACGGTCTCGATGACCTGCGGCTCGCCCAGCTTCTTGCGTAACTTCATCATCGTGGTCCGCACCGTGTTCGTGAACGGGTCGATGTGCTCGTCCCACACCTTCTCCAGCAGCTCCTCCGCCGAGACCACCGCGCCCTGCGCCCGCAGCAGCTCGGCCAGCACCCCGAACTCTTTGCGCGCCAGCGGCACATAGCGCCCCTCGCGGAACACCTGCCGGTGCGCCCAGTCCAGCCGCACCCCGGCGCGGGCCAGCATCGGCGGGTCGGCCCGCCTGGCCCGGCGGCCGAGCGCGTGCACCCGCGCCACCAGCTCCTCGAACGCGAACGGCTTGGGCAGGTAGTCGTCGGCCCCCAGCGACAGCCCCGCCACCCTCGCCCGTACGTCCCCGGCGGCGGTCAGCATCAGGATCCTGACCGGCCACCCCCGCTCGACCACCGCCTGACACACCTCGTCGCCGTGCACCAGCGGCAGGTCCCGGTCCAGGATCAGCACGTCATAGTCGTGCACGCCGAGCCGCTCCAGCGCCCCGTCACCGTCGTAGGCCACATCGACGGCCAGCGCCTCCCCCCGGAGCCCCTCGGCGATCGAATCGGCGAGCATGCGCTCGTCCTCCGCGACCAGAACACGCAATGTCGCCCCCATGAAGATCGAAAGTCCCGACAGTCTGCTCCAGCCTGCATAACGCGGACATAACCACTTTTGGTGACGCTCAGGTTAGCGCCGACTCGGTGGACTGCCCTCCCTACGGCCGGGACTCGCCCGGCCTCTCATGGGGGAGAGATGTCATGGTTGCCGCTCTTGTGGCGCCCGCGCGGCCCCGCCTGGCCGATCCGGTCTTGAGGAAGACGGGTCACCGACTGTTCGGGGTGGTCCTGGTGCTGGCCGCGGCGCTGCGCGTGCTGGTCATGCTCGGGTACGACACCGCGCAGGTCTACTGGTACGACTCGTTCACCTACCTGAACACGGCCGTGCACATGAAGCCGCAGGGCGCCTTCCATCCGGCGGGCTACTCGTGGTTCCTGTGGCTGCTGCGCCCCTTCCACAGTGTCGAGCTGGTCGTCGGCGTACAGCACGCGATGGGCCTGGGCATCGGCGTGCTCATCTACGTACTGCTGCGCCGCTGGTCGCTGCCCGGCTGGGGGGCCGCGCTGGCCGCGGTGCCGGTGCTGTTCGACCCGGCGTTCCTGCGGCTGGAGCACGCCGTGCTCTCGGACCTGCAGGTGATCTTCCTCGTCATGTCCGCGCTCACGGTGCTGATGTGGCGTCAGGAGGTGTCGTGGCGGGCCGCCGCGCTGGCGGGGGCGCTGCTCGCGCTGGCCGGACTGACCCGGACCGCCGCGGTGCCGCTGCTCGCCCTGGCCGCGCTCTACCTGCTGCTGCGCCGCACCCCGTGGCGGAAGGTCGTCGTCCTGGTGGTCGCCGGGGCGCTGCCGCTGCTCGCCTACGCGGGCTGGTACGCCCAGTATCACGGCCGGTTCGCGCTGAGCGGCTCCGACGGCGTCGCCCTCTGGGCCCGCACGATGACGTTCGCCGACTGCTCGATCATCAAGCCGCCCGCGGCGGAGGCCAGGCTCTGCCCGAACGGCACCGTCGTCGACGCCGCCTCCGAGTACGTCTGGGCGCCCGGCGCCGCGCTCAACCGGCTGCCCGGCGACCGGTTCGCCTACAACGACCTGGCCAGGTCTTTCGCCCTGAAGGCCATCGCGGCGCAGCCGCTCGACTATCTGCGCGAGATCGTCAAGGACACCTCGCTGGCCTTCACCTGGGAGCCGGTGGCTCATCCCAAGCGGGTGGGCGCCATGTCGAACTTCCCGCACGGCTCGTGGGGGCTGCCGGAGGAGCACGCCCTCATCGGGCAGGTGCGCAAGGAGTATGACCCGGCCATCCGTGGCATGAGCTCGGTCGAGCCGTTCGGGTCCATCCTCGCCGCCTACCCCTATCCGTGGTTCCTGCACGGCACGCTGTTCGGCGTGATCCTCCTGGCGGGGGCGGCCGGGGCGATCGGCCGCCGCCGTCCGGCCCTGCTGCCGTGGGCGTTCGCGATGTTCCTGCTCGTCGCGCCGGTGGCGGCACTGGACTTCGACCACCGCTACGTGCTGCCCGCCATTCCGATCGCCTGCGTGGCCGCCGGGCTGGCCGTACACGGGCTGCCGTGGCGGCGGCGGAATCGCGCGGTGGAGAGTGAGCGGATTACCGTACCGGTGTGATCCGGATTCTGATCGCGGAGGACATGCACATCCTTCGCGAGGCGCTGGTCGAGTTGCTGTCGCTCGAGGACGACATCACGGTGGTGGCGGGGGTCGCCTCGGGCCTGGAGATCGTCTCCGCCGCACTGGAGCACCGGCCCGACGTGGCCGTGATCGACATCGATCTGCCGGGGCTGGACGGCATCTCGGCGGCTGCCGAACTGCGCGGCCGGCTGCCCGGCTGCCGGGTGCTGATCTTGACCGCGCTGGCCAAGCCGGGCGTCCTGCGCCGGGCGCTCGGTGCGCAGGTCGCCGGATTCGTCCAGAAAGACATCCGTCCGGCCGAGCTGGCCGCGGCGATCAGGACCGTCGCCGCCGGGGGACGGGTGGTGGACCCGGCCCTGGCCCTGGTGGCGCTGGAGGCGCCGGAGAGCCCGCTCAGCCAGCGGGAGACGGAGGTGCTGCGCCTGTCGGCCAGCGGGGCCCAGCCCGCCGAGATCGCCGAGCGGCTCTTCCTGACCTACGGCACGATCCGCAACTACCTCACCTCAGCCGTCACCAAGCTGGGTGCTCGCAACCGGGTGGACGCCATCCGGATCGCCACCGAGTCCGGCTGGATCTGAGCCGACTCCCGCTGGGTCTGAGCTGAGTCCGGTTGGGTCTGAGTCGAACTCGGCGACCACCTCGAACCTGTCGCCGGGCAGGCGCACCGCCGTCAACCGCCCGCCGGTGCGCCGCGCCAGGCTGCCGAGCCCGGAGCCGTGATGCCCCGGCTCCGGCGGCGTCGATGGTTGGGTCCGCGTGACGGGCCGGACGCCGTCGTTGACGACACGCAACCGTACGAGTCCGTCGGCGCCGGAGACGGTCAGCTCACAGGTCCGGGCCCGGCTGTGCCGCAGGACGTTGGTGACGGTCTCGCGGAGCGCGGTGGCCACCGCCGTGTCGACCTCGGCCGGCAGCGGGCCCGTCGTGACCCGTGCCCTCGCCTCGATCCCGGCGGCCGTCAGCACCTCTCGCGCCGCGTCCAGCTCGGCCGCCAGCCGCAGCTCGACCCGGTCGCCGGCGATGGACCCCAGCTCCACCAGCGCCTGTTCGACCAGCGACACGAGCGAGGCGAGCTCGGTCCTGGCCCGTCCGGGGTCCGTGTCCAGCAGCCGCTCGGCCAGCTCGCCCTTCAGGGCGACCGCCGACAGGCTGAAACCGAGGACGTCGTGCAGGTCGCGCGCGACCCGGGTCCGTTCCCGCCGTACCGCGGCCTCGGCGAGCTCATGCCGGGCCCGGTCCAGCACGGTGATCAGCCCGGTGAGGCGCCCCAGGCTGTACACCAGCCACGCGAGCATGACGTGACCTCCGAAGTTGGCCAGCGCGTTCAGGATGCCGATGCCGGCGGTGATGCTGTCGTACAGGAGCCAGGCCAGATGCCCGGCCAGGACGGCGCCGGCGATCGCCCACGATCGAGGCGGTCGTACGGTGAGCAGCACCTTGCCGGTGAAGAAGCTCAGCACGCGGTCCCAGGAGCCGGGGATGACCGCGAGGGGCAGCAGGAACAGCAGGCCCTGCACGACGAACGTGACCCGGGTCTGCGGCAGCACCTGCAGGACCACGATCCCGATGAGCCCGAGCAACGCCCAGGCGACCGTCGGCGGGGCGGCGTGCTCCCAGTAGTAGAGGTTGATCAGCACCAGCACGCACTGGATGAGCAGCACCGCGAGCAGGACGAACCGCGCCAGCCGGGGTGACTCGATCCGCGCCGCGGGCTCGGCGATCGGCTCGGCGCGATAGGCGCCGGCCGTCGCCCGCACCTCCGCCAAGGTACGCCGGGCGAGCGCCACGCCCTCACGAATGTCCTGCCGAGCGTCCACCGGCTCTTCCCCGGCCGCATCGCCCACACGGAACGTGGCCGCTTCCCCCATCGGGAACGTGGCCGCTTCCCCCATCGGGAACGCGGCCGCTTCCCCTATCCGGAACGCGGCCGCCTTCCGCATGCGGAACGCGATGGCCCCCAGTTTCCCGCCCAGGACGTTCCGCAACTCGTCGTCCAGTCTCAGGCGCTCCCTGACCAGGGCCGGCCGGGCCAGCTCTCCTTGGGTGTCGTGCAGCCGCCGTGCCGTCCCGACGAGCGCGGCGAGGCTGAACACGATGAGGGCGTCGTCCGCCGTGACGATCACGAACCAGATCGAGTCGTAGACCCCGTACCCGAGCAGCGCGGCCGTCGTGCCGGTGGCGGCCAGGACGAGGGCGAACAGCGGCCAGGCCGGCCGCGCCGGGAGCACGCAGAGCACTCCGGCGGCTACCGTCCACGGCATCCAGTCCCACGCCGAGCCGATCACGAGGAAGGGCAGCAGGTAGAGCAGCACCACTGCCGCCAGCAGCCCGTACCGGACGGCCGGGCGCCGGTGCCGCGCGAGGAGCGCGATCAGCGGCGGGTACGACGCCATCGTCAGCAGCAGCGCGAGCGGGGCGGCGTCGCGCGACACCCCGCTGATCGTGCGGATGTAGACCAGGATGCCGAACGAGGCCCACAGCATGCCCTGGGCGACCCGCAGCGGGAGGTCGTCAGCGGTCCGTGCCAACCCGAGCTCCCGATGAACTATGCAAAATGCATGACCGCCTGATTACAGGGACACTATCGGCGCTTTCCCGGTCGCTGTCACCCTTTGGGGAGATCACCTGGATCCGCTCACCATGACCTGGGTCATGGCCGTACAAGGGCAGGGAGCCTGATGGAGCCCACCAAAGTCTTGCCGATCATCGCGATCGCCTCGCTGGTCACGGTCGAGTTCGGCGGGCACGCGCTGCTGCGCTTCATCACCACCGATCGCGACAAGCTGGGTGAGTTCCGCGAGCGGTTCTTCCGCGCCGGCCACGCGCATGCCGGAGCGTTGCTGCTGCTCTCCCTCGTGTACCTGCTCTACCTGCCCCGTGCCGGTTTCTCCGACGGGCTGGAGTGGCTGACCGGCGGTGTCCTGCTGGCCGGGGTGCTGGCGCAATCGGGTGGATTCTTCCTGCACCTGGCCGTTGGCGAGCAGGGTGCCCGCTCGTCCGGCACGATGGTCACCCGGGCCGGGGGACTGCTCCTCGCCGCCGCGCTGATCGCCCTGGCCGTGGGCCTCGTGGGTGGGGCTTAACACAATGGGAGACATGATGATCTTAGTGACCGGCGCCACCGGCAATGTCGGATCGGCACTGGTGGCCGCTCTGGCTCAGGCCGGGCAGGGGGTGCGCGCGCTCGTACGCGATCCGCGGGCCGCCACGCTGCCGCCCGGCGTCCAGCCCGTCACCGGCGACCTGAACGAGCCCGGCAGCCTGTCCGATGCCCTGAACGGCGTGCGGGGGGTGTTCCTGCTGCCGGGATACGCGGACATGTCAGGACTGCTGGCCCAGATACGGCGGGCGGGGGTGGAACGGGTCGTCCTGCTGTCGGGCGGCTCGGCCGCGCAGGCGGACATGAGCAACGCGGTCTCCCGCTACATGGCGCTGTCCGAGCAGGCCACGCGAGAGGCGGGCGTGCCCTGGACCTTCCTGCGGCCCAGGGCGTTCATGTCCAACGCGCTGCGCTGGCTGCCGCAGCTTCAGGCCGGCGACCTGGTGCGCGTACCGTTCGCCGGGGTGGCGGCCGCGACCATCGACCCCGCCGACATCGCGGCGGTCGCGGCCCTGGCGCTGACGAGCGGCGGGCACGAGGGCCGGATCTACGAGCTGACCGGCCCTGACTCGCTGCTGCCCGCCGACCAGGTCGCCGTGCTGGCCAAGGTGCTGGGCAGGGACCTGCGCTGCGAGGGCCAGCCGGACGAGGAGGCGCGGGCGCAGATGGAGGCGACCACGCCGGTCGAGTACGTCGACGCCTTCTTCAGCTTCTACGTCGACGGCACACTCGACGAGTCCCAGGTCCTGCCGACCGTTCAGGAGGTGACGGGACACCCGCCCCGCACCTTCGAACAGTGGGCGCGGGCACACGCCGACGCCTTCCTCTGATCTCGCCCCTCGTCCGGGTGCCGTCGATCATGGACGCGATTGGTGAGCCGACCGGCGGTTTCCTCGACTGTCCCCCATGCGAGGCTGCCGCTCCAGCGAAATGTTACGTAGTATCCGGACATCACGAGCGTTGGGGGCGCCAGGGTGCCAGGACAGAGCGTGGGTGTGGTCGTCGATCCGGGAGTACCCCCGGAGGTCGCCGGAATGCTGCGTGCGAACGCCCCGCTCCTGTCCAGGATCCGAGCAGGCTGGGTGCCCCCTGCCGTGCAGCCGGTCGAGCGGCGCTGGCCGTCGAGCCTTGCGCTGCTGGCCGCAACACCCCTGGTCGTCGCGCTGATGTCCGCGCTCCTGGCCTCCCCGGTGAAGCCGATCGGCTTCGTGCTGCTGGGCGGCTTCGTCTTCGTCGTGCTCGTCAAGATCGCCTCCATCAACGAGGGGCCGTTACACGACCGCCCCTACGAGCGTGGCGTCTACGAGCGGGCCCGCTGGTACGACGGGCGCTACCTGCTGGCCGACGACTTCGACGCGGAGGCCAAGGTGGTGCTGGCCAGGGCGCAACGGGCGATCGGCGCCGTGCTGCGTTCCCACGTCAACGCCGAAGGACTGCTGGACGACGCGCGCAACGCCGTGATGCTGCCGGAGCAGGAGTGGGAGATCGCCCGGCTGCTGGCCAAGCTCTCGGCCCTGCGCGGTGAGCACAAGGAACTGCTGATCCGCGGCATCGCGCCGGAGGTCGCGGCGGTGATCGAGCCGCTGGATCGCGCCCTGGTCACCAGCGAGGCCGCGGTCGTGGCGCGGGTCGAGGCGCTGGAACGTTACGCCGGGCACGTCGCCGAGGCCGAGCGCGCTTACCACGCCCGCGGCCAGATCGAGGAGCTGCGGGCCCGGTTGCCGCGCTACGAGGAGCTCTTGGCCGAGTCGGGCGCCGACGCGCTGGCCGTACCCGAGATCGAGAAGCTCGCCGAGGACGCCGACGACCTGGAGCGGCTGCTGCGCAGGAGCGTGAGCTCGGCGCACGAGGCGTTCCGCCACCTGGAAGGCTGATGCCGGAACAGACCGTGAGCAGGCGGTTGCGTCTTGTCGTATGACACGTTCCAGCACCTCGCCAGGTGACAATCCCATAAAATCCGTTTTTGTGGCGGATGTGGTGGTCGATCCAGATGTCCCGGAGGATGACGCCCAGCTGATCACGGAGAGCGAGCATCTCCTGATCCGCATGCGGCGTGGCTGGGCGCCCGACCCCCTGCCGTCCAGGGCATCCGGCAAGACCGGGCGCGTGGCCATCGCGGCCATCACGCTGATGGTTCTGTCCCTTCTGCTGTCCGGGACGCACGTCTTCCGGGGAGGCGGCCTGCTGCTGGTCGGCCTCATCGCCATCCCCGTCCTGCTCGTGGTCTTCCTCCGCAAGGACCTCGACGAGGACGAGGAGACGGCCGTCGACCGGGAGACCTACGAGCAGCTGCGCTGGTACGAGGGCCGCTACGTGCTCGCCGCCGACCTCGACGAGTCCTCCCGCAGGCTGCTCGCCCGGGCCAGGCGGGCCGTGGCCACGGTGACGCACTCGGCGGTCAACGTCGAAGGACTGCTGGACGACGTGCGCAACGCCGTGATGCTGCCCGCCCAGGAGTGGGAGATCGCCCGGCTGCTGGCCAAGCTGTCGGCGCTGCGGACCAAGCACCGCGAGACCATGTCGGAGGTGAACTCGCCGGAGGTCGCCGCCGTGGCCGAGCCGCTCGCCCGGGCGCTCGACAGCAGCGAGGAGGCCGTCGTGGCCCGGGTGGAGGCGTTGGAACGGTACGCCGCCAATGTGGCCGACGCCGAGCGCGCCTACCGGGCCCACCATCAGATCGAGGAGTTGCGGGGCCGGATCCACCAGTATGAGGAGCTGGTGTCCGAGTCGGGCGCGGACGGCTTCGCCGTACCGGAGATCACCCGGCTCGCGGAGGACGCCGACCAGCTGGAGCGGGCGCTGCGGCGGAGCGTGCGCTCCGCCCACGAGGCCTTCCGCTACCTGGACCCCTGACAGCTGTCCGGGACTATCGGACGTGCGCGGCCTCCAGCAGCACGTCGCACAGAGCCTCGGCCGCGTCGATCCGGCCCAGCTTGCGCGCCGCCTCGGCCATCGTCGCGCGCAGGCCGGGATCGGCCAGCAGCGGCATCAGCTCGGCCAGCAACTGCTCGCCCGTCGGGTGCGGCTCCAGCAGCGCGCGGCCCGCGCCCGCGGAGGCCAGGTAGCCGGCGTTCTTGCGCTGCTCGTCGCCGCCGGTCGGGATCAGCGGGATCAGCACCGACGGTCGGCCGATGGCGGTCAGCTCCGACACCGTCCCGGCGCCGCTGCGCGCGATCACCACGTCGGCCGCGGCGAACAGATCGGGCAGCTCCGAGCCCACGTACGGCACCGGGTGGTAGCGGTCGGCCAGGTCCGGCGGCAGCGCGGTGGCGCGCATCTGGTCGATCCACGCGGGCCCGCACTGGTGCACGATCTGGGCGTGCGGCAGCAGCCGCGGCAGGATCTCCGCGATCAGCGTGTTGATCTGCTTGCTGCCCTGGGCGCCGCCTGTCACGTAGATCAGCGGCACCTCGAACGTCAGCCCGAACAGGTCGTAGGCCGCGGCCCGATTGCCCTGCAGCAGTTCCGGCCTGATCGGATTGCCGGTCACCACGGCCTTCGCGCGCGCCGACGGCGGCAGGTATTCCAGCGACGACTCGTGGGACAGCGCGATCCGCGTCGCCAGCCTGGCCAGGATCCGGTTGGCCAGCCCCACCACCGTGGTCTGCTCGTGCATCACCAGCGGGCGGCGGATCAGCTTGGCCGCCACACCGATCGGCACCGCCACGTAACCCCCGGTCGACAGCACCACGTCGGGCAGGTAGCGGGCGGCGTGCCCGATCGCCTGGACCACGCCCACCGGGATGCGGAACACGTCGGCGATGTTGGTGCCGAGCTCCTTGAGGTTGGGCCGGCGCCGCAGCTTTCCGGTGGTGATGGCCTTGAACGGGATGCCGTGCTCGGTGGTGATCCTGGCCTCCAGGCCGTTGGCCGTGCCCACCCAGAGCACATCGTGCGGCACCTGACGTCGCTGAACGGCCGACAGGGTCGTCAGGGCCGGATAGGTGTGACCGCCGGTGCCGCCGCCGGTGATCAACAGTCGCAGGGTTCGTGACATGCGATCAGACTAGGGCCCCGGCGGGAAAGGTCGTCGCGCCGCACGGTCACTCAGGGCTCGGCTTCGCCGTACAGGCGGTTGACCGGTAGCGTTTCCTCATGCGACTCGGCGTGCTGGACATCGGCTCGAACACCGTCCACCTACTCGTCGTGGATGCCCACCGCGGCGCGCGGCCACTGCCCGCCTACTCGCACAAGGAGGAGCTGCGGCTGACCGAGCACCTCGACGAGCGCAACGAGCTGTCCGCCGAGGGCATCGAGCGGCTCGGCGAGTTCGTCGAGGAGGCGCTGAGCATCGCCGAGGACAAAGGCGTGGAAAACTTCCTGGCCTTCGCCACCTCGGCCGTGCGCGAGGCCGCCAACGGCGAGCACGTGCTAGCGCAGATCAACGACCGCTGCGGCGTGCACATCGAGGTCCTGTCCGGCAGCGACGAGGCCAGGCTGACGTTCCTGGCCGTGCGGCGCTGGTTCGGCTGGTCGTCGGGGCGGCTGCTCGCCTTCGACATCGGGGGCGGCTCGCTGGAGATCGCCGCCGGGGTCGACGAGGAGCCCGACGTCGCCGTCTCGCTGCCGCTCGGCGCGGGGCGGCTCACCCGCGGCTGGTTCGCCTCCGACCCGCCGTCCGCCGACGAGGTCCGCAACCTGCGCCGGCACGTACGCGCCCAGATCGCCCGCACGGTCGGCGACATCGTCCGATACGGCGAGCCCAACCGGGCCGTGGCCACCTCCAAGACCTTCAAACAGCTGGCCAGGATCGCCGGGGCCGCGCCCACCAACGACGGCCTCTATGTCTCCCGGTCGCTGTCGCGGCAGGACATGGCCGAGTGGGCCGTCAAGCTGACCACCATGAGCTCGGCCGAGCGGGCCGCGCTGTCGGGCGTGTCCGACGGGCGGGCCGCGCAGCTGGCCGCGGGGGCCATCGTGGCCCACGCGACCATGGACCTCTTCGAGGTCGACCGGCTGGAGGTCTGCCCCTGGGCGCTGCGCGAGGGCGTCATCCTGCGTCGCCTCGACATGCTGCCCAGTCGGCCGGATGTGACGTCGAGGTAACCGCGATCTACCCGAATCTCGCGCATAACTGCCGGTTCTCGGGGCATCTCCGGCTGATGTTGGCAGTGCTCAGCACGATCGCCTCGCTGGTGATCGTCCTCATCCTGGCGTTCCTGGCCGTCTTCCTCATCTCCGTGGCCGTCCTGCTCGCGCTCGCGCTGATGGCGGGATCGACGGCCCACAAGCCCGAGGCGCGGCCGGTCATGGGAGGGCTCGAGGCACGGTTGCGGGGGACGACGATTGGGAGAACACGATTGGGGAGGAGGGGTGAGCAGGTACGACCGTCCGCCTGAGCGTGGGGGTCGTGCTTTTCAGTTGGCGATGAAGTGCGGCCCCGCCGCGCCCGGCGCGAAGCGCAGGCGCTTCTCCAGGCATACCACCGACCCGTCCTCGTGCCGGTTGGTGAAGCGGATGTCGTCGGCCAGCGCCCGCATGATCTGGATCCCCCGGCCGGACTCGGCGTTGGGCGCCGCCCCGCCGTTGTTGGGTGGCGGGTCGAAGCCGCCGCCCATGTCGATCACTCTGATGACGCAGAGCTTGTCGTAGACCCCCGCGCTCACCACGAACTCGTCGCTGGGGCCCGCGTGCCTGACGACATTGGAACACGCCTCGGTGAGCATGAGCTCGATGTCGTCGCGGATCTGCGGCTCCACCCCCAATGACCTCAGTGTGCCGTCGAACATCTGCCTGATCAGGGGGACGCTGGCCGCATCCCTGGGCAGCCGGAGCGCTATCGTGGCCTCCACCGCACCTCCTCCGTAGTCCCTTGGACGCGTCAGTGGCCACTCCTCTGCCCATTCAGACCCGCCCCAATCGTCCCTACGGTTCCATGAGGCGGAGCGCCACCTCCATCGCGGCCTGGCTGATCTCCTCTTCGGTCAGCTTCTCGTCCTGCGTCATCCACTTGCCGGCGTGCAGCGTGAACAGCGCCATCGAGCGGCTGATGCGCACGGCCAGCGGGTCGCCGGGATCGGTGACCTCGGAGGTCAGCTCCAGCATCACCTCGCGCATCCGAAGGATCTTCGGGTGATCGCGCAGCGCCGTCTGGTTGCGCTCCATGAAGCGGGCGACCTCGAGGTAGCGCTCGTTCGTCAGCTTGTCGGCGTAGCGCAGGAGCAGCTCGCGGCGCGTCTCCGGCGTGTTCGACCGGCTCCTGAACCAGGCCAGGAGCTCCTCCATGTCCGCCACCCGCAGGTCGGCCAGGCTGGCGACGATGTCTTCCTTGGTCTTGAAGTGGTAGTAGAGCGCCGCCTTCGTCACGCCGAGCTCCTCCGCGATCTCTCGCAGCGAGGTCGCTTCGTAACCCTGCTCGATGAAGAGCTTGAGCGCGATCTCCTGGATCCGGCTCCGCGTGTCTTCCCGCAATGTGCACCTATTTCGACTTGTATCGACTTGACCGTCGGCAAGTAAGGTTTCTAGCTTATTCTATGCTTGCCGGTCGGCAGGTAAGCAAGGACGTCCTGTGGGGGTGTGTATGGCGGAAACGGTCGCACGACGGCGTGAAGTCATGGTGGTCCTGCCCGGGCTGATGCTCGCGATGCTCCTCGCCATGCTCGACAACATGATCATGGGTACGGCGATGCCGCGCATCGTCGGCGAACTCGGGGGACTGACCCATCTGTCATGGGTCGTCACAGCCTACGTTCTCGGTACGACCGTCTCCACCCCCATCTGGGGAAAGATCGGCGACCTGTACGGCCGTAAGACCATCTTCATGATCTCGATCGTGATCTTCATGATCGGCTCCATGCTCTGCGGGATGGCGGGCTCCTCCCTGCTCGGCGGCCCCGACGGCGGAATGGCCGAGCTGATCGGGTTCCGCGCGCTGCAGGGTCTGGGCGCCGGCGGCCTCGTGGTCAACGTGATGGCCATCATCGGCGACCTGGTGCCGCCCCGCGAGCGCGGCCAGTACCAGGGCATCATGGCGGGCGTCATGTCGCTGGCCATGATCGCCGGCCCGCTGGTGGGCGGCTTCATCACCGACAACCTCGACTGGCGCTGGGCCTTCTACGTGAACCTGCCGGTCGGCGCCATCGCCCTGGTCGTGCTGGCGCTGAGGTTGAAGCTCCCCAAGCTGCACAACCGGGTGCGGATCGACTGGCTGGGCGCGATCCTGCTGTCCGTCAGCATCACCGCGATGGTCCTCATCACCACCTGGGGCGGCAACCAGTACGGCTGGGGCTCCTGGCAGATCCTCACTCTGGCCGCGCTCGCCGTGGTCACGCTGGCGGTGTTCATCTTCGCCGAAGGCAGGGCGGCCGAGCCGATCATGCCGCTCCAGCTGTTCCGCAACCGCAACTTCGCCCTGATCTCGGGCATCGGCTTTCTGCTCGGCTTCGCCATGTTCGGCGCCATCAACTTCCTGCCGCTGTTCCAGCAGACGGTTCAGGGCGCCTCGGCGACCAACTCGGGCCTGCTACTGCTGCCGATGATGGCCTCGGCCATGGTGGTGTCGCTGTTCGTCGGCCGGGCCATCACCGCCACGGGCAAGTACAAGATCTACCCGGTGCTCGGCGGCGTCGGCATGGCCGTGGCCATGTGGCTGCTGTCGACCATGGACGTCGCCACGCCCAGCTGGCGGACGGGCGTCTACATCGCCGTCCTCGGCCTCGGCATGGGCTTCCTCATGCAGACCACGATGCTCATCGCGCAGAACAGCGTCGAGCAGAAGGACCTCGGCGTCTCCAGCAGCGCCGCCACGTTCTTCCGCTCGATCGGCGGCTCGTTCGGCGTCTCGATGTTCGGCGCCATCTTCAACAACCACCTCCTGTCCGAGCTGACCGGCCGGTTCGGCCCGCAGGCGGCGGACAAGATCGCCAAGGGCGGCGGCCGGTTGGACCCGGCGACGCTCGGCCAGATGCCGCCGCAGATGCGCATCGGCCTGCTGGAATCACTCGCGGCGTCGATCTCCGGCGTCTTCTGGTGGGCCATCATGTTCGCCGTGGCCGTGCCGGTGCTGGCGGTCTTCATCAAGGAGATCCCCCTGCGCGGGGGCCCGTCGGCCGACGCCGCCCAGCAGGAGGCGGTCAGCCCGGCGGCAGGCTGAACAGCTTGTCGAGCCCGGTCATCCGCATCAGGTTACGCAGATAGGGCGTCAACGCCACCACGCGCAACTCGGCGTCGGCGCCCTCGACCTGCCGCTGGAGGCGTACGAGAGCGGCCAGACCGGAGGAGTCGATGAAGGCCAGCTCCGACAGATCGAGGTCGAGCCGGCGATAACCGGCGTCGAACGTCAGCCCCGATAGCTCGGCGGCGGTGTCGAAGTCGAGGTCGCCGCTGAGCGCCAGCCGGATCGTCATTCCGTCCAGCGTGGCGACATCGATGCGCAGCGGCGTCTTGTCGAGCACCGTCTCAGCTTATCCACCGCGCGGATAATGGGAGGCGTGGGGCGCCCGGGTTCGGGAAAATCGCCGCTATGAAGCCCTCTGCTGCCCATCGGTTCAGCCGCCCACGAGCGGCGGACGCCCCCGCCATCCACGAGCTCGTCGCGGCCTGCGACCTGGCCGTCATCGGTGTTCCCGACGCCACGCTCGCCGACATCGCCGACGAGCTGGCCGAGCCGGACTTCAACCTCGACACCGACGGCTGGCTCGTCCACGACGCCGACGGCACGCTGGTCGGCTGGGCCTGGGCGGGCGCCAAGGGCGACAGCGACATGCTCGACATCGAGGTCCTCGTGCGCCCAGGCGTCGAAGGGCTCGCCGACGAGCTCTGGCGCCTCGTCCTCGACCGCGCCGGGGAGCTGGCGCTGGAGCGGGGCCACGACGCCGCCACGGTCGACATCGGCATCTACCGGGCCGACACCGTCAAGCAGGCGCTGGCCAAGGAGCGCGGTTTCGAGCCCGGCACCAGCTTCCACCGCATGCGCGTCGACCACGAGGGCCCGGTCGAGCCGCCCACCCCGATCCCCGGGCTGACCCTCCACAGCGGGGAGACCGACGCCGTCCGCCGGGAGGCGCACCAGATCTACCAGGAGGCGTTCGCCGACCACTTCGGCTTCGTCAAGAACGACTACGACCATTGGCTCGAACGCAGGCAGGCGCAGAGCATCACCGACTGGACCCAACTCGCCGTCGCCAGGATCGACGGGCGGCCGGCGGCGGTGGTGATCGGCAACAACCAGTTCGTGCCGGACGAGGACTGCGGCTACGTCGCCACGCTGGCCGTCCTGCCCGAGCACCGGGGGAAGGGGCTGGGCCGCTTCCTGCTGCGGCACGCCTTCGCCGCCGACGCGGCGCGCGGGCGGCGGGGGACGCTGCTGCACGTCGACTCCAACAACACCTCGCCCGCACTCGACCTCTACCTGTCGGCGGGCATGCGGCCGGTCCTGGTGATCGACGTCTGGCGCCGGCTGATCCGCCCCACCCGAGCCGCCTGATCCGCCCCGCCTGAGCCCACCGGCCCCCGTCTTACGGTTGGGTCTCACGGGTGGTGCTCCTTCCGGCCTAGCGTACGAACGTACTAGTTCGTACATTTGATGGAACTGGAGGAGAGTGAGAGCGGATGAGCTCCTATCTGATCGGCCTGATCGGCGCCGGGATCGGCCCGTCGTTCAGCCCCGCGCTGCACGAGCGCGAAGCCGACGCGCACGGCGTGCGCTATGTCTACCGGCTGCTCGACATCGGCGAGCTGGGGCTGGGGGCCGACGCCGTGGGTGAGCTGGTCCGTACGGCGCGGCGGCTCGGGTACGACGGCCTCAACATCACCCACCCGTGCAAGCAGACCGTGATCCCTTTCCTGGACGAGCTGTCTCCGGACGCGGCGATGCTCGGCGCGGTCAACACCGTCGTGTTCGAGGGGCGGCGGGCCGTGGGGCACAACACCGACTGGGCCGGGTTCGCGGAGTCGTTCGCCCGGGGGCTGCCCGACGCGCCGACCCGGCGGGTGGTGCAGCTGGGCGCGGGCGGGGCGGGGGCCGCGGTGGCGCACGCCCTGCTGACACTCGGCGCCGATCAGGTCGTACTGGTCGACGCCGCCGAAAGCCGGGCGGCCTCGCTCGCCGCCGACCTGGCCGGCCGGTTCGGGCCGGACCGGATCCGCACCGCGGCCCAGGCCGAGCTGGGCGGGCTGCTCGCGACGGCGGACGGGCTGGTGCACGCGACCCCCACCGGGATGGCGCAGCACCCCGGGCTGCCGCTCCCCGCTGAACTGCTGCGGCCGGAGCTGTGGGTGGCCGACATCGTCTACCGGCCCCTGGAGACCGAGCTGCTGCGCAGGGCCAGGGCGCTCGGCTGCCGGACCATGCACGGCGGCGGCATGGTGGTCTTCCAGGCCGCGCACGCTTTCCGCCTGTTCACGGGCCGCGAGCCCGACGCCGAACGGATGCTCACACACCTCACCGACCTGATCGACGCCTGACCGGGAGGTCCCCTCATGCGCAAGTCCATCGCCACCGTCTCGGTCAGCGGGACGCTGGCGGAGAAGCTGGCCGCCATCTCCGCCGCGGGCTTCGACGGCGTGGAGATCTTCGAGAACGACCTCCTCGTCTCCCCGCTGAGCCCGGAGGAGGTGCGCGCCAGGGCCGCGGATCTGGGTCTCGGTATCGACCTGTACCAGCCGTTCCGCGACTTCGAGGCGGTGCCCGGCGACGTACTGGCCCGCAACCTGCGCCGGGCCGAGCGCAAGTTCGAGCTGATGGAACGCCTCGGCGCCACCACGCTGCTGGTCTGCTCCAGCGTGTCGCCCGACGCGGCCGACGACGACGAGCTGGCCGCCGAGCAGCTGCGCCTGCTCGCCGAACGCGCCGCCGGACACGGCATCAGGATCGCCTACGAGGCGCTGGCCTGGGGCCGGCACGTCAACGAATATCTGCACGCCTGGCGGATCGTACGCATGGCCGGCCACCCGAATCTCGGCACCTGCCTCGACAGCTTCCACATCCTGTCGCGCGGCTCCGACCCGATCGGCATCGAGGCGATCCCGGGCGACCGGGTGTTCTTCCTGCAGCTGGCCGACGCGCCGCTGCTGGCGATGGACGTGCTGCAGTGGAGCAGGCACTACCGGTGCTTCCCCGGCCAGGGCACCTTCGACCTGGCCGGACTGGTGAGTCATGTGCTGGACGCCGGGTACGCCGGGCCGCTGTCGCTGGAGGTGTTCAACGACGGCTTCCGGCAGGCCGACGCCGGCCGGACGGCCCTGGACGCCATGCGGTCGCTCATCGCCCTGGAGGAGGCCACGGCCCTGCGACGCGGCGTGACCCCGCCGATCCTGTCCACGGTCAGCCCAGCTCCCGTCAGCCTGGCTCCGCTAGTCCCGTCTCCGCTAGTCCCGCCTCCGGTCATCCCGTCCGGCTTCGCGTTCGCCGAGTTGTCTGTCCCTCCCGCCGACCTGCCTGGGGGATCCGCCGCCCTGTACGGAGGATCCGGGGGCCGGTCTGGGGCGTCCGGCGAGCTGCCCAGGGCGTCCGCCGACCTGTCTGGAGCGTCCGCCGACCTGTCTGGAGCGTCCGGCGAGTTGCCCGGACCGGGGGAGTCGCGTGGGCAGTCCGGTCATGCGTACGAGGTGGGCGGGCTGCTGGCGGCTCTCGGGTTCGTCCGCACCGGAACACATGCCCACAAGCCGGTCGAACTCTGGGAACAGGGAGAGGCCCGGATCCTGCTCAACGCCACCGGCGACGGACCCGCGCTCGCGGCGATCGGGCTGGAGAGCCCGGACCCCGCTGGTTCCGTGCGGCGCGCCGAGTCGCTGCTGTCACCGGTCCTGCCCCGCCACCGCGCCCCTCGGGACGCCAGGCTGGACGCGATCGCCGCACCGGACGGGACCGAGCTCTTCTTCTGCCGCACCGGACACCCCGACCATTCCAGCTGGACCGACGACTTCGAGCCCCGCGCGGAGGGTGAACCGGCGGCCGGAGGCATCACCCACATCGACCACGTGGCGCTCACCCAGCCCAGGCACCACTTCGACGAGGCCGCACTGTTCTACCGCACCGTCCTCGGCCTGCGCCCCCAGGAGAGCCTGGAGGTCCCCGACCCCTACGGCCTGCTGCGCAGCAAGGCGATGTCCACGGCGGACGGCGCCGTACGGATGGTGCTCAACATCAACCAGGTCGGCGCCCAGCACATCCCCTGGCAGCACATCGCCCTGGCCTGCGACGACATCGTGGCCACCGCCCGCAGGCTGCGCGCCCTACACCCCGACCTGCTGCTCGCCGTCCCCGCCAACTACTACGACGACCTCGCCGCCCGCTACGACGTGCCACCCGAGCTGCGGGAGCTCGGCCTGCTGTACGACAGGGACGAGCAGGGGGAGTTCCTCCACCTGTACACGATCACGGCCGGGCGGGTGTTCTTCGAGCTCGTCCAGCGCGTCGGCGGCTATCAGGGGTACGGCGCCGCCAACGCGCCCGTCCGCCTGGCCGCCCAGCACGCCCGGGAAGGACACGCCTCGCAAGGAGAGCCGTCATCTAGGATGAACGCGACCCCCGTCGGCCCGACCGTGGAGCCCCATGACCTCGCAGCCACTCGCTCGCGCCGCCGGTGAACGTCAGCGTGACGCCGACCGGACCAAGGCGGAGATCCTTCAGGTCGCGCAGCGGGAGTTCGCGCGGCACGGGTACGCCGGCGCCAGGGTGGACGAGATCGCCGAGCGGACGCGCACCACCAAGCGCATGATCTACTACTATTTCGGCGGCAAGGAGCAGCTCTACATCGCGGTCCTGGAGAAGGCGTACACCGAGGTGCGGGCCGCCGAGCGGACCGTCGACGTGGCGCACCTGGCGCCGGTGGAGGCCATCCGCACGCTGGCGGAGCTGACGTTCGACCACCACGACGCGCACCGCGACTTCATCAAACTGGTCGGCATCGAGAACATCCACGAGGCCGAGCACATCCGCAAGTCCGAGGTGCTGGCCAATCTGGGCGCGCCCGTGCTCGACATCATCTCCCGCATCCTCGACGCGGGGCAGGAGTCCGGCGACTTCGTCACCGAGGCCGATGCCATAGACGTGCACATGATGATCAGCGCGTTCTGCTTCTTCCGGGTCGCCAACCAGCACACGTTCGGGGCGTTGTTCGGCCGCGACATGACCGCGCCGGAGCACCGCGCCCGGCTGCGCACGATGGTCGGCGAGCTGACCGTCGCCTACCTGCGTGGCGCCGGCGCCCCCGCGTAGCGTCGACGCCTTCGCGTAGTGCCAATCGCCCGCGTAGTGCCGCCCACTCGCGTAGCGCCAGCGCTCCGTGTAGTGCCGCCCACCTGCGGCCGGACTGCCGCACCCGATCTCGGCCGCTCGGGAGAGGGTTCGTTCACACCCTTGTAATGTACGAACCAGTGAGTTAGTTTCGGGGCTATTCTCACCCGGGAGGAGCCCCGTGACCGACATCCCCACTCCCCAGGGAAAGCCGCGCAAGGCCGCGATCGCCGCCTGGATCGGCAGCGCCCTGGAGTACTACGACTTCTTCATCTACGGCACCGCCGCCGCCCTGGTCTTCGGCAAGGTCTTCTTCCCTTCGTCCGCCCCGGGCACCGGAACGCTGCTGGCCCTGGCCACGTTCGGCGTCGGCTACCTGGCCAGGCCTGTCGGCGCGTTCGTGCTCGGGCACGTGGGGGACAAGTTCGGCCGCAAGAAGGTGCTGGTCTCCACGCTGGTGCTGATGGGGCTGTCGACGTTCCTGGTCGGCTGCCTGCCCACCTACGACCAGGTCGGGGTGCTGGCACCGGTGCTGCTGGTGGTGCTGCGGCTGATGCAGGGCTTCTCCGTCTCGGGTGAGCAGGCGGGCGCGAACTCCATGACCCTCGAACACGCCCCGGAGGGCCGCCGCGCCTACTACACCAGCTTCACGCTCAACGGCACGCAGGCCGGGCAGATCATCGCGACCGCGATCTTCCTGCCGATCGCGGCACTGCCCGAGGAGCAGCTGCTGAGCTGGGGCTGGCGGGTGCCGTTCTGGCTGAGCATTGTGGTGGCGGCCGTCGGGTTCGTGATCCGCCGCACGCTGGAGGAGACGCCCGCCTTCGAGCGGGAGGTCGCCGAGAACGGCGTCGCCAAGCTGCCGCTGGTCGTGCTGTTCCGCGAGCACGGGACGGACGTCCTGCGGGTGATCGTGGCCGCGGTGATCGCGTCGGTGAGCACGATCTTCACCGTGCACGCGCTGTCGTACGCGGTCAACACGATGGGGCTGGAACGCGCGCCGATGCTGTGGGTCGGTGTGCTGGCTAATGTCGCGGCGGTGATCACGATCCCGCTGTGGGGGAAGCTGTCGGACCGGGTGGGGCGCAAGCCGGTGTTCATCGGCGGCTCGCTGGGGTGCGCGGTGCTGATCTTCGCCTACCTCTGGGCGATCTCGACCGGCGGCTATCCGCTGATCTTCGCGGCGGGGATCCTGATGTTCGGTGTCGTGCACAGCGCGACCAGCGGGGTCTGGCCGTCGTTCTACGGCGAGATGTTCAGCACCCGGGTACGGCTGTCCGGGATGGCGATCGGCACGCAGATCGGGTTCGCCATCGCCGGGTTCGCGCCCACGCTCGCCACGGCGGTGGCCGGTACGGGCCGGGACAGCTGGCTGGGCGTCTCACTGCTCACCGCAGTGCTGTGCCTGATCAACGTGGCCGCCGTCGCCACGGCGCGGGAGACGTACCGGATCCCCACCGACCAACTCGGCGTCAAGCCCGCCACCCCCGCACCGACCGCGACGGCGCGTGCGACGTGAGCGACGAGTTCCGTGTCTACGCCATCCAGTACGCGCGGCGCGCCGCCCTGCGCGGTGAGCACTTCCACGGTCACGACGGGCGGGTGGGCGAGCCGCACCCGACGGCCTACTACACCTGGCTGGCCGTCTCCGACCGGCACACCGTTGTCATCGACACCGGCATCAGCCGCGCCCGCGCCGCCCGGATCGACGGCCTCGACTACCTGGCCGCACCCGCCGAGACGATGGCCGAGCTGGGTGTGGACGCCGACGCGGTCGGCCACGTGGTGCTCACCCACCTGCACTACGACCACACCGGCACGGCCCGCGACTTCGGCGCCGCCCGGTACGTCCTGCAGCGCGCCGAGCTCGACTACTGGACCGGCCCCTGGGCCCGGCGCGTCGCCAGGGAGCGCTGGCTGATGGACGAGGACGACGTGGCGCGGCTGCGGGTGGCGGAGAAGGAAGGCCGGATGGGCCTGCTCGACGGCGACGCCGAGGTGGTCCCCGGGCTGAGCGTCCACCTGGTCGGCGGGCATACAGCGGGCATGCAGGTGGTACGGATCCGGACCGCACGCGGCCACGTGGTGATCGCCTCGGACGCGAGCCACTTCTACGAGAACCTCGAGGACGACCGGCCGTTCCCGATCCTGCACAGCATGACCGGCATGTACGGGGCCTTCGACCGGATCAACGAGCTCGCCGACGGTCCGCACCTGGTGGTGGCCGGCCATGATCCTGAGGTGCTCACCCGCTTCCCGCCGCTCACCGGGGCCCTGAGCGGCCGGGTCGCCGTGATCGCCCCGTAGCACCCACCGGAGCACCGGCGAAGGACTGCAGGAGCACCGGTGGAGGACCTGCGGGAGCACGGGCGGGGAGCATCGATGGGAGTACCGAAGGGGCTCACAGGCCGAGGTAGATGCGCCGGACCTGGGGATCGACCCGCAGGGCGGCCGAGGTGCCGGTGGCCGCGATCTCCCCGTTCTCCATGACCAGGCAGGCGGAGGTGACATCGAAGGTGAGCTTGGCGTTCTGCTCGACCAGCAGGATGCTCAGCCCGTCGGCGTTCAGCCTCTTCAGCCCGGTCACGATCTCCTCGACCAGGATCGGCGACAGTCCCATGGACGGCTCGTCGAGCAGCATCACCCGGGGTCGGCACATGAGCGCGCGGCCGATCGCCAGCATCTGCTGCTGACCCCCGGACAGCGCCCCGGCCAGGCGGTGCCGCATCTCGCCGAGCACCGGGAACAGGTCGTAGACCTCACCGATCGGCGTCCGCTTCCAGTTGCCGGTGTATGCGCCCAGCAGCAGGTTCTTCTCCACGGAGAGCCCCGGGAACACGTGCCGCCCCTCGGGGACGTACCCGATGCCGTGGCGGACCAGGGTGTGCGCGGGCGCCCGCAGCAGGTCGTGCGCGCCGAAGGCGATGCGCCTGGCCTGCCGGGGCGCCAGGCCCATGACGGCCTTGAGCGTGGAGGTCTTGCCCGCCCCGTTGGCGCCGATGATGCCCAGCGACTGACCCGGCTCCACCGTGAAGCTCACGTCGCGGGCGGCCCGCACCCCGCCGTAGTGCACCGACAGTCCTTCGACGATCAGCGTGCTCATCTGGTGGCCTCCTCGGCAGCGGACCCGGCATCAGACTCGGCGGCGGACTCGGCATCGGAGCCGGCGGCGGACTCGGCGGCGGTCCGGGACGGCGCGGACATCGAGTCGCCCAGGTAGGCCGCGACCACGTCCGGCTGGACGGCGACGTCCGCGGGCGCGCCGTCGGCGATGACCTTTCCGCCGGACAGTACGGTGACCCGGTCGCACAGCGACATGACCAGGCCCATGTTGTGCTCGATCACCACGACCGTCACGCCGGAGTCCCGGATCGAGCGGACGATCTCGGCGAGCTGCCGTACCTCCTCGCCGTTGAGCCCGGCCGCCGGCTCGTCGAGCAGCAGCAGCGCGGGCGCCATCGCCATCGCGCGGGCCATCTCGATCCGCCGCTGGATCCCGTACGGCAGGGCGCGCGGCGCCGCGTCGGCGAAGTCCCGCAGCCCGAACCGGTCGATCAGTTCATCGGCCCGCACCCGCAGCGCCCGCTCGAACCCGAGCACGCTCCAGGGCAGCACGAGGTATCGCCAGACCCAGCGCGTCCGCGTGCGATCCAGGCCGACCAGGATGTTCTCCCGGACGGTGAGGTCGCCGAACAGCCGCAGGTTCTGGAACGTGCGCGCCACCCCCAGCTGCGACAGCCGGTACGGAGCCGCGCCGGTGACCTCCCGCTCCCGGAAGATGACCCGGCCGGAGGTCGGCGTGTAGAAGCCGCTCACGACGTTGAACAGCGTCGTCTTGCCCGACCCGTTCGGCCCCACGACGCCGCGGATCTCGCCGGCCGTGATCGTGAGCGACACCTGGTCGAGCGCGGTCAGCCCCTTGAACCGCATGGTCACCCCGTCGACCTCCAGCAGATCCGCGCCCGAGCCCGCGTCCGCGCCTACTCGGTCATCGGTCCGTTCGTGCGCCTGCTCGTCCGCCCGGCCGTCCCCCAAGCCATCCGCGCGGTCGTACGGCTGGAAGGCGCCCAGTGCGGCTCTCGCCCCGGCGGCCCGGCGGCGCCGGAGCCGGGCGGGCAGTCCGGCCAGCCCGGTGGGGGCGAAGACCACCACGAGGACGACCACGCTGCCGTACCCGAGCTGGGCGTAGGCCGACACGTCCAGCAGCGCCTCCCGGACCAGCGACAGCGCCACCGCCCCGACGACGCAGCCGAGGATGCTCCGCCGCCCGCCGATGATCACCATGGCCAGCAGGAGGAACATGTTGGCGATGCTGAACGTCTCCGGCGCCACGAAGCGGATGAGCCCGGCGTACAGCACCCCGGCGATCCCGCCGTACAGGCCGGACAGCACGAAGGCGGTCATGCGCAGCAGCGGGATCTCCGCGCCGAGCGCGCCGGCGGCCAGGTCGTCGTCGCGCATGGCGCGCAGCCGGCGGCCGAGCGGCGAGTGGGTCACGAACAGCGCGAACGCCAGCGCGAGCGCGAACACCACCAGTTCGACGTAGTAGAAGAGGTACTCACTGGACAGGTCCACCCCGAACAGCGGCGGCACCGGGATGTCGCTGATGCCCTCGGCCCGCCCGGCGATGGTCGCGTTGGTGATCCAGTTGACGAAGGCCAGCGCCAGCCCGAGCGTGACGATGCCCAGATAGTGCGACTGCATCCGCAGCGCGGGCAGGCCCACCAGCAGCCCGACGAGGACGGCGGCCAGCAGGGCCAGCGCGGCGGCGGTCCAGAAGCCGAGCCCGGCCCGGGTGGTGAGGATGGCGACGGCGTAGGCGCCGACGCCGAAGAAGGCGATCTGCGCCAGGTTGATCTGCCCGGCCACGCCCATGGCCAGCCCGAGCCCGATGCCGAGGACCGCGAAGATGATCGCCACGTCGACGACGTGGATCGCGTAGCCGCCCAGCCCGTACGGCAGCAGCCAGGCCGCCACGGCGGCGGCGATGAGAGGGATCAGCCGTTTCACGCTCGGTTCACCGTCGTCTCTCCGAAGATGCCGGTGGGGCGGACCATCACGATGGCGGCGAAGACCAGGAACGTCACCAGCTCGGAGTACTCCTGGAAATGGCCGGCCGCGAAGGAGTCGAGCAGCCCGAACGCCATGCCGCCGGCGATCGCGCCCCGCATGCTGCCGAAGCCGCCGAAGATCGCGGCGGCGAAGCCCTTGATGCCCAGCGAGCCGCCCATCGTGGGGTTGACGTAGAGCATCGGCCCGATGAGGCCGCCGGCCAGCGCCGCCAGGCCCGCGCCGATGGCGAAGGCCATGGCGTTGCTGCGGCCGACGTGGATGCCGACGGCGGTGGCCGCCTCGTGGTCCATCGCGACCGCCTGCATGGCCGCGCCGCGCTTGGTGCGCTGCAGGAACAGCCCCAGCAGGACCGTGGCCGCCGCCGCCACGGCGATGACCAGCAGGCTGTAGGTCGGGATCTTGATCCCGGCGACGTCCAGCGGCGCGGTCGCCACCGGCGACGGAACGGCATGGCCGGTCGCGCCGAACACCCGGATCGCCCCGGCTTCCAGCACGGTACCGAAGCCGATCGTGCCGATCAGCATGAGGTCGAAGTCCTTGTTCTCCAGCGGGCGCAGCACCCGCTCGATGACCAGGCCGATCAGCGCGGTCACGGCGATGGCCACCGCGACCGCGACGGGGAAGGGCAGCTTGGCGAACATGTACAGGTTGGACGCGGCGTAGGCGCCGATCATCACCACGTTGCCGTGGGCGAAGTTCACCAGGCCCATGGTGCGGTAGACGATCGAGAAGCCCATGGCGACCAGCGCGTACACCGCGCCGAACGTCACGCCGCCGATGAGGGTCTGCAGAAAGACCTGCACGGTGCTCCTAGCCGGCCGACTCGGCGACGATCTTCCCGGCCTTGATGAGGCCGATCTGGGTCGCGTGGATGCCCACCCCGGAATCGTCGTAGGCGAAGTCGCCGAGCAGGCCGTCGTGCTTGACCGCGCGGATCGCGTCGGCGAGCGGCCGGCCGCCGGCGCCCTTGGTCTGCTTGAGCGCCTCGATGAGGATCTTGGCTCCGTCATAGGCCTTGGCACCGTGCAGTTCGGCGGCCTCGCCGAAGGCGGCCTGGTAGGCGGCCGAGAAGGTCTTGCTCGCCTGGCTCGCGTCGTTGCTGAGGTAGGGCGAGCTGATGACCGAGCCCTCGGCGTTGTCCGCTCCCGCGGTGGTCACGTACACGTCGGTGCCCATGGGGGCGCCGCCCGCCAGGACCGCCTTCAGCCCCAGCTCGCGGGCCTGTTTGGCGATCAGCCCGGACTCGACCTCCTCGGCGCCGACGAACAGTACGTCGGGGTTCTTCTGCCGGATGGCGGTGAGGGAGGCGCTGAAGTCCTTCTGGTCGGGGGTGACGGCCTCGTCGGCGATGGGGGTGACGTTCCTGCTCTTGAGCGCGGCCAGGAACGCGTCGTGCTCGCCCGCGCCGTACGTGCCGTTGTTGCTGATCAGCGCGATCTTCTTGTAGCCCTTGCCGTCGACCAGGTACTTCGCCAAGGTCTCGTCGTAGGTCACGCTGGTCGGCGCGTTGAGGAACAGGAACGGGCTCTTGAGCGCGGCGAGCTTGGGCGACTGTCCCGAGGTGATGTTGGGGATCCCGGCGTCCTTGAGGATGGGCGCCATGGCCAGGGTGACGGCGCTCTCGGCGGTGCCCAGCATGGCGACGTAGCCCTCACCGGCGATCTTCCTGGCCAGGTTCGTGCCGACCGTGGGGTCGCCCTGGTCGTCGAACAGGTCGAGCTGGATCTGCCGCCCGTTGACGCCGCCGGCCTTGTTGGCCTCGTCGACGGCCAGCTTGACGCCCTTGTTCTCCCATTTGCCGAGCGAGCTGAGCTGGCCGCTCTGGGCGTTGATGTTGGCGACCTTGATGGGTCCGGTGGCGTCGGCCTGCTTGCCGGACTGCTGTCCGGGGGCGGAGCAGGCGGTCAGGGTGACGATGAGCGATACGGCGGCGATGGGGAATCTCGCGGGAAACACGGTTCACCTCGTTTGGGGGAGTTCGACATGGCCGTGTAATGCACGAACTAGTACGTTAGTTATACGGCCGGGTGTGACCAGAGGAAATATCGAACGCGCAACGGTTTCAGGCGGGGAAGACGCCCTGGTAGATGTCCTTGATGTTCCAGTGGCCGGGGGCCGGGACCGGCTCGTTGACCATGGGCACGTCGATCACTGCGGGCCGCCGGTCCGCCACCGCCTTGCGCAGTGCCGTACGGAGATCGCCGGGCGCGGCGACCGTGTGCCCATCGGCGCCGCAGGCCCGCGCCAGGGCGGCGAAGTCCGGGCTGTAGGGCCGTCCGGCGGGATCGGTGAAGTCGCAGCCGTGGCTGCGGCCGAAGTGGGCGGACTGCAGGTCGGAGATCGTGCCGTGCGACCGGTTGTTCATCACCACGAAGATCACCGGTGCGCCCAGCTCGACGGCCAGTGGCACGGCGGGGAGCTGGGCGCCCATGCCGCCGTCGCCGATCAGCGCGACGACGGTTCTGTCCGGCTCGGCGAGCTGTGCGCCGACGACGGCGGCGGGGCCGAAGCCCATGGTGGACGCGCCGCCGGGGGTGATGAACCGGCCCTCGGGCGGCAGTTCGTAGCACTGCGCCACGCCGTTCTTGTTCCAGCCGACGTCGGTGACCAGGATCGTGTCCGGCGGGACCGAGTCGCGCAGGTCGGCCAGGATGCGCTCGGGCCGCAGGGGGAAGTCGTCGCTGCTCCCGCGTTCCCTGCTCGCGCCGAACAGCTCCGACCTGGCCGCGCGGATCCGCTCCCGCAGCGCGGGACGGCTTACCCCCGGGTGTGCCACGGCCGCCGCGGCGATGGCCCTGATCGCCAGAGCGGCATCGGCGACCGCGCCGATCTCCGCCGGGTAGTTGCGGCCGATCTCGGCCGGGTCGAGGTCGATCTGGAGCAGCCTGCCCTTGTCACCGAGCGTCCAGGTGAAGCGCGGGTCCCAGGAGCTCGAGTCGGTCTCGGCGAAGCGGGTGCCCAGCGCCAGCACCACGTCGGCCTCCCGGGCGTAGTCGTTGGTGAGCTCCAGCCCCCAGAACCCGGTCATGCCGAGGACCAGGGGGTGCGCGTCGGGCGCGGTCCCCTTGGCCATCAGCGAGTGGGCGATGGGGATGTCGAACTGCTCGGCCAGGCGGAGCAGCGCGTCGGCGGCCTCGCGCAGGCCGCCGCCCGCGTAGATCAACGGCCGCTCGGCCCCGGCGAGCGCGGCCGCGATCCGCTCGGCGACGTCCGCCGGCAGACCGGGCGGCTCGGCGCCGCTGATGGCCGGGTACGGTTCGGCGGGCCTGGAGAAGACGTCCATGGGCACGTTGACCAGCACCGCGCCCGGCCGGCCCGTCGTCGCCGTCCAGAAGGCGCGCTCCACGGCCCGGCCGAGGTCCTGGGCGCGGTGCACGTTCCACGCCCGCTTGACGAACGGCCTGAAGACGGCCGCCTGGTCGGCGTCGGCGTGCAGGTTGATCTCCTGGTGCGGGTGCCGCCCGTGGTAGTAGGAGGGGACGTCGCCGGAGATCACCACCATCGGCACCGAGTCGAGCGCCGCGGTCAGCACGCCGGTGGTGGCGTTGGTCAGGCCGGGGCCGACGTGGACGAGCAGCACGCCGGGTTTGCCCGACACGCGGGCGTAGCCGTCGGCGGCGTGCGCGGCGGCCTGCTCGTGCCGGGCGATGACGAACCGGATCCGGCTGTCGGCGAGCGCGTCCAGCACGGCGATGTTGGTGTGGCCGCAGGTGCCGAAGACGTGCGTGACGCCGAGGTCCTCCAACTGCCTGACAAGCGCGTGCGCGGAGGTGGCGGTCTCAGGGCGGGTGGTCACTGTTCTCCCCAGATGCTCAGGCCCCGCAGCAGGAGGGTCTTGGTCACGGTGAAGTCCTCGATCATCCAGCGCGGCGACTCGCGGCCGATGCCGGAGTCCTTGACGCCGCCGAAGGGGACGTGGTCGAGGCGGAAGTTCGACGACCCGTTGACCACCAGCCCGCCGACCTCCAGCTCCCGCCAGGCTTGGACGATCCGCCGCACGTCATGCGTGAACAGACCGGCCTGTAAGCCGTACCGGCTGCTGTTGCACGCCTCGATGACCTCGTCGAAGCCGTTGTAGGGCAGCACGGCGACGAGCGCGCCGAACACCTCCTCGCGCACCAGCCGGGCATCGGCGGGCGGCGCGGCGACCACGGTCGGCTCCATGACCGCCCCCGACCGGGCGCCGCCGGTCGTGATCGCGGCGCCCTGGCCGGCCGCCTCGCCGGCCCAGCGGACCACCCGCTCGGCGGCGTCCTCGTCCACCATCGAGCCGACGTCGGTCGCCGGGTCCAGCGGGTCGCCCACGACCAGGGACTTCACCTCGGCGGTCAGCGCGGCCACGAACTCCTCGAACCTGCCGCGCTGGACGTATACCCGCTGCACCGAGATGCAGCTCTGGCCCGAGTTGCTGTAGCCGGTGCGCGCGCAGACCCGCGCCGCCTCGGCCACGTCGGCGTCCTCGCACACGATCGTGGCGGCGTTGCCGCCGAGCTCCAGCAGCACCCGCTTGGGCCCGGCGGCGCGCGCGACGGCGGCGCCGGCGCTCACGCCGCCGGTGAAGCTGACCACGGCGATCTCGGGCGCGGCGCACAGCCGCGCGCCCACGTCGGCTCCGCCGTGCAGCACCTGTACGGCCTCGACCGGCATCCCGGCGTCGAGCAGGATCCGCACCAGCTCCGTCGAGACCGCGGGCGCCTGCGGCGGCGGTTTGACGATCGTGGTGTTGCCCGCGGCGAAGGAGGCCCCGAGCTTGTGCGCCAGCAGGTTCGCCGGGGCGTTGAACGGGGTGATCGCCAGCACGGGACCGGCGGGGGCGCGGCAGGTCAGCGCGGTGTTGCCCACGCCGCGCGCCCAGCCGGCCACCGGCAGCACCTCCCCGCCCAGCGCCCTGGCCTCGGCCGCCGAGACCGACAGCGTGTCGGCCACCCGCAGCACCTCGCCGCGCCCGTCCTTGACCGGCTTGCCGAGCTCGACGGCCAGCAGCCGGGCCAGCTCCTCGCCGCGGGCCGTGACCTCGGCCGCGGCGCGCTCCAGGATCGCGGCCCTGGTCGCCGGGGCCAGCCGCGCCACCGCCCCGGCGGCCGGCCCGGCGTAGGCCAGGGCCCGCGTGATGTCGTCGGGGGTCGCCGTACGGGCCCGGCTGACCGGCCGGCGCAGATAGGGGCCGGTCCGCTCGGCAGCCGGGCCGTCGGTCAGCCACGTCCCGGCGACCAGGCAGCCCGCTTGGTAGATCGCATCCATCTCTACTCCACTAGGTGGTGCATCAGAACCGCACTGTGGACTTGCTCAAAGTATGAGCACATCCCAGTCCGCGCAAGAGGAACCGCGTAGTGGAACGTCTGGACCGTATAATGGACCGAGTGTTAGCGTACGGACCGCATGAGAGGGTGAGCAGGAGTTCACCTTCGACCGACAAGTGAGGACCCGTGCCCGCGAACTTCCCGGCAGAATCCGGCGAGGCCGGTGGCGTGCGCAGCGTTCAGCGAGCGTTCGACATCCTGTCCCTGCTCGGCGAGGATCGGCGGATCCTGACGATCCGCGAGGTCGTCGACGAGACCGGCCTGGCGAAGACGACGGCGCTGCGCCTGCTGCAGACTCTTGAGCACATGGGCCTGCTGTGGGCCGCGCCCAAGGGCTACACCGCAGGGCCCGCCCTGTGGCGGTGGGCGCACCTGGCCCGTAGCGCGTGGGAGCTGCCGCCGGAGACCGTCAAGCTCATGCGCGACCTGGCGGCCCGGCAGCGGGAGACCGTCAACCTCTACGTCGCCAGGGACGTTCACCGGATCTGCATCGCCCAGCAGGAGAGCCCGCAGCCGCTGCGCCACGTGGTGCGGGTCGGCGACGAGCTGCCCATGTGGGCGGGCGCCTCCTCGAAGGTCCTGCTCAGGGACGCGCCGGCGCGCCTCCTGTCGCGGATCGCCCGCTCCTCCCCGTACGGCGAGGCGCACCTGGAGACGCTGCGGCAGTGGATCGACCAGGCGGCCGGCGACGGCCACGCGGTCAGCCACGGCGAGCGTGAACCCGGCCTGTCGGCCGTCGCCGTGCCCGTCACCGGCGCCACGAAAGCGATCGTGGCGGCGCTCACCCTCAGCGGACCGACCGTGCGCTTCACGGACGAGCGCGTGGCGGAGTTCGTCGCGGACCTGAGCGAGGTGGCGGGGCGGATGTCGGAGCGCGGGTTCGACCACCCACTGACTTGACATGGGGAGCCTCAGCGATGGGAGAGCGTGAATGCAGCAGTTGCCACTGGACGGGGTCAAGGTCGTCGATCTGACCAGCGTGCTCGCCGGACCCTATTGCAGCTACCAGCTGATGCTGTTCGGCGCCGAGGTCGTCAAGGTCGAGCTGCCCGGCAGCGGCGACCTGGCCAGGCGCCTCGGCCCTGACGACGAGCTCAACCGGGACCGGATCGGCGCCTCCTTCCTGGCCCAGAACGCGGGCAAGAAGTCGGTGGAGCTCGACCTGAAGAGCCCGGCGGGGCGGGTGGCCTTCGAGGCGATGGTCACCGGCGCCGACGTCCTGCTGGAGAACTTCCGGGCCGGGGTGCTGGCCAGGCTCGGCTACGACCGCGACCGGCTGCGTGAGCTCAACCCGCGGCTGATCTACTGCGCGATCTCCGGCTTCGGCCAGAGCGGCCCGATGAGCGGGGCCCCCGCCTACGACCAGATCATCCAGGGCCTGTCGGGCATGATGAGCGTCACCGGCACCCCCGACACCGTGCCGATGCGCGTCGGCTTCCCGGTCTGCGACACGATCGGCGGGCTGATGGCCGCCATGGCGATCTGCGCCGCGCTCGCCGGACGGCACCGCACCGGCCGCGGTAGCTTCCTCGACCTGTCCATGCTGGAGGCGTCGATCTCGGCAATGGGCTGGACTGTGTCCAACTACCTGGTCAGCGGCGTCGAGCCGGAGCCGATGGGTGACCAGAACGCCACCGCCGCGCCGTCCGGCACATTCGAGACGGCCGACGGGCCGCTCAACATCGCGGCCAACCAGCAGACGCAGTTCGAGACGCTCTGCCGCCTGATCGGCCGCCCCGAGCTGCCGGCCGACCCGCGCTTCGCCCTCCCCGAGGGGCGCAAGGCCCACCGGAAGGCACTGAACGCCGAGCTCAACGCCGCGCTGCGGGCCAGGACAGCGCTGGAGTGGGAGGAGCTGCTGTCCGGCAATGGCGTGCCCGCGGCCCGCATCCTCACCGTCCCGCAGGCGCTGGCACTCGACCAGCTGCGCCATCGCGGCTTCCTCACCGAGCTGAGCTTCCCCGACGGGACCGACCGCCGCCTGACCGTGACCGGCAACGGCGTGCTCGTGGACGACGAACCGCTGCGCCCCCCGGCCTCCCCACCGCGGCTCGGCGCGCACAACGAGGAGTACGCCCATGAGTGAGGCGGCCGACTGGTGGGGCACCGCAGTCTCCAGGATCGAACCGGACGTCATCGAGCTACGCGGCAGGCCGGTCCAGGAGCTGATCGGCCGGGTGGGGTTCGCGGAGATGGTCTGGCTCATGCTCCGCGGCGACCTGCCCGACCCGCGGCGGGCGGCGCTGCTGGAGGCCGCGCTCGTCTCCTCGGTCGACCACGGCCCGCACGCGCCGTCCATCGCCGTCGCGCGGATGGCGATCACCTGCGGCGTCGGGCTGAACAACGCCGTCGCCACCGGCGTCAACCTGCTGGGCGACGTCCACGGCGGGGCGGGGGAGCAGTGCGTGGAGCTGCTGGAGGAGGCGCTGGCCTGCGGCGACACCGCGGCCACGGTCGCCCGCTGGCGGGCCCGTGACAAATACCTGCCCGGATTCGGGCACCGCTTCCACTCCCGCGACCCGCGCCGTGACCCGCTGCTCGGCCTGGTGGAGCGGGCCGTGGCGGACGGGGTCGTGCCGGGCGGCCACCTGCGGGTGGCCAAGGAGGTCGAGGCGCTGATCAGCCCGGTCCCGATGAACATCGACGGCGCGACCGCCGTCGTCTACGCCGAGCTCGGCTTCCCCGCGCCGCTGGCCAGGGGGCTGTTCGTGCTCGGCCGCAGCGTCGGCATCCTGGCGCACGCCTGGGAGGAGTCGGGGCAGGGGCGGCGCAACAAGGGCCCCCTGCCCCCCTCGATCCGGCCGACGTATCTCAGTCCGCAGACTCCGGGTCCGCAGACTCCGGGTCCGCAGACTCCGGGTCCGCAGACTCCGGGTCCGCAGACTCCGGGTCGGTAGGCGAACAGGTCAGTAGACGACGATCTTCCCGGTGTTCTGCGGGAAGATCGCGTCGTTGTAGAAGTACTCGCCGGGCGTGGCGAACGTGTGCGTGAACGACTGCCCCGGCATCAGCACACCACTGTCGAACTCGTACTCGAAGAACGACACGGCGGCGTGCGCGAAGGCGTTGTCCGCCGGATTGACGAACGTGACGGTCGTCCCCTTGGGCACCCGCAGGTGCTGCGGCGACATGGCGTTCTGGGCGACGGTGTTCTCGGCCGGGCCCGGGCGCTGGTTCGCCGCGTCCCAGACGCGGCCCAGCGTGACCGTCGTGCCGGCGGCGACGGCGGCGGCCCTGATGTCGTTGCGCTTCTTGGGCGGGGCCGGGGCCGGAGCGGGTGCCACTTTGCCGCCGAGCTTGAACGCCCACAGGTGGTCACCACGCGGGATGTCCGGGTACGGCAGCCCGTTTCCGCCCGCCAGGACCGCGATGTACTGCTCGCCGTCGATCTCGTAGCTGATCGGGCTGGTGTGCACCCCGGCGCCGCACTGGAAGCTCCACAGGATCTTCCCGTCGGTGTCGTCCATCGCGTGCAGCACCCCGTCGGGGCCGCCCTGGAACATGACCCGCCCCGCCGTGGTGAGGATGCCGTTGCCGTGCGCGAGAGACCACTCCCTGTCGAGGGTCCACACCGGCTTGTTGGTACGGGGATCGACGGCCGCGATGCCCCCGGCGAAGTACTCGCCCAGCGGGCGCGAGGTGTTGACCCGGCCCTCCCTGCTGTTGGAGAAGCCGGAGTTGATCAGCCCATAGCCGACGTAGATCCAGCCCGTGTGGGGGTTGAACGACAGGTGCGCCCAGTCGGCGCCGCCGCCCGCGCCGGGGAAGATGATCGTCGCCCGGTCCCAGTGCGGCGTGTAGAGGCCGCCCCAGGCGTAGAACGGCACCGGCCTGGTCGCCTTGCCGAACTCCGGCGCCTGGGTGATGAACGGCGCGCCGCCGGGGAACGGCTGCGTCGGCGCGGTCTTCTGGCGTAAGTCCTGGGGCACGGGCCGCTCCGTGACTCCATGGACCGGCTCACCGGTGGCCCGGTCAAGGAAGTAGAACATCCCGGCCTTGCTGCCGTAGACGACGACCTTGCGCACGCCGCGGCCGACCCGTACGTCCACCAGCACCGGCGCCATGACGTTGTCCAGGTCCCAGATGTCGTGGTGCACCGACTGGAAGTGCCACTCGCGCTTGCCCGTCTTGGCGTCGATGGCCACGATCGAGTTGGCGAACAGGTTGTCGCCGCCCCTGCCCGAACCGTCCAGCCGGGGGTAGGAGCCGCCGAACGTCCAGTAGACCAGCCCGAGATCAGGGTCGATCGCGGGGTGGATCCACGGCACCGCGCCGCCGGTCTTCCAGGACTCGCCCTCCCAGGTGTCGTTGCCGAACTGGCCCTCGCCGGGGCACGCCCAGAACGTCCACGCCACCTCGCCGGTGGCCGCCTTCAGGGCGTAGGCGCGGCCACGGGCACCGCCGGTGCTGCCCTGCATGCCGACGTAGATCAGGCCGTCCCAGTAGACGACCGCGCCGGCCAGGGTGCCGGTCAGGCCGCCGCACTGCCCGTTCTGGGGGTCGCAGCCGCCGGTGTCGCCGCCGCCCTCGTCCTCGGTGATGAGCTGCCGCTGCCACACCACCTGGCCGGTGTCCTTGGCCAGGGCGTACACGATGTTGGCGCCGGAGGTGGAGAAGACCAGGCCCTCGCCGAGCGCGACCCCGCGCATGTTGGTCTGCTTGGTGCCGAGGTTCGTCTTCCACTTCAGCGCCCCCGTCCTGCCGTCCACGGCGAAGACGTTCTGCTGGGTCGTCTGGACGTACAGGATGCCGTTCTCCGCGACGCAGGTGCTCTGCTGGGGCGCGGCGATGCTGCCGCCTTCCAGGTTCAGGTGCCAGGCGCCGCCGAGGCGGTCCAGGTTGCGCGCGGTGATCTTCTTGAGCGGCGAGTGGTTGTGGTTGCCGAGGTTGCCGCAGACCTTGGGGAAGTCCTTGCCGACCGCGCCCAAGGCGGCGGACTGCGCCGGAACGTCCTGCTCAGGAACGGCGGCGTCCGGACGAGCGGGTACGGCGGCCAGTGTCGCGGCCGCGCCGAGGAGGAAGTTGCGTCGTTCCACTGGCACCACGCCTTCTTGCGGTCCACTAGATGGACCTATAGATCCGCTTAACGGACGCACAATAGGCCGGTGCAGCGGTGAAGACAAGACCTTGCCGGGCTTCGGTGCGCTGGCTACGCTGTGGAACGATCGATCCACCTGGTGGACTTCGGAGGTGCCCGTGAGACCCTCTACGCTCGTGACCGCCGCCCTTCTGCTGGCGGTCGCCCTGCCCGCCTCAGCCGCCTCCAACGATCCCGCGCAGGCCGGCGGCGTGTGCCGGGGCACCGACGCCCGCTGCTACCACGACTGGGGCAACTTCGACCCGGCCAAGGGCTACCGCCTGCTCGTCTACACGCGTACGGCCGGCCCGCGCCACGCCCACCTGGGCACCGTGCTCGGGCCGGGGCTCAACCCGCCGCTCAACGACGACAACGTGGCCGTGAAAGCCGTGCTCAAGCTGGGTCAGGACAACGGCTTCGCGGTCGACTACACCGAGGACGTCACCCAGCTCGCCTCGGCGCAGAGCCTGCTGAAGTACAACGCGGTGATGTTCCTGAGCACGACCAGGGACGCGCTCGACGACGCGGCGCAGACCGCGCTGCGCCAGTACGTCAGGGCGGGCGGCGGTTTCGTCGGCGTGCACAACGCCTTCGGCACCGAGTACAACTGGCCCTGGTACGAAGGGCTGCTCGGCGAGGCCAACTTCTACGACCACGGCCCCGTCCAGCCCGCCACCGTGCGTACGGTCGACCGGCGCGACGCCTCCACCGCGGGGCTGCCGCCCGCCTGGACGTTCAGCGACGAGTGGTACAACCTGGTCCCGGCCCCCACCCGCGTCCGCGTCCTGGCCCAGGTCGACGAGAGCACCATGCTGAAGGGCACCCGCGGCAACCTCGGCCATCCCGGGCACGGCAGGGACCACCCGGTCTCCTGGTGCCAGTACTACGACGGCGGCAGGTCGTGGGTCACCACGCTCGGCCACGAGGTGCAGGCGTGGACCGGCGACCAGCGCTTCCTCGGCCACCTGACCGGCGGCCTCCGGTCGGCGATGGGCATGGCGCCCTTCTGCCGCTGATCACTTCTGTCGCCGAACGCTTCTTGTCGCTGATCACTTCCGGGCGGTGTGGTGCAGGCCGCGCATGGCCAGCACGTAGCCGTGCACGCCGAACCCCACCACGATGCTCCGCGCGACCGGCGAGATGTAGGAGTGGTGCCGGAACGGCTCGCGCGCGTGCACGTTGGAGATGTGCAGCTCCACCACCGGCAGCTCCACGCCCTCGATGGCGTCGTGCAGGGCCACCGAGGTGTGCGTGTAGGCGCCGGGATTGAACACCGCGCCCACGCACTGCCCGGCCTTGACCTCCGCCCCGGCCTCGTGGATCCAGTCGATCAGCTGCCCCTCGTGGTTGGACTGCCGGAAGCGGAGGTCGAGGCCGAGCCCGGCGGCCTCCTCGCGGCACATCTCCTCGACGTCGGCCAGCGTCGTCGTGCCGTACACCTCCGGCTTGCGGGTGCCGAGCAGGTTGAGGTTGGGGCCGTTGAGAACGTACACGGATGTCACACATGCCTCACTTCGTGATCGTCGCCGCTACACCCGGTGGCGGGCCAGGTGCTCCAGGACCGACTGGTTGGCCTCCCAGCCGTCGGGGAACTTCACCGGCACGCCCAGCCGTACCGGCTCCGCCGACGGATGGGCGTCGAGCAGCTCGGCGATGCCCGCCCTGGCCACCACCACGCACGCGTGCCGGTGCCGCGAGGCCAGCACGCACAGCCGCCCCGACTCCAGGTGGAACGCGGTGGCGTCGCGGCGGCCCGACAGCGGGTGCAGCACGATCGTCACGTCGTACTCGCGGCCCTGCAGCCGGTTGGCGGTGTCGACCGTGATCTCCGGCGGCAGCCCCGCGGCCCTGATCGCCGCCACCTGGTCGCGGTGGGCCGCGCCGACCGCGATCCGGTCGGCGGTCACCGGCCGTTCGCCCTGTTCGGAGCCCGCCACCGCGCCGCGCTGCAGCAGCCGCTCGGCCAGCAGCGCCACCGCCTGCACGGCCTCGCCGTCGGTGCGCACGGTGTGGCGGTTGGGCAGCTCCAGCAGCGCCCAGCCGGAGCGGGCCGCCTCCTCCAGCGCCCGGTCGTGCACGGTTCCCATGCCGCCGGTGGCCAGCTCCAGCCGCCGCTCACCGGCCCCGGTGCCCGACCGGAACCCGGTGAACGGGTAGAACGCCTTCGACACCACCGGCGCGGCCGAGGCGGGCAGCCGCCACGACACCGGCAGCCGGTGCACCGGCAGGTCGGGATTGTGGCGCAGCAGCACCGAGACCGCGCTCTGCAGCGGGTCCCACGACAGGCCGGACCAGCGATCGCCGTCCACGATCGAGAACGGGTCGAGCTGGCCGGGATCGCCCACGAACAGCGCCCGCTCGAACAGCCCGGCGATGCGCAGCAGCTTGTCCGAGCGCATCTGGTATGCCTCGTCCACGATCGCCCACGGCCAGGTACGGCCGGAGATCCACGCCCACTTGTCCGACGTGGCGATCGTGATGTCGGGGTCGCCGAGATCCTGGATCCGCGTACCGACCGTGACACCGGTCAGCTCCAGCAGCCGCAGCGGCGGCACGTAGCCGCTCGCCGACAGACGGCCGACCGTCAGCCGCGGGTGCCGCTCCGAGATCCGGGTCACCAGGTCGTCGACCTGCTCGTTGGTCTGCGCGACGATCATCAGCGGCTCGCCGGTCTCGGCCAGGTGGGCGGCGGCCCGGACGACCAGCGTGGACTTGCCCGCCCCCGGCGGTGAGTCGACCACCACGCCGCGGTTCCTCGGCAGGTCGGCGAGCACGTTCCTGATGACCTGCTCGGGACTGATGGCCTGCTCCGGGCTGGCGTCCTCGCCGGTCACGACCACTCCTCGCGGGCGTCCTCGTCGGTGGGGCGGTATTCGCGCGGCGGGCCGCCGTGCGTCCACGGCGTGGCCTCCGCGTCGGGCAGGCTCGGCGCGCCCTGGAAGTCGTCGGTGAGCGAGGTGTAGCAGACCCGCTCTCCCACCTCGGGCACCGCGCCCGGAGTGGGCGTCTTGCCGCGGCCCATGCCCTTGGTGATCTTCAGGGTGACCAGGCCGTCGCTCGCCTCGACCAGCTGGGCGCCCTGGCCGCGCCGCTGCGGGGTGCCCAGCGTGGTGCCGGGTGCCAGGCGTACGGGATCGTCGGTCTTGACCACCACGAGCGGGCGCAGCTTGCGCGAGCGGCCCTCGCCCTCGAAGTTCTCCGGCTCGGTCTCCACGACCTCGCCCGCGAACGCCTCGCCGGTCAGCCGGTATTCGGCCATGACGAGCGGGTCGTCGTAGGCGCGCTGCACCTCGTAGGCGGCCTGGGCGCGCTCCATGCGCGCCAGCCGCGCGGCGGCGGCGATCGCGCCGTCATGCCGGGCCTGCGGCGGCGCGCCGTCCTCGATCTGCGCGGCCAGGCCGCTGAAGGAGGCGCGGTCCTGCTCCCACCGCTGCGCCACACTGTTGCCCTCGGGCAGGCCGGCGAGCAGATCGATCGCCTGCCACATGAGCCGCCAGGTGGGTTCGAGCTGGGAACGCAGGGCCTCGGTGACGCGTTCGGCCGAGCCCTTCTCGATCGCCGGCGCCAGCACCTCGGCGTCGAACCCCGGATCGGTGACCGGTCCCGCGGGCGGCCAGATCAGCGGATCCTCCGCGTCGTCACTGGGCCCGTCGGTGATCCAGGCGAGCAGCGCGGCCAGGTTCGCGTCCTCCAGGCCGCTCTGCCCGCTCGCCCAGTGCCTGCCCAGCTCGTCGGTCGCGGCGATGGTCAGCGACGACCCCGGATATCCGGCCCGCTCGGCGAACCAGGTCAGCCACCTGCCCAGCAGCGGCACCCCCGTGGGCACCGGGTAGGGCCCGTCGGCCCGGCGAAATCGGGTGGAGCGGCCGAGCAGCCGGGTGAACGCCACCCCCGCCTGGTTCGGCACGATCAACTGCGGCGCGTCGAGCGCCCGCTCGTACGGGTCGGCGTTCTTGCGCTCCACCGTCTCCGTCTCGCGCAGAAAGCCCTGGATGTACGGCAACAGCAGCCCGGCCAGCTCGGCGGCCCAGGCGAAGCGCAGATCACGGTTACGCGGCTGGGTGACCACCAGCAGGCGGGGCTCGGCCCGGTCGGTGCCGAGCATGGCGGCCAGCGGCGCGGCGGCCTCACCGGAGAGCTTGAGCGGGATGAACACCATCGGCCGCGCCGACAGATGGCAGTGCCGGACGGTCGCGATGGGCTGCGCGATGCCCTCGTCGAGGGCCCGCAGCCGGGCGAGCGAGGTGAGCAGGCTCACGTCAGGCACTCTCTGCGCAGGCGTTCGGCGTTGCGCAGGAGCCGGGCGATCTCCTCCTGGCCCGGCGCCGGGTCGCGGGTGCCGTCGGCCAGCCCGAGCGCCTCGCCGACGGAGGCCACGCCGCCCAGCTCGTCGCGTACGTTACGGCCGAGCAGGTCGGAAGCACCCTCCTGCCGGGCCTCGTCGCGGCAGAAGAAGCACAGGTCGCAGGTCGACAGGCAGTCGGGCGCGTAGCGGGCGTCGGAGCGGCGCAGCGCGTCGGCCAGCTCGGCGGCGGACCGGGTCGGCAGCCCGTCCTCACCCGGCTGGAGGTCGAACGTGACCTCGTCGGGCAGGACGTCGAGCAGCCGGTCGAGCCCCGTCATCCGGTCGAGCTGGCGTTCCAGCACGGCCAGCTGCTTGCGCACGTCCACCAGCGTCGCGACGGGCCGGTTGGCGAAGTTCTCCGGGCAGACCAGCACGACCTCGTGCGAGACCCGCAGCGGGTCGTGTCCCAGCTCGTCGAGCAGTCTGCGCAGTGCCAGCACGTACACCGCCGCCTGCCGGGCCGCCGCGGCCACCGCGGCCGGGTCCGCCTGCCCGTCGATCACCGCGAACGACTTGATCTCCACGATGTGGAAGCGCCCGCCGAGCTGGAAGGCCACCACGTCCGGCTCCAGGTAGGCGGCGTGCCCGGCGATCTCCAGGGCGAGCAGCGGATGGTCGTAGACCGTCCCCGCGTCGTGCCCTTCGGCCACCGCCCGGTCGAACAGCGCCCGGGTGTGGGCGTGGCGCAGGTGCGCGCCGACGTTCTCCACGTCGTGGTAGGCCACCTCGGCGATCGGCAGGCCGAGCTGCTCCCGCAGCATGCGCAGCAGCTCCGCGCAGCCGTCGGCCTTCACCAGCGCCTCGAACACGTTCCCGCGGGTGATTGCGAACGGCGACTGGCCGAACGGCGCGGGGAAGCCCAGATGCCGGGCCGCGGCGTCCTTGTCGATCCCGGCGCCGTCCATGAGCGCCCGGCGTGAGCAGCCGGGGTTCGCCGCGAGCGCGGCGATGGCGCGGGCGTCGTGCGGCTTCGGTGGCGTCGTGCCTCGCAGCGCGTCAAGCCGGTTCATCGGCTGCCTCTCGTCTCGCTGTTGCGCGCTCTCACCCAGTGATCCTTTTCTTCGCGACAGTGCTCAGCGTAGCGGCGCCGAACAGCCGCGCTGTGTCACCGAGCTGCGTCGCCGCACGTTCGGCCAGCTCAGCGCGGTCCTGCGTGTCGCGCTCGACGTGCACCGCGAGCTCTGCCCTGGCCGCTTCGATGACCCGATCGGGGTCGGGCGGCCCCAGATCGCCGTCGGCGGCGCCGGGGATGTTGCGCGCCATCCTGGTCAGCAGCCGCGCCCCTCCGGGCTCAATGAGGGCGTCGGTCACCTGCTCGGCCACCGCTATGGCGCAGGTGAGGAAGTCGACGCGGGGGCTGAGCGGGCCGACCATCCGGCGCGCCTGCGGCCACGTACTGGCCGCCAGCAGGCCACGGGCGGGGGAGAGGCGGTCGGTCAGGGCCGCGCACAGGTAGTACGGGCGGCCGTACGGGGAGGACTTGAACGAGCGTTCCTCGTCCCGGCGCAGGCTGGTGAGCTGATTGCTCCTCAGCGTGCCGCCGCAGAACGCCGCGCCCACGGCGACGATCAGCCGTGGCTGGGCACAGGCGCCCAGCAGGAGGAGACCCTGATGCACCTGCTCGCGCACGGTCACCAGCCGCGGCGCCGGGGGCTCGGGTTCGCTGTCTTTCTGATCATCCGCCGGGGCCGTGCTCACCAGGGCGTCCCAGGTGCGTTCGGCGCCGCGCAGCTCGGCGCGCAGGGTCCTGGCGGTGGCCGTGTCCTTGACCCGCATGGCTCTGCGCACACCGGCTCGGAGCTCGTCGATCCGCCTCTCGAGATCGTCCAGCCGGTCACTCATGGCGCGAGCGTAGCAAGAGTTCCAGTATTTCCCAGTATTTTCAGGACATCGAGACGTTCGCGTGATCTACATTGTAAAGGGCGCGGGCCTGGTTCCCCGCCAAACAGGGCTCACCTCACGCCGTACCGACGATGGCGCACGCACGGCACGGGGGACGTGCGCAGATGCACTGCATGATCGCGTCGAGAACGTCCTGGTCGTGATACAGGCACCGATCATTGCAGGTGTGGCGCGGAACGAACCCCGCCTGGATCTCGTCGGGCCACGGCTCTTCGCCTTCGCGGCAGCGGACGAACTGTTCGGGGTCCTCCGAGTGCAGGCCGTGCATGCGTTCCCGGGCCTGGGTCTCCAGGGTTCGCGTCTCCGCCACCATGGCCTTGAGTTCGGCGGCGAGGTCGGAGTACCTGTCATCGCCGGTTCGTACGTGCGCGGCCCGCAGCGCCATCACCGCATTGCCCAGGAATCGGCCGGCGTCCTGGAGGTCTGTGGTGTGGTGCAGTTGGATGCCGGTCACGCTGCGGACCCATACGGCGTCGTTGTTCATCTGAATGGTGGCGCGGAGACCCGGTCCTTCAGGGCCGGGAGAAAGCGCCACCCCTCCTCTCGAAAACAGTATGGAAAGAGTCGATCACGTTCGGTAATGTGTGCGGTGGGTGGGGCCGCTGTGACAGGAGGTGCGCGATGGCGATCCGCCGCTCCGCCACCAAACGCCACGGCCTGCCCACCATCGTGCAACTGCGGCTCATGCCCGCCCCGGCTCAGGCTGAGGCGCTGGCCGCAGCGGTGCTGTTGTGCAATCAGGCGGCGACCGTCGTCTCTCGGCTGGCGTGGCAGCATCGCGGCTTCGCGGTGGTGGAGTTGCAACGGCTGGCCTATTACGAGGTGCGCGGGCAGGTGGCCGGGCTGGGCGCGCAAGCGGCCGTGCGGGCGATCGCCCGGGTCGCCGGCGCCTACGCCAACCGGCGTTCCAGCAAGAAACGCGCTCACATCATCCGGCCGCAGGGCGCTGTCCCCTACGACGCCAGGCTGATGAGCTTCCATCGGGATGCCCGCACGGTGTCGCTGTGGACCCCCACTGGCCGCGTCACCGTCCCCTACGCGGGTCGGCCGGAAGACCTCAAAGCCGTGGACGTGCTGCCGGTGGGGGAGGCCGATCTGATCTGCCGGCGCGGCGTGTGGCTGCTGCACCTCACCCTCACCCTGCCCCGACCGGCAGTGCGTGAGCCGGTCGGCGGCTTCGTCGGGGTGGATCAAGGGGTGGCGAACCTGGCGGTCGCCTGCGACGGCGTGGTGCTGCCCGGCCCGGCTTTGCCGGGGCCGGTCGGCGGTAACGGCCATGTCCGCACGCTGCGGGAGCGGCGCCATCGCCAGCGCCGCCGGTTGCAGAAGAAGGGGACGTCTGCGGCGCGGCGGGTGCTGCGCCGTCTGTCGGGGCGTGAGCATCGGATGATGGCCGACCTCAACCACCAGATCAGCAAATATGTGGTGCGTGAAGCCGAACGCAGCGGTCGTGGTGTCGCCCTGGAGGATCTGCAGGGTATCCGCGGGCGGGTAAGGGCTCATCGGTTCCAGCGGCGCACCCTGCACGGCTGGGCGTTCGCCCAGCAGATCGACTTCACTCGCTACAAGGCCGCGCGAGCCGGGGTCGCCTTCGTGCTGGTCGACCCTGCGTACACCTCGCAGGCATGTCCGGAGTGCGGGCACATCAGCACGGCGAACAGGCCGGCGCGGGGCCGGTTCGTCTGCGAAAGGTGCGGCCTCGCTGGGCACGCCGACCACATCGCAGCCCGTAACATCGCCGCACGCGGCGCAGCGGGCTGGGCTGCCATCAACTAGCCACACGCTACCGGCCTCCCTTCACCCAGACGGGACCGCGAGAGCAAACCACCAGCTTCAAACGGTGGTAGTTGATTGATCAATCCTTCGGAGGCGCACACCCCCGTTTGGGAATTTCTCTATGTCGGAGGACATGTCAGAGGTTTGTGCGGCAACACCTGAGGATAACCATATATTTGCACACTGTTCGGGCTGAGTGCGCTGGGTTGACCGTTGGCGGAGCGATGAGGCGGTCGAACAGCCTGAGCGGAGGATTGCCGAAATGGCCTGGAGTCCCGGCACGGAAGGGGCATTGGCCAATCGGATCGCACTCTGCCGCAGTAAACGACTTATGGCGATAAATAGGGAAAAATATTACGCGACGATGGGCGCCAGCAGAGTGCCGTGATCGCGCGGTGGCCACCGCGCGATCCGTGTTCCTCCCCCACGATGGATCGATGCGCGGTGGCCATTCTCGTTCTCAGGCGCCGCTTGACCAGGAAGATCACTCCCAGGGCCCGTCGCACGCGTCATGCGGTGGCGGTCAGCTCGTCACGGCGCACTGTCCGCGCTCCTTCCTGACTGGTCCTTCGGCATTCGGGCGTACGTCGAAGTCGAAGATCGCGGTGGGCAGGTAGAGCGAGCAGCAGGCGTTGGGAATGTCGACGATCCCGCTGATTCGCCCTTCGATCGGAGCCGAGCCGAGGATCAGGTAGGCCTGTTCGCCGGTGTAGCCCCACCTCTTGAGATATTCGACGGCATTGAGACATGCCCTGCGGTAGGCCACCGTCGCGTCGAGGTAGTAGTTGGTGCCGGTGTCGTGGTCCACCGAGACCCCGATGAACGACATGAACTCGGAATAGCGCGGCTCGACGTTTCCCGGCAGGAAGACCGGGTTGGTGGAGACACCGTACTTCTCCATGCCGCCCTTGATGAGGTCGACGTGGAGGTCGATGAAACCGCCCATCTCGATCGCGCCGCAGAAGGTAATCTCGCCGTCGCCCTGGCTGAAGTGCAGGTCACCTCCGGAAAGTTTCGCATCCTTCACGTGGACCGGGTAGAAGACCCGGGCTCCGCGGGTGAAGTTCTTGATGTCTTGATTGCCGCCGTTCTCCCTTGCCGGCACGGTACGGGCGCCCTCCTCGGCGATCCGCCGCGCCGCCTCGCCGCTTGCCGTACCGGTGATGGCGTTGTCGGTCAGCGGTGGCAGGCCGAGCGGCGGGACCCGTTGCGGATCGGTGTCGATGAGCGCCTGCTCCCTGCGGTTCCAGGAGGCGAGCAACTCGGCTGACGGCGCGGTGCCGAACAGCCCTGGGTGGGTGATGCCGGTGAACCGGACACCTGGCAGGTGACGGGATGTGGCCGCCTGGCCGTGGAAGTCCCAGATCGCCTTGTACGCGTCGGGGAAGTAGTCGGTCAGGAATCCGCCGCCGTTCGCCTTGGCGAACACGCCGGTGTAACCCCATCCCTGGCCTGGTGCCTGCCCGATCTGCTGGGGTACCGCGCCGAGGTCGAGGATGTCGACGACCAGGAGATCGCCCGGCTCGGCTCCCTCCACCCCGATGGGCCCGCTCAGCACGTGCGCGACGGTCAGGTCGACGTCCCGCACGTCGTTCGCGGAATCGTTGTTGCCTATCTGGGCGTCGGTCCATTCCCGGCAGTCCATTCGGAACTCATCTCCGGGGCGGACCATCTCGACTACCGGAACATCCGGGTGCCATCGATTGTGTCCCGGGATTTTCTGGTCGCGCATGGACATCGATTGATCGACGCTGAATACGACTTTCGGCATGATGAATGCCTTTCTTGAATACGGATGCCGTCAGGCATGAAACGCATCGACCACCTCCTTACAGGCGTCGCGGGTCTTCTCGTCAGGTCCACCGGGGGCGATGCGTCCGGTCACCGGCGCCCATCGCATCGGCCGGTGCCGCCGCCGTGGGTTCACGTCCACGGGTCAACGGCCACAGCCCGATGAAGACCACCACGCCGAACACGGCGAGGATGAAGGCGATGAGGTTGGTGTTCCGCCAGTAGCCCGTCAGGATCATGAACGCGGGGATCGCCGCCGTGACCCACCCCTGGATCGCCGTCACCCAGCCCGTGTACCTGGTGATCTGCTCGTGTTTCAAACCCAGTAGCACGAAGAAGAGGAACCACAGGAAACCCCAGTAGAGCCAGATGACCCCGAACGCCGGATCGCCCAGGAGCCGGAAGTTCGCGTACGAGTATCCGAGCGCCATGATGGCCACGAACAGCGAGAAGTAGCCGACTCCCGTGGAGTCGAAACCGCCCAGCAGGTTGATCCCGACGTACAGGTAGGTGAAACCGAACAGGTAGATCCCGGACGCGCCGAGGACCTGGGCCGGGTTCCCGGGGTTGAGGATGATCAGCACGGTGGGCGTGATCACCTGCAGGGCGCCGACGAAGAGATTGAAGATGGCCGCCGCGCGTGGATCGATCTTCTTCAGCAGCATCATCCCGTTGATGAAGAGCACCGCGCCGACGTAGAGAAGTCCGACGGCTCCCATGAGCGACGCACCTCCTGGTGTTGTCGTGTGGCGGCATCACTCACGCCGGGCGGCCTGTCACCGCCTCCGGACCGGCGGAGCCGCGTGTGTGAACGGTTCACACGCACGCGCCGCGTTGTTGGTGTTGATCAAGATGTTTGTGTTGCTCAAGGCTTTCTGCTGCTCAAGGCCGAGGCAGGCGTGGCAGCGCCGGGTGCGGCGGCGGTTCGCGCCGCTTGGCAGGCACGCTCGTGATCACCTCGGGTGCTTCCTGGCTCTGCTCCTCGCGGGTGAGCGCGGCACTGACTACTGAAGGCACCCGGCCGAGGTAGGGCGAGGAGAAGACTCGACGGGATGGGCGGTGGCACGCGGGGCATTCACAGGCCGCCGCGGCGGTCCCGATCGGTAGACGCACCTCGAATCGTCCGCAGTCGGGGCAGCGATATTCATACGTCGCCATAGGCATTCCTCCGCAGAGATCCGACTCGATCTTCTCCGGCCTTCGGTACCGCAGAGCCATCGCCGGCCTGCGGCGATCTATTTCAGATAACCTCCGCCGCCAACCCCATGTCAAGGTCGTCGAACGCGGTGGCAATTTCCCGGAAAACCAGCCCTGCGCGGAAAAGGGAGTAAGAGTAGCGGAAGGGTTCCCGTGGAGGAGATAAACGTGGTCAGACTTTTAACGTCGGCGCGCGCATAATTGCCTGATCGGCTGGGAGAATTTGCCGGACATTGATGGATTGCACGATTTTGACCAACAACGAAGACACTGCCATCGACGGCCGCGGGCAGGTCGCGGCGCGTCCGGTGTCAACGCGCGGCTACGGGAGTCCGGGGACGGCGAGTGCCCAGCCGCGGTCCTCGGTGAGGAAGCGGTCCAGGCGGAGCCCGCACTCGGCCAGGGCCGCGCGCAGGTCGTCGTCCGTCAGCCGCCGGGACGTGAACGACTGGGTCCACACCCGATCCCGGTGCGTGTAGCGCATCGTCGCGTTGAACTGGTCCGGCCCGGTCGCCTCCAGGGCTACCAGCGTGACCGTCATGTCGCCGTCCGTCCTGCCCTGGCCGGGCCGCCGGGCGTCGTGCGTCTCGGGCGGCGTCCACTCGATCAGCACGGCTCCGCCGGGCGCCACGTGCCGGGCGCAGGCCGACAGCAACGCCCGCCGGCCGTCCTCGTCGGAGGTGTTCACCAGGTACGAACCCAGCATGACCGCGTCGAAGCGCCGCTCCAGCCGCAGATCCTCCACCCGGGCTCGTACAGTCCGCGCGCCTCGCACGTGGGCCAGCATCTCGGCCGACTCGTCCACGGCCACCACCTCGAAGCCGTGCTCCAGCAGGGCGTGCGTCACCCGGCCGACGCCCGCGCCCAGCTCCAGGACGGAGCCGCCCGGCGACACCACCCCCGCGAGCAGCTCCGCCTCGCCGCGGGGCTTCAGCAGGGTGTAGTACTCGACGGGGGAGCCGTCGGGAGTGATCGAGCCGGGGCCGGTGCCGGAGCGGGGGATGATCGTCATGCCTTCGAATCTAACTCCGGGCGAGCGCACATGGGATCCCGTTCTCGCGGGGACGAAGCTGCTGTGTCCCCTCAGGTGCGTCATCTGATCGGCGCGGTGGCCGGGTCGGCCGCGCTGCCCCTCGTCTACTACCTGACCGAGGCGGGCGCCAGGGCCCTGCGAGCGGCGTACGCCGCCTTCCGGCCCGCGCCCGCCGGGCTCGGCTACCTGGCGGCCGTGGCGGCCATCGTGGTGCTGCTCGCCGCCTGGTCGTGGCTGTCGCCGCTGGCCGCGCTGGCCTGCGGGCTGCCGCTGACCGCCGCCGCCGCGCTGTTCGCGTTAGACCTCGACGTCGCGATGGACCTGGCGGGCCGGCTGCCGAGCTTCGCGGTGCCCACCGGTCAGCCGGTGGGCACCCTGGCCGGTGAGCCGCCGGGCGCGCTGGCCGGGGTGACGGGCCTGTACGCCGTCATCGGCGTCCTGCTGGTGCTGTCGGCGCTGCTGCCGCGCAGACGGCGATCTATCCTGGGCGAATGAGCGGACGGGACCCGGATCGGCGCAAGGCGCTGCTGGACGCGGCGGACCGGGTCATCCTGCGCGAGGGCCCCGAGGCGTCCATGGCCGCGATCGCCGCCGAGGCCGGGATCACCAAGCCGATCCTCTACCGCCACTTCGGCGACAAGAGCGGCCTCTATGAGGCCCTGGCCGACCGCCACGTCCGCACGGTCATCGCCCAGCTGCGGCCTGGGTTCGCCGGGGCTGCGTCCGACCTGCGGCCGGGGTTCGCCGAATCAGCGTCCGACGTGCGGCCGGGATTTGCCGGGCCCGCGACCGATCTGCGACCGGGGTTCGCCGAAGCAGCCTCCGATCTGCGCGGCCGGGCCAGGACGACGATCACCGTCTACCTGGATCTGATCTCGGCCAACCGCAACCTCTACCGTTTCCTGTTCCACCGGGCCAGCGCCGAGGACACCCGGATGCGCTCCCACATGACCGCGCTCGTGCGCGGCCTGGGCGAGGAGCTGGGCGGGGTGCTGGCCGCCCAGCGGGTGGTGCCGGAGCCCGTACGCGCCCAGGTGCTCGGTCACGCGTTCGTCGGCATGGTGCAGACCACCGGCGACTGGTGGCTGGAGCATCCGGAGGTGGATCGGGCGGAGGTCGTCGAAGGACTGGTGGACGTGATCGTCGCGGCCGTCAGTCACCGAAGCGGGAGAGTCTCCCATGCCGCCGGGCGTAGTTGAGCGCCCATCCGAACACCCCCAGCGCGACGGCCAGATAGACGGCGTTGAGCCCTGCCGCCCACGCCATCCGGTCCCACGGCACCGCACCGCCCGACATGACCGTACGCATCCCCTCGAAGACGTGCGAGGCGGGCAGGAACCACGCCACGGTCCGCACCGGCGCGGGCAGCACCGACAGGGGATAGAAGATTCCGGCCAGCGGTTGTACGAAGAAGACCACCGACCAGGCGATGACCTGCGCGTTCTCGCCGAACCTGAGCACCGCCGAGATCCCGATCAGCCCGAGCGACCAGCCGAGCAGGAGCAGGATGCCCATGAACGGCACCAGCCCCACGCCCAGGCTCGTCACCCCGAACCCATAGAGCACCAGCGCGAGACCCGCCATCACGGCGACGGCGAAGACCACCTTGCCCAGCGAGAACAGCATCAGCCCGATCAGGTATTCGACGCTGGACAGCGGAGTGACCTGCACGTTGAGCAGGTTGCGCGACCAGACGTCCTCCAGGAAGGCCATCGAGATCTCGTTGCTGGCCTTCTGCAGCACCTGCCAGAGCAGCACCGCGCCGATCAGGAACGCCACCACGAAGGGCACCTGCTGCGTGCGCAGGAACAGCGTGAGGAACCCCCACAGCAGCAGCTCGACAGTGGGCCAGAACAGGATCTCGAACATCCGGACCGGGCTGCGCCGCAGCGCGGCGAAGTCACGCCGGATCACCCCGGAGATCCGGCTGCGCCGGGCGGCGAGGCCGAGCGGCGGCAGAGTGAGCGGGGGCGAGGTCAACGTCTTCATCCGCGGGCCACCTTCAGGAACACCTCTTCCAGGTCGTCGACCCCGTAGTGGCTGGCCAGCTCCTCGGCGCTGCCCGTGGCCACGATCCGCCCGTCGGACATGAAGTGGATCCGGTCGCACATCCGCTCGACCTCGCGCATGTTGTGCGAGGTGATCAGCATGGCGTTGCCGCTCTCCTCGGCCAGGCGCGACAGCAGGCCGCGGATCCGGTCGCCCGCGTCGGGGTCGAGGTTGGCGGTGGGCTCGTCCAGCACCAGCAGTTGGGGCGCGTTGAGCAGGGCCTTGGCCAGCTGCACCCGGGTGCGCTGGCCGGAGGACAGGTCCATCATCCGGCGCCCGCGCAGCGGCCCCAGCTCGAACAGCTCGATCATCTCGCCGACCCGTGCGGCCGGCCGCCGCAGCGCGTAGAGGCGGGCGAACGCGTCGAGCACCTCGTGCACCAGCAGCGGCCCTGGCAGGTCCACGTAGCTGGCGGCGAAGTTGACCCGGCTCAGCACCTCGGTCCGGTGCCGCGCGAGGTCCTGGCCGAACAGGTTGACGCTGCCCGCGTCGGGGGTGATCAGGCCGAGCAGCATATGGAGGGTCGTCGACTTGCCCGCGCCGTTGAGGCCGAGCAGCCCGATCACCTCTCCCTCGGCGACGGTGAGGCTCAGATCGCGGACCGCCGTCACGGACCCGAACCGCTTGACCAGATGAGTCGCCTCCAGGATGGTCACCCGACAAGAGTGCGGTCCGTACGCGATCAACGGCAACGGGTTTTCAGCGGAGCGGGTTCTCAGCCGAGCAGCCGCAGCAGGTCCCACTCGTTCTCGCACACCCGGCGCCCGATCGCGGCCAGCTCGACCGAACGCGCGCCGCCGCGCAGGTGGCGCATCGTCTGCATCACGCAGATGATGCCCCACTTGAGCACGCCGAACGTCTCCCACCAGCGCAGCGCGTCCCGGTCGACGGGCTGCCCGCCGGCCTTCTCGTACGCGCTCACCAGGTCGTCATAGCCGCCGAAACCGCCCACTGGCAGCGGCGAGCCGAACCGCCACGCCTTCACGCACAGCCAGCCGAGGTCCTCGACCGGGTCGCCCGCGTGGGCCAGCTCCCAGTCGAGCACCGCCCGGATCCCCTCGGGCCCGACGATCAGGTTGCCGTTGCGGAAGTCGCCGTGCACCACGGTCCGCCGCGCCGCCGCCGGCCGGGTCGCCGCCAGCCGCCGGAAGGCCAGCTCGAACACCGGATGCGGCTCACCGATCTGATCGAGCACGTTCCGCCACTGCCGCAGCGGATCCTCGGCCACGAGAACAGGCACGGGAACAGGGGGGAGCGCCGACAGCGGCATCCGGTGGATCGCCGCGAGCGCCTCGCCGCACTGGCCGGCCAGCCGCGGCCGGGCCCCCGCGTACGCCTCGTCACGCAGGATCCTGCGCGGGATCGTCTCGCCCGCCACCCGCGTCATGAGGATGTACGGCTCACCGGCCGCCACGATCCGCGGCACCGGCACCCCGGCCTCGTCGGCGGCCCGCATCAGCGTGGCCTCGCTCGCCAGGCTGCCACCGGCCTCCAGGGCGGCGCCGGGGGAGTCGAGGCGCAGGATCAGTTCGTGCCGTTCGTCCCCGTCGAGCACGTCGAGCGCCCACGTCTCACGCGAGGCCCCGCCGGGAAGCCGCGCGCTGAAGGGCACCGACGCGCCGGGCCCGAAGACCTCGCGGACGATCGAGGGGACGATCGAGTGGACCGGCTCCGTCATCGCAGCCCGAACTCCCAGTTCCCGCCCGCCGCGTAGGCGCCGAGTATCCGCCGTCCCACGGAGTCGATGTGCACCTCGTCGGGGCCGTCGTAGATCCGCCCGGCCCTGGCGTGCCGGTACATCCGGTCCAGCGGGGTGTCCGGAGTCAGCCCCGCCGCGCCGTACACCTGGATGGCCCGGTCGATCACGTTGTGCAGCATGCGCGAGCCCACCACCTTGATCGCGCCGATCTCGACCCGGGCTTCGGAGCCGGCGTCGATGGCCCGCGCGGCGTCGAGCGTGAGCAGCCGCGCGGCCTGGATCTCGGTGTAGGAGTCGAACACGTGCTGCCGCATGAGCTGCTTGGCGGCCAGCGGCTCGCCGAACGCGCTCCGCTCGCGCAGCCGGCGGCACATCAGGTCGAAGGCCCGCTGCGCCTGGCCGAGCCAGCGCATGCAGTGGAAGATCCGTCCGGGTCCCAGGCGCCGCTGCGCGATCACGAACCCGTCGCCGCGCTCCCCCAGGAGGTTCGAGGCGGGCACCCGGACGTTGTCGTAGCGGACCTCGCAGTGCGCGCCGTCCAGCCCCAGGACCGGCGTCTCGCGGATGATGTCGTAGCCCGGCGTGTCGGTCGGCACGAGGATCATGGAGAAGGACCGGTGCGGCGCCGCGCCGTCCTCCGTCCGGCACATCACGGTGGTGTACGCGGCCCGGGAGGCGCCGGTCGTGAACCACTTGTGCCCGTTGATCACCCATTCGTCCCCGTCGAGGACCGCGGCCGTCCTGAGCTGGGTCGGGTCGCTGCTCGACACGGACGGCTCGGTCATCGCGAAGCTCGGCGAGATGTCGCCGCGCACCAGCGGGTCGAGGTAGCGTTCCCGCTGCTCGGCCGAGGCGTGCTCGTGCAGCATCAGCGAGTCCTGCAGCGTGTACGTCCCCAGTGCGATCTGCCCGAACTCACTTCGCCCCTGCACCTCGTTGACGTAGACGTAGTCGAGGAAGGGCAGCCCGCCCCCGCCCAGCTCACGCGGGTGACCAAGGGCCCACAGACCCTCCTTCTTGGCCTCCGCCCGCAGCTCGTCGAGCGCCGCCCCGGCGGCCGGCCCGCCCTGGTGGAGCACGTTCTCGGCGGGCTCGACCCGCTCGGTCATGAAGGTGTGTACGGCATCGCGGATGGGGCGGACGCTGTCAGGGACGGCGAAGCTCATGACAGGATCTCAACCGATAATCGTTGCCCGGTCAACGGATAAGGAGTCCCTTATGGCGGCCCCGCACGACGTTCCCTCGGCGGCCCACCTGGTGGCGGCCGTGCGCGACTTCCTGGCCGACGACGTGCTGCCCGCGGTCGAGGGGCGGGTGCGATTCCACACGCGGGTGGCGATCAACGTGCTCGGCATGGTCGAGCGGGAGATCGAGCTCGGCCCCGGCCACGCGGAGGAGCACGGGCGGCGGCTGGCCGGGCTGGGCGTGGCCGACGACGCGGAGCTGGCGGCGGCGGTGCGTGAGGGCCGCTTCGACGACTCGGCCCTGGTCGAGGCGCTCAGGGATGCCGTACGGGCCAAGCTGGAAGTGGCCAACCCCGGATATCTCGGCGACGGCTAGCCGACCTTGACCGGCTGACGGCCGGTTCCCGGTTGGGAACCGACCGTCAACCGGCCGGGAAGGCGATCAGTGCGACGACGCCAGGTCCAGGTCCTTGACCTTGGGGTCGCCCTCGTCGGCGAAGTAGTCCTCGCGCGAGGTCGCGTCCGGCCCGTCGGCCACCTTCATGGCCCGGAACACCAGCGTGCCCAGAGCCGCCACGATCAGGTTCACGGCCAGCGCCAGGAAGCCCGCGTAGATCGTCATCTTGGTGTCGATCCCGAGGTTGGCCAGCCCGAACGCCGACCCGCCGAAGTGGGCCTTGCCGTTGGCCGGGTTCGGGATCATGTACAGCATCCAGATGCCCGCGCCCATCCCGGCGATCCAGCCGGCGATCAGGCCGCCCTTGTGGAACCAGCGGGTGTAGAGGCCCAGCCCCACCGACGGCAGCGTCTGCAGGATGATCACGCCGCCGATGAGCTGCAGGTCGATGGAGAACTGCGGGTCGAGCAGCAGGATGCACAGCACCGCGCCCACCTTGACCACCAGGGAGACCAGCTTGGAGACCTTGGCCTCCTGCGCGTCCGTGGCGTCCTTGCGCAGGTATTCGCGGTAGATGTTGCGGGTGAACAGGTTCGCCGCCGCGATCGACATGATTGCGGCGGGGACGAGCGCGCCGATGCCGATGGCCGCGTAGGCCACGCCCGCGAACCAGTCGGGGAACATCTGGTCGAACAGCGCCGGGATGATCGTGTTGTTGTCCACCTTGCCGCTGGCGCCCACGACCCCCTTGGTGCCCGCCGCGATCGCCATGAAGCCGAGCAGCGCGATCAGGCCGAGCAGGAAGCTGTAGGCGGGCAGCGCCGCCATGTTCCGCTTGATGACGCCGCGGTTCTTGGAGGCCAGCACGCCGGTGAGGCTGTGCGGGTAGAGGAAGAGCGCCAGCGCCGAGCCGAAGGCCAGCGTGATGTACTGGAGCTGGTTGTTGGCGTTGAGGGTGATCCCGTCGCCGGGCGCCGGGCTCGCGTCGAACTTGGCCTTGGCCGCGTCGAAGATCGACCCCCAGCCGCCCAGCTTGGCCGGGATGTAGATGACCGCCGCCAGGATCACGATGTAGATCAGCGTGTCCTTGACGAAGGCGATCAGCGCCGGCGCCCGCAGCCCCGACTGGTAGGTGTAGGCCGCCAGGATGGCGAAGGCGATGATGATCGGCAGGTGCCCGGTGATGCCCATCGTCTTCAGCACGGCCTCGATGCCGACGAGCTGCAGGGCGATGTACGGCATAGTCGCCACCAGGCCGGTGATCGCGATGATCAGCGCCAGCGTCGGCGACCCGAACCGGGCCCGGACGAAGTCGGCCGGGGTGACGAACCCGTGCACGTGCGAGACCGACCACATCCGGGCCAGCACCAGGAACACCAGCGGGTAGACCACTACCGTGTACGGCAGGGCGTAGAAGCCCAGCGCTCCGGCCCCGAACACCAGCGCGGGCACGGCCACGAAGGTGTAGGCGGTGTAGAGGTCGCCGCCGACCAGGAACCAGGTGATCCAGGAGCCGAAGTTCCGGCCGCCCAGCCCCCACTCGTGCAGGCTCTCGATGTTCTCGGGCCGCCGCCATTTGGCCGCCACGAAGCCCATGACGCTCACCGCGAGGAACAGAACCGCGAAGACGACCAGCTCGGTCACATTGGCGTTCACTTGGTCATCCTGTACACGATCGTGGTGCAGCCGACGCCGACGATGATGAAGGCGATCTGCAGCCAGTAGAACAGCGGGAAGCCGAGCAGCCGGGGCTCGTCGGCGTTGAACAGGAAGGTCAGCAGCGGCAGCACGATGGGCAGCACCAGCAGCCAGTTCCAAGGGCTGCGGTCACTGCGTGCCCGCTGGGGTTCCCCGGTTGTCATCGACCCCTCCGAAGCATGGATCAGGAGCCGGTCTACGCTCTTGACCGGCTCCTGACATCTCGTCAATGGGAGGAGATTAGCTTTTCCAGGGGATTAATCCCAATGTCGGCAGGGTTACGGTTTGGCCTAAATGTCACGTCGAGCCGGCCAGGTCGAGGTCCTTGATGCGCGGGTCCCCCTCGTCGGCCGTGTAGTGCTCGGGGGCGGTGCCGTCGGGGCCGTCGGCGACCTTGAGCGCCCGGAACAGCAGCGTGCCGAGCAGCGCCACGATCAGGTTGACGGCCAGCGCCAGGAAGCCCGCGTAGATCGTCATCTTGGTGTCGAGGCCCAGCTTGGACAGCGCGAACGCCGACCCGCCGAAGTGCTCGTGCTTGGTGGCCGGGTTGGCGACGTTGTAGAGCATGAGGATGCCGGATCCCATCCCGGCGACCCAGCCCGCGATCAGCCCGCCCTTGTGGAACCAGCGGGTGAACAGGCCGATGGCCACCGACGGCAGCGTCTGCAGGATGATCACGCCGCCGATGAGCTGCAGGTCGATGGAGAACTGCGGGTCGATGAACAGAATGAACAGCACCGCGCCGACCTTCACCACCAGCGAGGTGACCTTGCTGACCCCGGCCTCCTGGGCGTCGGTGGGATCGCGGTTGATGTACTCGCGGTAGATGTTGCGGGTGAACAGGTTGGCCGCCGCGATCGACATGATGGCCGCCGGGACGAGCGCGCCGATGCCGACGGCCGCGAACGCGACGCCCGCGAACCAGTCGGGGAACATCTGGTCGAACAGCTGCGGCACGACGGTGTTGACGTCGGTGCCGATCGGCTTGATCTTCGCCGAGATCGCCATGTACCCGAGCAGCGCGATGAGCGCCAGCAGCAGGCTGTAGGCGGGCAGCGCCGACATGTTCCGCTTGATCACGTCGCGGTTGCGCGAGGCCAGCACGCCGGTGACGCTGTGCGGGTAGAGGAACAGCGCCAGCGCCGAGCCCAGCGCCAGCGTGACGTACTGGAGCTGGTTGTTGGCGTTGAGCAGGGTCCCGTCGCCGGGCGCCGGGGTCGCGGCGAACTTGGCCGTGGCGTCGCCGAAGATCTGGCTCCAGCCGCCCAGCCGGGCCGGGATGTAGATGATCGCGACGAGGATCACCAGGTAGATGAGGATGTCCTTGACGAAGGCGATGAGCGCGGGCGCCCGCAGCCCCGACTGGTAGGTGTAGGCCGCCAGGATCACGAACGCGATGATCAGCGGCAGGTCGGTGAGGAACCCGCTGCCGGACACGCCCATCGTCTTCAGCACGGCCTCGATGCCGACCAACTGCAGCGCGATGTACGGCATGGTCGCCACGATCCCGGTGATGGCCACCAGCAGCGCCAGCGTCGGCGAGCCGAACCGTACCCGCACGAAGTCGGCCGGCGTGACCAGGCTGTGCACGTGCGACACCGACCACAGCCGGATCATGATGAGGAACACGATCGGGTAGGTGATCACCGTGTACGGCACCGCGAAGAACCCCGCGGCGCCCGCCCCGAACAGCAGCGCGGGCACGGCCACGAAGGTGTAGGCGGTGTAGAGGTCACCGCCGATGAGGAACCAGGTGATCCACGCCCCGAAGTTGCGCCCGCCCAGCCCCCACTCGTTGAGGCTGGCCAGGTCGGTGGGCCGGCGCCACCGGGCGGCGACGAAGCCCATGCCGCTGACCACCAGGAACAGGACGGTGAAGACGATGATCTCGGTCAGGTGCTCGCTCACCGCTGCCTCCGCTTGGTCATCTGGTAGACCAGCGTGGTCGTGATCACGCCGAGGGCGATGAAGGCGATCTGCAGCCAGTAGAACAGCGGGAAGCCCAGCAGCCGGGGCTCGTCGGAGTTGTACAGGAACGTCAGCAGGGGGATGGCGATGGGGAGGAGCAGCAGCCAGTTCCAGGGGCTGCGGTCACTCTTGTCATCGGGCAAGGCGGTCTCCTAGGGGAGATGCGGCTCTTGCCCTCGCAGACTAGTGAGGTGATTATTTCGGTCAGGTCACCGATCGACGAGTGGTCGGCTCCCCGCGACGAACGGTCGGTTCGACGATGAGGTCCGGCCGCTCAGACGGTCCGCTCGGCGGCGGTCCTCGGCTCGTGCCGTACGTCACCGGGCTGCCCGACCGGCCGGGTCCAGGCGGCGAACTCCACCAGCACTCCGTCGGGGTCCTTGAAGTAGATCGACCGGACGAACACGCCCTCGTGCATCTCCGGCGCCACCCCGAACTCGCTGTCGTCGTGGTTGAGCAGCACGCCCACGTCGATGCCCTTGGCCAGCAACCGTTCGCGGTATTCCTCGATCCGCTCGGGCGGCACGTCGAAGGCGATGTGGTTCATCGACCCGACGGCCGACAGCAGCTCGCCCCGATCGGGCAGGTGACGCGGCGCCGACACGCCGGGCACGCCCTCGGGCGCGTCGGGGAACCAGAAGAAGGCCAGCGCGTTGCCGCCGCCGCAGTCGAAGAAGAAGTGCTGCCCCCAGCCCATCGGCAGCTCGATCGTCTTGATCAGCGGCATGCCGAGCACGCCGGAGTAGAAGTCCACGGTCTGCTTCATGTCCGAGCAGACCAGGGCGACGTGGTTGACCCCGCGTAACTCGAATTCGCTGTTCATAGTAACTATCTACTTATCACAGGGGTCCCGTGGAAAACATGACAGGAGATGTCCTCTTTCCGGGTGAGCATGGCCCCATGATTGCTCTGGTGGCGGGCGCGACCCGCGGTACGGGACGAGGAATAGCGGTTCAGCTGGGCGCGGCCGGCGCGACCGTCTACTGCACCGGCAGATCGACGCGGGAGGGCCGCTCGGAGTTGAACCGGCCCGAGACCATCGAGGAGACGGCCGAGCTGGTCACGCGGGCGGGCGGCACCGGCATCGCGGTGCGGGTGGACCACCTGGACCCGGCGCAGGTCCAGGCGCTGGCCGAGCGGATCGAGCGTGCGCATGGGCGGCTCGACGTGCTGGTCAACGACGTGTGGGGCGGCGAGCCGCTGTACGAGTGGGACACGCCGGTGTGGAAGCACGATCTGGACAACGGGCTGCGCCTGCTCAGGCTGGCGATCGACACCCACCTGATCACCAGCCACCATCTGCTGCCGCTGCTGATCCGCCACCCGGGCGGACTGGTGGTCGAGGTGACCGACGGCACCACGGGCTACAACGACACCCACTACCGGGTCTCGCCGTACTACGACCTGGCCAAGGTGTCGGTGAACCGGCTGGCCTTCAGCCAGGCGCACGACCTGGAGCCGTACGGCGGCACGGCGGTGGCGCTCACCCCGGGGTTCCTGCGCTCGGAGGCCATGCTGGAGCTGTTCGGCGTCACCGAGGAGACCTGGCGCGAGGCGGCGCCCGACCCCGCGTGGGCGGTGTCGGAGACCCCGGCCTACGTGGGCCGCGCGGTCGCCGCCCTGGCCACCGACCCGGACAAGCGGCGCTGGTCGGGCCGGTCGGTCTCCAGCGGCGAGCTGGCCCAGGTGTACGGGTTCACGGACGTGGACGGCAGCAGGCCGGACGTGTGGCGCTTCATCACCGAGGTCCGGGAAGCCGGTAAGGAGGCCGACCCCGCGGACTACCGGTAGAGAGTCGCCCGCCGGTAAGGAGGCGGCCCCGGAGGACTACCGGTAGAGAGCCGCCCGCCGGTAAGGGCTACCGGTAGAGGGCCGCCAGCCGGGCCGACGCCCCGGCGACCAGGGCGCGCAGTTCCGGTGGTTCGAGCACCTCCGCCTCCGGCCCGAAGCGCAGCACCTGGCCGTAGGCCACCTGGACCGACTCCACCCCCAGCCGGACCGTCCCGTCGGGCTGGAGCGAGGCCAGTGCGTCGGGCAGGGCCGCCGGGTCGGCGATGTGGCGCAGCAGGCGCACGCCCGCCTCGCTCAGCCGCAGCGTGATCGTCTCGCGCAGCAGCGAGCGGGTGAACGCCGCCGACTGCCCCGCCCAGAAGGCCGCCAGGTCGAAGCCCGGGTCACGCTCGAAAACCCGGGCCAGCACGCCGATCTCCTCGAACCGGTCCACCCGGTAGATCAGGAACCGCTCCCCGCTCCTGGCCGCCAGATACCACGCGCCGGCCTTGAGCACGAGCCCGTACGGCTCCACCGTCCGCTCCGCGCCCTTGTAGACGGCCGTCACGGCGAGGTCCCGCCAGACGGCCCTGGCCAGCGGCGCGAGCGCGGCCGGGGGCGGGGAGTCGCCGGCGAACCAGCCGGGCGCGTCCAGGTGGAAGCGCTGCGCGGCCGTCGCGGGCGCGTCGCGTACGCCGGGTGACAGCGCCGCGGCGGCCTTCAGCCGGGCCGTCGCGGCCACCTCCTCCAGCCCCATCTCGCGCAGCGCCGCGGGCACCCCCGACAGGAACAGCGCCTCCGCCTCGGCCCGGTCGAGCCCGGTCAGCCGGGTACGGTAACCGTCCAGCAGCCGGTAGCCGCCGCCGCGCCCTCGATCGGCGTAGACCGGCACCCCCGACTCCGACAGCGCGAGCACGTCGCGGTGGATGGTCCGCTCGGACACCTCCAGCTCCCCGGCCAGCTCCGCGGCCGTCATCCCGCCGCGCCCCTGCAGCAGCAGGAGCAGCGACATCAACCGCGCGGCGCGCACAGCGGCAGGATCATGGCCGAGGGATGCTCGGGGGAGTGGAACACCTCGACGTCGGCGGGCACCATCTCCCCGCCCAGCCCGAGCGACTGGCCGGTGCCCGGATTGCGGGCGATCGTCGGGTAGGCCCCGGCGGCGACGTGCACCCGGATCCGGTGGTCGCGGGCGAACCGGTGCCCGACCGGCCACAGGTCCACCAGCACCCGCCGGATGTCATCGGCCGCCGAGTCGGGACCCAGCCGCCGCACACCCTCGCACACGTTGAGCGAGCGGCCGTCCGGATGCACGTCGCAGACGCGCACGACCACGTCCACGTACGGCGTGCTCGACCTGACGAACAGTTCGGCGCCGACCGGCCCGATCAGCTCCACGTCCGACTCCAGCGCGGCGGAGCTGTAGACGAGCACGTCGCGCCGTGCCTCCAGCCGCCGCTGGTCCCTCGGCCGGGAGTCGGCCAGCAGCACCGGGCCGCCGAGCACCGGCGTCGGATGATCCGGGTGGTAACGGAAGCGGTCGGGCTCGTCCTCCCGCGGAAGTTCGGTGCCGAGCCCGAAGCCGTGCTGCAGGTGCCAGCGCTCCGGCCGCATCTCAGGCACCGGCCAGTCGGGGTAGTCGCGCCACTCCTCGGCCCCCGTCACGTACAGCCGCACCGGATCGGGGCGCAGCCCGGACGGGTCGTCCAGCAGGTGCGTGCGGAACCAGGCCAGCGCGTCGGCCATGGCGGGCCGCCCGTGCCGGCGGTCCACGTGGTACCAGGGCCCGATCGTCAGGTAGGGCCGCCGCCCGGCCGCCCGCATCGCCTGGTAGTCCTTGAGCTGCCACGGCAGGAACACGTCGTACCAGCCGCCCAGCATGGTGACGGCCGCCTCCACCTCGCCGACCTGCGGGGAGAAGTCGCGCTTGTCCCAGTACGGCACCGCCGGGTCGGCATGGTGCTCCAGGAGGTTCTGGAAGAAGGGCAGTGGCCGCCCGGCCGAGACCTGGTCCAGCTCGGCCACCGGCCGCCCGGACAGGACCGCCCGGCGGGTGAGCCGGGGCGCCGTCAGCATCGCCGTACCTCCGAAGGGGCGGGACATAGCGTCGGTCAGCGTGGTCCAGCTCAGCGCGGACTCCAGCGCGAACGCCCCGCCCACGTAGGCGGCGTCCCTGAACTGCGAGGCGGTGATCTGCGTGGCCATGGCCTTCAGCTCCGGCCCGGCCTCGGCCGCGATGGCCCACTGCGCGTAGCCGAGATAGGAGGGGCCGAACATCGCGAACGACCCGCCGTACCACGGCTGGGCGCGCATCCAGGCGACGGTGGCCAGGCCGTCGTCGTGCTCGTCGCCGAGGGGGTCCAGGGTGCCGCCCGAGCCGAAACCGCCCCGGCAGCTCTGGATCACCACCTGGAAGCCGCGCCGGGCGAAGCCCCGGCCGCACATCCAGCCGAACAGGCCGCGCCGGCCGTAGGGGGAGCGGATCAAAATCACCGGCGCCCGGTCCCCTCTGACCGGCGCGTAATGGTCGGCCAGGAGGGTCACGCCGTCGGGCATCGGAATGGGAAGGTCACGCCGGACCCGCACACGTCGCATTACCTACCAGTAACAGATGTCCCCGGGGTCCGGTAGCCCGGGGGCACCCCAACGGCCGGGCGGTCAGTCGAAGTGCTGGTAGCGGGGCCAGGCCACGCTCCACGGCTGCTTGAGCCCCCGGCACAGGAAGATGCCCATGCCCTGCAGTTCGTTGTCGACGCCGACGCCGTTGTCGACGCGGTCCTTCTGCTCGCAGCTTTTGTACTGGAAGTCCATGCCGCGCGGGCCGATGTTCACCATGACCGCGACGGTGGCGTTCTCGGGCGGTGGACCGTACTCGTGGAGCTGGTTCTGGCCGCTGTAGACGCGCGGGATCCCGGCGCGCACGAGCGCGCCGTGCTCGCCGTAGCTGCCGGTCATGACGATGGCCCGTGCCTGGTCCTCCGGCGGCAGCGCGCGCAGCACGTTCTGGACCTTGGCCGCGAACTGGGGCCAGCCGATGGACTCGCGCACGACCTCGTCGATCGCCGGCACCGGGGTGGCGGCCAGACTGGCGACCGGGATGAGCGGCAACGCGATCACGGCCGAGACCAGGCCGTTGACCACGAGGGACCCGGTGGCCAGGCGTACCTTGCCCAGACCCGCCGCCTCCACGCTCACGCAGCCCGCCGCGAACAGCAGCAGGATCAGGCCGGCCGTGTAGTCGAAGCGCCCGCCGCTGATCAGCGTCGCCACGGCCGCGGCGGGATAGGCGACGGCCAGCGCCCGCACCCGCCGGTCGCGCCACAGGCGCACCCAGCCGAACGCGCCGATGATCGTCACGACCGGCCCGAACAGCGTGAGCTGCATGGGCACGAACAGCGCCCGCAACTCGCCACCCCGCTCCGAGCTCAGCGCCGCCGCCATCTTGAGCTGCGGCCAGTCGTGCGTGGCCTGATAGAGCAGGTTCGGTACGGCCAGCGCCGCCGCGATCAGCGCGCCACCCCACAGCCAGGGGCTGGCCAGGACCTGGCGCGGCCCCACGGCCACCAAGCCCACCGCGAGGCCCAGCAGCAGCATGACGATCAGGTGCTTGTTGTAGGTCGCCAGCCCGGCGATCACGCCGACGGCCGGCCACCACCGTGGCTGCTCGCGCATCAGCGCCTTGGTCATGAACAGGATGGCCGCCGCCCAGAACGGCAGGTCGAAGCTGAGCGTCAGCAGCGTGTGCCCGGCGATGAAGGTGTAGGCGCCGGTCGCCGTGCCGAGCGCGGCCAGGATCTGCGCGACGCCACGGCCGCCCAGTTCGCGGGTGATGAGCGTGACGAGCACGACGAGGACCGCCGCGGCCAGCGCGGGCAGCACCCTGATCCCGAAGAGCGTGTCGCCGAACACGGCGATCGACAGCTTGGCCGCCATCGGCGCGAACGCGGGCTGATCGACGTACCCCCAGGCGGGGTGCTCGGACAGCACACGGAAGTACATCTCATCGCGGTGATAGCCGTAGCTCCCGCTGAGCAGCAGCAGCACCGCGAACAACAAGATCGAGATCAACGTGACCGAGCGCCACGCTAGTAACGGGGGGCGTTCCATGATTGCTAAAGTTAGCCGTTCGTCAGAACTCCCGTCAGGAGTTGCGCACCCCTATTTGCCGGGCGTTTCGCCCATCTGGGGGCCACCCGGTGCGGGCGCGTTGCGTGATCATCGCGAGCCGGTTACGCTTGCCACATGCGAATCTCGTTGCAGCTTCAGTGGTGGCGCCGCTAGTAGGCGGCGCGTGATTCGCATTCCTCAACGGACGGCCGCCCCGGAAGGCGGCCTTTCTCGTGTCCGCCCCCGGGGCATCAGTGTCGGTGTTCGATCATCGGTTTTCGACAAGGGGCAGCAGTGGAGACGAGCGGATATACCACCGCCGGGGGCATCGGAGTCGAGCGCGAGGTACGCCAGGTGCCTGAGGAGGCGCTCGAAGAGATCGTGACGGCGCTCGGAGAGAGACGCGGCGGCGCCTTCTCCTCCGGGATGGACTACCCGGGCCGCTACAGCCGATGGGCCTTCGGCTACGTCGACCCCTGCCTGGAGCTGGTCGCCAGGGGCCGCCACATCTCCGCCAGGGCGCTCAACGCCCGCGGCAGGGTCGTGCTGCCCGCCGTGGTCTCCTGCCTGCTGGCCGCCGGCAAGCCCGTCGAGGAGCCGACCGCCGACCACGTCGAGGTCTACGTGCCCGAGTCGGGCGACCTGCTCACCGAGGAGATGCGCAGCCGCCGGCCCACGGTGTTCACCGCGATCCGCGAGGTCATTGCCGCCTTCCGGGGCGACGACCCGCACCTGGGCCTCTACGGCTCCTTCGGCTACGACCTGGCCTTCCAGTTCGAGCCGATCAGGCAGGAGCTCGTCCGCCCCGACGACCAGCGTGACCTGGTGCTGCACCTGCCCGACAGGCTCGTGGTGATCGACCGCCAGCGCGAGACCAGCGTCGAATACCGCTACGAGTTCACCGTCGACGGCGCCACCACCCGTGGCCTGGAGCGCACCGGCGAGTCCGTGCCCCTCACCGAGCCCGCCGAGGTGCCCGCCGACCCCAAGCGGGGCACATACGCCAAGGTCGTGGCCGCCGCCAAGGAGAAGTTCAAGCGCGGCGACCTGTTCGAGGTCGTGCCCGGCCAGGTCTTCCACGCCCCCTGCACCGACCCGTCGGCCTTCTTCCGCGGCCTGCGGCACAGCAACCCGGCCCCCTACGAGTTCATCATCAGCCTGGGCGAGGGCGAGCACCTCGTCGGCGCCTCGCCCGAGATGTACGTCCGGGTGAGCGGCGACCGCGTCGAGACCTGCCCCATCTCCGGCACGATCGCCCGCGGCAGCAACCCGATCGAGGACGCCGAGGCCATCCGCACCCTCCTGACCAGCGTCAAGGAGGAGTCGGAGCTGACCATGTGCACCGACGTCGACCGCAACGACAAGTCGCGCATCTGCGTGCCCGGCTCCGTCCGGGTCATCGGCCGCCGCCAGATCGAGCTCTACTCCCGGCTGATCCACACCGTCGACCACATCGAGGGCCGGCTGCGGCCGGAGTTCGACGCCCTCGACGCCTTCCTGACCCACATGTGGGCCGTCACGGTCACCGGCGCGCCCAAGACCTGGGCCATGCAGTTCATCGAGGACCACGAGGCCACCACCCGCAGGTGGTACGGCGGCGCCATCGGCTTCATCGGCTTCGACGGCTCCATGAACACCGGCCTGACCCTGCGCACCGCCCAGATCAAGAACGGCCTGGCGACCGTCAGGGCCGGCGCCACGCTGCTGTTCGACTCCGACCCCGAGGCCGAGGAGCGCGAGACCGAGCTCAAGGCCAGCGCCCTGCTCGGCGCCCTGGCCGCGGTCAACCAGCCGCACGCCAAGCCGGTCGTCCCGGTCCGCGAGCAGCCCGGCCAGGGCATGAAGGTGCTGCTCGTCGACCACGAGGACTCCTTCGTCAACACCCTGGCCGACTACTTCCGCCAGGAGGGCGCCGACGTCGTCACGCTGCGCCACGGCTTCCCCTCGGCCATGCTCGACGACATCGCGCCCGACCTCGTCGTCCTGTCGCCGGGCCCCGGCTGGCCGTCCGACTTCGGCATGTCGGCGCTCATCGATGAGATCTACGCCCGTGACCTGCCGGTCTTCGGTGTCTGCCTCGGCCTGCAGGCGATGGTCGAGCACGCGGGCGGCTCGCTGGAACTGCTCGACTACCCCGAGCACGGCAAGCGCGGCCAGGTCACCCGGCTGGGCGGCGGCGACGCGCTGCTCGACGGGCTGCCCGAGGAGTTCGTCGCGGCCCGCTACCACTCCCTGCACGCCAAGCGGGCCGGCGTGGTCGGCTTCACCCCGACCGCGCTGACGCCCGACGGCAACGTCATGGCGATCGAGGACACCGAGAAGCGCCGCTTCGCCGTGCAGTTCCACCCGGAGTCCATCCTCACCGCCGAGGGCGGCGCGGGCGCGCGCGTCATCGCCAACGTGCTCCGGCTCGCCCGCCGGTGAGGCCGGGTCCGAGGGCGGTTTCACACGTGCGGGCCGGAGCGTTCGCACGTGTGGACCGGAGCGTTCGCACGTGGGAACCGGAGCGCGCTTTCACACGTGAGGATCTAGCGCGTCTTTCGGGTAGGTAAAACCGCCGCGGGAGCGTGCGGAGGCCACCTAGAGTCTCCGCATGCTCCCCGTAGATCTTCCCGATACGGTGCGTGACGCCCTCCTCGCCCCGCTCGTCGACCACCACTGTCACGGGGTGCGCCGCGACGACCTGTCCAGAGCCCAGTTCGAGCTGCTGATCAACGAGGGCGGCTGCCCCGCGCCGCCGGGCACCACCCACTTCGACACGCCGATCGGCGCGGCCATCCGCCGCTGGTGCGCGCCCGTGCTCGGCCTGGAACCGCACGCGCCGCCCGCCGTCTACCTGGCGCGCCGGGCCGATCTCGGCGCCGACGAGGTCAACCGGCTGCTGCTGCGGGCCGCCGGCGTCGGGGCGCTCCTGGTCGACACCGGCATGGAGAGCGCAGAGCTGCTGACGGCCGCCGAGCTGGCCCGCCACGGCGACGCGAGCGCGAACGAGGTCGTCGGCATCGAGCAGATCGAGCAGGACGTCGTGGAGATGGCCGAGACGGCCCTCGACTACATGGACAGCCTGGCCGAGGAGCTCACCGCCAGGGCCGCCAGAGCCGTGGGCGTGGCGACGGTCATCGGCCATCGGTGCGGCCTCGACTTCGACCCGTCGAGGCCGAGCAGGGGCTCGGTCATCGCGGCGGCCAACCGCCGGCTGTCCGACCCCAAGGAGCCGCTGACCGACCCGATCCTGCTGCGCCACCTGTTGTGGACCGCGGTCGACGTGGCCAGGGACCGCGGCCTGCCTCTGCAGTTCCACACCGGATTCGGTGATCTGTCCTATCCCGGTGTGCATCGCGCCGACCCGGCGCGGATGACCACGTTCGTCAGAGCGCTGCAGCCGGCCGGCGTGCCGGTGGTGCTGCTGCACGGCTACCCGTTCCACCGCCAGGCCGCCTACCTGGCCGGCGTCTTCCCGCACGTCCACGTCGACGTCGGCCTCGCGCTGACCCACAGCGCCGCCGGGTCCGCGCGGATCATGGACGAGCTGCTGGAACTGGCGCCGTTCCACAAGCTGCTCTTCGGCTCCGGCTGCCACGGCGTGGCCGAGACCGGCCACCTGGGCACCCTCTACTTCCGCCGGGCCCTGGCCGCCGCGCTGAAGTCGCGGCTCGACGCGGGGGAGTGGAGCGCCGCCGACGCGGCCAGGGTGGCCCACATGATCGGCTCCGGCAATGCCCGTCGGGTATACCGGCTCTGAACTCCTCCTTGGGGAGGAGGTGCCATCAACTCCACATTCGTGATAATTAGCTCACGATGAGTGCGATCGAGATTCGAAACCTTTGCAAGGCGTTCGGACCGGTACGCGCGGTCGACGGGGTGTCGTTCACAGTGGAGCCGGGCACCATCACCGGCTACCTTGGCCCGAACGGGGCGGGCAAGACCACCACCCTGCGCAGCCTGCTCGGGCTGTGCACCGCCGATTCCGGCACGGCGCTGGTCAACGGCCAGCGCTACGTCGAGTTACCGCATCCCCTCAGCGAGGTGGGCGCGGTGCTCGAAGCCACCAACTTCCATCCGGGCCGTACGGCCCTCAACCATCTCCGGGTGCTCTGCGCGGCGGCTCGGCTGCCCCGCGAGCGCGCGACGGAGGCGCTGGACCAGGTCGGCCTCGCCGACGTGGCCGGCAAGCGGGTGCAGGTCTTCTCGCTCGGCATGCGGCAGCGGCTGGCGCTGGCCACCGCGCTGATCGGCCATCCCAAGGTGCTCATCCTCGACGAGCCCGCCAACGGGCTCGATCCGGCGGGCATCCAGTGGCTGCGCGGCTTCCTGCGCTACCTGTCCCACGACCAGGGCGCCGCCGTCCTGGTCTCCAGCCATGTGCTGGCCGAGGTCGAGCAGATCGTCGACAACGTGGTGATCATCGCCAAGGGCCGTCTCGTACGCCAGGGCAGCCTGGCCGAGCTGGTCTCCAACGGCGACGCGGCAGTCAGGGTGCGTACCACGGGGACCGCCGAGCTCGTCCCGGCCCTCGAAAGCGCCGGAGCCACGGTCGAACAGCAGGACGGGTTCCTGCGCGTACGCGGTCTCGGCGCCGAGGACATCGGCCGGATCGCGCTCGACGCGAAGGTCGTGCTGAGCGAGGTCACAACCGAACGCTCCGACCTGCAACAGGTCTTCCTGGAGCTGACGGGGGAGGGGCAGGGCTGATGACGCTGATCAGGGCGGAGCTGCTCAAGCTCCGGACCACCAGACTCTGGTGGGTGATGCTGGGCGTCACGGTCGCCTATGTGCTCCTGCAGCTCGGTCTCACGATCGGGTTCGCCGGCCAGACCGGCCAGAACGGCCAGCAGGTCTTCCCCAGCAGGGGAACCGTGCCCTTCCAGGAGCTCCTGTGGGGGCTCGGCTCGAGCGGCGCGTTGTTCCCGATGATCCTCGGGGTCGTCATGATGACCGCCGAATACCGCTACCAGACCATCACCACCACGTTCCTCGCCACGCCCCGGCGCGAGCGGGTGGTCGTGGCCAAGCTCGGGGCGGGGGTGGTCGTCGGGCTGGCCTTCGGGCTGATCGTGCTGGCGCTGACCGCCGTCGCGGTGGTCGTGTCGGTCCTGCTGTCCGGCGGTGATCTGGTCCTGTCGGCGAAGGTCCTGCGCATCGCCACGGGCGTGCTGCTCGTGCTCGTCCTCTACACGCTGTTCGGTGTCGGGCTGGGCGCGCTGATCAAGAACCAGCTCGGCGCGATCATCGTCGCGGTGGTGTGGGTGTTCATCGTCGAGGCCCTGGTCAACGCGATCCCGGTGTTGCAGCCGGTCGGCAAGTGGACGCCGGCCGGCGCGGGCAGCGCGGTGACCAACAGCGGCGTCGACCTCGGGCTGGGCACCGACTACCTGCTGCCGGCCTGGGCGGGCGCCCTGGTGCTGCTCGGGTACGCGGTGCTGTTCGCGGCGGTCGCCTCGGCCACGACGATCCGGCAGGACATCACCTAGCCGCACCCGATGGGGTCGTGGCCTTCTCTCCCGCGGTCGTCCGCCATGCAGGCGCCGAGCTTGGCTCCGACGCTCTGCATGGCGTCGGCCAGCGCGGCGACCTGCTCGGGCGACAGGTGGTCGAACAGCACCTCGCGCAGGGCCCGCGCGTGGTCGGGCGCGATCGCGGTGATGACCGCCCGCCCCTCAGGGGTGATCTCGGCGACACTTGCCCGGCCGTCGTTCTCGTCGGGCCGCAGCCGTACGTAGCCGCGCTCGACCAGCTTGCTGACCCGGTGGCTCAGGCGGCTGATCGAGACGTTGCCCAGGGTGGCCAGGTCGCTCAGCCGCAGCGGCCCGGCCGTCAGCGTGTTGAGCAGGCCGTATTCGATGTGCACCAGCCCGTACGCGCGGAAGGTGCGCTCCACCTGCGGAATGCCGACGAGCATCACCGCGAGCAGGCCCTGCCAGGCTCGCTGCTCGTCATGGCCGAGCCCTTCGACCAACGGACCCCCAGTGTCAGAATCGGCCGATCGCGACGATGACCGTCAGCGCCAGCAGTACCAGGTTAACCGCGAAGCTCTCCTTGCGCCGACGGTGCACCTGGGCGGCGACGATCATGGTGATCGCGAGGCCGACCGCCGCCAGGGGCGTGAGGATCGGGGCGATGCCGGTGGCCCAGGGCAGCACCAGGCCGATCGCGCCGAGGACCTCCACCACGCCGATGGCCCTGACCTGCGCCTGGCTGAAATCGTCCACCCATCCCATGCGCGCCTGGAGCTTCTCCTTGGGCTGCGTGGCCTTCATGAACCCTCCCAGGAGGAAGGCGGCGGCGAGCAGGGCCTGGAGGACCCAGAGGACGACGTTCATAAGTTGTCCCTTCAAGTATCGAGGGACTCGACTGTAGGGCGAAAAACTTGAAGCGACAAGTGTTCAGGCCGACCCCGTGCCGAGTCGCGCGCGGGTCCCGCGACCTGGTTTGCTGGGGCCATCACATCGCCTGACCCGAGCGGGGGCTCGCCCATGCGCACCGTCGAACCCGAGGTCTTCCTCGTCGCCCGTCCAGACCTCGACTACGACGAGCTCGCCCGCTACCTCGGCGAGGTCGGCGGCGAGAGCTGGCTGGAGCGGCTCGACCGTGGCGACCTCGACGCGCAGAACCTGGCCGAGTTCGCCGGGCGCCTGTGCTACCGCTCCTTCGAGCCCGGCCTCAACCCCAACGTCGTGCGCATCCGCGAGGACCAGGGCGACTACCTGCGCAACATCCTGGCCAGCGCCCACGGCTCGGTGCTCGAGCACCTCAACTTCAGCTTCGTGCTGCACAACGTCAGCCGCGTGCTCACCCACGAGCTCGTCAGGCACCGCCCCGGGGTGGCCATCTCGCAGGAGTCGCTGCGTTTCGTCCGCCTCGACGAGCTGCCGTTCTGGTTCCCCGAGTGGGCACAGTCCGACCCCGAGCTGATGAAGCGGGCCACGGTCCTGCTGGAGCAGATGGAGCAGTTCCAGGTCTGGATGGCCGGTCACTTCGGGCTCGACGAGGAGGGTGTGCCGTTCTCGGAGAAGAAGCACCGCACCTCGTTCATGCGCCGCTTCGCTCCGGAGGGGCTGGCCACCGGCCTGGTCTGGACGGCCAACGTACGCACGCTGCGGCACACGATCGAGGCGCGCACGGCGGTGGGGGCCGAGGAGGAGATCCGGCTGCTGTTCCAGCACATCGGCGCGCTCATGGTCAAGGAGGCGCCCGCCCTCTTCGGTGACTACGTCATCGAGGACGGGGCCTGGGTCCCGGGCTGGCGCAAGGTGTGAACCGAATCAGCGGGGTTCGGCAAGCCGGCTGACCTGACAAGCCGGCGTGATCAGGCCAGCGCGGGCATGACGTAGACCTCGGCGCCCGGCGGCAGCGCGCAGTCGAGGCTGCCGAGGCCGCGGGCGTTCTCGCCGCACACGATCATGTTGATGTGCCGGCGGATGCGCCCGTAGTCGTCGCGCAGGCGCTCCTCCAGCAGTGGATGCGTACGCCGCAGCATGTCCAGCGCGGAGCCGAGCGTCGGCGGGGTGTGCTGGTCGGCGGCGACGGCGAAGACCTTCACCTCGCTGTCGCCGCTCACCCAGCGGCGCAGCGAGTTGGGCAGGACGAAGACCACCATCATCACGTTCTTGGCCATGGGCTACAGCACCGCCGCACGCACGCTGAGCACGTCGGGCAGGTGCCGGACGACCGTCGACCAGGTGCCGCCGTCGTCCCGCGAGCAGTAGACCTCGCCGTCGCGGGTGCCGAAGAACACCCCCGCCTCGGAGGCGGTCATCGCGTCACGCAGCACGCTCGCGTACACCGGCCCCTCGGGCAGCCCGGCCTCCAGCGGCTGCCAGGTGCCGCCCGCGTCCTGGCTGCGGAAGACCCGGTAGCGGTGATCGACCGGGGTGCGGTCGATGTCGGCGGTCAGCGGCAGCACGTAGACCGTGTCGGGCCGGGTGGGATGCACCACGATCGGGAAACCGAAGTCGGACGGCAGCGACGAGCCGATGTCGTGCCAGGAGCCGCCGAAGTCGTCGCTGCGGTAGACGCCGAAGTGGTGCTGCAGGAAGAGCCGCTCGGGCTGGGACGGGTGCATGCCCACCTTGTGCACACACTGCCCGTATTCGGGATATTGCTGGCCCTCCGGCATGAACGGCGCGCGGATGCCCTGGTTGGCCGCCTCCCACGACAGGCCGCCGTCAGTGGTGCGATAGAAGCCGCCCGTCGACACCGCGACGCCCATGACCTGCGGGTCGGTGGGATGGCTGACGACCGTGTGCAGGCACAGCCCGCCGCCGCCCGGCTGCCAGTGCCGGCGGTGCGGGTGCTCCCACAGCCCCTCGGCCAGCTCGTAGGTGACGCCGCGATCCTCCGAGCGGAACAGCGCGCCCGGCTCCACCCCGGCCCAGACCACCTGGGGCTCGGCCGGAGACGGCATCAGCTGCCACACCCTGGTCAGGGTCGCGCCCGTCTTCTCGGGGAAGGCGATGGGGGGACGCTCGGCCTCCTGCCAGGTCTGGCCGAGGTCGTCGGAGTACATCACCGAGGGGCCGAAGTGGCCGTACTCGATGCCCGCCAGGATCCGCGGCGTGGCGGCGCGCGTGTCGATCGCCACCGAGGTCACGCCGACCGTGGAGAACTGGATCGGCGCCACCTCGAACGGGCCGCCGTCCGTCGAGCGGGCGAGGAACAGGCCCTTGCGGGTGCCGATCGCGAGCACTGCGTCGCTCATAACAAGCTCCCATCGCTCCCGTGTTCGCTTCCCGGCCATCGTGCCACGCCGTGACCAGCAGCGCCGAGGACTGGGCGATTTGCTGCGCGATTACGCGTGAGGTAATCGCCGCGCTTCCCTCCTGTCGGTAGCGTTGCCGTATGGGGTCGGTCAATGGCGCGTACGCGGTGGGGGATGAGTCGTTCGGGGAGCTGCTGCGGTCCTGGCGGCAGCGGCGGCGGGTGAGCCAGCTCGACCTGGCGATCCAGGCCGAGGTGTCGGCTCGTCACGTCAGCTTCCTGGAGACCGGGCGCGCCCGGCCCAGCCGGGAGATGGTGATGAAGCTGTCGGAGGAGCTGGAGGTGCCGCTGCGCCACCGCAACAGGCTGCTGGTCGCGGCCGGTTTCGCGCCGCTCTTCCCCGAACGTGAGGTACGCGCCCCGGAGATGCAGGCCGTCCGGCAGGCACTCGACAAGATCCTCGCCGGGCACGAGCCCTACCCCGCGTTCGTCGTGGACGCCGCCTGGAACCTGGTGGCGGCCAACTCGGCGGCCGCCCTGTTCATGGACGGGGTGCCCGCGGAGCTGCTCAAGGAGCCGGTCAACGTGATGCGGCTGTCGCTGCACCCCGAGGCGATGGGCGGCCGGTTGGTCAACCTGGCGGAGGTACGCGCCCACCTGCTGCACCAGCTGCGCAGGCAGGCGGAGGCGTCGGGCTCCGGGCAGCTGGCCGAGCTGCATGACGAGCTGGCCGCCTACACCTACCCCGGCGTGGATCTGAACGTGGCGCACGTGCCGGGTCCGGGCGACCTCCTGGTGCCGCTGCGGATCAGGCACGGCACGCGGATCCTGTCGATGTTCACCACGATCGCCACATTCGGCACGCCTCTGGACGTGACGGTCGCGGAGCTCGCCATAGAGACGTTCTGGCCCAACGACGACGAGACCGCCGCCGCGTTCCAGCGGCCCGCCGCCTCGTAGCGCCGTTACCAGGTTCGTTGCGCGACCGTCTCATTCGTGTGCGGGTCCGTCGTGGCTGGTGTCCTTGGAGAGGGATCCCCCCTTCGGGGGAGTGGAAGGTGACGGTCCGTTGTGGCCGGGGTTCCCAGGGGCGGCTGCCCCCTCCGGGGGAGTGGAAGGGGACGGTCCGTGGTGGCTGGGGTCCTCTGGAGGGGCCCCTCCGGGGGCGGAAGAAGACGGTCCGTCGTGGCAGAGGGGAGGACGGACACCCGGGGAACGGTCGTGGGCGCCGCGTCAGCGCTCTCCCTGCACGATGTCGCGGTGGATGCGGGACAGTGGCACGCCGTCGATCCGCAGGCGCCGGACCGTCTCGCTGACCATGCCGGACGGCCCGCACACGTACACCTCATGCTCGGCCCATGAGTGGAAGCGTTGCGTGACCTCCGGCAGCCGACCGCGCATCCCCTCGTAGCCGGCCTGGCCGGAGACCACCGGCAGTACCCGCAGCCAGGGGAACGTCGACTCCATCCGGATGAGGTCGGGCAGGTCGTACAGCTCCGCCGCCGTCCGTGCCCCGAACAGCAGGTGGATGTTGGGGCGGCGGCCCGAGGCGATGATGTGCTCGATGATCGCCTTGATCGGTGCCAGCCCGGTGCCGCCCGCCACGCACAGTACGTCGCGCGAGCTGCGCTCGCACAGCGTCATCGTGCCCATGGGCGGCCCCAGCATGATCGTGTCGCCGATGCGGGTGTCCCTGGCCAGCGTGGTGGACACCCAGCCGCAGGGGACCGCGCGCACGTGCAGCGTGATCGTGTTGTCCGGGCGCGGCGCGTTGGCGATGGAGAACGTGCGCCAGACGCGCGGCCACCGCGAGACCTGCACGTTGACGTACTGGCCCGCCGTGTACGGCAGGCGCTGCGTCGGCCGCAGCGTCAGGACGGCGATGTCCGGGGCGCGGAGCTCGTGGTCGATGACCTCGGCCAGCCACCACGCGGGCGAGACCCCGGAGTCGGACTCGGCCGACTCGATCATGAGGTTGGCGGCGGCGGTGTAGGCGGCCGCCCAGGCGGCCTCGATCTCCTCGTTCCAGATGTCGGCGGCGAACCGCTTGATGGTCGCGAGCAGGGCGTTGCCGACCGCGGTGTAGTGCTCCGCGATCACGCCGTACTTGCGGTGGTCCCGCCCGAGCTGGCCGAGGAAGGACGCCAGGCTGGCCGGGCTGTCCAGGCTCCACACGATGCGGGTCAGAGCGCCGAAGAGCCGGTCGCGCTGCAGGTCCATCGCCGGGGGGAACATGCCCCGCAGCTGCGGACTCTCGGCGAACAACCGGCCGTAGAAGTAGGCGGCGGCCTTGTCGGCCACCGGCTCCACGACGGAGAAACTCTCCTTTACCAGGCGCGGATTCAACGACATGAAATTAACCCCACCCTTTGGCCGGAATATTCTTCCGGTCGTGTCGTTACACCTCCCTGACGGCTCCGGGTAATGAGCGTGCGGCGGGCCCCGGCACGACTGCTCGCTCGAATTCGAGTCTTACACCACCTCCTGAGCGTCACAACCGTTTCGCCCCGATACAGTGCGGAGCAAAACTGTCCGTGACGATAACGTGATTTTCCGCGTTCAAGGTGGGGAAGATTTCGGTCATCAAAGTGAAAGTGTGTCTTATTCGCATATGTGACTGAGGTGATCAGGGTGAGGGGGAGCCGTCGGCGGCACGGCTCCCGGGCCGGAAGTCAGGCGGGACGTACGTTCTCCGCGAAGTGACCGGGCTTATTGCCGGGCGCCTCGAAAACGAAGACGATGTAGGTCTCGAAGAAGTCCGGGCCCCGTCCGGCCACACGTCCGGCGCCCATCCGCCGGCTCTCCCTCCATACCAGTTGGGTGAAGTGTCCGCAGTCGGCGACGTTTTCCGGGTCGGTGAAGTCGTAGCCTTTGATTTCCTCGTACCATTCGGCAACCGCTTTCCCTGCGTCGAGCGGCCGTTGTTTCGAGCCGGCGCCCCAGAAAAGGTTCTCTCCGGTGCCTTCCCGTAACCCGTCGTGCCCGGCCTCGGTGTCCGGGTATTCCGATCGCGACGCGGCGCGGGATCTGGCGTACTCGACCAGCTCCTGGTCCAGGACCAGCGGCGGGGCGTGGTGCTCGGCGCGGAGGGCATTGGCCTCGGCCAGCGCCTCGGCGAGGAAGGCGGCGCTCGTGGCGTCCGGCAGGGGGGCGCGGTAGCGGGCCACGCTCAGCACCTCGTTTGCGAGGGGCCGTAGGCGAATACGTCATTGTTCGCACGCACGATGAGTTTCCTTCCTGTGGTCCGGCTGTGTCCCCTGGATTGTGGGTGACGGGTTTTGCCTGGACAAGGGCCATAGGGGGCCCATATCTTATGACGATGACATTTCGGGTGGACCTTATCGGGCTTTTCCTGGCCGGATATGAAGACGCGATTCATTGACAAGATCGGCCGGGAATTGTCAGGCGCGCCGCCATGCCGAAGCCGGACATATCATGACAAAGCAGTATAAAATGCATCTTTGGTATATATCTGACAGGCGGTGGGGAATGGATTGACTCATTCAGTAGAGTCGGAATAATCGGATCTTGGCGGACGCGTCGCCACTGGGAGTGACGCAGAGGCAACGGACTGGAAGGGGAGATGCCGCTTGCTTAGGCAGAGGGGGTCTCCGTAGCCGCCTCCCGCTTGAGACCAGCGCATACTCCAGCCCGTTCGCGAAGGTGACCATGGCTCGTTCCCAACCCCCACAGCCCCAAGCTCCGGCCCGCCGGACGCCGTCACCTCAGCGGCCCGCTCCTCAGTCGCCGGCGCCGGCCACTCAGCCGCCGGTGACCCCGTCACCTCAGGCGCAGTGGCTCTGGCCGGCGGCGCTGGCCCTGCCGGTGGTCGCCGCGTGCTGCGCCTTCACCGCCCTGCTCCTCGACAGCCGCACCGGCGTCGTCTGGGCGTGCGTCGGCACCGCGGCGCTCTCGCTCCTCGCCCTGGCCGCCGTGGCGGCCCTGCGCCAGGGGCACCAGGAGGCCCTGCGGACGATGAGCCGCCGCGAGAGCGCCATGCACCAGCGCGAGGCCGAGTTCCAGCACCACCTCCAGCAGCGCAACACCCAGTGGAGCAAGCACGTCGCGGCCCGCTCCAAGGCCCTGCAGGAGGCGGTCAGGCACCTGGTGCACAAGCGGATCCCGGCCGTGATCGCCCAGGGCGAGGTGCCCCCGCCGTACCAGAGCCAGGGGCTCGATGAGGACGCGGCCGAGCTGCTGGAAGAGGTGCTCGACGCGGTCGGCGAGGCCGCCGAGCAGGACCGCGAGCGGCAGGAGTCGCTGCGGCTGGCCCTGCTGGCGCTGGCCCGGCGCGTGCAGACCTCCGCCCACCGCATCCAGGAGAACGTCTCGGTGATGGCCGAGCGCCACCCCCACAACCCGGACGTGCTCGAGACCAGCATGCAGGTCGACCACGCCGCCGCCCAGCAGGGCCGCCACGCGCAGAGCCTCGCCGTGCTGTGCGGCGAGTGGCCGGGACAGCAGTGGCCCAATCCGCTCGCGCTGGTCGACGTGGTGCGGGCCGCCTCCTCCAGGATCGTCGCCTACAAGCGGGTGGAGGTGTCGGGCGACCCGGACACCGCCGTCGCGGCCCACGTGGTCGAGCCGCTCATCCACCTGGTGGCCGAGCTGCTCGCCAACGCCACCCAGTCCTCGCCGCCGGCGACCACGGTGCTCGTGGCGGTGCGCAACGTGCAGCGCGGCGCCGTCATCGAGATCGACGACGGCGGCGTCGGCATGGACGACCACCAGCTGGAGCAGGCGCGCGAGATCGTCTCCGGCCGCCGCTCCGTCGACGTGGGCGAGGTGGGGGAGATCCCGCAGACCGGGCTCGCGGTCATCGGGCACTACGTACGCCGCCACGGGTTCCTGGCCGACCTGCTGCCCTCACCGTACGGAGGGGTGCGCGCGGTCGTCCTGGTGCCCGGCTCGATCGTGGAGACGCTGGAGCCGGCCGAGGCGCCGCCCCGAGCCCGGCCCGCGCGCCACGAGATCCGGCCGATCGACCCGGCCCAGGACCACCTCACCCAGGACCACCTCACCCAGGACCACCTCACCCAGGACCACCCCACGCTGGACGAGCCCGTGCCGAACCAGCCGATGCTGGATGCGCCCGCCCCCTTGGGCGAGCACATCGAGGGGGCGGGGGAGGACACGGGCGGCGGCGGCGCGCTGCCGCGCAGGCGCTCACGCCGTGGCGAGGCGGGCTCCGACGCCGAGCGGCTCGCCGCGGCGGGACCGGCCGCCGAGCCGGCCGCCACTCCGGAACAGGCGGGCGAGTGGATGGCCGCCTTCTTTGACCACAACCCCGACGCAGGGGAACACCACGAGCGATGACGAACGTTTAGTGATGACGAACGGGGTACCGATGCACCAAGATCAGGACTGGATGATCGCCGAGGTCGTCTGGGTCCCCGGAGTCCGCCACGTGGTCGTGCTCAGTTCCGACGGCCTGCTGAAGGCCCGCTCGGCCGGTACGGACAGGGACGTCGCCGACCGCCTGTCGGCCGCCTGCTCCGGACTGCAGTCGCTGGCCCAGAGCGTGGGGCGCGAGTTCGGCGGCGGCAACCGGGCCGTCAGGGAGCTGATGGTGGGCTTCGAGGGCGGCTTCCTGTTCGCCCGCGCCGCCGGATCCGGCTCCCATCTGGTGGTCATCACCGATCCGGTGGTCGACCCGCGGCTCATCGCGCAGCAGATGCAGGCCCAGGTCATCAAGATCGGCGAGAGGAACTTCAGTACTCCCGCACGCCGGGCCGCGCGGAAATGAGCGGCGAGTACCACGACAGCGCGGTACGGCCCTACGTCCTGACCCAGGGCCGGGCCCGCCCCACCCGCAACACCATCGGCCTCGACACCCTCCTCGTCGTGGCCGACGCCGGCAAGCCCCTGCCGCCCTCGGCCACCCGCCAGGCGCGCGACCTGCTGCGCATGTGCGGGCGGCTCCTGTCGCTGGCGGAGGCGGCGGCGCACCTCAAGCTGCCGCTGAGCGTGGCCGGGATCTTAGCCTCCGACCTGGTCGACTCCGGCCACCTGATAGCCCGCTCCCGTATCCCGGAGGCCGGGCGTCCCGACCTGACGACCCTCCAGGAGGTGCTCAATGGGCTCCGCCGGCTCAGCTGACCGCTACCTGCCCGACACCGTGCAGCAGGCGGTCAAGATCCTCGTGGTCGGCGACTTCGGTGTCGGCAAGACCACGATGATCGGCGCGGTCAGCGAGATCGAGCCGTTACGCACCGAGGAGACCATGACGCAGGCCAGCGTCGGCGTGGACGACCTGGCCGGGCTGGGGAGCAAGACCACGACCACCGTGGCCATGGACTTCGGCCGCATCACGCTCAGCCCGTACACCGCGCTCTACCTGTTCGGCACGCCCGGCCAGCGGCGCTTCTGGGACCTGTGGGCCGGCCTCGGCGAGGGCGCCGTGGGCGCGCTCGTCCTGGTCGACACGCGCCGCATCGAGGGCAGCTTCGAGGTGATCGACCAGCTCGAACTCCGTGGCGACCTGCCCTTCGCCGTCGCCGTCAACCACTTCCCCGACTCCGCCGACCACAGCGCGCAGGCGCTGCGGGAGGCCCTGGACCTGGAGCCCGGCACGCCCATCGTGAACTGCGACGCCAGGAGCCGCTCCTCCTCGGTGGACGCGCTGATCACCCTCGTCGAGCACGCGCTCGCCCTGCAGAAGGGCCCCTCATGATCCCCCTGTCCGCCACCACGACCTGCCCCGACCCGCGCGGCGTCTTCCGCGGGCTGCGCCGCGAATGGGGCGACGTCGCCTGGGTGGAGCTGGAGCCGGGCGTCGGCGCCTGGCTGGTGATGGGCTACCACGAGCTGCTGACCATCACCCGGCAGGAGAAGCTGTACTCGCGCGACGCCCGCAACTGGCGGCTGTTCCAGGAAGGCGTCGTGCCGCCCGACTCGGGGCTGGGGCCGATGATGTTCTGGCGGCCCAACGTGATCGGCGCCGACGGGGCCGAGCACCGCCGCCTGCGCCGCCCGATCGACGACGGGGTCGCCGCGATCGATCAGCGCCGCATGCGCCGCTCCGTCGAGTCCATGTGCCGCGAGCTCATCGAGGGCTTCGCCGACCGCGGCGGCGCCGACCTGGTGGGCGACTACGCGGCCATCGTCCCGATGCTGGCCATCGCCGGACTGTTCGGCCTCGACACCGGCCAGGGCCACGAGCTGCTGGCGGCGTTGCGCGCCCTGTTCGGCAGCGCCGAGGACTCCCAGGCAGGTAACAAGAAGTTCGAGGAGATACTCGGTGGCCTTCTGCGGGCCCGGAAGGAGACCCCGTCCGACGACCTGACCAGCCACTTCCTGGCCCACGCCGACCTGCGCGACGAGGCCGAGGTGCTGCAGTCGATGGTGGTGATGATCTCCGCCGGACAGGAGACGACGACCACGTGGATCGCGCAGACCTTCCGGCTCATGCTGACCGACCCGCGCTTCGCCGGCCGGGTGCGCGGCGGGCGCATGGGCGTCGACGACGCGCTGGACGAGGTGCTCTGGCGCGACCCGCCCATGACGAACATGCCCGCCCGGTACGCCCTGCGCGACACCGAGCTGGGCGGCCGGCGCATCGCCCGCGGTGACGCGCTCGTCCTGGGCCTGGGGGCGGCCAACGACGACCCGCGCGTTCACGGCGGCGCGACGGAGATCGAGCTGGGCAACCGCGCCCACCTGGCCTGGAGCGCCGGTCCGCACGTCTGCCCGGCGCCCGTCCCCGCCCGCCTCATCACCCGCACCGCGGTGGAGACGGCCCTGCACCTGCTGCCCGACGTGCGCCTGGCCGTGGACGCCGCGGAGCTGACCCCGCACCCGTCACCGTGGACCCGCTGCCCCGCCTCGCTGCCCGTCCACTTCCGCGCGCTTGGAGACCATTCATGATCCCTGTAGTCACCCTCGACCCCGCCGGGACCGACCACCACGGCGAGGCCGCCCGGCTGCGGGAGCTGGGCCCCGTCGTCCGCGTCGTCCTGCCGGGCGGCGTGGAGGCGTGGTCGATCACCCATCACGCGCTGCTGGCCGACCTGCTGACCGATCGCAGGGTCAGCAAGGACTGGCATAACTGGACGGCCGTCCGTGACGGCCGTATCACCGACGACTGGCCGCTCATCGGCATGGTCAAGGTCACCAACATGGTCACCGCCGACGGGCGGGAGCACCACCGGCTGCGTAAGTTCGTCACCCAGACGCTCACGCCGCGCCGCGTCCAGAGCATGCGGCCGCGCATCGCCGGGATCGTCGGCGGGCTGCTGGACGACCTGCCCTCGCACGCGGCCGCAGACGGGACCGTCGACCTGCGCAAGCACTTCGCCTACCCGGTGCCGATGCAGGTGATCTGCGAGCTCGTCGGGGTGCCGGAGGAGGAGCGCCCGGAGCTGCGGGAGCTGGTGGACAGCATCTTCCGTTCCACCACCGCCCCGGAAGAGGTGCTCAAGACCCAGCGCGACATCTACCTGCTGCTCGACCGGCTCGTCGCCGCGCGGCACGCCGAGCCGGGCGACGACCTGATCAGCGACCTGATCGCCGCCCAGCGCGACGACCCGGAGCGGCTCACCGACGAGGAGCTGGTCGGCACGATGTGGCTGATGCTCGCCGCCGGGCACGAGACCACGCTCAGCCTGATCGTCAACGGCGCCCGCGCCCTGCTCACCCACCCGGACCAGCGCGCGCTGGCGGTGGTCGGCGGCGAGGAGACCTGGTCGGCCGTGGTGGAGGAGACGCTGCGCTGGGACGCGCCCATCGGCAACTTCATGGCCCGTTACCCGCTGGAGGACATCGAGATCGCCGGCGTCACCATCCCCGCCGGAGAGGCCATCCTGGCTCCGTACAGCGCGGCGGGACGCGACGAGGCGCACCACGGTCAGGACGCCGCGCGCTTCGACATCACCCGCGAGCAGCGCAGGCACCTGGCCTTCGGCGGCGGTCCCCACCTGTGCCTGGGCGCCCCGCTGGCCCGCCTGGAGGCCACCGAGGCGCTGCCCGCCCTCTTCCGCCGCTATCCGGGCCTGTCGCTGGCCGTCCCGCCCGCGGCGCTGGTCCCCGTACCGTCCCTGTTCTCCAACTCCGCGGCGGAGCTGCCGGTCCTTCTCACCGTGCCGTAATCACCCCTTATGCAGCAGGGATCTTCAGGAGAGGTGACATAACCGAAATGGTGTACGCCATGATGGGCGTGCGGCCGTCGTCACCACCGGCGGCGGCACGTACTCCACCAGGCACCCTGGAGATCGCATGTCCCGACCGCTGATCGGCATCACCGCCTACTTCGAAGCCGCCCGCTGGGGCGACTGGGTGCGGGAGGCGGTGCTGTCGCCCCCGTCCTACGCCAAGGCCGTCGAGCGCGCCGGGGGCGCCCCCGTGGTGCTGCCGCCGCTGAACCTGTACGCGATCGACGACTACGTACGAGGGCTGCGGGGCTTGGTGCTGGCCGGCGGGATCGAGGTGGGCGGTAGCGCCTACGGCGAGGAGCAGGACGAGCGGGTGCCCGAGGCGCAGGGGCACCGTGACCGGTTCGAGCTGGCCCTGGCCCGCGCCGCCGTACAGGCCGACGTGCCGATCCTGGCCATCGACCGCGGCATGCACGTGCTGAACGTCGCCCAGGGCGGCACGCTGATCCCCTGGCTGCCCGAGGTGCTCGACAACGAGCGGCACGCCGAGCCGGGCACGCCGCACGTCATCCAGGTGAGCGTGTCGAGCAAGCTCGGCAAGGCGGTGGGCGACAAGGTCGAGGTGGTCGCGCCGCACACCCAGTCGGTACGCAGGCTGGGCAACGGGCTGCTGGCCGTGGCCTGGGCCGAGGACCAGATCGTCGAGGGCATCGAGCTGCAGGGCCACCGGTTCGGGGTCGGCGTGCAGTGGCACCCGGAGCGGGCCGAGGACGGACGGCTCTTCGACGCGCTCGTGGAGGCGGCCCGCTAGGCTTCGATCATGCCACTGCACCCCCAGGCGCAGGAGTTCGTCGAGCGCTACATGTCCGATCCCGGCCCGGCCGGGATGGACCTGGCCGAGATCCAGGAGGCCCGGAACCAGGACGGCCTCGCGCCCCAGCGCGGGCCGCTCACCCACCTGCCCTTCGTCCGCGACGAGAGCGCCGAGGACGTGCCCATCCGCGTCTACCGCGCCGACCGGGGCGACGGCGCGCTGCCCGTGGTGGTCTTCTTCCACGGCGGCGGCTGGGTGAGCGGGGGCATCAAGCGCAGTGACGCGCTCGGCCGCGACCTGGCCATCCGCACCGGCGCGGTGGTCGTCTCCGTCGACTACCGGCTGGCGCCCGAGCACCCGTTCCCGGCCGCGGCCGACGACGCCTGGACCGTGGTGCGCGACATCTTCACCCGCCCTGCCTTCTACCAGTGCGACGGCGGCGTCGCGGTGATGGGCGAGAGCTCCGGCGGCAACCTCGCCGCCGTGGCCGCCTGGCAGGCCCGCGACGCCGGGCTGCGCCTGGCCCACCAGGTGCTCATCTGTCCGGCGCTCGACGCGGCCATGGATTCCCCCAGTTACACCGAGTTCGCCACGGGCCTCGGCCTCGACGCCGAGGAATTCGCGTGGTTCCTGCGCACCTACGCCGGCCAGGCCGACCCGGCGGATCCACGGCTGTCCCCGCTGCGGCTGCCGTCCTTCGCCGGGCTGGCGCCCGCGACCGTGGTGACCGCCGAATACGACGTGCTCCGCGACGAAGGCGAGCGCTACGGCGCGCGGCTGGCCGAGGCCGGGGTGCCCGTCGAGACACGCAGGTTCGACGGGGCGATCCACGGCTTCTTCGGCCTGCCCGGCCTGTTCGACCAGGCCGTGGAGGCCCGCGACTACGTGGCTGAGCGGCTGCGGGAGGCTCTGTGACGTACGGGAGCGCGTACGAGAAGCTGAAGATCGACACGCCCGCCGACGGCGTGCTGCGGATCACGATCAGCGAGCCGCGCAGGCGCAACGCCGTCGACATGACCGGCCATCGCGAGCTGGCCGAGATCTGGCGCGACATCGACCGCGACGACTCCGTCAGGGCGGTGGTCGTCAGGGGAGAGGGCGAGGCGTTCTCCGCCGGCGGCGACCTGTCGATGATCGAGGAGATGACCCGCGACCACGCCACCCGGCTGCGGGTGTTCGCCGAGGCCCGCGACATCGTCTACAACGTGCTCAACTGCGCCAAGCCGATCGTCTCGGCCGTCCAGGGGCCCGCGGTGGGCGCCGGGCTGGCCGTCGCCCTGCTGGCCGACATCTCCGTCGCCGGGCGCACCGCCCGCATCATCGACGGCCACACCAGGCTGGGCGTCGCGGCGGGCGACCACGCCGCGATCATCTGGCCGCTGCTGTGCGGGCTGGCCAAGGCCAAATACCACCTGCTGCTGTGCGAGCCCGTCACCGGCGCGGAGGCCGAGCGGATGGGCCTGGTGAGCCTGTGCGTCGACGACGACCAGGTGCACGACAAGGCGATGGAGATCGCCGTGCGGCTCGCGGCCGGCTCCCAGGAGGCCATCCGCCTCACCAAATACTCCCTGAACAACTGGCTGCGCATGGCCGGGCCCACCTTCGACGCTTCGCTCGCCATGGAGTTCCTCGGCTTCAGCGGCCCCGACGTGGTGGAGGGCGTGCGGGCGGTGCGCGAGAAACGGTCACCGGAGTTCGGCTGACCTGCGGTTTCACCCGCGCGCCCAGGGTAGGCGTGACCCTTGGACGGTGTGGAAGGGCTGCTGCCGCACCAGTGCCGGATCGGGCTTGTCCGCCGAGGCCGAGAACGCCGCCCCGGGAGACGAAGCCGCGGCCCGCGCCGGTCGCTGGTGCGCGTGGCAGATCGGCCACACCGTCGACCTGTACGTCTGATCAGAAGCTGCGTGGCAGCCCGAGCACCTGGGTCGCGAGGTAGTTGAGCAGCAGCTCCTCCGTCACGGGCGCCACCTTCCCGATGCGGGCGTCCGTGAGCAGCCTGGCCACCGGATACTCCAGCGAGTACGCCATCCCGCCGTGCGTCTGGAACGCGGCGTCGGCCGCCTCCCACGCCGCCTGTGAGGCGGTGAGCTTGGCGATGTTGGCCTCGGTGCCGCACGGCAGGCGCCGGTCGAACGACCACGCCGCCTTGTAGATCATCAAGCGGGCCAGCTCGATCTTGGCCTTGACCTGGGCCAGCGGGAACGCGATCGCCTGGTTGGCGCCGATCGGCCGGCCGAACACCTCGCGCTCCTTGGCGTACTGCACCGCCACCCGCAACGCGACCTCGGCCCCGCCGAGCGCGGAGGCGGCGAGCAGGACGCGCTCGGGATTGAGGATGTCCCACAGCACCGCCGCGCCCTGGTCGATCTGCCCCACCACGCTGGAGGCGGGCACCCGGAGGTCGTCGATGAACACCATGTTCGACGGCGCCGTGTTGGCGCCGAGCTTCGGGATCGGCTGATAGGACAGCCGCCCGGCCGCCACCGCCTCCGGCACGTTCACCAGGAAGACCGTCAGCCCGTGCGTACGCGGCCTGGCCTCGGCCGCCGGGACGGTCCTGGTGACCAGCAGCATCCAGGTGGCCCGCTGCACGCCGGTGATCCAGATCTTCTGACCCTTGATCACGTAGTCGTCGCCGTCACGCCTGGCCGCCGTCGTGATCGCCAGCGAGTTGGAGCCGGCGTCCGGCTCCGTCAGCGCGAAACACGTTTCCACCTCACCCGTGGCCAGTCGGGGCAGCAGCTCCGCCCGCTGCTCGGCCGTGCCGTGCCTGGCCAGGGTGAGCGCGCCGAACCCGGGCGTCAGCACGTACGTGAACGCCGAGCCGCCGGCCGCCCCCGAGGCGGCCAGCGTCTCCGTCGCCACCGCCAGCTCCAGCAGCCCCTGGCCGCCCCCGCCGAACTCCTCGGGCACGGCCAGACCCAGCCACCCGCCCTTGGCCAGCTCCGCCCAGACCTCCTCCGGCCAGCGCTTGTCCGCCTCGCACCGCTGCCAGTAGTCAAGGTCATAACGTGAGCAGATGTCGCCGATGCCGCGCTGGACGGCCAGGGCGCTTTCGGGAAGGGTGAAATCCATCACGCCATCGTAGAAGTAAGTTCTGTTCAGGGTCGAGGCCGGCGGGCGTGGAACACGAACGCCGGAGGCGCGTTGCGCCACACCGTACGGCCCCGCACGACCTCCTCGAACCGCTCGGCCAGCAGCGCCCGGAAGCGGCGCGCCGAGCTCAGCGGGACGGCGTGGATGTAGGAGAAGGTGGTGAACGCCCCCGCCGGGCTCAGTGTCGCGGCCAGCGCGCCGAGCAGCCCGCGCTGCAGGTCCTCGGGGAAGGCCGCCCAGGGCAGCCCGCTGACCACCACATCCGCCTGCCGCAGGCCACGCTCGCTGAGCAGCCGGCGCAGGTCGGTCGCGTCGTCGTTCGCGACGTCCACGGTGGGGAACCGCTCGGCCAGCAACGCCGCCAGAGACTGGTTGACCTCCACGGCCAGGTGGTGGCCGCGCCCGCCCAGCCGGCGCTGGATCTCGGCGGTGAAGGGCCCCGTACCAGGGCCGAGTTCGACCACGGTCGGCTCGCCGCGTTCCGGCACCGGCGCGCAGACAGCCGCCGCGAGCCACCGTGAGCTGGGCGCGAGCGCCCCGATGGTGGCCGGAGCGCGCAGGAACTGGCCGAGGAACATTGCGGTGTCATTGGGCATACCACAAACGTAAGGGAGTTCTCGCCCCGATTTCGTCCCCCCAAGGGACGAAGCCGCGGCCACTTGGAGGAGACCGCCTCCTCCGCCGGGAGGAGCTGCGGTCAGACCGGCGAGTGTGCGGCACCCGGATACCGTTGGCGCATGCGATGGCGTGGAGTGCCGCTCGACCTTGTGCTCGCGGCCGCGGGGACCGCTCTCGACGTGTTGCTGTCGGCCAAGGGCGGCGGCTCCGCGCTGCTGCCGGGCAACGAGGTGATCCCGATGGCCGTGGGCGTGGGCGCGCCCATGGGCCTGGTCCGGCGCGCGCCCCTGGCGGTGAGCCTCTACCTGGCCGCCTTCCTCGTCTTCACCGACCAGGTGGGGTCGTTCACCTCCAACACCGCCCAGATGCTGCTCTGCGTCTCCGTCGGCCTGGTCGCCTACCGCTCGGGCCGACGGTCGACCTGCCTGGCGCTGGGCGTGGCCATCGCCGCGACCGCGGTCAACCTGGCCGACCCGGGCATCGCGTTCACCACGAACGCGTGGATGTACTCCGTGCTCGTCCCCGCCCTGCCCGTCCTCATCGGCGCCTACCTGCGCGGCCCCGCCGGGCGGCTGAAGGACGCCGACCTCACCCCGGACGTGCTGCTGGCCGGCGGCGGAGTGGCCTTCACGGTGCTGAGCACCTGGACCGACTGGCACAACGGCAGCCAGCCGGTCTGGGTCGTGGGACTGCTCGCGGTGCTGGGCGGGCTCTCCCTCGGCGTCGCGCGGCGCTTTCCCGGACTGGTGTTCATGTTCCAGAGCGTGCTGCTGATCGCCGCCGACCAGTATCTCAACGACACGGTCACCACCTGCCTGATCCTGACGCTGATCGCGCTGTGCGTGTTCGCGATGCGGATCGCCTCCTGGGCCTGGATCACGGTCACCTACGTGACCTGCACCATGCTCGCCTCGATCGCGATCGTCCAGGACTCGACCGAGGTCACCGCCTTCCGCGTCGCCGTCCTGATGGCCCTGGTGACCACACCCGTCGCGATCGGCCGCTACCTGGGCGTACGGCAGGCGGCCGCCGAGGCCGAAGGGCTGCGGCTGCGCGAGTCGGCGCGGCTGGCGGTCGCCCAGGTACGCGCCGACCAGCTCCTCGAGCGCGAGAACATCGCCCGCGAGGTGCACGACATCGTGGCCCACCACGTGGGCGCGATGGTCCTGCGCGCCGGCGCCGCCCGCTACGCCGCCCCCGAGGGGCCGGTCGCCGACGCGCTGGCCGACATCCGCGAGACCGGCCACCAGGCGCTTGAGGATCTGCGCGGGCTGCTCGACGTGCTGCGCGACCCCGGCCGCCGCCCTGACATGGCCGCCGACCCCGCGGCCCTCATACGCGAGTCCGCCGAGCGGATGACCGCCGCCGGCCTCCAGGTAGAGCTGGAGCTCGACCCCGCCACCGCGCACGCTCCCCTCGTGGCCCGCGCCTCCGCGGCCCGCATCGTCCAGGAAGGTCTCACGAACGTGCTCAAGCACGCCGGCCCCGGCACTCAGGTGAGTGTCGCCGTCACCTCCGCCGGCCAAGGGCTGACCGTACACATACGCAACGGCTCCCCGCCCACCACCATCGAACGCCTGCCCTCGTCCGGCCGCGGCCTGGCCGGCATGCGCGAGCGCGTCCGCGCGCTCGGCGGCACGCTGACCGCGGGCCTGGACCAGGACGGCGGCTGGCTGCTCACCGCGACCATGCCCACCGCCGCCCCGCACATCACTGAGCCGCACGCCACCGAGTACGTGATCGCGCGCACGGGGTGCGTCACCGAGCGCTTCACCGGCGGCCTCACGGGAGGTGGCGCGTGATCCGCGTGCTGGTCGCCGACGACCAGGCGCTGGTACGCGCGGGCGTGCGCATGCTCCTGCAGGTCACGGGCGACATGGAGGTCGTGGCCGAGGCCGTGGACGGCGCGGAGGCCGTACGCCTGGCCGACCTCCACCTGCCCGACGTGATCCTGATGGACCTGCGCATGCCCAGGGTCGATGGGCTGGAGGCGAGCAGGCGGATCCTGCTGGCGCGGCCGGCGGCCAGGATCGTCGTGCTCACCACGTTCGCCGAGGACTCCAACGTCTACGCCGCCCTGCGCGCGGGCGCCGTCGGCTTCCTGGTCAAGGACGACGAGCCAGAACGCATGGTCGACGCCGTACGCAGGGCCGCGACCGGCGAGCAGCTCCTGGCCCCCTCCGTGCTGCGCCGGGTGGTCGCCCGCTTCCTGGCCGCCGAGGAGGCGGCGAGCGTACCGGTCCCCGCCGGGCTCACCGACCGCGAGCTGGAGGTGCTGGCGCTGGTCGGCACCGGCCTGTCCAACGCGGAGATCGCCGAAGAGCTGGGCGTCGGCGTCACCACGGTCAAGTCCCACGTCGCCGCCGCCATGGACAAGCTGGGGCTGCGCAACCGGATCCAGGCCGCCGTCGTCGCCTACCGCACCGGCCTGGTGGACGCGGCGTTCCGCCCGGTACACCACCCCTTGCGCCAGCCCCTCCGCCACTCCCGCGGCGGCCCTCCGGGTGACCCCCTGAGCTGACCCGCGCGCTGGTCGAGGCCCTTGACCCGCGCGCTGTTCGGGGTTGCCGAGGTCCCAGTTGCCGCCGTCCGCTCGGGGTCGTTCGGGGTCGCCGGGGTCTCGGTCGCGGTCGTCCGCCGTTAGGGTCAACGGTGTGTACGTGAAGATCTGCGGGTTGAGCGAGCCCGAGCACGTGGCGGCCGCCGTCGAGGCGGGCGCCGACGCCATCGGCTTCGTGCTGACCCGAAGCCCTCGTCAGGTGACCCCCGAGCGGGCCGCCGAGCTGGCCGCGGTGGTCCCCGCCCACGTCCTCACGGTCGGCGTGTTCCGCGGCGAGACCCCTGAGGCCGTCCGCGCCGCCACGCTCGCCTCCGGGGTGCGCGGCGTCCAGCTGCACGGCCGGCATCCGCACGGCGACTTCACCGCGCTGAAGGATCTCGGCCACACCCTGGTCAGGGCCGTCGACGCCGAGGCCGACCTGCGCTGCGGCGCCTACGACGAGGACCTGCTCATCGTCGACGCGCCCCGCCCCGGCTCCGGCGAGCCCTGGGACTGGGCGGCGGTACGCGGTCGCCCCTCGGGGCGCTGGCTGCTCGCGGGCGGCCTCGACTCGTCCAACGTCGCCCAGGCCATCGCCGCCGCGGCGCCTTGGGGCGTGGACGTGTCCAGCGGGGTCGAGGTGGCGCCCGGGGTGAAGGACTCCGACCTCATCAGACGCTTCATCACGGCGGCTCGCCCATGACCGGCGGTTTCGGCGGTGCGGATGCCGGGTCTCAGGGTGACTTCGCCCGTAGCGTCGCCTTCACGCACGACTTCACCCGGCGGAAGGCCGGGCGGACCGTCGAGGTGCCCGGCGGATTCGCCGTCCTCAACGACCGCTACCCCGGCTCGTACGACGACAACAAGCTCGTCATCTGGTCCGGCGACGATCCCGGCGCGGCGCTGAAGGCGGCCGACCAGGTGCTCGCCGGGCACGCCCACCGGCTGGTCAATATCGACGTCGACCGCCTGGGCCGGGCGTACGCGCCCGCCTTCGAGGCCGCGGGCTACACGCACGAGACGAACCTGGTCATGGTCTTCCGCGGTGAGTTCCCGCACGACGCGGCACCCGTGGAGCACCTCGACCTGCCCGCGCTGCTGCCCACGCTCCGGGCCGGCTGGCGCGAGACCCTGCCCGAGGCCACCGCCGACGTGATCGACCAGCTCGCCAGGCGCGTGGAGGAGCGGCTACGCGGCGCCGACACGGTGGGCTTCCGCGGCGTACGGACCGAGGACGGCGAACTCGCCGCCCGAGCCGACATCTACCGGAACGGCGCCGTCACACAGATCGAGGACCTCTACACGGGGGACCGCCACCGGGGCCGGGGGCACGCCCGCACGTTGATGAGGGCGCTGCTCGCCGAGGCGGCCGGCAGCGAGCTGGTGTTCCTGCTGGCCGACGCCGCCGACTGGCCCAAGGACTTCTACGAACGGCTCGGCTTCGAGCAGGTAGGCCGCACCCACAGCTTCCTCCGCGCCTGACCGCCCGACCCCGGCCGATCATGCGGTACAACCCGGGGCGGTGCGGCTTGGCGCCGGAGATCAGTCGCAGGTCTTGGGTAGGCAGACGAGAGCCGGAGGGGTCAGACGAGGGTCTTGGGGCGGTGACGGGTGGTGAGGCCGAGGGTCAGGGTCAGGGCCGTCACGCCGAGGTAGGCCACTCCCGCCACCACCGCCGCCCCATGCAGCCCGCCGATGAAGCGGGGCCCGCCGGGAGCGCCCGCCATCGCGCCGAAGACCGCGACGCCTATCGCGCCGCCCGCCTGCCGGGCGGTGTTGTTGATCGCGCTCACCAGCCCCTCCCTGCCAGGCGGTGGGTCGCTCATGGCCAGGGCGACCACGCTCGGCGTCAGCAGCGCCGTGCCGAGTCCGATGACGGCCAGCGCCGGGAGCAGCACCAGGTACGACGTGGCCGGTCGTACCAGGAGCAGCAGCCCCATGCCCGCCGCCAGGACCACCAGCCCGGCGACCATGACGGGACGCGGCCCGTACCGGCCGGCCAGGCGCCCGAACGGGGCGGCCAGCAGCGCCAGCGGCACGAACAGCGGCAGCAGCGCCGCGCCCGCCGTCATCGGGGACAGCCGTAGCACGCCCTGGAGGTACAGGGTGATCAGCAGCATCATGCCGTTGATCCCGAAGTTCATGGTCGCCGAGCCGATCGTGCCGACCGCGATCGAGGGGCGCCGCAGCAGCCCCAGCGGCAGCATCGGCTCCTGCCGACGGCTCTCGATCACCACGAACGCGGCCAGCAGCGCCGCGGCGACCGCGAACAGCCGCCAGTCGGGCCCGTCACGCCCCGCCTGGATCACCGCGTACGTCAGGACCAGCAGCGTCCCCGCGCCTGTCACGGTGCCCGGCAGGTCGATCGGCCGGCGCTCGGGCTCGTCGGCCGGAGCGACCCGGAGGACGGCCACGAAGATGATCAGGATGATCGGCACATTGATGGCGAAGATCGACGGCCAGCCGAACGCCTGGATCAGCACCCCGCCGAGCAGCGGCCCGGCGGGCAGGGCCGCGCTGCCCACCGCGGCCCAGACCCCGATGGCCCTGGCCCGTTCCCGCTCGCCGGGGAAGGTCCGGGTGATGACCGCCAGCGTGCCCGGCAGGAGCAGCGCGGCGCCCACGCCCTGCACCGCCCGCGCCGCCACCAGGGCCCCGACGCCGGGCGCGAGCGCGCAGCCCGCCGACGCCACGCCGAACAGGGCGAACCCCGCCAGCACCACCCGCCGGTGTCCGAAGCGGTCGCCCAGCGTGCCGCCCGTCAGCAGCAGCCCGGCCAGCGCGATCTGGTAGCCGTCGACCACCCACTGCAGGTCGGCGAGCCCGGCGTGCCGGCCGGCCGCGATGGACGGCAGCGCCACGTTCACGATGGTCACGTCCAGCAGGACGACGAACAGACCCGCGCACATCACGATCAGGATGTTCCGCTTCATCCGCTACACCTGCGCGGTGAGGGCCGACGCTAACCTCTCGCGACGCGCCGATCCGTGTGGCGTCGCCCAGAGAGCCGCGGAGGAGCAGCCGAGAGAGCCGCGGGCAGTGCCGGCGGGAAAGTCGCCGGGAAGGTCGTCGGGAGTGCCGCCAGGTCGCCGGGAGTGCCGCCGGGAAGGACGAGCCGCTGCCTACCCCGCTGCGGGGAAAGCCGACGCAGTAGGGTCGGCAGCGTGAGCGAAACTTCCGCCGAGGATCGGATCTGGACGGTTCCGAACCTGCTGAGCTTCCTGCGCCTCCTCGGCGTCCCTGTCTTCCTCTGGCTGGTGTTGGGACCCAAGGCGGACGCCTGGGCGATCCTCGTGCTCGCGGTCGCCGGATTCACCGACTGGCTGGACGGCAAGATCGCTCGCGCCTTCAACCAGATGAGCAGGCTCGGCCGGATCATCGACCCGGCCGCCGACAAGCTCTATGTCTTCGCCACGATCCTGGCGCTGCTGGTGCGCGACGTCATTCCGTGGTGGCTGGTGGCGATCATCCTGGGTCGCGAACTCTTCGTCGCGTGTTTCTTTCCCGTACTTCGGAAGAGCGGGTACAAGGCACTTCAAGTGCATTTCCTGGGCAAGGCCGCCATGTTCAACCTGATGTACGCCTTCCCTCTGCTCTTCCTTGCCTCCCACACTGGGTGGTATGCCGATATAGCACGAATTGTCGGGTGGGCCTTTGCGCTCTGGGGAACGGGCCTGTACTGGTGGTCGGGGGTGCTGTATGGGGTACAGGTACGACGGCTCGTAACCGCGGCCAAGGAGGAGTGATCGGGTGAAGGCGGTCGTCATGGCGGGTGGAGAGGGCACTCGGCTGCGTCCGATGACGGCCAACCAGCCCAAACCCCTGCTGCCCGTGGTCAACCGCCCGATCATGGAGCACGTGCTGCGCCTGCTCAAACGGCACAGCATCACCGAGACCGTGGTCACCCTCCAGTTCCTGGCCGCGCTCGTGCGCAACTACTTCGGCGACGGCGACGAACTCGGCATGAGCCTGCAATACGCCACCGAGGACGTTCCGCTGGGCACGGCGGGCAGCGTGAAGAACGCCGCGGCCCGCCTGCGTGACGACCGATTCCTGGTGATCTCCGGCGACGCCCTGACCGATATCGATTTGTCGGATATGGTCCGTTTTCATCGTGAAAATTCGGCGCTTGTCACTATCGGGTTGAAACGGGTGCCCAACCCCCTCGAGTTCGGCATCGTGATCGTCGACGAGGGCAACCGGGTCCAGCGCTTCCTGGAGAAGCCCACCTGGGGGCAGGTCTTCTCCGACACCGTCAACACCGGCATCTACATCATGGAGCCCGAGGTCCTCGACGCGGTCGCCTCGGGAGAGCCCGTCGACTGGTCGGCTGACGTCTTCCCCACCCTGCTGGAGCGCGGCGCCCCCATCTTCGGCTACGTCGCCGAGGGCTACTGGGAGGACGTCGGCACCCACGAGAGCTACCTCAAGGCCCAGGCCGACGCCCTGTCCGGCCGGGTCGCCGTGGACATCGGCGGCTTCGAGGTCTCGCCGGGCGTCTGGGTGGCCGAGTCGGCCTCGGTCGACCCCGACGCGGTGCTCAAGGGCCCGCTGCTCGTCGGCGCGTACGCCAAGGTCGAGGCCGGCGCCGAGCTGCGCGAGTACACCGTGCTCGGCAACAACACGGTCGTGCGCGAAGGCGCCTTCCTGCACCGGGCGGTCGTCCACGACAACGTCTACCTGGGCCCCGGCAGCCACCTGCGCGGCTGCGTGATCGGCAAGAGCACCGACGTGATGGCCGGGGCCCGCATCGAGGAGAACGCCGTCATCGGTGACGAGTGCGTCATCGAGCCCGAGGCGTACGTCTCCAGCGGCGTCAAGGTCTACCCGTTCAAGACCATCGAGGCCGGCGCCGTCGTCAACACCAGCGTCATCTGGGAGTCGCGCGGCCAGCGCAGCCTGTTCGGCCCCCGCGGCGTCAGCGGCCTGGTCAACGTGGAGATCACCCCCGAGCTGTGCGTACGGCTGGCCAGCGCGTACGCCACCACCCTGAAGAAGGGCGAGCACGTCGTCACCTCGCGCGACTCCTCGCTGGCCGCCAGGGCGCTGAAGCGGGCCGTGATCGGCGCGCTCAACGCCAGCGCCATCAACGTCCTCGACCTGGAGGCCGCGCCGCTGCCGGTGGCCCGCTTCCACACGGCCAGGGAGTCGGCCGCGGGCGGCATCGCGCTGCGCACCACCGCCGGCGACCCGCAGAGCATCGACATCGTCATCATGGACGACCGCGGCGCCGACCTGCCCCCGGCCGCCCAGCGCAAGCTGGAGCGCGTCTTCTCCCGCCAGGAGTTCCGGCGCGCCTTCCCCGGCGAGATCGCCGAGCTGCGCTTTCCCGCCAGGGCGGTCGAGGACTACGCGTACGAACTGCTGCGCTGCGTAGACATGACCGGCATCAGGGACATGAAGGTCGTCGTCGACTGCGCCGGAGGGACCTCCGCGCTGGTCCTGCCCACGCTGCTGGGCCGCCTCGGCGTCGACGTGCTCACCGTGAACGCCCGCCTGGACGACATCTCGCCCACGGAGACGTTCGCCGAGCGCCGCAGGGACCTGCAGCGCCTGTCGGAGCTCGTGAGCTCCTCCAGGGCGGCCTTCGGGGTGCGGTTCGACCCCGTGGGGGAGCGCATCGCGCTGGTGGACGAGATGGGCCAGCTGATCGGCGAGGAGCGGGCCCTGCTCGTCGTGCTCGACCTGATCGCCGCCGAGCGCAGGACCGGCCGCGTGGCGCTGCCCGTCACCACCACCAGGGTCGCCGAGCAGGTCTGCCGCTTCCACGGCGTGCAGGTGCGCTGGACCTCCACGGCGGTCGACGCCCTCACCTCGGCCGCGGTGGACGAAGACATGATCTTCGCGGGCGACGGCAGGGGCGGCTTCGTGGTGCCCGAGTTCGGTCCGGCGATCGACGGGGTGGCGGCGTTCATGCGGCTGCTCGGCCTGGTCGCCCGCACCCGGCTCTCGCTCAGCCAGATCGACGCGCGCATCCCCGAGGCCAAGCTGCTCAAGCGTACGGTGCCGACCCCGTGGGCGGCCAAGGGCGCCGTCATGCGCTCGGTCATCGAGGCCGCCGAGGCCGAGCCGGACGGCTGCCGCGTCGACACCACCGACGGGGTGCGGGTGGCCGCCGAGGACGGGAGCTGGGTGCTGATCCTGCCCGCCGCCACCGAACCGGTCACCGATCTGTGGGCCGAGGCCGCCGACGTGGACACCGCGCAGTCGCTCCTGGAGCACTGGGCCCGCGTGGTCGAGGAGGCGGCCTCCTGAGCCTCGGAGCCGAAATCGATACGGCAATCCGCATGGAATCGTCACGCAGAGTGACACTGGCGGATCGGTGGCGGCGGAACGTACAAGATCGTAATGTTAGAACGCGCGGCGGCATGGACCTTGGGGCTCGGGCGGCGGTAACTTTGTCACCGTCCGAACCCGTCGTCCAGCGCCCCGCCTTGACCTTTGCCGCTGATCAGCGTAAGTTGCGGCATTCGCAAACTTGAAGAGCGAAGCGAGGCGCGCCCAGATCCCCGTTGCCGCGTCTTCGCGGTAGGAGGCCGAGCCGATCGATGCCGAGCGTCTACTGCACGCAGTGCGGGCACGCCAACCCCGAGGATGCCCGTTTCTGTTCCCGTTGTGGGTCACCGCTGACCAGAACCGAGGTCGCCGGGGACACCACATCGACGATCTCTGTCGCGGGAATCGAGGCGTACGAGGCTGAGACCGGTGACATGCTCCTCGCCGAGCGCGCGCTGGTGGAGCAACTGCCGCCTGGCACGGCGTTGCTCACGGTGACCAGGGGGCCCAACGCCGGGAGCCGTTTCCGCCTCGACAAGGACCTCACCACCACGGGGCGCCATCCCGAGAGTGACATCTTCCTGGACGACATCACGGTCTCCCGGCGGCATGTGGAGTTCTATCGCCTTCGCGGCGGCCAGTTCTCCGTGCGCGACGTGGGCAGCCTCAACGGCACCTACGTCAACCGGGAGCGCATCGAGGAGGTGCCGCTGCACTCCGGTGACGAGGTGCAGATCGGCAAGTTCCGCCTCGTCTTCCTGATGCGGACCGCCGCCGGCGCATGAGCGAGCCCAGCGAGCGACCGATAGTCACAGCGTTCATGCGGCTCACGGAGGAAGCCGCATGAGCGCGCAGGCGGCACGCTCGCACATGAGCATCGGGGAGGTGCTCGCCATGCTCCAGGGCGAGTTCCCCGATGTGTCGATCTCCAAGATCCGCTTCTTGGAGGGCGAGGGGCTCATCGAGCCGGAGCGCAGCCCGTCGGGCTACCGCAAGTTCACCCACCTGCACGTCGAGCAGCTCCGCTACATCCTCACCGAGCAGCGCGACCACTACCTGCCGCTGCGGGTGATCAAGGACAAGATGGCCGAGCACTTCGGCCGCCCGCGTGCCGTGAGCGAGCGGCCGGAGACGCGGGAGGTGCGGCTGAGCCGCGCCGAGCTGCTGGAGGCGGCCGGGCTCGACGAGGACACCCTGGCCGAGCTCGAGGACTACGGGCTGCTCTCGGCGACGGCCAGGCGCTACGACGAGGAGGCGCTCAACGTGGCGCGCAGCGTCGGCGCCCTGGCCCGGTTCGGCCTGCACGCCCGGCATCTGCGCGCGGTCAAGGCCGCGGCCGAGCGCGAGTGCGGTCTGGTGGAGCAGACGGTCGCGCCCATACTCAAACGCCGGGCCCCAGGGGCCATCGGAGAGGCCGACGAGGCCGCGAGGGAGCTGTCGGCGCTGCTGCTCGACCTGCACGCCGCTCTGGTGCGTACAGGCGTGCGAACCGTTCTAGGCCGATGACCGGACCAGCGGGACATACAAGGCCCCTCGGGTGTTACGTTGAAATGCAGAAGCGGACCGGCTCAATAGCTGTGCCGGGGTCGCCGACCAGTCGAATATGGAGCAGCCCGTGTTGCAGATGGAGGTCGTGGGCGTCCGCGTAGAGATGCCTACAAATCAGCCGATCGTCTTGCTCAAGGAGGCACACGGGGAGAGGTTCCTGCCGATTTGGATTGGGATGACCGAAGCCACGGCCATCGCTCTGGCCCAAGCGGAGGAGCCTCCAGCCCGGCCACTGACGCACGACCTGTTCAGGGACGTGCTGAGCGCTCTTGGCGTGGGCCTGCGCGCGGTCAACATCGTCGCCCTGCGTGACGGTATCTTCTTCGCCGACCTGGTGTTCTCCAACGGCGTCGAGGTGAGCGCGCGGCCCTCCGACTCGATCGCGCTCGCCTTGCGCACCGGAGCACGAATCTTCGCCAGTGAGGAGGTCGTCCAGGAAGCCGGGGTGATCATCCCCGACGACCAAGAGGACGAGGTGGAGAAGTTCAGGGAGTTCCTTGACACGATCACCCCCGAGGACTTTGGCCGGGCGGGGTAGGTATTTCAGTGCATTTACGCTTCACGACGCGCCGAGCGGGATCGTTGACTGCGCATGGTCACGGTCCTACGGTGCAAGTGAAACCCATGGCCGCGCTTTTACGAACCCCCAGATCAGGCCATGGGATGAGAGAAAGCCGGAGGTCCGCGTGGCGGTCAGCAGCGGCGAGGGAAAGACGGCCGGCCAGGAAGATCCGGTGCGGCGTGAGAGTGCGCGGCAGCGTGCCGGAGAGCAGGGCCTGCTCTTCGACGAGCAGCCCACGACACTGCCGAGTGACATCGGATACCGCGGCCCGACGGCGTGCGCGGCGGCCGGCATCACCTACCGGCAGCTCGACTACTGGGCGCGCACGGAGCTGGTCCAGCCGACGATAAGAGCCGCGCACGGCTCGGGCTCCCAACGGCTCTACAGCTTCCGCGACATCCTGGTGCTCAAGGTCGTCAAGCGGCTCCTCGACACCGGAGTCTCCCTCCAGCAGATCCGTACGGCCGTACAACACCTGCGTGACCGCGGGGTCGGCGACCTCGCGCAGATCACGCTCATGAGCGACGGCGTCAGCGTCTACGAGTGCACCTCGGCCGACGAGGTGATCGATCTGCTCCAGGGCGGTCAGGGCGTGTTCGGCATCGCGCTCGGCCGGGTCTGGCGCGAGGTCGAGGGCTCCCTCGCGGAGCTGCCGGGGGAAAGGGCGGCGGTCGAGGACAGCGTCCCGGCCGACCACCCCGCTGACGAGCTGGCCCAGCGGCGACGGTCGCGCCGCATAGGGTAGCAATCCGGTAGTAACCTTAGAGCGCAAGGCTGACGACCCCCTGCGGGAGAGTCCCGGGCTGGTCTCGGGGCGCCGAAGGAGCAACCCTCCCCGGAATCTCTCAGGCACCCGTACCGCTCGGGGTAGGCAACTCTGGAAAGCAGGCACGCCCGCCAGGCGCGCCTCACCGACGGTGCAAGCCCTCATGGGGGTGAAGCTCTCAGGTCGCCATGACAGAGGGGGAGATCCGGCACTCGCCCGCGCCCAGGCGCCGGTCTCCATAGCCCTCGGGAGGCACCTTCCATGACCGATCTGTCAGCTCCGCCGTTCTCGACCCGGCACATCGGCCCGTCCGAATCCGAGCAGCAGCGCATGCTCGAGGCCGTGGGTTTCGAGTCCGTGGCCGACCTGGTGGCGGTGGCCGTCCCCGAGTCCATCAGGATCAAGGACCGCCTCGCGCTGCCCGCCGCGGCCAGTGAGACCGAGGTCATCGCCGAACTGCGGGCCATCGCGGACCGCAACCGGGTGCTCACCTCGATGATCGGCCTGGGCTACCACGACACGATCACCCCGGCGGTGATCCGCCGCAACCTGCTGGAGAACCCGGGCTGGTACACCGCCTACACCCCCTACCAGCCGGAGATCTCGCAGGGCCGCCTGGAGGCGCTGCTCAACTTCCAGACCGTCGTCTCCGACCTGACCGGGCTCGACGTCGCCGGCGCCTCCCTGCTCGACGAGAGCACGGCCGCCGCCGAGGCGATGACACTGGCCAGGCGCGCGGGCAAGTCCAAGAGCGACGTGTTCGTCGTCGACGCCGACGCGTTGCCCCAGACCAAGGCGGTGCTGGCCACCCGCGCCGAGCCGCTGGGCATCACGCTGGTCGAGGACACGCTCGACGGCGAGCTGCCCGAGTGCTTCGGCGTACTCGTCCAATACCCGGGCGCCTCCGGCCGGCTGCGCGACTTCCGCGCCGTGGCCGAGCGGGCGCACGCCGCGGGCGCGCTGGTCGTCGCCGCCGCAGACCTGCTCGCGCTGACCCTGGTCACCGCGCCGGGCGAGCTCGGCGCCGACATCGCGATCGGCTCCTCGCAGCGCTTCGGCGTGCCGTTCGGCTTCGGCGGGCCGCACGCCGCCTACATGTCCGTACGCGAAGGACTGCAGCGGCAGATGCCCGGCCGCCTCGTGGGCGTCTCCGTCGACGCCGACGGCGCGCCCGCCTACCGGCTGGCCCTGCAGACCCGTGAGCAGCACATCAGGCGGGAGAAGGCCACCAGCAACATCTGCACCGCGCAGGTCCTGCTGGCCGTCATCGCCGGCATGTACGCCGTCTACCACGGACCCGAGGGGCTGCGCCGCATCGCCGGCCGCGTGCACCGGCACGCCGCCGCGCTGGCCGAGTGCCTGCGCCGCGGCGGCGTCGAGGTCGTACACCGGGAGTTCTTCGACACCGTGCTGGCCAGGGTGCCCGGCCGGGCCGCCGAGGTCGTCCGGCAGGCCGCCGAGCGCGGCGTCAACGTGTGGCAGGCCGACGCCGACCACGTCTCCGTCGCCTGCGACGAGAAGACCACCGCGGCCGACCTCGAGCAGGTCGCCGCCGCCTTCGGCGTCAGCGGGCCGGTGGCCGGCCTCCTCGCCGACGATGGGCTGGACACGCTGCCCGCCGCGCTGACGCGGGAGTCCGGCTACCTCACCCACCCCGTCTTCCACAGTCACCACTCCGAGACCGCGATGCTGCGCTACCTGCGCAGGCTCCAGGACAAGGACATCGCCCTCGACCGGTCCATGATCCCGCTCGGCTCCTGCACGATGAAGCTCAACGCCACCACCGAGATGGAGCCCATCACCTGGCCGGAGTTCGCCGGGATCCACCCCTTCGCGCCAGTCGGGCAGGCCGCGGGCTACCGCCACCTCATCGAGACCCTGGAGGAGTGGCTGGCCGAGGTGACCGGCTACGACGCGGTCTCCATCCAGCCGAACGCCGGGTCCCAGGGGGAGTTCGCCGGGCTGCTCGCGATCCGGGCCTACCACCACGACCACGGCGACGAGCACCGCGACATCTGCCTCATCCCCTCCTCCGCGCACGGCACGAACGCGGCCAGCGCCGTCATGGCCGGTATGCGCGTCGTGGTCGTGGCCTGCGACACCGAGGGCAACGTGGACCTGGCCGACCTCGACGCCAAGATCGACAAGCACCGCGACGCGCTGGCCGCGATCATGCTCACCTACCCCTCGACGCACGGTGTCTTCGAGGAGACGATCACCGAGGTCTGCGCCAAGGTGCACGACGCGGGCGGCCAGGTCTACGTCGACGGGGCCAACCTCAACGCCCTGGTCGGGCTGGCCAAGCCGGGTGAGTTCGGCGCCGACGTCTCCCACCTCAACCTGCACAAGACCTTCTGCATCCCGCACGGCGGCGGCGGCCCCGGCGTCGGCCCGGTCGCGGTCCGCGGCCACCTGGCCGCCTACCTGCCGGGCCACCCGCTGCGCCCCGGCTCACCGGTCGGCGCGGTCTCGGCGGCCCCGTACGGCTCGGCGGGCATCCTGCCGATCTCCTGGGCGTACGTCAGGATGATGGGCGGCGACGGCCTGGCCGCGGCCACCGAGCAGGCGATCCTGTCGGCCAACTACCTCGCCCGGCGGCTGGCCCCGCACTACCCGGTGCTCTACACCGGGCGCGGCGGCCTGGTGGCCCACGAGTGCATCGTCGACCTGCGGCAGATCACCAAGGAGACCGGCGTCACGGTCGACGACGTGGCCAAGCGGCTCATCGACTACGGCTTCCACGCCCCGACCATGTCCTTCCCGGTCGCCGGCACGCTGATGATCGAGCCGACCGAGAGCGAGGACCTGGCCGAACTCGACCGGTTCGTGGACGCGATGGTGGCCATCAGGGGCGAGATCGCGCGGGTCGCCTCGGGCGCCTACGACCGGGCCGACAACCCGCTGCGCAACGCCCCGCACACCGCCGAGGCCGTCGCGGCCGACGAGTGGGCCCATCCCTACAGCCGTACCGAGGCGGTCTACCCGCTGCCGTCGCTGCGGGAGGGCAAGTACTGGGTGCCGGTGCGGCGCATCGACCAGGCTTACGGCGACCGCAACCTGGTCTGCTCGTGCCCGCCGCTGGAGGCCTACGAGGACTGACCTGGCTTGTCGCGTCCGCGATAGCTCCGGGCGCTACGTCCGTAACTGAGCTGGCTGTCGCATTCGCGACTGATCCGGCTGTTGTGTCCGGGACTGACCCGCACGTCGCGTTCGCGGGACCGTGGCCCTCTCCACCGCGTAACCGTGGCCCTCTCCGTCCGCTGTGCTCGGACGGGGAGGGCTACGTCCGTTTTCCGGGATTTTTTCCCGCCACCCAGGCTGAACGTGGCCAGTGAGAAGACATGATCACCGGAACTCGTTAGGCTCTGTCCGACCGTCGCCTAAGGAGCTCTCTTGACGTTCTCAGAGCTGCAGGTCCCGCCTCTCGACACCGCTCGCCGCCTGGCCGAGCACGGTGACCTCGACGGCGCGGCGGCCATACTCAGCGAGCTGGCCGCCGACCCCGAGGAGCCCGACCGGGCGCAGGCCGCCGTGGGCCTGGCCGTGGTGCTCGACGAGCGGGGCGACCCGGAGGGAGCCCGAGCGGCCGCCCGGGTCGCGCTGGCCACCGGGCATCCGGAGTTCGCCGCTCAGGCGGCCTGTCACCTCGCGCAGGGCTTCGAGCGCGAGGGCCGCGCCGAGCAGGCCAGGGGGGCGTGGCAGGCGGTCCTGGGCGTCGGCACCGCCGCCTACCTCCCGCTGGCGCGTCTCGCCCTGGCCCGGCTGGCCGTGCTGGCCGGCGACTACGACGAGGCGGAGAACGAGCTGCGGGCCGCGCTGGCCGCCGCCGGGCCGGACGACGTGGGCGCGCACGCCGCGCAGCAACTGGCCGAGCTGCTGCTGGAGCGAGGCGAGCCGGGGGAGGCGGCCGAGGTGCTGCTGGAGGCGCTCGAGGTGGCCCCCCAGGACGAGGTGGCCCGGCTGCGGGTGCAGCTCGGCATCGCGCACCTGGAGCTCGCCTGCGCTGAGTTCGCGGGGGCGGTGGAGGACGGCGGTGACGCGCCGACGAGCGGGCTGGCCATCGAGCTGCTGGCCAGGACCCTGCCGCTGCGTGGCCGCGTCGACGACGCGGGCCGCGTCTGGACGTACGGGCTGGAGCACGAGGACGAGACGCTGGCCGCGGAGGTGCGCCTGCGCTACGACCGCGACACCTGACCGACCTCCCCGCCTCGCGAGCGGCTCCAGGACGCCCGCGACACCTGACCGACCTACCCGCCCCGCGAGCGCCTTCAGGACGCCCGCGCCCGCCTGCCGCTCCATCCGCCGGTGCTACGCGGTCGGTGAAGTCCCCCTCGCCGACCACCTCGCCACGGACCGGTCAGTCCGCCGCCAACGGCTCCGTGTGGGGCTGGGCTTCCTGAGTCGCCGCCCAGGAGGCGAGCAGGCGCAGGCCCTCTTCGGAGGGTGAGCCGGGTTCGGCGGTGTAGATGGTGAGGGTGAGACTGGGGTCGGCGACCATCTGCAAGCCCTCGAAGGCGAGGGTGAGCTTTCCGACGATGGCGTGGTCGAAGCGTTTGGTTCCGGTGCCGTGCCGGCGGACGTTGTGCGCGCCCCAGCGGGTGCGGAACTCATCGCTGCGGGTCGACAGTTCGCCGACGAGGTCGTGGAGCTCTTTGTCGTGGGGGTTGCGGCCGGCTTCGGTGCGCAGCATGGCCACGCACATGTCCGCGAAGGGACCCCAGTCCGGGTAGAAGCGGCGCGAGGCCGGGTCGAGGAACGCGAACCGGGCCAGGTTCTCCTGATTGGCCGGGGAGGCGTACAGGTCGGCGAAGAACGCGCGGGCGAACTGGTTGACGGCGAGCACGTCCATACGGCTGTTCTGCACGAAGGCGGGTCCGGCGGTGATCGCGTCCAGCGTCCACTGCAGGCTGCGATGGAGCGTCTGCGGCCGGGCGGCGCGGCGCCGGGGGCGGGTCAGGACGTCCGAGCCGTCGGCGGTCTGGGCCAGGTGCAGGAGGTGGGCGCGCTCGGCGTCGTCGAGCCGCAGGGCGCGGGCGAGGGCTTCGAGCACCGCCGCGGAGGCGCCGGCGAGGTTGCCTCGTTCGAGCTTGGCGTAGTACTCGGCGCTCAGGTCGGCCAGGGCCGCGACCTCACCGCGGCGCAGACCGGGGACGCGCCGCCGGGATCCGGCGATCAGGCCGGCCTGCTCCGGGGTGATCTTAGCTCGCCGCGAGGTGAGGAACTCGCGGACCTCGTCACGATTGTCCACACCTCGACCGTACGGCCTCGTGCGGGGGCGGTGCCGTCCGTCGCCGGATCGGGTACTGCTGGGCGCGTCGTGCGATGGCCACGGCGGCGGCGTCATGGCGGCTGGCCTTGCGAGTCCCGCTGGTCAGCGGGCGCTGCCAGTGCTGGGCTCCCCACCGGGAGGTGTAGGCGGGATCCACCGCGATGATCGCGATACCGGCGCCTTCGGCCATGGAAGTGAGCCGGGCTTTCAGCTTGCCGGTGGGCATGCCGGAGATGAGCCGCCGGAACCGCTTGTTGCGGCCGTGCTTTTCGCGGGTCTTCTCCGCGGCGAAGTCGAGGTCTTCCACCGCGATGGCGTGCACCCCGCACTCCCGGGCCCAGTGCAGCAGTCGGGTGATGGCGTGCCGGACCTGGGCGTCGCGGTGACTGGCGGCGCCGGACAGGTCGTAGCCGAAATGGCGCGGGTCGCCGATCGGATTGCCGTGCACGTCCAGCCGCCAGGCGGCGAGATGGTCGGCGTTGGTGTCTATCCCGATCACCCCGCCGGCGAGCGCCGCCTGGAGCGGGATGGTCGGGGTCGGTTGATGCTGCCAGGAGGCGGTCAGATACCAGCGGCCGCTGTCTCGCCGGTTGCGGGCCCCACCTGGGTGGATGTCCAGGTGGATGCGGCAGGCGACGGCCTGGTTGGCCTCGATGCGGTCGGCCCACTCCTGGCCGCGGTGCGCGAAACGCACCCGCGCCGACAGCACGTAGCGGCTATGGGCGGCGTTGGCCAGGTGAGCCAGCGGGGCCGGGAGTTTGATCGAAACTTGGCCGTCGGGGGTGAGGCGGATGGTCTCGTTGCCGTAGCGCTTGCCCGACTCGCCATCGACCTGCAGAAACCACCGCTCGGCCTGCCACCGCTCGCGCCACTGCGCTTCGCTGAGATGGGCGGCGGCCAGCTGATGGCGGGCGTTGAGCAGTCGCTTGCCACCCCGTACGATGTGCACCCGTCCGGCCTCGAAGTCGGCCCGCTCCCGCTCCAGCCGGTCGGACAGCACGTGCAGGCGACGCTTCTTGGCGTGCCACTCCCGCCTGCTGCGGTAACCGCCCGGCGCCTTCTTCGAACCCTTCGCGCCGATGGGCTGAGACAGCCGGTGCGCGATCGTTGCGATACCCGCCTCAAGCGAGCGGATGTGTGCCGCCTGGCAGCGGCGGGCCAACGCCCACTGATCATGGGAAGCCTTCGTGATCGCCCCCGCCCACCGCGACGACGACTCCGACGTCAGCTCCCGCTTACGGTCCGCCCATGCCTGAGCGGAATGCTCCAGCCCCGTACGACAACGCACCGCCAGATCCCGCGACGCCAGCACACCCAGATGCGCGCCCACCCGGCGCAACACCTGCTCATCTTGCGCGGTCAAGCCCTTGAGCCGATCACGGACAGCCACCCCGGACGGCCCGGCAGCCACGAACGGCGCAGCGATCGGCCGCAATGCCTCAGCCATCCCCGACCGCCCCCAGCACCATGCCAGCCAGCAAACTCATCGGCTGGCGACAACAGCAGCGGACGCACCACGCGAGCGGCGTCTCCACGCCATCACCCCACCGACCCATCCAGATCACCTGCCACCAACCCGCACTTTCACTGACAGTGACTGTTAGGCTACCAAGGTTTTGCCTGTCGAGGCGAACATTTGAGCGACACATCCGCCACTCACCGCCCACGCCGTTACAGGCGGGCCCCGCCGCCACGCGGGTTGGCGTCACAGGCATCGACGCCGACCACGATCGCGCCGACCAGACCCGCCCGGCCGCTACCGCGAGCACACCGTTACGTAACCACTGCGAGACCGCACAAAGGACTGACCCCGCGCAGGCCCCATTGACATGTCCACACGAAGATCGAAGCGCAACGAGAAGCCCCTAACGCACATCTATGAGCACTCAACGGCTAACAGGTGCAACCCTTCGGGGTCGGAGGCGGAGGAGCGGGGTCAGCCGCGGCGCATGATGGCGGCCGCTGCCGCGACGTTGATCAGGACGATGGCGAACCAGGCGATGGCCAAGCCGAGCCCGCCGCCGCGGGACGCCGCGATGGCCGTCAGCGGGATGCCGATGCCCATCGACCCCAGTGCGATCGGGATCATGGCCGACCCCGGGTTCTTGGACCTGGCCGGGACGGGACCGGCGCCGTGGGCCTGGAGCTCGGCGCGCACCCGGGCGGCGATCGTGGCGTCGAGCCGCTCCACGAACGACTCGACCAGGGCGGCTTCGTATTCGGGGCCGAGGTCGCGGCGGGCGTCGAGCGTCGCCTGCAGATCCTCGCGGATGGGGCGCATGTCTGGCATGAGGCTCATCATCGCGGCTGCGCGGCGCGCCGTCATCAACCCTGAGGGCCATGGTGAACTCATCCCCAGGTACGGTTCTGACATGCGGATCATGACCCCGCGCGGCCCGGCGCAGGTCGAGTTCGACGAGGTGGAGCGGCCCCGGCTGCTGCTGGTGCTGACGCACGGGTCGGCCGGGGGAGTGGACGCGCCCGATCTGCTGGCGGTGCGCGACGCGGCGCTGAACGTGGGGGCCGTGGTGGCCAGGGTGACGCAGCCGTTCCGGCTCGCCGGGGCGCGGGCGCCGGGCTCGGCCGTACGGCAGGACGAGGCCTGGGAGGTCGTCCTGGGCGAGCTGCGGGCGCGCCGGCCGGGGCTGCCGCTGGTGCAGGGCGGCCGGAGCAACGGGGCCAGGGTGGCCTGCCGTACGGCCGAGGTGGTCGGCGCGGTCGCGGTGGTGGCGCTGGCGTTCCCGCTGCACCCGCCGGGCAGGCCCGAGAAGTCGAGGGCCGGCGAGCTGCGCGAGGCGGGCGTGGACGTGCTGGTGGTCAACGGGGACCGGGATCCGTTCGGCGTGCCCGACGCTGCCGACGCGGCACGCCTGGTTGTGCTGCCGGGCGAGGGGCACGACCTGAAAAAGGACCCCGCCCGGGTGGGCGAGGTGGTCGCCGAGTGGATCGTCGGCTATGGGGTGCCGGTGAGCGGGTAGCGGCTCAGGCGGCGCCGACGAGCGGATCCGGGCGGTGCGGAGCGATGGCGGTGCCGCCAGGCAGGAGCTCCCCGGTGTCCTCGAAAAGGACGACGCCGTTGCAGAGAAGGCTCCACCCCTGCTCGGGGTGGCAGGCGAGGGTACGTGCGGCCTCGCGGTCGGGCGCCTCGGCTGCCGGACAGGCCGGGTCGTGCGGGCACATCGGCGTGCCTCCGATATCTCGTGAATGGCTCCCGCGGGTAGGAAAGGGGCGGGAACGCCTTGGGTGTTGTCTTTCTTTCAAGTGTGCGGCGTATGTCACACGTTCGGACATAGTCCGTTAGGACTGTTACAGGAGGATGCGAAAGTGTGACCTTCGACACAGCGTGCCTTATACAGGATAACGGTCCAAGCTCGACACGCCCACTAGCTTTGCAAGCCCTTCAGCAAGGCGTCGAGACCACGCTCGAAGTCGACGTCGGCGCGCTCGTCACGCCTGGTCCACTCATCGACCTCGGGGTCGGCCCAGCCTGACTGCTGGACCTCGACCGCCACGCTGCCGAACACGAAGGCCCGCAGCGCTCGTACGGCCTCAGGCGCGTCGTTCAGGCCCGCGTCGGCGAGTTGCTCCGTCTGCTCCCTGATGGCCAGCGCGGTGCCGCCCTTGGGCGGTTTGGTCAGCGCGAGCGCCAGGACGCCGGGATGTTCGCGCAGCAGCTCCCGACCGGCCCGGCACCACGCCCTGGCCGTGTCCTGCCAGGTGGGACCCTGCTCCACGTGGACGGCGGTGACGTGCTCGGCCAGCGCGTCCATCAGCGCTTCCTTGCCCCGGGGCAGATGATGGTAGATGGCCATGGCCTCCACCTGCAGGGCGTCGCCGAGCCTGCGCATCGTCAGGCGCCTGAGCCCTTGTGAGTCGGCGATGTGAAGGGCGGCGTCGATGATGCGCTCGCGGGAGAGGGGAACCGGCGGTCTCTTGGCGGGCATGGAGATCATCTTACTATGTAAAGGGCGCGGCGCGGGTCCGATTATGGAGCGTGTCGCGGTCGGGCGTACCCTGGTCGCGCTGATAGGAGCCGATTGGGATGAGGGGCAGAGTCGATGGCGTTTTTCCGGCCGCGGGTGAGCCGCGAGGCTGAGGTCCGCTACCACGCGGACGTGGAGATCTCCAAGAGCTACCCCGAGCTGCTCGACCGGGCCAGGCTGGCTGAGGGGACGCTGCGCGACCTGCGGGCCGCCGCCGCGGATGAGCTCGAGTTGCTGGCTGCCGGAGTGGCGTTCGACAAGGCGCTCAGCGAGGCGCTGCGGGCGGCCGAGAGCGGGCAGCGGGCCACGTTCGGGGTCAAGGCCTACGACGACCGCATCGCCCGCCGCAAGGCCAAGGCGACGCCCACGGGGGCCACGTGGACCGCCGAGGTCGATCGGCTGCGTACGCTGCGTGAGGACAACCGGCTGTGGGGGATCCCGCGCGTGCCACGCCCGGTGCCCGCCGTCCGCTAGCCGTCCGTCACTTCCCCGGGTTATTCGTCACGCGACCGTCTCGATCCCTGTGACGGTCTGTGCAGGGCTGGTGTCCTTTGGTGGGATACCCCCCTTCGGGGGGCGGTATAAGACGGTCCGTTGTGGCTGGGTCCCTCGGGAGTCGGGGGAGAGGGCGAAGGCGGTCCGCTGGAGACATGACGAAGCCCCGGCACGAGAAGTGCCGGGGCTTCGTCGCGGATCAGCTGGCCCAGTCGAGCAAGGGGCGGGTATTGCTCGGGTGGCGCAGCTTCGAAAGCGATTCCTTCTCGAGCTGCCGGATGCGCTCCCGGGTCAGGCCCAGGTGCTTGCCGATCTCGTCGAGTGTGTGCGGTTTGCCGTCGACCAGGCCGAAGCGCAGGGCCATGATCTTCGCCTCGCGCGGCGTGAGGTTGCCGAGCACGCCGCGCAGCTGGTCGCCTAGCAGCTGGCGGTCGACGATCTCCGACGCCTCGGGGGAGTCGACGTCCTCGATGAGGTCGCCGATCGTGGTCTCGCCGTCCTCGCCGATCGTCGCGTTGAGCGAGATGGGCTGGCGGCTGGTGCGCAGCAGCTCTTCGATCTGGTCGGGGGTCTTGTCGAGCTCGATCCCCAGCTCCTCGGGCGTGGGCTCGCGGCCCAGCCTCTGGTGCATGTCGCGCTCGATGCGCGACAGCTTGGAGAGCATCTCCAGCACGTGTACGGGCAGGCGGATCGTCCGGGCCGAGTCGGCGAAGCCGCGCTGTATGGCCTGCCTGATCCACCACATGGCGTAGGTGGAGAACTTGAAGCCCTTGGTGTAGTCGAACTTCTCCACGGCCCTGATCAGGCCCAGGTTGCCCTCCTGGACCACGTCGAGCAGGGACATGCCGCGGTCGGTGTACTTCTTGGCGACCGAGACGACGAGCCGGAGGTTGGCCTCCAGCATGTGGTCCTTGGCCGCCCTGCCGTCCTCGATGACCAGTTCGAGGTCGTCGCGGGCGGCGGCGGACAGGTCCGGGCCGGTCTCCAGCTTGTACTCGGCGTACAGGCCGGCCTCGATCCGGCGGGCCAGCTCGACCTCCTGCGCGGCGGTGAGCAGCGTACGGCGGCCGATCGACTTGAGATAGGTGTGGACCGAGTCGCCCATGACCGACTGGTTGTCGTCGAGGTCGATCGTCTCGGACTCCAGCTCGGCCTCGTCCGGGGCCGTGGCGTCCGGGCTCAGCGCGAGCTCGTCGGGGGCGTCCTCGTCCTGCGCGGCGGATTCCGTCTTTGGCTCCGCGGCCTTGGAGCGGGTAGACTTCGCTCGCTTGGTCGTGGTCTTGCGGGTGGCCTTGCGCGAGGGCGCACGCCCGAGGGACGGCTCGTCCTCGGCGGCCAGACTGACACCCGCCTCGGTGAGCTCGCGCAGGATCGACCGGCCGTCCGAGGGGCTGATGCCGGCTTCGGCGAACGCGTCACGCAGCTCCGCCAAGGAGAGGTGACCCTGAGCTCGCCCTCGGTCAATCAGCTGGTCGAGGGTCGTGGGTGGGGTCGCCACGGCGGTTCGGGGCATGAGGACACCTCCTCCATACGGAGTCGAATTCGATCAGACCAAGATTGTGGTGGGGCGGCTGCGGCCGCTCGGCGCACCAGTATCAATAACGCCGTTCAGCGCTATTTGTTCCCGGAGGGACAAAAAAGGGGGCGGACCGCCCTAAAGGTGACCCACCCCACACGCGAGGAGCGTCACTCCCCGGTGGTGAACTCGCCTGGCTTCACCTCGGGCATGGGCATGGGCTGGGCGTCCTCCATGCGCTTGTCCGTCCAATACTCGATGACCTTCTGCGGGTCCGGGTTGAGCTCCTTGGACACGACGGTGCCGTCACTCGGCGCGGGCGAGGCGGTCAGCTCCGAAAGCTGATCGTTCTGGACGGACGGCGGCTGGGCGGACGGTTCCTTCTCCACCACTGCTCTGGTCTCCCTGCCGACCCTTTCGAGCCTGCCCGCCGAGGCGGCCGCCGCGACTGAGACTCCGCCGACGAGGATCACACCGACGACCGCCGCGGATGCCCACATCTTGCGGGTCTGGTTCATGAAGGCTCCCTCCTTGCTCTCCTCCATAAGACGCGCCCGCAACTCATCAGGTTCCTGTCCTAAGGCTAACGAGATCCGTTTTACCATTCGCTAGCAGCGGCAAACGGGACATCAGTCGCAGTTGGCGCGGCGCGGCGTAGACGGGGAGCCGGTCGGCGGCGTAGGCGCGGAGCTGGTCCAGCGTGGGCGGGCCCGCGGGGTCGGCGGGCACCACGACGGCCACCACGATCTCGCCCCATTCGGGGTCCGGCCGGCCGATCACGGCCACGTCGGCCACCTCGGGGTGGGCGCCGAGCACCTCGGCCACCGAGGCGGCCACCACCTTCTCGCCGCCGGTGTTGATGACGTCGTCGGCCCTGCCCAGAACGCGCAGCCGGCCTCCGGTCAGCTCGCCCAGGTCGGAGGTGACGTACCAGTCGCCGTCGAAGGGGGCGGGCTCGCCGAAGCGGTAACCGGAGAACAGCACCGGCCCGGCGACGCGGATGCGCCCGTCGTCGCCGATTTTGAGATCTACATTGTAAAGGGGCCGGCCGTCGTACACGCAGCCGCCGCTCGTCTCGCTCATCCCGTACGTCGTGAACACCCGAGCGCCGAGCGCCCGAGCCTCGGCGACCAGGCCGGCCCGCGGGGCGGCGCCGCCGAGCACGATGGAGCGGAACACCGACAGGTCGGCGTTCAGTTCGACCAGCCGGTGAAGCTGGGTCGGCACCATCGACACGTGTTCGGCGCCCGAGGTGAGCACCTCGTGGGGGTCGAAGCGCGGGTGGATGATCGGCTCGCTCTCGCAGAGCAGGGCGCGGACCAGCACTTGCAAGCCGGACACGTGGGAGGGCGGCAGGCAGCACAGCCAGCGCTCGCCCTTGGCCGCCTCCAGGCGGCGCAGTGAGGAGGCCGCCGAGGTGCGCAGCGCGGTGGCCGACAGCATCACGCCCTTGGGCGCTCCCGTGCTGCCGCTGGTGGCGATCACCACCGCCACGTCGTCGGGCACGCCCTCGCCGTCGTCCTGGCGGGCGCCGTTGACGTGCGTCGGGCGCAGCGCGCCGGGGGCGCTCGCGGCGGGCAGGGGGAGGATCGCCGGGCCGTCGCCGGACAGGGCGGCGCGGATCGCCGCGAAGAGCTCAGGTCCCGGGGGTCCGACCACGGCGTGCAACGGCCGGTCCGGATGCGACGGCTTCCTCAACATGCTCGTAAGGTTAATGGCGACAGGTCGGTCAGCGGTGCAGGGAGGGTCGTGACGCGTTCTCCCGTGCAATTCCGGGCTCCCGTCGTCTTCCGGGTCGCGATGCGCACCCGTTTCCGTGGTCAGACCGTCAGGGAAGGCGTTCTGCTGCACGGTCCGGCCGGTTGGGGCGAGTTCTCGCCCTTTCCCGAGTACGGTCCGCGCGAGTGCGCCCGCTGGCTGGCGTGCGCCCGCGAGGCCGCCTTCGAGGGCTGGCCGGAGCCGGTGCGCGACAGCGTGCCGGTCAACGCGACCGTGCCCGCCGTGGCCGCCGAGCAGGCCTTCGAGCTCGTACGCGGGTCGGGCTGCGCCACGGCGAAGGTCAAGGTGGCCGAGCGGGGTCAGAGCTTCGCCGAGGACCTGGCCCGGGTGGAGGCGGTGCGTGACGCGCTCGGCCCGGCGGGCAGGCTGCGCGTCGACGCCAACGGCGCCTGGGAGGTCGGCGAGGCCGTACGCCACCTGAAGGAGCTCGACCGCTTCGACCTGGAATACGCCGAGCAGCCCTGTGCCACGCTCGAGGAGCTGGCGGCGGTGCGGCGGGCGGTCGACGTGCCGATCGCGGCCGATGAGTCGATCCGGCGCGCCGAGGACCCGCTGCGGGTCAGGGCCGCGGAGGCGGCCGACATCGCGGTGGTGAAGGCGCAGCCGCTCGGTGGGGTGCGCAACGCGTTGCGGGTGGTGGAGGCGTGCGGGCTGCCGGCGGTGGTGTCGAGCGCGGTGGAGACCTCGGTGGGGCTGGCGGCGGGGCTCGCGCTGGCCGCGGCGCTGCCGGAGTTGCCGTACGCGTGCGGGCTGGGCACGATGCCGCTGCTCACGGGTGATGTGGTGGACGATTCGCTGGTGCCCGTGGACGGGCGGCTGGCCGTGCGACGTCCTGCGGTGAATTTTCAGCTTTTGTCGGCATTTGAGATTGAATCTCCCTCGTGGCTTCGCCGGATGCAGGAGGCGTCACTGTGAACCCCGCTACCGCGCTGGCCACGGTCCTGGTCGACGAGCTGGTGCGCTGCGGCCTCACCGATGTCGTGCTCGCGCCCGGCTCGCGCTCGGCCCCCCTGGCGCTGGCGCTGCACGCCGAGTCGCGGGTGCGGCTGCACGTGCGCATCGACGAGCGCTCGGCCTCCTTCCTGGCGCTCGGGCTGGCCAGGCGCGCCGAGCGGCCGGTCGCGCTGATCTGCTCGTCCGGCACGGCCGCCGCCAACTTCCATCCGGCCGTCGTCGAGGCGAGCGAGTCGGGCGTCCCGCTGCTCGTGCTCACCGCCGACCGGCCGCCCGAGCTGCGCGGCACCGGCGCGAATCAGACGATCGACCAGATCAAGCTGTACGGCTCGGCGGTGCGCTGGTTCGCCGAGGTCGGCGTGCCCGAGGACCGGCCGGGGCAGGTGGCCTACTGGCGGTCGCTGGCCTGCAGGGCCTACCAGCGCGCCGCCGGGCCCGCCGCTCCGGGGCCGGTGCACCTGAACCTGGCCTTCAGGGAGCCGCTGATCCCCGACGGTGACACCTCGTGGTGTGAGTCGCTCGACGGCGACGCCAACGGTCCCTGGGTGCGCGCCCGCGTCGCGCCGCCGCCCATCGCCCTGCACATCCCGCCGACCAGGCGCGGCGTGCTGGTGGTCGGCGACGGCGCCGCGAACGTCCGCCGCTACGTCGCCGCGGCCGGCATGGCGGGCTGGCCGGTGGTGTCGGAGCCGAACGGCGGCGGACGCTACGGCGACCACGCCGTGTCCACCTATCACTATCTGCTCGGCACGCCGGAGTTCGCCGACGCCCACCGCCCCGACGTGGTGGTCACGCTCGGCCGTCCCGGGCTGTCGCGGCCGCTGCTGTCGTGGCTGCGGCGGGCCGGGGAGCACATCGTGGTGGCCACCGACCTCGATCGCTGGCCCGACCCGACCCGGTCGGCGACGCAGGTGGCGCAGGCGGTGGAGATCCCGGTCGCCTCGGGTGACGACACGTGGCTGCACGCCTGGCGGCAGGCCGACCAGGCGGCCAGGTCGGCCATCGACGAGGTGCTCGACGCCTCGGGCACCAGCGAGCCCCGGCTGGCCCGCGACCTGGTCGACGCGATGCCGAACGGGGCGCTGCTGTTCTGCGGCTCCTCGATGCCGATCCGCGACCTGGACCAGGCGATGCGCCCCCGGCGGGGGCTGCGGCTGCTGGCCAACCGGGGCGCGTCGGGCATCGACGGGCTGGTGTCGTCGGCCATGGGGGCGGCGCTGGCGCACAACGGGCCGTCGTACGCGCTCATGGGCGACCTGTCGTTCCTGCACGACCAGAACGGCCTCATCCTGGGCCCCCGGGAGCCGCGGCCGGACCTGTGCCTCGTGGTGGTGAACAACGACGGCGGCGGCATCTTCTCGTTGTTGCCGCAGGCTGCGGTGAGGGATCCGTTCGAGCGGGTCTTCGGTACGCCGCACGGCGTCGATCTCGGTTATGTGGCCGCTTCGACGGGCACCCCGTACCAGCTGGTGGAGGATCTGTCCGACCTGCCCAAGGCGCTGCGCGGCGAGGGGCCGCGCCTGGTGGAGGTGCGTACGGACCGGGAGGCGAACGCCGTGGTGCACGCCCGGCTGCGCGAGGCGGCTCATGCCGCGATCCGGGACTGCATGACCTGATCCGTCAGGTGGGTGATTCCCGGTGATTTGGCCGGTCTTCGCGTATCCTGCGGCTGTGGGATCCGAGTCTCCTACGGCGGTGGACACCGAGTCGGCTCATACGCGCGCCGCGGCGGCGGCGCCGACGGTATCGGGGCGCGGGGTCGCGGAGGCGTTCGTCGCTCTGGCCGACACGCTGGTCACCGGTTCCGACGCGGCCGATTTCATGGGTGTGCTCGCCGAACGCTGCGTGGAGCTGCTGGGTGTGGACGCCGCCGGGCTGCTGGTGACCGATCAGCGGGGGGAGTTGCGGCTGATGGCCGAGCAGTTGCAGGCCGCGCTCGACAGCCGCGTCGTCATCGAGCAGGCCAAGGGCGTGCTGGCCGAGCGGCACGGCTGGGCGATGGAGGAGGCGTTCGCGCGGTTGCGCGGGCACGCCCGCGATCGCAACCGGCGGCTGGCGGAGGTGGCTCAGGAGGTCGTGTCGTATGGGGGCGACCTCCTGTAGTTCTACAGGGGTTTGTGCGGGAAGTGGCGGTTGAGTCCGGTGATCAGGAGCAGCCGGTCGACCTGTGGGGGGATTCCGGACAGCAGCAACGGTATGGCGTTGCGCCGCGCGTGATCGTGGATGCTCACCAGAGCGCCCAGGCCGGCCGCGTCGATGAACGACAGCCCGCTGAGCTCCATGACGACCTCGTCGATCTTCCGGTGTCCGTTGCAGGTCTCCCTCAGGATGTCGAGCAGGTGGTCACGAAGTACCGAGGTGGTGGCGATGTCCAGCTCCCCGGAGATGTGCACGATAACTTTCGCCCCCTGACGGCTTGTCGTCAGGTGCAGTGGCTCCATGCGCTCGGCTCCCCTGTTGTGTTCCCACACTGGAACATCCGCCGACTGCGAGAGCCTTCTCCCCGTCAGGACCCTCGCGAGTCCGGGGACATGCCCGGCCGCCGACTTCGACACCTGACGTGGCGCGGGGTCCGGACGCCACGTGGAATCGCAAATGCGATTTGCACCAGATGTGTGGATTATCACTTTGTGTAACCGTGTGCTTCCAGAACGAAGTGTACAAGTCCTTTGGCGCTCGCAGGGTCAAGAGCTGTGATATCAGCCAGAAATGATGACCACGGTTCACCGACTGCTTCGACGGGCGCCTCTGAGGCTTGCTGCGGTCCTGGGGAAATTTCCACCATATTTGCCGACTTGCCCTGATGCTGGCCTGTTCTATGCCGTAGACGCGTCGGCGTCAGCGGCCTTCCCCGCGACGGGCGGTTACACCGCCTCGAACGCGGCCATCAAGAGGCTGCCGGACTTCCTGGCCCAGGAAGTCCGGCAGCCTTGATGGCCGACCAGATCGCGATCATCGGTGGGATTGATCATGGTTGGGATGTCTCGGCCGCTATGACGCGGGCGGCTGGCCATGGCCGCGGCGGCTGGCCTTGGGGGTGCTGGTGCTGCCGGGCGAGGGCCTTGACGGCGGCGCGGCCGCGCCGACATTGTTGACGGCGCTCAACGCCGCAGATCGTTTTTCGGCTCGTCTACAGGTCGTTTCTGGTGAGCCAGGTCAGGCAGGCGTCGGCCACTTCACGCCAGCCGTGGTCGATGGTCAGGGAGTGGCCCCGGTCGGGGAACTGCTGGATCTCGGTGATCGCGGTGGAGTCCCGGTACTGCTTGAGCGTCGCTTTGGTGACCGTCTCGGGGACGGTGTGGTCCTTGCCGCCGGCGATCAGCAGCAGCGGCCCCCGGGCGTCGTTGCCGGTGTCGACTTCGGCGGGCGAATGGGGGGAGAAGTTCGCGACGGCGGCCTCGAACAGCGGCTTGCCCGGCGCGGGGATGGTCCAGCGTTCGTACAGCTCAGCGGCTTCCTGAGCTGGGATGGCGTTGCCGAACGCGTAGGTGAACTGGTCGAGGGTGAGGGAGACGGCCCGGTGCTTGTTGGCCGGGTTCTTGAACACCGGCAAGGTCGAGCGCAGCGCCGACAACGGCAGCGGCAGCACCCCCTTGATCTGTGCGGCGTCGATCGCGATCGCCGCCCTGGCCAGGTCTTGCCCCAGCAGCTTCTCGGCGATCATGCCGCCGAAGGAGTGACCGATCAGGATCGGCTTGACGTCCAGAGCGTTGATGATCTCCGTGTAGTGGGCGACGACGTCGTCGATGCCGTGGTCGGCGATGCTGTCGGGGTCTTTTCTGGACAGTTCGACGCTTTCGCTGTCGCCAGGCCAGCCGGGGGCTGTCGCGTCGTAGCCGGCGGCCGTGAACAACTCGGTCCAGGAGGACCAGGACGTGGCGTGCAGCCACAGGCCGTGGATGAAGATGACGGGAATCGTCGGTGTGGTCATCGATTGCTCCTCAGGAACACGGCTGTCATGCCGGATGGGTGTGCTTGACGGCCTGGGTCGCGGTGACGGCGGTGCGGATATGGTCGGCCACGGCTGCCGGTCGCGACAGCGCGATCGCGTGTGAGGCGTCGACCTCGATGGTGTCGGCCCCGGCGCGCTGGGCCATGAAACGCTGTGCGGCGGGATGGATCGCCTGGTCGGCGGTCGCCACGACGTACCAGGACGGCAGGCTCTTCCAGCTCGCCGTGGGAGAACTCTCCTCGAACGCCACCGCCGCGATGGGGCGCTGCGCGACGGCCGCCACCGAGGTGAGGCGCTCGGGCAGGTCGGCGGCGAAGACCGCGGGGAACCGGTCCTCCCTGAGGTACAGCTCCACGGCCTCCGCTCCATCGCCGGTGCGGAAGACGGCCGGCCGCAGCGCCGGGCCCAGCAGGCTGTCGGGGAAGCGGCCCGTGATGTCCAGCACGCTCTCCCCTGACTCCAGAGCGAAAGCGGTCACGTAGACCAGCCCGACCACGTTGCCCGGCTGGGCCGCGGCCCGGGTGATGACCACACCGCCGTAGGAGTGACCCACCAGCAGGACCGGACCGTCGATCGCGGCGACGACGCCGGCAAGGTAGGCGGCGTCGGTGGCCGGTCCGCGCAGCGGATTGGCCACCGCGGTCACGGGGATCGCGGAAGCCTGGAGCTCGGCGATCACGCCCGCCCAGCTCGACGCGTCCGCGAAGGCGCCATGGACCAGCACGACGGTCGGCGTGCTGCCGTTCTTGAAGGAGTTGCCTGTGGTCATGGCCTCACCGTAGGAAGCCCTCGCGCGCCTCGCGAGCGTCACATGACTGCGTCACCGAGCGTCCCCGGGCGTAACCGAGCGTCACCCGGGCGAAGCGGTCAGGTCAGGCTGATACGCGCAGGGCTGTGCTCAACGCCGATCGCGAGGTGATCCCCAGCTTGGGAAAGATCCGGTAGAGGTGGGAGCTGACAGTTCGATGAGACAGATAGAGCTTCTCGCCGATCTCCCGGTTCGTCAGGCCATCGGCCGCCATCTGGGCGATCTGGAGTTCCTGCGCGGTCAGCACGTCGCGTGCTTCACTGCTGCGGCTGCGACTGCTCTCGCCGGAGGCCCGCAGCTCCTGGCGCGCTCGCTCACTCCAGGGGATGACTCCCAAGGCGTCGAACGTCTCGCGAGCCATACGTAAGGGCGCCCTCGACTCGGCCGTACGCCGCTGGCGCCGCAGCCATTCCCCGTACGCCAGCTGCGCCCGGGCCCGTACGAAGGGCCGGCGCCGCAGGTCGGCCCCGAGCGCGGCATCGAAGAAGGGCTCTGCCGCCGCCTCATCGGCCAGGACGGCCCGGGCGTAGCGCAGGTCGGCGTGCAAGGACGGCGACGGTGTGGTGAGCGCCACCGTCTCCAGTTCCTCGATGATGCCGGCGACCGCGCGGCCTTGACCGCAGTGCGCTGCGGCGTCTGCGAGTTCGGCGATGGAAAAGCAGCGTAGCGCCAGGTGGAAGGCCGGATCGGCGGGGTCGTGCATCCGTCGCAGATGGTCGAAGGCGTCGGCGTAACGTCCCTCGCCCAGGGCGGCGAGCCCACGCGCGAGCTGCACCGTGGCCAGCACTGGGCGGGCTCCGATGGGCAGGGCCACCTGCTCGGCCGCTACCGCGAGGCTCTCCACGCGATCCTGCTCGCCGCGTAGCGCGGCGAGCACCGCGCCCGAGGCCTGGGCGATGGCGTGCATCAGCGGCTGGGAAGTCTCGTGCGCCAGACGGGCGGCCTCCTCGGCCGCGGGGATGGCCACGCTCAGGTCGGCCAGCCGGGCCGCACTCCAGGCCTGTGCGCCGAGGGCTCGTGCCAGCAGGCTGAGCCGGCCCTGCGTGCGCAGGGCCGGCAGCGACGCGGCGCAGAATTCCGCCGACAGGTCGAACGCCCCCACCATCAATGCCGAGCTGCCGAGCAGGCTGGCCGCCAACCGGTCGCCGGTCGGGTGGGCGGCCAGATGGCGTAATCGCTCGATCACGACCTTGCCCCGCTCGATCGGAGCCGCGAACGCCAAGACCGTCAGCAGCCGCCCGTCCAGATCGTCGACGGGCAGGCTCTCGGCCACGGTGACGACGCGTTGCCGCGACTGCTCGTCAGCATGAGCCCAGAAACAGCGCAAGGACGCGCTGGACAGGAGTTTCAGCGCGAGATCGACGTCTCCCTGCGCCGCCATCGTCTCGGCGAGGTCGGCCAGAGAATGCGCTGCCGCGCTGTGGTCGCGGATGCCATCCTCGAAGCTCTCGCGGATCCACACGATACGGGCCCGTTGCTGGGCCGTCAGCCGTAGCCGCTCGCCTTCGCCCAGCAGTCGCACGACGATATCGCGCCGTCCCATCTCAGCCGCGTACTCGGCGGCCCGCACCAGCCGTTCACACCGGTAAGCGGGATTCTCGCTGAGCCTGACCGCGTGCTCCAGCGCCGCGACGGCCGACAACAGGTCGCCCCGACGTCGGCTGCTTTTGGCCGCGGTCTCCAGCTCGACGGCGATGCTCTCATCCGGCCTGGCGGTGGATGCCGCGCGGTGCCAGAGGCGACGATCCGGCCGGCCGGTGAGAACGTCGGCCAAGGCGCCGTGCGCCGCGTGCCTCTGGGAGATGCTCGCCCCCTGGTAGATCGCCGAGCGCATGAGCGGGTGCCGGAACGACACCCCGGTTTCGTGCACGTCGATCAGCCGTACGGTGACGGCGGGAGCCAGATCGTCTGCCGTGACCGGTACGCCGGTGATCAGCGCGGTGGCGTCGAGGGTCTCGGAAAGGGCGGTGCTGTCGTTGAGCGCGGCGACCAGCAGCATGGTCCGAAGGGTCGGGGGCAACCCCGACGTGCGGGCGGTGAAGGTCTGTTCCAGCCGGGTGGTCAGCGGGAGCCACCCCGGCGGCAGGGGCCCCTTCCTGTCCTGCGTTTGCGCGGCGATCGGCAGCTCGACCAGGGCCAACGGGTTTCCCGCGGCCTCCCGCAGCAACCGGGTGCGCACCGTCGGCGTCAGGTTGGGGCTGCAGGCGTCCAGCAAGGCGGTCGCGGCCGTGTCATCGAGCCGATCGAGCAGCAACTCGGGCAGCCCTGCCTCGTCAAGAGGGCTCCAGAAACCGTCGCGTATCGCGGCCAGCAGCACGATCGGTTCGGAGTCCAGCCGCCGCGCGACGAACGCGAGCACGTCGGCGCTGGCGCGGTCCAGCCAGTGAGCGTCCTCGACAAGGAGCAGGACGGGCGAGCGGGCGGCGGCCTCGCCCAGGAGGTTCAGCGCCGCCAAGGCGATGAGGAATGGGTCGGGCACCCGGGCGTCGGTCAACCCGAACGCCGCCCCCAGCGCGTCGCGCTGGGGGGCGGGCAGCTCCCCGATCTCGGTACGAAGCGGAAGCAGCACCTGATGCAGACCGGCGAAGGGCATGTGCGTCTCTGATTCCACACCGGTCGTCCGCAGGATCCGCATGCCCCGGGCGGCCGCGATTCTCGCCGTGTCCAGCAGCAACGCCGACTTCCCGATGCCCGCCTCGCCCCGCACCAGCAGCGCCCCACCGCTCTCGCGGACGCCGTCCACGAAATCGCCGAGACGCCGCTGTTCGGACTCCCGCCCGAAAAGCGCGCTCGCCGACCGGTCCGCTGACATATGAAGCCATGCTCGCTTGCGCTCGGTGTCCCGTCCAGCGAACTTGGCCTCCGGGCGGGGACTGACCGGTGAGCCGGCCTTGTCACGTCTGTCGACAGATCGCTCCTGGCCAGAGGGTGTGGCGTTCCCGCGGTCGGATGCCGCGCCTTCTTCGGGGATGGCGGTGATGAGGGGGCCGCCGAGGACGAGGACCAGGCCTTGGTCGGGAACGCGAGTCATGGGGATTCCGGCCTTTCACTGATGCGCTCAGTTCTGCGGGTGTGTTCTGGGCGGCTCGCATGCGGCGGCGCTGTTTGAACGCCTTCTGAGCAGCGCCTTGTCACTTCATGGAACTGTCCGGCCGGATGCGGCCGGTATCCGATCGCGCGAGGGCGGACGTCGTCAGGCGGCGGCCTCGCGGATGAGGCCGGCGACCGCGGCGGGCTGGGAGACGTGGACGGCGTGGCCGCCGATGACCTCGACGGCCTTCGCTCCGGCGCGCTCGGCCATCATGCGCTGGGCCGGCGGCGGAATCATCCGGTCCTCGGTCGCCACGAGGTACCAGCTGGGCTTGTGCCGCCACGCCGGTTCGGTGACCGACCCGTCGAGGGCGTCCACGCTCCACGCAAGCTGGGAGTCCGTCATGAACGCGGCGACGTACACCAGCGACGCGACGTTGGGGTGGGTGCCGGCCTCGCTGATGACGACCCCGCCGTAGGAGTGGCCGACCAGGACGGCCGGGCCGTCGAGGCCGTCCAGGACCCGGCGGGTCACCGCGGTGTCATCCTCCAGCGACAGTGTGGGGGTCTGCACGATGTGGACGCGGAGTCCGTCCCTGGTCAGCTCGTCGTAGACGCCCCGCCAGCCGGATCCGTCCACGAAGTCACCGTGGACGAGCACGATGTTCCTGACGGTGGTCATGCTCGCTCCTGAGCTGGATGGACCGGCCCGGCGCCGGTCCCGGTGCACTCCATCCAAGTCGCGCGCACCTGGCGCGGCCACGCAGAACAGGACGCAGAAGTAGCGCGGGGAACTGTCAGGGCGCGGCGTTCGCCAGGTCGCGGCAGCGGCTGCTCGCCTCGGCGTCGCCGATGGTCTCGTACACCTCGGCCGCCCGCGCGTAGGTCTGGCGGCTCTCGCCGGTCCGGTCCTCGTCGGCCAGCATGGCCGCCAGTGTCTCCAGGGAGTGTGCCTGCGGGACGGACAACTGAGCCTGCTCCATGAGGCTGATCGCCTCGGTGAGCTTGGTGATCGCTTCGGGCCGGTGGCCGAGCAGTCCCAGACATTCGCCGACGCGGGCAAGCGCGATCGGCCGGGTGAACGCCGCGACGCTCGGTGTTATCCCCGAGCGGTCGTCGTTCAGCAGTGCCAGCAAGTCGAGGTACTGCTCCAGCGCTTTGGTGTGGTGTCCGGCATCGCGCAGGCAGGTGCCGAGGGCGCCGAGGCAGTGGCAGTACCGATCGATGTCGCCGTTGGCCTTGTGGATCTCGGCTGCCTGGGTTTCCGACGCGATGGCCTCATCGAGCCGCCCGAGCCGTCGAAGCGCGCCGGCCGCGTGGTGGTGGGCCAGGGCGATCTGCGTGGTGGCACCGCTGCGGGTTGCCAGGTCTATCGCCTGGGCTGTGTAGCGCAGCGTGGTCTTCAGGTCCTCTCGCGGCACCAGATGGACCCAGGCCAGCATGTTCAGCTGCGCGGCCTGCCGGGCCGGATCGCCCAGGACGGCGGCGGCCTCGGCACCGAGGGTGAAGACCTCGTACCAGTGCGGCGCGTGCATCCATCGGTCGGAGAACCAGTCCATGGACTCGGCGCAGTCGAGGACGGCGGCGAAGCGGCCGATGCTCGCCGCCTGACGTAACGCGCCCAGCCAGTTGTCCGCGTTCACGCGCAGCCAGTGGTCGGCCTTCTCGGGGGAGGACAGGTCGGTGAGGTCGGGGTCGGTCCGGTCGGGACGGCCGTACGTGGGCTCGAACCACCGCCCGGCGGTGGTGGCCGTCCGCAGCAGCCACGACGTCATCGTCACGGTGAGCGCGTCGTGCTCGGCCGCGGGTTCCTCCTCCCGAAGCCGGTCGCGGGCGAACAGCCGGACCAGGTCGTGGAAGCGGTAGCGTCCCGACGTGCTGTCCTGCAGCAGGCCGAGGTCGACGAGTTCGTCGAGGGCGTCCCATGCCCCCTCGATCGACGTGCCGCCCACCACGGCGGCGAGAGCGGCCTCGAAGCTGTGACCCGGCACCAGGGCGAGCCGGCGGAAGACTCGCCGCGTTGAGGGGGCCAGCTGCTCGTAGGACAACCCGAACGCGGTGGCGATCTTGAGGTCGCCGGCGCTGAGCTGGTCCAGGCGGCGCTCCTCGTTCGTCAGCCGGGCGGCGAGGTCGGCGGCGTTCCAGCCGGGCCGGCTGACCAGCCGGTTTCCGGTGATCCGGAGCGCGAGGGGCAGACCGCCGCAGAGCCGCGCGAGCTGCCCGACGGCCGATCCTTCGTCCGAGGCGCCGCGGTCTTTCAGGATTCCGGTCAGCAGTTCGGTGGCCTCCAGCAGGGGCAAGGGCCCGAGGCCGAGTCTGCGTACTCCTTCCAGACCGGCCAGCAGGCGGCGGCTGGTCACCAGGGCCTTGCCCGCGCCGCCGCCCGGCAGCAGCGGCCGGACCTGCTCCTCGGAGGCGGCGTTGTCGAGCACGATCAGTATGAGCCGGTCACGCAGCAGGGACCGGTATAAGGACGCACGTCCGGCGACGTCGCCCGGGATCTGCTGATCCGCGATGCCGAGTGCGCGCAGCAGCATGCCCAGGGCCTCGTCGACGGGCAGCGGCCGCGCGGACATGCCGAACAGGTCGAGGAAGAACACTCCGTGGGGGAAGTCCGGCCGCAGGGCGTGGGCGGCGCGGACGGCCAGCGTGGTCTTGCCCAGCCCGGCAGAGCCGGTGATGAGCCGCACGCCCGCGGCGCCCGGCGCGTCCCCGGCGCGTAAGAGGTCGCCGGTCCAGGCCAGTTCCGCGACTCGGCCGGTGAAGTCGTCGACGGAGCGCGGCAGCTCGCACAGCCCGGTCGGGCGGGCCCAGTGATCGCGCAGGCGGCCCTCGCGCGCCAGCTCGACGAGCTGTTTGCGGTCGGCGTCCGTCAGGCCGAGGGCGTCGGCCAGCGCCGTGACGGTCCGATGCTGGGGGCCCTTGCTGCGCCCGCGTTCCATGTCCGACAGCGTCCGGTCACTGACCCCCGAGGCCTCGGCGAGTTGCTCCAACGTCAGACGTGCCGCGTGCCGATGGCGACGCAGCACCTCCGCGAAGCTGGGTGGGGCGGTGATCGAGTGCTCCTTCTCCGCGTTCTGATGGAGATCACCCAAAGCTTACGGGGAAGACCGGTGACAGCGGCATTGGTCGCCCTGCGCGGAATCGGCGGCACGAGACGCTCGCATCAAGCCCGCGCTGAGCGATGTACACGGTCCGGGACAGTCACCTAGCGCTCGGTGACGCAGTCAGGTGACGCTCGCGCGGCAAGCGAGGCGGTTTTTACGGTTTGCCCCATGAACACCCAGCGCTCCTTGAGCAGTGATGCCGAGCTCCCGGCAAACCGCCGACGACGCCCCGGTCCAGCGTGGAGAGATCGGCGAGCCGGACCGCGCGGTCGGCGCGTCCAGCGGCCTACGGCCATCGCTCGCCTCGAACAGGGGAACGTCTTGTGAAAAGGACCCACTCCATCCTGGACCCGAAGCTCCGCCGCGGCGCCGTCATCCCGATCGCGGTGATCGGCATGCTCGCCTACCTCGCCCCTGCCGCCTCCGCCCAGGCCGCCCCGGTGCCCATCACAGCCATTGCCTCCAAGGCGCCGTCGGAGACCGGCGATGAGCCGCGTGTTCCGGCGGGTTTCCGGGAGCGGAGAGTTCAGGTCGGCGACGTCGCGATCAACTACGTACGCGGTGGGAACGGGCCGACGCTGGTCCTGCTGCACGGATATCCGCAAACCTGGTACACCTGGCGCGAAGTCCTGCCCGAACTCGCCAAGCACTACACCGTCATCGCGCCGGACCTCCGCGGAGCAGGCAAAAGCGACGCACCCGCCGGTGGCTACGACAAGAAGACCCTCGCCGCCGACGTGCACAGGTTGTTGACCACGCTCGGCCTCGAGCGGCGCATCAGGCTCGTGGGGCACGACATCGGCACGATGGTCGCCTACGCCTACGCCGCCGCCCACCCCGGCGACGTCACCAAGCTGGTGCTCAGCGAGGCGCCCATCCCCGACACGACCCTCTACACCTTCCCCTCCCTCACTGCGAAGGGACCGGGCTTTTGGAACTTCGGCTACTTCAGTGTCGCCAACGGCCTGCCCGAGCGCATGGTGAACGGCAGGGAAGAGCAGTGGGTGGAGCGTTTCGTCGACTCCCTCGAAGTCAAGAAGAACGGGGTCAGCGACAAACAGGTCCGCGAGTACGCCCGCCACCTGCGCGACGATGCCCACCTGCGGGCGAGTTTCGAATGGTTTCGCGCCCTTCCCAAGGACGTCGCCGACAACAGCGCCTATGGCCGGAAGAAGCTCACCATGCCCGTGCTCGCCATCGGCGCCCGCGGCAGCCTCGGTGACTTCGTCCCCACCCAAGTCCGCCGGTACGCCAGCGATGTGACCGGGATCGTCATCGAGGACTCCGGTCACTGGATCTTCGAGGAACAGCCCGAACAGCTCACCCGCACACTCCTGCGCTTCCTCAAGAAGAACTGACCCAGGAGCACACCATGAACAAGAGACGTCCACCCCACACCGGTGACACGCAGAACCCCTTCTGGTTCCTCGGCGGCCGGGTCCAGATCCTGGTGCCGGGTACGGCGACCGGCGGCACCTTGAGCCTGATGGAGTTCACCGACCCCAAGGGCCACGCGCCACCCCTGCACGTGCACGAGGCAGAGGACGAGATCTGGATCGTGCTCGATGGTGAGATCACCTTCTTCGTCGGGGACGACCGCCACGACCTGCACGCCGGTGCCGTCGCGCACGGCCCTCGCGGCGTCCCGCACAGCTACCTGGTCCGCTCACCGGACGCCCGCATGGTCGTCGCCTTCGGCCCCGCCGGCATCGAGAAGTGGTTCGCCGCCAACGGCTCGCCCATCTCCGACGTCAACGACGCGCCGGCCGCCTTCGACATCGAAGCCATCGTCGCCTCGGCCGAGGCGTACCGCCTGCGCGTGGCCGGTCCTCCACCTGCGGCCTAGGCGCACCGCTCCACCACGCCGCGCCACCCCTGTGCCCCGGCCCTGCCCGACGGGCGGACAACGGCTGGAGCCTCGCGCTGCCTCAGCGCCTCGCTTGAGAACCCCACCCCACCAAGGAGATCCGCCATGTCCGCGTACGCGTCCCCACAGACCTCTCCGCTCTCCCGGCCGAGAAGCGGGATCCTGCTGTCCGTGACGCTGGCCGTCCTGGCCATCCTGGTCACGGTTCTCTGCTCATCGGCCACCGCCTCCACCGCGGCGAGCCGGCAGACGGCCAAACCCACCGTGGTGCTGGTCCACGGCGCGTTCGCCGACGCCTCGAGCTGGAACAAGGTCGTCGCCCGGCTCCAAAGGGCCGGCTACCCGGTGATCGCCCCCGCCAACCCCCTGCGTGACCTGGCAGGTGATTCGGCCTACCTGTCGAGCGTCGTCTCCACCATCGACGGACCGGTCATCCTGGTCGGCCACTCCTACGGCGGAGCGGTCATCTCCAACGCCGCCACCGGCCACCCCAATGTCAAGGCCCTGGTCTTCATCGCCGCGTTCGCACCCGAGGAGGCCGAGTCGGCGCTCGACCTGACCGGTGAGTTCCCCGGCAGCCAACTGCCCACCAGCCTGATCACCCGCCAGTACCCGCTGCCCGGCGGCGGCACCGGCACCGACGCCTATGTGGATCCGGCCAAGTTCCACGCCGCCTTCGCCGCCGATCTACCCGCCCGCGACACCGAGCTGATGGCCGCCACCCAGCGTCCGGCCGCCCTGGCCGCGCTCGGCTCCCCGAGCGGACCGCCCGCCTGGAAGACCATCCCCTCCTGGTACCTGGTCGCCGGCGCCGACCAGGCCATCCCGCCCGCGGCCCAGCGGTTCATGGCCCAGCGCGCCGGCGCGCACACCAGCGAAGTCAGGCAGGCCTCACACGTGGTCATGATCTCCCGGCCTGACGCCACCACCGCCCTCATCACGGCGGCGGCCCGCGCCACCGGCTGATCCCACACGACGACGAGCCGTCCGGCACCGCGACAGGCGAGATTCCCCGCGCCTGTCGCGGTGCGGCCACACCTTACGAAGGGAGACGACCCGCATGATCCACTCCACCGCCCACTCGAGCAGGCGAACCTTCCTCGCCCGAGCGACCGTCGCATCGGCGCTGCCCCTGGCCGCCGGCCTGCTCCGGGCCGGCGAGGCGCCGGCATCCGGCGCCCTGCCCGACTACGCGCCCATCCCCGAGGCGGCGAAGGGCCCGAAACTCAATGAGAAGGGCTACTTCGTCGGCCGGATCGACGGCGACCTGTACTGGGTCACCGACTCCTCCTATCAGGCCATGTTCCTGACCACGCGCCAGGGCGTCGTCCTGGTCGATGCGCCCCCCACCATCGGGCACAATCTGCTGCGCGCCATCGAGGAGGTCACCCGGGCCAACGGCCGCCCCCGGAAGGTGACCCACCTCATCTACTCCCACTCGCACGCCGACCACATCGGAGCCGCCTCGATCCTCGACAAGGACGTCATCCGCATCGGACATACCGAGACCGCGAGACTCCTGCGCCGCGACGCGGACCCGAACCGGCCGGCGCCCACGCTCACCTTCGACGATCACCATGTCCTGCTGGTCGGCGGCGAGCGTCTCGAACTGGCCCACCACGGCCCCAACCACTCACCCGACAACATTTTCATCTACGCCCCCAAGCAGGAGACCCTGATGGTGGTAGACGTGCTCTATCCCGGCTGGGTGCCGTTCAAGAACCTGGCCGTCTCCCAGGACATCCCCGGCTGGCTGCGGGCCCACGACATCGCCATGAGATATCCGTGGCGCACCCTCGTCGGCGGCCACCTCGGCCGCCTCGGCATCCGCGCCGACGGCCACCTGCAACAGCGATATCTGGCCGACCTGCGGACCAGCGTCCGTGACACGGTCTCCAGCCTCGACCCGGCGCCGTTCTTCGGCAAGTACGGTCCGGCGGGCAACGCGTGGGCGGTCTTCGCCGGCTACCTGGACGCGGTCGCCCAGCAGGCCGCCGCCCCGGTCATCGCCGACTACCTCGGGACGCTGGCCGCCGCCGACGTGTTCACCAAGGACAACGCCTTCGGCCTGCTGGAGTCCATGCGCATCGATACCGGCCTGCTCGGGCCCTTCGGCATCCATCCGTGACCAGCACACCCGACGCCGGCCAACGGCTTCGGAGCGGACGCGACCCGAGCGGGGCTGCTGATGCCGCCGGGCTGGTCATGCTCGCCGTCGAAGCCGATTAAGAGAGAACTTCCTGCTTTTGGAATGATGGTCTAACATTCGGAATTATGTCCGAGCCTGTGGATGAGCCCAAGCTCGTCGGGTCCGATCGGGTGCTGGCGGTGCTGGCCGAGCTGGCCCGCCACCCCGACGGGATCGGCCTGGAGGAGATGGCCCGCGCGGTGGCCAGTCCCAAGCCGACCGCGCATCGCGCCCTGGCCGCGTTGCGCCGCGCCGGGTTCGCCGCCCAGAACGGCCACGGCCAGTACGTGCTGGGGGATGAGTTCCTGCGGATGGCCTTCGCCCACCACGAGGCCCGGCCCGACCACGTCCGGGTCATCCCGATCCTCAAGGCGCTGTGCGAGCGGTACGGCGAGACGGCTCACTACGCGGTGCTGGACGGCGCCTCGGTCATCTACCGCTCCAAGCTGGACCCGGCCGCCGGCGCGGTGCGGCTGACCTCGGTCGTCGGCGGACGCAACCCGGCCCACTGCACCGGTGTCGGCAAGATGCTGCTCTCCTGCACCCTGCCGGACGCGGACGCGGTACGCGCGTGGGTGGGCGGCCGGACGCTGGAGCGGCCGACCGAGCGCTCGCTCGGCACGGTCGAGGAGCTGCACACCGAGCTGGTACGTGTCCGTGAGCAGGGCTACGCCGTCGACGACCAGGAGAACGAGCCGGGCGTCAACTGCCTGGCGGTCCCGGCGTACCTGAACTCACCCGCCGTGCCCAGCGGCGCGATCAGCGTCAGCGGCCTGGCCTACCGCACGCCGCTGGACAAGCTCGTCGCCGACCTGCCCGCCATCCGCGCCATCGTGTCCGGCAAGGACCTCTCGTGAGGCCCGCCACCGCCCTGATGAAGATTCACGGAGACTGATCTTGTACCTCATGCGCATCGGCGCCCCCGGCGCCGAAAAGCCCGTCGTCCGCGTGGACGACACCCACTACGTCGACGTCTCTGACCTGACGCCAGACTTCGACGAGCGCTTCTTCGGCGCCGGCGGCACGGCCCTGCTGGCCGGGCCGGTCGCCGAACGTATCGCGGCCGGCCAGGTGGCGGAGTTCGCCGGCGAGCGGGTCGGCGCGCCGATCGCCCGGCCGCACCAGATCCTGTGCATCGGCCTCAACTACAGCGACCACGCCGCCGAGACCGGCCAGGCCGTCCCGGATGAGCCGATCCTGTTCACCAAGTCGCCCAACACGCTCGTCGGCCCCTACGACGAGGTGCGCATCCCGCGCGGCTCGACGAAGACCGACTGGGAGGTGGAGCTGGGCATCGTCATCGGCCGCCGTACCTCCTACCTGGACTCGGTCGAGCAGGCCCGCGACGTCATCGCCGGCTACTGCGTGGTCAACGACGTCAGTGAGCGCGCCTTCCAGATGGAGCGCGGCGGGCAGTGGAGCAAGGGCAAGTCCGCCGAGACGTTCAACCCCGCCGGTCCCTGGCTGGTCACGCCCGACGAGATCGCCGACGTCACCGATCTCGGCATGCGGCTGGACGTCAACGGCGTGCGCCGCCAGACGGGCACCACCAAGACGATGATCTTCGATCCGTACGTCATCGTGCACCACCTGAGCCAGTTCATGGTGCTGGAACCCGGCGACCTGATCAACACCGGCACCCCGCCCGGCGTCGGCATGGGCCACGAGCCCCAGATCTGGCTCCAGCCCGGCGACGTGATGGAGCTCGCCATCGACGGGCTCGGCAGCCAGCGCCAGCGGGTCGCAGGGCCCCGCTAGTGCGCGCCCTCGTCCTGACCGGCCCGGGCAAGGCCGAGGTGCGGGAGGTCGAGCCGCCGATCGCCGCCCCCGGCGAGGTGGTCGTGGACGTCGAGCGGGTGGGCGTGTGCGGCACCGACGTGGAGCTGTTCACCGGCGAGATGAGCTATCTGCGTACCGGCCGGTCCTGGTACCCGCTGCGCCCCGGTCACGAGTGGACCGGGGTGGTCAGCGCGGTCGGCCAGGGCGTGGACCACGGCTGGCTGGGCCGCCGGGTCACCGGCGACACCATGCTCGGCTGCGGCCGCTGCGACCGCTGCCAGGCCGGTAACCACCACGTCTGCGCCGACATGGTGGAGATCGGCATCAGCCGCGGCCGCCCCGGAGCGCTGGCCGAGCAGCTCGCCGTGCCGGCCACGGCCCTGCACGCGCTGCCCGACATGATGGACGCCACGCTCGGCGCGCTGGTCGAGCCGGGCGCCAACGCGCTCAGGGCCTTCCGCGCCGCCGGGCTGCGGCCGGGGGAGCGGCTGCTGGTCCTCGGCACGGGCGCGATCGGCCTGCTCGTGGCCTTGTTCGCCCGCGCGGAAGGCGTAGAAGTGCACCTGATGGGGCTGCACACCCCCGATGTCGCGCGGGCCCTCGGCCTCACCGGCGTCTGGACCCGGCAGACGCTGCCCGAGCTGCCGTGGCATGCCGTGGTCGACGCCTCCAACGCCCCGCGGCTGCCCGCCCTGGCGCTCGACCTCGTCGAGCCCGCGCGACGCGTCGTCTACATCGGCCTGGCCGGGACACCGAGTACCCTCGACACCCGCGACCTGCTGCTGCGGGACGTCACCGCCGTCGGCATACTCGGCGGCTCGGCCGGGCTGGCGGGCGCCATCGCCGCCTACGCCGACGGTTCGCCGGCCCCCCGCCCGCTGGTGGCCGCCACGGTCGGCCTGGCCGCGACGGCCGACGTCCTGGCCGGGCACCGGCCCGACGACGCCGGGCCGGGGCCGAAGATCCACATCGATCCGCGACTGTGAGGCAAGCACGCGTGAGCAGCACGATGCCCGTCCCCGATGCCGCCCTACTGTCGGCGGTGGAGGCAGCCGTCCCCGGGATCGCCCGCACCAGGGCCAGCGACCGGCTCGGCATGGCGCACGACGCCTCGCACTACCTGCTCACCCCGCAGGCGGTCCTGGTGCCCGAGAGCGCGGAGCAGGTGGCGGCGCTGCTGCGTACGGGCCTGCCGCTCACCTTCCGTTCCGGCGGCACCAGCCTGAGCGGGCAGGGGGTCAGCGAGCACCTCCTCGTGGACACCCGGCGGCATTTCCGCGGCATCGAGGTGCTGGACGGCGGGGCGCGGGTGCGGGTGCAGCCGGGCGCGGTGCTGCGGCAGGTCAACGCCCGCCTCGCGCCGTACGGCCGCAAGCTCGGCCCGGACCCGGCGAGTGAGTCGGCGTGCACGATCGGCGGCGTCGTGGCCAACAACTCCAGCGGCATGACCTGCGGCACGCACGCCAACACCTACCAGACCCTGGAGTCGATGACGCTGGTACTGCCCAGCGGCACCGTCATCGACACCGGCGCCCCCGACGCCGACGAGCGGCTGCGCGCCCTGGAGCCCGCGCTGGCCGACGGCCTGGAACGGCTGCGCGAGCGCGTGCGCGGCAACCCCGACTCGGTGGGCCGCGTCACCGCCCAGTTCTCGCTGAAGAACACCATGGGCTACGGCCTCAACAGCTTCCTCGACCACTCCTCGCCCGTGCAGATCCTGGCCCACCTGGCCATCGGCAGCGAAGGCACCCTGGGCTTCGTCGCCGAGGCGGTGCTGCGCACGGTCCCCGCCCACCCGCTGGCCGCCACCGGCCTGCTCGTCTTCCCCACCCTGCGCCAGGCCATGGCCGCGATGCCCGATCTGGTCGCCGCCACGCCCGCCGCCGTCGAACTGCTGGACGCCGAATCCCTGCGCGTGGCCCAGACCGACCCCAAGGCCGACGAGGTGCTGCGCACGCTCGCCGTCGCCGAGCACGCCGCCCTGCTGATCGAATGGCAGGAAGCCGACCCGGACCTCCTGGCCGAACGTGAACGGACGGCCGAGGAGCTGTTCCCGAAGCTGCCACTGTCCGCCCCGGCACGGCTGAGCAGGCAGGCGGGCGGCCGGGCCGCGTTGTGGCATATCCGCAAAGGCTTGTACGCCTCCGTCGCCGGCGCCCGCCCCAGCGGCACCACCGCCCTGCTGGAGGACGTCGCCGTTCCGGTGCCCGCCCTGGCCGACCTGTGCGACGAGCTGATCGCCCTGTTCTCCGAGCACCGCTACGAGCGCAGCGTCATCTTCGGCCACGCCAAGGACGGCAACCTGCACTTCATGCTCAACGAGCGCTTCGACACCGACCTGGAGCGCTACGCCGACTTCACCGAGGACATGGTGCGGGCCGTCCTGGCCCGGGGCGGCACCCTCAAGGCCGAGCACGGCACCGGCCGCGTCATGGCCCCGTTCGTACGCCGCCAATACGGTGATGAGCTGTATGAGGTGATGCGCGAGGTCAAGCGCCTGTGCGACCCGGCCGGCGCGCTCAACCCCGGCGTCGTCCTGACCGACCGGGACGACGCGCACCTGCGGGACCTCAAGGCCGTCGTCACCGTCGAGCCCGAGGTGGACCGGTGCGTGGAGTGCGGCTACTGCGAGCCGGTCTGCCCCAGCCGCGACCTGACGACCACCCCGCGCCAGCGCATCGTGCTGCGCCGCGAGCTGGCCGCCGCCCACGCCGCGGGCGACCACGAGCTCGCCCGCCAACTGGAGGAGGAGTACGGCTACGACGCCCTGGACACCTGCGCCGTGGACGGCATGTGCGCCACCGCCTGCCCCGTTTTGATCAACACCGGCGACCTGACCAAGCGCCTGCGCGGCGAGCGTCACGGCCGCCTGGCCCAGAAGGGCTGGAAGGCCGCCGCCAAGCACTGGAGCGGGGTGACCGGCGCGCTCGACCTGGCGCTGGACACGGCGAAGGCGGTCCCGCCCCTTCTGCCGGAGGCGGCCGGTCGTGCCGCTCGCGCCGTCACCGGCTCCGAGGCCGTTCCAGAGTGGACCCGCGACCTGCCGCGGGGCGGGAAGCGCCGCCGGCCGGATCCGGTGGAGAACGCGGACGCGGTGTACATCCCGTCCTGCCTGAACACCTTGTTCGCCCCCGCCGACGGCGGCCCCGGCGTGATGTCGGCGTTCACCCGCCTGGCCGCGCGGGCGGGCGTGCGGCTGCACATTCCGGCGGGGATCGGCGGCCTGTGCTGCGGCACTCCCTGGTCGTCCAAGGGCTACACCGACGGCCATGACCTCATGGCCCGCCGCGTGCGCGACACCCTGCTCGAAGCCACTGGGCTCAAAGCCTCCGGCCAGGGCCGGATCCCGGTCGTCAGCGACGCCGCCTCCTGCACCGAGGGCTTCCACCGCCTGACCGACTCGCTGGGACAGGACCTCCAGGTGCTCGACGCGGTCGCCTTCACCGCCGAGCACCTCCTGCCCCGCCTGACCGTGCACCGCCGCCGCCCGTCCCTGGCCCTGCACCCGACCTGCTCCTCCACCCGCCTCGGCCTGGACGCCGCCATCACCCGCATCGCCGAAGCGGTCGCCGAGCGGGTGGTCGTCCCTGACGGATGGCAGTGCTGTGCCTTCGCCGGCGACCGCGGCCTGCTCCACCCGGAGCTCACCGCCTCGGCCACCCACGCAGAAGCCGCCGCCGTACGGGTCGGCGACTTCGCCGCGCACGCCTCGGTCAACCGCACCTGCGAACTCGGCCTGACCCGCGCCACCGGTGAGCCGTACCACCATCTGCTCGAACTCCTCGACCAGGCCACCGCCTGAAGATGAACGTCCGCCTATGGCGGCCCGCCGGGCTAGGGTTGCTGCGTGCACATCGACGAACTGCTGCAGGCCATCCCGCCCGCGTGGCTGTGTGCCCTGGTCGGCCTGGTGATCGGGATCGAGAGCCTCGGCATCCCGCTGCCCGGCGAGATCGTGCTGGTCAGCGCCGCGCTCTTGTCCGCCAAGGGCGTCGTCAGCCCCGTGTGGGTGGGCGTCTGCGCGAGCGCGGGGGCGATCGTCGGCGACTCCATCGGCTACGCCATCGGCCGCAAGGGCGGCAGGCCGCTGTTCGAGCGGCTCGGACGGCGCTTCCCCAAGCACTTCGGGCCGGGCCACATCGGCAAGGCCGAGCACTACTTCGACCGGTTCGGGGTGTGGGCCGTGTTCGTCGGGCGCTTCATCGCGCTGCTGCGCATCCTGGCCGGGCCGCTGGCGGGGGCGTTGCGCATGCCGTACTGGCGCTTCCTGATCGCCAACGTGCTCGGCGGGATCGTCTGGGCGGGCGGCACCACCGCGGTGATCTTCTATCTCGGCATGGTCGCCGAGAAGTGGCTGAAGGGCTTCTCGTGGGTGGGGCTCGTGGCGGCGGTGCTGTGCGGCATCGCCACCACCTGGTACGTCAAGCGGCGCGCGGCCTCAGCGCTCGATGAGGGTGACCTCAAGGGAGTAGAGCGAGGCCCGGTAGACATGTGAGCCGTGCTCGACGGCCCTGCCCTGGTCGTCGTAGGTGGTGCGGAGCATGGTCAGGAGCGGGGCGCCGCGCCGCTCGTCCAGCAGTTTGGCCTCGGCCTGGTTGGCCGCGCGGGCGCCGATGCGCTGGTTGGCCACCCGCATCCGCACGCCCGCGCCGCGCAGCAGCTCGTACAGGCCGCGGCCCTCCAGGTCGGCCGCCGTCAGCTGGGCCAGGCCCAGCGGCAGCCAGTTGTGCAGCACGGCCAGCGGCTCGCCGGCGGCGAAGCGGAGCCGTTCGAGGTAGAGCACGTCGGCGCCGGGCTCGACGCCCAGGACGGCGGCGATCTCCTCGCTCACCGGCCGGGGCTCCAAGGCGAGGACCTGGGTCGCCGGCTCCTGGCCCGAGCGGCGCAGGTCGTCGTAGAGGCTGGTGAGCTCGACCGAGCGCTTGACCTGCCCGTGCACCACCTGGGTGCCGACGCCGCGCTTGCGGACCAGCAGGCCCTTGTCCACCAGATATTGGATGGCCTGGCGGATCGTGGGCCTCGACAGGCCCAGCTTGTCGGCGAGCAGGATCTCGTTGTCCAGCCGGGAGCCGGGCGCCAGGTCGCCTCGCCGGATCGCCTCGGCGATCTGCTCGGCCACCTGGAAGTAGAGCGGCACGGGGCTGGAGCGGTCCAGGTCGATCGCCAGGTTCGCGGTCATGCTGATCAGATTAACCCAGGTCAGAATGTCCTGACAAATCTCGCGCGTAGGCAGTAGGTCATGACAATCTGCTGTCTTGACATAATAGGGGATGTACGTCGAATGCGCGGAATTGGGCATGACCGTGCTGATGAGCGTGAAGTGCCCCCGGAGGAGACATGGACGCGACACAGTTGCTCGACACCGCCTCGGAGGCGGCCAGGGCGGTCGGGCCGAGGCTGCGCAAGGCCTTCAGATCGAGACCGCCGGTCGCCACCAAGCGCGACTTCCACGACCCGGTCACCGAGCATGACCGGGCGGCGGAGGAGACGATCCGCGCCGTCATCACCGCCCGCTGGCCCGGCAGCGCGATCGTGGGGGAGGAGGGCGGCGTCACCGGCTCGGGCGAGCTGCGCTGGTATGTCGACCCGATCGACGGCACCGCCAACTTCGCCGCCGGCCTGCCGTTCTTCTGCGTCTCCATCGCCGCCGCGCTGGCGGGTGAGCTGGTGGCGGGCGTCGTGTACGACCCGGTGCGTGAGGACGAGTTCACCGCCTCCACGCTGGGCGCCTGGTGCAACGGCACCCCGATCCGCAGCAAGGGGGCCACCCGTGACAGGGAGGCGATGCTGCTGTCCAGCTACCCCACGCCGCTGGACCTGGAGCTCGACGGGGAGCGGGCGCTGCGCCGCTACGGCCGCTTCCTGGAGTCCTTCTCCGCCGTACGCCGGCCGGGCAGCGCCGCGCTCAAGCTCGCGCACGTCGCCGCCGGGTGGGCCGACGTCGCGTACGGCACCCGCTCCCACCCGTGGGACGTGGCGGCGGGCGCTCTGCTGGTCCGGCAGGCGGGCGGCGTCTACGTCGGCGACCCGCTGGAGGCAGGCGACTATCTGGCGCATGTGGGCGGCTTCGACCTGCGCGGCTCCGCCCTCGCCGAGGTGGCGCCCTGAGCGGCCCGTAGATCCGCGTTGACGAGTCCGCGGGATTCCTGGACACCGGTGCACAAGATCCGGTAGGGATGAACGGCTTCTGGTCCCTCTTGATCGGAATTCCGAGTGTCCAAGTCGCCGCTGTCCACCGCCGTACCCCGTGGGCACCGCGTTTACCGCGCGCTGGCGGCGTTCGCGGTCGTGGTGCTCCTGTTGGCCACGCACGGCAGGGACCAGGGGCCGGAGCGGATCACCTCGGCCACGTCGAAGGTGTGCCGGCCGTGGAAGATGTCCGTGTTCATGAACAAGCAGCCCACACCCGCGGAGCGGAAGCCCGCGTTCGTCTGCGCGGTCAGGCAGCGCTTGGCCTTCAACGGGCGCTACGCCACCGTGCCCGATGAGAGCCTCGTCAAGATCGGCCGGCACCTGTGTCAGGTGTCGCTGCGTCATGACCAACGCGAGATGCAGACCGTCATGGAGAGGCGTGGCTTCGTGGTGGACACGGAGGCGAACTCGAAGACGCTGGGATATCTGTGCCCAGAACTCAATCGGCGCCAGACGGCCGAGGAGGAGGCGGTCCGGAAACGCGAACAGGACGTCATCGCGACCGCCCGGCGGCGATGCGACTCCCTACCCCGGCATCGGCCACCGGCACACCCCTCGCTGCAGGCCAGGGCCATGCTGTGGGTGGATCCCTCCGGCACGCTCGATGTCCTGGAGGGCGACCTGGACACCGACTTTCCCTCCTCCTTCGACAAGGCGTCCGCCAACGAGCTGGTCGGGGCCACGCCCGGCGATCTCACCATTCTCACCGCCGACGAGGAGACGCACGTCTGCGCCACCGTCGAGGTGTACGACGAGCGCCCCCGGGTCGAGGTCGAGCGATGGGAGAAGGTCGTCGAGGTCGGGTACGTGAGCCCCGAGGGGGAGATGGTGATCATCGACGGTGAGGAACAGGAGCTGCCCAACCTCGCCCTCCACGGCGCCGGCCGCTACCGGGTGCGGGTGCACACGCGGGGGGCGAAGGCGGCCCGGGCAAAGGATGGGGACGCCCGGCAGGAGTTCCTGATCGTCGTCTATCCGGGGACGTCCGCACGGACTCAGGTGCTCAAGTGACCCCCTTGGGTCGACGGCCGAAGTCCGTGGCGAGCCAGGTCGCGAGGTCGTCGGCCGGCCGGCCGTGGTCGCCGGACCCCGGTTCCCCCGCCTCCGGCTCCCGCACGCGGTCGAGGCGGAACACCCGCCAGCCGCCGGCGTCGAGGTCGTGGGCGAGAACGTACCAGCGTCCGCGGGTGTAGAGGCACCGCACCGCCTCCACCCGCCGCCGGCTGGCGCTTCCGTGCCGGTCGCGGTAGCCGAACCGCAGCACGAGGTCCTGATCGGCAGCCTGGAGCAGCGCCGCCAGGGTCGAGGGTTCCACGCCCCCGCGCTCGCCGTCGACGTTCTCGCTGCCCGCGGCGGCGGTGTCCAGGACGGCGCGCGGCCGGCGCGGGAGCACCTGCGACAGCTTGGCCAGCGCCCGGTGCGCGGCGTCCCCGGCGAGGGTCCCCTCGGCCATGCGCAGGGCCGCCACCAGAGCCACGACCTCGTCGTCCTGGAAGACCAGCGGCGGCATCCGGTGCCCCGGGCGCAGCGCGTAGTGGCCACCCGGCCCGGGCCGGCCCTCGACGGCGTAGCCGAGCCTCTGCAGGCGGGCCACGTCGCGACGCACGGTGCGGGTGCTGACCTCGAGCCGTCCGGCCAGATCGGAAGCCGACCAGCTCGGCCGGGCGGCCAGCAACTCCAGCAGCAGGAGGGTCCGTCCGGCGGGATCGCCATCGGCGGGGGCGAAATCGGTCATGACTCCAGTGTCGCCACAATCACGGACAGGATCCGGCCACATCTATCCATACGGTGGATGTCATGGAGATCGCAATCACAGCACCGTCCGGCAACGTCGGCCGCTTCCTGGTCGGTCACCTGGTCCGCGCCGGCATCCGTCCGCGGCTGCTGAGCCGCCACCCCGCGAGGCCCCGCGCGACCTGGGGCGACCTCGTCGACGCCCGCGAGGTCGACCTGCGGGACGCCGCGGCCGTCACCGAGGCGACGCGCGGCGTCGACGCGCTGTTCCTGGTCGTGCCGCCCGGTGAGGCCGACGACCCCGTCGCGGCGTACACCGAGGTCGGCGAGGTCGTCGCCGCCGCGGTCGCCGAGAACCGTGTCCCCCGCACCGTCCTGCAGAGCAGCGTCGGAGCGGAGTTGCGCGAGGGCGCCGGTGAGATCGACGGGCTGGCCCTTGTCGAGGAGGCGCTGGACCGGGTCGTCGCCAAGCACGCCGATCTGGCCGTCACCCACCTGCGGTGCGGCTACTTCTTCAGCAACCTGCTGTTCGAGCTCGACAGCATCCGCTCGGGCACCGTGGCCGTGCTCCTGCCCACCGGCCAGCCGTTCTCCTGGGTCGCGCCGGCCGACATCGCCGCGGTGGCCGCGTCCCTGCTGCTGCGCGCCGACTGGTCGGGACGCCGGGTGCAGGCCGTGCACGGACCACAGGACCTGTCCTGGGACGACGTCGTGGCCGTGGTCGGCGACGTCCTGGGCCGCACGGTCACCGCCCACCGCGTCGCCGACGACGACATGCGCGCCACGCTGGCCGGCGCCGGCATGTCTGCGGCGCAGGTCGAGGCCATCATGGGCATGTCGACCGGACTGCGCGAGGGATTCGTCCCCGAGCAGCCGAGGACCCCCGTGACCACGACCGACACGACGCTCGGAGCATGGGCCTGGGCCGAACTCCGTCCCACCCTCGACGCGACCGGGTGAGGCGTGCACGACCTGTGACGACCACCGCCTGGTGACAGAATCTCCGCACGCCGGTTCGTCGAGGGCTACGCCTTCTCGGGGGTGTCCGGCTGGGGGCGGTCAGTGGCCCTTGCGGTAGTCGCCGGCCAGGCGTACGTGCTCGATCATGATGTGCTCGGCCGCGGCGCCGTCGGCGGCGGCCAGCGCGGCCAGGATGCCCTCGTGCGCGTCGAGCTGCAGCTTGACCTGCTCGTCGTCGAGCCACAGCGACGCCCCGGCGGGCACGGGGAAGCTGTCGCGGACCGCCCTGGCGTGCTGGCCGAGGAAGGCCGGGCCGCCGATGTCGGCGATGCGCAGGTGGAAGTGCCGGCTCTGCTCGCCCAGCCGCTCGTGCCGGCCCTCTTCGGCGTCGCGGACCATCGAGGCGTGCAGCTCGCGCAGCGCGGCCAGGTCGGCGGCGGTGATCCGGGTGGCGGCCAGCCGGGCGCCCAGGCCCTCGACGACCGCCCGCAGGCCGTAGTACTCCTCCACCGCGTCGTCGCCCAGGTCGACCACGGTCGCGCCGTGGTGGGCCTCGTAGCTGATCAGCCGGTCCTTCTCCAGCCTGCGCAGCGCCTCGCGGACCGGCGTGACCGAGACGCCGAGCCTGCGGGCCACCGCTCCGGCGCGCAGGGCGGTGCCACCGGGGATCCTGGCCGTGCGGATCTCCTCGAGCAGCACGTTGTAGACGTATTCGGCCTTGCTCATGGGAGGACGCGGCTCGCTGGTCGGCATGACCATCAGTGTCCCGCAATCTGAGAAGCGTATTGACCTATGACATATTTCTTATAAGTTACATCGTTATGACGAGCCTCGCCGACCTGCGGGTCATCGACGCCGCGACGTTGTTCGCCGGGCCATCCACCGCGATGATGCTCGGCGACTTCGGCGCCGACGTGATCAAGATCGAGCATCCCCGCCGCGGCGACCCCTCGCGCGGGCACGGCGCCTCGGTCGACGGGGTGGGCCTGTGGTGGAAGACGCTGTCGCGCAACAAGCGCGCCGCCGCCGTCGACCTGTCGCGCGCCGAGGGACAGGAGATCCTGCGCCGCCTGGTCGAACGCTCCGATGTCCTGGTCGAGAACTTCCGCCCCGGCACCCTGGAACGCTGGGGCCTGGCCCCCGCCGACCTCATGGACATCAACCCCCGCCTGATCGTGGCGCGGATGACCGGCTTCGGGCAGTTCGGCCCGATGTCGAGCCAGCCGGGGTTCGGCACGCTGGCCGAGGCGATGAGCGGGTTCGCGGCCATGACCGGCCAGCCGGACGGCCCGCCCACCCTGCCGCCCCTGGCCCTGGCCGACGGCATCGCCGGGCTGGCCATGTCGTACGCGATCATGGTCGCCCTGCGCGCCCGCGAGCAGACCGGGCGCGGCCAGGTCGTCGACATGGCCATCATCGAGCCGATCCTGGGCATCCTGGGCCCGCAGATGAGCGCGTACAAGGCGCTCGGCGTCGTGCCCCAGCGCACCGGCAACCGCTCCAGCAGCAACGCGCCGCGCAACACCTACCGCACCCGCGACGGCCGCTGGCTGGCCATCTCCACCAGCGCCCAGCCCATCGCCGAACGCGTGGTCACCCTGGTCGGCCGACCCGACCTGGTCGAGCAGCCCTGGTTCGCCAGCGGCCAGGGCCGGGTCCAGCACGTCGACGAACTCGACGAGGCCGTCGCCTCCTGGATCGCCGAACGCGACGCCGACGAGGTCATCGCCCGCTTCAAGGAGGCCCAGGCGGCGGTCGCCCCCATCTACGACGTCTCCGACATCGCCAAGGACCCGCAGTACGCCGCCCTCGACACCTTCATCGAGGTGCCGGACGAGGAACTGGGCACGGTCACCATGCAGAACGTGCTGTTCCGCCTGTCCGACACACCCGGCGCGATCTCCTGGCCGGGACGGCCCCTCGGCCAGGACACCGACCAGGTGCTCGGCGAGCTCGCCTACGGGGCCGAGGAGATCGCCCGGCTGCGCGAGGACGGGGTGATCGCGTGAGCACCCCCGTCACCTGGCTGTACGTCCCCGGCGACCGGCCCGAGCGGTTCGACAAGGCCGCCGCCTCCGGGGCGGACGTGGTCATCATCGACCTGGAGGACGCGGTCGCGCCCGCCCGCAAGGACGAGGCCAGGGCCAACGCCGCCGCCTACCTGGCGAGCCGAGGCCGTAGCGGATCCGTCGAGATGCACGTCAGGATCAACGACCTGGCGGGCGGGCGCGGGCGCGACGACCTCGACGCGCTGGCCGGCCTGCCGGGGCTCGACGCGGTCCGGCTGCCCAAGGTCGAGTCGGCCGCCGTCCTGGACGGGCTGGGCGTCAGGGCGTACGCGCTGCTGGAGTCCGCGGCCGGGATCGTCGCCGCGCACACCATCGCCGCCCACCCGGCCGTGGCGGGCATCGCGCTCGGCGAGCAGGACCTGGCCGCCGAGCTGTCGATCACCGACGAGAGCGCCATGAACCACCTGCGGCTCCAGACGGTCATCGCCGCCGCGGCCGCCGGACTGCCGCCCGTGCCGATGTCGGTCTACCCCGACGTCAAGGACGAGGCCGGTCTGGCGGCCTCCTGCCGGGCGGGCCGCGCGCTGGGCCTGTTCGGCAGGACCGCGATCCATCCCCGCCAGATCCCGGTGATCAGGCGGGCGTTCGCTCCCACACGGGAGGAGACGGAGCGGGCCGCCGAGATCGTCCAGGCGGCCGAGCAGGCCGAGCGGGCCGGGGCGGGCGCTGTCGCGCTGCCCGACGGCCGCTTCGTCGACGCGCCGATCGTCGCCAAAGCCCGCCGTACGTTAGACCTCGCCGAGCGGCTCGCGCCCGAGGACTGACCTTTCACAGCGGCCGGTTCCGCGCGTTCGCGGCGGCTGGTTTCCGCCCTCGAAGGCCGATCTTTCGCCGCGGCCGGCTTTTCCGCGCCCGAGCGCCGACTCCACAAGCCGCAGCTCCCTTTTCGCCACCACCCCCAACGGAGGCCATTTCGCCATGGGCATCGCCGTCTGGGCGCTCGTCGCCTATATCGCCATCATCGTCGTCTGGAACGGCGTCCTGAAACGCAACATCGGTGAGGCCATGCTCATCGGTTTCCTCGGGGTGTGCCTGTTCGGCGGTACCGGCTTCCTCAGCCTGGCCTGGGCGGGCATCTCCGACGCGCTGGCCGAGGAGGTCGTCTTCGCCGCCCTGGCCTTCGTGTTCATGGGCTACCTGCTCACCAAACTGGGGCTGATCCAGGAGCAGGTGACCGTCCTCAACTCGATCTTCGGGCGGCTGCGCGGCGGTGCCGGGTACGTCTCCACCTCCGCCGCGGCGCTGCTCGGCGGGCCCGCCGGGTCCGGGTCCGGCATCGCCGCCTCGGTGGGGTCGGTGACGATCCCCTGGATGACCAGGTCCAACTGGCGGCCCGACCTGGCCGCCGCGCTGGTAGCGGGCAACGCCGGGCTGGGCATCTCGATCCCGCCGAGCTCGTCGATGTTCCTGCTGCTCGGCTCGGCCGCCGTGGCGCCCGTGCTGACGGCCGACCAGCTGTTCGTACCCGCGCTCGTCGGCGGGCTGTGGACCGTGCTCTACCGCTTCGTCGTCGTGTTCGTCTGGGTACGGCGCCACCGGATCGAGGCCACCGACGCCGCCGACCTGATCCCGTTGCGGGCCGCCCTGCGCGCCGGGTGGACGTCGCTGCTGGTGTACGCGGGCATCGCCGTACCGGTGGTCATGACCCTCGACTTCGGTATCAAGTGGATGGAGTCGCGCGTCGGCGAGGCCGCGGACGACATCAGCATCGTCGTCTGGATCCCCGTCCTGACCATCCTGGCCACGCTGGCCGTGGCCTGGAAGCGGCTGCCGCGCACCGGGCGGGCCTGGAACGAGCTGCTGGGCGACATGGCCCCGCGCTACGCCGTGATCGGCGCGACGCTGTTCTTCGCCTTCGCGGCCGCGGCCAGCCTGGGCGAGCTCGGCCTGGTCGACCAGCTCACCGCCATCATGAAGGGGCTGAACGCGCCGGTCGCCGTCATCGCCACGCTGGTCGGGCTGCTGATCGTGATCATCGCGGCGCCGCTGACCGGGAGCGCGACGATCGCCGCCGTCGGCGGGGTGGCCTTCAGCGCCCTGACGGCGGCCGGGGTCTCGCCCGTGGCCGCGGCCACCGCCATCATGATCTTCGCCTCCACCGAGGGCGCCTCTCCGCCCGGCGCGGCCCCCATCTACATCGCCAGCGGCATCGCCGGGGTGGACCCGGCCAGGACCTTCGGACGGCTCATCATCTGGTTCGTCATCCCGATCCTGGCCCTCGGCGTGCTGGTGGCGACCGGCGTGCTGCCGATCTGATCCGATCTCCCCGAAAGGAATCCGCAATGGACACCCTCAAGCGCGTGACGATGGCGCTGTTCAAGATCGGGCTCGTCGCCTTCCTCGTCCTCGGCGTCGTGGTGGTGCTGATCCAGGCCGTCGGCCTGGTCGCCGGCACCCCGGGGCTGGTCTCCGGCGCCGTGTCGAGCCTCGGCATGGCGATGACCGTGGCGGCCGGGGTCACCGGGCTGTTCGGCTTCGTGATGTCGTACCTGTTCCACTGGAAGGCGGGGGAGGACTGAGGCTTCCGGTGGACGCGGGAAGAACGGAGGCGGGATCAGGGCGAGCCGGGCGTCCAGCGGGCGCGCAGTTCGGCGTCCTGCGGCGGCGGGCCGGGCAGCGGCCGATGGGCCGGCGGCCGCCGCAGCGAGTCGAGCAGCAGCGCCAGGTAGCGGTGCCGCAGCTGCTCGGTGCGCTCGTGCTCGCCCAGCTTGACCGAGGCCAGCTGCTCGAACAGCAGCGCCACGTCCGACACCGTGACGTCCTGCCGCAGCACACCGGCGGTGGACGCCTTGCCGTGCACCTGGGTCGCCAGGTCACTGGCCCGTACGGCGGCCTGGTACAGCTCCTCCGTCGGCTGGAACGTCCCGGCCAGCGCGATCGTCAGGGAGTGGGTGTCGGCCTCGACGATCTCCCGCATGTACGTGGCGAAGGCGTCCCAGGGGTCGCCCTGGTCGGCCAGCGCCTTCTCCGAGGCGGCGATGTACACCATCAGCCCGTCGAAGCAGAGCTTCTGCAACAGGGCCTCTTTGCTGGGATAGCGGCGATAGAGTGCGCTGATCCCGACGCCCGCCCGCTCGGCCACGGCGGCGATCGGGGCGCCCGGGTCGGCGGTGAACACCGCCCGTGCCGCCTGGAGGATCAACGCGTCGTTGCGGGCGGCCTGCGCCTTGCGGCCGCTCATCGGTGCTGAGGTCGTCATCCTCTCAGCATACGGGAACGTACGATTCCGTTCTACTCTCTGGGGTTCGGCCAGGTAGGCGGCGTAGAATCGAGGGTGATCGCGGCTCCTTGTCGCTCGTCCTTCCTGGAATGCGTGGCGACCATCATGTCCTGACATCAGGACGAAACCATGATTGTCACCATTGGTCCGCATGTCTATACAAGCAGATGACATTGGGGTAGAACCAGGGACGAGCCCGTTGGTCTTGGAGGTGTCGGATGAGACGAATCCCGATCGTGGTGGCGTTGCTGGGCGCTCTGGCGTTGAGCGGCTGTTCCTCTGCGCCGCAACCCGCCGCGCAGAGCAGCGCACCCGCCGCAGGATCCGCGCCCGCCGCGGCGAGCGGTGGCACCTTCGCCGTCATCACCCACGCCGGACCCGGAGACTCCTTCTGGGACGTGGTCAAGAACGGCGCCGAGGCCGCCGGCAAGCAGTACGCCGCGAAGGTCACCTACCAGGGCGACGGCGACCCGGCCAAGCAGTCGCAGCTCATCGACCAGGCGGTTTCGGAGAAGGTCGACGGCGTCGTGGTGTCCATGGCCAACCCCGACGCCCTCAAGGAGGCCATCGGCAAGGCCGTCGCCGCCAAGATCCCCGTCGTGACGATCAACTCTGGCGCCGACTCCTCCAAGGCGTTCGGCGCCATCACCCACGTCGGGCAGTCCGAGGAGGTGGCCGGGCGCGGCGCGGGCGAACAGCTCAAGGCGGCCGGCGTCACCAAGCTGCTGTGCGTCATCCACGAGGCCGGCAACGTCGGCCTCGACCAGCGGTGCAAGGGCGCCGAGGCCACGCTGGGCGGCACGGTCGAGCGGCTGCAGGTCGACGTGAGCAACCTGGCGGACGTGACCTCCAAGGTCACCGCCAAGCTGCAGTCCGACAAGCAGCTCAACGGTGTGCTCACGCTCAACCCGGCGGTCGCCATCGCCGCCCGCGACGCCATCAAGGACGCCGGGACGCAGACCAAGCTGGGCACGTTCGACCTGTCGGGCGACGTGGTCGCCGCGATCAAGGACGGCGAGATCCTGTTCGCCGTGGACCAGCAGCAGTACCTGCAGGGCTACCTGCCGATCGTCTTCCTCTACCTGTACAAGAACAACCTCAACACCGTCGGCGGCGGCCTGCCCGTCAACACCGGCCCCGGCTTCGTGACCAAGGACAACGCCGAGCAGGTGGCCAAACTGGCAGAAGCGGGCACCAGGTGACCACTGTTCCCGCCGATGAACGGATCGGCAGCGTCGGCCTGGCCCGCCGGCTGCTGATCCGCCCGGAACTGGGGGCGGTCGTCGGCCTGGTCGCGGTGTTCGCCTTCTTCGCCGCCCAGTCACCGGTGTTCCGCTCGCCGGCGGGCATCGCGAACTGGCTCGACCCGGCCGCGACGCTCGGCATCATGGCCGTCGCCATCGCGCTGCTGATGATCGGCGGCGAGTTCGACCTGTCGGCCGGCGTGCTGACCGGCACGACCGGGCTCATCCTGGTCACGCTCGCCACCCGCTACGGCTTCGACGTGTGGACGGCCATGCTCGTCGGACTGGTCGTCGCGCTGCTCATCGGGCTGGCCAACGGGCTGGTGGTCACCAGGACGCGGCTGCCCAGCTTCATCGTGACGCTGGGCACGTTCCTCATGCTGCAGGGCATCAACCTGGGCGTCACCAAGGCCCTGACCGGCACCGTACAGGTCAGCGGACTGCGCAGGGCGGCGGGCTACGAGAGCGCCCGGACGATCTTCGCGGGCACCATCGACATCGGCGGCACCTCCTTTCGCGTGGCGATCCTGTGGTGGGTGCTGGTCACCGCCGCGGCGACCTGGGTGCTCATGCGTTCCAGGGCGGGCAACTGGATCTTCGCGGTCGGCGGCAACGAGCAGGCCGCCCGCGCGGTCGGCGTGCCCGCCGCCCGTACCAAGATCGCACTGTTCATGACCACCGCGGTCGCCGCCTGGCTCGTCGGCTCGATCCTGGCCCTGCGCTACACCTCCGTGCAGGCCAACATCGGCATCGGGCAGGAGTTCATCTACATCATCGCCGCCGTGATCGGCGGGTGCCTGCTCACGGGCGGGTACGGCTCGGCGATCGGCGCCGCCATCGGCGCGGTCATCTTCGGCATGGCCGACAAGGGCATCGTCTTCCTGGGCTGGGACGCCGACTGGTTCAAGTTCTTCCTCGGCGCCATGCTCCTGCTGGCCACGCTGGCCAACCGCCTGGTCCGGCGCTACGCCGAGGAGGTGAAACATTGATCATCCAGACGCGCGACATCGGCAAGACCTTCGGCTCGGTTCTGGCGCTGCGCGAGGTGTCGATGAGCGTCGAGGCGGGCCAGGTCACCTGCGTCCTCGGCGACAACGGCGCCGGCAAGTCGACGCTCATCAAGATCCTCGCCGGGGTGCACCAGCACGACACCGGCTCCTTCCTCGTGGACGGCGCCGAGGTGCGCTTCGGCAGCCCGCGCGAGGCGCTGGACCGCGGCATCGCCACCGTCTACCAGGACCTGGCGATGATCCCCCTCATGTCGGTCTGGCGGAACTTCTTCCTCGGCTCCGAACCCCGCAAGGGCCTGGCCTTCGACGTCGCCACGGCCCGGCGGGTGGCCCGCGAGGAGCTGCGGGCCATGGGCATCGACATCCGCGACGTCGACCAGCCCGTCGGCACGCTGTCGGGCGGCGAGCGGCAGTCGGTGGCGATCGCCAGGGCCGTCCACTTCGGCGCCCGGGTGCTCATCCTCGACGAGCCGACCTCGGCGCTGGGCGTCAAGCAGGCGGGCGTCGTCCTGCGCTACATCGCCAGGGCCCGCGACCGGGGCCTCGGCGTGGTCTTCATCACGCACAACCCGCACCACGCCTATCCGGTGGGGGACCGGTTCCTGCTGCTCAACCGAGGGACGAGCCTGGGGGAGTACGGCAAGGGGGACATCACGCGGGAGGAGCTGACGGGGCTGATGGCGGGGGGAGCGGAGCTGGAACAGCTGTCGCACGAACTGTCCCAGGAGCCGGACGGGGACTGAGCGCGGGAACGTGCTGCCGAGCCGTCAGAACATCGTCTTGACCGCGACGTCTTGACCGCGACCGTTGGCATGGACGCGGTGGGCCCGTACCTCCCGGCCGGGTTCTGTCGGTGCCATCGTTCATGATGCTCACATGACGTCGTGGAAAGAGTTCGAGATCCAGGCCCCCGAGCTGGCGGCGGTCGCTCGGGGGTTGATGGAGCGTCACAAGCACAAGGTGCTGGCCACGCTCCGTAAGGACGGCTCTCCCAGGGTGAGCGGCACCGAGTCGCGCCTGGACGGCGGTGAGCTGTGGATGGGGTCCATGCCCGGTGCGGTCAAGGCGCTCGACCTGCGGCGAGATTCGCGCATGGCCATCCACGTCACCTCGCCCGACCCTGATGAGGCGGATCCGTCGTCATGGGCCGGCGACGTGAAACTGGCCGGCCGGGCGGTGGAGGTCACCGACCCGAAGGTGCTGGCCGAGGCGGGCCTGCCCAGCACCGACTCGCACCTGTTCAGGATCGACCTGTCTGAGGTGGTGTGGACTCGGGTCGAAGGCGACGAACTGGTCATCGACACCTGGCACGAAGGCGCGGAGGTGCGACATATCCGCCGCAAGTAATCTACAAAGTAAAGGCGCTCGGCTGATTCAATGCACGAAAAAGCCACCGTCAACAAACAGCATCTGGCCGGTGACAAACGCGGAGGCGTCACCGGCCAGAAACACCGCGGCACCGGCGAAATCGTCTGGCACGCCGTTACGGGCGACCATGTGGCGCGCGGCGAGCGCCTCGACGCGGCCGGGGATGGCCTGAGCCGGCTCGGTCAGCGGCGTCAGCACGAATCCGGGGATGATCGTGTTGACGCATACGCCCTGGCTTGACCAGGCTTCGGCCTGCGACCGCGTGAGGCCGCCGATCCCGGCCTTGGCCGCACCATACACACCGCTGTTGCCGAAGGCGCTGACGGTCTGCTGGGAGCCCACATTGATGATCCGCCCCCAGCCCCGCTCGGCCATGCTCGGCCCGAAGTGCTGGCCGAACAGGTAGGGGGCGGTCAGGTTGACCGCGATGGTCTGCTCATAGTCGTCGTCGGTGAGCTCGGCCATGGGCTTGCGGATGTTGTTGGCGGCATCGTTGACCAGAATGTCGATCTGGCCGGCGCCGGCGCAGACCCGCTCCACGGCCGCGCGGTCGCCGAGGTCGGCGCTGATGCGGGAGGCGGTCACGCCGTGCTGCCGCAGCTGGTGTACGGCCTTGTCGAGCTCGGCCTCCCGGCGAGCCACGATCACCACTTCGGCCCCGGCGCGGCCGATCGCCTCGGCCATGGCATAACCGATTCCTGAACTGCCGCCGGTCACCAGGGCTCGCCGACCGTCCAGGGAGAAAAGATTACGAAGATAGTCAGACACGAAGGGTCAAGCTAGCATCCGGCGCACGGCTGTCCCCGACGGGGCAGGGCCGGAGGGCATGGGGTTGTTGATCTTACGACCGGGGAGTCTTCCAGGAGATTGTCGGGGTGCGGGCCGGCCAGGTCGGCGCCAGTGTCCGTCCAACGTCCACCTCGTTCGCAGACAGGCCGATGGTGCCGGACGCCGGTCAACGCCCGCGGCGCCTGCCAGTTCACGAGGCGCAAGGGCAACGCCGACACCCTGACCAAGGAGACCGACTCAGCCTGCTGCTCCCCACCCACCACATCGGGCGACGAACCGGTCACCGCCCCCGATGGGAGGAAGCGGTGGACCGGGCCTTTCGCCGCTTACCGGCGGATTGCCCTGCTGCCAGGGCCGGCGGGTTGCCGGCTCTCAGGCGTCCGAGTCAGCACCAACGGGGCCTCCGCACCGGGTCTTCGTAGGGGCGGTGGCTCGGGGGTTCATGCGGTGGGGAGCGGGTTCTGGCCGAGGAAGCGGTGGCCGTTGTCGGCGGAGGCGCGTACTGCGGCGAACCCGTAGCCGGTCATCGCGGTTTCGTATTCGCGCAGTGCCGCGACCAGCGGGCGTCCGTGTGCCGCCTCGTTCAGTGCGTCCGCCAGCGTGGCCGCGTCGCGCAGCGCGGTGTTGGCGCCCACCCCACCGGCCGGGCTCATCGCGTGGATGGCGTCACCGAGCAGGGTGACGGCGCTGGTGGGCCATGGCTCGATGGGGACGCTGGTACGCAGGACGGCGGGGAAGATGCTGGCCGGATCCCACTCCCGCACGATGCGCTGGACGCGGGGATGCCAGCCGTCGATCAGCTCCAGCACCATCGCGCGGAGTTCGGCGCCGGTCATCCGGTGGAGTTCGTCGTCGGTGCGGGGTAGGTGCTCGCGGCGGATTCCGAAGCTGACGGTCATGTAGTCCCGTACGTCCATGTAGTCCCGTACGTCGTGGAGCTGGACGTCGGGGGCGTGCCGGGCGACGGCCTGGTCCATCGGCTCCGGGAACTCCACTGGAGCCACGCCGACGAAGGCGCTGCCGGGGCCGACGATCGCGGTGAAGACGTTGAACATGTCGTCGCTGAACAGGGTTCTGGTCTGGGCGGTCAAGGGGATCCTGCCGTAGAGCTGGCGCAGGCCGGTGTCGATGACGCGGGCGTGGGGGAGGCGCTGGCGGCGGATGACGGAGTTCACGCCGTCGGCGGCTACCAGTACGTCGCCGGTCGCGGTGCTGCCGTCGGCGAAGTGGGCGGTTATGTGGCTGTCGTCGGTGGGGGTGGTTTGGAAGCCGGTGCAGGTCTTGCCGTAGGTGACGACGTCTTCCAGTCCGGACAGCAGTATCTGACGCAGGGTCAGCCGGTCGGCCGCCAGGGGCGCGGGTCCGGCGTCCGCCTCTGCCGTCCATCGCGGAAGGAGTTGTTCGTCGAGGAATACCGAGCGGGGGCCGGGCGTCCCCGTCGTGGCCAGGAAGAGTCGCCAAAGTCGTGGCGGGAGGGCGCGTTCGAGGGCGTGCCGGCCGTCGGCGTTGATGTGGAGGCGGTAGCCCTGGTGGCGGAAGACCGGCGTGGTGTCCCGCTCGTGTACGGAAACGCTGATGCCGAGTCGGCGCAGTCGTTGGGCCAGGCACAGGCCGCCGAGTCCGGCGCCGATGACGATCACATGCATGGTGGTGATTCCCTTCTGGTCGTCGGCAACTGTCGGCGTCGGACGGGGGCGAAGGCGATCCAGGTGCTGCGACGCGGCGGTTTCCGGCATGAGGGGCAGGCGGTCAGCCGGAATCCGGCGAACGGTCTCAGGTCGGGCCGCTCCTGAACACCGGGCCCCTCCTAGTGGAAGCCGGGCAGGATGGCGCCTGCTCGCTTGACGGTCCGGATCAGGGGCGCCGTCTCCACATGCCGTACGGCCTTCAAGGATCCGATGCGCTCGGTCAGATACCGATACAGGTCGCGGGAGTTGCGGCAGGTGACGCCGGCGAAGAGGTTGGCCGGACCCGTGGTGGCGGCGGCGACCGTGACCTCCGGGTGCTGGGCCAGGGCTTCGCCCACGGCGGCGAGCTTGGCGGGCTTCACGGACATCCACAGCCATGCTTCGGCGTGGAAGCCGAGGGGTTCGGGTGGGATGTCGACGTCGAAGTAGAGGATCCCGGTTTGCCGCAAGTGTGCCATGCGCCGTCGTACGGTCGACTCCGACCAGCCGGTGATCGCGGCCAGGTCGGTATGGGTGGTCCGCCCGTCCTTCGACAGGGTCTCCAGCAGTGCGTGGTCCGCCTCGTCGAGCTGGAGGGTTTCGTCGATGGGGGAGGCGGTTTCCTCATGCGCGACCGGATCGACGAGGAGTTCGGCTGCTTGCTCGGTGGACAGCGCTCGCAGGCCCGCCCAGCCTGCCGGGCCGCCCGCGAACCGGTGCAGCATGCGGTGCGCGGTGACGCCCACCACTTGCCGGCTGCGGGGAAGTTTCTCCAGCAGGAAGGCGTCGCGTTCGGCCGGCGTCCGGGCCAGTGTGCCGCAGGCGATCTCGGTACCGCCGGAGAGCAGACTCACCCAAGCGGTGTCACTGCGGCGTGCCAGGGCGGTGGCGACCGCGCTCGCGGCGTCTGGTGTGCAGCGCAGCCGAATCGCCCAAGAGACATGATCGAGCCGGAGCCCGTCGACCACGCCGACGACGCGGAGTATCCCGGCCGAACGCAACCGCCGGTATCGGCGGGCGATGGTGTTCTCGGAGACGCCGAGCACTTCGCCGATCTTGCTGAAGGGCGCTCGGCCGTCGATCTGGAGCGCGTGTGCCAGGCAGCGGTCCAGGGGGTCCAGGGTGACGGTTTCCATCTGGGTACGGTATTCCGGCGCCGGTTGACGGCATGATGATCGCCGCGCGGGTGGTGGGATCGACGGCCGGAGCCCGAGAGACGGCTCGCTCTGCCTGAGTGGCTCGTCGCCCCGTCCGAGCGACAAGCCGCGCTGCCTGAGCGGCATGTCATGCCGCTGTCGCCGCCGGGACGGCAGCTCGGCGGGCGGCGCGGGATGACGTCCCGCGGAGTGGTGTAGCTCCACATTCGCTCGGCTCTGTTCGCCCACGTAGGAAACGCACAACGAGATCGTTGATCCACCACTGGATGGGACACCACCTCGCGCGCCGCCGTCGACGCGTGATCGTCCTGCTATATTCGCGGCCAGTTGTGAGGTCGTGTCCCGTACCCGAGAGATCCGGCTGGAGCGATTGCGGGGGCCGTCCACGGGCGGTGGCGTCAAAGGTGAGCAGCGCTTCCGGCTGGCGACGCGGGTTGTCATGGCGCCTTTATGGCGTCATAGTGATGTCATGGATCTCGCGCCGTACGTCGACAATCTGCGCCGCGAACTCGCGGTCGCCGCCGAGGCGGGTGGCGATGACGCGCGCGCCCTCGCCGAGCGTCTCACCTTGCCGTTGGAGTCGGCGACGCGGCTTGTTCTGCTGGAGGCGTTGTCCGCCGCCGCCGATGAGATCACCCGGGAGCTCGCACCGGGCTCGGTCGACGTACGGTTGCGCGGGCGCGACCCCTCCTTCGTCGTGACGCCGCCGCCTACGGACCGCCCGTTCGAGGACGGGGGCGAGGGCGGTTTTGACGCGTTGCCCGGTGTGGCGGGTGGTCGGCGGCGGACGGCTTCGGGCGGCGCGGGCGCTCCAGGGGAATCGGGCGTTCCAGGAGCCCGGAGGGCTTCGGAGGCTGGGGCGCCGGCCGGTGTGGGGGTGCCGCAGGAGAGTGAGGACGGCGGCACGTCACGGATCTCGCTGCGTGTCCCCGAGCACCTCAAGCCGCGCATCGAGGAGGCGGCCGGTCGCGAAGGACTCTCCGTCAACGCCTGGCTCGTCCGGGCGGTCACGGCCGCACTCGAACCCGATGGTGGAGGGCGCCGTTCCGGATGGCGCGAGGAGCCGAAGGGCGGCCGACGCTACACCGGCTGGGTGCGCTAGCGCCACTCGCTACACCCGGCTGGGCCACCCGCCGCCGCTGACCGACCACTCCGCCGCCTGGCTGGAGGTGACCTCCCGCTCCGGCGTCACCACTGTGTTCGTTCACCGGAGCGCCAGGTCAGCGTTCGGAGCCGGGGCCGGTCACCTGGGTCGGCCGCTTCGAGTAACCCCTTCGGGGCAAAGGTAAAGCCATGGTCTAGCGTGATCGCCATGAGGGCGGCGGCTTGGTATCTGTGCCGGCTGGCCTGGGCGCAGAAGGGCCGGGTCGCGCTGGGCGCGATGCTGGGCACCCTGTGGATGGTAGGCCTCACGCTCCCGCCGTACCTGCTGTCCAGGGCGATCGACGACAACCTGGCGCCCGGCTGGGTGCTGGCGCTGCTCGGCGCCGGCCTGGTCAACGCCTGGCTGGCGATGATGCGGCACCGCACGATGACCAAGATCCGGATGGACGCCAACTTCCGCACGGTGCGCGCCCTGGTGGAGCAGATCAACACTCTGGGCGCGGACCTGAACAAGCGCACCTCGGCAGGCGAGGTCGTCACGATCGGCATCGGCGACGTCGTCACGATCGCCGCGTCGTTGACGGTGACAGGTCCCGGGGTGGGCGCGGTGATCAGCTACGGGGTGGTGGCGGCGCTGTTGCTGCGGGTCTCCGTGGTGCTGGCCGTGGTGGTGCTGCTCGGCGTGCCGGTGCTGGCGCTCGTGCTCGGGCCGCTGCTCGGGCGGCTGATGAAGGTGCAGAACGGCTACCGTGAGAGCCAGGGCAGGCTGACCACCCGGCTGGTGGACCTGATCGAGGGGCTGCGGGTGCTCAACGCGTTCGGCGGCAAGGGCGCCTACGCCGAGCGTTACCTCGCCGACTCGGCGCGCCTGCGTGAGCAGGGTTACCGGGTGGCGTCGCTGACGAGCTGGATCGGCGCGCTGGGCGCTGGGCTGCCCGCGCTGTTCCTGGCCGCGGTGACCTGGCTGGGTGCCAGGCTGGCCGCGGAAGGCACGATCACGGTGGGCGAGCTGGTTGGCGTCTACGGATATATCGCCATGCTGGTGGTTCCGGTGTCCTTCTTCATTGAGGGCAGCTTCCAGATCAGCCACGGCCTGGTCTCGGCCCGGCAGGTCGTCGGCTTCCTCGCGCTGCGGCCCGGTGACCGGCCCCGCTCCCTCGGGCTGGAGGTCACGCCGGGAGGCTTTGTGGGGCTGGTCAGCGCCCGCCCCGAGGAGAGCGTGGCGCTGCTGGAGAGCCTCGGCGGGTTCGACGGCACCTCGTTGATCGCCGACCACGACGCCGCGCTGTTCGCCGGCACGCTGCGCGAGGTCCTGCAGGGTCGCGGCGTGGCCGACGAGGAGACCATTCGTCGCGCGGTCACCGCCGCCGCCGCGCAGGATGTGGTCGCCGGGCTGCGCCATGGGCTGGAGTCCATGATCGAGCCCGGTGGCCGCAACCTGTCGGGCGGCCAGCGCCAGCGGGTACGCCTGGCCAGGGCGCTGGTGGCCGATCCCGAGGTGCTGCTGGCGGTGGAGCCCACCTCGGGGCTGGACGCGCACACCGAATCCCTGCTCGCGCGGCGTCTTCGTAGGGCGCGCGCCGGCCGTACGACGGTCGTCGCCACCACCTCGCCGCTGCTGCTGGGCCAGGCGGATCAGGTCGTCCTGATCGAGGACGGCCAGGTGACCGCGACGGGCACCCACCGCGACCTGCTGGAATCCAGTGAGGTGTACCGGACGGTGGTGTCATGATCGGCGACCTGCCCGTCGCCGATCGTAAGCACGTCCGGCAGGCGGCCCTGCGCCTGATCCGCCGCGACGTCCCCGGTTTCACCGCCACCCTCCTGCTCAACGGCCTGGCGGCGGCCGCGGCCCTGGTCAGCCCGTGGCTGCTGGGTCGCATCATCGACACCATCTCCGCCGGCGGCACGATCGACCTGCTTGCCGCGATGGCCGTGGGCGGGGCGCTACTGCAGCTCATCCTGTCCCGATACGCCGAGAAGATCGGCACTTGCTTCAGCGAGCGTACCCAGGAACACATCCGCCAGGAGTTCCTCGATCGCGTGCTCGCCCTGCCGGCCGCCACGGTCGAGCACATCCGCACCGGAGACCTGACCGCCCGCGGTACCACGGACGTCGGCGTGGTCGGGCGCACCCTGCGCGACGCCGCCCCCGCCGTACTGATCTCCGCCCTGCAGGCGCTCTTCCTCGTCGCGGCCGTCTTCCTGGTCGACCCGCTGCTGGGAGCCTGTGGTCTGCTCGCGCTCGCCGGCATCGCCGCCGCCTCCCGCTGGTATCTGCGCCGCGCTCGCGCCGCCTACCTGGAGGAGGGCGCCGCCCGCTCGGAACTGGCCGAACACCTGGCCGCCAACGCCGCCGGCGCCCGTACCATCCAAGCCCTCGGCCTCCAGGACCGGCGCACCCGCGCCGCTGAGCGGGTGATCGAGCGCGGCCGGGTCGCCCAGCTCAGAACCCTCTTCCTGCGCGGTGTCCTCTGGCCGTCGGTGGAGGTCTCGGCGCTCCTCCCGCCGGTCCTGGTCCTGCTGCTCGGCGGGGTGCTGCTGGACGGCGGCCGGGTCACCCTCGGCGCCGTGGTCTCGTGCGTGCTTTACCTTCGCCAGCTCCAGCAGCCCATCGAAACCATCCTCATCTGGATGGAACAGCTGCAAAGCAGCGGCGCCTCCTTCGCCCGGATCGAAGGCCTCCAGAGCGCGGCGACGCAGACCGCTGTGGCCGCTGCGGAACCCAGGGACGGCCACATCGTGGCGACCGGTGTGCACTTCGCCTACGAATCCACCGACGACGTCGTCACCGGAGTGGACCTGACCGTATGGCCCGGCGAGCGCCTGGCCATCGTCGGCCCTTCGGGAGCCGGCAAGTCCACGCTCGGCAAGCTGCTGGCCGGCATCGACCGCCCCCGCCTGGGCATGGTCGCCGTCGGCTCGGTCCCCGTCGCCGACCTGCCTCCCGCCCAGCTCCGCGAGCATGTCGTGCTGGTCACCCAGGAGCAGCATCTGTTCCTCGGCACCGTCCGCGACAATCTCCGCCTGGCCGATCCCACGGCCGACGACGACCAGCTGGAGAAGGCCCTGGCGGCGGTCGGCGCCGACTGGGTCGCCTCGCTGGACGACGAACTCGGTTCGCACACGGTCGGTTCCGAACTCGGCCCCGACCGTGTGCAGCAGCTCGCCCTGGCCCGGGTCATCCTGGCCGACCCGCACACGGTCATCCTCGACGAGGCCACCGCCATGCTCGACCCGCGTACGGCCCGGCGCGCCGAACGGTCGCTGGCGGCGGTGCTGGAGGGACGTACGGTGATCGCGATCGCGCACCGGCTGCATACGGCGCGGGATGCGGATCGGGTGGTGGTGATGGAGGGCGGGCGCGTGGTGGAGGTCGGCGCGCATGATGAGCTGGTTGCGGCCGGTGGGGTTTATGAGGCGTTATGGAGGTCCTGGCACGGCTCACGCCCTTAGGGGAACCACTGATCGGCCGTCCACGGACGGTCGTGTCGGCGCAGGCGGTTGTCCAGGGTTTACAGACCTGTCAGTATGGCGTGGTGGAGAAGTACAGCCCGGGTGGGCGGCGGTTGCTGGAGGTGGCGACCGAGGTCTTCTACGCCGAGGGGATCCGGGCCACCGGCGTCGACGCTCTGGTGGAGCGGGCCGGGGTGTCCAAGCCGACCCTGTACGCCCAGTTCGGGTCGAAGGAGAACCTGGTGGCCGCCGTGCTGGAGTGGCGGCGGGCCGTACGGCAGGCGGAGCTGACCGAGTTCCTTCTCGACGGCGGCGGGTCGGCCGAGGAGCGGCTGCTGGCGGTCTTCGACTGGCTGGCGCGGGGGCATGGCAGCGAGGGGTTTCGCGGGTGCCCGTTCACCAACGCCGCGGTGGAGCTGCCCGATCCGGACCATCCGGCGCGCAAGGTGATCTCCGCGTACAAGGGGTGGTTGCGGCAGCGGTTGACCGAGCTGGCCGAGCAGGCCGGGCTGGCCGACCCTGACGGGCTGGGTTATGCGTTTTTGCTGCTCATCGACGGGGCCAATGCCCGGGTCGTGGTGGATGGGGATCGGTCGGCGATGCTGCGGGCCAAGGCCGCGGCCGCCCGGATGATCGGTGGAGTACATGGCTGAAGGGCTGGTCGCGGGGCTGGAGCACGAGTTCGCGTTCCTGGTGCCGGAGAGCAAGATCGTGGCGGGGCTGTATCCGGAGTCGGCGGAGTTCGGGGTGATGCCGCCGGTGTTCGCCACCGGGTTCCTGGTGGGGCTGCTGGAGTGGACGTGTGTACGGGCGGTCCTGCCGTACCTGGACTGGCCGCGTGAGCAGACGGTCGGCACGCGCGTCGACATCACCCACCAGGCGCCCACGCCGGCGGGGATGACGGTGACCTGCCGGGTGCGGCTGGTGTCGGTGGAGGGGCGGCGGCTGCGGTTCGAGGTGGCGGCCGGTGACGGGGTGGACGTCATCGGTGAGGGTACGCACGAGCGGGTGATCATCGACGCCGAGCGGTTCACGGCGCGTGCCCTGGCCAAGGGCAAGCCCTCCTGAGCCGGGCCGGCCCCGGCAGAGTCTCAGAGCAGGGCGCGGACAAGGTGTTCGGCGAGGGCGAGGACCGGGAGGTTGGTCGTGGCCCGGGGGATCACCGGGATGATCGAGGCGTCGATGACCCAGAGGTTGTCGCTGCCGTACAGCCGCCCGGTGGCGTCGACGACGGCTCCCGCGGCCGGGTCCGTGCCGATCGCGCAGGTGCCCACGGGGTGCCAGTAATGAGCGGCGGCGGCGCGCATCGCTGCCTCTGGCGGGCCCGTGAGCTTGCCGCGGGACGGACCTGCGGGGTCGTCGCGGGACGGATCCGCAGCGGGGCCGTCGCGCGGATCCTCGGCGAACTCCTCCAGCCAGGCCGCGGTGAACTCGTCGAGAGGCTGCCCCAGGGCAGGGGCCAGCGCCGGTGAGGTGGCCATGCGTCGGCACAGGTCGATGCCGTACCGCAGCACCTCAAGGTCGCTCCCGCCGGGGTCCGTCAGGTACGCGTGGTCGATGAGGGGTCTGGCGGCGGGGTCGGGTGAGGTCAGCCGCAGCGTGCCCCGGGATCGCGGCGTGAGACACGCGGCGGGCAGCACGCAGGTCCAGCCTCCGGGCTCTTTGCCGGTCCACGGGAGGAGATGCAGGTCGTAGGGTGCGCGGCCGCCGGCCGACAGGGCCTTTCCGATGACCTGCTCGTCCGGGACCGGCCGCCCGCGTTCGTAGTCGGCGAGCCGTCGTACCAGTTCCTCGCTCGCGGCGAAGCGCAGCTCCAGGGTGGGGTGGTCGTGCAGGTTGCGGCCGACGCCGGGCAGGTCGAGGCGGGGTGCCACGCCGAGCGCCGTCAGCTCGTCGGCCGGTCCGATGCCGCTGCGCAGCAGTACCTCGGGGCTGCCGTAGGCGCCGCCGCACAGGATGAAGCGGCCGGCCTCCACGGTCAGGCGCTCCTGCCCGCGCCGCACGTGTGCGCGGTGGACCACCGAGCCGTGCAGTTCGAGGCGGTCGACCAGCGCGTGGTCCAGCACGCGCAGCCGCCGATCGCTCCGCCCCGGCTCCGGGCGGTCGCGTACGGGGTCCAGGTAGGCGAAGGCGCTGTTCCAGCGGACGCCGTCAGGGTTGTTGACCGGTGAAGGTCCGCAGCCGGCGCCGCCGAAGAGGTCGTCCAGGTCATCCGTGCGCGGTACGCCACAAAGGATCATGGCCTCCATCGCCGCCGCCTGGAACGGGGTGAGGTCGTCGCCTGTGTCCCGGCGGACGCGCAGTCTGGCAGCCGCCTGGCGCATCACCTCGGTGAGCGACGCGTCGGTCCAGGACGGGCCCCATGTCCGGTAGTCGGCGGCGTGGCCGACGGTCTGGGAGCAGCCGTTGTGGGAGGAGCAGCCGCCGATGACGCGGGCTCGGTCGAGCGGCAGGTCGTGCCCGGGAGCGGCGCCGGGGCCCCGGTATCCCCAGTCGTGCGTTTGCGGCAGCGTGGAGCTGTTGAGCAGTTCGTGCGGCCACCGTCCGGCGGCGTGCGGCCCGTAGTCGGGTCCGGCCTCCACGACCACCACGGACAGGGAGGTGTTCTCGATCAGGCGCCCGGCGACGAGCGCGCCGGCGGTGCCGCCGCCGAGGACGGCGATGTCCGCGCGAACGCGCTGGTCTCTGTCGCTTCCAACGCTTACCATGGAGCGAGTTTAATCGATCGGTCGATAAAATCAATCGTGCCGGACGTGACGAGAGCAGGGAAGAGAACGTGGACGTGGCCATCCTCATCTATGAAGGTTTCACCTCCCTCGACGCCACAGGGCCGTTCGAGGTGCTGCGGCGCCTGCCCGATCCGCGGGTGCGCTTCGTGTCGGGCACGCCGGGGATGTGCGCCGCCGATCAGCCGGGCTTCGGGCTGGTGGCCGACCCGCTGGAGAGCATGGAGCGGCCGGACATCGTCGTGGTCGCCGGTGGCAGCACCACTCAGGGGCTGCTGGCCGAGGAGATGATCCTGAGCTGGCTGCGCCGGGCGCATGAGACGAGCACCTGGACGACGTCGGTGTGCACCGGCTCGCTGCTGCTCGGGGCCGCCGGCCTGCTCCAGGGACGTCAGGCCACCTCCCACTGGTACGAGCTGGAGAGCCTGCGCTGCTTCGGCGCCGAACCGGTGTCGCGGCGGGTCGTGGAGGACGGGAAGATCATGACGGCCGCGGGCGTGTCCTCCGGCATCGATATGGCGCTGCTGCTCTGTGACCGGCTGGCGGGGCCGGCCTACGCCCAGGCCGTACAGCTGGGGATCGAGTACGACCCCCAGCCCCCGCACGACGCGGGCTCGGTGGGCAAGGCCCCGGCCGATGTGGTCCGGTTCATGCTCGACAACATGGAGCGGCACTACGGCCCGTCCTGGGATCGGCGAAGCGCCCGGAGTGCGTAGCGTCACTCCCGATGGAGCGCCGCTACGGCCTGTTCTGGGTCCGGCGATCCGCTCAGAGCCCGTAGCGTCGCTCCTGGGATCGGTGAACCGCTCAGTACTCGTGGCGCCAGGCGAAGTGGCACCAGACCCGCTGCCCGTCCCGCCGCTCCTCGGACGGCTCCGACGTGCCGCACACCGCCGCCGCCCGCGGGCAGCGCGGGTGGAACCGGCAGCCGGGCGGGACGTGCAGGGGGCTCGGCGGCTCGCCCGCGATCCCCCTTAGCTCCCCGAGCTCCCCGAGCTCCCCGAGCCCTCCGAGCCCTCCGAGGTCCCCGAGGTCCTCAACCCTTCCGGGCCCTCCATGCGCCGGAGCCGTGGCGCCGGAGCGGCGCCGGTCGCGGGAGGGGACCGCGTCGAGCAGCACGCGGGTGTACGGATGCCCCGGCCGGGCGAAGACCCGCGCGACGGGCCCCTCCTCCACGATGGATCCCAGGTACATGACGGCGACCCGATCGCACAGCCCCCGTACGGTCGCCAGGTCGTGCGAGATGAACAGCACCGACAGGCCGAGCCGCTCGCGCAGGTCGCTCAGCAGGTTGAGCACGGCGCCGGCCACCGAGGCGTCGAGCGCGGCCACGGCCTCGTCGGCGACCAGCACCTCCGGCTCGACGGCCAGGGCACGCGCGATCGCGACGCGCTGGCGCTGACCACCGGACAGCTCACGCGGGAGCGCGTGTGCCTGCCGCTGGCCCAGCCCGACCATCTCCAGCAGCTCGCGCGCCCGGTGCGCGATCTTCTCGGCGGGGACGGTGCGGCGCAGCGGTTCGGCGAGCGTCTGCGCGACCGTGCGGCGGGGGTCGAGTGAGGAGCCCGGATCCTGGTAGATCATCTGTATCCGGCGGCGCATGCCCGGCGGGCGTCGCCCGGGTACGGGCACACCGTCCAGCAGCACGCCTCCAGCCGTCGGCGGGGTCAGGCCGACGATCGCGCGGGCGAGGGTGGACTTGCCGCATCCGCTCTCGCCCACCAGCCCCAGGATCTCGCCCCGCCCCAGCTCCAGGTCCACCCCGTCGACCGCGCGCAGGCGGCGCCGCCGCAGGAACCCGGCACGCACCGGGTGCTCCACGACCAGGCTGTGGACTTGGATCAACGCGCTCATGTGGCCTCCGGCTCGTGGTCGCAGGACGAGGGGTCGCGGGAGGAGGGGTCGCGGGAGGAGGGGATGCGGGAGGAGGGGATGCGGGAGGAGCCGGTGCAGGAGGAGCGGATGCAAGACGAGCGGTGCTCGATGGCGAGCGCGTCGATGCCGGGGACGACGCCCGAGCAGGCCGCGACCTGGTGGGCGCAGCGATCCCGGAAGCGGCAGGCCGGGCTGTAGTCGGCCGGGGCGGGCGGCGCGCCCGCGATCGGGCGGAAGCGGCCGATGGGCCCCTCAAGCGTGGGGACGGCCTCGATCAGGGCCCGGGTGTAGGGGTGGCGGGGCCGGTCGAGTACGTCGGCCACGGGTCCGGCCTCGATGATCTGCCCGGCGTACATGACCGCGACCACGTCCGCGATCTGCCGGATCACCGCGATGTCATGGCTGACGAAGACCATGCCGAGTCCCCGTTCGGCGCGTGCCGCGTCGAGCAGCCGCAGGATCTCGGCCTGCAGTGTGACGTCCAGCGCTGTGGTCGGTTCGTCGCACAGCAGCACCCGGGGGTCGGTGGCGAGGGCCAGCGCGATGGCGACGCGCTGACGCGTGCCGCCGCTGAGCTCGTGCGGGTAGGCGTGGAAGCGCAGGCCGGGGTCGGGTACGCCGACCGCGGCCAGCAGTTGCACGGCCCGCCTCCTGGCGGCGGCACGCGAGGCGCCGGTGCGGCGGCGGACGATGTCGGCGACGAAGGCTCCGACGCGCATGGTGGGATCGAGCGAGGCGTGGGAGTCCTGGAAGACCATCGCCAGTCCGCGTCCCGCCGCCTGGCCTGCGGGGACGGCGGTGGGGGCGGCATCGGCCTGGTGGCTCAGGCGTATCTCACCCCCTGACAGTTCGACGCCCGCGGGCAGCAGTCCCATCGTGGCGCGCAGGGTGAGCGACTTGCCGCACCCCGACTCGCCGACGATGCCGAGGCACTGCCCGGCCGCGACCGCGAAACAGACGCCGTCGAGTAGGGCGCCGCCCCCTTGGGGGGCGACGCGCAGCCCGTCGACTTCGAGCAGCGGGTACGACGTTATCCGGCCTCCCCTCGATCGCCCAGCCGGTCGCCGAGGGCCGCGATGCTCGATCCGATGACCACGATCGTCAGGCCCGGGAAGGCCGCCAGCCACCAGTGGCTGCGCAGGAACACCTGAGCCTCCGCGACCATGGCGCCGAGCTCGGGTGTGCCCGCTTTGACGCCGAGCCCGAAGAACGACAGGACCGCGATGCCCTGCAGCGCCATCCCCATGTCGGTGGCCAGGTAGACCAGCGACTGGCGCAGCGCGTTCGGCAGCACGTGCCGAAACAGCACCGCGGTGTGGGAGAGGCCGAGCAGGTAGCCGGCCGAGACGTAGTCGCGTTCGCGTACGCGGCGGACCTCGGTGCGGATGAGCCGCGCGTACACGACCCAGCCCAGCACGCTGAAGGCCACCAGCAGTGAGGAGGTGCCCGGCCCCAGCACGAACACGAAGGCGATCAGCAGCACGTACACCGGCAGCGCCTGGAAGATGTCGGCCGCCCAGCGCAGCGCGGCGTCCAGGAGGCCGCCACGGTAGCCGGCCACCGCGCCGATCAGTGTGCCCAGGAGCATCGGCAGGCCCGCGGCGAACACCATCAGCAGCAGGTCGGTACGCAGGGCGAACAGCAGGCGCGACAGCACGTCCCGGCCGAGCGCGTCGGTGCCGAGCAGATGGGCGGCGCTCGGCGGCCGGAGCTGGTCGAGCGTCAGCTGGGCCGGGTCGGCCGGTGCCAGGACCGGTGCCAGGAGGGCGGCCAGGACCGTGAGCGCGGTCAGGGCGACGGCCGCCGACCGCGTCCAGCCGAACGCGCGGCGGGCCCGCGACGCCACGGTGCTGTCCAGGAGTGGCGGGGGAGTGGTGGTCATCGCCATGTCGTCCTCGGATCGAGCAGGGCCACCGCCAGGTCGGCGAGCAGGTTGATGCCGATGATGGCCGCGCCGAAGATCAGCGTGAGGGCCTGGACGACGGGGAAGTCGCGCTGGCTCGCGGCGTTGACCATCTCCGCCCCCAGCCCCGGCAGGCCGAAGGTCTGCTCGACGATGACCGCGCCGAACAGCAGCGCGGCCGCCTGGACGGCCAGCAGGGTGACGGCCGGTGGCAGGGCGTTGCGCAGCAGGTGGCGCCGTACCAGCGGCCATCCGGACAGGCCCAGCGACCGGGCGGTGGTGACGTGGTCGGCGGCCAGCACCTGGCGCAGGCTCGCGGCGCCGCTGCGGGCCAGCAGCGGCATCGCCGCCAGCCCGATCGTCAGGCAGGGCAGGATCATCGAACGCAGCCGCTCGCCGGTGCTCTCTCCGAAGCCGCCGACGGGCAGCCAGCCGGTCCGCAGCGCCAGCACCGAGGCCAGCATCAGCCCGACCCAGAAGGGCGGGCAGTTCAGGATGACCGTGAGCGAGCGCGCGCACAGCCGTGCCGCCGCCGAGCGCGGGCGCAGCGCCATCACCAGCGCGGCGGGCGCCGCCAGCAGCGTGCTCACGACCAGGCCGCCGGCCAGCAGCCACGCCGTCACGGCGGTCCGCTCGCCCACGATGGTGGAGATGGGGATCCCGGTACGGTTGGACCGGCCCAGGTCCCCGTTCGCCAGGTGTGTCAGGTAGGTCCAGAACTGGCCCAGGATCGACTGGTCGAGTCCGAGGTCGTGGCGTACCCGCTCCACCTGTTCCGCGCCGGCCCGGGGTCCGGCGATGACGCGCGCGGGATCGCCGGGCATCAGCTGCTGGAGCAGGACGACGATGAGCAGCAGGGCGATCAGCACCGGCAGCACCTGCACCAGCCTGCCCGTCACGAAGCGCGAGCGTCCGGCCGGCATGCTCACGCCGCCCAGAGCAGGTCGGCCGGATAGGACAGGAAGGGCGTGACCTTGAGCCCCTTCACCTTGGGGGAGACGGCGAAGAGGCGGTCGGGGAAGGCGGTCGGGATGTAGGGCAGGTTGTCATGGATCCAGGTCTCGGCCACGCGTACGGCCTCGGCCCGTTCCTGGTCGGTCCGCGCGACCTCCAGGCGGGTGAAGGCGTCGGAGATGGTCTTCATCGGCAGGCCGGAGTACAGCCCGCCCGTGGCCACGATGAGGCCGAAGATGTCGCCGACGGTCGGTGAGACGCTGCCGACCTCGCCCAGCGACAGGTCGTAGGCGCCCTTGGCCTGCCGGTCGACGAGCACCTGCACCTCGAGTTTCTGCAGGTCGACCTCGATGCCGGCGGCGCGCAGCAGGGCGGCGGCGGTCTCGCCGGCGCGGGTGGAGAAGGGTGTGGTGGCGTCGACGACCAGCTCCACCTTCGTTCCTGGCCGGTAGGAGGATTGGGCCAGCTCCCGCTTGGCCTTGTCCAGGCCGCTCTCGTAGGTGCAGCCGCAGCCGACCGAGCCCTGGACGCGCGGTGGCAGCCCGCCGGTGGCCGGTGCGGCCAGGCCGCCGAAGACGGCCTGGATGTAGCGGGTGCGGTCGATCGCCAGGCTGACCGCGCGCCGGAAGTGCAGGTCGTTGCCGGGTTGGCGGGCGGCGTTGACGAAGATGCCGTGGATGGTGGCCGAGGGGTGGACGACGACCTGCTCCTCGCGGGGGATCTGCGCGGCCAGGTCGAGCGGCACGGCCTCGATGGCGTCGGCCTGGCGGCTCTGGTAGCGCAGCATCTGCTGGTTGGGGTCGGCGACGACGTCGTAGGTGAGGCGGTCCAGGTACGGGCGGGCGGGGTCGTGGTAGCGCGGGTTGCGTTGGAGGATGAGCTGCTGGCCCGGCCGGTAGGAGGTCACGACGAAGGGGCCGGCGCCGATCGGCTTGGTGAAGAAGTCCTTGCGGTTCATGCCGCCGAAGTCCTTGGGCACGATGACCGAGGAGCCGTTGCTGAGCCAGGTGAGGGTGAAGGTGCTGGCCTTGCTCATCTTGATGACCAGGGTGCGCGGGTCGGGGGTGGCGGTGCCGGTGATGGCCGCGTACAGGGTGCCGAGGGACAGTCCTTTGCGCCACAGCTCGACGGAGAACGCGGCGTCCTGCGAGGTCAGCGGCCGGCCGTCGCTGAAGGTCAGGCCGGGGCGCAGTGTGAAGGTGATGGTCTTGGCCTTGGTGTCGAGCTTCCAGCTTTCGGCCAGGCCGGGTTCGATCGACGTGCCGTCGGGCGCGTAGCGGACCAGGCCCTCCATCACCTGCGGCAGGGTCTGGAACGTGGCCAGCTGGATGGCCTTGTCGGGATCGAAGCCGTCGATGTCGGCGGCGCGCAGGATCGTGAGGCTGCCGCCGCGTTTGGGCATCCCGGCGTCGCGGGAGGCGCCCTTTTCAGTAGGTTCGTTACCGCAGGCCGCGGCCAGCAGGGCCATCACCAGCAGGACGCATCCCACCGCTTTCCTTCGCATCATGGGCACTCACCATTTCGAACGATCGATAGATTAGGTGGGGGAGGTACGGCACTCCTGAGGTCGAGGGGCCGGCGCTCAGCGCAGGCTGGCCATCACGTGCTTGACCAGGGTGTAGTCCTCCAGCGAGTACGCCGACAGGTCCTTGCCGTGACCTGACTGCTTGAAGCCGCCGTGCGGCATCTCCGAGGCGAGCGGTACGTGGTCGTTGATCCACACGCAGCCGAAGCGCAGCGCCTTCGACACGCGCAGCGCCCGCCCGATGTCGCGCGTCCAGACCGAGGAGGCCAGGCCGTACGGCGTGCCGTTGGCCAGCCTGATCGCCTCCTCCTCCGCGCCGAAACGCTGGACGGTGATGACCGGGCCGAAGATCTCCCGCTGCACCAGCTCGTCGTCCTGCCGCAGCCCGGCCACGACCGTCGGCTCGAAGAAGAACCCGGGCCGCTCGGCCGCCCGCCCCCCGGTGACGACCTCGGCGTGGCCGGGCCGCCGCTCCAGGAAACCGGCCACCCGCTCGCGCTGGCGCAGGCTGTTGACCGGGCCGAGGGTCGTCCGCGGATCACTCATGTCGCCCATCACCCGTTGCCCGGCCTTGGCGGCCAGGCCGGCGACGAGGTCGTCGTACACGCGGGGGGCGGCCAGCACCCGGGTGGCCGCCGTGCAGTCCTGCCCCGCGTTGTAGAACCCGGCGCCGGAGATGATCTCCAGTGCCGCCTCCAGGTCGGCGTCGTCGAACACCACGACCGGCGCTTTGCCGCCGAGTTCGAGATGGGTGCGCTTGAGGGTGCGGGCCGCGTGCTCGGCCACCCATCTGCCGGTCTCGACCGACCCGGTGAGGGAGACGAGCTCGACGTCCGGGTGTTCGACCAGCGCCGCGCCGGGCTCGTTGCCGCCGGCCACGACGTTGAGGACGCCGGGCGGGAAGATGCCGGCGGCCAGTTCGGCGAGCTTGAGCGTGGTCAGCGGGGTCGTCGGCGCGGGCTTGAGCACGCTTGTGCAGCCCGCGGCCAGAGCGGGGCCGATCTTCCACACGGCCATCATCATCGGGTAGTTCCACGGCGTGATCTGGCCGACCACGCCCACGGGCTCGCGGCGGATCATCGAGGTGTAGCCGGCCACGTACTCGCCGGCCGCCTTGCCCTCCAGGCAGCGGGCGGCGCCGGCGAAGAAGCGCAGGTTGTCGGCCATGGCGCCGATCTCATCGCTCGCGACCACGTGCAGGGGTTTGCCGGCGTTCGCGGACTCCAGCCCGGCCAGTTCCGCGGCGTGCTCCTCGATCGCGTCCGCCAGCTTGAGCAGCGCGAGCGCGCGTTGTCCCGGGGTGGTCTCGGCCCAGCCGGGAAAGGCCGCCTTGGCCGCCGCCACCGCCCGGTCGACGTCCTCGGGCCCGGATCGGGGGGCCTGCGCGATCGTCTCGCCCGTCGCCGGATCGAGCACGGGCATCGTCGCGGCGGCGAGCGGTTCGGTGAACTCGCCGTCGATGAAGTTCCGCAGAACGGTCATGTCTCGCTCTCCAAACCGGCGCGCCGCCGCAGCTCCACTTTGTCGATCTTGCCGATGGGCAGCTTCGGCAGCTCGGCCGCCAGCCGGAACACCTTCGGCACCTTGTAGTTGGCCAGCCGCGCCCGCGCGTACTCGCGCAGCTCACCCGCCGTCACCGGCCCGGCCGCCACGACGAACGCGTGCCCGACCTCGCCCCAGCGCTCGTCGGGCACCCCGACCACGGCGGCCAGCGCGACGGCCGGATGCTCCTCGATCGCGGCCTCGATCTCGCGCGGGTAGACGTTGTAGCCGCCCGACTTGAACATCTCCTTGAGCCTTCCGACCAGGCGGATGTGGCCGCCCGGTTCCTGTACGGCCAGGTCGCCGGTGTGCAGCCAGCCCTCATCGTCGATCGCCGCCCTGGTCGCCTCCGGAGCGCGCCAGTAGCCGCGAGTGATGAAGTCGCCCCGGATGAGCAACTCGCCCGCCGCGCCGTCGCCGTCGGGAGCGCGCAGGGTGACCTCGTAGTGCGGATCCACCCGGCCCACGCTCCAGGCCAGCACCTCCAGCGGGTCGTCCGGGCCGGTGTAGGTCACCGAACCGGTCGACTCGGTGAGGCTGTAGCTGGTGGCCAGGTGCGCGCCCGTCTTGGCCAGCGTCCGCAGCAGGCTGTGGGGCGCGGCGGCCCCGCCCCACACGATGTACTCCAGCGAGCCGAGGTCGCACTGCGACCACTCCGGCGTCCCCACCATCGCCAGCAGCTGCGTCGGAATGCAGTACAGGTGCGTCAGGCGCTCGCTCTCCACCAGGCGCAGGGCGCCGGCCGGATCGAAGCGCGGCATGTACACCACCGTGCCGCCGGCGGTGAGGATGGAGGTGCTGATGTCGCCGAGACCGCCGATGTGGTTGAGCGGCAGGTCGCACAGCTTGCGGGGCGCCTGGCCGTACCACCGTCCGGCCTGCACCACGCCGCAGTGGGCCAGCCCCCGGTGCGGGACGAGCGCGCCCTTGGGCCTGCCGGTGCTGCCCGAGGTGTAGATCATCGCCGCCGGGTCCAGCGGCCGGACCTGCTCGCGGGCGCTGGCCAGGTGCTCTCCCGGCTGCGCGGCGTCGAGGAAGTCCTCGTAGGACAGTGACAGCCCGTCCACCGCGCGGCCGCTGGTCACCACGCGCATCGGCGCCAGGCAGCGCAGCGCGTTCAGCGTCTCGGGCTGGGTGGCGTCGTCGAGCATGCCGAACAGCAGCGCCGGCTCGCTGTCGGCGACCACGTGGGACAGCTCGGCGAGGGTGTACTTGGGGTTCAGCCCCACCCAGATGCCGCCGATGCTCGCCGTGGCCAGGAAGACCACGAAGCATTCCGGCCGCGGGTGGCCGAGCAGCGCCACCCGGTCGCCGTGCCGCACGCCGGCGGCCAGCAGCGCGGCCGCGCACCGGTCGACGTCCGCGCGCAGCCGCTCATACGTCCAGCGGCCGCTGTGGCCGACGAGCGCCTCCCGGGCCGGACGATGGGTGGCCCAGTGGGTGACGTAGTCGGTGATGCGCGCCAGCTGCGGGAGGCTCATACCGGCACCGTCTCATGGGCCGGCGACAGCAGCCGCCTGGCGTTGCCGTGCAGCAGCGCGTCCAGCGTCTCGGTCCGCAGGCCGAGGCCATGCCACTCGCGCAGCGCCCGCAGGTGCGGGAAGACCGGCCAGTCGGTGGCGAAGAGCACCTGGTCGCGCAGGACCCGGTCCATGAAGCGCAGCATCGTCTCCCAGCCCGATCCCGGCACGCCGAGATACTTGGGGGCCAGGCCGCCGAAGTCGACGAGCACGTTGGGGTGACGCCGCGCCACGGCCACGATCTCCGGCACCCACGGCCACGCCCCGTGGCAGGCGATGAGCGTCGCCTCGGGGAAGTCGCAGGCCACCTGGTCCAGGCGGATGGGGCGTTCGGCCTCGATCGGGTGGCGGCGCGAGTAGTTGACGCCCGTGTGAATGGCGATCGCCAGCCCCAGCTCGATGGCCTTGGCGTAGAGCGGGTACAGCTGCCGGTCGTCGATCGCGTGGCCGAAGAAGGACGGCTGCACGTTGATCCCGGAAAGTCCCAGCGCGGCCACCCGCTCGACCTGGCGTACGGCGCGCATGATCGACAATGGGTCCAGCGTCACCGTCCCGAAGCCGGAGAAGCGGTCGGGCCGCAGCCGTACCTGCTCGGCCACCTCCTCGTTGAGGGCGTCGGCGTAGTCGCCGTGCTCGTACTCCGCGTGCAGCACGGCGTGCCCGACCCCGGCCTCGTCCAATTCGGCGAGCAGGTCGTCCATGCCCTTGTGCCAGCCGTCGCCGATGTCCAGGACCGCCTCGTACTGGGTGTAGACCTCGCCGCCGGCCGACAGCGGGGGGCGGGCGGCGCTGGGCACCCGTACGCGGAAGTCGATGATCGTCGAAGTCGGCGGGCCGGTCAGATCCATGTGGTGTTCCTCCTGAGGGGTGCGGCGGGGTCGTTCACCGGGACAGGCCGGCGGGCCTGCGGTGTCGCCATGGGTGGGCGCGTTCGAGCTGGCCGGCCAGGGCCAGGACGGTGCCGTCGCGCCATCGGCCGCCGATGAGCTGGACGCCGAGCGGCAGGCCGTCGCTCTGCTCCACCAGCGGGATGGAGATGGCGGGCAGGCCCAGCATGTTCGACAGGGCCGTCAGGGAGGCGGTCTCCTCCGCGCGCCGCAGCGGCAGCCACGGGTCGGCGTCCTGCCCCTGCCACAGGGCGCCCTCGCTCGGCGCCAGGACGGGGTTGGTCGGGGTCAGGACGACGTCGACGGCCTGCCACGCCCGGTACATCTGCGCCGAGCGCAGCTGCAGTTCGAGCATGGTCGTCACGTACGTCAGCGAGTCGGTCTCGCGGGCGGCCCGGCGAAGGGTGCGGTTCAGCGGCTCGACGGCGGACTCGTCCACGACCGCGCAGTCGGCCGAGCCCGTGGCGTACAGGATCTCGAAACGGGGCTGGAACCAGTCGGGGTCGAGCCCGGGAATGCTCTGCTCGACCACCTCGTGGCCGAGGTCGGCCAGCAGGTCGGCGGCCCGGCGGGCCAGCGCGGCGGCCGAGGGATGGACCTCGGCGGGGAAGGCGGGCTGCAGGTTGAGCCCGACGCGCAGCCGCCGCGGGTCACGCCCGGCCTGGCGCCGGTAGGGCTCCTCAGCCGGGGGAGCGCTGTACCAGGTGGATTGGGGGGCTGCCGCGAAGAGGTCCAGGATCGCCGCGGTGTCCAGCACGGTGCGGGTGAGCACCCCCTCGGTGGCGAAGCCCTCCATGTAGTGGGCGTCGGAGGGGACGCGGCCGCGGCTCGGCTTGAGCCCGACGAGCCCGCAGTAGCTGGCCGGCTCGCGGATGGAGCCCGCCCCGTCGGATCCGTGCGCCACGGGCAGCAGCCCGGCCGCCACGGCCGCGGCCGCGCCGCCGCTGGAACCGCCCGGGCTGCGCGTCAGATCCCAGGGGCTGCGGGTGACGCCGTGACGCGTCGACTCGGTGACCGACACGGTGCCGAACTCGGGCGAGGTCGTCGCGCCGACGAACACGAACCCCGCCTCCCGCAATGCCCTGACCGCCGGCGCGTCGGCGGCCATCACGCGGTGCTCGACGCCGTTGGAGGCGCTGCACAGCGGCCAGCCGCGTACCGGATGCAGGTCCTTGATCGCGATGGGGACGCCCAGGAACGGCGGCAGCGGCCCGCCCGCCGCCACCCGCGCGTCGGCCGCGTCGGCGGCCTGGCGGGCCCGCTCGTGGTCGAGGTGGCAGAAGGCGTTCAGCGCGGGATCGAGCGCGTCGATGCGCGCCAGGTAGCCTTCCAGCACCTGCCGCGCGCCGATCTGACCGGCCGCGATGCCTTCGGCCAGTTCGGTGGCGCTCGGCCAGCCATCTGGCCCGGTGCCGACCGGTTCCCCGAGCGCTGGGGTGGTTGCGGTCATCGTGTCTCCTTCGCTTCTTGAACGATGCGGCGGGCAGGGCGCCAGCCGGGGCCGGGGACGCTCGCGCGCAGCAGCCGCGTGTACGGATGCTCGGGCGCGTCGAGCACCTGGCCGGTGGGTCCGCGTTCGACGATCGAGCCGTGCCGCATGACGATGACCTCGTCGCTGACCTGGCGGACCACGGCGAGGTCGTGGCTGATGAACAGGTAGGCCACGCCGGTGCGCTCGCGTACCTGCGACAGCACGTTGAGAACCTGGGCCTGGATGGAGACATCCAGCGCGGCGACGGACTCATCCAGGATGAGGACGCGCGGTTCGGCGGCGAGCGCCCTGGCGATGGCCACCCGCTGGCGCTGCCCGCCCGACAGCCTGGCCGGCCGCGCCGCCATCTGGCGTTCGTCGAGTCCGACGAGGTCGGCCAGCTCCGCCACCCTGGCGCGCCGCCGCCCGCGATCCAGAGCGGTGTGCAGCCGCAGGACCTCCTCCACCGCGGCGGCGGGGCTCTGGCGCGGGTCGAGGCTGGCGTAGGGGTCTTGGAAGACGATCTGGACCTCGCCGCCGCGCCGGCGGCGTTCGCGCGCCGAGCGGGCCGGCTGGGAGCGGTCGCGGCCGCAGGCGGTGACGCGCCCGGCCGTCGGCCGTTCCAGGCCCACGATCATGCGGGCCACGGTGGTCTTGCCCGATCCCGACTCGCCGACGACGGCCAGCGCGCCGGCGGGCGGCAGCGAGAAGCTCACCTCCCCTACGGCGACGGCCTGCCCGAACACCTTGCGTAGCCCTTCGACCCGCAAGATCGCCTCACTCATGCGGCACCGCCCGCTCCTGGCGCAGCTCCTCGGCCCGCAGGCAGGCCACCTGCCCGCCCTCCAGGGGCCGCAGGTCCGGCCGGGTGTCGTGGCAGCGCTGCCGTACGTGCGCGCACCGGGTGGCGAACGGGCAGCCGTGCGGCGCCTCGAAGGCCGACAGCGGTCGGCCCGGGGTGGTCACCAGGCGCTCGGCCCGCCGCTCCAGGCTGGGGCGGGCGGCGCTCAGCGCCGCGGTGTAGGGGTGCAGCGGGTGCTGGTGCAGCAGCGCCGAGGCGCGCACCTCCATGACGCGGCCCGCGTACATCACCGCGGTCCGGTCGCAGACGGCCGCCGCGAGTTCGAGGTCGTGGGTGATGAACAGCATGGCCAGCCCGCGCTCGCGGCGCAGCTCGTCGAGGATGGCCATCACCTCGGCCTGGGTGGTGACGTCGAGCGCGGTGGTGGGCTCGTCGGCCAGCAGCAGGAGCGGCTCGGTGAGCAGCGCCGCCGCGATCATGACGCGTTGCAGCAGCCCGCCCGACAGTTCGTGCGGGTACTGCCGCAGCCGTCGCCGGCCGCCGGCCACGCCCACCTCCTCCAGCACGCCCACGGCGCGCTCTTCGGCGGCCCGCCGGGGGGTGCGCCCATGGGCGCGCAGGGCCTCGGTGAGGAAGTCGCCGACCGTGCGCACCGGGTTGATGTGCGCGCGCGGATCCTGGAAGACCATGGGCACGCGGCGGCGCAGCTCGCGCAGCGCGGGCCCGCGCAGTGCCGCGACGTCGGCCCCGCCGAAACGGATGCTGCCCTCGGCGTGCGCGCCCGCGGGCAGCAGGCGCACGATCGAGCGGGCCGTCATGGACTTGCCCGAGCCCGATTCGCCGACCAGGCCGACCGCTTCGCCCGCGCCGACGCTCAGCGACACCTGGCTGAGGACCGTCCTCGGGAGGCCTTGCAGCGGCAGCGTCACGGTCAGGCCCTTGATGTCGAGCAGGTCGCTCATGCGGCGGTTGATCGGGTCGCTCATGCGGTGCCTCCCCGGCCGGGCCGCCACCAGCGCGACGGCCCGAAGGCCGCGCCCTGCCCGGAGTCGTCGGACAGCCGTTCGCCGAGCACGTTGAACGCCACGACCAGGACGACGATGCAGCCGCCCGCCAGCGACGACTCGGCGAGATAGCCCTGAAGGACGCCCGGCTGCCCGCCGGCGACCATGACGCCCCAGTCCGCGGCGGGCGGCCGCACCCCGAGGCCGAAGTAGGACACGATGGCCAGATCAACCATCGCGTACCCGAAGAACAGCGTGGCCTGGGCGGCGATGAGCGGCATGAGGTTGGGCACGAGGTGGCGCAGGCAGATCGCCACCGACCCGGCCCCCTGCACCTCCAGCGCCTGGACATAGGGTTTGCGGCGCTCGGCCAGAGCGGCGCTGCGCAGCAGCCGCGCGATGTAGGGGACGTAGGCCACGGAAAGGGCGAGTACCGCCGCGCTCAGGCCGGGACCGAAGACGGCCGCCACCAGCATCGCGAGCAGAACCCCCGGGAAGGCGAACACCACATCCAGGGCCGCCGACACCACGGAGTCCAGCCAGCCGCCGAACCAGGCGGCCGCGATGGCGATGAGCGTGCCCGCCGTCATGCTCAGCGCGACGACCCACAGCGGGCCCAGCAGCGAGGTCCGCGCGCCGGTCAGCAGGCGCGCCAGCAGATCGCGGCCCTGCCCGTCGAAGCCGAGCGGGTGCCCGGGCCCGGGTGGCGCGTAGGCGTTGGCCAAGTCGCTGGCGTCCGGGTCGGCCGAGGTCAGCGCCGGTCCGAGCACGGCCAGCACGACCGCCGCGACGATCACGACCGCGGCCGTCGTGCCGAGCACCCCCAGGCCGCCGCGGCGGCCCCTGCCCAGCAGCGCCAGCGCCGTCATGCTCGCCCGCCCAGCTTGATCCGGGGGTCCAGGAGCGCCGCCCCGACGTCGACCAGGGCGTTGACCAGGACGAAGGCGGTGACCAGTACGAGCGAGATGCCCTGCACGACGGCGAAGTCCTTGGACAGGGCGGCGCTGACGAGGTAGGCGCCCAGCCCGTTGAGGCTGAAGGCGCGTTCCACCACGGCCGCCAGCGCGATCATCGAGGCGACCGTCATGCCGGCCAGCGTGCTGATCGGGACGGCGGCGTTGCGCAGGGCGTGGCGGCGCACGAGCGCCGGGTAGGGCAGTCCCCGGCTGATCGCCGTCTGGACGTGTTCGCGGCCCATCTCCTGGCGCACGGTGGTGCGGGTGACCCGCGCGACGGCCGCGGTGGCGGACGCCGCCAGGGCCAGGGCCGGAAGGGTGAGATGCCGGATCCCCTCCCACAGCCCCGCGCCGTTGCCGAGGGCCGGCAGCCACCGCAGCCGTACCGCGAAGACGCCGATGAGGACGATCGCCGCCACGAAGGGCGGGACGGCCACCACCAGCGCGCTCGACATCACCACGATCGCGTCCACGACTCCCGGCCGAAGGGCCGCCAGCAGCCCGAGCGCCACCCCGCCGACCAGCACGATCAGGGCCGCGTAAAGGATCAGGGCGATGGTCGTGCCGGAGCGGGAGGAGATGAGGTCCGACACGTCCTGGCGCAGGATGATCGACACGCCGAGGTCGCCGCGCACGGCGTTGCCCAGCCAGGTGACGTACTGCACGAGGAACGGCTCGTTCAGGTGGTAGCGCTGCACGAGGACGGCCACGCTCTCCGGCGGCAGCGACCGGCCGCCCGAGAGGGTGGCCAGCGGGTTGCCCGGCGCCAGCGACAGCCCGGCGAAGACCACGAAGCTCGACACCAGCAGGGTCGCGGCCAGCATGAGCGCCCGTCGCATGAGGTAGGCGGCCATGTGCCTAGCCCACCGCCCCGAGCTTGCTCGCCCACGGGGCGAACAGGTGCTGGGAGGAGACCGTGGCGCCGGTGAGTTTGGCGTTCAGGACCAGGACGGTGTCCGGGGCGGCGATCGGGATCCAGGGCAGGTCCTTGGTCACGATCGCCTGCGCGCCTGCGGTGGCCTCGGCCCGCTGCCGCGCGTCGGCGCTGCCACGGGCCCGTCGCAGCAGGCTCGCCGCCTCGGGGTTGCGGTAGCGGCCGTAGTCCTGCGGGCCGCCCGGCAGGGACAGTGTCGCGTAGAGGGCTCCGGGATCGGCCCAGTTGGGATAGTTGGTGGTGAAGAAGCCGTCGATGTCGGCGCGGGCCTTCGGATCGAGGAAGAACCCGCTGTAGGCGTCGGTGGACACCGCCTTCAACTCGGCCTTGAGGCCGATCTTCTCGGCCGCCGACTTGACCAGGTTGGCCTCGGTGGCCAGCTTGTTGAGCTCGTTGCTCATGCCGAACCGCACGGTCTTACCGCTCGCGCCGGCCTCCTGGATGAGCCTGCGGGCGCCGTCGAGGTCCACGCCGGGAGCGGGCAGCGCGTCCCAGGCGGCCTGGAAGACCTCGCGCTGGGCTCCCCAGGTGCCCGGGGTGGCGAGGGCGCGAGCCGGCTGGGCGCTGCCCTTGTACAGGGTGCGGATGTAGGACTCGCGGTCGATGGCCAGCGACAGGGCGCGGCGCACGCGCGGGTCGGCGAGCGGGCCCCGGCCCATGTCGGCGACGATGAGCGCGTCGATGAGGTAGGACGGGCCGTGGTAGACCTTGACGGTGCCGCTGGCGCGGATCTGTTCCATCGTCGACAGCGGCAGTTCGAGGTAGGCGCCGTCCACTTCCCCGGTGAGCAGCGCCGCCGTCAGCGTGGTCTCGTCGGGGATGCCCTTGAAGTCGATCCGCCGCACCAGCGGCGACTCGGCGCGGTTCCAGTAGCCGTCGTTGCGCACCACCGACAGGACGTCGCCGGTGTGCCACTGGCCGAGCTTGAAGGAGCCGGTGCACATGGCGCCGCCCTTCACCGTGCCGTAGTCCTTGCCCTTGGCCTGGACGTAGCGTTTGGAGACCACCATGCCCGGCATGTACGACAGGACGTCGCGCAGCCAGTAGTCCGGCTGCCTCAGCTTCAGGGTGACCTCCAGCGGGCCGCTGGCCTCGACCGAGGCCACCCGGTCCAGGACGGGCACCCAGTAGCCGCCGCCCTTGGGGTCGCGGTTGCGCTCGATGCTGAAGGCGACGTCGTCCGCGGTCATGGGGGAGCCGTCCCAGAACCGCACGCCTTCGCGCAGCGTCAGGACGGCGGTCTTCGGGTCGGGGAAGTCCAGTCGCGTGGCCAGGCCCGGCTCCACCGAGCCGTCCGGGCTCTGGCGGAACAGCGACTCGCACATGAGGCTCGTCACGGTGATCTCGGGATAGTCGCCCGCGGTGATCGGGTCGATCGAGGTGGTGCCGCGATACAGCGCCCAGGTGACGCTGTCGACCTGCCCGACCCCGGCCGGGGTGATCGTGACGAGGTCCTTTCGCGGTGTGCCGCCCGGGGCCGGCGTCGAGGCGGCGCCGTTGTCGCGGTAGCAGCCGGCCGCCAGTATCGCCAGCGCCACCGCGGTGGCCGCGACGGTCTTTGTCCGCACGCGTTGCATCTGAACCACCCATCGTCAAGCTAAGTAGTCGAACGATCGCTCAAATAAATGCCTACGTCAAGGCATGACTTCTCTAAAGGGATGCTTCGACCTCGCCCAGCGCCTCGCCGAGGACGTCGAGGAACATCTCGCAGTCCGCCCCGCTCAGCACCAGGGGCGGCTTGATCTTGAGCACGTTGCCGTCCGGTCCGTCCGTCGAGACCAGCACCCCGCGCGCCTTCACCGCCTCCTTGACCGCGCTCGCCTGCGCGCCGGCCGGCCGCCGATCGTCCAGGCTCAGCTCCACGCCGAGGAACAGCCCCTCGCCCCGCACGTCCCCGATCAGCCGATGCCGCTCCTGCAGCCGGCGCAACCCGCCGAGCAGCTGCTCGCCGCGCCGGCGCGCGCGGGCCTGCAGCCCCTCCTCACCTACGACGTCGAGCACGGCCAGCCCGATCTCGGCCGAGACCGGGTTGCCGCCGAAGGTGTTGAAGTACTCCATCCCGGTCTCGAACGAGCGCGCGATCTCCGGCGTCGTCACCACGGCGGCGAGCGGATGACCGTTGCCCAGGGGTTTGCCGAGCGTGACGATGTCGGGCACGACGCCCTGTAACTCGAACCCCCAGAAGGTCCGGCCCACCCGTCCCAGCCCCACCTGCACCTCGTCGGCCACGCACACCCCGCCGGCCCGCCGCACATGCTCGAACGCGCCGCGCAGGTAGCCGTCGGGGTAGACGATCTGACCGCCGCAACTCTGCAGCGACTCGGCGAAGAACGCGGCCGGCCGGCGCCCGGCCGCCGCCAGCCCGGCCAGCCGCTCGGCGACCGAAGCGGCGTAGCGCGGGCCGAGATCGCCCTCGCGTCCGGCGCGCAGCCGGCCCCGGTAGGGATCGGGCAGTTCGCAGACGTGGGTGGTGTCCGGCCGGCCGCGCCCGCCAGGTCGGTTGAACTTGTACGGGCTCAGGGCGATCTGCGAGCTGAGATGGCCGTGGTAGGCGTGGTCGAGGACCAGGACGTCCTCGGCGCCCGTATGCGCCGTGGCCAGCCGCAGCGCCAGGTCGTTGGCCTCGGAGCCGGAGTTGACGAAGAAGCAGACCCGCAACGGGTCCGGCAGCAGCTCCACCAGGCGGCGGGCGTACTCCACGACGGATTCATGCAGATACCGGGTGTTGGTGTTGAGCCGGGCCGCCTGCCGACGGCCCGCGGCCACCACCCGGGGATGGCAGTGCCCCACATGGCAGACGTTGTTGACCAGGTCCAGCCACGGCCGGCCGGAGGCGTCGAAGAGATAGGCGCCCTCACCCCGCACGATGTGCAGCGGCTCGCGATAGGACAGGCTCATCGCCCGGCTGAGGTTCGTCCGCCGGCGCGCCGCGATGGCGGCCGTCTGCCGCCGTGGCCGCGCCGCGCCGCCCGCCCGGCCGTGGAGCAGGCCGGGGTCGATGCTGACGGCGGTCCACAGGTCCGCCTCGTCGGCGGGCGCGGTGTCCGGGATGCCGGCTCCCATGCCGAGCAGGTGGGTCAGCAGCTGCACGCGTAGCGGCGCCGCCTGGCCGGTGCTCCCCAGGCGCGCGCCCGGTCTCGTTTCGCCGCCGGGAGTCAGGTGCGTGATCGAGTCCGGGTCCAGGTGCCGGTAGAGGGTCCAGAACGGTACGCCGCCGCCGGTGCGGTGTTCGAGCACGACGACCCCGGTGCCGGGCCGCACGCTGTGCACGAGCGAGGGGAGGGGGCACCGCACCGTGACGCCCTCGCCGGCGGGCAGCTCGCCGCCCAGATTGATCTCCGGACGCTTTCCGGGCGGCGTCGTGGACCGCTCGCCGTAGCGAGCCGATGCGGCGGCGTCTTCTGGGATGACGTCCTCTGGCGCGGTGTCCTCTGGCGCGGTGTCCTCGTCCAGCAGGGGCACCGGGCGGGCGGCGCCGGACTCGAAGTGCTGGCGTACGGCGCGGGCCAGCGGGTTGGGCGCGAACCCGACCGCCTCGCGCAGCCGGAAATGGGCCAGATCCGGGCTGGTCCCGGCCAGCCGCCGCAGCACCTGTGTCACGCCGTGCCGGCTGACCAGCAAGTACGCGTTGGCCGGGTCGCCGGCGTGCTGGTGGGCCGACAGGCACACGCTCATCGCCAGCCGGGTGCGCATCAGGTCGAACAGCACCTCCAGCTCGGCCGGCCGCAGCGGCGACACCTCGTCGTACCCGCTCACCAAAGGCAGCACCGCCCGCAGCGGATCGGCGTGCCCCTGCATCGCGTACGCCCCTGCCACCGCCAGCCCGCAGATGCGCGGGTTCCACGCCACGTCACCGAAGTCGATCAGCGCGGCCACCTCGCCGGCGTCGTCCACCAGGATGTTGAGCTCGTTGGCGTCGTTGTGGATCACCTGGTGGGGCAGTGCCGCGACGCGCGGCGCGACATGCGCGCCGTAGCGGTCGAACACCTCGCTCACCAGCGGCCGCAGCTCGCCGTCCAGCAGCGGCGCGTGGCCGGCGACCGCGGGGGCGGCGGTCAGGTTCCACACCAGCTCGCGCCGCATCCCGGGGTGGGTGAAGCCGGCCAGCGCCTGGTCGACGGCGGCCACATGACGGCCCAGGTCGCGCAGGCGCCGCGCCGTCGGCTCGACCTGCGTCCAGGGGCGGCCGGCCAGCCAGGTGAGCACCCTGGCCGTACGCGGGCCGTCGGCCCACGAGGCGGCGGCCGAGCGGCGTCCGTCCAGGCTCGCCACCACGCGCGGGGCCGGTGGCGCGCCGGCCTGTCCGGCCAGGTGCAGCAGCACGGCGTCCTGCAGGGCGAGCTCGGCGGGGTCGGTGTCCGGCGCGTGCAGCTTGAGGACGTAGCGCTCGCCGCCGGCGGTGCTGACCTGGAAGTTGCGGTCCTTCTCTCCTGGCAGCGGCGTCAGCCTGCCCTCCAGACCGTAGAGATCGCGGGCGAGAGCGGCGGCCTGCTCCAGCTCGCCGTCCGAACGCGGGTCCGGTTCGCTCGCCGAGCTCGGGTCCGGCGCGCCGCTCGAACGCGGGTCCAGCTTCTCGCCCGACCTCGGGTCCGGTGCGCCGTCCGAACGCGGGGACGACGTGGCCCGCCGCCCGTCCTCATGGTGCGTACGCGTCACGTCGCTCTCCCCCTCAAGGCTGGTATGTTGTCGAACGATCGCTCAAATTAGTGGCGATGTCAAGACACTGGCGGGCCCGCGCGCTCGCGGGCCCGCAGGTCACGCTCCGCTCGGCTTGCGGCGCGGCTCGATCGCCAGCTCGACCCGTTCGAGCAGCAGCTCGGAATCGGGGATGGTCAGATCGCGCACCTCAAGCGGCCGCCCGTCGCGGTTGGCGCCCATCAGCGCGAGCCCCATGTCGGCGAACCGCTCACACAGCTGCGCGATGTCCAGCTCCCCGCCGGGGCGGTACCAGTGCGCGATCCCGGTCGCCATCTGCAGCAACGCCAGCCGCGCGACATTGCCGCGATCCTTGAACACGCCGGCCCGGACGCCGGCCTCCAGGGTGTCGGCCCACACCTTCTCGTAGGCGTCACGCAGCCGCAGGATGTCGCGCCGGGCCTGCCCGGTCAGCGCCTGGAACTCATGGTCGGCCACCTTGGCGGCGCGCGGATTACGCGCGTGGAAGGCGACGTGCACGGCGATGAGCGCGACCAGCCGCTCGGCGGGGTCGTCGATGTCGCGGACCGTCTCCTCGCTGCCGGCCGCCAGCACCTCCATGACCCGGCGCGTGACCGCCTCCAGCAGCTCGTCCTTGGAGGAGGCGTAGTAGTACATCGCCGACACGGCCACCTCCGCGGCCACGGAGATGTCGCGGATGCCCGTGCCGTGGAAGCCTCGCTCGGAGAACAGCCAGCAGGCGGTGCGTAGCAGCCGCAGCTCCGTGCGGGCCGACTGAGCCCGCCGCGCGGACGTCGCCTTCATCCGGCCGCCCTTCGTCTGGCGGCTGCCGGCCGTCTGGTTGCCCGTCTGGTTGGTGGTGGCCATGGCGCCGACTATCCCATAGCCAGGACGGTCGCGGGGTTGGCGACGGTCACCATCATGATCTCGCTCTCGCGCATCCCCATGCGGCGCATCAGCGGGATGGCGCTGTCGAGGATGTGGGTGTAGCCGGGGCCGCCGTAGCGGCGCAGATAGACCTTCTGGCAGATGTCCTGCGCGATCAGCAGGCGCTGGCCGTAGCCGGCCTCGATCAGCCGCCGCAGCCATTCGATCCGGGTACGGTCGTTGGGCCGGCGCGCGTCGGGATTGAAGGCGTAGTAGCTGGACTCCTGGCCGAACAGGTCGAGCTCCAGATAGCAGCCCGTGCCCGCGAGCTCCAGCAGGTCATCGGGGCGCCACAGCGTACGGTCGAGATGGGACATGATCACGCGGGCCGGATCGCCGCCCGCCTCGACGACCGCGCGCATGGCCCGCAGCGGCGCCTCGGGATGGCGTCCGGGATGGATCTGCAGCGGCGCCCCGGTCGACACCTGCGCTTGGCAGGCGGCGCGCAGCACCTTGTCCTCGGCAGGATGCACCGGCCAGCTCAGGCCGATCTCACCGATGAGCCCGGCGCGGACTCCGGTGTCGCCCACGCCGTCGCGCACGTCCGCGACGATCTCCGCGCTGATCGCCGCCACCGAGGCGTCGGCCAGCCCCGCCGGATGGTAGTCGCGGCAGTAGTAGCCGCTGCCCATCACGATGTGCACCCCGCTGGCACGAGAGACCCGGGCCAGCCCGAGCGGGTCGCGGCCGAGCCCCACCGAGGAGGAGTCCACCACCGCGCCGCCGCCGGCCGCGCGGTAGAGGGTCAGCTCCTCGGTGGCGTCCTGCTCGGAGTGCAGCCGCAGGTTGTCCACGTTGAGGACCGTACGCCGGATCCAGTCGTAGTTGTCCAGCCGGACGGGCTCGGTGACCCGGGCGCGCACCGACGCCGGGAGCTCCTTGCCGATGCCGCTCCCGCCGCCGTCTCCGGCCACAGGCTGCAGACCCCAGGGCTGGATGATGGCCGACATGTCGCTCAGGACGTGTTCGTGTGGCTGGGTGTGCCCGAGCGCCGAGGGGTCGACGTCCCCGAGCACGGTACGCACACGACGAGCCGGTAGTGCCGGAAGCTCCGCCATGCGCGTTATTCTATCGATCGTTTGTACAAACAATCAACGCGGCAGGCCGCCACACTGGTCTGGGTCGCACTTCGGTCCGGATCGCTGCCCTGGGCCGCTGGGCTGGGCCGGTGAGTCGCAGGGCCGCTGGGCCGCTGGTCTGGGTCGTGGTGCGGGCGTTAGAGGAAGCTCACGTTCTGGGCGAGGGTCAGCTGGTCGGAGTAGTTGACGGTGCCGGTCGCGCGGCGCATGTAGGCGCGCCAGGAGTCCGAGCCGGACTCGCGCCCGCCGCCGGTCTCCTTCTCGCCGCCGAAGGCTCCGCCGATCTCCGCGCCTGAGGTGCCGATGTTGACGTTGACGATGCCGCAGTCGGAGCCGTCGGCGGCCAGGAACCGCTCGGCCTCCCGCAGGTCCCGGGTGAAGATGCTGGAGGACAGCCCCTGAGGCACGTCGTTGTTCAGGGCGATGGCCTGGCTCAGTGTCCGGTAGGTCTGCACGTACAGGATGGGCGCGAAGGTCTCCTCCCGGACGATGCCCGACTGCGCGCCGCTGCCCGGCTGTGCGTCGATGTCGATGCGGACGATGGCGGGCTCGGCGTAGTAGGCGGCGGGGGCGGCCTCGGCGAGCCGGCGCCCGCCGCCGGTCAGGATCTGGCCGCCCTCGGACCGCGCGGCGCTCAGCGCCCGCCGCATCGCCTCGTGCGCCTGAGCGGAGATGAGCGGCCCGACCAGGGTGGTGTCATCGAACGGGTCGCCGATGGGCAGCTTCGCGTAGGCGGCGGTGAGCCGGTCGATCAGCTCGCCGGCGATGTCGGTGTGCGCGATGAGCCGGCGCAGGGTGGTGCAGCGCTGCCCGGCGGTGCCGGCCGCGGCGAACACGATGGCGGAGGCGGCCAGGTCGAGGTCGGCCGACGGGGTGACCACGGCGGCGTTGTTGCCGCCCAGCTCCAGCAGCGAACGCCCGAAGCGGGCGGCGACCCGCGGCCCGACCTGGCGTCCCATGCGGACCGAGCCGGTGGCGCTGACCAGCGCCACCCGCCGGTCGTCGGCCAGCCGCTCCCCGATGGCGCGCTCGCCGAGCAGCAGCCGGTGCACGTCACGGGGCATGCCGCTCTCGGCCGCCGCCACGGCCAGCAGCCGGTCGCAGGCCAGAGAGGTGAGCGGCGTCAGCTCCGACGGCTTCCACACGACGGTGTCGCCGCAGACCAGCGCTATGGCGGTGTTCCACGCCCACACGGCGGCCGGGAAGTTGAACGCGGAGATCACGCCGACGACGCCCAGCGGGTGCCAGGTCTCCGACAGCCGGTGGCCGGGCCGTTCGGAGGCGATGGTGCGCCCGTACAGCTGGCGCGACAAGCCGACCGCGAACTCGCAGATGTCGATCATCTCCTGGACCTCGCCGAGCGCCTCCGAGCGGATCTTGCCCGCTTCGATGGTGACGAGGTCGGCCAGGTCGTCGCGGTGCTCGCGCAGGAGCTCGGCGAGCCGGCGTACCACCTGGCCGCGGCGGGGGGCGGGCACCGTACGCCATGCCAGGAACGCCTCGTGCGCGGCCCCGATCGCCTCGTCGGCGTCGGCGGGCGTCGCGGCGGTGAGGCCGAGCAGGGTCTCGCCGGTGATCGGCGTACGGGCGTGCAGGTCGTCGCCCTCCTTCAGGGTGACCTCCAGGCGGGCCAGGATGTCGAGGGCGCGCCGGCGCAGGACGCCGGTGGCGGGCAGGGTGGTCGTGGTCATGAACGGCTCTCCGTCGCAGTACGAGGTCGGGCTCGGGGGTCAGGTGATCTCGGGCAGGCCGAGAGCGCGGGCGGCGTCCTCCAGCGAACGCCGCTGCCGGCTCTCGTACAGGGTGAACGGGTCCAGCACCTCGGCCCCGATGGCGCCGGCCAGCCAGTCGCTGTCGTAGTCGGCGGCGGCGCGGCTGTCGTCCCTCAGGCCCTGCCCGGTGAGGTTGGACTGGAAGATCCCGGCCGCCGAGCGGGGCAGGAAGTCCTCGTAGACGATGGGCTCGGCGCGTACCCAGCCGTGGTCGATCAGGTCGGCGAGCCCGCTGCCAGGCCGCCGCCCGTCACGCGGGCGATCCGGCACCGTCCGATAGGTGAAATACGCCAGCCGCTCGATCGCCAGATCCCGCTCCGTCGCGGGAAACTCCCGCTCCCAGAGGGCTGCGCGGTCGGCGGTGTGGGCGTCGGCTCTGACTTGCAGGTCGTCGTAGCGTTCGCGGCCGGTGCGGGTCAGCGCGATTCCGCGCGCCTCCACCTCGCCGAAGCGCACCCGCAGCGATCCCGTGGTGAGGCCGCCGTCAGGCCGGCGCAGCGCGCGCGGCTCGGCCAGGGCGCGAAAGGAGGTCTGGCGCAGCAGTACGTCCGGACCGGACCAGCGCGGCGGTCCCTGGATCTGGTCGATCATGGTGATGCCGCGCTCGGTCATCCGCGCGTACAGCTCGTCGATGTCGAGTACGCGCGGCGTCAGGTGGTTGATGTGGGTGCTGGTCACGCCGCCGATGTCGGCCGCGACCGCCGAGACCCGTTCCAGGGTCTCGTACCAGGCCTGGTCGATCGGCTCCCGGCCCAGCGCGAACGCCTGGACGGCCAGGTGCGTGAAGCGTTCGGCCTGCTCGCGCGGCAGTTCGCGCTCGCGTCCGGCCCGATCGGCCAGCTCCAGCAGCTCCGGCGGGAACAGCCGCCGCGCGGCCAGGAACCGCTCCAGCCGCTGACGCAGATCCGGGTCGAAGAAGCGGGGATCGGCCGGGGTGAGCATCGAGGTGAAGACCCGGAAGGGATCGCCGGCCAGCTCGTCGGCCGCGATGGGACGAAAGGCGGTCGAGACCACGGGCACGGCGCTGGCGGCGGCCTCCCGCAGGTCATAGAACCCGACCGGGCGCATCCCCAGCGCCCCGAAGATCCGCGCGACCTGCCGCAACTCGGCCGGGGTGCCGACGCGGATGGCGCCGTGCCGTTCGGCGGTCACGCGCTCGATGGAGCCCAGCCGCTCGGCGCCGGCTCCCGCCCGCCGCAGCACGCCGTCGTTGACCTTCTGGGAGACCTCCACCAGCGTCCGGTAGGCGGGCACCTCCTGCCCGTACATCTCCGACAGGCGCCGCGCGAACGCCGCGCGCAGCCGCCCTTGAGAGACCATGACCATGCGTTATCTCCTCCAGGTACGGATGGCTTTGTCCACGATGGAGGCGATCCCGGGTGAATCCAAGCCCCAGCAGACCGATAGATTTCCCGCCAAAGCCCAAGCACTGCTTAGGGTGCTCTACTGGCGGCGCGGAGTCGGCATGATCAAACCCCTGCATCTGCTCACCCTGCGAGAGGTGTGCCGGACCGGATCGTTCGCGCTGGCGGCGCGCGAGCTCGGCTACACGGCCTCGGCGGTGTCGCAGCAGATCGCGGCGCTGGAGAAGGACACCGGGCTGGAGCTGTTCGAGCGCGAGGCGCGCGGCGTGCGCACCACCGCGGCGGCGCACCGGCTGGTCGAGCTGAGCCAGCGGGTGCTGGCCACGCTGGAGGATTTCGGCTACGAGGTGCGCGAACTGGCCGCCGGCACCACTGGCCGGCTGCGGCTGGGCAGCTTCCCCACCGCCAGCGTACGGCTGGTGCCGCCCACCCTGTCGGCCTTCACCCGCCGCTACCCCCGCGCGGAGATCCTCCTGGAGGAGGGCGAGCCCGAGGAGCTGATCCCGCGGGTGATCGACGGCGCCCTGGACCTGGCGCTGGTCTATGAGTACGGCCTCACCCCGCGGCAGTGGCCCGACGGCCTGGCCGCCCACCACCTGCTGCGCGAGGACCTGCTCCTGCTACGGCCCCGCGGTCATGCCCTGGGCGCCGAGCTGTCCGAGCTGGCCCAGGAGCGCTGGATCACCAGCCGCGAAGGCACCGGCGGCGCCCTGTCCCTGGCCCGGCTGTGCGCGGCGGCCGGGTTCGTGCCCGCGGTCACCTTCCGCAGCAACAACTACGACGTGGTCCGCCACCTGGTGGCCGCCCGGCTGGGGGTGGCGGTGGTGCCCGCTCTGGGCCATGTTCGCGACGATCGCGTCGTGGCGACGCGACTGGACCTGCCCGCCGCCCACCGCACCGTGGTCGCCCTGCACCGGGAGGCCAACGGCAACCCCCTGCTCGCCGACGCCCTGCAGACCCTGCGGCAGGCGGCCGGGCCGCACTTGAACCAAGACTGAGGCACGAGCGGCTACCAGCGGATGAGCGCGGTCAGCTCCTGTGCGAACGCGGCATCGGCGATGAGCGGGCACTATCCCTGCGGCCCGCTCAGGAGGGCGGCCAGCATGGCGATCTCGCGCTGCCTTGGCGTCAGGCCCGGGACGTTGAGGTCCATCAGCGCGAGCGGGCGGGCGGTTGCGGGAAGGCGGGAGGGGCGGTACGCTCACTTACTTGGCACTTCGAGCCAAAGCTATATACAAGCCTCCCGTTAGGAGTATACCAGCGAATGGCTAATCGTCAAGATGCTCTCGCGGAAGCCCTTGACGTCGAGCAGGGGACCGTGTCCATGCTCTACGGCAGACTCGACGCGGCGCGTGAGCGGGCGCGGACGGTGCTGCGTGAGGTGTACGGCCGAGGCGGCGCGCTGGGGACCCGCCAGGCCAGGCTCGAGCGCGAGGTGAGCGCCTCGGAGCAGGCGCGGCGGCTGGCGCAGCTGGACGGGGTCGAGCGCGGGCTGTGCTTCGGCCGGATCGACGACAGCGGCGGCGAGACCACCTACATCGGCCGGATCGGGCTGCGCGATGAGGAGCACGAGTCGGTGCTGATCGACTGGCGCGCCCCGGCGGCCCGTCCGTTCTACGTGGCCACGGCCAGCGATCCCGGCGCCCTGCTGCGCCGCCGTCACCTGCACACCCGCGAGCGCACGGTGGTGGGCCTGGATGACGAGGTGTTCGACCTGGAGCGGATGAGCGAGGGCGAGCGCCGCACCCTGGTCGGCGAGGCGGCCCTGCTGGCGGCGCTGCGCCGGGGCCGCACGGGACGCATGGGTGACGTGGTGGCCACCATCCAGACCGAGCAGGACCGGGTGATCCGCGCCTCCCTGCAGGGGGCGCTGGTGGTGCAGGGCGGTCCCGGCACCGGCAAGACGGTCGCGGCGCTGCATCGCGCCGCCTACCTCCTCTACACCCACCGCGACACGCTGGAGCGGCGGGGGGTGCTGGTGGTGGGGCCCAACCCGATGTTCCTGCGCTACATCGGCCAGGTGCTGCCGGCCCTGGGCGAGACGCAGGTGGTGATGTCGACGGTGGGGGAGTTGTTCCCCGGGGTGCGCGCGGTCGACGTCGACGAGCCGCAGGCGGCGGTGGTCAAGGGCGACACGCGGATGGCCGAGGTGGTGGCGGCGGCGGTGCGTGAGCGGCAGCGGCTGCCCGAGGGCGATCTGGAGGTGCTGCTGGACGGCCGGGTGCTGCGGGTGCCGCGCGCGGTGTGCGTGGCGTTGCGCGAGCGGGCGCGGGCGGTGCGGTTGCCGCACAACATGGCGCGCAAGCTGTTCGTCACCGAAGTGCTGAAGGAGCTGGCGCGGGCCGAGGCGCGGGCGGTGGAGGAGGCGCTGCGGCTGGCGGAGATGGAGTTCGAGGATCCGGAGCTGGCCGAGCCGCTGGATCTGGAGCGCGATCTGGACGAGGTCGATCTCGCGCTGGCTTCCGCGCGGCTGTGGCAGGAGCCTGCGATATACCAGGCGGTGGAGGGGTTGTGGCCGGAGCTGACGCCGCAGCGCCTGATCGGGGAGCTGCTGGCCTCCCCGGAGACGCTGTGGCAGGTCTCGCCTCCGGGGCTGGAGTGGCGGGCGCTGGTCCGGCCGGCGGACTCGCCATGGACGGTCGGCGACGTTCCGCTGCTGGATGAGGCGGCCGAGCTGCTGGGCGAGGACGACTCGGCCGACCGGTCGGCCTCGCGGCAGGCCGAGGGCGAGTGGGAGGAGCAGGAGCGCTACGCCCAGGAAGTGCTGGTGACCACCGGTCTGCTGGAGGAAGGCATCTTCGACCGGGCCGACGTCCTGGCCGATCGCCACGCCGACACCGGCCTGGACCTGAGCACCGCCGAGCGGGCCGCGGCCGACCGCCAGTGGGCCTACGGTCATGTGATCGTGGACGAGGCGCAGGAGTTGTCGGCGATGGCGTGGCGGATGGTCATGCGCCGGGTTCCGGCCCGCTCGCTGACGGTGGTGGGCGACATCGCCCAGACGGGTTCGGCGGCGGGCGCGCGCTCGTGGGGCGAGGTGCTGGATCCTTATCTGCGTGGCCGCTGGCGGGAGGAGCGGCTGCTGGTCAACTACCGGACGCCGGCGGAGATCATGCGGGTCGCGGCCGACGTCCTGCGTGTGGTCGATCCGTCCCAGAGTGTGCCGGAGTCGGTCAGGGACGGCGAGGCCGAGCCCCGCGCGGTCCGTACGGGCCTGGCCGGGCTGCCCGCGCTGGTGGCCGAGGAGCTGGCGCTGATCGGTGAGGGCCGCCTGGCCGTCCTCACCCCGGACGCCGCTCATGCGCGGGTGGCGGCGCTGCTGCCGGGCGGCGGCGACCTGGAGGCGCCGGTGGTGGTGCTGACGGTGACCCAGTGCAAGGGGCTGGAGTTCGACGCCGTCATCGTGGTGGAGCCGGCGGCCATCATGGCGCAGTCGCCGATGGGCGGCCAGGACCTCTACGTGGCGGTGACCAGGGCCACCCGCCGCCTGACGATCACCCACGAGAACGACCTGCCGCCGGTCTTGTCCCACATGTCCAAAAAATCTACATTGTAAAGGCGTTCGGGTGAGGCAAAAACCCAAACACATAATCGAATAAATGCCCTCATTTAGGCCCAGGGGGCTTACGGAGGGTTACGGGTAGAGCTGGTCGGCGACCTCGCGGACGCGGGTGGTCACCTGCAGCAGGCAGCGCAGGGTCTCGGTGTCGAGGTGGTCCATGATGCGCCGGTAGTGCTCCAGGCCGACGTCGTTGATCTCGGCCAGGAGTTCGGCGCCCGCGTCCGTCAGCTCGACCCGGCGCACGCGCCGATCGTGGGGGTCCTCGCGCCGGCTGACCAGCCCATGGCTGACCAGCCGGTCGACGATGCCGGTCACGGTGCCCAGGCCGACGCCGAGGTCGTGGGCGAGCTCCTGCCCGGAGGCCGAGCCGGTGTGGGACAGCAGCATGACGACCTTGAGTTGCCGCATGGTGAGGTTGGAGGTGAATAAGGCGGACTGGGTCTGGCTGAGGGCCCGCCCGAGGCCGCGCTGGGTCTCGGTGATCCGGCGGATCAGGTCTTCGCGTTCGTTGTCCACACTCACCTCTCGCTTCCTGAGAAGGTTATCAGGAAAGCCAAGGCAGCTTAAATATTCGTACAAGGCGAAGTGTTAGTCTGGGGCGAAATCTGAAGGGACGCTCATGACCGCATTCGCCCGGTTGAGTCTTGCCAACCGCAGCCTCGTGATCTTACTGTCGATCGTGATCACCGCGTTCGGCGCGTTCACGATCCCGCAGCTCAAGCAGCAGTTGCTGCCGTCGCTGTCGTTCCCCGGCGCGTTCGTGATCGCCTCCTATCCCGGGGCTTCGCCCGAGATCGTGGAAGACCAGGTGACCAAGCCGCTGGAGGACTCCTTCCAGGGGATTGACGGCATGGAGCAGATGACCTCCACCTCCAAGGAGGGCATGACCCAGGTCCAGGTGGCCTTCGCCTTCGGCACCGACATCGAGGCGTCGATCAGCAAGATGCAGCAGGCGGTCAGCCGGGTGCAGCCGCAGTTGCCCGCCGGTGTGGAACCCCAGGTGGTCGCGGGTAACACCGATGACATTCCGGTGCTGGTGCTGGCGGTGGGCGACGGCGGCGATGAGCGGGCGATGGCCGACAAGCTGCGCCAGATCATGGTGCCGGAGCTGCAGGCCGTGCAGGGGGTACGGGAGGCGACGGTCACCGGCACCCGTGACGAGGTCGTCACGATCAAGCCGGACCTGAAGAAGATGGCGCTGGCCGGGGTGTCGGCGGCGCAGATCCCGGACGTGCTCAAGGCCAACGGGACGCCGATCCCGGCGGGCACGCTCAACTCCGGCACCTCCTCACTCACGGTGCAGGTGGGCGAGCGCGTCGATTCGATCGACAAGCTGAAGGACCTGTACCTGACTCCGGCCCAGCCGCAGGCCACCCCGGCCCAGGCCCAGCCGCAGGCGCAGGCGCAGCAGGGCCGGCCGGGCGGGCAGCAGCAGCCGGGCGGCCGACCGGCGCAGACGACCGCGCTCGCCCAGCCCAAGCCGCTCAAGCCGGTGAAGCTGGGTTCGGTGGCCGACATCACCCGCGGCCTGGCCGAGGCGACGACGATCACCCGTACCGACGGCCGGACCAGCCTGGGCGTGTCGGTGACGATGATGCCCGACGGCAACGCGGTGTCGATCTCCAACGCCATCCGCGAGAAGCTGCCCGACCTGGGCCGCTCGCTGGGCGACTCGTCGGAGACCGCCGTGGAGGTGGTCTTCGACCAGGCCCCTTACGTTCAGGAGTCGATCGAGAGCCTGACCACCGAGGGCCTGCTGGGCCTGGCGTTCGCGGTGCTGGTCATCTTGGTGTTCCTGCTGTCGGTGCGCTCGACGCTGGTGACGGCGGTCTCGATCCCGCTGTCGGTGGTGATCGCGCTGATCGCGTTGTGGGCGGGCGACTATTCGCTGAACATGCTGACCCTCGGCGCGCTGACGATCGCGGTCGGCCGGGTGGTCGACGACTCGATCGTGGTGCTGGAGAACATCAAGCGCCACCTCGGCTACGGCGAGGCGAAACTGTCGGCGATCTTGTCGGCGGTACGCGAGGTGTCGGGTGCGGTGACGGCCTCGACGCTGACGACGGTGGCGGTGTTCGCGCCGATCGCGGTGGTCGGCGGCATGGTGGGTGAGCTGTTCGGCCCGTTCGCGGTCACGGTGGCGGTGGCGTTGCTGGCCTCGCTGGTGGTGTCGCTGACGGTGGTGCCGGTGATGGCGTACTGGTTCCTCAAGGCGCCGGTGCTGACGCCGGAGGAGGCGCGGGCGCAGCGGGAGGCGGCCGAGGCCAAGGAGCTGCGCAGCCCGCTGCAGCGCGCCTATCTGCCGGTGCTGCGCTTCGCGACGCGCTTCAAGCTGGTGACGATCCTGATCGGCCTGGCGGTGATGGTCGGCACGCTGGGACTGGCGGGCAGGCTGCAGACCAACTTCCTGGACTCGGCCGGCCAGAACACGATCTCGGTGTCGCAGAAGATGCCCGTGGGCACGGACCTGGCCACCACGGACGCGGCCGCCAAGAAGGTGGAGGGCCTCCTGGCCGGCCTGGACGGCGTGGAGACCTACCAGGTGAACGTCGGCGGCGGCAACGCGATGCGCGGCGGCGCCGGTGGCGGCGCGGATCGCGCGTCCTACTCGCTGACACTGAAGGACGGCGCCGACACCCCGGCGGTGGAGCAGGCGCTGCGCGACAAGCTGAGCGGCCTGTCGGGCATCGGTGAGGTGACGGTCGGCGGATCGGGCGGCGGCGGCTTCTCCTCCGACTCCATCGACGTGATCGTGCAGGCGGCCGACGCCGAGACGCTGCGGACCGCGGCCGACGCCGTCAAGACGGCGATGGGCCAGGTCTCGGGCCTGCGTGATGTGTCGTCGAACCTGGAGGCCAGCGCCCCGCGCGTCGAGGTACGGGTCGACAAGGAGAAGGCGGCCGCCAAGGGGCTGTCGGAGGCGCAGATCGGCCAGTCGGTGGCGCAGGCCTTCCGCGGCGCGCCGCTGGGCCAGCTGACGCTGGACGGGCGGGCCAGTGACCTGGTGCTGCGCGTGGGTGAGGCGCCCGAGGACGTCAAGGAGATCGAGAAGCTGAAGCTGGCCACGGCGACGGGCCTGGTGAAGCTGTCGTCGGTGGCGGATGTCGAGCGGGTGGCCGGGCCGACGCAGGTGACCCGGATCGACGGTGAGCGCTCGGCGACGGTGTCGGCCAAGGCGACGGGTTCGGACCTGGGCAGCGTGACGCAGGCGCTGACGACCAAGCTGAACGGCGTGACGCTCGCCTCGGGCGCCTCCTACGAGATCGGCGGCGCGTCGGCGGACCAGCAGGACGCGTTCGCGGATCTGGGGCTGGCGATGCTGGCGGCCATCGCGATCGTGTTCATGATCATGGTGGCGACGTTCCGCAGCTTCGTGCAGCCGCTGATCTTGCTGGTGTCGATTCCGTTCGCCGCGACGGGCGCGGTCGGGCTGCTGGTGGCCACCGACACGGCCATGGGCGTGCCGGCGCTGATCGGCATGCTGATGCTGATCGGGATCGTGGTGACCAACGCGATCGTGCTGATCGACCTGATCAACCAGTACCGCGCTCAGGGGCTGGGGATCGTGGAGGCGGTGATCGAGGGCGGCCGGCGCAGGCTGCGGCCGATCCTGATGACGGCGGTGGCCACGATCTGCGCGCTGACGCCGATGGCGCTGGGTGTGACGGGGCAGGGCGGGTTCATCTCCCAGCCGCTGGCGGTCGTGGTCATTGGCGGCCTGATCACCTCGACCCTGCTGACGCTCGTGCTGGTTCCGACCCTCTACACGATGGTGGAGCGGGCCAAGGAGCGGCTGCGCCGCAAGCCGGCCGAGCCGAAGAAGGAAGAGGCGAAGGTTTTGGCTGCGACCCCGTAAAGCAAGAGGGGTGCTCCGCCCGTACGGCCTGGTGCCGTGCGGGCGGAGCTGTGTGAATAGACTTGTCCGACGTGACTTCCAAGCCGCGTATCCCCGATGTCCTGGCCGCTCGTTATGCCTCCCCGGAGCTGGCCCGGTTGTGGTCCCCCGAGTACAAGGTCGTCGCCGAGCGGCGGCTGTGGCTGGCGGTGCTGCGGGCGCAGGCGGAGCTCGGGGTCACCGTCCCGGACAGTGCGGTCGCCGACTACGAGAAAGTGGTCGAGCAGGTCGATCTGGCCTCCATCGCCGCGCGGGAGCGGGTGACGCGCCACGACGTGAAGGCGCGCATCGAGGAGTTCAACGCGCTGGCCGGGCACGAGCAGGTGCACAAGGGCATGACCTCGCGCGACCTGACCGAGAACGTCGAGCAGCTGCAGATACGCGACAGCCTCCTGCTGGTACGTGACCGGGTGGTGGCGTTGCTGGCCCGGCTGGCGCGGCTGGCCGAGGAGCATGAGGCGACGGTGGTGGCGGGCCGTTCGCACAACGTGGCGGCGCAGGCCACCACGCTGGGCAAGCGGTTCGCCTCGGCGGCCGATGAGCTGCTGGTGGCCTTCGGCCGGCTGCAGGAGCTGATCGCCCGCTACCCGCTGCGGGGCATCAAGGGGCCGGTGGGCACCGCCCAGGACATGCTGGACCTGCTGGACGGCGACCGCGCGAAGCTGGCGGAGCTGGAGGGGCGGGTGGCCGCGCACCTGGGGTTCGAGCGGCGTTTCACCAGCGTGGGCCAGGTGTACCCGCGCTCGCTGGACTTCGAGGTCGTCTCGGCCCTGGTACAGCTGGCGGCCTCGCCGTCGTCGCTGGCCAAGACGATCCGGCTGATGGCCGGGCACGAGCTGGTGACGGAGGGGTTCAAGGAGGGGCAGGTCGGCTCGTCGGCGATGCCGCACAAGATGAACACCCGCTCCTGCGAACGGGTGAACGGCCTGACGGTGGTGCTGCGCGGTTACGCCTCGATGGTGGCCGAGCTGGCCGGCGATCAGTGGAACGAGGGCGATGTGTCGTGCTCGGTGGTACGCCGGGTGGCGCTGCCGGACGCCTTCTTCGCCTTCGACGGGCTGGTGGAGACGATGCTGACGGTCCTGGACGAGTTCGGCGCCTTCCCTGCGGTGATCTCGGCGGAGCTGGACCGCTACCTGCCGTTCCTGGCCACGACGAAGATGCTCATGGCGGCGGTCCGCGCCGGGGTGGGCCGGGAGCGGGCACACGAGCTGATCAAGGAGCACGCGGTGGCTTCGGCGCTGGCGATGCGCTCGCGCGGCGCGGCCAACGAGCTGCTGGACCGGCTGGCGGCCGATGAGCGTTTCCCGCTGGAGCGTGAGGCTTTGGCGGCGCTGCTGGCCGACCGGGTGTCGTTCACCGGGGCGGCGGCCGAGCAGGTGGCGGCGGTGTCGCGGTCGGTGGGCGAGATCGTGGCGGCCCATCCGGAGGCGGCGGCCTACCAGCCGGGCTCGATTCTGTGATCGTTGAGCTGTCGCGGCTGGATGAGGTGCGCTCGGCGTGCGGGGACGACGACCTGCTGATGTGGGCGGCGCAGGGGTTGTCGGATGGCGTGCGGGTGTGGGCGGCGGGTGACGGGGTGGTGGCGGCCTCGCCGGGCCTGTCGCGCCGGGACCGGCTGGCGGTGTGGGGCGGCGCGGCATGCGCGACGCGGCTGGTACGGCACGCGCTGGGCGAGATGGGGCCCTCCTATCGGCCGGTGGGAGGCCGCCCTGATGGCAGAGGTGACGGCGAGGCTGGCCGTGCTGGAGGTGGCGGGCACGTTCTGGTGGATGAGCGTCTTCGGTTCCCTGTGTTTACCTAGGTAAAGCGGACATCGGCGTAGTCTCGTCGCGCCCGACCGGGGCCGGGAAGTGATCTGGTGGAAGCCGATGCCGCGTCCGTCCGGCGAGCCGGGTGGACCGTGGTTGAGAACCGCGTTGTCGGGGCCTGACTGCGCGCTCCTGGAGGAAGTGCGCCTCTTGGGCCGCCGCCCCGCCGGACGCTGTCCCGTTGGTGCGGACACCAACGGGGGCGGGGACCGAGCGCCAGTCAGGCACCCGGATGTGACAGGAAATTACCTCACGATTACCATCCGTCGCAACCAAGCGAGCCAGAGAAATCCAACCAAGCGAGCCAGAGAAATCCAATGGGTTTCGGGCGAGATGGCTGCGGCGCGGGGCCGGGCGGCGCTGATGGTGGATGATGACAACCGGGCGGCGATCGGGGTGTACGAGCGGATCGGCTATCGGCGCCGCGCGCTCATGGCCTCGCAGGTGGTGTAGAGCGGGCCTACCGAGAGGGGCCGCTGCCGTTACGGGGATAGCGGGTTTGTGCGCCTTTATGGGCGGGCGTGGCGGAGCAGTTCGGTGAGCAGGGGGCGCAGGGCGGCGGGCACCTCGGACTCGGTCAGCTCGGTCACCTGGTCACCGGTGGGCCGGTGGACCGTCAGCCGGTAGCGGGGCTGGGAGGAGCCGGACGGCTCGGCGGCCGCGCCGGAGCCGAGGCTCCGCAGCAGGTCGTCGACGGACTTCTCCAGGTCGGTGTCGAGGGTGGCGGTGCGGCGCAGGCCGGTGAAGCCGCCGCTGGTTTCGAGCGTGACACGCATGGGCGTCCTTCCGGCTGGCTGTTCACCCCACGGTACGGGGCTGCGCACGGATCCGGGACGGGGCTTGCCGCGCAACCCCCGCGGCAAGCCTTGTCGCCGGACCCGTGCGCAAGGGGTTACCAGAATCCCTGCTGCCTGGCGGCGCCGCGGACGGTCTGGGGCGACTGGCGGGGGACCAGCCCGGCGCGGGCCAGGATGCGGGCCTGGGCGACGGCGACGGCGGCGGCGTCGGCGAACTTGGCGTTGGGCCACAGGTTCTGCAGCGTCTGGTACATGATCACGGTCGCGGCGTCGAGGCCGAGGTCCTGGCTGATGAGGTAGAACCAGCGGTTGGTGATGCCGGACATGATGTGCGGGTCGGCGGGTTCGAAGTAGCCGGACATGTCGCGAGGTTGCGGGTCGCGGCCCATCAGGGGGTTGTCGAAGGCGGTGCCGGGTTCGGCCATGTTGCGCAGCGCCTCGCCGTACAGGTCGTCGGCCATGATCTCATCACCGATGAGCCAGTTGTGGGTGTGGGCGTCCTGGCCGCCCGCGTAGGCGTCGATGGCGGTGCCGAGCATGTCGCTGAAGGACTCGTTCAGGGCGCCGCTCTGGTCGTTGGTGTAGTTGAGGTTGGCGCTGAACTGGGTGACGCCGTGGGTGAGCTCGTGGGCGCACACGTCCATGCTGGCGGTCAGGTCCTTGAAGACCTGGCCGCTGCCGTTGCCGAACACCATGCGCAGGCCGGAGTCGTCCCAGAAGGCGTTGTCGAAGGCGAGGCCGAAGTTGACGTTGGCGACGAGGTTGAGCCCGGCGTTGTCGATGGACTCGCGGCCGAGCCGGTCCTTGTAGTAGGCGCGTACCGCGCCGAGCTGGTCGTAGGCGTCGTTGGCGTTCTGGGCGGCGACGGCGGGGTCTCCTTCACCGCGGATGAAGGTGACGTCGAAGGTCCACTGGTTGAGGTCGTCGTAGACGAGACGTCCGCCGGTGCCGGGTTTGGGGACGGTCAGCCCAGGCGGGACGCTTTCGGGTTCGGCGGTCAGGCGCTGCTGGGCCAGGGGGAGGGCTTCGGTGCTGCGCCGGCCGCGGCGGAACTGCGCGGAGACGACGGCCGAGCGCTGGGCGGGTGAGGGTTCGGCGCTCTGCTGTGCCTGGACCTTGGCGATGTGGTCGAGGACGTGGGGCGGGACGAAGGAGCAGCGATATGCCATGGCTGAGCCCTTTTGGCGGGAACGGATTCTGACGTTTCCACGTAAGCGGGGCCGGGTGCGGGGCGCATCGGTGGCGGTCTCAGGGCTATCCCTAGGCGGCGTTCGGGCCGGGATTGGGGGTGGCCGGAAAATCGGATGAGGTTCGGCAGGCCGTCAGGCACAGTTGACAGTGTGATGTCCGATTTTGTTCCTGGTATCGAGTTGTCCCGAGACTTTTATGCCGAGGTGGTGGCGCCGCTGGTGGAGCGGGTGCCGCACAGCGCCGCGTTGATCGGGCCGGGCTCGGAGGTGCTGGCCTTCGACACGGGCCGCTCCGCCGATCACGACTGGGGCCCGCGGGTGCTGGTGTTCGTGGAGCCGGAGCGGGTGGCGCAGGTGGAGGCGCAGGTGCTGGCCGGGCTGCCCGAACGGTTTCGGGGGCTGGAGACGGTCTTCGACTACCACGGTGCCCGGCGGCCGGGCGTGGTGGTCGCCGATCTGGAGGCGTGGCTGGTGGAGCGGCTGGGGTTCGACCCGCGGCGGGGGGTGTCGCTGCTGGACTGGCTGTCGGTGCCGTGGCAGAGCCTGGCGGAGGTGACGCTGGGGGAGGTCTTCCATGACGGGCTGGGCGGCCTGGAGGAGGCCCGGGCGGCGCTGCGCTGGTATCCGGGCGATGTGTGGCGGTACGTACTGGCTTGCCAGTGGCGGCGCATCGCCCAGGAGGAGCCGTTCCCCAGCCGGTCGGGAGAGGTGGGGGATGAGCTCGGCTCAGCCGTCGTGGGGGCACGGCTGAGCCGGGAGGTGATGCGGCTGGCGCTGCTGCTGCGCCGCCGCTACCCGCCCTACGCCAAATGGCTGGGCAGCGCCCTGGCGCGGATGCCCGGCTCGACGGAGCTGGGGGAGTCGCTGGGACTGGCGGTGGCCGCCCGGTCATGGCGGGAGCGCGAGGACGGGCTGGCCGCCGCCTACGGGCGGCTGGCGGCGCTGCAGAACCGGGTGGCGCTGGCCGAGCCGCAGGATGAGCGGGTACGGGACTTCCACGACCGGCCCTTCCGCGTCATCGGCGGCGACCGGTTCGTCCAGGCGCTGCTGGGATCGGTGTCGGACCCGGTGATCAGGGGGTTGCCGGTGGTGGGGTGCGTGGACCAGCTGTCGGACTCGGTGGACCTGCTGCTGGAGCCGCGCCGCGCCCGCGCGGTGACGGCGGCGGCTCTCGGCCTGAGCGCCTGAGCGCCTGAGCGCCGCTCAGGCCCGCGTACGGCCGAACAGGCGGGCGCCGCCGAACACGCACACGGCCGCCAGGGCCACGGTGACGGCGGCGCCGGTCAGGACGGTGGCGTTGGCGTAGTGGCCCTGGAAGACCTGCCGTACCGCGTCGACGGTGTAGCGCAGGGGCACCACCCGGGAGGCGGCGTCGAGCCAGCCCGGCGCCAGGCTCATCGGCAGCAGCAGGCCCGACAGCAGCATGAGCGGCATGCCGGCGGTGTTGGCGATGGCCGCGAACTCCGGCGGCGTGGCGACGTTCATGGCCAGCCCGTAGGACAGGGCCGACAGGGCGGCGGCCAGGACGGCCACGAACAGCAGGCCCAGCACGATCCCGGCCAGCGGGGCGCGCAGCCCGAAGACCAGGCCGAGCCCGATGAGCAGGATCGACTGGACCAGCAGCTGCACGACGTCGCGCAGCGTGCGGCCCAGCAGCAGGGCCAGCGGGTGGACGGGGGTGACGCGCATGCGGTCGATGACGCCGAGATTGCGGTCCATCAGCAGGCCGAGCCCGACGAACGAGCCGCCGAGCAGGGCGAGCTGCACCAGCACGCCGGGCACCAGCGCCTGCCAGGACGATCCGCCCACGCCGAGGTCGAGCCTGGTCAGCAGCGGGCCGAACAGCGCCAGGAACAGCAGCGGCTGCAGCATGCCGAACCACAGGCTGGTCGTGGAGCGCAGCGTGGCGCGCAGGTAGCGGCCGAAGATGATGCCGGTGTCGGTGAGAAGGGTCATGGGATCTGTGTTCCTGTGGGTCTAGATGGACAGAAGGATCTAGATGGACAGAGGTTCGCCGGCGGTCGTGCGGCCGGTGATGGCCAGGAAGGCCTCCTGCAGGCTGGCGGCCGGATCGCCGGTGTGGCGGGACTTGAGCTCGGCGGGGGTGCCTTCGGCGACGACCGCTCCGGCGTCCACGACGACGATGCGGTCGGCGAGCGCGTCGGCCTCGTCGAGGTAGTGGGTGGTCAGGAAGACCGTGGTGCCGTGCTCGGCGCGGATGCGGCGCACCAGCTCCCACAGCTCGGCGCGGCTGCCGGGGTCCAGGCCGGTGCTCGGCTCGTCGAGGAAGAGCACCTGCGGCCGGTTGACCAGGCCGAGCGCGATCTCCAGCCGGCGGCGCTGGCCACCGGACAGGGCGGCGCTCGGCCGCTCCATCAGCTCCTCCAGAGCCAGGTCGCGGGCCAGTTCCTCGGCCCGCTCGCCGGCCTGGCTTCTGCTCAGGCGGTGCAGCCGGCCCTGGGTGATGAGCTCCTCGCGTACACCGCAGCCGGGGTCGAGGCCGCCGGACTGGGCGACGTAGCCGATGCGGCGGCGTACCCCGGCGGGGTCGGCGAGCAGGTCGTGCCCGGCCACCTCGGCGTGGCCGCCGCTGGGCGGCAGGAGGGTGGTGAGCATGCGGACGGTGGTGGTCTTTCCGGCGCCGTTCGGGCCCAGAAAGCCGAGGATCTCGCCGCGCCGCACGGTCAGGTCGATGCCGCGTACGGCGTGGACGGGACCTTTGGCCAGGGTGAAGGTACGCGTCAGGCCCCGGACGTGGATGGCTGGTTCAGGCATGCCGCCGATGGAACCACACTCCACTCCAAAATTGCAATCGACTTAAAGTTTGGAGTTGAGTTAAGCTATTCGGCATGACCGAGGGCTTGCGGGAACGCAAGAAGCAGCAGACACGCCACCGCATCCGCGACGTGGCCACCGCCCTGTTCGTCGAACGCGGCTTCGACCACGTCACCATCGCCGAAGTCGCCGCGGCGGCCGAGGTGTCCGTCAACACCGTCTACAACTACTTCCAGACCAAGGAGGACCTCGTCCTGCCGCCCGAGGAGGCCTCACCCCAGCGCCTGGCCGACATCGTGCGCCACCGCCCCGCCGGCCAGGCCGCCGTCCCCGCCGTCCTGGAACACCTGCGCCAGGAGGTACGGCGGCGCGAACGCAAGCTCGGCCTGACCGACGGCTTCGGCCGCGTCTTCGACATGATGCGCGCCGCCCCCACCCTCACCGCCCGCCTGGGCGACCTCGGCCGGCAGATGACCGACGAACTGGCCGCCGTCCTGGCCGAAGAGAGCGGCGCCGCGCCCGGCGACCCGCTGCCCGCCATGGTGGCCTGGCACATCGGCGGCTTCCACGCGCTGGTCTACGCCGAGATCGGCAAACGGACCGCGGCAGGGCAGGACCCCGACGCCATCGCCGCGGCCGTGCTGGAACTCATCGACATCTACGAGGACCTGCTCGGAGAGCGTCTTCGAACCTACGCCACACGTAAGGACTGACCAATGTTCAGAGTGACGATCCGCGGCACCTTCGAGGGCCTGGACGAGGCCACGCGTGAGGCCGTACGAGCCGCGGCAGGCGCCGCCTTCACCGAGGCCGGGACCTTCACCCACGACCAGAGCGTGTCAGCCTTCACCTTCCGCTGCCAGATCCCCGCGGGCCCCGACGACGGCGAGCACGAGGCCACCGCGGCCGCGATGGCCGCCCTGGACGCCCACGGACACCCCTACCGCCTGCTGCGCGTCGCGGTCACGGACATGCGCGACATCAAGATCCGCCGCAAGGGCCGCCCGAGAGCGAGCTCGGGCTGAGCCCCGCCACCGGCCGCCCGGCATCCCGGGTACGACCCGCCGCGTTCACGTGAGGGCGTCGGCGGCGCGGATCTCGGCGGCTTTGCGAGCCCTCACGTAACGTCAGGCGCAAGCCCGGGCTGGACTCTCCCACAGCCGGAGGCCCCATGCTGGGGGACGTGGACGACGACCTCCTGCCGATCGGACAGTTCGCCCGGCTCACCCGCCTGAGCGTCAAGCAGCTGCGGCACTACGACGAGATCGGGCTACTACGGCCCGCCTGCGTGGACACCGCCACCGGCTACCGCTACTACCGCGCCGCCCAGGCCCGCACGGCGATGTCGATCGGGCTGCTGCGCTCCCTCGACGTGCCGCTGCCCGTCGTCGGCCAGGTCCTGGCCGGCACCGAAGGCGCCCTGGAGTCCGTACACGACTCACTGGAGGCCGAACTGGCCCGGCGGCGGCGCACATTGGCCTCCCTGGAACGCGTGATAGCCGACGGCCTGCCCGCCACCCAGGTCCGCATCGTCACCGAACCGGCCCACCGCGTCGCGCTCGTGCGCGAACGCGCCACCGGCCCGGCCGACATCGCCCGCGCCACCACCGCCGCGATGTCACGCCTGACAGCAGGCCTGCCGCACGGGCCGGCGACCCGATCCGACACAGGCACTGCCACGGACACCGACACTGACGCGGGGAATGCCACGGGAAGCTTCGCCGGCACCGACCCGGCACACTCCGGCGCGACGCCCTCTACGACGCCCTCCGCGATGCCCTCCGCGATGTCCGGCACGATGTCCGGCACGGCGCCCTCCGCGAACTCTTCCCCGGCGCTCTCCGTTACCCCCTCCGCGGCCCCCGGCAGCCGTCCAACTACCGCTGACACGCACCCAGCGCTGCCCGGTGGGGGAGCGGCCGTCGGTGGCCCGCGTTTGATCGGCCTGTTCCCCGTCGACCTGACCGACGACTTCGACGTGAGCGCCGCGCTCGTCCTGGCAGACGGCTGGCACGCCGGCGGGGGAGCACAGGTGGACGTGCTGCCCGGCGGTACCTTCGCCGCCGCCACCCACCTCGGCCCCTACGACCAGATCTCCCTGACCGCCCACGCCGTCCTGGCCTGGTGCGCCGAACGCCGCCACCCCATCCGCGGCCCGATCCGCGAGGTGTACGTGTCCGACCCGGCCCACACCCCGCCCGACCAGCTGATCACCCACCTGATGATCCCTTTGGAGGACGAGTCATGAGCGCCGAACTGATCACCCAAGGCCCCGTCACCTGCCTGAACGTCACCGGCCTCGGCGAGCCAGGAGGAGCCGAACACCTGTCCGCGATCGGCGCCCTGCACGCCGTCGCCGGCGCGATGGGCGGCCCCGCCGGGCCGCTGGAGGGCCTGTGGTGGGCGGAGGACGAGCGCCCGGGACTGCAGGTGCCGCGCGAGCAGTGGCGCTGGCACCTGCTACTGCCCCTGCCCGCCACCCCCGAGCCCGGACGCCTGGAACAGGCCCGCGAGTCCGTACGCGCGAGCGGCGCGGCCGTCGACCGCGTACGGGTGGCCGTCTTCACCGAGGGACAGTGCGTACAGATGCTGCACCACGGCCCCTACAGCGAGGAGCCCGTGACCCTGAAGGTGATGGAGGAGTACATGGACGAGCACGGCCTGGTCGCCAACGGGCCGCACCACGAGGTGTACCTGACGGCGTTCGACGACCCCGACCCGCGCACGCTGCTGCGCCAGCCCGTCCGCCCGGCATGAACCGCCTCACCCGTTAATCAGGGGTTCATCTGGGGTCGCACGATCTTCCCCCGCCGCCGCGCCGGCTCCTACATTCCGAAGCGTCACCCCATCCCGAGCGTCACCGCGGACACCGGCCCAGCGAGGTCAGGCCGGTCGCCACCGCGGCCGCGTCGGGCGCGAAGGTAAGAGCCGGCAAGGAGACAGACCGTGTTCAAGCGCATCGCCCTCATCCCCGTGCTGTTACTGGCCTTCCTGGGAGTGGCGAACCCCGCCCCGGCCCAGGCGCACGAGCAGCGCCACCTGCGCATCCTGCTCACCAACGACGACGGCTACACCTCCTCCTACCTGCAAGGACTGCGCCAGAAGCTGATCGAGGCGGGCCACGAGGTGACGGTCGTCGCCCCCGACAGCGACGTCAGCATCACCGGCACGGCGATCAACGCCAAATTCGGCACCACGCTGCAGGCCACCCAGAAGGAACCCGGCGTCTGGGCCGTCGGGGGCAGCCCCAGCGACGCGGTCGCGTTCGGGACGCGCGTCGTGTTCGCCGGCAACCCGCCCGACCTGGTGGTCTCGGGCCCCAACCCGGGTGAGAACGTCGCCGCGACAGCCAACTACTCCGGCACCGTCGCCGCGACGATCACCGCCATCACCGGCGGCATCCCCGCCGTGGCGGTCAGCGTCGCCAGGAGCGGCGGCTCCTTCCCCAGCGCCGACCAGTCGATCGCCTTCGCCGTCAAACTCGTCGACCGGCTGGCGGCGACCTCACGCGGCGCCGTCCTGCCCGCCCGCACCGCGCTGAACGTCAACTACCCCGTCACCCCCAACGGCAAGGTCACCGTCGCCAAGCTGGGAACCTCACTGCCGTTCTCCACCGACTACACCCTCGACTCCACCGCGTGCGCCACCTGCTACCGCATCCTGCCCCTGCCGGCCACCGCCCCCGACCCGGTGACCGACGCCGACCGCACCCTGCTGGCCGCCGGCAACGTCACCATCACCCCGCTGGACGGCAACTGGGAAGCGGGACCGGCCACCGCCACCATCATCCGCCTCCGCCTCAACGCCCTGACCCCCTGAGCCCGGAGCACCCCCCGGAACACTGTGGGCCCGTGAGCACAGGAGACCACCACGGGCCCACAACCCGACCCCACCCCACGGCTATACGACACGGCACCACATGGCACCACACGGTTCCAAATCTGCGGTGCGCACGAACGGAGCGGTGAGCGGGACGGGGCCGCACAAGGGTGAGCACAACGTACGTCCCGAACGCGACCGCGTTGCTGGGGCTGCCCGCGCTCGCCGAGCGGGCGGCCTGGTCTGGGCTGCTCACGATGGCCCAGACGCCGGGCTCCTTATGGCTGCGCGGCTCATGAACCGCGGCTCCTAAACAGCGGTGAGGATGACAGGCCCGTCGTCGGTGATGGCCACCGTGTGCTCACTGTGGGAGGCGCGTGAGCCGTCAACGGTCCGCAACGCCCACCCGTCGGCGGCCGTGAGGTAGCGGCCGTCGCCGCCCCCGGTGAACATCGGCTCGATCGCCAGCACCAAACCCGTCCGCAGCACCAGCCCACGCCCCGGCCGCCCCTGGTTGGCCACGTGCGGGTCCTCGTGCATCTTCCGGCCGATCCCGTGCCCGCCGAAGTCGATCGGCACGCCATAGCCGCCCGCCACCGCGACCGAGGAGATGGCGTGCCCGATGTCGCCCATCCGGTTGCCCGGCCGCATCGCGGCGATGCCCGCCCGCAGCGCCTCCTGCGTGGCCTCGATGAGCGCCACATCACGGGCGCGCGGCAGCCCCACCACGAAGCTGACCGCCGAGTCGCCTGCCCACCCGTCGAGGTAGGCGCCGCAGTCGATGCTGACCAGGTCGCCGTCCTTGAGCCGGTAGCGGTCCGGGATGCCGTGCACGATCACGTCGTTGATCGACGCGCAGATGACCGCCGGGTAGGGCGTCGGCGCGAAGTGCGGCTGATAGCCCAGGAACGCGGGCGTGGCACCGGCCTCGGCGATGATGGTGGCCGCCAGTTCGTCCAGCTCGTCGACCCGCACCCCCACCGCCGCATGCTTGACGATCGCCTGCAGTGCCCGCGCCACCACGCGGCCCGCTTCGCGCATCGCGTCGATCTCGGCCAGTGTCTTGATCTCTACCATGTCGATAACTATACCGGTATTTTTATCCCACTGGTATGCGTATCCCGGCTGTAGACTCGGGTTCATGGTCCGACCCTCGCTGACCCCCGAAGAGCGACGGCGCGGCGAGCAGCTCGGCCTGCTGCTCCGCGACGTGCGCGGCGACCGCAGCATCGTCGAAGTCGCCGCCGCGGCCGGCATGTCCGCCGAAACCCTCCGCAAGATCGAGACCGGCCGCATCCCCACCCCGGCCTTCTTCACCATCGCCGCCCTGGCCGACGTCCTCGGCGTCTCCCTCGACCACCTCGCCCTGCGGCTCACCCCCGCCACACCCGCCTGAGCGAGACGAAACCGGGCCCGCCCAACCGCTCTCCCCGCCCAAGAGCCCACTCGAGCCAGGCGGAAGCGGGCCCGCTCACCGATCCGGGGGGTCGGCCCGCTTCAACAGCGGATGCGCCCGCATCGCCCCCTCCAGCTCACCCGGCAACTCATCGCGGTAACGCCCCAGCGTCGACAGATCACTGTGCCCCAGCACCCGCCGCACCGCGTCCATGTCCACCGCGTCCGCCAGCAGATGCGTCGCCGTCGTATGCCGCAACCCATGCGGCGTCACCGACCGCCGCTGCTCGGCCGCCACCCGCCGCTGCACCCGATCGATCACCCCCTGCACATCACCACGCGCCAGCCGCCGCCCCCGCCACGACAACAACAACGCCTTGTCCGGCAACGCCGCCCGCTCCCGCGCCAGATAAGCCTCCAACGCCAGCGCCACATCGCGGGGGAGCGGCACATCCCGCGTGCGGCCCCCCTTGCCGAAGATCCGCCAATAACGCACCCCGTCATTGGTGTAGAAATCCTCGACATTGGCCCGCACCAGCTCCGACACCCGCGGCCCCAGCGTCGACAACAACAACACGATCAACGCATCACGCAACTCCGTCCGCTGATCACGCCGCCCCGCCGCCGGCGCCTCACCCGCCGACCGCGCCGCCCCGATCAACCCCTGCGCCTGCTCCCGCGTCAACGCCCGCCGCTCGGGCCGCAACCCGCCCCGCTCCCTGGCCGTCACCGTCGACGACGCCATCGGATTGATCTGCACCCAGCCCGCCAGCGACGCGTACTTGAACAACGCCGAGATCGAACGCCGAAACCGCGCCTGCGACGACGGACTCTGCCCCCCGCCACCCGCCGGGCGCCGGCCATCCGGCTTACGCGCGAACGCCAGCAAGATCGCGTCGACGTCCTCACCCGACAGGTCGTCCAGCACCGTCGACTCCCCGGCCAGCGCCACCAGCGTCGCCACATCACGCGCATACAGCTCCGCCGTCGCCTGCGACAACGCCCCCGTCAACGTCTTGGCCCGCACCAGCTCCACATAGCGGTCGGCCGCCTCCACCACCGTCAGCCGATCGAGCTCAGCAGGCCGCACCGTCCCCCCTCACCCCAAGATCCACCGAAGATCCACACAGGCAGACGGTAGCGGGCCCCACCGACAGAAAATCAGATGTCGCGGAAGGTCTCGATCCGCGCCCCCAGCGCGTTCAGCCGCTCGGCCAGATCCTCATACCCCCGGTTGATGACGTACACATTGCGCAGCACCGACGTGCCCTCACCCGCCATCATCGCCAGCAGCACCACCACCGCCGGCCGCAGCGCCGGCGGGCACATCATCTCCGCGCTGCGCCAGCGCGTCGGCCCCTCCACCAGCACCCGATGCGGATCCAGCAACTTCACCGACGCCCCCAGACGCGTCAGCTCCGTCAGATAGATCGCCCGGTTGTCGTAAACCCAGTCATGGATCAGCGTCGAACCCTGCGCCGTCGCCGCGATCGCCGCGAAGAACGGCACATTGTCGATGTTCAGCCCCGGGAACGGCATCGGGTGGATCTTGTCGATGGGGGAGACCAGCTTGGACGGCCGCACCGTCAGATCCACCAGCCGCGTCCGCCCGTTGGCCGCCGGATACTCGGCACCCCGATCGTGATCGAGGCCCATCTCCTCCAGAACCGCCAGCTCGATCTCCAGGAACTCCACCGGCACCCGGCAGATCGTCAGCTCCGACTGCGTCACCACCGCCGCCGCCAGCAGGCTCATCGCCTCCACCGGGTCCTCAGAGGGGGAGTAGTCCACATCCCGCTCGATCGAGGCCACCCCGTGAACCGTCAGCGTCGTCGTGCCCACGCCCTCCACCCGCACACCCAGCTCCTCCAGGAAGAAGCACAGGTCCTGCACCATGTAGTTGGAGGAGGCGTTGCGGATCACCGTCACACCGTCGTGGCGCGCCGCCGCCAGCAGCGCGTTCTCCGTCACGGTGTCACCCCGCTCGGTCAGCACGATCGCCCGCGACGGCGACACCCCCCGATCCACCCGCGCGTGGTAGAAACCGCCCGTCGCCGTGATGTCCAGCCCGAAGTGCCGCAACGCCGACATGTGCGGCTGCACCGTACGCGTCCCCAGGTCGCAGCCGCCCGCGTACGGAATCTGGAACTGGTCCGTACGATGCATCAACGGCCCCAGGAACATGATCACACTCCTGGTACGCCGCGCCGCCTCGGTGTCCATCGACTCCAGCTCCAGCCGGGCCGGAGGCACGATCTCCAGGTCACTGCCCTCGTTGATCCACCGCGCCCGCACCCCGATCGAGGCGAGCACCTCCAGGATCCGGTAGACCTCCTCGATCCGCGCCACCTTACGCAGAATCGTCCGCCCCGAGGTCAGCAGCGACGCGCACAGCAGCGCCACACACGCGTTCTTGGAGGTCTTGACATCGATGCTGCCCGACAGACGCCGCCCGCCCACGACCCGCAGATGCATCGGCCCGGCATAGCCCAGCGACACGATCTCACTGTCGAGCGCCTCACCGATCCGCGCGATCATCTCAAGACTGATGTTCTGGTTACCGCGCTCGATCCGGTTCACCGCGCTCTGACTCGTCGCCAAAGCGTCCGCCAGCTGCAGCTGTGTCCACCCACGGTGCTGGCGCGCGTCACGAATCAACCGGCCGATCCGCACGAGATAATCATCAGTCATAACACGACAACATATCTCACATATGAGATGTGGCCGCACCCGACCCCGCCGACGCGCCGGACAACTCCCGATGCACCGCCAGATGCTCCGGCGTCGCCACCACCTTACGCTTACGCACGAACGCCTGACGCGCCTGCCGGAACCCATTGCGGTCATCGAACATGTCCCGGCTCATCTCCGCCAGCTCCTCCACCCGATAGGCCTCCAACGGCTTACGCCGCTCATCGGCCTCCCGCACCTCCCGCCTGATCCCCAGCAACCGCTCATAATCATCGCCGGCCGCCAACCGCTCGGCGTACTCCAGCACCGACCGCTCGAACTCCAGCCGCGACCCCACCATCATCCGATCGGCCAGCCCCAGCTCCACCGCCTGCGCCGCACCCACCGGCAACGCCTCACCCGTCAGCCGCCCCGCCACCGACGCACCCACCCGCCGAGGCAGCACGTACGTCCAGAACTCCGACCCGAACAACCCCATCGTCCGATAGTGCGGATTCAACACCACACCCTCACGAATCAGCACCCGATCCGCGCCCAGCCCCATCATCACGCCACCCGCACCAGCGTTACCGCCCACAGACGTCACCACCAGCTGCCCCGTACAGGCGATCACCTCACGACACACCTGGTTGATCGCGTTGATGTTCATCCACGCCTCCAGCTCCGGATGACGCGCCGCCTCGATCACATTCAGATGAATGCCATTGGAAAACACCTCACCACCCCGCAGCACCACCACCCGCGTATCCTGCGCCGCCGCGTACCGCAACGCCGACGCCAGCCGCCGGCACTGCTCGGTCGACATCGCGCCGTTGTAGAAGTCGAAACTCACCACCCCCACCGCGTCACTACGGTCATAGGTCACCTCGCTGTAACCCGGCCGCTCCTCAAGCCCCGCCACCCGATCACCCAGCACCAACGCCGCCGGCAGCTTGATCGCCCCCGGCTCCTCCGCCCGCAGATGCCCCACCCACACCGTGCCGTCACCGGTGTGCACCAGCACCGCGCCCTCACGCCGCGCCACCACCGACCCCGGCGTCCCCACCACCACCGGGCCCCGATACACATCGAACACCCGCATCATCCGCCCCTCCAGCAACACCCGCCCACCCGGCGCCCCATCGGCCGAACGCACCCGCCGCAACACCGCGTCGGTCGGCTCCGACCAGGAGAACTCCCGGTCGCCATGCCGCATCGCCGGCCGCAACCGCCCCCGCACCAGCGGCGAACGATAATCCAGCGGCACCGGCGCGAACCCCGCGTCCATCGCCTTGGCCGCCACCTCCACCACCAACTCCACCGCCGCGTCGGCCACCGGCCCGTTGTAGAGGGCGGACTTGCGCGGCGGCTCGGCCGGCATCGCGAACGTCCGGAACCCCCAGATCGGCCCCGCGTCCATCTCCTCCACCGCCTGCAGCGCCGTCACACCCCACTCCGGCTCGGCGTCGGCGATCGCCCAGTCCAGCGAGGACGGGCCCCGGTCGCCAGGCGGCCCGGGGTGAATGATGATCGTGCGATGGTTCTGCCACAGCGGCGCCGGGATCTTCTCCTTCAGGAACGGGCAGATGATCAGGTCGGGTTTGGCCAGCTGGGCCGCCTCCAGCATCACCTGCTCCGAGACGGCCAGCTCGACGGTGACGTCGTGACCGGCCCGGCGCAGTTCCAGCCAGGCGCGCTGGGTCAGGCCGTTGAAGGAGGAGCAGAGCAGCAGAATACGCAACGGAGAACTTCTTTCATGCGGGTCGTTCGAGGGGTACGGGGGCTCGCCGTGTGCGGGCCCAGGGGAGAGGGGCCGGCTCAGCCGGGCACACCTGGGCGCGGGTGACCCCACCGGTCCCAGATGTTTACGGCAGTCCCATATGGCCCGTACATGCCCTCGATGCTGACACGAACCTGCAAGTGCTGATGACACATCTCGGCAAAAATCCGCCCGGACCAGCCCCAAATGACCAGATTTGTCGGAATCGAATGTGGGGGAGAGGTCCCAAAACGACCCCGAAACCCCCTTCCACGTCCCGACAACCGGGCCCGCCACGCGACCGAAACCCCGACCCGGACCGCTTGACACTTGCGGCGCCTCACCGTGATTGCGCCCCCTCCGGTCCGGCTTTCTGTCCTGTCGCAAAAGGGGCCCAACTTCACCGGCCACCGTGACCCGGCGCCCGATCTCAACGAGAACAACGGCGCCGCCACCATGGCGGTGATCGGGCTGGGCAAGGACCGCCCAGTTTCAGGGCCGAGACGCCGCAGGAGCCGGGACGTGCGACTGCTCGCGGGCCAGGAGCACACCGAGGACGGCGGCAAGGACAGGAAGGCCGGCGATGACCGCGACGATCGCCGGCCAAGGAGTCTCGAACGGCACCCGAACCGGCTCCTCCCACGTGGTACGCACCGTCAGAGGCCACAGCAGCAACATCCCGGCGGGACAGCCGGCGACCGCGCCCAGAACCGTTCCGCACAGGGCGCTCAGACCAGCGCGAAAGGCACAGAACCACCGGAAGGCCGCGCCCGATCCATTACCGGCCCGCCTCAGGACCCGAGCCTGACGCGCATTCGCGGCCCTTCCGAAGCCGGCGGTCAGCGCGCACACGAGGGCGACAAGGAGGGCCACCGCGACGACGATCAGCCACCCGGTCGAAGCCTCGAAGCCTCGTTCGACGTAAGCCTTGGCGACCGCGTCGTCCAGCCGGTCATCTAGACGCTTCTGCTCCTGCACCGTGACCCGCCGCAGGGTGGGGTCGACGATCAGCTCCTCCGGCTGGAGCTGGTATCCGAGGTCCCGGACGATCTTCGACGGGACGAAGATCGTCTCCATGCGCGGATCGGCGGCCCTGGCGCCGACCGCCGGGACGGTCCTGGTCGTCGTTGTCTTGTCGTTCTCGTTGATCTCGTAGGACAGCTCGACCGAGTCGACCTTCACCTCGGCTGACGTGATCACCACGACCGTGCCCTCGTCGTACGGCGTCGACTGATCACCCGTCAGATACCGCAGCAGCTTCTCGTCACCGATGGCCTGATTCCCATAGACAGCTTCCTCCGTTATTTCGACGTTCTCCGCCCTCACGGCGAAGAACCGAGACTCGGCCGAAGGGCGCTCAATCTGGGCAATCGGCACCCCGGGCAAATCGCGCTCGATCACCGCTCGCACGGTCGCCGCGTCCGCCGCCGAGAAAGGCCCCGCGAACAAGAGGTTCGGCTGGACCAATAAGGTGCCCGGCCTGGCTCTGGGGGAGTATTCGGCCCTGCTCAGCGTCGTTTGGCCGACCGCGATGACCATCAGCGCGATACCGAAAGCACTCGCCATCATCGCCAGCGTGATCGCGAGCACCGCGCGAACGCGACGATCGGCCAGGTCGCGGGCCGCCAGGCGGAAGGGCAGCGGCAGCCGTTCCGCATAGGGACCGGCAATCTCCAGTAGCCACGAAGGCAGCGGGCCGAGACCGGCGACAAGCAGTCCCGCGCCGATGAGGGTGATCAGCAGTATTCCGAAGGATTCGAGGGCGCCGTAACGCGAATCCTCATGCCCCAACCACGCACCAAGTCCCATCAACAACAAACTGGCGAACGACACGAACAATCCCACGACGACGAATCGCCGGCTTATGGACTCGTGGCGGTTGGGCGGGGCGGAGAGCAGCGCGGCAGGGATGGCCCCGGCTGCGGCCATCAGGGGAAGGCCGACGAACAGGATGAGGACCACTGCCGAGACTACGTAGAACGCAAGATCGAAGGACATGGCGGAATGGTAGTGAGCGTCAACGGCGACGCATACGCGCCATTGACGCCGCGGCATTTCACGCGCCCGCCACACTGGCCCCGCACACCGGGAAGCCGGCTTGATTCCCTGGGTGGCTATCGAAATGGAACTGTACGCGATACCGGACAGAATCCCGCTTCTGTCCGGTATCGCATATTTTCGGGTGATTTAGAGGCGGTTGACGAAGCGGGCGGCGGCGCGCTGGCTCATGCCGGTCTCGCCGCGTACGAGGAAGACGGCTTCCTGGAGCTGGCCGTGAGCCTTCATCTCGCGCGCCTGGTCGACGAGGTCGGGGCTGGGGGTGGGGCGGTTGCGGGGGTTCCTGGTCAGCCGGACGGCCAGGATGATCAGGTAGATGGCCAGGGCGGTGACGACGGCGGTGAGCGCGACGAGACCCGCGGTGGAGATCGCCAGGCTGTGCATCTCTCGATCGTAACGCCGCTCGTGCCGGAGATCAGCGGCGAGAAGACGCCCGGATGACGAGGAAGGCGATGATCGCGATCACGATCACGGCGAAGACGAGTAACTCCAGGGGCCCTATGTTCATATTGATCAGCGTAGGTGGCGAAAAGATGCCGTGTGCGGACCCTCTCCGTTTGCTTGATAATGAACATTATGTCAAGTAGGCCGCTTCGAGAGGGGCTCTGACTCGGGGTGGAGCCCCATGTGCGCTTAGTGACGTTGGTCACCCTGCCCGCCGGTCCGCCGAGTGGTGAACGTCGGGGCCTGGCCAGGGGGTGTTACGGGAGGTGACGGCCGCCTCCGGTGGGCCGGCGCGGTTCTTGATCATTACGGTGCGTGAGGCCGGAATGCTCTGACCGACGGGTTGACCTTCGGTTGATTCACTGTCCTGGCTGGCCGGATCGCCTTAGGGTGGGAAATCTGCTATCGCGCCGCGAGAGGAGCAGCACGTGGGGAATCAGTCGGTGTTATGTCCAGTGTGTCAGGGAGTTCTGCCCGCTACGGGCCGGGAGTCCTACACGACACTGCGGGGTCGTCTTATTGTGACCAACGGTTACTGCGGAGGTGGTTGCGCCGAGCGGCGGGCCGAGATGGAGCGGACGCAGCAGATGACGCGTCCTTCGGCCCCGGTTGTGCCGGCCGCTCCCCCGGTGGCTCCCGCGCCTTCCTTGGCTCCTGTCGCCGGTCCGGCGCGGGCGCGGGTGGCGGGCTGATCGTTTGTGTAGCCGGTGCCCGGGTTCTGCGCGGGTGCCGGGTGGGTCTCCGGGCCTGAGTAGTTGTAGTGGGTTTGTGGGCTGGCCGTTCTGTGCGTGTGGTCATACGTGGCCTTGTGTTGTGTGCCAGTAGTCGCGGGTCTGTACGGCGAGGCCGTCGGAGTCGAAGCGGGCGATGACGCAGCCCGCGAGGGTGATGGGTGTGCCTTCGTCGATGGCGTGGACGCGGAATTCGATGACCGCTTGGTCGCCGTCCACGATGGGGGTGGCGAAGGTGACGTGCGGTGCGGTTTCGGTGCTGAAGGACCAGCGGATGTAGTCCGCTATGGCGCCTCTCCCCCGGTGTGGTGGCCGGAAGGGCATGGAGGTGTGGACCGCGTCGTGGTGGTAGAGGGTGGCGATGTGGTCGGTGTCGTGGTGGGTCCAGCCGTGTTGCCAGGTGTCGGCGAAGCGCTGGGCGGCTGCTCGGGTGTTCATGGGTCTCAGTGTGGCGGCGTTTAACCGCTCGATTCTGTCGGTGGCGTTGGTTATGGTCTGAGCTCGTGTCTGGTGAGCAGTCGCTGGTCCGCGCGCGTGGGCTGGTGAAGCGGTTCGGGGATTTCGTCGCGGTCGACGGGATCGATATCGACGTGGCGCCTGGTGAGGCGTTTGGTTTCCTGGGTCCCAATGGGGCGGGTAAGTCGTCGACGATGCGGATGATCAGTTGCGTGTCGATGCCGTCGGCGGGTGAGTTGCGGATCTTCGGGCTGGATCCGGTGCGGGAGGGGCCGCGGATTCGGGGGCGGCTGGGTGTCTGCCCGCAGCTGGATAACTTGGATCCTGATCTGACGGTTCGCGAGAATTTGACGACGTACGCCCGTTATTTCGGGTTGTCGCGGGCGGAGGCGCGGGCGCGGGCGGAGGAGCTGCTGGAGTTCGCGCAGCTGAGTGATCGGGCCTCGAGCCGGGTGGAGCCGCTGTCGGGCGGGATGAAGCGGCGGTTGACGATCGCGCGGGCGATGGTCAACGAGCCGGATCTGGTGCTGCTGGACGAGCCGACGACGGGGCTGGATCCGCAGGCGCGTCATCTGCTGTGGGAGCGGTTGTTCCGGTTGAAGCAGCGGGGTGTGACGCTGGTGCTGACCACGCACTACATGGATGAGGCCGAGCAGTTGTGCGATCGGCTGGTGGTGATGGACGGCGGGCGGATCGTGGCCGAGGGGTCGCCGCGTTCGCTGATCGAGGCCCATTCCTCGCCTGAGGTGGTGGAGGTGCGCTTCGGCGGGCAGGAGCTGGCGGATTTCGTGGCGCCGCTGGCCGGGATCGGTGATCGGGTGGATGTGCTGCCGGATCGGATCTTGGTCTACGCCAAGGACGGTGACGCGGCGGTGTCGGAGGTGCATCGGCGTGGGCTGGTGCCCTCCAGTGTGCTGGTGCGCCGTTCGTCGCTGGAGGATGTGTTCCTGCATCTGACGGGCCGGACGTTGGTGGAGTGATGGCGCATCCGACGGTGGCGGTGCTGGAGCGGCATCTGACGCTGTACAAGCGGTTGTGGCGGGCGTCGTTGTTCTCGTCGTTCGTGTTGCCGGTGCTGTTCCTGGCCAGTATCGGGCTGGGGGTGGGCGGTTACGTCGGTGAGGTGGGCGGCGTGCCGTACGTGGAGTGGATCGTGCCGGGGGTGCTGGCGTCGACGGCGTTTCAGATGGCGGTCGGCGAGTGTACGTATGCGGTGTTCGGGGAGTTCCGGTGGAATCGCGGGGCGCATGCGATGTTCGCGACGCGGGTGTCGGTGTGGGACATGGTCGGTGGCTGGCTGCTGTACATCGTGTTCAGGGTTGAGATCGCGGTGGTGGCGTTCCTGCTGGTGGTGGGGGCGTTCGGGGCGTTGTCCTCGCCGTGGGTGGTGTTGACGCCGCTGGTGGCGGCGTTGCTGGCGGTGGCCGTGGCGGCGCCGGTGACGGCGTTCTCGGCGACGATTGATCATGACAGTTATTTCGCGTTGCTGTTTCGGTTCGTGATGTTGCCCTCGACGTTGTTCGCGGGGGTGTTCTTCCCGGTGGAGCAGTTGCCGGCGCTGGTGCGGCCGGTGGCTTATGCGTCGCCGTTGTGGCATGGGGTGGAGCTGGCGCGGGCGGCGACGTCGGGGGCCGCTCCCCCGTGGCCGCTGTGGGCGCATGCCGGGTGTTTGGTGGCGTTCGCGGTGGGCGGGCTGTGGTGGGCGGGTTACGCGTTCCGTAAGCGACTTCAGGACTGATGATGGTGACGTTGGCGGTGGCCCGGCGGCTGGTGTCCGGCCGGGTTTGGGCGGGGCGTGTTTCGGCGGGCCGGGTGGGTGCGGTGGTGGGCCGCAATGTGGGCGCGCTGCGTTCGGGTGCTTCGTACTGGCTGGTGCTGGTGTCGGGGTTCTTCGAGCCGCTGCTGTATCTGCTGTCGATCGGTGTGGGTGTGGGTGCGCTGGTGGGGCGGATTCCGCTGGGTGATGGCCGGGTGGTGTCCTACGCGGCGTTCGTGGCGCCGGCGATGCTGGCGGTCTCGGCGATGAATGGGGCGTTGTCGGAGACGACGTTCAACTTCTTCTTCAAGATGCGTTATACGAAGACGTTCGAGGCGGTTTTGGCGACGCCGGTGCGGCCGATCGAGGTGGCGTTGGGTGAGTTGACCTGGGCGATGGTGCGCAGTTCTGTTTACACGGCGTTGTTCCTGGTGGTGATGGTGGTGCTGGGGCTGGCCGAGCCGGTGTGGGCGTTGGCGGCGTTTCCGGCGACGATGCTGGTGGGGGTGTCGTTCGGCGCGCTGGGGATGGCGGTGTCGACGGTGCTGCGTGGCTGGCAGGATTTCGATCTGATGACGGCGGCGCAGTTCTCGTTGTTCCTGTTTTCCGGCACCTTCTCCCCTGTGGCGGATTATCCGGGGGTGTTGGAGGTGGTGGTGCGGGTGACGCCGCTGTATCACGCGGTGGAGTTGGTGCGGGGTCTGGCCTCGGGTGTGCCGCAGTGGGGGTTGCTGGGGCATGCGGGTTATCTGGTGGTGATGGCGGTGGCGGGGTTGTGGTTCGCGGCGGGGCGGATTCAGCGGGTGTTGTGTGCGTAGCCGGCCGGCCGGCCGTGCCGAGGTGCGGGCGGGGGCGCCGGGGAGCAGGTCTTCTGCGTGCTGATCGCGTTGGTCGACGAGTCGCTGCTGCTCGCCGCGGATTTAACGCCCCGCGAGCCCCGATGCCGGACCCGTTAGCATGCGCTGAAGAACTCCCGCTGCGCCTGGGCCACGACGAGCGGGGCTCCGTCGTCTTCCGGCCCTGAATGCCCGGTTCCCGGCAGGGTGATGCGTCGCGCGTGCGGGAGTACCTCGGCCAGCTTGCGAAGGGTGATGTCGAAGTACGCCGCGCTTTTCGCGCCGCCGAGGAGGTGAGCCGCCCATCGACAGCGGGGGTTCGTACAGGGCGACGCGGTCGAGGGCGGGCGTGACCAGGGCTGTGCGCAGGACGACGAGCGCGCCTGAGCTCAGGCCGAAGATCTGGGATGCGCCGGTCGCCGCGATGAGCGCCTGTAGATCTTCGACCTCTCTCATGAGGCTGAAGGCGGTTCCGTGGGGCCGCTCAGCCCGCGTCCGCGCCGGTCGGGCACGTAGACGGTGTGGTCGCTCGACAGAGCGGTGGCGAGCTTGGTGAGGTGCGCCATCTGAGGCCTGACGCTCGACGACCTCGACCTGGCCAACCGGCGAATAGCCCTCGCCGGCCGCCACCAGCGACTCGGCGACCTCAGCCATCGAGCTCTACGCCACTGGCTCCGTCACCGCCGCGCCACCTGGCCGCACACCAGCAATCCGCACGTCCTCATCAGCGACAAGACCGCCCACGGCACAAGCCCGATCAGCCAACAATTCGTGACGCTGCGGATGAACCACACCGGATGCAGCGTCGACCGGATACGCAAGGACCGCATCCTCCATGAAACTCTCGTAGAAGGAGCGGACCCGCTTCACCTGTCGTTGGTCTTCGGGATCTCTCACAGCACCGCCGCCAGATACTCCGCCGTCGCCGAGCACCTGCTCGCCGACGAGCTCGATCAGGCACCCCAGCCGTGATCCCCTTGGCCCATGACACCGGGACTCCCACGAACTCCCCGCATTTTCAGATCTCACCAACCGAACTCGCGTGTGTTCCTGATGAAGGTCCTTCAGTCTGGCTGAACTCACGGCGGACGTGCCGGTAAGAAACGTGTCATGAGCCCCAAACGAGCGCGACTCCGACGCCGGTCGTGTTAGCACCCGGGATCAGAACCCCGACAGCCAGCGCGACGCGTTGATGGCTGCCGGGTGTGACCGGATCTTCATCGATAAGGCGTCCGGGAAACTCGACCGGCGGCCCGAGCTGGACAAGGCCCTGGACTACCTGCGGCCGTGTGACACCTTCGTTATCACGCGTCTGTCGCGAGCAGCTCGTTCCCTACGCCACTTGCTGGATCTGGCGGCCGATTTGCGCGGGCGCGAGGTCGATCTGTTGGTGCTCAAGCAGGGTATCGACGCCTCCACCCCGACCGGGCGGCTGCAGTTCCACATGTTCGGCGCGTTCGATGAGTTTCTTCGCGAGCTCATCGTCGAGGGCACGCTCGAAGGCCTCGCCTCCGCGCGAGCTCGTGGCCGAGTCGGTGGCCGGCCGCGGGCACTGGACGCCGACGGAGTCGAGATGGCCCGGGCGCTGTATGAGGTGAAGGGCTGGGACGGAAAACGCAAGTACACCGTCCAGCAGATCGCGGACCGGCTCGGCATCGGCCGCGCAACCATCTACCGAAACCTCCACGTCTGAGCCCTGGAAGGGCGTCAGACGGCAGCAACGGCGAAACCCCACCCTCGGGCGGCTGAGACGGGACCGCGATGTTCCGGCCGGTCGCAGGACTGGCCAGCAGCTCGTGGATATCGTCCCAGTCCTACAACTTCCCGACCTGTACATCCGGCATAGCAACTACCCGCTCTGACTGGACCCGGTCAGCGACGCGCAGGCGGGGCGACGCCAGGTTCCGCGTGGTTGTGCGGCCTTGCGGCCGTCAGGCGCGGGCCGTCGTGAAGGCAGCGGCGCTCTCGCGGTCGAGCCAGGTGGCGAAGTCCATCAGGCCCGGGTGCTCCTTGCGTAGCGCGTCGATGTCGGCGTGCCAGCCGCCGCCGTGGTTGGCGAAGTCGTAGCCGGCCACGGCGTCGGCGTCGCGGCCGGCCAGTGCCTCGCGCGGGATATGCCGGTAGGCGATGGGCTGCCGCAGCGCCCGCTCCATGGCTCGGGCGATCTGCGGCATGGTCAGCTCGTCGCCGGCCAGTTCGATCGTCCGGCCAGCGTATTCGGCCGGACGGGTGAAGGCCAGCGTGGCGAACGCGCCGATGTCGGTGGCCGCGATGAGCTGGACCGGCACGTCCGGCAGGACGACGTCGGCCAGGACGCCGTCGCGCACGCCCGTCTGCGGATGAACCTGGTTCTCCATGAAACGGACTGGCCGCAGCGCGGTCATGGGCAGGCCCAGGTCGCGGGCGTACCGCTCCAGGGTGTCCTTGGTCTGCCAGCGCGCGATGCCGTGCGAGGCGTCGGCCGCGCCGACGGAGGCGTACACGAAGCTGCGGACGCCGGCCGCCGCAGCGGCATCGGCGACGTTGCGGCCATAGCGGAGCTCGTCGTCGATGGTGAAGCCGGGCGGCGTGCCGGGGTAGCCGAGGGTGGGCTGGACGCTGAAGACGCCGTCGACGCCGCGGGTGGCCGCGTCGAGCGAGGCGCTGTCGCCCATGTCGCCGCGGACCAACTCGGCGCCGGCGGCGGCAAGCGCCCGCGCGGCAGGGGTGCCGGGGTCGCGGACGAGAGCGCGGACCCGCTGCCCGGCGGCCAGCAGGCCGCGGGCCGTGGCGCTGCCCTGGGTGCCGGTGGCGCCGGTCACGAGAACGGTGATCATGTTTCCTCCGATGGCGGGGGTCGAGAACAGGTCAGGTGTCGGGCAGGTGGTGGGTCGAAATGGGGTCAGGTGTTGAGCAGGTGGTGGGTACGGCCGAAGGCCAGATCGTCGACCAGGCGGCGCTGCCAGGGGCGCTGGATGATGGCGTGGGTGAGCCGGCGGGTGGCGCGCGGCGCGGCCATGATCTCGGCGGCCAGCTCCCAGGCGCGCGGCTGCAGTCGCTCGTCTGGCACGACCTCGTTGACCAAGCCCAGCTCCAGCGCCTCGGCGGCGCCGACGCCTGCGCCGGTGTAGAGCATCCGCGCGGTCCGCTTGAGGCCGAGCAGTTCCTGGTAGACCAGGTGCTGGCCATCGCCGGGTACGGCGCCGGAGCGGAAGTGGGTGTCGTCGAACACGGTGCCGGGGGTGCACAGCGTCAGGTCGCAGGCAAGGGCCAGCTCCTGGTGGTAGCCGGGCCCGTTGAGCGCGCCGATCGTCGGCACGTCCACGGAGAAGACGAGGCTGCGTAGCAGCGCGATGCCGTCGCGGTAGAGGTCGTAGCGGTCCTCGCCCCGCTGCGCCGGCGGCCGCTCGCGCAGGGCGGGGTCGAGCCCGCCGGTCCACGCGCCGCCAGTGCCGGTGAGGATCAGCACCTCGTTGTCCAGGTCTGCGCCCGCTTCGTGCAGCACCTCGCCCCACGCGTGGTGCAGCGCGAGTGACATGACAGCCGGGCCGCCGCCGGTGTGCGTGCGCAGCAGGAGCACTCCGTCCCGGCGCTCCATCGCGAAATGCTCGGCGTGCCGGGCGGCGTACTTCGGTGGTTGGGAGTTCATGACACCTCCTAACCGGGGAGTCTCCCCGGTTTCTGTTCGGGTACGATACGGGGATAGTCCCCACTTAGGCAAACCCGGGAGGCGACGATGCGGGCCGACGCCCGGCGCAACTACGACCGGCTGGTGGCCTGTGCTCGGGCCGCCTTCGCCGAGCTAGGGGCCAATGCGCCGCTGGACGACATCGCACAGCGGGCGGGAGTCGGCAACGCCACGCTCTACCGGCACTTCCCCACCCGGCAGGCGCTGCTGGAGGCGGTCTTCCGCGACCACATCGACGCCCTGTGCCGCCGGGCCGGAGACCTGATGTCCGCGCCGTCGCCGGGCGCGGCGCTAAAAGAGTGGCTGGGCGCAGTGATCGCGCAGGGCAGTACGGAGCGCGGGCTGGCCGCATCGCTGCTGGCAGCGCTCGGTGAGGACGGCTCGTCGTGCCGCGCGGCGGTGTTCGGGGCGGCGCGGGCGCTGCTGGCGCGGGCACAGGAAGCGGGCGACGTCCGGACGGGCGTACCGGTCGAGCAGCTGTTCAAGCTGGTGAACGCCATCGCACTGGTCACCGAGACGGAACCGGACGCGGCGGGGCAGGCGGCCGCTCTGCTCGACCTGATCTTCCACGGTCTGACTCCGCGCCCGTGAGCGACGGGCGCGGAGTCAGAGCGTTGAGGAGCGCGCGAGTCCGGCGGGGTTAGCGGCAGGGCGAACAAGAGCGAGAATTCCAGCACCTTGGGCGCCACGTCGGCGAACATCCCGGGCGGCAGTTCGATCGCCCGGGCTGCCGCCAGCTTGCGAATCTCGGTCATCATCGACTCCAGGCTCACGTTGCCCGGCGCGGACTTGATGAACGCCAGCACGTCGTCCTCCTCGTCGTCCTCCTCGTCGTCCTCCTCGGCAGCCGTCTCGCTGGCGGGCTCCTGGCGGTCGCCGGCCGCCTCGGCTCTCGCGCGGCTGGCATCATCAATGCCGACCAGTGCGCAGATGCGCTGGGTGGTCTCGAAGCTCAACCGGGAGCAGATGCGCACCGACCAGGTGACCTCCGCCTTGTGCAGCGCCGAGGCCACGATCCGGGAGATCCGGCCAGGCGACGGTTTCGGCTGGGCGCTGCGCTGAGGGTCAACTTCCTGACCTGACGATGGCCGCGATGGTGCGGGGAGCGGTCCGCGCTCGTCTCCGGGGCCACGGCAGGGGCAGCCACGCCGTGGTGCAGGCGGGCAGGGCGCTTGGTGTACGGCCGATCGCGGTCGTCTCGTCGGCGAGCTCTGAGCGCCGAATGGTCAGGCGTAGGGGTGTACGGCGGTGACCGAGGTGAGCGGGAGTGGGCCGTACAGGTGGGGGAAGCCGTTTTCGAGGCGGATGTCGAGTCCGGCGGGGTCGATCTGCAGGATGAGCAGCGGCTGGGTGACGTGGCCGTAGAAGGCGGTGTGTACGCCGTGGAGCTGGTCGAGGTCGCGGCTGCAGTGGATGAAGCCCTCTTGGTCGAGGGTGCGGCCGAGGGTGGAGATGCGGTACTCCCCCGCCGGCTGGGCGTCGGCCCAGTCGGCGGCCAGGGCGAGGTGGAGGATGTCTATGGTGTCCATTCGGAGTCGAGCATGGCATAGATGACCTCGGAGGACCATTCGCCTTTGACGTGCTCGTTGTCGATGAGGTGGGCTTCGCGGCGCAGGCCGAGTTTTTCCAGGACGCGGCCGGAGGCGGTGTTGCGGGCGTCGAGGCGGCCGACGATGCGGTGCAGGCCGAGTCCTTCGAAGCCGAGGCGGAGCAGTTCGCGGCCGACTTCGGGGGCGTAGCCGCGGCGGTGGTGGTCGGGGTGCAGGATGTAGCCGATCTCGCCTTGGCGGTGTTGTTCGCTGGTCCAGATCAGGACGCCGTTGCCGATGAGCTGGCCGGTGTCGCGCAGGGTGATGGCGATGTCGATGGCGTCTCCTTCGTTGAGGAGGGCGACGCGGGTGATCTTCTTTTCGAGGAAGGTGCGTACGGTCTCGAGGTCGCGGGGTTCCCAGTAGAGGTAGCGGGCGACGTCGGGCCGGGATTCGTAGGCGTGCAGCGCGTGGAGGTCGTCAGGGGTGAAGGGGCGCAGCAGGAGGCGGTCGGTGAGGATCGGGTAGTGGGGTTTGAGCACGGGGGCAGTGTAGATAATCCGTCTTTGGGGGCGCGAGGCGTTTTCGCCGGGGCAGGCAGGCGGGCGGGCGGACAACTGGGCGGGCGGTGGCGGGCGAGGGGCGTTCAGTGTGCCAGGGGTCAGTGGGCGCCGGCGAGGTTGAGGACGATGACGCCGCCGATGATGAGCAGGATGCCGCCGATCTTGAGCGGGGTGAGGGTCTCCCCCAGGAAGGCGGCGCCGATGAGGGCGATGGCGGCGGTGCCGGTGCCGGACCAGACGGCGTAGGCGGTGCCGACTTCGAGCTGCATTTTCAGGGCGCGGGCGAGCAGGACGAAGGAGATGAGGTAGCCGATGGCGACGATGGCGGCCCAGCCGAGGTGGGACAGGCCGTTGCTGAGTTTGAGCGCGGTGGTCGCGATGACCTCGGCGGCGATGGCGATCGCGAGCAACAACCAGGCCATGGTGAATCCCTCCCCGTGAGCGGCATTGAGATGGCCTCGGTGTGATCGTGGGTAGTGCTGGAGCCACTGCCGGTCACCGCCGGGGCCATGAAGACGAGTGTGCTGACCGGGGCGGCGTGTGTCGAACCCCCGATCGGTGGGTGGCCGGTGAGGCGGAAGCGCTTGAAAAGGGAGTCGAATGCGTGTTCCACTGGGGCCGTGGGTTGGGACGCGCTTTCGCTTGTTGAGGCCGCAGATGATCGTCCGATGATCGAGCGGCGGGCGGTGTTGCGTGACGGCTTCTATGAGACGCAGGCCCGCACGATGATCGAGCGGGTGCCGCGGAGTGCGGGGATCGCTCAGCGGTGGGCCGTCTCCCCCTATCGTGGCTGTGCCCATGCCTGCCGTGGCTGTGGTGCCCGTGCGGGTCATCGGCGGCTGGGGTTGGACGCGGGGCGGGATTTCGACACGCGGATCGTGGTCAAGCCCAATGCGGTGACGCGGTTGCGGGCGGAGCTGGCGCGGTGGGGTGGTGAGGCGCTGGCGGTGGGGGTCAGTGGTGACTGTTACCAGCAGGCGGAGGCGACTTATCGGCTGATGCCGGGCATCGTGGAGGCGCTGGGTGAGGCGGCGGTGCCGTTCACCGTCTACACCAAGAGTCCGCTGGTGTTGCGGGATGCCGCGGTGCTGGCGCGGGCGGGGGCGCAGGTGGCGGTCTCGATCGCGTTCGTCGACGAGCGGATCCGGCGTGGGGTGGAGCCGGGCGCGGTGGGTGCGCAGGCGCGGCTGGAGTTGGTGTCGGCGCTGGTGGAGGCGGGGGTGTCGTGCCGGGTGCTGATGGCTCCGGTGCTGCCGTTGCTCAGTGATGGGGCCGATCAGTTGTCGGCGACCGTGCGCCGGATCGCGGCCACGGGGGCCAGGGTGGTGGAGCCGGTGGTGTTGCGGCTGCCGCCGGGGACGCGGCAGTGGTATCTGGAGTGGCTGGGTGAGGCGCATCCGCATCTGGTGGAGCGTTATGAGGAGTTGTACGACGGGGCGGGGTTGCCGGCGGCCGATTACGAGGAGCGGATCACGGGGCAGATCGGGCAGTTGTGCCGGGTCTACGGTATGCGGTCGGGGCCGCCGGAGCCGCCGGAGCGTGAGCCGCGGTTCCCGCAACTGGCGCTGGTCTGACTACTGTCAAGGTTTAAGGCTGTCGCCTTAGAATCTTGGGTGTCCTATCAGCGAGCAGAAGGGCGCCGCCATGACCGCCGAACCCGTCTCCCGTTACCCCTTCGACCGGACCGAGGCCCTGCAGCCGCCGCGCGAGTGGGCCGAGCTGCAGAGCGGGTGCCCCGTGGCGCACGTACAGCTGCCCAGCGGCGACAGCGCCGAGCTGGTGACCCGCTACGACGATGTGCGCACGCTGCTGACCGACCCGCGCTTCAGCCGCGGCGGCGCCGACGCCGCGCGGGTGTCCACGACCGCCGACGGCGGGATCTTCGCCCGCGGCATGGCGAGCGGGAGCATGATCGCCGGGGCCGGGCATCGGCGATGGCGGCGGCTGCTGACCCCCTCGTTCACCATCCGCAAGATCGAGGCGTGGCGCCCGCGGGTGCAGCGGATGGCCGATGAGCTGGTGGACGGCATGCTGGCCGGCGGGTCTGCGGCGAACCTGTCGCGCGAGCTGGGCCTGCCGCTGCCGGTGCGGGTCATCTGCGCTCTGGTGGGGGCGCCGAGTGAGGATCAGGACAAGTTCGCGTACTGGTCTCAGGTGATGCTGACGCTGACCCGCTACGAGCAGTCGGAGGTGGAGAAGGCGTATGAGGAGTTCGGCGCGTATGTGTCGGACCTGGTGGCTGACAAGCGTGCGGCGCCGGGCGATGACATGCTCAGCGAGCTGACGCAGATCTCCGACAGCCAGGACGGGCGGCTCAGCCATGAGGAGCTGATCGCGACCGTGCAGGCGCTGCTGCTGGCCGGGCATGAGACGACCTCGAACATGATCGCCATCATGGTGGCGATGCTGCTGTCGGAGCCGGGGCGTTACGCGGCGGTGGTGGAGGACCCGGAGCTGATCCCGGGCACGGTCGAGGAGGTCCTGCGGCTGGACAGCACGCTCAGCGTGGTGGGCATGCCGCGGGTGGCGACCGAGGAGGCCGACTTCGGCGGGGTGCGGGTCAGCGCGGGTACGACGCTGATCCCGTGCCGGCCCGCGGCCAACCGGGATCCGCGTAAGTTCGCCGATCCCGACCTCTTCGACGCGCGCCGTGACAACGCGGGCCAGCATCTGGCGTTCGGCGCGGGGCCGCACTTCTGCCTGGGGCAGCCGCTGGCCCGGATGGAGCTTCAGGTCGTGCTCGGCACGCTGGCCAGGCGGCTGCCCGGGCTGGGTCTGCGGGATGCTCCCGGTGATCTGCGGTTGCGTACGGGGTTGTTGTCCGGGGGGCTGCAGGACGTGTGGGTCACCTGGTGAGGAGCGGCCTGCTTCGGCCTCTCAGCCGGTGGTGAACCACAGGCGGATGAGGTGGCGGCGCTGCGGTTCGGGGTGGTCTTCGTAGGCGGTGCGGCCGTGCAGGACGACGTGGTTGTTGAGGAACTGCATGTCGCCCTCCCGCAGGTCCATGGTGAGCACGAAGCGGGGGTCGTCGGTCAGCCGGTCGAGCAGGTCCATCGCTTCGCGCTGGGCCGGGGTGAAGGGCGGCACGCAGGCGCCGCGCTGGGCCGAGCGCAGGTAGTCGGGCCCGTAGGCGAACGACACCCTGCCGTCCTGGCCCAGGGTGCACAGTGGTTTGGTGTAGAAGCTGTCGGGGCCCTCGCCGGTGCGCCGGTCGTGCCACCACGGCTGGTAGAGCACCTCGGCCAGGTCGGGGCGGGTCCGGACGACCTCGTTGTGCACCGCTACGGAGCTGACGATGACGCTGAGGCCGCCTGACTTGGCCGGCCGCACGCACAGCAGGGCGACGACGTCGGTGGGGTCGCTGTGGTAGCCGAGCCGCCCGTTGTGCTGGTAGCTGCGGGTGCGTGGCTGGGAGGGGTCGGCGCCGGTGTCTCGTACGTGCACCAGCGGGACCGGGCCGGGTCCTTGTGAGACGATCGGGCCGATGTGGCAGCCGAGGCCGAGTCCGGCGATCTCGCGCTGCCGCTCGCTCATCTGGCCGACGGGTATCCCTTGGAGCAGGGCGAACCCGTGACCGTCCACGATCTCCTGACGCACTCGCCGCAGGAGTGGTCCGAGCGTCGGCAGCGGGAAGCCGTCCGGGGTGATCTCCTGCGGCGCCGGGCCGGCCGCCTCCACCGCCCGTACGGCGCCGAGCACCTCGTGCCGATGCTCCTCGTTGAGCGCGACCCTCCATGGGTCGCTGTCGCGGATCTCCGCCGCCAGCCATTGGCCGGGTCCCAGTACTTGTGCGATCGCCATGGTGGCCACCTCTTCGCTCGTCGTGGGTCTTGGACTCACCCTGTCGTCCTTGCTGTTGCGTGGCACCCCCTCATCGCCCACGGCGCAATCGCTTCACCCACAGCGGAAGGACACCGCGAACGGGGCTTGCCCAGCGCCCGCGCGGCGTAGGTGGCGGGTGAGTCGTCCGGACTGAGCGTGGACGCCACTGCCCCGGCGCGGCCTTGCGCGAGCAGCGGTGGGAGGCTGCCGAGTCGGCGGTGGCGGCCCCTTGGTCATTCGTTCGGCTTTGATGTACGAGGGCAAGCAGCACCTGCAGTTCTTCGCCGGTATCGACGCCGAGACCGTGGGCGCGCGCAATATCTGCATGCACCTGCAGACCATCCCTGCCTCGGGCAGCTGCCGGGCTCATAAACACGACCATCACGAGACCGCGATCTATGTCATCAAGGGCGCTGTAGGCGCCTGGTATGGCGAGAACCCGGAGCGCTACCTGCAAGCCCGCCAAGGGGAGTTCATCTACCGAGATGATCGTGTAGGCCCGCGCGTGCGCGCCCTCTGGGCGCGAGCTGCAGTGATCGGAACTGATTGCGACATCTCAATCACATACGGTAAGATTTCCGTGATCGAACGGGCAAGCGACAACCAAGCTGACCGTGAGATCACTTCCTGGATTCATCGGTACGACGAGGCCGCCGGACGGGCGGTGACAGGACGTGGAGACTTGCCGATAGGCGGGTCGATGAAGCGTCAAGCATCCCGTTCCACAGCTCGTGCTGCTTACGCGGCATGGACTGCTGCGAAAGCAGCACGGGAATCCCCGCCCCTTCAGGACGAGGAGCACGTCAAATCCCCGCCAGTACGCCGCACATGCCCGTGAACCTCAGTAACAGCCAGCCCGCCGAGGTCGTCCTAGCCCGCACCAATCCGCGTGAGCAGGAGAGCACGATTCTTCTCCCCGATCTGGGGAGCCGACGGGCCCCTCTCGGCGGCCTCGAGGCCGGCTGAGCTGTCGAGCAACTGCGCTTGGTGCCGGCTCAAGGGAGCGCCGCCGATTGCGGGGCCTACAGGGCGCTGCCCTTCTTCCACTTGGAGAAGGGCAGCTGCCAGAAGCCCCAGCCGTTGTTCCATTCCAGGTCGCGGGTGGTGCCCTTGATGTCGACGACGTCGCCGCGCTGGAAGTGGTTGTAGAACCACAGGGCCTGGTCGGGGCGGGAGTTGATGCAGCCGTGGCTGACGTTGGAGCGGCCCTGGGCCCAGACGTTGTCCTTGGCGTGGACGTACTCGCCGGAGTTGGAGATCCGCACGGCGTGGTTGATCATGACGTCGTAGTAGCCGGGGTCGCCCTTCTTGCGGCCGGGCGAGATCATGCGGACCGGGTTGCCGCGCTCCATGGTCAGGTGGACGCCGGAGGTGGTGGTGTACTCGCGGGTGGTGGCCATGCCGGCGCTGATGCGCATCGTCTGCACGCGCTTGCCGTCGCGGTAGACGTACATCATGTGCTTCTTGGTGTCGACCTTGCTGATCACGCGGGCGCCGATCTTCAAGGTGGTGGCGGAGTCCTTGACGCCGTACATGCCCTTGCCGCCCTTGACGCCGGTGAGGCGGGCGTTGAAGGTGACCTTCTGGTGGGCGGGCCAGTACTTGGCGGTGCGGTAGATGACGGTGGTGTCGTTGATCCAGCGCCAGGCGCCGTCGACGGGCTTTTGCGCCTCGACCTCCAGGGCGCGTTCGACGGTGGCCTTCTCGCTGACAGGCTGGTTGAAGGTGACGATGATCGGCGCCCCCACGCCGACCGTCTCCCCCTTGGCGCTGGGTGTGACGTCGATGACCTGCAGTTCGCGCTCGGGCTTGAGCGTCTTGAACGTGCTGGCGGCGCTGGTGACGCCGGCCTTGGCGCTGACGTTGTAGGAGCTGGAGGGCAGCAGGGTGCCCTTGGAGACCCATTTGGTCTTGTCGGCGTTGAAGGTGCCCTCGACGCTCTTGCCGCCGCCTTCGGCCGTGACCTCTTCCAGGGTGCCGCCGGCGGCGGTCACGACGATCTTCTTGTCGGGGCTGATCTTCGAGCTGCCTTCGGCGGGTGAGATCTTGATCGTCGGCGCTTCCGGGGTGGCGGAGGTGGTCGCCTTGGCCGCGTCGGCGTTGCCCGGAGCGGGGGGAGCGCTCGAGCAGGACGCGGTCAGTGCCGCGGCCGCGAGCAGGGCCATGCCCGTGACGGGCGTCCTCCAACCGGGCTTGACGTTCAAGTCAGTCCTCTCCCCCATAACAGCAAACTCAATGTCAAAGACCTTAATGCTCCTGCATGTAAGACGCGGAGGAGTTTGGGATAGTTCGGTAACATTTAAATCACTTGTTGCTGGGAACCCCAGGTCAGCCGGGCGCAACAGGAGTAATGAGGCGAAACCCTCAGCTCAGTGCTGGGCCAGGCGGTGGGTCAGGCTGGTGTGGCGCCGCCCGGCCCCCTTGGTCCGTACGGCCTGCGCCAGCGCGCGCCGGGACCCGACGATGACGACCAGCCGCTTGGCGCGGGTGATCGCGGTGTAGAGCAGGTTGCGCTGCAGCATCATCCAGGCGCTGGTGGCCAGGGGGATGACCACGGCGGGGTACTCGCTGCCCTGGGAGCGGTGGATGGAGACGGCGTAGGCGTGGGCCAGCTCGTCCAGCTCGTCGAAGGCGTAGTCGACCTGCTCGTCCTCATCGGTGGCGACGATCAGCTTCTGCTCGTCGGGGCGGATGTCGACGACGATGCCGACGGTGCCGTTGAACACCCCGGCCGCGCCTTTTTCGTAGTTGTTGCGCAGCTGGGTGACCTTGTCGCCGACGCGGAAGACGCGCCCGCCGTAGCGGCGTTCTGGCAGGTCCTCGCGCGAGGGGGTCAGGGCCTCCTGCAGCGCGATGTTGAGCGCGCCGGCTCCGGCGGCGCCGCGGTGCATGGGGGCCAGCACCTGTACGTCGCGGCGGGCGTTGAGGCCGAACTTGCGCGGGATGCGCCGGGCCACCACGTCGACCGTCAGCGCCGCGATCTCCTCCGGCTCCTCGCACGGGAACAGGAAGAAGTCCGTCATGCCCTCCAGCTTGGGGTGCAGGCCGGTGTTGACGCGGTGGGCGTTGACCACCACGCCGGACTCCTGCGCCTGGCGGAAGATCTGCGTCAGCCGTACGCGGGGGATGTCCTGGGCGGCCAGCAGGTCCTTCAGCACCTCACCCGCGCCGACCGAGGGCAGCTGGTCCACATCCCCCACGAACAACAGGTGCGTGCCGGGCGCGACCGCCTTGACGAGCTTGTTGGCCAGCAACAGGTCGAGCATGGAGGCCTCGTCGACGACGACCAGGTCGGCGTCCAGGGGGTTGTCGCGGTCGAAGGTGGCATCCCCGCCGGGCCGCAGCTGCAGCAGGCGGTGAACGGTGGTCGCCTCATGGCCGGTCAGCTCGGCGAGCCTTTTCGCGGCCCGGCCCGTGGGCGCGGCCAGGATCACCTTGGCCCGTTTGGCGCGGGCCAGCGTCACGATGGAGCGCACGGTGAAGCTCTTGCCGCAGCCCGGCCCGCCGGTCAGCACCGCGACCTTCTCCGTCAGCGCCAGCCGTACGGCCTGGCGCTGCTCGGCGGCCAGGTCGGCGCCGGTCTGGCCGCGCAGCCACTGCTCGGCCCGCTCCCAGTCGACGCCGGCGAAGGCGGCCAGCCGGTCATGGCCGCCGCGTAGCAACGACAGCAGCGCCGAGGCCAGCGACAGCTCGGCCCGGTGGAAGGGCACCAGGTAGACCGCCGGCACGATGTTGTCGCCGGCCGGGATCTGCTCGCGTACCACGCCTTCCTCGGCGACCAGCTCTTCCAGGCAGCCGGCGACCAGGTCGGCGGGCACCTCCAGGATCTTGACGGCGTCGCCGACGAGGTTGGGGGCGGGCAGGTAGCAGTGGCCGTCGTCGGCCGCCTGGGACAGCGTGTAGCGCAGCCCGGCCTTGACGCGCTCGGGGCTGTCGTGCGGGATGCCGACCGCCTGGGCGATGGTGTCGGCGGTCTTGAAGCCGATGCCCCACACGTCGTCGGCCAGCTGGTACGGGCGGCTCTTGACGACGGAGATGGAGCTCTCGCCGTACTGCTTGAAGATGCGCACGGCGATCGAGGTGGACACGCCGACACCCTGCAGGAAGATCATCACCTCTTTGATGATCTTCTGTTCCTCCCAGGCGGCGGCGATCAGCTTGGTCCGCTTGGGGCCCAGGCCCGGCACCTCGACCAGCCGCTCGGGGGCCTGCTCGATCACCTCGAGGGTGTCGGTGCCGAAGTGGTCGACGATCCGCTCTGCCATCTTCGGGCCGATGCCCTTGATCAGGCCGGAGCCCAGGTAGCGGCGGATGCCCTGGATGGTGGCCGGCAGCACGGTGGTGTAGGACCACACCTCGAACTGCTTGCCGTACTTGGGGTGGGAGGTCCAGCGGCCGCTCAGCCGCAGTGACTCCCCCACCTGCGCGCCCAGCAGCGGTCCCACCACGGTCAGCAGTTCGGCGCCCGAGCGTTCGGTGGCCACCCGCGCGATCGAGTAGCCGGTCTCCTCGTTGGGGCCGTAGGTGAAGCGTTCAAGTACTGCGTTCAAACTGGTGCCAACATTTTTGGCGTCCACGTCCGGACTTCCTTCGGGCCTCCCCACATCGACGAGACTAGGGCAGATCTTCATCACCGCGACACCCGGCCGCTGTCACCTGCCGGAAGGGGGTCAACCTCACCGTGAGATCGGGGCGGGTGGAGGGCCTGATCGGTTCAGCCGGCGGTGAAGCCGTCTGTCGCGGTGCGGCAGAAGTCGCGGAAGCAGGTCAGCCACACAACTGTCGCGGAATAGTTGCGGTCGAGGTCGTCGCGGTGGAATTCGAACGAGTCGGGTTCCGTGGTGTTCGATCCGTCGAGCAGGACCCGTCCGCCGGCGGGGATGTGCGCCAGGTAGGTCTCCAAGAAGATGGCGATCCGCTGGGCCTGCTCGCCGGTCAGTTCCACGTCGATGTTGTCATGCAGCAGCTCGGTCGTGTCGGCGTCCAGAGTGCCGGACTTCTCTAGCAGCTCCAGAGTCGGCCGCCAGTTCCACGCGTTGACGTCCAAAGACTCGCCGTTCGGGGTTTCGAGCGTCCAGGACATCCGCTCATCCTATTGATCAGCAGCGCTTTCTCGAACCGCTCGAACGTCCGGATCAGAACTGTGTCACGTCGTCGGGGACGCCCGAGCCGCTGAGCCGGCGATCTTTCATCGGCACGTGACCACGTCCTCCGTCTCCGAACCCGACCCGTCATGCATCGCGCGGTCAAAAGCGCTGGCGTCAGCGGGATCACGCGAGATGCTGGCCCTCCACTTGCCGGCTCGTAGCGTTCCTTGCCGTCCGCAGGCGCGACGAGGGTCCTGTCGTGATAGGGCGGGTGAGGGACACGACCGCGCCTGACGTGCCCGGGCTGGGCGCGGCCGAGCGGAGGAAGTCCCCGGGCAAGACGGTTCTGAAATGCCTCGCCCCACTGCTCCCCCGCCCGGTCGGGCTCGAACGCGGCCGGCTCGAACAGCGCGCCGCGGGTAAGCTTGCCGAGCGATGGCCTTCATGATCCTCGTGCCCGTGCGGGCATAGGGGCCGCGCGTCGCGACGCCTATGCCCAGGGATCCTATGCGCGACTTGAACTAGGGAGCCGCGTCTCCGGCCTTTTCCCCCTTGCAGGTGCTGGAGAATATCTTTCCGGTCTTGAGGTTGACGCACCTCGTGCAGGAGGTGCCGGTCTCGTCGAGGTCTCCCTTGCAGAGAATTCCCTCTTGCTTCGGTTTCTCCGGCGCCTTTCCTGGCGAGCCCGTGTTTCCTGAAGATCCCGAGCTCTTGTCCTCGCAGTAACTACGCGTGTATCCGCCCTTCTTCGACTTGCACCACAGGCACTTCTTGTGCTTTCCCTCCAGCCATTTGCACGGCTTGCCGGAGCTTGTCGAAGTGCAGTGGGTGAGCGAGGTGGATGCGGCGTGGCCGCCGAGAGCGCGGGTCTTGTCAGGCTGGGCCAATGCGGCCGCGGAAGGGACGATGGCGGTCGCCACCAGGGCCCCGGTAACGAATATTTCTTTGAGCACGAGACCACCCCCATTGTGTGTCTCTCGCTTGCCCTCCCATCGTGACATGGCGCGCTCGGCAATAGTCAAGACGTGCGCCAAGATTTATCGAGCGGCGGCCGGGCCCTTTTTCCGGAACATGAAACATTTGATGTGTATTTCTTGCGGGAGCGCTGGGGATGTCGGACGACGGCCGGTGACCTCGATGCCGATATTATTTATTCCGCTGCTATCGCCGTTGGCGGTGGCTTGACCGTCGATGCGCGTCTGGGCCGCCTTCTATAAGGCGACGCGCCGGAAGACGACGACCGCCTGGTAGCCGATGCCGTGCTCGGGGTCGCACTCGGCTTCCGCGCTGATGACGTCCAGTTCGGAGTCGGGGCCGAAGAAGTCCAGGGCCCGGGCTCTGGCCTTCTGGCGGATCTCGTCCGGGGTCGCTCCGCTGACGGTGACGCGCAGCGTGAGCGGGAACTGTGTGTCACTCATGGGCGGCCTTCTTTCGCAGAGGAGTGATCACTTTTGAGCGTAACATCAGGCCATCGCCGACATGCAGGCATATGGCTGCATGTATGTGGGTTCGTGTCTCGAACATGATTGCCCATCGACACTCACGGTAGTGGTATGGATACTCTTCGTGTAGGCCCTGGCTCCCCGGATCACCCCACTTCGAGCGCGGGTTCGTGCTGCCCGCCCGCCGCGGCGGGGTGATCCGGGGAACAACTCAAGGAGAGCGATGCACAAGAAGTCCCTCGCCCTGGCCGTCCTCCTCACCGGTGCGTGCGTGGCCACAGCCACCGTCGTCACCGCGGCCAACGCCACCACCGCACCCGCGGTCCAGGCCCACCACGCCTCCGCGCTGCCGCCCGGATACCAGCTGGTGACGCTGCCGAACGCGAACGTGCCCAACTTCCAGCGCCGTACCCTCTACTGCCCCGGCGCCAAGAAGGTCCTGGGCGGCGGCGGCGAGGCCCGCGGCAACGGGGCGATCCTCGTCGGCTCCTTCCCCACCGATGACGGGCGCGGCTGGATCGTCCTCGGCCGCCAGATCGGCTACAGCGACGTCGGCATCAGCGTCTTCGCCATCTGCGCCGACTGACCTACCGCAGCATCCGGCCCTGGTCGCTCGCCGACCGGGGCCGTTCTCATGCCCGCCCGTGCGTACGTATGCGGGGGGCGCCTTCCACCGGGCGCCCGTGAGAACATCTGGGCCTTCCAGCCGCGCCCGCCGCCCTGTAGGAAGCCATGCATGAGCGACGATGTACGCCTCACCCTCGAAGCGGTCCCCCGCGCCGGGCTGAGCGCCGGGCAACTGCGCCAGGCCGTGGCCGCCCACCCCGGCGTCCTGTCCGCGCTGGAGGTCGCCGACGCCGATCGGCTGATCATCGGCCAGGCTCCGGCGCTCGGCCACGAGCCGGGCCAGGACGCCCCCTTCCGCGCCACCGTCTTCGACCCGGTGGGCAACCGCGCCGTCGAGCTGCGCGGCACCCTGGACCGGCCGGAAAGCGCCGAGGTCCGGCCCAGCGCCCACCGGCCGCCGCCCAGCCACGAGGAACTGCTCGCGGCCGCCGACGTGCTGCGCGCCGACCCGCACTTCCCGGCGGGCGACAACGTGATCGTCTACCGGCCCATGCCGCCCCTGGCCGACCTGGACAACCCCGACGGCACCACCGTGCGCCGCCCCAGCCTGGGCATCTACACCCCCGGCGAGCCCACCGGGGTACGCCACCGCATCGTCGCCGTCGACACCGCCGCCCGCACCGTCGACTGGACGCCGGCGGGCATCGACGTGCGCATGCACCACGACTGCGAGCACACCGTGCCCGAAGGCCTCACCCCCCTGGCCGACCACGGCGGTCCCGACCAGGTGCGGGTACGCCTCCTGCGGGGGGCCCGCGAGCTGTGGAACCTGCTGGTCGTGCGGCCGCGCGCCTCGGCCCCGCAGAACCCCGGCGCCGGATCGGGCGTGGAGTTGCGCGAGGTGCGCTACCGGGGCCGGTTGGTGCTGCGCCAGGCGCACGTACCCGTCCTGAACGTCGAGTACGAACAAGGCACCACCTTCCGCGACGACGCCTCCTCCGAGACCCGCTTCTCGGCCACCGGCACCGATCCGGTCGGCTGGGGCTGGCGGCTGTGCGACAGCCCGCCGCGTACCATCCTGGAACGGCCCGACACCGACTCCGGCGGCTTCCAGGGCGTGGCCTTCCACCACGACGGCGACGAGCTGCGCATCGTCAGCGAGCTGCAGGCCGGCTGGTACCGCTACGCCAGCGACTGGCGGCTCGGCGACGACGGCACCATCAGGCCCCGCTTCGGCTTCGCCGCCACCGCCAACCCGATGACCTGCATGGTGCACCGCCACCACGCCTACTGGCGCTTCGACTTCGACATCGAAGGCTCGGCCAATGACGTCGTCGAGCAGATCGACCAGGGGCCGATCAGTCCCGAGCCGGTGCCGATCGTCCGCGAGACCACTCGCCGCCGCGCCCCCGGCCGCTACTGGCAGGTACGCGAGAAGTCCTCAGGGCGCGGCTACCAGATCCACCCCGGGCCCTTCGACGACACCGCCGACGCCTACGGGGTCTCCGACCTGTGGTTCCTGCGCCACCACGCGGCCGAGCTCGACGACGGCAACCCCGGCCCGCGCGACCGGGCCGCCATCGGGCGCTTCCTCAACAGCGAGAGCATCGACGCCACCAACGTCGTCGTCTGGTACGCCGGCCACTACTACCACGACCAGGCCCACCCGCAGCCGCACCAGGGCGAGCTGATCGGGCCGGAACTGCTGCCCATCTGAGCACTAGGCTTGGCGCCCATGAGTCAGGTGGGTGAGACGACGGCGCGGGCGCTGCTGCGCAGGCTGGCCGTCGAACAGGCCGAGTGCAGGGTGCCGTCGCTGACGGCCGCGATCGTACGGGAGGGGAGGCTGGCCTGGTTCGGCGCTCGCGGCTTCACCGGCCCCGGCGCCGGGGCGGCCCCCACCGCCGACACCCAATACCGGCTCGGCTCGATCACCAAGAGCATGGTGGCCGTCGTGGTCATGCGGCTGCGTGACGAAGGCCGCCTCGACCTGCTCGACCCCCTGGCCAAACACCTGCCCGGCACCTCGTTCGGCGAGGTGAGCTTGGGCGAGGTGAGCTTGGGCGAGGTGAGCTTGGGGGGAATGAGCTTGGGCGAAATGAGCATCGCCCAGCTGCTCTCCCACACCGCCGGCCTGACCGCCGAACCGCCCACCGCCTGGTGGGAACGCACCCCCGGCCTGCCGGCCGGCGACCTGCTCGCCCTACTCGGGCCGCAGCACGTCAAGCACCGGCCCGGCCGCCGCTTCCACTACTCCAACATCGGCTACGGCCTGCTCGGCGAGCTGGTCGCCCGGCTGCGCGGCATGCCCTGGCTGCGCGCCGTACAGCAGGAGGTCCTGCAGCCGCTCGGCCTGTCGGCCACCACCGAGCGGCCGCGCGCCCCGCACGCCACCGGCTACGCCGTCCACCCGTGGGCCGAGGTGGTGCTGGCCGAACCCGAACACGACCACGCCGCCATGGGGCCCGCCGGTCAGCTGTGGTCCACGACCGCCGACCTGGCCCGCTGGGCGGCGTTCGTGGCCGGGGACACCGGCGGCGTCCTGTCCCCCGCCACGCTGGCCGAGATGCGCGAGCCCGCCACCGTCGACGACGGCGACGCCTGGACCTCCGGCTACGGGCTCGGCCTGCAGCTGACCCGGCACGCCGGACGCCGCCTGGCCGGTCACACCGGGTCCATGCCCGGCTTCCTGGCCACCGTGTGGGCCGACCCGGCCGACCAGGTGGGGGTGCTGTTCCTGGCCAACACCACCAGCGGCCTCAGCTACAGCCTGCCCACCGACCTGCTGGACATCCTCGACGAACACGAGCCTCGCCTGCCCGAGCAGTGGCGGCCCGCCGCCGCCGACCCCGCCCTGCTGGCGCTGACCGGGTTGTGGCACTGGGGTCCCAAGCCGTACGCGCTGCGGCTGCTGCCCGACGGCGGCCTGGCGCTGACGCCGGTGGGCGGGGCCGGCCGGGCTTCCCGGTTCGTGCCGCAGGACGACGGGACCTGGCTGGGGCTGGATGGCTACTACGCCGGTGAGACGCTGCGGGTCGGCGCCGATCACCTCGACCTCAACACCTTCATCTTCACCCGCGAGCCGTACGAGCCGCAGGCGCCCGTCCCGGGCGGCGTGACGGACTGGCACGCCTGACCGTTGTCGGCGCGGCACGCAGGCGGCCAGGCGCCGCCGTCGTCAACTCAGTCTCCTCACCCGGCGAGCGAGGAGGCGATGAAGCGCCGCGCCGACGCCGCCGTCGCATCCGGGTCGTCCCAGGTGTCGCGCCAAACGGCCAGCGTGCTGGACAGTCCAGGGGAGACCACCCGCGAAGAGAAGCTCTCGAAGGTCATCACCCCGTCGTAGCCGATCTCGCGCAGGGCACCGAAGACGGCGGCGAAGTCGACCGTCCCGGTGCCCAGGGCAACGCGATCGAGGACAGGTACTTGGACACTCTCGGGGCCAGGAGGTTGATGGCCACGCCGGCGACGATGTGATCCACGCCGAGGGTGACCGTCGTGAGCGCGTGCAGGAGGCCGCCGAGCGCGCCGCAGGCGGCGCCCAGGACGAGACCGGCGACGGCCCCCCACCGCAGGGCTCCAAAGGCCGCGCCCCAGGTGCCGAGGATCATCATTGCCTCAAGACCGATGTTGACCACGCCCGCGCGCTCAGCCCACACCCCGCCCAGGGCGGCCAGGGCCACTGGCGAGGTCAGCGCGAGGGCCGCCGACACAGTGCCGCCGGATAGCAGTCCGGTTCCCTCCGGCAGGGTCAGCACCGTGGTCAGCAGCCCACCGGCCAGGGCGAGCAGTGGCCACAGCCGTCCCGCGGGAAGCAGGGCAAGGGCGCGCGGGCCCGCCAGGCAGATCATGTCGCCGCCTTTCCGCCGGCGGGCCGGGCCGCGGGCGTCACAGCCGCCGTGGCCGGCGGCGCGGCCGGGCTGGGCGTGTCCTGCCGTTCGCGGCGGGCGCGCCATCGGGCGCTCAACTCGTAGGCGATGAGCACCGCCAGGACGATCAGACCTTCCATGCGCCACCCGGCATCGCACTGACCAGGCCCGCCCGAGCGTTCGGCGGCCACCCGCGCGATCGAGCGAATCCACTCAAGGCACAGCGGACAGCGAGTTGGGCGGGCTGTCGGCGGCGCTCGGGGAGCTGGCGGCACGTCATCCTCTGCGCGAGCGGCTGCACGCCACCCGCCTCAAGGCGCTGCACGCCGCCGGGCCGAGGCGCTGGCCGCCTAGGAGGACTTCCGGCGCGCTCTGGCCGAGGAGCTGGGCGCCGATTCGGGGGCGGGATGCTCCTGACGGTCAGGGCCGCCATGAAGGAGAACGACGGCGACATGCGCGGCTCGCGCCAGGACCTCATCGCCGCCGCCGCGCAGCTGCGGGCGGTGGGTGAGCGGTGGGGGCCGTCGATGGCGCTGATGTCGCTGGGCGAGGCGCACGCGAGACTTCGACGACGCGCTCGCCTCGATCCTGGAGGCCACGGAGTTGGTGCGGCAGCTCAACCCCGACCTCGACCCCGGGCATCAGGTGTGGCAGGCCACCATCGGCATGCGCAAGGGACAGGTGGAGCAGGCGCGTGCCCAACTGCGCGAGATGACCGAGCAGCCGCACCGCGACCACTCGCCGCGCAACGCCGCGTTCGCCCACTGCGGGCTCGGTGACCTGGCGCGGCTGGAGGGCGATCTGGCGACGGCCGCGCGCGAGTACGAGCGGTCGGCCGCCACGCTGGAGTACGCCTCGGCGATCGCGCCGCAGTTCCGGGCGCTGGTGATGATCGGCCGGGCGCATCTGGCGCTGGCGGTGGGCGATCCGGCGGCGACCGGGCAGTTGCGTGGCGCGCCCGACGCGTTCAACCCCGAGGTGGCCCCCTGTCCGCGCGGCTGCGCGCCGAGTTCGGCGACGGCTACGACGCCGCCTACGCGGCGGGCCGGAGCCTGGACCGGCCCGCCGCGCTCAGCCTGGTACACGCCCCCGTAGCGGCCGGGGGCATCGAAGCGGCCCGCTCAGCGCGGCGGGCAGCGGCCGGGGACGCGGGTGCACGTTCCGGCCGCGCCCACATAGCGGCCGGGGACGGCCGGACAGCGGGTGGCTCAAGCGCGGCGGCGGTAGGCCGCGACGGCCAGGGGCGCGAAGATCGCCAGGAACACCAGCCCCGACGCGAGCGTCCAGACCACCGAGGCGGCAGCCGGGCCGCCGAGCATCAGCGCCCGCGAGGCCTCCATGGCGTGGTTGACCGGGTTCACCTCCAGCCAGGCCCGCAACCAGCCGGGCAGCGTGTCCTTGGGGGTGATCATGCTGGTGCCGAACGTCAGCGGGAACAGCACCAGGAACGAGGTGCCCTGCACCCCGCCGGGCTCGCGCATCAGTACGCCCAGCAGCACGAACGCCCAGCTCAGGCAGAAGGAGAAGAAGACCGTCAGCAGGCAGGCGGCCAGCGTCGCCACCAGCCCGGTGTGGATTCTGAACCCCAGCGCGGCCCCGGCGCCCATCAGCACCACGATCGCCACCACATAGCGGATCAGGTCGCCCAGGACCGAGCCGATCAGCGGCGCCGAGCGGGCGATCGGCAGGCTGCGGAAGCGGTCGAAGACGCCCTTCTTGATGTCGGTGTTGAGGCTGACGCCGGTGGCCATCCCGCCGAACATGACCGTCTGCACCATGATCGCGGGCAGCAGGAACTGCAGGTAGTCCTCGGTCGAGCCGGACACGGCGCCGCCGAGCAGGAACACGTAGACGATGAGGAAGACGATCGGCTGCAGGGTGACGTCGATGAGCTGTTCGGGGGTGCGCAGGGTCTTGACGACGCTGCGCCCGGCCAGCGCGAGGCTGTGGCGGACCAGGCCGAAAGGGCGCGGGTCCAGGCGGGCGGGGGCGGCGGTGCGTTCGGCGGTGAGGGTCATGCCGCGTCCTCCTTGCCGGCGTGGTGACCGGTCAGAGTGAAGAAGACCTCGTCCAGGCTCGGCAGGCGCAGCGACAGTTCGGTGACCGCGATGCCGGCGGCGTCGAGGCGGGCCACGATCTCGGTGAAGGCGGCGTCGCCCTCGACGGGCACGGTGCTCACGTCGCGGCCGGGTGATTCGGCGGGGCGGCCGGCGACGGCCGAGATGATCTCGGCGCTCTCGCGCAGCCTGGTGTGGTCGGCGGGCCGCACCAGCACGGTCTGGCCACCGACGACACGTTTGAGCTCGGCCGGGGTGCCGTGCGCGATGACCTTGCCGTGGTCGATGACGGAGATGTCGTCGGCCAGGGCGTCGGCCTCCTCCAGGTATTGGGTGGTCAGCAGGACGGTGACGCCGTCGGTGACCAGGCGGCGGATGATGTTCCAGACGTCCTCGCGCTTGGCGGGGTCCAGGCCGGTCGTCGGCTCGTCCAGGAAGATCACGTCAGGCCGGCCGACCAGACTGGCGGCCAGGTCCAGGCGGCGGCGCATGCCGCCGGAGTAGGTGGCGGCGCGGCGGTCGGCGGCCTCGGCCAGGCCGAAGTCGCTCAGCAGCTGGGCGGCCCTGGCTTTGGCGTCGGGGCCGCGCAGGTCGAGCAGCCGGCCGATGAGCACCAGGTTCTCGGTGCCGGTCAGGTCCTCATCCACCGAGGCGTACTGGCCGGTCAGGCCGATCATGCGGCGTACGCGGGCGGGGTGGCGCACGACGTCGACGCCGCTGACGCGGGCGTGGCCGGCGTCAGGGCGCAGCAGGGTGGCCAGGATCCGTACAGCGGTGGTCTTGCCGGCGCCGTTGGGGCCCAGCACGCCCAGGACGGTGCCCCGGCGGGCCGATAGGTTGATGCCGGCCAGGGCGGTGGTCGTGCCGAAGCGTTTGACCAGCCCTTCGGCTTCGAATGCGTTCATGACCGCCATCGTGGGCGGCGGCGCTGGCAGAGCTCGCACAGATCGCTGTCACGCCGGCCCGCGCCTCTGCCAGGTCGAGCACGGGTGAGCTGCGCCCTGCCAGGTCACCCTGCCAGGTCGAGCACAGGTGCCCCCGCGTGCCGCCGCCGCGCTCAGCCGTAGGACGGCTCGGCGTGCCGTAGCTCGCGCAGGCCGGGCAGCGCGATGGCGCCCAGCCGGGCGCCGGTGCGCGGGTCCAGCCGCAGCACCCGCTCTCCCGCCCCGGCCAGCAGCTCGCCGTTCAGCCGGGCCAGCCCCCGTGCCGGGCCCGGCAGGTCCCAGACGCCTGCGGGGGCCAGCGTCTCGCCGTCGGCCGACAGCAGCCGCGTGCCCGCCGCCAGGTGGACGCGGCCGTCCCCGGCCACCGCGTACGCCTCGCCGTCGCCCAGCCGGCCCAGCAGGGCGCCGCGCTTGATCGTCAGGTCGTCGGTGGAGGCGAGCACGATGCGGCCGGTGGAGGCGTCGAAGACGTACAGTCGCCGGGCCTGGGTGTCCAGCGCCATCGCGTGCGCCAGTGGCGGGCCGAGGCCGAACGGTTCGGGCAGGTCCAGGCAGTAGGCCCGGCGCTGGTCCAGGCTGAGCACGTGGACGAAGGCGTGCGCGCCGGGGCTCAGGTCGTGGCCGGCGATCAGGTCGCGGGTGTGCAGGTGTTCGTCCTGGTGGGTGTAGAGGGTGTAGAGGGTGGCCAGGTCCGGGTCGTGTACGGCCTGGCGGCCCTTGCCGCGCATCTCCTCCTCCTTCGACAGCGGCACGGGCTGCTTGGCGCGGGTCAGCAGCGGTGTCATCCGGCCGGTGGCCAGGTTGTACATGCGTACGCGGTAGCGGTCGGGGTGTTCGGGCGGCAGGTGGTCCAGGACGTACATGACCTGGCCGTCGCCGGAGAAGGCCTCCGGTTCGATGTTGCCCTCCAGCCGCAGCGTCCGGTTGCCGCCGGCGCCGGTCAGGGTGAGGGTGGTACGGCTGCGGGGGCCGGGTTCGGGGCCGAGGGCGACGAGGCGGCCGGAGACGGCCTTGATGCGCCGGCCCGGGGCGCCGGCCAGGTCGCGCTGCTCGAGGAGGTGGCCCGTGGTGGCGTCGTAGGTGCGCAGCCGGTCGTGGGCGATCTGGTAGAGGCGCAGCCAGCGGGGGCCGGGCACCGCGCCGGGGTAGGTGGCCGTCACCGCGCCGGTGGGAAGCTCGACCAGGGACAGCCCGGCGGCGGTCTCGGCGAGCAGCCTGCCGCGTGGGCCGGGGGGTGCCGCGTTGGGGGGCGGCTGGGTGGTGGCGCAGGCCGATACGGCGGCCGCCGCGCCGAGCGCCAGGGCTTGGCGTCTGGTGATGGTGCTCACGTCTTTCCTACACCGGTGAGCGGCAGGGGGTTCCCGTTCAGGTGGTGACGCCGAGCTGAGCACGTACCTTGGCCAGGAGGTCGTGCGGGAGCGGGGCGTAGCCGTACAGGGACAGGTAGGACTGGCCTGCGTCGCCGGCGGTGTAGTCCAGGAAGGTCCGCACCAGCGGGTCTGAGCGGTGGGAGCAGATGATCTCGTAGGTGACCAGGATGATGGGGTAGGTGTCCTTGTTCTTGGTCAGGTAGTCGAACTTGACGATCAGGTCGCCGCTGTGGCCGGTGATCCGGGCGCCTTGCAGGGCTTTGGTGGCGCTCTGGGGCGAGAGGGCGACGAACTGGCCGGCGGCGTTGCCTATCTTGGCCGTGCGCAGGGCGGCGTCGCTGGCGTAGGCGTACTCCACGTAGCCGATGGAGCCCTCGGTGCGTTGGATGGCCTCGGTGATGCCGGCCGAGCCGGTGACGCCTTGCCCGGTGACGGCGAACTTCCTGGACGGCTCGTACGGCCAGCGGCCCGCCTCCTTGAGATAGGCGGTGAAGTTGTAGGTCGTGCCCGAGTCGTCGGAGCGGTGGAAGAGCCGGATGCCGGTGCGTGGCAGGTCCGCGCCGCGGTTGTCGGCGGCGATCTGCGCGGCGTCCCATCGGGTGATGCGGCCGCTGAAGATGCCGGTCAGGGTGGTGGGCGAGAGCTTCAGTTCCGGCGCGGACGGCAGGTTGTAGGCCAGGGCGATGGGGCCCACCACCATGGGCAGGTGTATCGCGCGGCTGCGGCAGCGTCTGTCGGCCAGTTGTTGTTCGGCGGGGTGCATCGCGACGTCGGAGCCGGCGAACGCGGTGACGCCGGTGATGAAGTCGCGGATGCCCGCGCCCGAGCCGTTGGCGTTGTAGTCCACCCGCAGGTCGGGGTGCAGCCCTTGGAAGTCGGCCCGCCAGGCGTCCATCGCGCCTTTCTGCGCGCTTGAGCCGGAGCCGGAGATCGAGGCGGTGATCGGGAGACTGGGGGGCGCTTCGTCGCGGGTCAACAGCGCGGTTCCGGTCAAGCCGACGGCAGAAGCGGCCAAGGTCAGGGCGACGAACAGCGCCGCCCTGATGATCCCGGTCAGCTTTTCCATCTCATCAAAATATGAAGTGGTCGCGGTCTTCTAGTTCATCACGCGTCCAACTCCTTGCCACAAAACAGTCATTCCCACCAGATTTGGGCAACGTTCTGGATCGAACCGCTGACGAGGGCAGTCACGCGTCCCAGGTGACCGGCAGGCTCTTGACCCCGTAGATGTCGGCGGTCTCCGGGCGCAGGGCGACCTGTTCGGCCGCTACCGCCAGGCGCAGCGTGGGGAAGCGGTTGACCAGCGCGGGGAAGGCGGCCCGCATCTCGACACGGGCCAGCTGCTGGCCCAGGCACTGGTGGATGCCGTGACCGAAGCCCAGATGCCCGCCGTCCTGCCTGCGCAGGTCGAGGGTGTGGGGATCGGCGAAGCGCTCAGGGTCGCGGTTGGCGGTGTTGATCGACAGGATGACCGCCGTACCGGCCTTGATGGTCTGGCCGCCCAGCTCGACGTCCTCCAGCGCCGTCCTGAAGAACGTCTTGGCCACACTCAGATACCGCATCAGCTCCTCCACCGCCTTGTCGGCGAGTGTGGGGTCGGCGCGCAGCGCGGCCAGCTGCTCCGGGTTCCGCAGCAGGGCGAAGGTGCCCAGCGCCAGCATGTTGGCGGTGGTGTCGAGCCCGGCCGCCAGCAGGATCAGGGCGACACCCTTCAGCTCCTCATCGGTCAGATCGCTGTCGGTCAGGTCGCTGAGCACGTCGTCGGTGGGGTTGGCGCGCTTGGCCACCACGAGTTCGGCGAGATAGGTCTGGACCGCGGTGTAGGCCGCCATCAGCTCCTCGTCGCCGGTCTCCCCGTCCATGAACTTGTCGACGTTGCCCTGGAAGGCGCCCCGATCCTCATACGGCACCCCCAGCAGCTCGCAGATCACGATCGCGGGGATGGGCTTGGCGAAGGCGGTCACCAGGTCCGCGGACGGCCCGGCCTTCTCCATGGCGTCCAGGCACTCGGCGGTGATCTGCTCCACGCGCTCGGTCAGTTGCCGCATCCGCCGCACGGTGAACTTGCCCACCAGCGGCTTCCTGTACCGGCTGTGCTGGGGCTCGTCCATGAGCAGGAACTCGCCGGGTGGCGCCGGAGGGACTTCGATGTCGCCGTAGTCGACCCACGGGTGGTGGCGCATGAGCTCTCTGCGCGAGCTGAACCGCGGATCGGCCAAGACCGACCGGACCAGGTCGAAGCCGGTGATCAGCCAGCCCTGATGACCGTCGGCGAAGGGGATGCGGCTGATCGGGCTCTGCTCGCGGGCCTGGAGGAGCTCCTTGGGCGGGTCGAAGGGGCGGCCGGGCTGACGTTCGGTCGGCATCGCGGTAACGGTGTGTTCCATGACGTCCACTCTCGCCGACCGCTCTGATATGAGACCGTCGCCGACCTGACACGGCCGCTGACACCGCATGGCCGCGACGGCCGGTGAACGGCGCGGGGTTCGTGTCAGCGGCCACGTCAGGACGGCGACGGCCCGATATCAGAGCGGTCGGCCAGGTTGGACCCCATGAACGGTTCAGCCATTGTGGCCTCGGGGCTGCGCAAGGCATACCAAGACAAGACCGTGCTCGACGGCATCGACCTGGATGTCCGGACCGGCACGATCTTCGCCCTGCTCGGGCCCGACGGCGCCGGCAAGACCACGACGGTGAACGTGCTGACCACGCTGCTGGCCCCCGACGCCGGGAAGGTGGTCGTCGCCGGGCACGACGTGGCCACGCAGACCAAGGCGGTGCGCGCGGCGATCGGGGTCACCGGGCAGTTCGCCTCGGTGGACGACCTGCTCACCGGCGAGGAGAACCTGCTGATGACGGCCGATCTCCTGCACCTGCCCAAGGCGCAGGGCGAACGCGTCGCCGGCCGGCTGCTGGCGAGGTTCGATCTGGTCGAGGCGGCGGGCAAGCTGGCGGTGTCCTACTCCGGCGGCATGCGCCGCAAACTGGACCTGGCCATGACGCTGGTCGGCGACCCGCAGATCATCTTCCTGGACGAGCCCACCACGGGACTCGATCCGCGCGGCCGCCGCACCATGTGGGACATCATCCGGGAACTGGCCGCGGAGGGCAGGACCATCTTCCTCACCACCCGGTATCTGGAGGAGGCCGGCCAGCTCGCCGACCGTGTCGCCGTACTCGATCAGGGCCGGCTGGTCGCCGAGGGCAGCGCCGATGAGCTCAAGCGCCGCGTCCCCGGCAGCCATGTCCGGCTGCGGTTCACCGCCCGGTACGAACTCGACGCCGCGGCGCGGGTCCTGCACGAGTCCACCAGGGACGACGAAGAGCTGACCTTGCGTGTTCCCGGCGACGGCGGGGTGCGGTCCTTGCGCGCGCTGATCGATCGGCTCGACGCCCATGGTCTGGAAGTCGAGGAATTGTCGGTGCACACACCGGACCTGGATGACGTCTTCCTCGCCCTTACCGCTCACGCGAACAAGGAGGCCGGCGCGCGATGAAGGCCATGTCGGCTTGCCTGGGCTCGTACGACGTTCACGAGGCGAGCGTGATCTCGGCCAGCTCACGCCAGTCCCGCTGCTGCCCGGCACGGACCGCCTCGGCGAACACGGTTTCGCCGAGGTGATCGCGCGCGTCCGCGGCGATCCTGGCGGCGTCCGGCTGTGAACGGTCCGGCGTGCCGCGCACGCCGTCGCTCGCCCCGAGCAGTCGTACGGCCTGCTCGTGCTCTCCCTGGCGCAGCGCGAGGTCCGCGATCCCGATCAGCACAAGGGAGATCGTGGGGGGATGGGTGTGCTCGACGGTCGTGGCCGCGCGCAACGCCTCGGCCCGGTAGGCGCGGGCCTTGCCGAGATCCTCGGTGAGGTAGCCGTACAGGTCCATGGTGTGAACACGGACGGAGTCGGCCATGTCCGCCTCGCCCAGCACCGCCCGCACCGTGGCCAGGTGCTCGCGCGAGTGGTCCGGCTCGCCGCGCAAGCGCGCCAGCTGCGCCTGCGCGAGCGCCAGCTCGACGAGCGCGTCCGGCCAGACGATCCCATCGGCGATCCGCCGCGCCTCGGCCATGGCGGCGGCGCTTGATCGCTCATCGCCGAGCAGCCAGTGCAGCTGAGCCTGCCGCGCCCGCAGGCCGACCACGTCCTCGCTCGCGCCCACCTCCATCAGCGCCCGCGCCGCCTCTTCGTAGTGCTCGCAGGCGCGGGCGAACTCGCCGCGCATGGCCAGCCGGTCGGCCAGGAAGGTCAGCGCGAGCGAGATCCCCATCCGGTCGCCCAGCGTACGGAACTCGGCGAGGGCGGTCTCGGCGTCGAGGTCCACGTCGGTCTCGTCGCCGCCGATCGTGAGCCGCAGCCGGCCACGGGTGAGCCTGGCCTGCGCGCGCACCCACGGATCGGCGGCGGCGACGAGCGGCTCGAAGGCGGGCATGAGCTCCGCCGGGCCCCGCAGCATCCGCTCCAGCAGCTCGACGAACCCCAGCAGCGGATGGCTGGACCCGCTGCGCTGAGCGAACCGGTGCGCCTGCTCGATCCACTCCCGCGCCTGATACTGATCGCCGGTGACCCCGGCGGTCACGAAGATCGTCACATTGAGGTACGCCAGCGCCCGCACCTCATCGGACACCTCACCGGGCAGCGAGGCCGCCGCGATGCTCAGCTCGGCGCCCTCGGCCCGGTGCCCGCTGAGGTACCAGTACCAGCCCGCGGCCGCGACCAGCCGCATCGCCTCCTGAGCCCATCCCTCGGCGATCGCGCCGCGCAGGGCCGTGCCGATGTTGTCGTGCTCGGCCCCGAGCCTGGCCAGCCACTCCACCTGCTCGGCCCGGCGCAGGCGCGGCTCGGCCGTCTCGGCCAGCTCGGTGAAGTACGCCAGGTGCGCCCGGCGCGCCGGCTCGCTCTGCCCGGCTTCGGCCAGCCGCTGCGCCGCGTACTCCCTGATGGTGTTGAGCATCCGGTAGCGCGGCATGCCCTGGCCGTCGGCGAGCAGCAGCGACTTGTCGATCAACGCGGTCAGCACGTCGAACACCTGCTCCCCGGCGGACGTCTCCTGCCCGCACACCTGTTCGGCCGCTTCCAGGCTCACCCCGCCGGAGAACACCGACAGCCGCCGCAGCACCTCACGTTCGGTCTCGGTCAGCAGGTCCCAGCTCCAGTCCACGACCGCGCGCAGCGTCTTGTGCCGGGCGAGCACCGTACGGCTGCCGCTGGTCAGCAGCCGGAACCGGTCGTCGAGCCGGCGGGCCAGCTGATCGACGGACATGGTGCGCAGCCGGGCCGCGGCCAGTTCGATCGCCAGCGGCATCCCGTCCAGCGCCCGGCAGATCCGCACCATGGCCGCCAAAGTGTCGGTGTCGGAGCCGATGTCCTTGCGCACCAGATCGGCGCGGTCGCGCAGCAGCCGCACCGCGGGCGAGGACCCGGCCTCGGCGGGATCGGCTCCGCCGGCGGGCAGCGCGAGCGGCTCGACCTGCCACAGCACCTCCCCGGTGATGCCGAGCGGTTCCCTGCTGGTGGCCACGATCCGCAATCTGCGGCACTCCCCCAGCAGCCGGTCGGCGAACGCCGCGGCCGCCTCGATCACGTGCTCGCAGTTGTCCAGGATGAGCAAGATCGCGCGCTCGCGGACCGCGGCGATGAGCCGGTCCATCGGCTCCCCGCCCCGCGAGCCGCCGAGCAATGCCTGGTCACGCAGGCCGATCGCGGTCAGGGCGGCCTGCGCCAGATCGCCGCCTTCCCCGACGGAGGCCAGTTCGACCAGCCACGCCCCATCCGGCAGGTCGGCGAGCATCGTCCGCGCGGTCTCGGTGGCCAGCCTCGTCTTGCCGGAGCCGCCCGCCCCCGTCAAGGTGACCAGCCGGTGCTTGGCGGCCAGAGCGGCGACCGCGGACACATCATTCTTCTTGCCGACGAAACTCGTCAGCTCGGCGCGCAGGTTCGTCTTGTGGTTGTCCGCCCGCTCGCCCAGCTCGCCACGCAGCAGCGCGGTGTGCAGCGCGGAGAGCTTGGCCGACGGATCGACGCCCAGCTCCTCGGCGAGCCGCTCGCGGGTGCGCTGGTAGACCGTCAACGCCTCGCTCCCCCGCCCCGCCTCGGCGAGCGCTCGCATCAACGCCGCCACGAACCCCTCCCGCAGCGGGTACGCGGCGACCAGCTCGGTCAGCTCCGAGACCAGCTCCGAGCCACGGCCGAGGCGAATATCGGCATCCACCCGATCGCCGAGCGCGGCGACGTGGAGTTCGTCCAGGCGCGCGACCGCGGCGTCGAAGGTGTCGCTGCCCTGCAGCGCGAGGTCGGCCATGGCCGTGCCGCGCCACAAGGCCAAGGCCGAGCGCAGCAGATCCGCCCGCGCCGCGGGCTCGGCGGCACGGGCCTGGCCGACCAGCTGCTCGAACCTGGATACGTCCACGGCATCAGGAGCCACGGCCAGCCGGTATCCGCCGGAATCGGCCTCGATCACCCCGTCCGGCAACACCCTGCGTAGCCTGGACACCAGTGCCTGCAAGGCGTTCACCTCGTCGGCGGGCGGCTGTTCGCCCCAGATCCAGTCCACCAGCCTCGCCCGCGTGACGATCCGGCCGGGTTCGAGGGCGAGCGCGGCCAGCAGTGCGCGCAGCCGAATCCCCGGAACCTCCACCACGGCCCCATCGCGGTTTCGGACCTCGAACGGTCCCAGCAATTCGACTCTCACAGCGGCAATTGTGCCGAACTGTGAGCCCGTCTTGCGCCATCTGTCCGTCTGGGCCCTCCGGCCGCACCCCCTGGACGCCGGCTGGGCCTTGCGGCCGCACCCCCTAAACGCCGGGCGGGAGGGTGGCGGTGAGCTCGAAGCCGCCGCCCGGGTGGGGGCCCGCCTCGACGCTGCCGCCTGCCTGGCTTAGCCGTTCGACCAGCCCGCGCAGCCCGCTGCCGCTCTCGGCCGGCTGCGGGCCGGGACTCTCTGTGGGTCGCGGGCCGTCGGTGCCGCTCTCGGTGGGTCCGTCGGGGCTGCTGCCGCTCTTGGTGGGCCGCGGCCGGTCGGGGCCGTTGTCGCGGATCGTCAGGGTCAGGCCGGTCAGGTCGATCTCGGCCTCGGTGGCGCCGCTGTGCCTGATGATGTTGGTGACGCCCTCGCGTACCACCCAGCCCAGCAGCGCCTCGGCCTGCGCGGCCGGTGGCGGCCCGGTGCGGCGGACGCGGGCGCGCACGCCGGCCGCGGCCAGGGCGTCGCGGGCGCGGGCGAGTTCGTCGGCCAGGCTGCCCGCCCGGTAGCCGGTGACCGCCTCGCGTACCTCGGTCAGTGCCTGCCGGCCGACGGCCTCGATGTCGGCGGCCTGGCGTTCGGCCTGGCCGGGGTCGCGGCGGGCCAGTCGTCGTACGGCCTCGGCCTTGACCACGATGACCGACAAGGTGTGCCCGAGCAGGTCGTGCAGGTCGCGGGAGAAGCGCAGCCGCTCCTCGGCGACGGCCGCCTCGGCCAGGCGCCGCCGGGTCTGGTTCAGCTCGCCGATGACCGTGTGCAGGTGCAGGATGACGGCCACGACCAGGCCCGCGCTGAAGGTCCCCCACGAGAAGGCCAGGATCGACTCCAGGCTGCCGCCGCCGGCCCCCACCACCAGCGCCGTGCCGAAGGGCAGCGCCGCCGTGGCGAGTCGCACCGCCCGGCCGCGCAGGGTGATGCCGCACGCCACGCCGAGCAGCGGGAACAGGTAGTACCAGCCGCCGCCCAGCACGATCGACAGCCCGAAGACCACGGCCGAAAGCCCCGCCAGCGCGAGCCGGGCGGGCACCGTACGGCGCCGGAAGGCCATGATCACTGTCAGCGCGTACAGGGCGGACATGGCGGCCAGGCCCGCCCATGACAGCCAGCCCGGCCGCAGCGAGCCGTCGACGGTCTCCCAGATCGCGCCCGCGGCCAGCAGGACGAAGGGCAGGAACGCCCCTATGCCGGGCGCGTCGGGCGCTTCGTCCGGCGTGCCGTCGGGGTTCGAGGGCGGGGTTCGGGCCATCAGGCCAACGTTATCCGCGCCCGAGAGCCGCGACGAGCCGACCCGAGGCGTGAAGCACGCTGGGTCAGCCCGTCGCCGACATCGGGTCGAGCCGGGCCAGCCGGTCGGCGTCGGTGATGATGACGACCTCGGCGATCAGGCCGCCGCTGACGGTGAAGGCGACCAGCGAGACCACCTGGCCGCCGACCGTGGCGACGGATCCGGCGGCCCCGTTGACCAGCACCGGATGTCCCACCGAGCCGACCGGGCGGAACATGATCGCCTGCTTGGCCACCACAGCCGCCCCGCGCGCCACCAGCACGCCCCCCGCGGCGCCGCGGTCGGAGCGGACCACGACATCCGGGTCGAGCACCCGTACCAGCGCCTCGAAGTCTCCATCGCGCGCGGCGGCCAGGAAGGCGTCGACGGCCTGGCGCTGACGGCCCAGATCCGGATCGGGCACCGGGGCCGTGCCCCGCACGCGGCGGCGGGCGCGGCTGGCCAGCTGCCTGGCCGCCGCCGGGGTACGCCCCACGATCGTCGCGATCTCCTCGAACGGCACCGCGAACATGTCGTGCAGCACGAACGCCAGCCGCTCCGCCGGCTCGAGCGACTCCAGCACCACCAGCAACGCCAATCCGACCGAGTCGGCCACCAGCGCCTCGTGCTCGGGATCGACGCCCTCGGCGGGGCTGACGACCGGGTCGGGCAGGCGCTCTTCCAGGGAGTCCTCGCGCCGCCGCTCGCGCGAGCTCAACATGGTCAGGCACACCCGGGCCACGACCGTGGTCAGCCACCCGCCGAGATTGTTCACCTCGCTGGTGTCGCTGCGGCTGAGCCGTATCCACCCCTCCTGTACGGCGTCCTCGGCCTCGCTCAGCGACCCGAGCATCCGGTAGGCCACGGCCCGCAGATGGGAGCGGTGCTCCTCGAACCGGCCGGCCAGGAACTCCGCGTCGCTCGTCGTCCCAATATTCGTCGTCCCAATATTCGTCGTCCCAATATTCATCGTCACATTCCTTCGTCAAAGCAAGTCATAGCACTGACCAACCCGACGCCACCGATGTGACAACTCCCGCCGAGGTTTATGCCTGGACCAGAGTGATCACTCCCGCGCTCACGAGGGCGAGCGCCCACATGCGGTCCAGATTGAACCAGGCACGCCGCAGCACCGTGAGCCCGGCCACCTCGTACACCACCACGGCGATGACACCCGCCACCACGAACATCGCCAGCGTGTGCAGCGCGGCCACCGCCAGGCCGCCCGACAGGGCGTGCCCCTCATGGCCGGGGGCGTGCAGGCCGGTGAAGACGGGCAGCAGCATCAGGCCGGCGCCGTGGGCCGAGGACATCAGGAACGACCAGCCGGCCAGCTGCCACAGCGACAGCCGCATCCCCACCCAGCGGAAGTGCCGCTTGGACAGCAGCCGCCACAGGCCGAACCCGACCAGCACCACCCCGCCGCCGATCGACAGCACCCTGCCGGTGACCAGCGAGCCGGTGAGGCCGACGACGATCGCGACCACGGCGACCGAGCCCAGGTGGCCCAGCGCGATGACCGGCAGCGACTGCAGCAGCAGGTCCCTGCTGCGCTCCTGCAGGCCGCGGGCCACGGCGAAGAGCCAGCCCATGGCCGGGTTCAGGCCGTGGAAGGCGCCCAGCAGGAGCACGGTGGCGATCGTCACGGGTAGCAGTAGGAGTCGGAGGAGGCGTCGCCGCCCTGCAGGCGTACCTGGTGGGGGCGCAGGCCGCGGAAGGCCTCATCGTGCGGGAAGAAGCGGGTGTCGAAGGTGAAGGAGTCGGTGTCGATCTTGGCCATCCAGGCGCCGACGCCCTCGGGGTAGAACTGGTCGTCCCAGGCTCCGTACAGGGAGTTGGTGAGGTAGAGGCGGCGGCCGTCGCGGCTGATCTCGACCATCTGCGGCCCGCCGCGCAGCGGCAGTGACGGCTGGGCGGGGTGGGGTGCCTGCCGGGCGATGCCGCCGATCCTGAGCGAGCCCAGCTCGGCGGGGTTGGCCGGGTCCGACACGTCGTACTGCTTGATCTCGCCGGTGCCCCAGCAGGAGACGTACAGGCGCTGGTCGTCGACCGACAGGTCGATGTCGGTGACCAGGGGCGGCACGGCGCCGAAGGGCTGCAGGACGGGTGGCAGCAGGTCGGCGCTCGCGGGCTCGGCGGGGATGGTGATCACCTTGCGGGCCTGCCAGCGGCCGTCCTCGTGGAACCAGAGCCAGATCGAGGCCGACAGGTCCGCGGTGCTGGTGACGACGCTGGCGAAGCCGTAGGTGCGGGTGGGGTCGTGCGCCGGGCGCAGCTCCAGGACCATCTGGTGTTCATCGCCCAGGTCGACCTCCTGGACGTGCTTGCGCTTGCGCAGGTCCCAGAAGTGCAGCTTGTGGCCGTACTTGCGGCCGAGCAGCAGCTCTCCCACCACGCCGTTCTCGATCATCGACGGGGTGCCCCACTCGGAGCTGATCAGCACGTCGTGGTTGATGTGCCACCAGAAGTCGTAGGCGAGGTACTGCGGCCCTCTGTCGACCTCCCAGCGTTCGAGCACTTCGAACGTGGTGTGGTCGAGCAGCGCGATCCCGCCGGGCCCGTCGTTGCCGTCGGCGCCGCCGAGCGCGGACAGGTAGATCCCGCCGGGCCCGCAGTGCACGGTGTGGGGCCGGGAGTAGCCGGCCCGTTTGGCCAGTTCGTCGGCCTCGATGACCTTGACCAGTTCCGGGCTGAGGTGGTCCTTGGTGTCGAAGACGTGGATGCGCGAGGAGCGCAGTCCGGGCACGATGAGGTAGCGGCGTTCGACATGCGGGTGCGGGGCGCTGGGGCACAGGGCGGTGCTGCAGGCGTTCCAGCCGAAGTGGTGCAGCTCGTCGCCGGTGTTGGGCAGCTCGCTCCAGCCCACCACCTGGCCGTAGTGCGGCGAGTCGGCGTCGGTGTCGAGTACGGCCAGCGCGTCCGGCCTGGTCGCCGACCGGTCGAAGGCGACGACATAGGCCAGTTTCTCGGCGGGTGCACCGGCCGCGTCCCTGGGCGAAGGATAGAACGTGGGGTCCGGGGTCCAGAGGCTCATCCCTTCACGTATTCACCAATTCCCTACAAGGTCAACAGGGTATTGGGCATGTTTTCGGAATGATCGCGCAAGGTGTTGTCCCGATCAGGGTCGATCGCGGGCCGGGCCTCGCAGGCCGTCGAGGGCGATGTCGATGAAGCGCCGCCAGTCGCCCACGGCGTTGCGGCTGATCGCCGAGACCGCTCCGGCGATCATGTAGAGGTCGCCGAGCTTGGCGTCGGCGCGGAGCGTGCCGTCGGCCCGGCCGCGCTCGAGCAGCGCCTCGCCGAGGGCCAGGAGGTCTTCGCCCACCTGCCCGCGCGGCTCGGTGGAGCCCAGCGCCGCCTCGATCGCGCTGGAGACCCCCCGGCCCTCGTCGTGCACCTGCCCGATGCGGGTCAGGAAGCAGGTCAGGGCCTGCCGAGTGTCGGGATTGGGCAGGCATTCGGTACGGGCGTAGGCCAGGATCTCGGCGAACCGCTGCTCCGTCACCGCCTCGATCAAGGCCTGGCGGGTCGGGAAATGCCGGTAGACGGTGCCGATGCCGACTCCGGCCGCCTTGGCCACCTCCGCCATCTGCACCTCGTCCCCGCGTTCGGCGAACAGCTCGCAGGCCACCTCCAGCACGCGAGCGCGGTTGCGCTCGGCGTCGGTGCGGGGCTTGCGGGCGGTGTGCTTTGACATCCCTGGCGGTCCTCTGTCTAGACTTGAAGCGGAATCGGATTCCGAATCCTCCTCCGGAAAGGATACCTCATGTCCAAAGATCGCTTCATCCTCCTGAGCCCCGGAGAGTCACGCCTGCCGTTACCGCCGGGGACGACGCTCAAGGCCGGAGCCGCCGACACCGAGGGCCGGTTCACCCTCATGGAGAACCACAGACACAACGACCTCCCCTCGCATGTCCACGACACCTTCGACGAGTTCGTCTACGTGCTCGACGGGGAGCTGGGCATCGACTTCGACGGCTGGACGCACCGCCTCACCGCGGGCATGTGCGCCCTGCTGCCGCGCGGCGTCACCCATGCCATGCGCACCCTGTCCGAGGCTCCGGTCCACGCGCTGCGGCTGTCGACGCCGGGCGGCCTGGAAGGCAACGTCCAGGACGTGGCCGAGGACAGCGGCGACAAGGACCGCTTCTACGTCCTGGGGCACGGCCAAGCCCGGCCGGGGCGCGTCAAAGTGCCGCCCGCCTTCGCCGCCAAGGCTCGCGCCACCGACACCGGCGGCACGCTGTCACTGCTGGAAATGGCCGTGGCTCAGGACATTCCCCGCCATGTCCACCACGAGGCCGACGAGGGGATCTACATACTCGACGGAGAGCTCGTCGTCGAGTTCGACGACCGGACGGACAAGGTGGGCAAGGGGCAGTTCGTCCTGCTGCCCCACGGGGTCCCGCACGCGCTGCGCCGCGGGTCCACCCCTCCTCCGCGGGTCATCCAGATCTCCTCGCCGGGTGGCTGGGAGTGCTTCGTCGAGGACCTGATCGAGGCCAGGCCGTACGTCAGCGCGGGCGGCAGGCTCGACCCGGCCAAGCTCAACTCCATCGCCGCCAAGTACGACATCACCTACGAAGTGCCGTAACCCACGCGAAGCGGCAGCGGCCACACCCGGGGTGCCGAGCGGATGCCCCAGAGCGCGACGGCGATGTAGAGGACCTGCTCGGGAATGCGCAGCCACAACGGGGACGCCTCGCCGCCGTCGAACGGCACGTCGGCCAGCGCGGCGTAGATGTTGGCCGGCAGCAGGAGCGCGAAGAGCGCGATCAGCCCGATCCCGGCCGACCAGCGCGTCCTGGTGATGATCAGCCCTACCGCGCCCATGAGCTCCAGCACGCCGGTCAGGTAGACCACCGCGTCGGCGAAGGGCACGAAGGGGGGCACCATGCGTACGAGATCGGCGTGGGTGGGCATCACCGTGACGCTTTCCGGGACGAAGTGCGCGCTGGCCGTCATGAAGAGCATGACGGCCAGCGCATGCGCCGCACTGACCGGCCACGAGGCGAACCGGCCGACCCCGAAGGCCCCCAGTGCGCGGAAGCCCAGCAGGGCCACCACCAGAACGATGCTCGTCTCCATTACGTCCCCCAATTGGGTAGTTGCGCTATCTAGTTATTGGATAGCACAACTATCCTATGAAGGGAATGACTGTCAAGCGGCCGGGCGCCTTGTGCGCGGGGCCGCTTGTTTTGGCTCGCTCGCTTTGGCTTAGTTCGGCCAGTCGCCGATGAGCGCCCTTATCTCCTCGGCCACCTCTTGCGCCGACCGGCCGTCCGTGTCGATGCGCAGGTCACCCGCTCCGGCGCGGTCGAGCGCCACGGCCTCGCGTGCCGCCCGTTCGGCGACGCGGCGCAGGGCTTCGGGGTCCAGTCCCTTCAGCTCATCGCCCGGTATCGCCGGCCCGCCTCCCCGGCCGCGCCGCGTGACGCGCTCGGCCAGCGTCGCGGGCCCGGCGTGCAGACGGCACACCGTCAGCGCCGCTCCGGGAAGCAACTCGGCGTAGTCGCGGACGGTGTCGTCCCGGTCGTCGTGCCCGGAGACGATCAGGCACCTGGCCTCGGCCGCACGGTATCCGGCCAAGAGGGCCGCGAGATTGCGCGCCTTGAGGCGATGGCCGTCCGGGTCGTCGTCCGTGGCGGGACGTAACACGCCGATCTGCTTCAGATCCACATAAGCGGCTCGTACGCCGGTCCGGACGATCTGCGAGAAGACCTCATAGCCGACAGTCGACTTCCCCACCGCGGTGGCGCCGGACAACCACAGCACCGGAACCGGATCGACGGCGAGCGGTGCGGCCGGTCGGGAAACATGGCCGACGGGTGGGCCGGGACGCGGCCATCCACCGGCTCGCTCGCGGACCATCCGGGCCGCCTCGGGCACGGTCAGCCCGCCGGTATCCAGGCACAGGTCGGCGAAGTCGCTGCCCTCCAGCGACTCCGCCTCGGCGACGGCCTCGGCCACCAGGTCGGGACGCCATCCCCGCCCGAGAAACCGCTCCTTGAGCTCATCGGTGCTCACGCGCAGCCGGCACACGGTGAAGGCGGCGTCCGGGAGACGCTCCGTGTACTCGCCGATCTCCTCAGCGGTGTCGACGAAACCCGACAGGACCACGCACCGCGCTCCCTGATCCCGGAAGTTGGGCCACATCGCGGCCAGGCTCCGGGCCCGGATCCGATGGGTGCCGAGCTCCGGCAGGGGGTAGCACAGGCTGATCTGGTCGGCGTCGACGAACGCCGCCCGGACGCCGCCCCGGCTCAGCTGGGCGAACACCTCCCAGCCGAGCGAGGACTTCCCGACACCTGACGGCCCGCACAGCCACAGCAACGGCAGAAGATCGCTTCCCACCCGCGCGACAGTAGTTGACCGTCCGCGCGATCGGCGATCACATTTCGCCCGCTCAGGACGGGCATCGCCCGTCAAGGGCGCTGAGGACGGCGTCGATGAACACCGGTGACGCCGGTTCGTCGGCATGCGCCACGCCGGCGAACTCGGCCCGGCACCAGACACCGGCGATGACGTCGTTGCGCGTCTCGTCGAGCGAACTCGTCAGCAACGTGTACTTGACCGGATCCGGCGTCGGGTCGCCGCTGTTGAGCTGGGCGATGAAGCTGCTGGTGGGGCACATCTGCCCGCCCTGACCGGCCGGCAGCAGGCAGGCGGGCCAGTAGCCGAGCTGCCCGGTGCCCATCGAGACGTAGCTGAGCGTCTTGGCGGCGCCGCCGAGGGATTTGAGGTAGTAGCGCGCGGACAGCCCTCCCATGCTGTGCCCGACGAGGCTGACCTTGCCGCCGCCGTGTTCGCCGCGTGCCTGCTCCACGAGGCCGGCGATGGCCTGGGCGTTGGCGAGGTTCTCCTCGCCGGGCAGGTCGATCGCGTACGTCGGGTAGCCGGCTTGCTCCAGCGCCGTGCGCATCTGGGCGAACTCGGTCGGCGAGCCGTTCCAGCCGTGAACCAGGATGACCGGCTCCCGCTGCGCGCCCTGGGCCGGCGAACCGGGGCAGAGCCCGCCCAGCAGGGCGACCGCGATGATCAGTAAGGGCCGGATGCGGTGGGGTCTGGGCGGCATCGTCGCACCTCGCTACTCGTACCGAAGGGGGGTTCACTTACCTAGTGCTCGGTAAGTGAGTTGCGTTAGGTTTAACACCGTGACCCCGAGCAGGCAAGGACCCGGCAGGCAGGAACGCGCTCGCCTGCGGCGGGAAGAGATCATCACGGCGGCCGGCGAGATGTTCGCCCGCGGCGGTTTCCGCGGCACCTCGCTCGCCGACGTCGCGGCCCGGGCCGGCATCACCGAGCCCGGTCTGCTGCACCACTTCGGCAGCAAGGCGGGCCTGCTGCTGGCGGTGATCGAGCGGCGCGACCTGGACAGTGAGGCGTTCGCCCTGGAACTGCTCGGGATGGAGCCCTCCGGGCGGCTTCGGGCGTTGCCGGAGTTCGCGCGCCGCAACAAGCAGCGGGCCGGGCTGGCCAAACTGTTCACGGTCTTGGTGGCGGAGAGCCTCGAGCCGGGCTCGCCCGGCCACCAACATTTCGTCGAACGCTACCGCGCGATGCGCGCCATCGTGGCCGACAACATCCGCTCCGCCCAGGCCGACGGCGTCGCCCGCCCGGACATCGACCCGGTGGCCAAGGCCACCGAGATCCTCGCGACCCTCGACGGCCTGCAGACCCAGTGGCTGCTCGACCCCGAAGCCGTCGACATCGTCGCCACCGTCGAGTCCTACGCCCGCACCCTGGAACGCGACCTCGGAGTGATCTAATGCCTGCGGGCGAAGGCTGAGCGGCAGGAGGGCGGCGCCAGGACATGCGGGTGACGATGACGAGCGTCGCGAAACGACCCGGCCGCGCGAACGAGGACTTCACCGGCGCCGTGCCGACGGCGGCGGTGCTGGTCGACGGCGCCGGCATCCCCGGCGGCGAAGCGACCTGCCGGCACGGCGTCGCCTGGTACGCAGGCCGCCTGGGAGCCAACCTCCTGTCCCTCGTAGGGGACCGCGGCCTTGCGGCGCTGCTCGCCGAAGCCATCGAGCAGGTGACGGACGAGCACCGCCACACCTGCGACGTCGCCAACCCCATCAGCCCGTCGGCGGCCGTGGCCGTCCTGCGCCTGTCCGGCGGCCTCCTGGAGTACCTGGTGCTCGGTGACGCGTTCCTCGTGCTCGACAGGGCTGACGACGCGCCGCTCGTCGTCTCCGACCCCCGGGAGGTGATCATCAGCCGGTCCTACGAGCCCGCGCTCGAGGCCGCCGCCAAGGGCAGCGAGGACTACCACCGCGTCCTGCGAGACCTGCGCGCCAACCGGAACCAGCCGGGCGGCTTCTGGGTGGCCAAGGACGACCCGCGCGCGGCGGACGAGGCGATCACCGGAAGCTGTGCGATCTCCGAGCTGAACGGCGCCGTCCTGCTCAGCAATGGAGCCGGCCGCATCGTGGACCCCTTCCGGCTCGCCGACTGGCCGGGGGTCATGGCCGCACTGGCGTCGAGCGGGCCCGCCCACATCATCCAGCGCGTCCGGCAGGCGGAGGCGCGCCACGCGGTGGCCGCGGACGACGCGACGATCACCTACTGCACCGACCTCGGCCAGGCATGAGGGTCACGGCGAAAAACCGGCGGCCAGCCCCCCATGACCTGACGCACTTCCTCATCGAGGGCCACCTTCCCCTGCGGAACGGATTCTGGGACCTGGTCGCCGACGGCGTCGACTTCGGCTACCGACCGGGCGGCAGGGTTTTCAATGCCTCCAGGTAGTTCAGCACGGTGACGGGGTCGTGGGCTTCGACGGTCAGGGCGAGATGGCCATCGGGACGTACGAGCACCATGGCCTCGCCGGTGACGCCGTAGCCGTCGGCCGCGTGGCCGTCGGCGTCGGTGAGCGTGCCTGCTTCGGCGATCAGGCACGTACGCAGAGGGCCGGGCCAGGCATCGCGTACGACGTCGAGCGAGCTTCGACCGCTCTGGCCGAATCCCACAAGGGTGAAGTGCGGGCCGCGGAAGATGTCGAAGAGCCGCACAGTGGCCCCCGAGGCGTCACGGCAGGGGGCGTCCGGGGCGCGATCGCCGGCACGTACACCTCGACGGTGGCCCTCGCGCGACAGGGGGCTCCAGCGGTAGCCCAGGCGCAGCTGGCGGGTGTCGTCGGTGTTCACCACGCCGAGGTCGGCGTCGGCGCCCTTGCCGAGCTCACCGATCATGGCCCGCAAGCGCTCGGTGCTGGCGCCCAGAGCCCAGGCCGCGATCGGCAGGCGTTCGCTCTCGTAGGTGTCCAGCAGCCCGTCGCCGGCGTGGCCGGACAGGACCAGCCCGAGCTTCCAGCCCAGGTTGTAGGCGTCTTGGATGCCGGTGTTCATGCCGAGCCCGCCCGCGGGCGGATGGACGTGCGCGGCGTCACCGGCCAGGAACACCCGCCCGCAGCGGAGCCGATCGGCCATCCGTACATTGACCCGGTAGGTGGAGGTCCAGGTGGGCGCGCCGAGCGTGATCTGCGGCATGCCGGTGATCTCCAGCACCGCACGCTGGAAGACCTCTTCGGACGGTGCCGGCGGACGTGCCTGCCAGGCCGGCGTCATGGCGGCGACCTGCCAGGCCGTCACCCCGGCGAACGGGCACAGCTGCAGGAGGCCGTGGTCGGGGTCGGCCCAGAGATGCAGCCGGTCCGGGCGCAGGCCCGTCACTTCGGCATCGCCGATGAGCAACGTCTGGCCGGGGTGCGTGGTGCCCTCGAAGGCGACGCCGAGCTGCTTGCGTACCGTGCTGTGGCCGCCGTCACACCCCACCAGGTAGTCGGCCGCGATGACGCGGCTGCCCGCATCGCGCTGGACGGTGGCCGTGACCTGATTGCCGTCCTGCTCGAACCGGTCCAGCCGGGTGCCGTACTCGACCGTGACGCCCAGGCGGCCCAGCAGGGAGCGCAGGATGGCCTCGGTGCGCCACTGCGGCAGCAGCAGTTGCGGGTGCGGCTCGGCCGGGCTGGTCTGCCAGTACGACGCCGGACGCTGGTCGGTGAAAGTGCCCTCACGGCCGTAGTGCCGCATGACGACCGGCGTGGCGGCCCGCACGGCCTCCTGGGCGAGGCCGAGATCGTCGAGGACCTCCACGGTGCGGGGGGTGACGCCTTTGGCGCGCGATCCGGGAAACGGCCCGGAGGCCTGGTCGATGACGCGTACGGCGACGCCGCGGCGGGCCAGGTCGCAGGCCAGCGTCAGGCCGGTCGGCCCGGCCCCGGCGATCAGCACCTGTAAGTCGCTCACCGGCCCGCTCCCGCGGGCCCGGCGACCAGCGCCCGTATGCCGCTCACCGGCCCGCTCCCGCCGGCCCCGTGATGCCCTCCAGCAGCAGGTCCACCGCCTGGTCGCGCAGCCGCGCCCGTGCCTGCTCGCTGGTGCCCCCTGCCAGGGCGGTCAGCCGCCCCGGCAGGGTGGGAAGCACCGTCAGCAGGCAGATCGCGGTGACGTAGAACAGCTCGAAGTCGCCGTCGGCCCGGAAGGCCCCCTCCCGCTGCCCTCGCTCGAACACCTCGCGCAGCGGCGCGGGCAGGTCCGCCGGCTCGATCGGCGGCCGGATCTCCCCCTCACCCAGCCCTTCGTGCAGCAGCAGCGGCACCAGCAGGGGACGTTCACAGACCAGGTCGAAGTACGCCCGCAACGCGACGCGCGTGACCTCGACCGGATCCTGACCGGTCAACCGGTCCAGAACCGGCCGCCACGCCGCTCCCATGTCGCTGCTCTGCGCGTCCAGGACCGCCCGGTACAGCCCTTCCTTGCTGCCGAAGTGGTCGTAGATCATCCGCTCGTTGACGCCCGCGCGCTCGACGATCTCGCGGACCCGGGTGCCTTTCAGCCCGTGGCGGGCGAACACCTCAGCTCCGGCGTCGAGCAGCGCCTGTTTGCTCTTCGAGGACACAAGTAAATGTTTACTGGGGCGATCTCGCCGGCGCAAGTGGGTCCCATCCGCACACGACCAGGTACCCGTCGATGGTGGTGATGCGATCGGAGGTTCGGAGAGTCGGATGCTGGAGCAGCGGGCGAAACCGGGTGTGGGAGCGGCGATGCTCCCCCAGCCCGAGCTCACCTCACCTGACGTGCGATGCCGGCCACTCATGGATGGCGCCCGCAAGGTGGAGATCTCCTACGAAGCGGTAGGGAGCGCCGACTCCCCGCTCGGACTGGTCCGCGTGCGCGACGAGGTCAGCTTCGGGCCCCAGGGCGGTGTTCCCCCTCGGCGTCGCCGTTCCCCGCGCTCGTCGCGATCGCGCTCGCGATGACGCCGAAGAGGTGATCGGCGCGGGGCGCGAGCGAGGGTTGATCGTTGAGCCACGCGAGAGCCCCGGCCAGCGCGAACAGGTCGGTGCCGTCGATGTCGGTCCGTGCTGCGCCAGCCGCCTGGGCGCGGGTGAGGAGCCGCGTGCCCGCCGCGCGCATCGTGACGCACGAAGCATGGAGCGCGGACCCGGCGTCTTCGATGGCGGCCACCATCAGCGCCACAACGCCCCGATACTCATGCGCGCAGGCGACGAAGTCGCCTAGCCACGAAACGAGGGCATCCCCAGGCGAGACCGAGGTTTCGAGCTCGCCCGCCTGTGCCGCCAGCTCGTCGAAGCTCGCGCGGAGCATGGCCTCGAGCAACGCCTCGCGCGTCGGGAAGTGACGGTACAGCGTGCCGAGCCCGACGCCGGCCCTGCGGGCGACGTCGCGCAGCGACGCGTCGGCGCCTTGCTCGGTCACGACGGCACGCGCGACCGCGAGGAGCTGGTCGTAGTTCTTCCTGGCGTCGGCTCGCATATGCCTCCTGAGTTGACAAGCGGAGCAGTGCCCCGCTTATATTTGGAGCACTGCTCCGGAAACGATAACTCATCTGCGGTGAAGGACGAAGACAATGCCGGCGAACACGATGAAGGCCATCCGGCTGCACGAGCACGGTGGCCCTGAGGTGCTGCGTTACGACGAAGTGCCGATTCCCGAGCCGAAACCGGGTGAGGTGCTCGTTCGCGTGCACGCGGTCGGCGTCAATCCCCCCGACTGGTACGTGCGCGAAGGAATGTCCAACGTGCCTCCTGAGATGAGGCCGAAGCTGAGCTTGCCCATGATTCCGGGGACGGACGTGTCGGGCGTCGTCGCGGCCGTCGCCGCGGATGTGGACGGCCTGTCCGTCGGCGATGATGTCTTCGGCCTGCTTCGCTTTCCCACCCTCGACGGCAGCGCATATGCCGAGTACGTCGCCGCGCCCGCCTCGGACCTCGCACGCAAGCCCGCTCGCCTCGATCACGCGCACGCCGCGGGGGCGCCAATGGCAGGGCTCACCGCGTGGCAGTTCCTGATCGAGCTCGGGCACGATCACCCGTCACCCTTTCAAGCGGCGCGGCATCGCCCGATGGCGCTGAACTCTGAGACGACGGTGCTCGTCAACGGCGCCGCGGGTGGCGTGGGGCACTTCGCGCTGCAGCTGGCCAAGTGGAAAGGTGCCCGCGTCATCGCGGTGGCATCGGGCGCGCATGAGTCGTTCCTGCGCGAGCTCGGCGCCGAGGAGTTCATCGACTACACCAAGAGTCGTCCCGAGGAAGTCACGCACGACCTTGATCTCGTGCTCGACAGCGTCGGTGGTCGCGACAGCGGTCGTTTCCTGCGCACGCTCAAGCGCGGCGGCGCGTTGTACCCGGTCTTCCCCGGCGGCTTCGATGACGAAGAGGCCGCGAAGCTGGGCGTCACGGTCTCGGCCACCCAGGTCCGCTCGAACGGCGCGCAACTCGCTGAGCTGGGACGCCTGCTCGACGCGGGCACGGTTCGCGTCGCGATTGACAGCACGTTTCCGCTCGCCGATGCCCGGGCGGCGCACGAGCGCGCCGCCCGAGGGCACATCCAAGGCAAGATCGTGCTCACGGTAGTTCAGGAACGAGCCCGCTTGTGAGACATGATTGTCTCGTCATGGGGCCTTAGCATGGTCGAGTGGTGAAATCGGATGCCGGGATGCAGCGGACCAGGTCGGCGATCCTCGACGCCGCCGCCCGGGCGCTGGGCCGGCGCTCAGACGCGGCGATGGCGGAGATCGCCGACGAGGCCGGTGTGGGACGCGCGACGCTGTACCGGCATTTCCCGACGCGGGAGTCGCTGCTGCGCGGTGTGGCCGAGGTCGGGATGGCCGAACTCGTGGAGGCCTTCGCGGCCGCGAACCTCGACGAGCTTCCGGCCGACCGGGCGATCACCAGGATCATCGCCGTGTATCTGCGAAACGGTGCCAAATACGCGGCGGTGATCGGCCAGGCCGACCAATTCTGCGACCATGACGCCATCGAGCGTACGGTCAGGCCCATCCGCGACGTCATCGCTCGTGGCATCCGCGACAAGGTGCTCCGCGACGACCTGCGCCCTGACGTCGTGCTCGCCATGTTCTCCGCGATCGTGGAACGCACCCTCTGGCTGACCGTCGGCGAGATCATGACGCCCGAGGAAGCCACCGAGGCGGCCGTGACGATTTTTCTCAACGGCGCACGGAAGCCCGAGTAGGCCATCACTGCCCGCAGGGCTCAGGTGACAGGAGCGGGGGAAGGGTGATCGCGGAGGGGCGCAACCCCTCGGCGAGCAGGGCGAAGTAGCGTCTGCGGGCGGCACCCGCCGGATCCTCGGGACGTACGAGCGCTGGCCGGTTTCGGCGGCGAACGCCCGGAATTCCAGGGCGAGCGAGTGAATCGCCCGCCGTCGGACGAGCACCTCGACAGCGGCCTCGAGCGCGCCGACGAGATCGCGCCACGGATCGTCGGTGCGCACCGTGGTCATGGGCTCGATCTCCGTGGCCAGGACATGATCGAAGACGGCCCGGATGAGCTGGTCGCGATTGCGGAAGCGCCGATACAGCGTCATCACGCTCACCTGCGCACGCTCGGCGATCTCCTCCAGCGTCGCCTCCGGCCCGATCTCCTCGAACGTCGCGACCGCGGCGCCGACGATCCGCTCGTAGTTACGGGCAGCGTCGGCCCGTAGTCCCCGCTCCCGCCCGGTCACCAGGTCACGCGTAGCGAGCCCAGCGGCTGGACCCGGGACGGGTTGGTGCGGGCTTTGTGGGACGGAGACCCGCGGATCGCGGTCGGCGTGTTCGGCGTACCCGACGACGCGATCGCGCTGAACCCGCAGACGATCGAGCCGGGGGAAGACCGGGTGGTTCTCGACGCGCTGATTCGGCACCTGAGCTCTGGAGATGCGTGAACGCGGTCCCCGCGTGCGTTGGCTGGCCGGGGATCGTCAGGTGGCAGTGTGGGGGTCCGGGCCCGTCTCGTCGCCGCCGGAGAGCAGGGCGCTCAGGCCGCCCCGGGCGTCCTCCATCACGACGGCCTCGGCTGCCGCAGAATCGCCCGCGCGCAGAGCGCGGACCAGCGCGCGGTGGGTGGCGTAGCGGTCGAGACCGAAAGTCGGGTCCTGGGCGACCCGTTCGAGACGCCGGGCCCGGCTCTCGGAGCGGGAGAACACCCGCGTCTGCTTGAGCAGACGTACCAGGACCGGGTTGTCGGCGCAGGCGTTGACGGCGTCGTTGAACCGTTCCATCGTGTCCAGGAGCTGGTTGACATGCCGGGTCACCGGGGCGCCGTCCGCGTGACGCTGCTTGATGAGGATCAGCAGGTCGTCGGCTTGATCGAGGATGGCGTCAAGGTTGTCGAGCTGCTCGGGCGTCGCGTGGCGGGCCGCGAACCGGGCGACCATGCCGCGCAGGGCGACCTCCACTTCGGCGAGGTCCTGAAGCGCGGTGTCGCCGATGGTCGAGACCTTGACCGTGCGAGGTCCGGTGCGTTCGAGGAGGCCGTCTTGTTCGAGCCGCCTGATCGCCTCCCGCACTGGTGTGGGGCTCACGTCGAGACGCTCGGCCAGCCCGCGCTCGGTCACCTTCTGGCTCGGCCGGAGCTCGCCTGTGACGATGGCGGCCCGGATCGATCGGTAGGCCTGGTCGGCGAGGGTGTCGTTGCTGAGCGTTGCGAGGGATTCGGTGGCCACAGCCGTAGCATAGCTGCCCGCCATGGCAGCGGGCATATGCAATGCTTGACTAACGTGCTATAGCAAAAGTATGGTGTGTTGCCACGCCCCCGACGCTCAAGGAAGGACATGGTGTCTCGCGTCCTGATCACCACCGACTACCTGAGGCCGGATGACGAGGTCGATCACTACCTGCGCCGGCTCGGATACGAAACCACGCACCTGCCGATCCGCGGGCGGCGCGACCCGGCAGAGCTGGCCGCGGCGCTGCGTGACAGCACCGCGGCTCTGATCGCGAACGAGCCGATGACGGCCGACGTGCTCGCGCGGGCGACAGCGTTGCGCGTGATCGTGCGGACCGGGGTCGGGTACGACTCCGTGGACGTCGATGCCGCCGCACGGCTGGGTATCACGGTCAGCAACCTTCCGGGCATCAACGCGAACGCGGTGGCCGAGTACACCCTGGGGCTGCTCCTCGCCGCCGCCCGTCGCCTGGTTCACAGCGCCGCGGGTGTCGCGGCCGGCGAGTGGCCGCGCGAGGACGGGCGTGAGCTGCGGGGCGCGACGCTCGGCCTGATCGGTTACGGCGCCGTCACCCGGGCGGTCGTCCCGCTCGCGCGCGCGTTCGGCATGTCGGTGCTCTGCAGGACGAGCGTGCCCGCCGGCGAGCGGTCCGACGAGTGCGTGCGCTTCGTCGAGCTCGACGAGCTCCTGGCCGCATCCGACTACATCTCCGTCCACACGGCTCTCACCGAACGGACCCGGGGCCTCCTCGACGCCGCGGCATTGCGCCGGATGAAGCCGGGCGCCGTGCTGGTGAACACCGCGCGGGGGCCGATCGTGGACGAACAGGCACTCGCCGACGCGGTGCGCTCCGGTGTGATCGCCGGGGCGGCGTTGGACGTCGTGTGCGTCGAGCCGCTGCCCGCGGACAGTCCGCTGCGGGGCGTCGACGGGATCGTCGTGTACTCCCACCTGGCCGGCCAGTCGGCCGAAGCCCGCCGGGCCGCGGGGCTCGAGGGGGCCGCCGAGCTGGTGGCCTCGCTCAGGGGTGCTCCCCGGTTCGCGGTCAACCATCCGACCCTCCCGTCCGAAAGGGGAGCTAACCATGGATGACACCCCGGTCGACTCCGTCCGGATCATGACGCCCGTCGGCATGCTCGGTGCCGGGTGGGACGAGGCCACGATCGAGCGCGGGCTGGCCCTCGGCGTCGACGTGATCACGGTGGACGGCGGGTCCACCGACTCCGGCCCGCACTACCTCGGGTCGGCGACGGCGAAGACGGCCGCGCAGGCGGTGGCCCGCGACCTGCGCAGCCTGCTGCGGGCGGCGGCCCGCGCGGACGCGCCTTTGATCATCGGCTCGTGCGGCACCAGTGGCACCGACAGCGGCGTGGACTGGGTCGCCGGGATGGTCACCGAGCTCATGAGGGAGGAGGGCCTGGACCTCAAGGTCGCGCGGATCTACAGCGAACAGAACCCGGCCGACCTCAAGGAACACCTCGACGCCGGCCGGATCCACCCGCTGCCGCCCCTGGGCGAGATGCGGGCCGAGACGCTGGAGAGCTGCACTCACATCGTCGGGATGATGGGACACGAACCGATCGTCCAGGCGCTCGAGGCGGGTGCCCAGGTCGTGCTGGCGGGCCGCGCGACCGACACGGCGGTGGCGGCGGCGTACCCGCTGATGAAGGGGATGCCGGCCGGAGCGAGCTGGCACGCGGCCAAGATCGTCGAGTGCGGCGGTCAGTGCACCACCGACCCGCGCGCGGGCGGGGTCTACACCGTGATCGACGCCGACGGGTTCACCATCGAGCCGCTCGACCCGGGCAATTCGTGCACGCCGTACACGGTCGCCGCGCACATGCTGTACGAGACGGTCAACCCGTTCGAGATGCGTGAGCCCGCCGGAACCCTGGACGTGCGCGAGGCGACGTACGTCGCCGTGGACGGCCGCACGGTCCGGGTCGAGGGGTCGAGATTTCACACCGCTGAGCGGCACACCGTCAAACTGGAGGGTGCTCGGGTCACCGGCTACGAGACCATGTCCTTCACCGCTGTCCGCGACCCGCTCATTCTCGCGGACATCGAATCCTGGGCGGACCTCCTGGGCGCGCATCTGCGGCGGCGGGTGAGCCGGACTCTGGGACTCGCGGACGACGAGTACGCCTTCGACCTGCGCCTCTACGGCCACAACGCGGTACTGGACGACCTCGAGTTCGACACCGGCCCGCCGCGCGAGGTGGGCGTGATGCTCCTCGTCAACGCCCCGGACCAGGCCACCGCCACGGCGGTGGCGAAGCTCGCCAACCCGCTGATGCTGCATCTCCCGACGCCCGAGATGCACTATCTCCCCAGCCTCGCCTTCGCGTCCTCGCCGGCGGAGGTCGAGCGGGGCCCGGCATACGCGTTCGTGCTCAACCACGTCGTCGACAGCATCACGCCCACCGGCATGTTCCGCATCGAACACGGAGACGACCACCATGGCTGACATCACCGCGCGTACCGTCGGTGACCTCGCACTCGAGGTCCGGTCCAAGAACGCCGGCCCCTTCTGGGTGACGATGGAGCTGTTCATGCGGGATGCGGACGGCTACCGGATCGTGGCGGACGAGACGTTCCTCAACGAGCCGATGATCGCCGATCTCTACCGCGTGGACGCCGGCACGATCCAGATGTTCCGGATCCCGTCGCTCAACGTCGTCAAGATCTCCTTCCCGCGACCCGTCTCGCAGGGATCGCTGCGGGACCGCGACATGCACGCCGGCCAGCACCACGTCCCCCTTGCCGCGCTCCGTCTGCCGGCCACGGCTCCGGGCGTGAGTCGTGGCTGACGCCGACATCATCGTCGTCGGAGCGGGCCTCGCCGGCCTGGTGGCGGCGGCCGAGGCCACCGACGCCGGCCGGTCGGTCGTGCTGGTGGAGCAGGAGGGGGAGCAGTCGCTGGGAGGTCAGGCGTTCTGGAGCCTGGGTGGGCTGTTCTTCGTGGACAGCCCCGAGCAGCGCCGGATGGGCATCAAGGACTCGCGTGAGCTGGCCTGGCAGGACTGGCTCGGCAGCGCGCGGTTCGACCGCGAGGAGGATCGCTGGCCCCGGGCGTGGGCCGAGGCGTACGTCGACTTCGCGGCCGGCGAGAAACGCGCCTGGCTGCGTGGCATGGGGCACCGGGTCTTCCCGCTGGTGGGCTGGGCCGAGAGGGGCGACGGCCGCGCCGACGGCCACGGCAACTCGGTCCCGCGCTTCCACATCACATGGGGGACCGGACCCGGTGTGATCGCGCCCTTCGAGCGGCGCGTGCGCGCCCATTCCGGCAGCGGACGGATCCGCTTCGCGTTCCGCCACCGGGTCGACGCTCTCATCGTCGATGACGGCGCGGTCATCGGGGTGCGCGGACAGGTGCTCGAGCCGGCGGCCGAGGACCGAGGCCGCCCGACCTCGCGCATCGCCGTCGACGACTTCGAGTTACGCGCCCAGGCCGTGATCGTCACCAGCGGCGGCATCGGTGGTGACCACGACCTGGTACGCAAGGTCTGGCCGGCCCGGCTGGGGACGCCGCCACGGACGATGGTGGCCGGGGTGCCGGCGTACGTGGACGGCCGGATGCTGGGGATCAGCGAGGCGGCCGGCGCCCGGGTCATCAACCCGGACCGGATGTGGCACTACGTCGAAGGGCTGCGCAACTGGGACCCGATCTGGGACGACCACGGCATTCGCATCCTCCCCGGCCCCTCATCGCTGTGGCTCGACGCCACCGGCAAGCGGCTGCCCGCACCGTACTTCCCGGGTTTCGACACCTTGGGAACCCTCCGTCACCTGCGGCGGACGGGCTACGACTACTCGTGGTTCGTGCTCACCCAGAAGATCATCGAGAAGGAGTTCGCGCTCTCGGGATCGGAACAGAATCCCGACCTCACCGGCAAGGACATCAAGCTCGTCCTGTCGCGTGTCAGGGGCGGGGCGCCGGCCCAGGTGGAGGCGTTCAAGCGGCACGGTGCCGACTTCGTCGTCGCCGGCGACCTCACCGAGCTGGTCGCGGGCATGAACAAGCTCGCCGATCCGGACGCGCCGGCGATCGAGGAGCCGGCGCTCCGGACCCTCATCGAGGCGCGCGACCGTGAGATCGGCAACACGTTCACCAAGGACGCGCAGGTGACGGCGATCCGGGGCGCGCGCAACTACCGCGGCGACAAGCTGAGCCGGGTGGCGACCCCGCACAAGCTGCTCGATCCGAAGGCGGGGCCGCTGATCGCCGTACGGCTGCACATCCTGTCGCGCAAGACGCTCGGTGGTCTCGAGTCCGACCTCGACGGCCGATGCCTGCGCGCCGACGGCAGCCCCCTTCCCGGGCTCTACGCCGCGGGTGAGGTCAACGGGTTCGGTGGTGGCGGGATGATGGGCTACAACGCCCTGGAGGGCACGTTCCTCGGCGGTTGCCTCTTCTCCGGCCGGGTGGCCGGTCGAGCCGCGGCGCGGGCGGTCGGCTGACCTATCTGGCTAATCCCTGCCTGGCTCCACGCCGCAAAGTCCCATGGCAAAAGCGCTCTGCAACTCTTGACAGTTTTGCCATAGCATTCACAAGATGACGAGTGTCGCAGTGCGTCGACCGTGACCAGCGGTTCGCACGGCCCTCCGAGTCCGGCCCGGCGACGCCGCCGTCGAAACACCGAGGAACACCATGAGAAGGACCGCATTCCTGCCCCTCGCGCTCGCCACCGCCCTGACTCTCGCCGGGTGCGGCAGCTCGGCCGGTAAAACCGCCTCCACCACGCCCACGGCGACGGCGGACGTCGGACAGGCCTCGGCGGTCACTCCTGTGGACGAGGCCACCCTCAAGGCGGCGCGCGCCGAGCGTGAGGTGCTGCTCTACACCAACGCCGAAGACCAGCAGATGGCACCGCTCGTAAAGGGTTTCGAGAAGGCGTATCCCGGTATCACGCTCCGGAGCCTCACGCTGGGCACCTCGGAGATGTTCCAGCGTTACGAGACCGAGGTGGCGTCGGGGGCCCCGTCGGCCGACATGATCATGAATAGCGACGCGGTGGGCTGGCTGTCCTTCATCCGCGACGGCAACGTCGAGGACTACACCGATCCCAACACGCCGAACCTGCCCGACCACGCGGTGCTCGGCCCCGGCGTCTACTCCGTCTCGGTGGATCCGGTCGTCGCGGTGTTCAACAAGGCGTTGCTCCCCGAAGCGAAGCAGCCCACCACGATGGCGGCGCTGGCGGCGATGGCCCAGCAGCTCGACGGGAAGATCGCGACGACCGACATCAGCAACGTCATCCAGTTCGGAGCCACCAGCGCCTACCTCGACAAGCACGGCGAGGCCGGGTGGGGCACGCTGGAGAAGATCGGCCGCCACTCCGCGGTGGAGGCGAGCAACGGCCCCCTGGTGACCAAGCTTGCCCAGGGCCAGTACGCGGCGGAGTTCTTCGTCGCCGGCAGCGTCCGGGCGTTCATCACCGGTGACGTCGCCAAGGTCGTGAACTACAGCTTCCTCAAGGACGGGACGCCCTTGCTACCGCGCGGCGTCGGGGTGACCGCCAAGGCGAAGCACCCGAACGCGGCCAAGGTCTTCGTCAACTGGCTGCTGTCGGTCGAGGGGCAGGAAGTCGCCTGCCAGGGCGGTTTCACGCCCTACCGCGACGGGGTGAAGTGCGACTTCGGCCTGCCCCAGATCAAGGCCCTGGTCGGTGCGGAGAACGTGATCATCAGAAGCTACTCGCCGAAGCTCGCCGACGAGCACGACTGGATCGTCGCCCGCTTCAACAAGGCCTTCGGCCGATGACGGTCACGTCCGAACCGAGGTCAGGCGCGGCTCCGGGGTCCGGCCGCACCGGCCCACTGCGGCGTTCGTCCGTGCCGACGACCGCCAGTCACTACCTGATCTGGGCCGTGACCCTGGTCGTGGTCGTCGGCCCCGTGGCGCCGATAGTCCTCGCGTCGCTGTGGTCGACCCCGCTCTACCGATCCGGCGGTCACCTCACGCTCGGCAACTTCCGCGACCTCTTGACGGACTCGGCCTGGTGGGGCGCGGTCGGCGACAGCGCTGCCTTCGCGGCCCTGACGACGGTGTCGTCCGTGCTGTTCGGCGTCGGTGCGGCCGTGCTCCTGACCCGTACCAACGTGCCGTTCCGCCGGCTCTTCGCCGGTGTCCTCATCCTTCCGGTGATGCTCCCCGGACTCGTGCTCATCGTCGGCTGGATGGCGATGTGGGCGCCGTCGGGGTACGTCAGTTCCTGGCTCGAGATCAACACGGTGCTCCCGTTCCCGGTCGACCTGTACACCGTGCCGGGCATGGCGCTGGTGGCGACCAGCGTGGCGGCGCCGACCGTGTTCCTGTTCTGCCGCACCACCGTGCTCGCCATCGACCCCGCCTTGGAGGACGCGGCGCGCAGCGCGGGCGCACGCCCACTGCGGGCGCTGGTCTCGGTGACCGTGCCCTTGCTGCGGCCGGCCGTCCTCAACTCCGCGCTCCTCGTCTTCGCGATCTCCTTCGAGGTGCTGGGCCTGCCGCTGATTTTGGGATTCTCCAACAACATCACGTTCGTTTCTACCTATCTGTACGACAACTGGATCAACGCGACACCACCGAACCAGGGGCTCGTGTCCGCCGGCGCGGTCTTCCTGCTCATCTGCGTCTCCGGGCTCCTCGTCCTGCGCAACCGGCTCGTCGGAGACGCCTCCCGGTACACGACGGTCACCGGGAAGGCCACCGCGACTCGGGTGGTGAACCTCGGAACGGTCCGGTGGCCGGCGGCGGCCGTGCTCGCCACTCTGCTGGGAGCGCTCGTCGTCGTCCCGCTGGCCGGCGTCGGGATGTCGGCCTTCACCACCATCCTCACCCCGTACGTCACGCCGTGGTCCGTACTGACCACAGACAACTTCACGGCCATCGCCGAGCATCCGATCTGGTCGGAATCGATCGTGAACAGCCTGCTCATCGCCGGTGTGGGCGCGCTGCTGGCGACGGCGGCCATCGCCGTCGTCTCGATGGTCGCCCACCGCTCCACCTTCCGGTTCCGCGGATCGCTGCAACAGTCGGTGGTGTGGCCCCGGATGATGCCCGGACTCGTGACGGGCATGGCGTTCTTCTGGTCGTTCGCGATCCTCGACCCGAGCGGCGCCGTGCGCGGCAGCCTGTGGGGGATCGGACTCGCGTTCGCCGTGCGCAGCCTCGCGCTCGGCTATGGCGTGTTCTACCCGGCGCTGGCCGCGATCGGGGAGGACCTCGACCGCGCCGCCCGTACGTCCGGGGCCACCTGGTGGCAGGCCTCGGTGAGCGTCGCGCTCCGCCTGAGCGCCCCCGCTATGGCCGCTTGCTTCGTTCTGCTGTTCGTGTCGATGCTCAACGACGCCGACCCCGCCGTTTTCCTCGTCACCGACCGGACACCGGTCATGGGGCTGACCATGCTGCAACTCGCGGCGACGAGCACCGGCGGCGCCGTCGCCGCCTTCGGGGTGATCCAGATGGTCATCACGCTCGCGGTGCTCGGCGCCGGACGAATCTTCCTGGGGGTGCGGGCACATGCCTGATCTCACACTGACCAAGGTCGCCAAAAGCTTCGGGGCCAACGTCGTGCTCCACGATCTCGACCTGCACGTGCGGGACGGTGAGCTGTTCACGCTGCTCGGCCCCAGCGGTTGCGGCAAGTCGACGACCCTGTGGTCGATCGCCGGTCTGCACTCGCCTGACCGTGGGACCATCAACTTCGGTGACCGGGTGGTGTTCGACGGCGGCCGGACAGACGTGCCACCCGAGCGCCGCAACTGCGGCGTGGTGTTCCAGTCCTACGCCGTGTGGCCGCACCTGTCGGTGCACGACAACGTCGCCTACCCGCTCAAGCTCCGCAAGCAGAAGCGCCCGGCCCGGGCGGCCCGGGTCCGGGAGGTGCTCGAGCTCGTGGAACTGGACCACCTGGAGCACCGCTACCCGCACGAGCTCAGCGGCGGGCAGCAGCAGCGCGTGGCACTGGCCCGCGCGCTGGCACACCCGCCCGACCTGCTCCTGCTGGACGAGCCGTTCTCCAACCTGGACGCCAAACTGCGGGAGCGCGCCCGGGAGTGGCTGCGTGCCCTGCAGCAGCGGATCGGCGTCACCACCGTCTTCGTGACGCACGACCAGGACGAGGCGCTGTCGATGAGCGACCGCGTCATGGTCATGGACCAGGGCCGGGTCCGGCAGATCGGCACCCCGGAGGAGATCTATCAGGAGCCCGCCGATGTGTTCGTCGCCGACTTCGTGGGGACCGTGAACGTACTGCCGGGGCGAGCGGCGCCGGGCGTGGACGGCGCCGCGCAGGTGTGGCTGGACGGCCTGGGCCTGCCGCTCGTCGCTCCGGTCGGTGCGGGTCTCGATGGCGATGTGCGGCTGACCGTCCGCCCGGAGCGCGTCGTGGTGCACCCGCCCAGCGGCGCTCCGGCAGACGCGGTCAATGTCGTCACGGTGAAGGTCCGCTCACGGGCCTTCCTCGGCGACCACTACCGATACGTGACCGATCTCGGAGAGCGCGAGCTGGTGGTACGGACCCTGGCCCCCGTCGAGCACGGCTCCGAGCTGATCGTCGAGCTCCCGCCGGAGGCGATCCGCGTCTTCGGACCCGCCTGACGCGAACACCGTGCTGGAGAGAGATGCCGCTGGGAGCGGCGCCAAGTACATCGCGCCGACGGAGATCGAGGGACGGTTCAAGGCGGTGTGCCCGTACGCCCGCACGGGTGGTATTCGGAGGCCTGACAGGGCCGATCACCAATGGGAACACGCGGACATGGACATCAGAGATCGCATAGACCCGCAGGTGCGGGCCCGCCTCGACCAGTATCTCAGCATCGTGGGCCCCCAAGGGCTGAGCGGCATCGAGGACATCGCGGAGCGGCGGCGGAGGCAGGCTGAACTCACCGCCCTTCGTCCGAGAGCCGCCGCACCGCAAGACGTCGATGTGCGCGACTACTCGATCCGGGCGGACACGGACTCGCGTCCAGCCGTTCAGGTGCGGGTTTACCGGCCCGCCGGCAGCCCCACACCGGCACCGTGCATCTGCTACATCCACGGCGGCGGGATGGTCGCCGGGAGTATTGACGGTGACGATGCGAAGGCCGTCGAGCTCGCGCGGGCAACCGGCTGCGTCGTCGTCTCGGTGGAGTATCGTCTCGCGCCCGAGAACCCGTATCCCGCCGCGGTCGACGACTGCTTCGCCGCTCTCCTTTGGATCGCGGAGAGCCGGCAGGAGCTACGGATCGATCCTCACCGCCTCGCTCTTTACGGACCGAGCGCAGGCGGCTGCCTGGCGGCGGCCACCGCCCTGCTCGCCCGCGACCGCGGCGGACCCGAGATCGCCTACCTGATGCTCGTCTCCCCGATGTTGGATGACCGTCCCTCGACACCCTCGAATCGCACCAACACCGGATTTGGCGCCTGGAGTCGCGAGGCGAATCTCCAGACCTGGCAGGCGTTCCTGGGCAGGGACTTCGGAACCGACCGGGTATCGCCCTACGCGGCGCCGGCGCGCGCTGACGACCTCACGGGGTTTCCGCCCCTGTATGTCGACATCGGCGACCTCGACTTGTTCCGGGACGAGGCCATGGACTTCGCTCAAAGGCTCATGTGGGCCGGAGTTCCGGTCGAATTGCACGTCTACCCTGGCGGCATTCACGGGGGTGAGAACATCGCGCCCGAAGCCGAGTTGAGCGTGCGGGTTCGTTCATACCGGCACAGCGCCCTTCGCAGGAGGCTGTTCGCGCATGCCTCCATCTGAGCTCGACGCGTAGATCGCACCAAGCACATTTGAAGGAGTAACTTCTTGAAAACCTCTGATGCGCCCGCACATCGTTCCTGGCGGTTCAATACCCGCCGATGCCGTCCGGCGGTATTCACGGCAATGCTCGCCGCCGCTCTCGTGGGCACGCTCGGCAACACACCCTCCTCCGAAGCACGTACCACGCAGCCCACGGCTACGCCCTGCCCGTCCAGCCTGGCCGAGAAGGCCACCTGTTACACCGGCCAGGACGCCAACGGCGCTTACTACACGATGGCCGTCCCGAAGAGCTGGAACGGCTCTCTCGTCGTGCACGCCCACGGCGGACCCGACTTCTCCTACAACGCCTCCAGCCCGACCGAGGACCTGGCGCGCTGGGCGGTGATGGTCGACCAGGGATATGCCTGGGTCGGCTCCTCCTACCGACGCGGCGGCTACGGGGTCAGGATGGCCGCCGCCGACACCGAGAACGTGCGCCGCCTGTTCGCAGACCGTTTCGGCCGACCGGCTCGCACCTACCTCCACGGCCAGTCCTGGGGTGGCAATGTCGCGGCCAAGGTCGCCGAGACCTACGGCAGGAAGCGCGGCGCCTACGACGGGATGCTGCTGACCAGCGGCAACCTGACCGGCGGCTCGCGCGGCTACGACCACCGCGTGGATCTGCGAGTGGTCTACCAGTACTACTGCCGCAACCTCCCGCGTCCGACGGAGCCGCAGTACCCGCTGTGGCAGGGGCTCCCCGCCGACTCCACCATGACACCCACCGAGGTCCATGCCCGCTTGCAGGAGTGCACCGGCATCGACTCCGACTTCGCTGACCGGACTGCGCGGCAACAGCGCAATCTCGATGACATCCTCGCCGTCACCCGCATTCCGGAAAGGTCCCTGAAAACGGATCTGCTGTACGCGACCTACCTGTTCCAGGACATCGTGTTCAAGCGGCTCGACGGCCGTAATCCGTTCAGCAATCGAGGTGTGCGGTACGACGGTTCGCACGATGACAAAGCACTCAACGCAGGTGTGGCTCGATTCTCGGCCGACCCCACCGCACACCGTGACCTGTCCTACGACAGCGACCTCACCGGCCGGGTATCCCTGCCGGTCCTCACCCTGCACGCGATCGACGACCCGCAGGTCTTCGTGGAACACGAGGCGGCCTACCGCGCCACTCTCCAGGGCGCCGGCCAGGACGGGAATCTCGTCCAGACGTTCACGAAGGAGTCCGAGCACAGTGAACTGAGCAACTCCGAGTACGCCAACTCCCTCTCCGCGCTCGACACATGGGTGCGTTCCGGTCGAAAGCCCTCTCCGCGCTCGATCGCACGTTCCTGCGGCACGTTCGACAGCACCTACGGCAGCGGATGCTTCTACGACCCGGAGTTCCGCCCCGCGCCGTACGCCGCCCAGGTCCGGCCCCGACCTGGCGGCCTGCGCTGGCCCGCGATGACCGCCGCGCAGGAGCGTGCCTGGAGCCGGATCGACGGCGTGGGTATCGCTCCTTGAGAGCGCACCGAGGGATTCCATAAGCGGGATTTCCTAGCTGAAGGCCTCCAGGATCGCCCAGAGCGGAAGTGGGGCGGCCACGCACACTACGGCGGTGTACGCGAGCATCCGGTTCTGGAACTGCCGCCGATTCTCGACCTGCGCGTTCGCCAGCATCAGCGCCCCGTTCGTGGAAAACGGGCTCACATCGACGATGAGTGAACAGGTGCTGATGGCGATGATGACTCCGGCAGCCGACAGCGCGCCGTCGTGAAGCAGCGGAATTGCCAGCGGCAACGCGATGCCGATCGTGGCAACCGACGATCCGACCGCAGAGAGGAGCGCCGCGATCAGCAGGATCAGCAGGATCGCCAAGCCAGGCATGGACAGATCCGCAGCGGCGTTGGCAACGAAGTCGACGGTGCCGTTGGCGGTCAGCACGGCCATGAGCGTCAGCATCCCGCAGATGAGGAGGATGACGTTCCATCCGATGTCCTTGAACCCGTCGGAGTGCTTGTGGGGGGACAGAAGAAGAAGCACCGCCGCTTCGGCCAATGCCATCACGCCGACATCCACTCCAAGGGCCGCACCGATGATGAGTCCCACGATGGACAGGAGGGTGAGTACGCGGACGGGAGTGATGCCGTCCTTCGCGGCGTCGAGGCCGAGGCCTGCGACGGCCGGCGCCTTGATCGCGGCTGGGGAGGGGGCCGCATCGACGACGACCTCGGTTTCGGTCTGGGTTCCCGTCCCCGTGCCAACGCCAGGCGCACTTTCGGTTCGGCCGCCCAGCGGTGTGGCGCTCTTGCCGCTGTCCGGCGCGGTCTGAGGTAGCGGGGTCCAGAGCTCGCGGCCCCAGGCCAGGTAGACGGCGACGGCGAAGGCGAGGTTGGCCAGGAAGCACGTGACGAACATCGTTGCCGAGCCCACATCGATCCCGGCCTTGTCGGCGGCCTGCCGGGTGAACGCGGCGTAGACGGTCACAGGGGACAGAGACGCGGCGAGCGCTCCGTGACTGACCATCATGGCCATGAGGAGCGGGCGAATCCTGAACCTACTCGCCAGCGACATCGCCATCGGCGCGAGAATTCCCACGGCGAAGACGAAGCCGAAGGACATCAGGATCCCGGCGACGAGGAAGACCAGCCAGGGCACGGCCCAGCGTCGCTGTCCCACGAGGCGTAGCGAGGCTCTGAGGAATAATGCCATGGTGCCGTTCACGCGGGCGATGCCGAACAGCAGCGTGATGCCCACGACGAGCACGAACACCTGCCCTGGGAAGAGGGCGAAGACGTCCTCGCTGGAGAGGCCGGAGGCCGCGCCGAGGATGAACGCCGCGGTGAGGGCGAGCGCCCCCATGTTGATGGGCAGCATCGTCGCGATGGCGAAGACCAGTAGCAGGCTGACAATGGAGGCGGCTTCGATCATGTCGGTTCCTTCGCGCTCTGAGCATCGTGAGCCGTCCGGTGTCTCAGGCGTCACGAAACTTAGGCGAAACATAGGCGAGCGGCCGACCGACGTGAATGGTGAAGCCTGGCAACCTAACCTTTCTGATCTGGAAACAGTCGCATCAGGCTGATCGGACCAGCCGTCCAGGCATGCGGGCGGCGAGGTGCTCGATCAGCTCGGTTACGCGGCGGGGGACGTGTCCGTCGTCCTCGATCAAGGCGTAGATGTCGGCCGCGGGCGTAGGGATGTGAGGGAGCACGCGGACCAGCTCACCGCGCTCGATATGGGGACGAACGTGCCATTCGGAACGCATGATCACGCCACGGCCTTCCAAGGCCCAGTTGGTCACGACGTCTCCGTCGTTACTGGACAGGGAGCCATGCACCCGCACGTGTCGCGGATCGCTGACATCACCGAACCGCCAGAGCGCGTAGTCCCCCTCGTTCTCGCGCAGCACGATGCAGTCGTGCTGGGCGAGATCCTCGATGCCTGTGGGCGCGCCGCGTCGGTCCAGGTACGACGGCGCCGCGCACGGCACGCGGCGGTTCTCGGCCAGTCGGCGCATCCGCAGCGAGGAGTCCGGCGGACTTCCGACGTGAACGGCCACGTCGAACATTCGCCGGTGCGGGCGGAGAGGTAGCGCCGAGGTGTTCAGCTGCACCTGCAGCTGAGGATGCGACGCCGCGAACTCCGCCAGCAGCGGAGCCACGTGTGCTCGGCCGAGACCGAGGGTCGCCTGGACGACCAGGGTCCCGCGCAGCTCCCCGGAGCGATCGGTCACGAGGTCCTCGAGCTCGCGGAGCTGGTCGAGGATCGAGTCCAGTCTGCTCGCGTACAGGGCACCCTCAGAAGTCAGTACCAGCCGGCGGGTGCCTCGCTGGACGAGACGGACGTCGAGGCGCCTCTCCAGTGCGCTCAGCCGCTTACTGGTAACGGGCAGCGAGCAGCCGAGCTGGCGCGATGCGGCCGTGAGCGTCTCGCTGGCTGCCAGGACTTGGAAGAACTGCAAGTCATCGATGGACATTTTCATGCGGTCCCCGAGCTACGCGAGATGCTTTCTATTGCGGAAAGCATAAGTTGCCCGGATGACTGTTGTGGGGGGCCTCAACCGAAGCCCAGAGTGGAGAGCCGCACAAGCCCGCCGGGCAGACCGGCGTGCCCACAAGTCGAGCGAGGAGCCGCAGCCGTGCCACAGCGTTACCGCATCGCCGCCGTGCCCGGGGACGGTATAGGCCGGGAGGTCGTTCCCGAAGGACTGCGGTGCCTGCGCGCCGCGGCCGACGCGTACGGTTTCGCGCTCGACGTCGATGAGTTCGATTTCGCCAGCGCCGACTACTGGGTGCGACATGGGGAGATGATGCCGAAGGACTGGCGCGGTGTACTGGGTGGCTTTGACGCGATCTTCTTCGGCGCCGTCGGGTGGCCCGAGGTCGTTCCCGACCACGTGTCACTGTGGGGAAGTCTTCTGCAGATGCGACGCGGGTTCGACCAGTACGTCAATCTGCGTCCGGTCCGCTTACTGCGGGGAGTGCGCAGTCCACTGCGCGACTACCCTCCGGGAGACATCGACTTCTACGTGGTGCGCGAGAACACCGAGGGTGAGTACTCCAGCATCGGTGGGCGGATCTTCGAGGGCACGCAGCGTGAGACCGTGCTGCAGGAAACCGTGATGACCCGCATCGGCGTCGACCGGGTGCTGCGCTACGCCTTCGAGCTCGCCGGCGTACGACCGCGCAGACGCCTGACCTGGGCGACCAAGAGCAACGGGATCTCGATATCCATGCCCTACTGGGACGAGCGGGCGAGCGAAATGGCGCTGCGTTACCCGCAGGTGAGCGCGGACAAGGACCACATCGACATCCTGGCGGCCAAGTTCGTACTGCAGCCCGATCGGTACGACGTCGTCGTCGCGAGCAACCTGTTCGGTGACATCCTCTCTGACCTGGGGCCGGCCTGCACGGGCACGATCGGGATAGCTCCGAGTGCGAACATCAACCCTGAACGGAACCATCCGAGCTTGTTCGAGCCCGTACATGGGTCAGCTCCCGACATCGCGGGGCGCGGCATCGCCAACCCGGTCGGGCAGATCTGGAGCGGAGCGATGATGCTGGAGCATCTGGGTGAGGCCGCGGCGGCGGCCGGCATCATCGCCGCCATCGAGTCCGTTCTGGAGCGGGAGCGTGATGTGCTCACGCCCGACCTCGGCGGGAACGCGACCACGGCGGCACTGGGATCGGCCATCGCGAGGCAGATCGGCGTCGAGGTCCAGCAGGGCCCCACCGGTGAGCAGGACCTGACGGCCGGCAGGAGTGCCCAGTGACCGGGAGATCTGCCCTGGACCCGATCGGTCTCGAGGTGCGGTGGGACCGCCTGGCCGCAGCCACGGACGAAGCCGCCTCGACCATGCTCCGCACCGCCTTCTCGACCATCATCCGGGAGTCGAACGACTACACGGTCGTGCTGATGGACCGCGGGGGCCGCACCATCGCCGAGTCACGAGCGGGTATCCCGGCGTTCGCCGCGCTGATGAGCTCGCTCACCCACCTTGTGCTGCGACGGTTCCCGATCGAGTCGTGGCAGGACGGCGACTGCGTCATCACGAACGACCCGTGGATCGCCACCGGGCACCTTCCCGACATCGCCATGATCACACCGGTCTTCCATCGGGGCTCGCTCGTCGGTTTCGCCGGCACGGCGGCCCACTCGCCGGACATCGGAGGCGTGGCGACCCTCGGGGCGACCGACCTGCTGGCGGAGGGGATCCTGATCCCACCCCTGCGCCTGTTCCGCGCCGGCGAGGTCGAACAGGGCGTCAAGGACCTGCTCCTGGCCAACGTCCGACTCTCCGACCAGGTCTGGGGCGACCTCGAGGCACAGGTCGCGGCACATGCCGTGTGCCGTCGACGTGCCCAGGAGTTTCTGGAGGACTTCGACGAGACCGACTTCGACGACTTCGCCACCGCGGTTCACGCCATGACCGATACCGCGATGCGCAGAGCGATCGCCGCTCTCCCGGACGGCGTCTACCGCTCCTCGATCGACGCGGACGGAGCTGAGGGGCATCCGACCCACCTCCAGTGCGCCGTCGAGGTCCGAGGGGACGAGGTCGTGATCGACTACGCCGGCAGCTCCCAGCAGGTGCCGTTCGCGACCAACTCGACCCTCAACTACACCCGCGCCTACTCGATGTACCCCCTGAAGATCCTTCTCGACCCGGCGACCCGCACGAATTGGGGCTCCTACCGGTCGATCCGGGTCATCGCGCCCGAAGGGACGATCGTCAACCCGAGATTCCCGGCGCCCGTCCTGGCTCGCCACCTCACCGGACACCTCCTCTCGTGCGCGATCTACCAGGCACTCGCACCGGTGCTGCCGGACCGGGTCATCGCCGACAGCGGTGGCGCGCCGGCGCTTCGGGTTCGGTTCGCCGGCCATGACGACAGCGGTCGCCCGTTCGGGCTGATGCTCTTCGCCAACGCCGGAATGGGCGCATCCAACTCGGCCGACGGGCTTTCGACCACCGCCTTCCCCACCAATTCCGGCGTAGGCGGAATCGAGGCGCTCGAGGTCTCCTCGCCACTCCGTTTCGTCCGCAAGGAGCTTCGCCCCGGATCGGGAGGGCAAGGCCGTCGACGTGGCGGGTTGGGCCAGGACATCGAGGTGCACAACCCGACCGACCGGCCGGTCCAGATGGTCCTCCTCGGTGACCGGGAGCGCCATCCCGCGCTCGGAATGGCCGGCGGGAAACCGGGCGCACCGGCCCAGGCCGTCTTGGACACGGGTGAACGCGTCCCGTTGAAGTCGGTCTCACAGCTCGCGCCCGGCGCCTCGGTGGTGATCTCGTTCGCGGGCGGAGGGGGGTTCGGAAACCCTGAGGAGCGCGAACCCGAGCTCCGGTTGGCGGACGAGGCCGCCGGCTACACGCACCCAGTTCCGGCGAACGGCACGGACGGCTCGACTGCCGCCGTGACCGGTGAGGAGGCCCATCCGTGAGCGGCTCGGTGAGGATCGGCGTCGACGTGGGCGGCACGTTCACCGACCTGTTCCTGCACGACCCGGACCGGGGACTGACGCACCCGGGCAAGTTGCCCACGACCCCCCACGCCCCCAATGAAGCCATCAAGGCCGGCATCGCCCTGCTGTTGGACGAAACAGGCACGCGACCAGCCGACGTCGCCGGAATCGTGCATGGTACGACCCTGGTGACCAACACCCTTCTCGAGCGCACCGGTGCCGTCGTGGGTCTCCTGGCCACTGCGGGCTTCAGCGACTCGCTCGAGATGGGCCGCGAGATCAGGTTCGACACGACCGACCTCCTCGCGCGGCCGGCAGCCCCGCTCGTCCCCCGCCACCTGCGCCGCGGCATCCGCGGCCGCCTGGCCGCTGACGGCACCGAACTCGAGGCGATCGACGAGGACGCCGTGTTCGAGCACGTCGCCGACCTGCTCGAACACGGCGTCGAGGCGTTGGCCGTGGCCCTCTTGCACTCCTACCGCAACCCCGGCCACGAGCTCCGCGTACGAGATCTGTTGAGCGCGGCGTACCCCGATCTGCCGGTCACCATCTCCAGTGCCGTCGCGCCCGTCATCGGCGAACTCGAACGGGCCGGCACGGCGTGCCTGAACGCCTACGTCCAGCCGCTGATGTCCCGCTACCTCGACGACCTGCGCCACGACCTCTCAGCGATGGGGATCGCCGCACCACTGCGGATCGTGCTTTCCAGCGGCGGGATCACCACCCTGGAGGACGCGAAACAGTTCCCGGTGCGGCTGCTCGAGTCAGGACCGGCGGCGGGAGTGATCGCCGCGGCCTCCGTGGCGAGGCGAGCGGGCATCGGCGACGTCGTCTCTTTCGACATGGGCGGGACCACGGCCAAGATCGCTGTAGTTCAGGACGGACGAGCGCGGGTCAAGCACGACTTCGAAGCCGGCCGGGTCGACAAGTTCAAGCCGGGGTCTGGCCTCCCGGTCAGGCTCACCGTCGTGGACATGATCGAGGTCGGCTCGGGCGGCGGCTCGATCGCCGCTCTCGATCAGCTGGGGCTGCTCAAGGTGGGCCCGCGCAGTGCCGGTTCGGTCCCCGGGCCGGTCGCCTACGGCCGGGGCGGAGAGCGCCCCACGGTTACGGACGCCGACCTCGTGCTGGGGTACCTCGACCCGGCCACCTTCCTGGGCGGCGAAATGCGGCTGCTCGTGTCCGAGGTCCATAAGGCGGTCGACCACGACGTCGCCGACCCGCTCGGCCTGGACACGATGACCGCCGCCGAGGGCATTGTCGAGGTCGTGACCCAGTCCATGGCGGCTGCGGCTCGGATGCACCTCTCCGAGCAGGGCAAGGATCCTGCCGATTTCGCGCTGCTCGCCTTTGGGGGTGCGGGTCCGGTCCATGCCTATGGATTGGCGAAGGCTCTGAAGATCCGGCGGATCGTAGTACCGATGCGCGCCGGTGTCATGTCGGCATACGGCTTCCTGGTCGCCGCCCCGGCCGTGGACGAGGTGCGCAGCCTGCCCTCACCCTTGACAGAGGTCGACTGGGACGGGGTGGCGGCCCTCTACGACGAGATGACCAGTCACGCCAAGGAGGTTCTGCGGCCACAGGACCGGGCGGAGGTGCGGCTCCGGCGCACCGCCGACATGCGATACCTCGGTCAGGGATCCGAGATCGAGGTCGAGCTGCCCTCGGGCGAGCTCGGCCCGGCACAGGTGGAGGCCATCCGGACGGCGTTCGAGACGGCGTATCGGGACGTGTTCGGGCGCAGTCTCCCAGGACAGGTCGAGGTCGTGAATTGGCGGCTGTCGATGCGGCTGCCCACCCCCGAGGTGCCCCTGCACACGGCACCGACCGCCGATGAACCGATCCGCGGCACACGCCTGGTGAACTTCCCCGGGCACGGCCCACTGGACGCTGTGGTGTGGGACCGGTACGCATTGCGGCCCGGCACACAGATCCAGGGACCGGCGGTATTCGAGGAGCGGGAGTCCTCGTCCTCTTTCGGCCCGGACTGCCGCATCACCGTCGACAGCGACCTGACCCTGTTCATCGAGGTCGACTTGTGACCGTACGGTCGCCGGCGAGACTCACCGCTGAGGCGGCGGGTCCACTCGCCGTGCGTCGGCGACGGGCTTCAGCGATTCGCGGGGTGCGCACGACCAAGATTCCACGCACCGGCTGTCCGCTCTCTATCGGCTGCGCGGGCTGCGCCGGGGCGAGCCAGTCGGGCTGCGCTGGAAGGACGTCGACCTGTCCGCCGGACCGCCGGGGTGCATTGGCATATCACCCAGCTGGGCTGGGAGCCGGTGCAGGGCAGGCCGAAGACCGAGGCGAGCGACCGCTCCGTCGCGTTGGGGTCTGAGTTGACGGTGACGGCCTAAATGATCTACCGAGATACACGTTCCGTGCAAGGGTGGTACGGGATCCGGCCGATGGACCGGTGTGCAAAGCATTCGGGGTGAGCGCGTTCCCCGCGGCTTGCGTGGTCGCTGACGGCCAGGTGATCGCGGCGGCGCCGGACTTCTCCCGCCTGCCGGCATTGGTGTGAGCACCGCGTCCCGGATGGCCGCGCTGATCTGGCGGTCGGCCCCGCTGCACATCGTCGCGTACCTGGCGATGACTGTGGCGAGCGGGCTCACCTCGGTCATCGTGGCCTGGATGACGAGGTCGGCGCTGGCAATGCCGCCCGCCGCCGGATGGACCGCGGCGAGCTGCTGCGGAAGCCGGAGACCGGCGGGCGTCCGGCCCGCACCTGCGTCTCCGCGAACAGCACGCTCGCCGCTTCGACCTCCACCAGAACCTGACCGTCGCCGGGCGCTCCGGATCAGGGGCCTCACCGGCGACCAGCACCGACGGAGCCCCGAACTCGGTCAACCAGATCGCTCGAATAGATCGTCAGGGGTGCGGTGCCCTCGCGGGCCCGCTCCCCCGTCCTCCGTTCACATCCGTGTGCCGCGACGTAATTGCTAGTTGGCTAACACTTACTCGCCATGGTCCACAGTTATCAGTCGCGCGCGACTCATTATGAGATGTGAATGTCTCATTATGGATGGTCTGAGTACGACCGGCTCAGCGGCTCACCGTGGTCTCCCACTCCATGTGCGACAGCTTCTCGGGATTGCGCACGGCGTAGAGCCCGGTGATGAGGCCGCCGTCGACGCGTACCGTCACGACGGTGTCGATCACGCCGTCGAGCCGGACGATCAGTGCCGGGTGGCCGTTGACCTGGGCCGGCTGCAGCAACGCCACAGGGGTGAGGTTGCCCAGCACGTGGGCCACCTGGCCGGCCCCCACGACGGGCGCCAGCGCGGCCTGCCTGAGTCCGCCGCCATCTGTCAGCAGGACGACGTCCGGCGCGAGGATGTCGAGCAGGCGCTGCAGATCGCCCGTTTCGATCGCCCTCTGGAACGCCTTGATCGCGGCTCGGGTCTCGGTCGGGGAGACGATGTCGCGTGGCCGGCGTGCGGCGACGTGTCCCCGTGCCCGGTGGGCGATCTGGCGTACCGCGGCCGGGCTCTTGCCGACGGCGTCGGCGATCTCGTCGTAGTCCAGATCGAACACCTCGCGCAGGACGAACACCGCCCGCTCGGTCGGCTGAAGCGTCTCCAGCACCAGCAGCATCGCCGTCGAGACGCTGTCGGCCAGTTCGACGTCCTCGGCGACGTCGGGCGCGGTCAGCAGCGGCTCGGGCAGCCAGGGGCCGACGTAGGACTCCTTGCGGCGGCCGAGCGTACGCAGCCGTTTCAGCGCCTGCCGGGTGGTGATCCGGACCAGGTAGGCGCGCTGTTCCCGTACCGTGCCGAGGTCGACGCCCGCCCACAGCAGCCACGTCTCCTGCAGGACGTCCTCGGCGTCGGCGGCCGAACCTAGCATCTCGTAGGCGACCGTGAAGAGCAGGTTGCGGTGGGTGAGGAACGCCTCGGTGGCGGGGTCCACGTGGCTGTCACGAGCGAGGGGCCCTGCCGTGTCCGCCGGTTTCTCGTTGCGTTCGCTCATCGCTGGTTCCTGCCTGTTCGTTCTCGACCGTGCCACGCATGAGATCCCGGTCCCCACCGCTTTGTGACACCCGGGATCGGTGATGCACGTCACATCGCCGCGCTGTCACAAGGATCGGGTCGCCGGGATCTCTTGTTCGCCAGGACGCCGCGCCAACGATCGACGCGGCCCGCGCCACCACGAATGAGGACCACATCATGGAACAGCGTATGGATCTGATGGCCAACGAGCTCGGCGCCAAGATCGCCAAGCGGATCTACAACGTCGCCCTGGCGATCCAGCAGTCGCCGCTCCCCCAGACCACCCAGGACCTGGTGATGCTGCGCGCCAGCCAGATCAACGGCTGCGGTTTCTGCGTCGACTACCACACCAAGGACGCCACGGCCGCCGGGGAGAGCGCGGTCCGGCTCCACCTGGTCGCCGCCTGGCGCGAGTCCACCGTGTTCACCGAGGCCGAGCAGGCCGCGCTGGCGCTCACCGAGGAGGGTACCCGGCTCGCCGACGCCCACCACGGCGTGTCCGACGACACCTGGGCCCAGGTGCGCAAGCACTACGACGACGACCAGATCGTCGCGCTGGTCTCCCTGATCGCCATGATCAACGCCAACAACCGGCTCAACGTGATCGTGCGCAACCCGGGGGGCTCCTACCAGCCCGGCATGTTCGACGGCATGGCGAACTGACCGGCAGACCGATCCCCGCCGGCCCGGGATCCCCTCCACCCGGGCCGGCCACCGCCCCCTTCCGGGGGCGACTATCTCTGAAGGAATGTCATGAGTCTTGAAACCCTTCGCCGTGACTTCGGCGGCGACATCATCGAACCGGGCGCGGCCGAGTACCCATCGGCCAGCCGCTCGATATTGGCCTCCGGCAGCCCGGCCTACGTTCTGCGGCCCGAGAGCGTCGAGGACGTCCAAGCGGGTGTCAGATTCGCCGCCGGCGCGGGGCTTTCGCTGTCCGTACGAGGCGGCGGCCACAGCTTCGCGGGCTTCGGCACCCTCGACGACGGCGTCGTGATCGACCTCGGCAAGCTCGCGGACGTCGAGGTCATCGACAAGGAACGGCACCTCGTACGGATCGGCGGCGGCGCCACCTGGGGTCAGGTCGTGGCCGCCCTGGCCCCGCACGGCCTGGCGATCTCCTCGGGCGACACCAAGGGCGTCGGCGTCGGTGGGCTGACGCTGAGCGGTGGCATCGGCTGGAAGGTCAGGAAGTACGGCCTCGCGCTGGACAACCTGGTCACCGCCGAGGTCGTCACGGCCGGCGGACAGATCGTCCAGGCGAGCGAGGAGGAGAACCCGGAGCTGTTCTGGGCGATTCGCGGTGGCGGCGGCAATTTCGGGATCGTGACCGCCTTCGAGTTCGCGGCCCACCCGACGACGGACATCTTCTACGGCAAGATCAGCTTCCCGGCGTCGGAGGCGGCCACCGTGCTCCAGGGCTGGGCGGAGCACCTGCGCACCGCCCCCGAAGAGCTCACCTCCGTGGCGGAGTTCGCCAATCCCTTCGCGGGCGGGCCCGAAGCGCCGCTCGAGATCCGCCTCGCCTTCGACGGCGATGACCCGGAGCTCGCGGCGCGGGCCATCGACCCGATCCGGCGGCTCGGCACGGTCATCGGCGACGATGTCGCGTTGAGACCGTACGCGGACGCGCTCGTGGACGGCGCCACGCCGCCGCCGGGCATCCAGCTGGTGACCCGAAACGCGTTCGTCGACCAGGCGTCGGTGCCCGAGGTCCTTCGGATGCTCGTCGAGGTCGGGGCGGCGCAGGGGTCGCCGTTCATCGCCGTTCGCAGCGTCGGCGGTGCGGTGTCCCGAGTCCCCGACGATGCCACCGCCTACGCGCATCGTCAGGCGGAGTTGATGGTCGTGACCACCATCCTGGGGCCGCAGCCGGTCATCGAGGCCGCGCGTCCTGCTCTAGACGCGGTTTGGGCGAGACTCGCACCTCACGTCAACGGCGCCTACGCCAACTTCCTCACCGCTGCCACCGAGGAGGATGTCGCCGCGATCTATCCGACGCGGACCTACGAGCGGCTCGCGGCGGTCAAGCGTCAGTACGACCCCGGCAATCTGTTCGCCCGCAACCACAATGTCCGGCCTCAATAGCCCTGCGCCAGAGACACGGTGAGCGGGTGGCGGGGGTGTGAAGTCGAGAGCCGCATCGCCATGGCGCGGCCACCTCACCGTGCGGGCGTGCCCGTTGCCCTCGTGGGGAACTCTTCGATACCGAGCACTCGCAGCAGCTCCAGCCGTTCGCCGGTCTCGGCGTCCGCCGGGGTGAGCACCAGCAGCTCCTGCCCCTGATCGGGAGTGACCAGGGTCTCGCAGTCCATCACCAGGCGGCCCACCCTCGGGTGCAGCATGGTCTTGCGGTCGGCGCGCCGGACCGCCACCTCGTGTTCGGCCCAGAGCCGCCGGAAGTCGGCGCTCGCGGCCCGCAAACGGTCGAGGAGCCCGGCGACCGTGGGATCGCCGGAGCGGCGGCCGGCGGTCGCGCGCAGGTCGGCCACGAGCTGGCGGGAGTGATGCTCCTGCTCCTCGGGCGGGCAAACGGCGCGCGCGGCGGACTCGGTGAACCAGCGGTATGCGACGTAGCGCCGGTCGCCGGAGAAGCCGGTGTGCTCGCCCATCAGCAGGACGTCCGCCCGGTTCTGGGCAAGGACCTCGCCCAGGTCCGACAGCACCAGGGCCGGGGTGTCGCCGAGCAGGTCGAGCATGCGCATCAGCCCGGCGCGGGCCAGGCGGGCCACCCCGTCGGCGGGCGGGGGCCGGTGGCCGGCCAGGTGGAACAGGTGGTCGCGCTCGTCGTCGGACAAGCGCAACGCCCGGGCCAGCGCGCCGAGCAGCTGGCTCGAGGGCTGACTGCTGCGGCCCTGCTCAAGGCGTACGACATAGTCCACCGACATGCCGGCGAGCATCGCCACCTCCTCCCGGCGCAGGCCGACGGTGCGGCGGCGAGGGCCGTCGGCGAGACCCACCTCGGCCGGGCGGATCGCCTCGCGGCGGCGGCGCAGGAAGTCGGCGAGCTGCTCACGTTGCATGACCTCATGGTCTCTCACGGCGGGCGAGCCGAGCCAGGGAGCGGCTCTCCCACGATGAACGCTCCGCTCCCGCCCGTCCCGGTCTGAGGCCAAGGTTGGGGCCGACGTAAAGGACGACCTCGACGACAAGGGAGTACGTCATGCAGATGCGAACCCTGGGCCGCACCGGACCGGCCGTTTCCGCGCTGGGCCTGGGCGGGCTGGGCATGTCGGGCGCCTACGGCACGTCCGACCGCGCGGAGAGCATCGCCACCGTGCACGCCGCGCTGGACAGCGGCGTCACACTGATCGACACCGCCGACTTCTACGCCATGGGCCACAACGAGTCGCTACTGGCCGAGGCGCTGCGCGGCCGGGATCGCGACAGCTACGCGCTGAGCGTCAAGTTCGGCATGCTGCGGGGGCCGGGCTCGGAGTTCGGCGGGCATGACTGCCGTCCCGAGGCGGTGAAGAACTTCCTGGCCTACTCGCTGACCCGGCTGGGCACCGACCACATCGACATCTACCGTCCGGCCCGGCTGGACCCGGCGGTGCCGATCGAGGAGACGGTAGGCGCGATCAAGGAGATGATCGACGCCGGATACGTGCGCCACATCGGGCTCTCAGAGGTCGACGCGGCGACGATCCGCCGGGCGCACGCCGTGCACCCGATCGCCGACCTGCAGATCGAGTACTCGCTGATCTCCCGCGCGGTGGAGGCGGACGTGCTGCCCACACTGCGGGAGCTCGGCATCGGCCTGACCGCGTACGGCATCCTCGCCCGCGGCCTCATCTCCGGGCACTGGACGGCCGGCCACACCGCCGGCCCCGGCGACAGCCGCGGCTTCAACCCGCGCTTCTCCAGCGGGAACGTGGAACACAACCTCCTCCTCGTGGAGGCCCTGCGCCGGGTCGCCGAGGCGAAGGGCCGCACCGTCGCCCAGCTGGCCATCGCCTGGGTGGCCGCGCAGGGCGAGGACATCGTGCCGCTGGTCGGCGCCCGTACCCGCGAGCGGCTGGCCGAGGCGCTGCCCGCGATGGAGGTGAACCTCACCGCGGACGAACTCGCCGAGATCGAGAAGGCGGTGCCGCTGGGCGCGGCGCGCGGCGACCGATACCCGTCGGCGTTCATGTCCCACCTCGGCGTGGGCAACTGAGTCCGGCTCCGCGGCAGGGCCGGGCTACGACCGCTCGTAGGTGATCAGTTCGCCCGGCCGGCAGTCGAGCGCGTCGCACAGGCGCATGAGTGTGGAGAAGCGGATCGCCTTGGCGTGGCCGTTCTTCAGGATCGACAGGTTGACGACGGTGAACTGGACCCGGTGCGACAGCTCGGTCTACTTGGTCGCGCCCCTCCAGAGGCGCGCGGCCACCAGCGCCGTCCCCGCCGCCGCGGCCGTCACCAGCCAGATCATGAACGTCGGGTAGAGGTAGACCACCTGGATCCAGGAAATGTCGCTGCCTCGGGCGAGCACCCGGAAGACCGGGGCGATGGCCGTACACAGGAGGAGCGGGAGCAAGTACGGCAGCAGCCGCCATCGCTGCCAGCCCGTCCGGCGGGCGGCCCAGCGCCGGGAGCGGGCTACGCCGCGCACCGCCAGCGCGACGGTCACCAGCGTCAGCAGCGTGAACACCAGGTCGGTGGCCAGGAAGGGAGAGGAGGGCGCCTCCGGCCGCCGGCCCTCGATCAGGGCGACCAGGCCGTCCATGAGCGCGGCGCTGTCGGCGAAGGCCATGCCGGTGTTGGCCATGACCGCCACGCCGTAACCGGAGCCGGGCATCAGCAGTTGCTGGGCGGTGGAGGTGAACAGGTCGCCGCCGTGGCGTACGACGGGAGTGCCGCCCGCGGTCCGGTCGAGCTCCCAGCCGAGGGCGTAGTCCGGGTTCTGAGCCGAGGGCGTGCGCATCTCCTTGATACTCGCGGGAGACAGGATGCCGCCGTCGCCGTTCTGGGCGATCAGCCAGCGGGCCATGTCGTTGGCGCTGCTGAGCACGCCGCCGGAGCCGTTGCCGAACCCGCGCGGCTCCGGCACGGCGACCGCCTGGCCGAGGAGATAGAGGTGACCCCGGGCGCTGCCCGGCAGGTCCCGATCGGTGTCGATCGTGCTGCTGTCGCGCATGCCGAGCGGCGTGAACACGTGCTTCTTGAGGTAGCCCGCGAACGGCTCGCCGCTCACCACCTCGACCAGCCGGGCGGCGACCTGGTAGTTGGTGTTGTGGTAGCTGTAGGCGGTGCCCGGCTTCGAGGCGAGCCGCGCGTCTTTGAGCCGGCGCACCGAACCCTGGAGCGTGTCGGGCTGGGGCAGGCTCTTCTCGTGGAAGGCCGAGTCGGCCATGCCCGACGTCTGGTTGAGCAGCTGGCGCACCGTGATGTCGGCCGCCCGGGGATCGGCCATCTGGAACTCGGGCAGGTAACCGCGAACCGGCTTGTCGAGCTCGACCCGGCCTTTCTCCACCAGTTGCAGGACGGCCAGCGAGGTGAAGGACTTGCTGAGCGACGCGAGCGCCATGGGGGTGTCGGCGGTCACGGGCTCGCCTGTAGCGGTCCGGCCATAGCCCGCGGCATGGACGACCTGCGTCCCCTTGGTGACCACCACCGCTACACCCGGCAATCCGGTCGCTTCACGATATTGGGCGATGAACCCGTCGATCGAGGCGGGGGTTGGCGGGGCGGGAAGTATGGGAAGTACGGCCAGGTAGAGCGCCGCGAGAGTGTTCAAGAGCACCCGTCAACGCTAGGGACCACGCCCGCCGCGGCACATCGCGGAAACCCTCACCATCCCTTGCGGAAAACCGCCATCAGATCCCTCTGACCTCGCCGGCCTGGCCCGGTTCGGCGAAGGAGAGCAGCCTGGCCGCCTCCTCCCGGATCTCCTGGGCCTGTCCCGGCGAGACCGGCGCGAACATCTCGACGCTCACCACCCGCTTGTCCCGCTTCCACACCCCTCGCACGAACCCGTCGACGAGGACCGTCCCGAGCACCTGCCCGTTGATGGTGATGACGCGCTTGCGGTATTCGTCGGAGATGATCCGCGTGCGGTCGGCATGGCTGAGCAGCACGTTGTCGAACGGCGCCAGCAGCCGCACCGGCGCCTCCACCTCCGGGCCCGGCCGGGGCGCGTCCGGCAGGTCGAACAGCCCCTTGTCCAGCTCGACCAGCCGTGGACGCAGCCGTTCGACCACCTCGCGCAGCCCGGTCAGCCCCGACCACGCCTGTACGTCGGCCACGGTCGCGGGCCCGAACGCGGCCAGATAGCGCACCACCAGATCCTCCAGCGACGGGGCGGGGTGCAGCTCACGGCCCAGCCACGCTTCGGCCGTCGCGTACGCGGTCTGCCCGGCCTTGCCCCACACCGCCCTGGGCGGTACCTGGACCAGCGGCGCCAGCATGCGCATGACGTGCGCCAGGTCGGCGGCGTTCGTGCCGGGGAAGTGCCCGGCCAGCAGCGTTCCGAGCTTGGCCGCGGTCAGGGGTGCGCCGGTCAGCGCCTCGCGGCCCGCCTCGACGACCGCCGCCAGGTCCAGGCTCGCCAGCTGCCGGCCGTACGCGCTGTTCAGGTATTTGGCGAGCAGCGGCTGCGTCAGCGGCCGTAACGTCAAGCAGTCGGCGGCGCTGACCAGGTGGACGGTGCCGCGCATGAGCACGATCCGCACCGCCTCACGCCCGGTCAGCAGCCCCGCCAGCTCCTCCGGCCGGAACCCCGCAAGGCGCGACCAGAGCCCGAAGTACGGCGGGAACGGCGCCTGCGCCTGCAGGCCGACCAGGTGCTCCACCGCCTGTAGTGCCGGCATCGTGTGCCGCTGGAGCAGCAGCTGCCTGGCCAGCGTGGCCCGGTTGAGCTCCCTGGCAGTGATCATCGGGCCATCCCGCCCGGCAGGTCCTTGAGCATCAGGCGATCATATGGTGGGCCGGTACTGGATCGATGCTCAGCCCTGCCACGATGAGTCCTGTCGAGGTCGACGCGCCGACCTGCCTGCTACCCACGCGCCGACGCGCCTGCTGCCCGACGGGCGGCCGTCAGGTGGCATCGCTGAGGAACTCCCGCAGCACCGGGGCGAGCACCTGCGGATCCACATCGTGCGTCTGACCCTCCAGCGTGCGGTGCCGCCCCTCCGGAAGCGCGGCGGCCAGGCGCCGCGCCATGTCGCGCATCCACACCGGACTGGCCCCGCCGTCGGTCACCAGGACGGGCACGCCCACCTTGGCCGCCAGCTCCACGGGCAACGCGCCGCCTGTGGAGCCGTTGCCCATGACGGCCGCGTCGTAGGCGAGGGTGGGCGCCAGTGCCTCCAGCGCGGGCCACATCGGCGCCCCCCGCATCTGGCCGATCAGCTCCGCCGGCAGCCCCACCGTGGTCATGAACAGCGCGACCGCGTCCCCATGCCGCCCCGCGTTCAGCAACTCGGTCAGCTCGGTCTCGTAGGTGCGGGCCCGCGCCAGCCGGTCCGCGTCGTCGGGACTGTAGGGCGGCTCGAACAGCGCCAGCCTGGTGATCGCCACTCCCTGGGCGGCCGCCCGCAGCGCCAGCGCCGCCCCCGAGGACATGCCGTACACCGCCCCCTCCCCACCGGCCTCGGCGATGACCGCTGCCAGGTCCTCCACCTCGCGGTCGACCTGGTACGGCCCCATGTCGCCGCTGTCTCCCCGCCCGCGCCGGTCATAGGCGAAGACGGTGAAGTACGGCGCCAGCAGCGCGGCCAGCGGCGCACCCGTCGAGCGGTCGCAGAGCGCGCCGGTCACATGGACGAGCGCCGGGCCACTGCCCGACCGCTCGTACGCGATGCGGGTGCCGTCGGCTGAGAGCACGGTGTGCATGAGATTCCTTCTTTCCCTTGCCGGCCATCTCGCCTCACCGACGAACGGGACAAGCCGGAACCGACACCCGCCTCCCCTCAGCTGACCTCGGCCAGCCGTCCGGCCAGGTAGCGGCGTTCGGAGTCGTTGGCGGCCAGGTCGAGCGCCTGCCGGTAGGCATCGGCCGCCTCGCCGTCGCGTCCCAGACGTCGCAGCAGGTCGGCGCGCGTCGCCGGCAGCAGGTGGTAGCCGTCCAGCTCGCCCGACTCCGCCAAACCGTCCACCAGCGCCAGCCCGGCCAGGGGGCCATCGGCCATGCCCACGGCCACCGCCCGGTTTAGGCGTACCACCGGTGAGGGGACAAGTTGGGCGAGCCGGTCGTACAGGGCGACGATCTGCGCCCAGTCGGTGTCGGCGGCCTTGGCCGCGGTGGCGTGGCAGGCCGCGATGGCCGCCTGCACCTGGTAAGCACCGGGACGGCCTTCGAGCAGCGCCCGCTCCAGGATCTCGGCGCCCTCCGCGATCTCGCCGGTGTCCCAGCGGCCGCGGTCCTGGTGTTCGAGGGTCACCAGCACACCGGCGGCGTCCACCCGGGTGGCCCGCCGGGCGTCGTGCAGCAGCATCAGCGCCAGCAGCCCGCCTATCTCCGGCTCCCCGGGCATCAGCCGCGCCAGCACCCTGGCCAGGCGGATCGCCTCGCCGCACAGATTGCGCCGCACCAGATCGGCGCCCGCGCTGGCCGAATATCCCTCGTTGAACAGCAGGTACACCACGCCCAGCACGGCCGTCGTACGCTCGGGCAGCAGGTGGGCGGGTGGCACCCGGTAGGGGATGCCCGCGTTGCGGATCTTCGACTTGGCCCTGACCAGGCGCCTGGACATCGTCTGCTCCGTGACCAGGAACGCCCGCGCGATCTCGGCCGTCGTCAGCCCCGCCAGCGTACGCAGGGTCAGCGCCACCTGCGCCTCCAGAGCGAGCGCGGGATGGCAGCAGGTGAACATCAACCGCAGCCGGTCATCACCCACCCCGCTCTCGTCGCCATCCCCCTCACCGTCCTGGGTGTCGAGCAGGGCCAGCTGCCGCAGCTTCTCGGCCCCGACGGCGTCGCGGCGCAGCCGGTCGAGCGCGCGGTTGCGGGCCGTCGTGGTCAGCCACGCGCCCGGCCGCCGCGGCACTCCGTCACGCGGCCACCGTTCGAGCGCCGCGGCGAAGGCGTCCTGCGCGCACTCCTCGGCCAGGTCCCAGTCGCCGGTCATCCGGATGAGCGTGGCGACGACCTGCCCCCACTCCTGCCGGAACGCGGTCGCGACCGCGCCGGTGACCTGGTCGGTCACGGTCGCCAGAATGGCCTGGTCGCGATCTGTGCCCGTCGCGGTCGCCGGATCGGCCTGGTCGCGATCTGTGCCTGTCACGGTTGCCAGACCGGCCGGATCTCGATCTGTCCCACGCGCGCCCACGGGTGGGCGGCGGCCAGCTCGATGGCCTCGTCGAGGTCGGCGCAGTCGATCACACTGAACCCGCCGATCTGGTCCTTCGTCTCGGCGAACGGGCCGTCGGTCAGCAACACCTCATCACGGCGTACGCGCAACGTCGTCGCGTCGCTGCTGGGCCGCAGGCCCACCGCGCCGCGCAGGATCCCGCGGCGCTCCATGTCCTCGGTCCAGCCGCCGCAGCCGACCATGTCCGGATCCTGCCCGGCGACGGTCTCGTCGGACACGTCGCTGCACAACATCAGCACGTAACGCACCGGTCCTCCTCGGGATGGCGGGATGGCGGCCGGTCTCAGTCTGCCAGGATCCCCGGTGGGCGGGCCTGCGGGCACTACGGCGGTCCGGTCGTTCTGTAGGGTCAAGCATCGATCTGGAGCATGAAGGGACCCAACTTCCGATGAGCGACTCGCCCCGTACCCTGCACCAGCGCAAGCAGGACACCCTCGACCGCCTCGCCCAGGACGTCGACGCCTGGGTGGCCACGGCCGATGGCGAAGGCGGGACGCCCTACATGGTGCCGCTGTCCTTCCTCTGGGACGGTGCCACCCTGCTCATCTCCACTCCGGCCGCCAGCCCCACCGCCCGCAACCTTCAGGCCACCGGCAAGGTCCGCCTCGGCATCGGCCCGACCCGCGATGTGGTCCTCATCGAGGGAAGCGTCCAGACGGTCCCGGCCGGCGAGCTCTCCGACCAGCTCGGTGACGCCTTCGCCGCCAAGACCGGCTTCGACCCGCGCCGGCTCAGCAGCCCCTACCTCTATTTCCGGATCCAGCCCCAGCGGCTGCAGGCCTGGCGCGAGGCCGACGAGCTGGAGGGCCGCGACCTCATGCGCGACGGACACTGGCTCGGCTGACGTCCACGGACCTCGGCTCGGCTGACGCGCCGTCCGGGCCTGGAACCAGCGGCTAACGTCCGGGGTCGGGCAGGACGCGTTCGACCACGTCGGTGACCAGGTCGTGGATCTGGTCCTCGGGAAAGACGTCGGGCAGCGTGAGCCGTTCGAGGATCAGCCAGTTCAGGGCCAGGTAGAGCAGGACCACGGTGGTCGCGTCGCCGGGCAGGCCGGACTCCGTGTGGGCGGTGATGTTGGCGTCGACGTCGGCGCGGATGCGTTCGGTGAGCAGGCGGCGCAGCTCGGGGCGGCGAGTGGCCTCCAGGCGGAGTTCGAGCAGGGCCAGGTAGCCGGAGCGGAACTGGCTGATCCGGTCCACCAGGTCGTGCATGAGCTCGGTGACCCGGTCGCGGTCGCGTGGTCCCTCCAGCGCGGCGGCCACCATCGTGGCCTCGGGCTCCAGCCGTTCGTAGAAGCGGTGACCGACCTGGGTGAGCAGGTCGTCGCGGTTGTCGAAGTAGTTGGAGGCCGTGCCGTTGGGTACCCGCGCCTCGACGTCGACGGCACGGAAGGTCAGCCCGCGCGCCCCCTCGCGGGCCAGTACCTCGATGGCGGCGTCAAGGAGCGCCGCCCGTCGTGCCGGGTTCTGCCGCATGCGTATCTCCTGGATCGGAATTCAAACCACTCCGATCATAGTACTAAGCTGGAGATACGTGAATTTCGTTCACCTGAATTCGAGAACGGTACCCAGATATAACGAGGACCGTGACTCGCATGCATTCGCCCATCACGCCGCCCGGCTGGTTCATCGCCCGGCTTCATCTCGGGGACGAGCGGGGGGTCGCGGCGGCCGCCGCCGTCGTCAACGCCGCTCTCGGCCACGGCGTGCTCACCGTCGACCGGCTCCTTCGGCACATGCGCGACGACGAGAGGGTGCAGTTCCTGGCGGCCTTCCCGCAGGGGTCGATGACGCCGGTGGGAGCGGCCCTGGCCCAGGTGATCGACGACGAGGAATATCGCGCGTTCACCGCTCCGATGCCGCCGGGGATCCTCTCCCCCGCGCCGCCGTCCGCAGACGGCCGCCGGGTCGGCATCCTGAGCACCATGGCCGTGGTGCCGTCGGTGCGCCGTCGTGGCCTCGGCACCGCCCTCGCCGTCCAGCGCACGGCCTGGCTGAGGGAGCGGTGCACCGAGGCGTACGCGATGGTGTGGCTACGCGACCGGCCCGGGCGCGCCGACGGGGTGCTGAAGGCGGCCGGCTGGGAGCCGGTGACCACCGTCCGCCGATACTGGGAACAGGCCTCGGTGGTGGGCGACTGTCACTGCCACCGGTGCGGCTCGCCCTGCCGCTGCGACGGCCTGCTGATGCGCCTGCCCCCCGCGCCGACCGGCGCCTCTGAGCCGACCGGAACTCCCGAGTGGACCGGCACCCCCGAGTGGACCGGAGACGGCGCCGCCTGGCCTCACGGGGTTACCGGCCACCAGTGAAAGGTGGCTCGCCTTCCTTGAGCGGACGGAAGCGCAGCGCCGACCAGACCTCGTCCACGGCCACCTGCCCGTTCGGCCGCAGGTCGTACTCGGCGACGATGGGCCAGAGTGTGTCGCGGTTGATGTCGGCCTTGTTGCCCTTCGGGTAGGCCACCCACAGGGCCGCGGGCCGGCCCAGCCGATCGCGGTGCTCGTCGAGGAGCCGACGGACCGTGGCGGCGTCGGCGGCGAACAGCACCGCCACGCCCGCCTCGCCCAGGTCGTCGACGTGCCGCGCGCCCTCGGGCAGTGGCTCGACGAGCGGGCGGTGCTCGTCGTCGGAGATCCAGACGGCGGTCCGCGGCTTGACGAGCAGCTTGTCGGCGACGGTCTTGGTAGCCATGTCACGCCCTGCCGTAGGTGAGGGAGAGGACGCCGGTGCTGAGCGTCCGGGAGTCGGCCAGCTGGAGCGGGATCTGCCCGGTGCCCTCCTCGAACAGGCGCTTGCCGGAGCCGACCACGATCGGGTGGACCAGCAGGCGCAGCTCGTCGAGCAGGCCGTCGGCCAGCAGCGACCGGACCAGGGCGGCGCTGCCGGTGATGCCGATGTCCTTGCCGGGCCGCTCCTTGAGCTTGGTCAGACCGGCCACGACGTCACCCTTGATGATCGTCGTGTTCTGCCACTCGGCGGTGTCGAGGGTGTTGGTCACGACGTATTTGGGGGTGTTGTTCATGCGGTCGGCGAACGGGTTGTCGGCCGGGTCCTGCTGCGGCCAGTGGGCGGCGAACTCCTGGTAGGTCCGCCGTCCGAGCAGCATGACGTCGGCCTGTTCCATCTGCGAGCCGACGATCTCCCCCATCTCATCGTTGAAGTAGGGAAAGTGCCACTTCTCGGGGGACTCCACGACGCCGTCCAGGGAGATGAACAGGCCCGCCACGATCTTTCTCATCGCTGTGCTCCTTGTCTGCGGTGTCCTCAGCCTCCCACCGAAAAATATAGTTGTCAAGAATTCTGCAATGGTCGGTGGGCGTTTATTCGATGGAGGCGTTTTCTTGCCGCTTGTACTGTGACCTCAGCCGGAAGGGGGAGGGATCATGCGCGTGCACTATCCGCGCACCCCTCACCTGCCCTGGTCGCCCGGGGTGACGCCGGACGACGTCCGCGCGGGAGATCTGTCCGGGCTGCGCGGGCGCGAGGTCGTGGTCACGGAGAAGCTCGACGGCGAGAACACCACCCTCTATACGGACGGGATGCACGCCCGGTCACTGGACTCGGCCCACCATCCCTCCCGAGCGTGGGTCAAGGCTCTGCAAGGGCGCATCGGTGGCCGGATCCCGGCGGGGTGGCGGGTGTGCGGGGAGAACATGTACGCCCGGCACTCCATCGCCTACCAGGAGCTGGACAGCTGGTTCTACGGCTTCTCGGTCTGGGACGACGATCGCTGCCTGGACTGGGACCGCACGGTCGCCTTCCTGCGCGGCCTGGGGATTCCGGTCCCGCCGCTGCTGTGGCGCGGTGTCTTCGACGAGCGGGCGCTGCAGGGGCTGCGGCTGAACCCGGAGCGGCAAGAGGGCTACGTGGTGCGGGCCGTCGAGGGATTCGGGCGGGCGGAGTTCGCGGGGCGGGTGGCCAAGTGGGTGCGCCGGGGGCACGTCCAGACCGGTACGCACTGGATGCACGCGACCGTCGTGCCGAACACTCTTGGCCCGAGGGCGGCGCTGTGGTCGGTGCGCTCGGGCGCGGACTGCGAGGTGAACGCCCTGCTGGCCGCGGTGGACCTCGCCCCAGCCGAAGCAGGGCACATCGCCCCGGAGGCGGTGGCCGAGGTGTCGGCTCGGCTGGACGCGATCGGCCGGCGCGGGGACGCCCGGCTGGCGGGCCTGCTGGCCACGGCGCTGCACTCCGTACCGCGAGCGCGTTTGGCGGCCCGGCTGGCCAGGCCGCTGGGCATGCGGCTGGCGCGGCGGGTCGCGGATCTGAGCGGGCTGCACGGCGCGCTGGGCCGGCCGTACCCGGATGAGGAGAGGCGAGCCGGGCTGGGGCGTATGGCGTTGGCCGCCGACCTGGGCGTGCTGCACGCCGTGGCGGCGGCGCGCGTGGACGATGAGGCTGACCAGGAGCGTGAGCAGGTCGAATGGTCGGCCCTGTACGCCGAGGACGCCGGGCTGCTCGGGCCCGATCCGCTGGAGCCGTTGCGGGCTGGTCTGCGCGAGGCATTGGCCGACCTCGGCGGGGAGGCGGCCGAGCGCTGCTGGGCGGAGGCGCGCGACGCCTGGGCCAGGGGAAAGGTCGCCACGGTTGAGGAGGCCGTGGCGGCGACCTGGCGGTGGCGGTCGGGGCGATTCCCCCGGCTGGTACATCTGGTCGGACCGTCAGGCAGTGGCAAGAGCACGTTCGCGGCCGGTCTGACGAAGACGGCCGCATTGCGGGAGACGGCCGGTCTGCCAGAAGTGACCGGTCTGCGGGAGGTCGACGGGGCTGTGTTCCTGTCGCTGGACGATCTGCGTGCCGCCAGAGGCTCGCGGGCGAACCAGCGGGCCAACCGCGAAGTGCTCGGCGAGGGACTGGTCCGCCTCGACGCCGCCCTGGCGGCCGGTGGCACCGTGGTATGGGACGCCACCTCGCTCAATCAGCACCAGCGTTCCCTGGTCCACACCGTGGCGCGCCGCCGCGCCGCGCTGACGACGCACGTGGTCGCGCTGGTGGAGGCGGACGAACTGCACCGGCGCAACGCCCGCCGCGCCCATCCGGTGCCGCCGCACGTGCTGGACGATCAGGTGCGCCGATACGTCCCGCCGTACCCCGGTCAGGCCCATCACACCTGGTACGTCGGCGCGTCCGGGACCGTCGAAGACGTGGACGGCGCCTTGGAGGAGGAAGAGGCGTGATGCGTACCAGCGAGGAGATCTACCACCGGGTCCGTTGGGACCCCCGCTTCGACCCCTCGCGTTTCGTGCTCGGCGTCGGCCAGCGGGACGCCGCCCCCAAGCGCATCCCCCTGCCCACCTTCGTGCCCGGCGGCGACGTTCCGTGGCACCGGGTGCTGTTCGTCGAGGCGGACGGCGAGCCGATCTGGGACCGCGCCACCGGACTGGACCGGATCGACGCCTGCGACGCGGGCCGGGTACGCGCCCCGCGCCGCCTGCGCGCGCCCGTCTTCAGCGCCAGAACCCCGCACGCCTGGGACCCGGCCGCCGGCTGGCGGCCCAGCACGGGGCAGGAAGCGGCGCGGGCGTCCACAGGTGCGGCCGTGCGCGTCCTGACCTGGAACACCCTGTGGGACCGCTACGACAGCGACCGCATCGACACCGCGCGGCGTCGTCCCATGCTGCTGGCGGCCCTGGAAGCGGCCGACGCCGACGTCATCGCGCTGCAGGAGGTCGAGCCCGCGCTGCTGTCGCTCCTGCTGGCCGCCCCGTGGGTGCGGGCCCGCTACACCATCGGCACCGATCCGGGCGGCGAGGACGTCGCCGACAGCGGGCTGCTGCTGCTCAGCCGGTTGCCCGTCGGGGAGGCTGCCTGGCACCGGCTCGGCCCGCACAAGGCCGTCGCCGCCCTCGCGACCGAGACCGCAGCCGGCCCGCTCGTCGTCGCCACCACCCATCTGACCAGCGACCACACCGCCGACGGCGCGGCACGGCGGCGGGCCGAACTCGCCCTGATCGCCGAAGGACTGGCGGGGGTCGAGGGTGACCTGGTCCTGATGGGCGACTTCAATGACGGCACGGACGTCCCCGCGTCGATGCTCGGGCTGCGCGACGTCTGGACGGAGGCGTACGGGCCCGGCGACCACACGCCCACCTTCGACCCGCGCGCCAACCCGCTGGCGGCGCTGTCCTCGCTGTCCGGGCGGGCCGCCCGGCTGGACCGCGTACTGGTGCGCGGCGGCCCCCGGACCGTCGCGGCCGTCCTGCGCGGAGACAGCCCCGATCCCGGTGGGCTGTACGTCTCCGACCACTACGGGGTGGAGGCCGTCCTCGACGTCACGGGCAGTGCGCCCGCCGGGGTGCTGGACATGGCGCCGACCGCGCGAACGGCGGTGGCCTGGATTCCGCCGGAGGAGCTGTGGGCACCCATCCAGGCGGTCCGCCGGACGCACGATCCGCAGGTGAACCGGTGGCCGCCGCACGTCAACCTGCTCTTCGGGTTCGTGCCGGAGTCGGCCTTCGACGCGGCGGCGCCGCTGCTGGCCGCGGCGGCCGCTGAGGTCCAGCCGTTCGCGGTACGGCTGGAGGGGATCCGCTCCTTCCAGCACCGCCAGGACACGACCGTCTGGCTCGACCCGGCCGCGGCCGATCCCGCTCCGTGGGCCCGCCTGCGCCAGGTTCTCCACCAGCGCTTCCCCCGCTGCGTGGGCCGCGCGGAGGGCTACACGCCGCACCTGACCCTGGGCCGCGTGAAGGCGCCCAACCATGCGGGCATCCGGCTCGACGCGATGACCGCCCGCGTCGGGGCCGTGGTGCTGCTGTCGCGGCGCGGGGACGAACCCATGCGCCCGCGCGCGGTGATCACCCTGGGTACGGGCGAACTCCGCTGGCTCCCAGAACCCACCGTCCCCGAGCGCACTGCCGCCGCGCCCGCGCTGGTACCTGAATCCACCTCGCCCGAGCCTCCTGACCCCGGACCCGCCGCTGCCGCGCCCCTACTCGTACCCGAGCCCACCGCCGCCCCGTCCGCGCTCGACGCCGAGCCTGTTCCGGGTCTGGACGACCTGGCCGATCGCGTGACTCGCCGACTGGCGGAGGCGCTGCGCCCCGGGATCGTGCACGTGGCGGGCTCCCGACGTATGGGCTGCGCGCTCCCCGCAGCCGACTTGGACCTGGTGGCGGCACTCCCAAACCTGGAAGCGTCCGGTATGGACGTGGCGGCGCGGGTGCGGGCGGCGCTACCTGAGGCCGTCCGGCTGCGGCAGGTGGTCGGCGCACGGGTGCCGGGCCTGCGCATGCGAGTGTCCAGCCTGGACGTCGACCTGACCGTGGTGGCGACCGGCCAGCTCCCTCCGGCGCAGCTCGTGTCCCGCCGCACCGAACTGGGCGAGGCGGCGGCCATCGCCCTGAGCGCCGTCAGCGATGCGGACGCGATCCGCGCCGCGGTGGGCCCCGCACACGAGCGTTTCGCCCGCCTCGCCCGCCGGGTGAAGGCGTGGGCTCGGGCGAAGGGCCTGGACGCGGCCCCGTTCGGCGGTTTGCCCGGTCTGGCTTGGGCGGTGCTGGCCGCCCGCACCGTCCTCGATGCCGCGGACGGATCCGACACCGATCTCCTACGCCACTTCTTCAGCACGTGGGCCGCCTGGGACTGGCACGTACCGGTCACCCTCATCCCAGCCACGACGACCGTGACGCCCGTGATGGCGGTGATGACGCCCAGCGCTCCCGTACGCAACTGCGCCGGCCACGTCACCTCCGGCGGCCTGGACCTGCTCACCCGGGAGCTCTACCAGGCATGGGAGCTCACGGAGAGCGGCCGGTCCACGGAGTTGCCCGCCCTGCCGCCGCTCCACCGCCGTCACGCGGCCTGGGCGGTGCTGACCGTACGCCCCGGTCGCCCCGAGGAGCTTGACGCGGCGCTCGGCCGCGTCAGAGGACGCATGCTGGACTTGCTGACCTGGCTGGAAGAGGCCGGGGTGCCGGACGTACACGCCTGGCCGCGCCCGTTCGAGCGCGGCCCCCGACAGGCCCGCTACGCGATCGGCCTGGGCCACACGCCTCCGCAGGCCGCGCGGCTCAGCGAGATCACCGGCCGATGGGCCAGGCACATGTCCGGCGTCACAGTCGAACGGGTCGAGGGCGGCGCCGTACCGACTCTGAGCTGACAAGCAGTCAGAGGCCCGCATCTGCCCCCGTGCGGGCCTCGACACTCGCGCGTCAGGCCGGGACGTCTCCCAGGCGGTCGGCCCAGCCCATCCGCTCCAGCGCCACCCGCAAGAGCGGCTGCCCCTTCTCCACGACCTCGTACTGCAGCAGCTCGGCGGTGTCCTCATTGATGATCATCCGGAACTCCACCCCGTCGTCCCCCGCCGTCGAGAGGGCGACCCCGGTGCGCCCCACCGCGTCGGTGACCCGGCCCCGCGAGGTGATGCCGTCCTGGCCGGCCAGCACCTTGAACAGGGCGGAGCGGGTGCCGGGCGTGATCGGCGCGGTCATCAGGTCCACGCCCGTCTGCCACAAGTAGCCGCCTCTGTCGAGCCGGGCGCTGTTGGGGCTCTGCTTGAACAGGGCGTCCAGGCGGCGCCGCAACGCGTTCTCGTCGGTGGGCAGCCGCGCGATGTTCTGGATCGTCAGAGTCGGGTTGTCGATCGACAGGATCCGCTCGCTGCTGTCGTCGCGAGTGGGGGGCCTCTTCTCCGTCAGGGCGGGTGAGCCGGCGGCCTTCCAGTCGGCCTCGTCCTGCGGGGTGCCGAAGGTGACGCTCACGTCCGGGTCTCGTACGAAGCGACTGGCCGCGCCCGGCTTCATCGCGCGCCAGGTGTCCTGTGTGTCGGTGGTGAACGCCAGGTACGGCAGCTCGGATTGCTTGAGCTCGGTGATCTTCCCGGTGATCTCCTTGCGCAGGGCGGCGAGCTCGTCCGGCTTGTCCTTGAGCTCTTTCTCTTTTCGCTGCTGCTCTGCCAGCAGGGCCTTGATCTGGGTCATGTAGTCGCCCGGCACGACGTGCACCTTCGCGAAGGTGCGCTCGCGGACGTACCAGTAGCGGCCGGAGGTGGCCGGCTCGCGCACCGCGGTCGCGGCCGCCGCGAGCAGGAACGTGCGGGCGTCCACCGGCTCGGCCGCGATCGCGGTCCGCGCGGTGGACGCTGTGGTGGGAGACGTGGTGGCGATCGGGAGCGCGGTGCTTGAGCCGGTCACGACGATCACGGCTGCCGCGGCCACTCCGGCCGCGGCCGTGCCCGCGACCAGCAGGAACGGAGCCCGGATCCGGCGTCGGGACGGGTGCGCGGAGCGGGGCGTCCGGAAGGCGGCGGCCAGGTCGGCCGCGCGGCGCCGCCGGTGGGCCTCTTCTGTCATCTCGTCCAGCTCCATCGGCTTGAGCTGGGCGAACAAGCGGTCGGTCATGTCATTCTCCGTGTGGTGGGGTGCTGCGGGCATCAGGTCTCTGGGCTCTCTTGGAACCGGCCACCGGCCGTCGGCGTTGAACGTGGGCGCGTGCCGCCCGGCTCCAGGCGCAGCGCGGTGGCGAGCCGTTTGCGCGCGCGGTGGAGCCGCACGTTGTACGTCCGGACCGAACAGCCCATGACGGCGGCCGCCTGCTCGGGCGGCAGGCCGTACCAGGTGGCGAACACCATCGCCTCCACGTCCTGCTCCGGCAGGGCCGACAGCGCGGCCAGCGCGCCCTCCCTGTCGATGACGTGGTCGGCCACGTCCCAGCCGACATGGTCGCGCGAGGTGGTCAGCGCCGTGATCCGGTCGACCAGAGCCTGCCGGCGGTGGCGGGAGTCGCGCTGCTTGGCCAGCAGGTTGCGCGCCACGCCGAGCAGCCACGGCAGCGGCGGCTCGGGCAGGTCGTCCAGCCGCCGCCAGGCGACGAGGAACGTCTCACTGGAGACGTCCTCGGCCGCGTCACGCTCGGCGCGCAGCAGCGCGTAGCCGAGCACGCTCCGGTAGTGCCGGTCGTAGAGGTCGGTGAATCGTTCTTGAGGATCGTCCACACCCAGTAGTCCCTCCGGCCGCTCCCGGATTACCGCACCCCGCCCGGAATCTTGTCAGCCGGCCGGTTTGCGGGCCCAGAACACGGCGTGCCCGCTGTCCCCTTCCGGGACGAACGCCTCCGAGGTGACCTCCAGCCCAGCTTCCCGCAGCCAGGTCCGGTAGGTGGCCGCGTCCGCGTGGCTCCACCACATCGTCGTGGCGCCGCCGAGCCAGCCGTCCTCGGTACCGGTCCAGGACTCCCAGCCGGTGGTGACCAGGAGCAGGCCCGAGGGCCGCAGCCAGGCGGCGACGCGTCCGATGAGGGCGGGCTGGCGCTCCAGCGGCATGTGGATGAGGGCGTACAGGCACACGACCGCGTCGAAGGAGGCGTCCGGCAGGTCGAGGGCCGTGGCGTCGCCCCGGACGAAGGTGGCGGCGGGCACGAGACGCCGGGCCCGCTCGATCTGGACGTCACTGAGGTCGACGCCCGTCACGTCGTGCCCGGCCGCGGCCAGCGAGCGGGCGACGGGAACCCCGCAGCCGCAGCCGAGATCCAGCACGCGGGCCCGTGGCGGCAGCCGGGAATGGAGCTCTTCGAGCCACGGCGCGTACGGGCCGTCGTCGTCCTCGTCGCCCCGGTAGTGGTAGGACAGCGCGTCGTAGCCGCGCTGGACCAGATCGGTTTCCTCGCTCATGCCGGTCAGGCTATGAGCCGGAGTCGGCGGGCCGGCCGAGGACTGACCCACTTGCTACTTCGGAGCTACGCCAAGGGTGCACTCCCCAGGGGGAAGCCGACCACAAGGGGCGATCCGTAGCTTCGCCGTCATGGCATCCTCCCAGCTCATCCAGCGGATCGAGGCGTCCACGCCGGCCGGCCGCGACCGGGGCGTCGACGCGCTGCGCGCCCTGGCGATCCTCGGGGTGGTGCTCGGCCACTGGCTGGTGACCGCCGTGGTCGTCGGCGACGGTACGGTGCGCGTCGCCAGCCCGCTCAAGCACCTGCCCGAGCTCACCCCCGTCTCCTGGGTGTTCCAGACCCTGGCGGTGTTCTTCCTGGTGGGTGGACAGGTCGGGGCGAAGGGTTACACGAGCGCCCGCGCTCGCGGCAGCACGTACGGGCGGTGGCTCGGCGGGCGGATGGCCCGGCTGTTCCGGCCGGTCGTGGCCGTGCTGGTGGTGTGGGCCGTGGTCGCGGGCGCGCTGCTGGCCTCCGGGGTGGCCCTGGACACCGTGCGCGTGCTGGTCAAGCTGGTGTTGTCGCCGATGTGGTTCCTGCTGGTGTTCGCGGCGCTGACGGCGCTGACCCCGCTGGTGGCCCGGCTGCATCCGCTGTGGCCGCTCGCCGCCGTCCTGCTCGGCGACCTGATCCTCTACTGCCTGGACGGGCCGGCCTGGCTCGGCTGGGTCAACGTGGTGGCCGGGTGGCTGGTGCCGTACTGCCTCGGCGCGGCCTGGGCCCGGGGCGACCTGAGCGGCCGTGGGATGGGCTGGACGCTGCTGCTCGGCGGCGCGGCCACCGCGGCCGGGCTCGTCCTGTGGGCGGGGTATCCGGCCGCCATGGTCGGGGTGCCCGGCGCCCCGGTCTCCAACCTCGACCCGCCCTCCCTGGCGGCCGTCTGCTTCGGCCTCGCCCAGTGCGGCGCGGCCCTGCTTCTCCGAGGCCCGCTGCGGCGGGCGCTGCGCCGCCCGGCCGCCTGGGCGGCGGTGGCGCTGGTGAACATGTCGGCGATGACGATCTTCCTGTGGCACCAGACCGCGCTGATCACGGTCACCGTGGCCGGGCTGTTCGTGAGCGACGCGCTGCCTGGTCTGCACACCGCTCCGGACGGCTTCGGCTGGGTGCTGGCCCGGCTGGGCTGGCTGCCGGTGTTCGGGGTGGCGTTGCTGGTGTGCTGGGGCGTGGCCCGTACGTACGAGCAGGGACCGCCTGAGGTCAGGCGTGGACGCTTTCCCGGGCGGCGGCGTCACGTGGGTGCCGCAGCCCGGGGGCCAACGTCAGGGTGACCGCGACCGAGGCCGCCGCCAGCACCGTTATCGCCGTCGCGGGCGAGGTCAGCTGCGCGACGGCACCCGCGAGCGCGGCACTCACGCCCTGCATGGTGACCATCCCCGAGGAGTGCAGCCCCAGGGCGTGCCCGCTCAGCTCCTCCGGAGTCAGCGCCATCAGGCGCTCCTGGAGCAGCAGGCTCGCGGCGTACCCCGCCGAGGCGAGCACGATCGCCGCCACCGCGACGGGCAGCGCCGGGCGCAGGACGAAGATCAGGTACGGCAGGGCGAGCAGCAGGCACAGCGGCACCCGCAGCCGCTCCCTCCACAGCGGCGGCACGAACCGGCCGGCCACGATGTCACCGGCCAGCATGCCGAGCGCGGCACAGGCGAACAGGAGTCCCGCCTGCTCGGGCGCGTACGACACGAAAAGGGACTCGCAGCCGACGATCAACCCGTTGGGCACCCACATGGCGAGGTAGACGTAACGGCGCGGCTTGGCCGACCACAGCCGGGCGTTGTCCCGCCAGGTGTCGGTGATCGACGGCCGTCCGGCGGCCCGCGGCGGCCGGCGGCTGAGGCCGAAGCGGGCCACGGCCGCCGCGACCAGGTACAGGGCCGCGCCGGTCAGGAGCGCGCCGCGCGGCGACAGGACGGCCACGAGCACGCCGCCGAGCGCGTACCCGCAGATCTGCACGGCGCCGTCGGCCATGTTGAACATCGAGCGGCCGAGCAGGTACCCCTCCCGCGTGAGGATCTCGTTGAGCAGTCCGTAGCGCACTCCCCCGCCCAGCGAGGCGATCAACCCCTGCCCCAGCAGCAGCGCGAAGACGGCCCACACCGACAGCCCCGGAACGGCCTGCGCGGCGGTGACGAGGGCGAAGACCAGCGCCAGACCCGTCAGCGCGGCCCGCGGCGGTAACCGGTCGGCCGCCGACAGCAGCGTGACCGCCCCGATCACCTGAACCAGGGCCGGCCCGAACATGGCCAGAGCCGACAGCAGCGGCGAGCCGGTCGCCGAGTAGACCAGCGTTCCCAGGGCCAGCCCGCTCACCGTTTTGCCGGCCACCTGCATGGCGGCGGTCAGGAACAGCGGCGTGAACTCCGGCGTCCGGAAAAGATCGCGATAGGTGCGCATGGCGGAAAGTGTCGGGGGCTCCCCCGGCGAGGCGTTAATGTTTCGCAGGGGGGCGAAACCATGGGCTGGTGGCAGGTCAACGCGGACACGCTCGCGGGCAGCCGGTTCGTCGTCTCGCCCCTGGCCGAGGCCATCGCGAGCCTGAAGACCCTGGAGCGGGGCACGGCCGCGCATCCGGGTGAGCGCGCGTGGCTCGACGCCCACCTGCCCGCCTACCGCGCCCGGCAGGCCAGTGACCCGATCACCGCGCTGCTCATCCGGGCCGCCCTGGGCCGCAGCTGGAACGCCGACTTCCTCACCCCCACGCCCTCCGACGACGCCGAGCCCGTCTTCGAGCAGGAGCTCGCACGCATCCGCGACACACCGCCCGAGGCCGCCCGCGCGGACCTGACCGTGTCGCTCGGCGGTCCCCTGCCCGCCCGGCTCCACCGCGCCGACCTGCCGCAACGCACCGCCGACGTGCTGGAGTGGGTGTGGAGGCAAACCGTGCTCCCCTACTGGCCGCGCCGCCGGCGGGTCATCGAGGCCGACGTCATCGCCCGCACCGCGCGGCTGAGCCAGGGCGGCTGGGCGGCGACCCTCGACGACATGCGCCCCGGGATGCGCTGGCTGGGCGAGAACCGGCTGCAGATCAACACCTACGACTACCCGCCGCGCGAGCTGTTGGGGGCGCGGCTGATGTTCGTCCCCGTCACCCCGAGCCAGACCTGGATCTCGTGGGACACGGCGCACCGGCACGCGGTGGTGTACCCGTGTTCCGGAGCGCTGGCCGAAGCCGGGGGCGCGCCGGTGCCCGAGGCGCTGGGCAGGCTGCTCGGGCCCGCGCGGGCCAACGTCCTGATGCTGCTCGACACCCCGAAGAGCACGACCCAGCTCGTCGCGCTGACCGGTCAGGGCCTGGGCTCGGTGGGCCGCCATCTCAAGGTCCTGCTCGACTCGCGGCTGGTACGGCGCCGGCGGGCCGGGCGGTCGGTGTTCTACGACCGTACGGATGCCGGGCAGATGCTGGTGAGCGCGCAGTCAGGCGGCTGAGGTGTTTGCCGTTGTGGCAAAGTGGGTTTCATGGACGATGACGGGCCGGTTCTGGACGACGTTCTGCACGCCGTCGGGCCACGGCTGCGGGCCCTGCGCCAGCAGCGCGGAGCCACCCTGACCGAGCTGTCGGAGTCGACCGGCATCTCGATCAGCACGTTGTCGCGGCTGGAGTCCGGGCAGCGCCGGCCGACCCTGGAGCTGTTGCTGCCCCTGGCGCGCGCCCATCAGGTGACACTGGACGAGCTCGTCGACGCGCCGCCCACCGGGGACCCGCGCGTGCAGCTGCGCTCGTTCCAGCGCTTCGGCTCCACCTTCATCCCGCTCACCCGCCGGCCCGGCGGGCTTCAGGCCTTCAAGCAGGTCATGCCGCCGAACTGGCCCGGCACCGAGCCCGATCCCCGCGTACACGAGGGCTATGAATGGCTCTACGTCCTGGCCGGGCGGCTGCGCCTGGTCCTCGGCGAGCACGACGTGATCCTGACGCCCGGCGAAGTGGCCGAGTTCGACACGCGTATCCCGCACTGGTTCGGCAACGCCGGCCCCGAGCCGGTCGAGCTGCTGTCGCTCTTCGGCCCGCAGGGCGAACGCCTCCACGTCCGCGCCCAGCCCACCGGGAAGTGAACGGACCGCGTCAGGTGCTCGCGGCGCGGCGCTTCGCCGCGAGCGTCTTGCGCCAGTGCTCGGCCAACTGAACCATGTCCTCGCTCGTGTGCTTGAGGAACTGGCCCACGTACTCCGACCGGGCGCCTGCGGGTGTGGTGGCGCCCAGGATCTCGGCTCCCTCCAAGGCGGTGTTGGCCAGCATGAGGTTTCTCTGCGCGCTCATCAGGAACGCCTGGTACCAGACGTCGTCGTCGATGATGTAGCGCTCACGCCGCCGCCGGGCGTCGCGCTCGCGCCTGATCAGCCCCTGCTCCTCGAGGTAAGCGACGGCCATGGAGATCGACGCCGGGCTGACCCGTAGCCGCTGGACCAGCTCGGCGGCGGTGAGGCTGCCGCTGTCGGTGACGTACAGGCAGCTCAGCACTCTGGCGATCATTCGTGGGAGTCCCTGCTGGGCCAGCAGCGCCGTGACGCGTTCGGTGAAGTCGTGCACCGCTTCGGGGTCACGCCCGTATGCGGCGGTGGCGGCGGGCGGGGCCGGCGCCGAGGGGGTCCGGCGCCGGCGCGCGCGCCCTTCGGTCGCCTGATGCGCCTGATCGGCCCGGTAGCCGTCCGACCCGCCGTTGCGCATGACCTCCCGCGTGATGGTCGACGTCGGCCGGCCGAGGCTCCTGGCGATCTCGGCGTAGGTGAGCCCATCGGCCAGTCCCGCGGCGATCTGCCGACGGTCCTGGTTGGTCAGCCTGCCTCCTGGCACCTGTCTTCGCCTCCTGCGGCTCGATCCGCTGGACATTATTGCGTTCGCCTCCACTCCATTGCAACTTGGTAGTTGCATTCAGGCGCAGAGTCATTGCAATTCTTGCCGCCCTTTACCAGCGTAAACGGCTAAATGCCAGGCCGCATATATTGACACTTTCTTAAATGCAACGTAGCTTTTGGCGTGTTCTGAAGACGTACTATCGCGACTTGAAGGAGCAAAGATGACCGACCTGGCAGGGCTTTCCATGACGCGTCCCGCAGGCTGTCCCTTCGACCCGCCCGAGGAGCTGGCGCGGCGGCGGCCGCTGAGTCGGCTGGCCTTCCCCGACGGGCACATGGGCTGGCTGGTCACCGGCCACGCCCTGGTCCGCGCGGTGATGGCCGATCCCCGCTTCAGCTCACGGCACGAGCTCTTGCGCTCCCCGGTGCCCGGAGCGCCCGCCATGGACCAGCCCCCGCCCGCACCGCCCGGGATGTTCATCGGGATGGACGCGCCCGAGCACACCCGTTACCGCGGCCTGCTCACGGCGAAGTTCACCGTCCGCCGGATGCGCCTGCTCACCGAGCGCGTCGAGCAGATCACCGCTGAGCTCCTGGACGCCATGGAACGGCACGGCCCGCCGGTGGACCTGGTGACGGCGTACGCGCAACCCATCCCCGCGCTGATGATCTGCGAGCTGCTCGGCGTCCCCTCCGCCGGTCGCGAGTCCTTCCAGCGTCACGCGGCGACGGTGAACGACAACGACACCACGCTGGAAGAGCGCTACGGCGCCTTGGCCGCGCTGCAGGAGACCCTGCGCGAGCTCGTACTCGCCAAGCGCGCCGAACCCACCGACGACCTGCTCAGCGACCTGACCACCGGCGACCTCACCGATGAGGAGCTCGCCAACATCGGGGCGCTGCTGCTGGGCGCCGGTCTCGACACCACCGCCAACATGCTCGCCCTGGGCACCTTCGCCCTGCTGTCCCACCCCGGCCAGCTGGCCGCCCTGCGCGCCGACCCGGGCATGACCGACCAGGCCGTCGAGGAACTCCTGCGCTACCTGAGCATCGTCCACACCGGGGTACGGACGGCGCTGGAGGACGTCGAGCTGGACGGTCATCTGATCAAGGCGGGTGACACGATCGCCGTCTCGGTCCAGGCCGCCAACCGCGACCCGGCGAAGTTCGCCGACCCCGACACTCTCGACCTGCGCCGGAACGTCGGCGGGCACGTCTCCTTCGGCCACGGCATCCACCAGTGCCTCGGTCAGCAACTGGCCCGCGTCGAGATGCGGGTCGCCTTCCCGGCGCTGGTCACGCGCTTCCCGACGCTGCGCCTGGCCATCCCGCCGGAGGACGTGCCGCTGCGCGCCCACTCCGATGTGTACGGCGTGCACCGGCTACCGGTCACCTGGGACGAGGTGTGACGATGGAAAAGATCTTCTCGCTCACCCGCACGGCCCGCGTGATCGTCGGCATGGCGACGGTGGCGGCGAGCGTCATGGCGGCCCCCGAGACGTCCTCGGCGGCCATCGCCCCCGGCCATGCCGAGGTCCAGCGTGCGCTCGACCGGGCCGTGACCGAAGGCGGTCTTCCCGGCATCCTCGCCGAGGTCCGTGACGGCCGCCGGTCCTGGTTCGGCTCGGCGGGGGTGGCCGATACCCGAACCGGTCGAAAGCGCCTGCCGCAGGAGCGGTTCCGCATCGGGAGCGCCAGCAAGGCGTTCACGGCGACGGTGATCCTGCAGCTCTCGGCCGAACACCGGCTGAGCCTCGACGACACGGTCGAGAAGTGGCTGCCCGGGGTGGTGAAAGGCAACGGCAACGACGGCGCCGAGATCACCATCAGACAGCTGCTCAACCACTCCAGCGGGATCTTCAACTACGGCAATGACGAGGAAGCGTTCGCCAAATTCGTCGGTCCGGAGTTCTTCAAGCACCGCTACGAGAAGTACCGCCCGGAACAACTCGTGAAGATCGCCATGTCCCATCCGCCCTACTTCGGGCCGGGCCAGGGCTTCGGGTACTCCAACACCAACTACATCCTCGCCGGGATGATCATTGAACGGGTGACCGGCCGGACGCTGGCCGGCGAGATCTCGCGGCGGATCGTCCGCCCGCTGGCTCTGACCGGGACGTACTTGCCGGGCGACGACACGGTGATCCGCGGGCCACACGCGCGGCACTACTCGACGCTGTTCGTCACCGGCCCCGACGCCAAGATCTACGACGTGACCGAGATGAACGCGTCCACGGGCTGGGCGGCCGGCGGCATGGTGTCGACGGTCAGAGATCTCGACCGGTTCGTCAGCGCGCTGCTGCGCGGCCGGCTTCTCGCGCCCGCCGAGCGGCGGGAGATGTTCGCCGCCGTCTCGACAGGGGGCGGATGGATCCCCAACACCACGTACGGGCTCGGCGTCTTCTCGCAGAAGCTGTCGTGCGGCGTGACGGTGTGGGGTGTCGGGGGCGCCATCAGCGGCTCGTATTCGTACGCGATGGGCAGCCGCGACGGCAGGCGCATGGTGGTGAGCAACGTGAACGGCGACTGGAACAACCCGATCGGCACGCTCACCGACGTGCTTCAGTCGGAGTTCTGCCCAGCCGATCCGGCCTGAGCGGCTTCACGAGGCGTTGACGTCCTGAGCGAGGTGGTGGTCAGACCCAGACGGGCAGGTGGGCGTAGCGGGCGCCGAAGCCGCCACTCGGCAGGATCTGGGCGATGGTGTCCAGATCGACGCTGGTCAGGGTGAGGTCGGCGGCGGCGGTGTTCTCCGCCACACGCTGAGGACTGCGGGTGCCGGGGATCGGCACGATGTCCGCGCCCTGGGCGAGGATCCAGGCCAGCGCCAGCTGAGCGACGGTCGCGTCCTTGGAGGCGGCCAGCTCGGTCAGCTGCCGTACGGCCTCCAGGTTCTTCTCGAAGTTGCCGGGCTGCCAGCGCGGGTCGTTGTTGCGCATGTCGGTGGCGTCGTAGCTCCCGGCGGGCTGGGCGGTGCCGGTGAGGAAGCCGCGGCCCAGCGGGGAGTAGGCCACGAACCCGATGCCGAGCTCCCGCAGAACTGCGAACAGCTGCTCCACCTCGCGCTCGAACAGCGAGTACTCGGTCTGCAGGACCGACACCGGCTGTACGGCGTGGGCCTTGCGCAGAGTCTGCGGGCCCGCCTCCGACAGGCCGAAGTACTTCACCTTGCCCGCCTCGATGAGCTCCTTCACGGTCCCGGCGACGTCCTCGATCGGCACCTGGGGGTCGACGCGGTGCTGGTAGAGCACGTCGACGTGGTCGACGCCGAGATGGCGCAGGCTGTTGTCGAGCACCTCGCGGATGTGCTCGGGGCGGGAGTCGGTGCCGTACTCGCGGGTGAAGCCGAACTTCGTCGCGATCGTGATGTCGTCCCGGAACGGCGCGACGACCTTGCCGACGAGCTTCTCGTTGGCGCCCCAGCCGTAGAGCTCGGCGGTGTCGAAATGGGTGACGCCCAGCTCGTAGGCGCGCTGGATCGCCGCGACCCCTTCGGCGTCGTCGCCGGGTCCGTAGGCGAAGGAGATGCCCATCGCGCCGTAACCGATGGCCGAGGTGACCAGACCTTGGCGGCCCAGAGTGCGCTGCTGCATAGCGGATCCCTCCACAAGGCAAAACCAAACCGTTTGGTATTGACCCGCTCACACTACTCCGCACACCCACCAGGTCAAACCGAACGGTTCGGTTCACTAAGGTGAAACGCATGGCGAGTACCGACTCCACCCGCGACCGCATCGTCGCCGCCGCCCAGGCCGAGTTCGCCCGGCACGGGATCGCCGGCGCGCGGGTCGACCGGATCGCCAAAGCCGCCCGCAGCAGCAAGGAACGCGTTTATGCGTACTTCCGCAGCAAGGAGGAGCTCTACGGGTACGTGGCGGCACAGGAGCTGGCGGTAGCCGCCGAGGCCATCCACATGGACCCGGCCGACCTGCCCGCCTACGCCGGGCAGTTGTTCGACTACTTCAACGCCCATCCCGACCGCTACCGGTTCATCAGCTGGGGACGCCTGGAACTGGGCGCCGAGCCCGCCGACGGCACACCCGACCCCTACGGCCGGGCAATCCTCGGCAAGATCGAGAAGATCCGCCGCGCCCAGCAGGCCGGCGACCTCGACCCCGTCTGGGATCCGGTCGACGTGATGTCCCTGATCACCCAGCTCGCATCCGCCTGGATCGGCCAGCCCGAACTCGCCGCTCTCGCCCAGCGGGCCGCCGCCGACCCCTCCCTCGCCGCCCGCCGCGCCGCCGTCGTCCGCGCCGTCCAGACCCTCTTCCCACCGGCCCCGCGGCCGGGCAGCGCCCCAAGCTAGAGCGGTCTCCGGGTTTTTCGTCACGCGGCCGTCTCGATCTCCGTGACGGTCCATCGGGTTGGTTCCGCGCGGCGGTCGGCATCGGCATTTGCCTATGAAACGGGTGGGGCCGACGAGCTTGGCGGCCCGACGCGAGATGCCCGCGTACGTGGCGGGGGGCCCATCCCGGTGAACAGGGCGTCGAGGATCCGGTCGACGTACTCATAGGTCAGTTCTTCCTGAGTGATCAGGAGCTGGAAGTACAGCGGGCCGGACAGGATCGCCATCGCCAGGTCGAGGTCGAAGTCGGGTGACAGCTGGCCCTGGTCGCGGGCCGCCTTCAGCCGGGCGACGGTCTTGTCCGCCTGCGGGGTGATGAGGCGCTCGTTGAGCGTGGCGGCGACCTGGGGATCGTGCTGGGCCTCGCCGATCAGGGCCTTGAGCAAGGGGCCGAAGGGTGGCCTGGCCAGCAGATCGACGGCCGCGTAGATCTGGGCACGCAGGTCTGCGGCGATGTCGCCGGTGTCGGGATAGTCCAGGCCGGACTTGTTCAGCGACAACAGCGAGTCGAGCAGCATGGCTCCCTTGGATGACCATCGGCGGTAGATGGTCTGCTTGCTCGCGCCCGCACGGGCGGCGACCGCCTCAATGCTCAGTTTGGCGTAGCCGATCTCCTGGCCGAGCTCCAGCGTGGTCCGCATGATGGCCTCGGTCCGGTCGGCACCGCGACGGTGGGGAGTATCGGTCATGCCGCCACCTTATCGGTACGGAACGGTCCGTACTTGACATCACAGGCCCTGAATGGACATCATCCTATCGGCACGGTGCGTTCCGTACCGATAGGGGCGGCCGGGCCCGAGGACTACGAGGGATGTGCCCTGAGGCCTGACGTTCTCCAACTCCACCGCTACTTCTTCGGAAAGAAAATGATTTGTGATGTCCATTCCCGCCGACCCGACCGTGGTGCACCCCATGCCCGACCAGCCGCGGGTGGTGCTGCTGAAGCCGCTGGTCACCTCGCCGCTGATCGAGATCGGGGAGTTCTCCTATTACGACGACCCGGATGATCCGACCGCGTTCGAGACTCGCAACGTGCTGTACCACTATGGGCCGGAAAAGCTGGTCATCGGGAAGTTCTGCGCGCTGGCCGAGGGGGTGCGGTTCATCATGAACGGCGCCAACCACCGCATGGACGGCCTTTCGACGTTCCCTTTTCCGATCATGGGCGGTTCCTGGGCCGAGCACTTCGACCTCATCACCGGCCTTCCCGGACGGGGTGACACTGTGGTCGGCCACGACGTGTGGCTCGGCTACCGGTCCCTGGTGATGCCCGGCGTCCGCATCGGCCACGGGGCGATCGTCGCCTCCGGTTCCGTCGTGGTCGAGGACGTCCCCGACTACGGCATCGTCGGCGGCAACCCCGCCAAGCTGATCCGCCGCCGCCACAGCGACGCCCACATCAGCCGCCTTTTGGCGGTGGCCTGGTGGGACTGGCCGCTCCAGCACATCACCGACCACATCCGCACGATCATGTCCGGCAGCATCGACGACCTGGAGAAGACGGCACCCGCTCCGGCGCCGATGCGTCAGCACGTGGGAATCGAGCCATCATGAGTGACCCGCAGGTAGAACACGCCGTCAAGGCGGAGTTCGAGATCGTCGAGTTCGACGAGATCGTGTACGACGAGCACGCTGAGGGGCCCAAGCTGACCCGGGTCACGATCCGGAAGCGCTACCAGGGCGTGATCGAAGGAACGGGTGTCGCCGAGGTGCTCACCGCCCAGGGCGGTGCCGGCGGTGGCTATGTCGCCTCGGAGCGCATCGCGGGCACCCTCGACGGCCGCCAGGGCACCTTCGTCATCCAGCACTGGGGGCTGGCCGACGGAGCCGAGCAGAGCAGCGAAGGAAGCATCCTCCCGAACTCGGGAACGGGAGAACTCGCCGGGATCGCCGGTCGGGCGATGGAGCGCGAGTTCCAGGTGCTCACGCTGGTCTACACGTTGTGAGATCACTCGGCTCATGAGCGGCCATGACTTTGTCTCACTTCAGCACTTCGGAATCGAGCTATCAGCATGCCTGCTTCGTCCCATCCCAACCCGTTCGCCGGCTGGCTTCGCGGCCATGCCGCCCCGCTCACCCACCTCGACCCTGAGGCGCCGCTCGATGACCTGGAGCCGCTACGCGACCTCATCGGCGACGCGCGCGTCGTGGCGCTCGGCGAGAACTCCCACTTCATCACCGAGTTCTCGCTCCTGCGCCGGCGCATCCTGCGATTCCTGGCCGAACGCTGCGGTTTCACCGTCCTGGCCTTCGAGTACGGCTTCAGCGAAGGCTTCCCCCTGGACGCCTGGGCCCAAGGCCAGGGCACGGACGACGACCTGGCGACCCACCTCGCCGCGGCCATCCCCGTGGGAGTCGATGAGCCGCTGCGCTGGATGCGCCGGCACAACGCCACAGCCACGGCGCCGGTACGTTTCGCCGGCATCGACATCCCGGCGGCCGGCGGCTCCCTGCTGCCCGCCCTGGCCCCGGTCGCCGACTACCTGCGCGAAATCGACCCCGACACCCTGCCGATGATCGAGCAGGCGATGCGGATCGCCGGAGCGTTCGCCGGTGCCTCTGCGGCTTCGGCCGCTCCGGCCTGGACCCGCCTGGCCGCCGCCGAGCAGGACGCTCTCAGCGCGATCCTGATGCGCCTGCTCATCCGGTTGCGAGCCGTCGAAGCGCTGTATGTCGCCCGTGGCGACCAGCACAGCTACGACATCGCTCTGCGTCGCCTGGAAGCCGCCTGCCACGCCGACTACGGTTTCCGCGCCATGGCCGGCCTGTTCGCCGGCACCGGGTGGACCGCCGACACCTCGGCCCGCGACGTCTACATGGCCGGGTCGGTCCTGTGGCACCTGGAGCGCTCCGAACCCGGCACCCGCATCGTGCTGGCCGCCCACAACGCCCACATCCAGAAGACGCCGGTCTCCTTCAACGGCCACCTCACCGGGCTGCCGATGGGACAGCACCTGCGCAACTCCCTCGGCGATGACTACCTCGCCCTCGCCCTGACCAGCATCACCGGACGCACCGCCGACATGCGCCCCGACGAGAACGCGCGCTTCGGCTTCACCATCGACGACACCCCGCTACAGCCACCCGAGCCGGGCAGCATCGAGGCCGCCTTCACCGACGCCGGACTGGGGCTCAGCATCGCCGACCTCCGCCAGGCGCCTCGTGAGACTTCCGGCCCCGACCGCTACCGGATCCAGAGCGCCTACCTGCACACCCCCGTCCTCGACGCATTCGACGCCGTCCTCAGCACCCCGACCTCCACCGTGGCCGACGATGTCGCACGTTGAGAAGCGGCCTGGAAGCGAACGACGCCATGGAAAGGCCATCGATATGAAGCAGCACGCCCACCCCTTCGTCCAGGAGAGCACCGGCCCACGGCAAGACCCTGGTCGTGCCGCAGAGTTGTCAGCCGAAGCCAGAACCCACGAAGAAAGCCCGCAGGAGGATTGGCCAGTGATGGACGCCGACGTGATCATTGTGGGTGCCGGCCCGACCGGCCTGATGCTGGCCGCCGAACTGCGTTTGGCCGGGGTGCGGCCGCTGGTGCTGGAACGGAAGGCACAGCGCCGGGACACCCCGAAGGCCGGTGGTCTGGGCGGGCAGATCCTGGAACTGCTGCGCTATCGAGGCTTGCTGGAACGCTTCGAAGCCGCCTGCACCGACCCTGTCCCGGCGCCCCGCTTCCCGTTCGGCGGGGTGCACCTGGACTTCACCCAGCTGACCGATCCCCCGCTGCACGCCCTGCCACTGCCGCAGCAACTGCTTGAACGGCTCCTGGGCGAACGCGCCGGCGAACTCGATGTCGACGTCCGCCGCGGACACGAGGTGACCGCGGCGAGCCAGGACGAGGCCGCGGTGACCGTGGACGTACGGGGCCCGGACGGACCCTACCGGATCAACGCCCGCTACCTCGTGGGGTGTGACGGCGCGCGCAGCCGGGTCCGCGACCAGGCCGGCATCGGCTTTCCCGGCACCGTCTATCCGGAGGTCAACCGGCTGGCCCAGGTCACCCTGCCCGACACGGTGACCGTGCTCGGCAACGGCGATCTCGACGTTCCCGGCTCCGGCACGATCCACGCGGGTTTCACCCGGACCGACCATGGCCTGTTCGGCCTCGGCTCCTCACCCGGCTCTCAGATCGTCTCGCTCTACACCATCGAGGACGAAAGCACCGAATACGACGACGACGTACCGATGACGGTGGCCGAACTGCAAGACAGCATCCGCCGCGTGCTCGGCGGGGAGCTGCCCGTGGGAGAGGCGCTCCGGCTGTCGCGCTTCACCTTCAAGGCTCGGCAGGCCGACCGCTACCGGGCCGGGCGGATCCTGCTGGCCGGTGACGCGGCGCACCTGTTCCCGGCCACCGGGGTGGCACTCAACGCCGGCATGCTCGACGCGGTCAACTTGGCCTGGAAGCTGGCCGCCGACATCCACGGCCGCGCCCCGGCCGGGCTGCTGGACACCTACCACGCCGAACGCCACCTGGCCGGCGCCCGTACCATGCTGCACACCCGAGCCCAGGTCGCACTACGACGCGGGTACGACCCGGCCGCCGAAGCACTGCGGGAGGTCTTCCAGGAGTTGCTCACCGACGAACAGCCGCTGCGCCGCATGGGAGCGCTGGTCGCCGGCTCTGACATCCGCTACCCGATGCCCGGCGCCCGCCCCCACCCGCTGGCCGGCACCTTCGCCCCCAACCTCACCCTGCACACCGACCAGGGCATGATCAGCCTCGCCGAGCTCATGCACCCCGCCCGGCCCATCCTCCTGGACCTCGCCGACCGCTCAGACCTCCGCGAGGCCGCCGAAGATTGGGGGCAGCGCGTCGACATCCACACCGCCAAAACCGACCAGAGATTCGCCGACGCCCTGCTGATCCGCCCCGACGCCCACATGGCCTGGGCCGCCACCATCGACGAACCCACCGACACCGCCACACCCACCCTGCGAGAAGCACTCTCCGTATGGTTCGGCACACCGTCAGCTTCTCGGCCGTAAGCGACCGAGCTTGCAGCTCCTCGCCGTCGAGGGCTTCGACGGTCTGGTCCGCGTCAGGCAGCGTGACTCACTGCCCAGCCCGTCTCACCGCGTGCGGCGATGTTGCGGGCTGCGTTGACGTCGGCGTGCTCAGCGAAGCCGCACGACGTACACGAGAAACAGGCTTGATCGAGCCGGTTCTTGCGGTCCACGTGCCCGCATGAGGAGCATTGCTGGGAGGTGAAGGCCGGGTCGACGTGGATGACGGCGACCCCGGCCCGGGCCGCCTTGTAGCCGATGAACGCTCCCAGTTGGTGGAAGCTCCAGGAATGCAGCGTGACCCGCTGGGGCTTGCGAAGCCGTACCCGGTCCCGGATGCCCTGGAGGTCTTCCAGGGCGATGCCTTGGCCGGTGCGTTCTGCCTCGGTCACGATCTGCCTGGCGATGACATGATTGGTGTCGGCGGCGAACCGCGCTTCTTTGCGGCGGCGCTGCTTGAGCAACCGCTTGGCGGACTTGGTGCCCTTGGCCTGCAAGCGGCGGCGCAACTCCCGGTGGCGGTGCCTGACCGCGTTCAAGGCCTTGCCCGAGCGGCGGATGCCGTCGCTGGTGGTGGCGATGTTGACGATGCCCAGATCCACACCCATAAATCCGTCCGGGACGCGCACGGGCCGGTCGGGGAGGTCGCAGGTGGCGATCAGGAACCACATGCCGTCCCGGTAGAGGAGATCGGACTCGCCCTTGCGGTATGCCGACAGGGTCTTGAGCTGTTCGGCGGACGCGGTGAACCTCAAATTCTTCAGCCTGCCGGCCACCGACCAGATCGACACCGTCCGTGCGTCGATCTGCCAGGACAGGCAGCGGTCGTCGAACGGCTGGGCGGCGTCGGGGCGGAAGGCGATCGGCGTGGATTCGGCCCGTACCCGGCGGGCAGAGCCTGCCTTGCCGAGGTTCCCGGCTCGGATGTTGGCGTGCAGGGTGGCGTAGGCGTAGGCGACCTTCTTGATGACGTGCTGCGCGGCCTGGGCGGCCAGCCCGTATCCGTCCTTGATCTGGGTGTAGGTGTGCTTGCGCAGGTCGTAGTTGCGGAACGAGCGCAGGACGTGGGCTTGGCGAGAGACCTGGCAGGCGGCCGCGTTGACCGCGCGCAGGGTCGCCGCCTGCTCAGGCGTCGGCAGGAGCGTAGGGTAGGCCGCCGCCCCCACTGAGGTGGAAAACAACGGCCCCCCTCCGAACGGTACGTGCGCCTTTCAACGCATACCGCTCTCCAGTAATGGCGGGACTACTCCATCAGCCTGCGGGGATTGCCAGGTCCCCCAACCTGAGACCGTCGTACTCCCCATTGTGAATACGACGGTGGCATGGCTCGCATGCCGGGATCTGTTTCCGGTTGAGTTTAGCCATCAGTTTCGTGAAGCCGACCACCTTCTCTCCCATCTTGCGGATATGGCGGACATGATGCATCTGCACCCTATCCGTGTTGCCGCAGATCACGCAGATCCTTCCCAGGTTGCTCTTCGTCCGCACCTGCCAACTGGCTGTTCTCAAAGCATCCTCGGGGTCCCGAACCGAGACTTTGAAGTCGTTAGGTTTGGCAGCAAAGGACTTGCGCCTCTGGAGCTTGACGCTCCTCTCCCTGTCGTCATCCCCTCGGACGCGGACCGTCAGGTCCTTCCCGTACTTCTTGAACACCATCCCAACTGAGCTCATCTTGTGCCTATGGCTCAGCGTCTTGGCCGCTGAATACAGGAGGATGTACTGGACCCTGCTCATCGCCCAGAAGTTATTGACGAACGAGTAGTAGTTCAGTATGCCGTTCAGCACGGTGTTATATCGGCGGATGATATCTACATCATCGAGCACCGTCCAACTTACTTTGCTGTCCGGATAGCCGTCCTTCTGGCAGAAACCCTTCTGGTGCAACCTTGCGACGATCTCGTCCATCGGGGCCTTGAGGGTCATGTTCCCTCT